>CAVUPW010000001.1:0-269241 GCA_963743345.1 uncultured Solirubrobacterales bacterium
TGCCTCAACGGCGACGAAGCAGCAGCCGCGCCGGGCGTGTTCACGAAAGGAGACGTCCGGCGGGGGGATCCGCGCTCCTGATCTGCGCAAGCGTGCTGGGCCGGTCGGCACCTCAGCGTGGCTACTGTGAAACGGGTAGTGGGAGGTGGTCGATCGCTGGGCCTAGGGCGCGGTGGACGCTGGTATCCGGGTTGTGATCTGGGCTCTGTTCTTTGCGGATCGGACGGCGTCGGTGAGGGTGTTGATGTCGTAGACGCCGTAGTGGCGTCGGCCGTTTATGAAGAAGGTGGGCGTGCCGGAGACTCCGCTCTCGTCGGCGGTCGCGACGTCCTCGCTGATACGCGGCGCGTACTCGCGTCGGCGCAGCTCGTCGGAGAAGCGGTCGACGTTGAGGTCGAGCTGTTGGGCGTAGCGAGCGAGGTCGGCCGGGGCAAGCGCGTCTTGGTGGCTGAGCAGGGTGTCGTACATCTCCCAGAATTTGCCTTGGGTGGCGGCTGCCTCGGATGCCTCGGCGGCCAGCTGAGCGTGCGGGTGAACGTCGTTTAGCGGTAGGTGGCGCCACACGTAGCGCACGTCGGCGCCGAGCGAGGACAGCAACTCGCGGATCACCGGTTCCGCCTGTCCGCAGTATGGGCACTCGAAGTCTCCGTATTCGACGAGCGTTACGGGCGCGTCGTGGGGTCCGCGAATGTGATCGCGGTCGGGGTCGATGTCGTCTGCGAGGTCGAGGATGTCTTGCGCGGTGCGGCCGATCTGGCGTGCTCGCAGCTCGCTCGGGAGCCGCCTGATGACCCGTGTCACCGCTAGTGCGATCAACGGGGCGATGACGACCGTTCCGATTACGCCGAGCCTGGCTTCATCGAGCCGCTCGCCGGTGAACGCGAGGTTTGAGATCAGCAGCGAGACGGTGAAGCCGATTCCCGCGCACGCGCCGCCGGCGATCAGCACCGGCCCGCTGACTGGTGAGCGGGGGGCGTGCAGGGCGGGCCGAGTCGCAAGCCAAGACCCGGTGTAGATGCCCACTGGCTTGCCGAGCACGTAGCCGATCAGGATCCCGAGCGTGATCGGCGACGTGACCGCATCTCCCAGCAGCTTCCCGGTCAGGTGGATCCCAGCGTTGGCGAGCGCGAACAGCGGCACGATCACATAGCTGGTCCACGGGTGCAGGTCGTATTGCAGACGCTCGTTGGGGGAGATTGACGAAAGCACGCTTTGCTGCGCCGAGCGTGCAAGCTCGGGCGTCGGTTGCTCGCGCAGCGACTTGGTCAGCTGGGTCGTGCGCTCGAGGTCCTCGCGTCCCGGCGGGAACGCGTTGTGCGCCATGCCGATCGCGACCCCGGAGATCACCGGGTCGATCCCCGACTTGAACATCGCGACCCACAGCCCGACCGCCACAACGATCGACAGCACAGGCCGCCCGAACGGGGCGTAGCGCAGCGCCAAAAACACTCCGAACAGCGTCACCGCGACCACGAGCGCCGCGACCGAGATGTGGCTCGTATAGACGATCGCGATCACCACGAGGGCGGCGAGATCGTCGACGATCGCCAGCGTCAGCAAGAAAACGCGCAGCCGGGTCGCGCTCCGGGGCGTCAACAACGCCACGGTGCCTAGCGCGAACGCCGCGTCGGTCGACATCGCGGCGCCCCATCCGTGCGCGCCGGCGCCGCCGCCGTTAAACGCGAGGTAGATCAAGATCGGCACCGTGATGCCGCCAGCCGCGGCGACCACGGGCACCGCAAGCCGACGTCGCTCGCGCAGCTGGCCGATATCGAGCTCTCGCCTGGCCTCAAGCCCCAAGACCACGAAAAACAAGGTCATCAAGCCCTCATTGACCACGTGACGAAGGTCCAAGACGATCCCGGCACCGCCAACGCGGATCACGACCCTCGTCGTCCATGCCGACTCATACGAGTGAAACCACGGCGAGTTCGCCCACAACAACGCGGCGATCGCGCCCGCCAACATCACAATCGCACCGGAGCTCTCAGTGCTCAAAAAGCTGCGGACCGGCGCTGCGAGGTTCCGCGCCCACGCCGTCCGGCCACCGAAGAAATTGGCCTGCGTGTCGCTCATCGGTGCCCGAACATCACACTACACCGCGAGCCTTCACCAGATCCGGACCACGCGCGGGCCGGCCCCCGCACCCTCAACGACGACCCGTTCGTCAATAGGAGGAGAGGGCTGAGTCTGTCGAAGCATGTCGCGCACGAACCATTCGCGCCGACCAGGCTTCCCGGCTCAACCAAGCCGCAATGTATCACCGCTAAGCGCCTCACCACCAGTCTCGGGAGGTCCGCACAGTCGAGCAAAAGCGCGACACACGCGCCATTCATCAACACGGCAACGACGCAAGACGTCGAGCGCCGCGATGGACACCACCAGCGGCGGCCCGTCGTTCGCGACGATTAGACGTCCGCGACGAGAGGCAGCGATCGTCCGCCAGAGGAGCGCTGGCGCAAGGTCGCTGCTCTCGGGCAGTCGGGCACGTCAGCTACCTCGCGCCAGCGCGTCGCTCGTTGCCTGCGCGCCGGCGCCGTTGGGAAGGGACCGAAGGAGGTCTAGAGCCTCGCCCATCGCCAGCTCAAGCCACCGGTCCTGGCGTGGGAAACGCAGACGGACGGTGCCGCGCGGCCCATCGATGTAGAGGCTCACACCGTCAGCGCCGACTCGTCGCAACTCACGCCGCAGTCGCTTGCGCGCCTGGGCGGCGCCCCGCACCGGCCGACGTGGTGGCACGAGACCCTCCGGATGCTCGCTGTGACCTGTCGCCATTAGCCGATCTCCTTTTCGTTACCCGTGAACGCATCTAACGCCATCGTCGCACGCCGTTTCGCCTGCGGGGCGACCGGGTTCAGCCGTCGCGTGCCCAGCGGTTCTCGCCCACGACCGAAAGCTCGCCGACGCCCCGTGTAGCCTGCGTGTCGCGCATGGTGGTGGTACAGACAGGAGATGCTGGCTACACGAACCAACCGTCGATCCACGCCCAGGCGCGGTGGCGAGTCCGACTTGAGAGCCACGCGCGACGGCAAGCGACCGGTCGCGCGGTCGACCGCATGCTGCTCGCCCTTCGGGCCTACGAACAGCGCGCGCAACGCAGAGCGGCACTTCACGCCTGGCTTCTCGCCCGCGGCGCCCCGACAAGCACAACGAGTCCGCGTCACCGCCCAGCCGCGGCGGTGACGACCCCCTGACGCAGAGCTCCGCCACAACATGGCACGCTCCGGCCATCCGCGACGCCACGACCGCGCCGTCGCAAACGCCAGCGCTCAGCGAACGTCGGCCCGAGACGACGACAGAAATCGATCACGCCAGAGCAGCCATGAGCTCGACGTCAAGGATCAAACTGGCTGGGACCGCAGCTGGCGGCTCGCTCGCGTCGCAAAACAGCAAACGGTGATCTCAGGCCCCGACGCTCGCTGAAGGAACGAACTCAATCCTGAGCGCCGGCGGTCCGACAGCGAGACCGAGACGTGTCAATGGCCATCGGTTTCTCCCCGATGGTGGCCACTTAGTTCCCCACTGGTGGCCATCATTTCTCCCCGCTGGTGGCCATCGAATGTCCCCACCCGTGGCGATCGTTTCTCCCCAGCGGGGGTTGGGTCGGGGTTCAGGTCAGGGGCTTGACGCCCTTGCCGGCGGTCAGCGGATTCGGGACAGGCGGCGTGGCTGCTCCTGTGGCGGAGCGGCAATGATCTCCACGCCGGAAGGGGCGCCGCGCGTGACTGCTCGCGGACACGATGGGTCACGACGATGTCGGCAAGGGACCTGCCGACGCTCGCCACCACGCCGTCGACCATGCTGCCGCCACCGGTCGACGCCTGGAGCGGCAGAGCCGCAGCGGCTGCCCATGGCGTGAAAAGCGACAGAGACACGCGCACCTTGACACGATGCCCCCGGTGTTGATCGTCACGGAGCGACTGGCGTTGCGGCCATTTCTGGCCGAGGACCTATCGGCATTCGTCGCGTATCGCAGCGACCCCGAGGTCGCTCGCTATCAGTCGTGGCATCCGACGTACTCGATGGCGGACGCTGAGCGGTTTCTGGCCTCGCAACGCGATGTCGAGTTCCGCGAGCCGGGAGCGTGGGTCCAGTTGGCCGCCATCGACCGGCGCGACGGCAGGCTGGCCGGCGACTGCGCAGTCCGCGTCGTCGACGATCAGCCGGCGACCGCCGAGATCGGCGTCACGTTCTCGCCCTTACATCAGGGCTCCGGGCTGGCAACCGAGGCGCTTACCGCCGTCATCACCAAGCTGTTCCAGGAGCACGCCCTCCATCGCGTCTACGCCCAGGCCGACGACCGCAACCGCGCCGTTCATCGGCTGCTCGACCGCCTGGGGTTCCGCTGCGAGGCGCGGCTGATCGAAGCCGACTGGTTCAAGGGCGAGTGGTCGACCGTGCGGACCTTCGCCGTTCTGCGCCGCGAGTGGGAGTCGGGATAACGGCGAGCGCCGCTTGGGCGAAGAGCAGCAATGTGACGGTGGTCGAGGCCTGCGTCGCTGGCTGCCGCTTCCGGGACACACGCAGTCACGAAGCAGTCTGGCCTCCCATGCCCGCGCGACCACGAAAGCGCGTCTCGAGTCGCGCGTGGCGCCGCACCCGCTCGTCGCCAATTGCGCGACGTCCGGCTCGCCGCCTCGCGCCATCCGCCGGCCCTCCTTCGCGACCAGCGGAGCAGCCGCACGCCGGCCACCCGCGAGAGGTGATCGCTTCGGTGCTGGCGCGGCATCCGTCCCGCCAGCACCATCGGGCGCGTGTCCCGTCGATTGCAATCGTCCCGCGATGCCGGCCGGGGCGATCGCTTCTGGGGGAAAAGCGATCGCCCGCGACAGCCGGCGCGTCGCCCAATCGGACGACTGCGATGTGGCCAATCCAATAGTGCGCTCCAAGGAGGCGCAGAGGGCGAAAGCGCTCGTCCGAGATGCGAGCTTTCCGCGCGGAGCAGGACAGCCAGCCTCTGGGGTGACAGGCACCCCCGGGCATCAAAGCGGGGTCCGAGCGCAAACCATCGGTCGCGTGGCGGAGCGCTCGCCTAGCGCTGGCGATATCCGTCCGGCTCGAGTAGGAGCGTAAGTTCGCCAGCCGATCAGCTCTGACTCTCAATGGCTGATCTTGACCAGCACCGGGCCTTCGCCTGCGCGGCCCGGACGATCGCGAGCAACGCGTCCTGGTCGTCGACTTTGAATGCGATGAGGCGAGCCGCTCCTCACGCGGGCGCTCTATTCAGCGCTCGGGCTCGCTTCACGTTCCCGGTCGTCGTCGGCGTGGGTCGCATCACCAGGGAGTTTGCCTATCGGTCCGTCGCTGTCAGGTTCGGATTTGAGGGAAGCTCGGTGTTCTCGTGAGCCGCCGGTTGCTTTGGGAGGAGGAGGTGGCCATCGACGACGGCCGCCGCGAGGTCGATCAGCTAGCGGTTGTCGATTCGTGAGCGTTCCCGGAGCTTCTCGAACGCGGCGTCTGCGTCGATCGAGTGGCGTTCCATCAGGATGCCCTTGGCTCGCTCGATTACGGCGCGACGCGCGAAGGCTTCCTGGAGATCGTGGTATTCGGCGAATCGGCGCAGGACGATATCGATCGACCCCTGCCAGTCCTCGACGTCGTCGTCTGAGGTGTGGGCGAACACGCCTCGCTTGGCGGCTTCTTTGAGAAACGTTGGATCGGGGGCGTGGAGGAGGACGATTACGGGGCAGGCGGCCTCGTGGACGATCTTGTCGATCAGGCCGAGTGCATGATCTGAGCTCTCACCGAGTCCGACCAGCGCGACGTCGGGTCGCTCCCGCGCAGTGACGGATCCGATGTCCTCGACGTCGATCTCTCGTGCGATTACCTCGTGGCCTAGGGCAATGACGATCGGGGCGACCTGCGCGAGGCGGTCCTTGCGCTCGTTGGCGATCAAGACGCGGAGGTGGTCGGTGCCGTCCCTGAGCGGCTCCATGGGCCGATTCTAAATCTCGTTCGACGTAACAAAAAGTGTCCTTGCCGGTCAGTTTTCGAGGAGTAGCATCGCCCCAGCCTTCGGCGGCCACGCTTTCCCGGCTCCAGCAAACGGCCGGCGTACGCGAGACCTGAGGGTCATCGTGGTATCGCCTTGTCAGGAGCCAGTTCGTCCATCGCCCCACACCAGGATTCCGCCAAGTTCCGCTCGGGCTGCCGACCGACGCGCCCTGCGGCTACGGTGGCCCGATGCGCGACACAACCGTAGGAGGAGCAGATGTCCGCTACTGAAGTTGCAGAACAGACGGGGACCGCTATCCGGCCGTTCCAGGTCGGTTTTCCGGAGGGAGAGCTGACCGAGCTCAGGAGGCGCGTAAATGCGACCAGGTGGCCCGAGCGCGAGACGGTCAGCGACGACTCGCAGGGCGTGCCACTCGCGATGATGCAGCAGCTCGCGCGCTACTGGGGGTCAGACTACGACTGGCGCAAGTGCGAGGCGAAGCTGAACGCCCTACCGAACTTCATCACCGAGATCGATGGGCTGGACATTCATTTCATTCACGTTCGCTCCCGGCATGAGGACGCGTTGCCGCTGATCGTCACGCACGGGTGGCCTGGCTCGATCATCGAGCAGCTGAAGATCATCGAGCCGCTCACCGATCCCACCGCCCACGGCGGGAGCGCGCAGGACGCCTTCCATCTGGTGATTCCCTCGCTGCCGGGCCACGGGTTCTCCGCCAAGCCGACCGCCACGGGGTGGGATCCCGTCCGGATCGCACGTGCCTGCTACGAGAGCGCGCTCACCAGAGACGACCTACTGGACAACATCACGCTCTACTGGCTGACAAATACCGGAGTCTCGGCCTCTCGCCTTTACTGGGAGAACAAGGCCGACTTCTTCGACGCCAAGCCCATCACCATCCCGTTCGCGATAAGCGTCTTTCCCGAAGAGCTCTACGAGGCACCGCGAAGCTGGGCAGAGCGCGCGTACCCCAACAACCTCCTCTATTTCAATCAGCTTGACCGGGGCGGCCACTTCGCCGCGTGGGAACAGCCGCAGCTTTTCTCAGAAGAGATCCGCGCCAGCTTCAGACCACTGCGCAAGTAGCCAGGATAGGAGCAGCGACTACTTCACCGACATGAGCTGGCTTGACGCGTTCCGCCATGGAGGGCGAGCTCCGATGTCCTCCGAGGGTCGCCTCCCGGGCTTCGACGGGGCGTCCGGGTGGCTGAATTCGCCTCCGCTCACCGCGGCGGACGTCGAGGGGAAGGTTGTTCTCGTTGATTTCTGGACATATACCTGCATCAACTGGCTCCGCACGCTCGCTTATGTCCGCGCGTGGGCCGAGAAGTACCACGATCGGGGGTTGGTCATCGTTGGCGTGCATGCTCCCGAGTTCCCGTTCGAGCAAGACGTCGACAACGTCCGCCAAGCCGTGAAGGACATGAGGATCGGGTATCCGATCGCGATCGACAGCGACTATGGGGTCTGGCGCGCGTTCAGCAACCACTACTGGCCCGCTGTGTACATCGCCGACGTGCAGGGGCGAATCCGGCACCACCAGTTCGGCGAGGGTCGCTACGAAGAGTGCGAACGGGTCATTCAGCGGTTGTTGCGCGAGGCCGGGGTCGAGGACGTCGGTGAAGCTCTGGTTTCGGTCGCGGCCGACGGTTTCGAGGTTCACGCCGATTGGACGAACCTGGCGTCGCCCGAGACCTATCTCGGCTACGAGCAAACTCAGAACTTCGCGTCTCTGGGTGGTGTCGCGTTCGACGAGTCTCGAACGTACGTCGCGCCAGACTCGTTGAGGCTCAACCACTGGGCTCTCTCGGGGGACTGGACGATCGAGAGCGGGGCGAGCGTGCTGAACCGAGCCGACGGAGGGATCGCTTTCCGCTTCCATGCCCGCGACGTGCATCTCGTCCTGCGAGGGCGGGAGCGCGGGATGTCCGTGCCTTTCCGAGTGCTGATCGACGGCGAACCTCCTGGCGATGCTCATGGGCTCGACGTGGACGAAGACGGCCACGGAATGGTGGCCCAACCGCGCCTCTATCAGCTGGTTCGCGAGCGGGGATCGATCACCGACCGCACGTTCGAGATCACCTTCCTCGCTACCGGCATCGAGGCCTACGTGTTCACGTTCGGCTAGCACGATGCGCCGCTCGGTTGCGACCTTCCCAAAGCGGACAGAGGCAGAGGTGGCTCAGGGACTGCTTGCCTCAGCGGGGATCGACTCGTGGGTGGTAGCCGACGACGCCGGCGGGGCCTTCGCGTTCGCGTTCTCCGGCGGAGCACAACTACTCGTCGAAGAGCCCGACCTGGATGCGGCCGCCAAGCTGCTGGGCGGCAAGACCGACCCGACCTGAACGAGCCCGGTTCTTCGTTGATGTCGAAGCCACGCTCGCTCGCCTCGCCGCCCTTGACCTAGGCGAGATAGTTACGGCACCGACCCGCGACCAATGGAGGTCGACATGAGCGCAACCCAGGTCAGTAGCGACGACGCGGGCGGGGCCGCGACAGTCGGCACGACTCTCGAGGTGATCGTCCTCCCCGTCTCGGATGTCGATCGCGCAAAGGAGTTCTACGGACGCCTCGGCTGGAGGCTCGACGCCGACGTCGCCGCCGGTGGGGACTTCCGCCTGATCCAGTTCACGCCCCCGGGCTCCGGGTGCCCGATCCAATTTGGGACGAACCTGACCTCCGCCCCGCCCGGCTCGGCCCGGGGGTCGTACCTGATCGTCTCCCACGTCGAGGCGGTCCGCGACGGGCTCCTCGCCGAGGGCGTCGAGGTGAGCGAGGTGTTCCACGAGGGGGGACCAGGCGCGCGGTTCGATCCGGCCGGCGCGGACGATCGCGTCAGCGGCCCGGCGCCCGACCACAAGAGCTATGGCTCGTTCGCCTCGTTCAGCGATCCGGACGGCAACGGCTGGCTGCTCCACGAAGTCACCGCGCGGCAGCCCGGTCGGGTCGACGCGTCGGCGACTTCGTTTGCGTCAGCCAGCGATCTGGCGGAGGCGCTGCGGCGCGCTGAGGCCGCGCATGGGGAGCACGAGAAGCGAATCGGTGCCGCGGATCCGAACTGGCCGGACTGGTACGCGCTCTACATGGTCCGCGAGCAGGCCGGCGAGGAGCTCCCCTCGTGACCACCCACTACGACGTCATCGTCCTCGGTGGCGGAGCGCCCGGAGAGCACTGCGCCGCCGCCATCGCGGAGGGCGGTCTGCGGGTTGCGGTCGTCGAGCGCGACCTCGTGGGTGGTCTGTGCACGTACTGGGCGTGCATCCCATCGAAGTCGCTGCTGCGCCCAGGGGAGGCGGTGCACGGCGCGCGTGAGGCGGGTGCCAAGGCTGAGGTCGACGTGCAGGCGGCGCTTGATTGGCGCGACTTCATGGTCTCGAACTACTCCGACGCTACGGCTGCCAAGTGGCTGGCGGACCGAGGGATCGACTTGCTGCGCGGTACCGGTCGCCTCGCCGGGACGGGAGTCGTCGAGGTCGAAGGCGTGCGCTACACCGCCGACCACGTCGTCCTTGCCAATGGCGCCGATCCGGTCGTCCGCCCGGTTCCCGGCTTGCGAGAGCTCGACGGGATCTGGGGCACGAACGAGGCGACCGGGATGAAGGCAGTGCCCAAACGGCTGATCGTGCTCGGAGCCGGACCAGCTGGTGTCGAGCTCGCACAGGTTGTGCGTCGTCTGGGTGGGGAGGTGGCGCTCGTCGAGGCGGCGGAGCATGTGCTCGCGCGGGAGCCGGCGGCCCTGGGCGAAGCGCTGGGGGATGCCCTGCGCCGGGACGGAATCGAGCTCGAGCTCGGGGTGCAGGCGATCGCGGCGTCCCGCGACGGCGAGGACTTCGTCTTGGGACTGGAGGATGGACGGGAGCTGCGCGGTGAGCGTCTGCTGGTGGCGACGGGACGGCGCCCGCGCGTCGGGGGGATCGGGCTCGAGACCGTCGGCATCACCCCAAACCGCCGAGGAGTCCCAGTCGATTCGCACATGCGTGTCGGCGAGCGGCTGTGGGCGATCGGCGACGTCACCGGCATCTTGCAGCTGACCCACGTGGGCGAGTATCAGGGCGAGGTAGTCGCCTCGAACATCCTCGGCGAGCCACGCGAGGCCCACTACGAGGCGGTCCCGCGCGTCACCTACACCGATCCCCAGGCCGCCGCCGTGGGCGCAACCGAAGCCGAGTTCACCGCTACCGCTCTGTTGTCCGAGATCGCCAAGACCGCGACCTACACGCACGCCTACGCGGAGTCGAACGGGTTCCTGACATTCCTCAGTGACGGCGAACGCCTGACGGGCGCCTACGCGCTCGGTCCGGCGGCGGGAGAGTGGTTACAGCAGGCGACGCTGGCGATCCGCGCCAGGGTCTCGCTCGAGGTGCTGGGCGACACGATCCAGCCGTTTCCAAGCTTTTCGGAGATCCAGGCCGCTGCGCTGAAAGCGCTCCGGCAGGAGATCGAGGCGGCACGGTCGCAAGGTCGGTGCAGGTGCGCGATAAGCGCGATCGTGGTGTACGCGATTTACCTCGTCCAATGAGCCCGCCGGTCGCGATCATCACGGGCGCTTCGCAGGGCATTGGCGCCGGGCTTGTCGCCGGATACCGCAGTGCGGGTTATGCCGTCGTTGGAGTGGCACTGTCGTTCCCGTCAGCCGAGCAAGACGAGAGCGACTACGTCCCGGTCGCCGGCGACATCGCAGATGCGCAAACCGCACGGCGCGCGGTCGACGAGGCTCGCGACCGGTTCGGGCGGATCGACACGCTGATCAACAACGCCGGCATCTACATCGGCAAGCCGTTCACGGAGTACACGTTCGATGAGTACGAGGCGATCACGGCCGTGAACCTCACCGGCTTCTTCCGCATCACCCAGCTGGCGATCGCGGAGATGGTCGCCAGGGGCAGCGGGCACGTCGTGAACGTCTCCACGAGCCTGGTCGATAACGCGGACAGCACGAGGCCGTCTGCGCTACCTGCCCTCACCAAGGGAGGACTCGTCGCGGCCAGCCGTTCGCTGGCGATCGAATACGCCTCGCGCGGCGTCCGCGTCAACGCGGTCTCGCTCGGGGTCATCAAGACACCCGACCACGACCCCGCGTCCTACGACGGGCTCGAGGCCCTCCACCCGCTAGGGCGCGTCGGCGAAGTCAGCGACGTCGTCGACGCGATCCTCTACCTCGAGCGCGCGACGTTCGTAACCGGCGAGACGCTGCACGTTGACGGCGGCCAGGCGGCCGGCCGGTAGCACCAATCAACCCTCACCTGACCGGAAGGACTTGAACCATGCGCTCGGACATCACCCCCGGAGGCACATTCCCCGACTACGAGCTGCCCGACCAAGATCGCGTCACTCGCAAGCTCAGCGAGATCCAGGGCGAGGATCCGCTGATCCTGACACTTGCGCGCGGCAACTATTGCCCAAAAGAGCACCAACAGCACCTCGAACTCGCCGCCAACTACCCGAAGATCGCCGTGTCCTACACCAAGGTCGCCACGATATCGACCGACACCCACCACTCAAGCCAGGAGTTCCGCGCGTCGATCGGCGCCCAGTGGCCGTTCCTCGAGGATCCGGATCGGATCGTCCAGAAAGACCTCGACATCCAGGAGTACACCGACACCGAGCACGACCCGATGATCCCGCACACGCTCGTGCTCAAGCCCGGGCTCGTGATCCACAGAATCTACAACGGCTACTGGTTCTGGGGACGACCGTCGTTCGTGGATCTCTGGCACGACCTCCGTGAGGTGTCGAGCGAGATCCGCCCCGACTGGGACCTAGCAACGCCCGGCCTGCACGAACGATGGGATGCGGGCGACCTCTCGCCCTTCCATGGTTGGAACAAGCAGGTCGTCCGAACCGCAGAGCGACCGGACGCATACTGAATGGAGGCCCACATGGATGTTGAGTGCCGTCCTCGGCCGGCCGGAGACTGACATGACCGATCGCAAGCGAACGCCGGTGTGCGAGTTGCTGGGGATCGAGTTCCCGATCGTCGAGGCGCCGGTGGCTGCAGATCCCCGCCTGCCCGCCGCGGTCTCGAACGCCGGCGGCCTCGGCACCCTGGGGTTGGGGTGGGCCGATGATGCCGGAGCTGTGGTTCGGGAGACGGCAGCCCTTACCGACCGGCCGTTTGCCGGCAACTTCGTTCTCGCCTGGGATCAGCACGATCGAGTCGATCAGGCACTGTCGGCGGGTCTGCGGATCGTGTCGCTCTTCTGGGGCGATCCGAGCGGCTACGTCGACTCGGTGCATGACGCCGGAGGGCTTGTCATGCACACGGTCGGCAGCGTCGAGGAAGCGCGGCGCGCTGTCGGATGTGGAGTGGACATCGTCATCGCGCAGGGGTGGGAGGCCGGGGGCCACGTCTGGAGTGGGGTGGCAACGCTCCCGCTGGTGCCGGCGGTAGTCGACGCAGTGGCGCCGGTGCCGGTCATCGCGGCCGGTGGGATCGGCGACGCTCGCGGAGTCGCGGCCGTGTTCGCCCTCGGCGCGCAGGGCGCGATGCTCGGCACGCGGTTCCTGCTAGCGGATGAAATGCCGATCCACGAGGAGTATCGCCGCCGCCTGATAGCCGCTACCGAGACCGATGCCGAGTGGTACCCCAACCTATATGCGGTGGGATGGCCGGTGGACGCTTCGCACCGCGCCATCCACAACTCGACGGCCGAGATGTGGGAGGCCGCTGGCCGGCCGGCGCCGGGCAGTCGACCCCGAGAGGGCGAGGTGATAGCGCACTTCGCTTCCGGTGAACCGATCGTTCGATATGAACCAGCGCCCCCGATGGTTGGCACGACCGGTGAGATCGAGCCGCTATCGCTGTGGGCCGGACAGAGCGTTGCGCTCGCGAGACGGTCACAGCCCGCGGCGGAAATCGTGACCGAACTTGTCGCGATGGTGCCGGCGACATCAACATCCGAGCCGGGAGGCTGACCAATGAGTCATCAGATCGATGAGAGCGTGTTCCGGGGGGTACTGCCGGAGGACATCGAGTGGAAGCCGTTCCCGGCGTTCCCGCCGCCTGCGCGCCTCGCCGTCGTGGTGGGTGACCCGACTGAGCCGGGCCCGTACGTGATCAGGGTCAAGCTGCCTGCTGGGGTCAAGCTGATGCCGCACGTACACCCGGAGGATCGCGTCTACACGGTGATCTCCGGTGTCTTCTACATCGGCCTCGGCGAACACTTCGACAGCGAGAAGTTGGAGTCATACCCGCCAGGCAGCGTGATCGTTCTCCCCGGTGGGACGGCTCACTTTCACTGGGCGCGGTCCGGTGAGTACGTCACTCAGGTGACCGCGATCGGACCACTCGGCCTCGAGTACGTGAACCCGAGTGATGACCCGCGAGCCGCCTGAACCAGCGGCGAGGAGCGGAATGGGATCCCGGTTGGAGCGGCAACGGAAGCGCGATTCGGGCCGAGCGGCTCCGCATAAACGTTTGACGCAGGACAGCGAATCTCGCGAGATCGTCGGGCGCCTGCTGTCGGTCAACGTCGGCATGCCGAAGAACGTGGACTGGCGAGGAAAGACGGTTTTCACCGGCGTCTTCAAGGACCCCGTGGTCGGCCCTCGCCGCGTCCGAGAGCTCAACGTCGAGGGTGATGGTCAGGGCGATCTCGCCGGGCACGGCGGGGAGCAGCGCGCAGTGTTCGTTTACCAGATCGACTCCTATCGGTACTGGGAGCGCGAGCTCGGACGAAACGACTTCACGTACGGCCAGTTCGGCGAGAACTTCACCGTGGAAGGACTCGCCGATGACGAGGTGTGCGTCGGCGATCGCTACCAGATCGGCGATGCCGTCTTCGAGGTCACGCAACCCCGGGTCACCTGCTACCGCGTCGGGATCCGCATGAACGACCCGCGCATCCCCGCGATGCTCGTCTCGCACCACCGCCCGGGCTTCTACTTCCGCGTGCTTGAAGAAGGCGACGTACAAGCGGGAGACGAGATCATTAAGCTCGCCTCTGGCCCTGAACAGATGCGGGTCGCGGAGGTCGACGCGCTGCTGTATCTCCCCGGGCACCCGCGCCAGCAGCTGCTGCGCGCGCTCCGGATCCCTGCCCTCAGCCCCGGCTGGCAGTCCTCGTTCCGAGCTTTGCTCGAGGAAGAACCCGGGAGCGGCAACGCCGGTCTCGCGGTAACCAGCCCGCCGCCCGCGTGGCCCGGCTTCCGT
This sequence comes from uncultured Solirubrobacterales bacterium, assembly GCA_963743345.1. Taxonomy (GTDB): domain Bacteria; phylum Actinomycetota; class Thermoleophilia; order Solirubrobacterales; family Solirubrobacteraceae; genus Palsa-465. Next base: position 14,109 of record CAVUPW010000001.1, read on the forward strand.
CAGCTGACCGTCACCGCAATCACCCGCGAAAGCGACTCGGTGATCTCCATACGCGTCGAGGACCCCGACGGCGCGGCACTGCCAGCCGCCCGCCCGGGTCAGTACCTCACGGTGCGGGTCCAGCCCGACACGCAGCGGAGGTCCGTGCTCCGCAACTACTCCCTCTCCGGACCACCGGACGCCGGCTACTACCGGATCACCGTCAAGCGCGAACCCGACGGCGCCGCCAGCGGCTACCTGCACACCCGGCTCACCGTCGGCGACCAACTCGACATCGCAGCCCCACGCGGCGCCTTCATCCTCGACCGGACGGATGCACCTGTGCTGCTGATCAGCGCCGGGATCGGCGCCACGCCAGTTCTCGCCATGCTTCACGCGCTAGCCGGGGAGCATTCCGATCGCGAGATCTGGGCGCTGCACTCCGCGCGCAGTAGCCGCGAGCACTCGTTTGCCGCCGAGGCCCGGGCTCTTCTCGCCTCGCTCCCGAACGCACGCACCCACGTGTACTACAGCCGTCCAGGTCCCGAAGACGTCGAAGGCCGCGACTTCGACGCCACAGGCCGTCTTACCGGAGCGCAGCTCGCCGAACTTGAGCCACCCCGCGATGGCCAGGCATACCTGTGCGGGCCCGCGCCTTTCATGGACGAGATCAGTGCCGCTCTGGCGGCGCTGGGGATCGACGCCTCCCACATCCACACCGAACCATTCGGCCCCGCACCGGGTGTGACCCCAGGCATCGCAGCAACACCCGCGAGGGCGCCCCACCCACCCGCCGGCAAACCCGGAAACGGTCCCACGATCGAGTTCGCGCGCAGCGACCTCGCGATCCCATGGGACAACGACTACGGCAGCCTGCTCGAACTCGCCGAAGCATGCGACGTTCCCGTCCGCTGGTCGTGCCGGACCGGCGTCTGTCACACCTGCGAGACCACCCTCATCGCCGGCGACGTCAAATACAGCCCCGACCCTGTCGAACCCCCAGCAGACGGAAGCGCACTCATCTGCTGCTCACAGCCCCGCGACGACGTAGTGCTCGATCTGTGACCGGCATCAACGGCGCATGGCGCCACCGTGAGGTACCGCTCGAGGCCGGCGCCAACGTGAGCAGCGACCGGCGTCGGACCGAGGGGCACACAGGTGGGATGCGTGACGTAAGGCAGGACTATCGAGGCTGTTCCAACAACGGAGGTCATGATGAACAACATCGATGAGGAGCTGGTCTTGGCCCACTTCATCGTTTCAGACGATGTCGAGCGTTCCCGCCGCTTCTACACCGAAGTACTCGGCGGCAGGGTGGCCTTCTCCGGCCCCGGAGGGCTGACCTATGTCGCACTATCCAACAGCTGGATCATCATCAATGGCGGCGGTGGACCGACGGACGACAAGCCGTGCGGTCACCCTGGAGACGCCACGCGATCCCGACCGGGTCAGCAGCTTCCTCAATATCCGGGTCAAGGACATCGAGGCCGTGTACGCCGAATGGAGCGCCCGGGGTGCGAATTTCCTGACGCCGCCGAAACAGCACCAGTACGAGATCCGTTGCTACATCCGCGACCCCGACGGTCATCTGATCGAAGTGGGGCAAACCACCGACCCAGACGGCGACTGGACGCCCGCTCACTGGCCATCGAGTACGCCCGCCGAGGAGTCATGACCACCGCGATCATCGGCACTGGAGGGATCGGATCGGTCATCGCCCGCCAGCTGGCCTCGGGTGGCGAGACCCTCCGGCTCTCGAGCGCCGACCATGAGTCGGCACGAACGCTGGCCGCACACATCGGTCGGGCTGCGGTCGTCGCCGTCGATAACCGCGACGCGTTGCAGGGCGCCGATGCCGTCGTCCTCGCGCTCCGGTTTACCGTGCTGAAGGGCGTCATGGACGAGATCGCCGAGTCCGCTAACCGACAAGCTCGTGGTCGTTCCGAGCAACCCGTTTGGCATCGACGCTCAAGGTAACGTCTCACGTCTCCTGCCGAAGGGGCAATCCTCTGGCGAGGTTATCGCCGGGTGGTTGCCGACGGGAGTGGGCTTGGCCATGGCGTTTGGAACCATGTCGGCCGACGTCTTCGAGTCCTCTAGCAACCGGTCACCGGAGCTGGCGGTCCTCTTCTACGTGACCGACGACGACCGTGCTGGCAAGGAAGTTGAGCGGTTGATCCGAACGGCCGGCTTCGAGCCGGTGAAGGTCGGCGGGATCGAACAGTCCAGTCGGCTCGAGGTGGGCGGCGACCTTCACGATCTCGTAGTCGGCCCCGCACAGGCGCGGTCATTGATCGGTTGATGGCGGCCGCCATCAAGCCGGAGTTCGATCCGACGGATCCGGGGAGTCGGGGGCACTTTCAGTGGCCGGGGGCTCTCGGAGTTCGCTCTCAGAAATGGCCCAGGCCGCGTTGACCAGCCCGATATGGCTGAAGGCTTGGGGGAAGTTGCCCAGGAGCTCTCCGCTGACGGGATCGACCTCCTCAGCGAGCAGGCCGACGTCGTTGACGAAGGCAGCGGCCCGTTCGAACACGGTGCGGGCCCGAGCCGGCTGTCCGGCGCGGGCCAGGGCCTGGGCCAGCCAGAAGGTGCACAGAAGGAACGTGCCTTCCTCGCCCTCGAGCGAGTCGTCGGACCGGTAGCGGTACACCAGTCCGCGATCATCGGTAAGGCGTTCTTCGGTCGCGTTGATCGTGGCCAGCACTCTGGGATCGTCGGCGGGAAGGAACCCCACCAAGGACACCATCAGGCTGGAGGCGTCAAGGTCGTCGGAGCCGAAGGACTGGGTAAAGGCGCCGGCCCGGTCGCTCCAGCCTCTGGTCAGGATCGCCTGACGGATCTGGTCCTGGGTCTGCTTCCATGCCTCGACTCGGTCGGAGGCGTCGAGACGGTCGGCTAAGGCCACCGCGCGGTCGAGGGCAACCCAGCACATCAGCTTGGAGTACAGGAAGTCGCGAGGCTCGCCGCGAACCTCCCAGATCCCGTGGTCTTTTTCCTGCCAGCGCCGGGCGGCGGCTCGGCCAGGTCGACGAAGAAACGTCGTGTGGCTGGCGCCAGATCAGGGGGCACACCCCACTTGTCAGGCGCGGCCATCGGCCCAACCGCGTCTGGAGGCGTCGTCGAAGAGGTGGTCGGAGAGGCGGTAAACGGCGCTGAGCAATTCGCCGTAGACATCAAGCTGACGCTGGTTCCAGGCACCGTTGCCGACCCGAACCGGGGCAGACTGTCGCCAGCCCTCCAAGTGCGGCAGTTCCCGCTCGGTCAGGTCCCGTTCGCCGCCGATGCCGAACATGATCTGCAGGTCGCCGCCTCGGTCGAGCGAGCCGGCCGCTGAGGAGGTCATATAGTCGAAGAACTGGTTGGCTTCGTCGGGGCAGGCCGCCACCCAAAGAGCCTGGATCGTGAAGGAAGCGTCCCGGACCCAGGCGTAGCGGTAGTCCCAATTGCGGGTGCCGCCCACCGTCTCCGGCAGCGAAGTCGTCGCCGCCGCGCAGATCGCGCCGGTAGGTGCAAACGAGAGCGCCTGGAGCACCCGCCCGCTGTGGTGCACCAGGTCACGCCACGGACCCACGTAGGCTTGGTGGAGCTCCGACCACGACTCCCACGCCGACACCGTGTCTTCGAACCGCACGGCTATCTCGGATTGGCTCCAGACCTTGGCTGACCCCGTCTTCGCCCGCTCGGCGTGATGTAGCGCGAAGCCCGCGCTCTCGCCGCGACGGAGCTGGAGCCGACCACAGACCGCCGACTCCTCGACGGTCAGGCCCACCGGGGAAGAGAGGACCAGCACGTCGGCGCCCGCGACCGCGGCCACTCCACCATCGACATCCTCGAGCAGCGGATGGGCCAGCCCGTACTCCGGGCGCGGGACGTACTCCACGGACAATTCAACTTCTCCTTCGACGCACGTCGCACGCCGCAGCAGAAGATGCGGTGCGTCCTTGCCAAGTTGATGCCCGCGGTTGCCATCGCCCATGGCCAGGGCGTCGGTGAGCGCGACCGTACCCGTCGGCGTGCGGAAGGTGGTCTCCAACACCATCGTGCGGGGCAGGTAGCGGCGGGTCACTTCTGCGGCGGCCACGGCCCGCATCGACCAGTGGCCAGCGTCGTCACCGAGTAGGCGAGCGAAGATCGACGGGCTGTCGAAGCGCGGGAAGCACAGCCAGTCGATCGACCCGTCGCGAGCCACCAGCGCGGCGCTGTGCCGATCCGAAAGGAGAGCATAATCAGCTATAGGGGTCGTGCTCATATGAGCTCCTTCTCCCGGGCATCCGCGGGACCTGGCAGCGCCGGTCCAAGCGTCAGGCTCTCGTCCAGTGTGGCGGGCGATCCGAGCTCCCAGCCGGGGCAGCTGAGCCCTACCTCGCCCGAAAGGCGACGGCCGACGAGCAGACGTTGGTCACGCCGGACGAGCCCATGACTTCGACACCGTGTAAGGACGCATCATTTCCGTTCGTCGCGTTGCGGTTGTCTAATACGCTCCGTGGATGAGCGCTCCCGCGACCCTTCTCATGTGGTTTCAGCTGCGCTCGCCGGAGCTGGCCGAGGACTTTGAACGTCTGATGGCGGGGGATCGGGACATCGTCCGCGGGTCGCTGGACACGGTGTCGGAGTGGCGTCTTACGCGGCCGGCGGACGTGCCCGGACAGGCGATCGGTCAAGCCGATTACGTGCTGATCGCGGAGATCGTCGAGGTGGATCGCTTCGAGCAGCAGGCGAGCGAACACGTCCAACGCTTGGCGGATGAGTTGGAGCATCTCGTCTCGAGCCGAGGGATGCTCGTCGTGCGTCCCGTCCTTTGAGAGCCGCCGTCGATGGAGGGCGATCAGGCCTAGAAGGAGCCCCTCGGTCGTGGAGTACCAGAACCGCCGGGATCGTACCCGAGCCTCGGCCCAGCCCGCCCGTGCCGACATCTACGCCCATCGACACGGAATCTCCACCATCAGAAAGGAAATTTCTTGCAAGCCATCGCCGTCCGCGACCGCGACGCTGGTCTGGCTGGGCTGTCGCTGACGGAGTTGCCGTACCCGCACGCCGCCGAGAACGACGTCATCGTGCGCGTGTATGCCGCTGGGTTTACCCGTGGGGAGCTGGCCTGGGCGGGGACGTGGACTGATCGCAGCGGCCGGGACCGGACGCCGAGCGTGCCCGGGCACGAGGTGTCGGGTGTCGTCGCCGAACTGGGCTACGGGACCACCGGCCTGACCGTCGGGCAGCGAGTGTTCGGGCTGGCCGACTGGACTCGCAACGGCACGCTGGCGGAGTACGTGGCGGTGGAGGCGCGCAATCTTGCGCCGCTGCCAGCGGGCGTCGACCATACCGTCGCCGCCGGTGCGGTGATCTCCGGGCTGACGGCATGGCAGGCCCTGTTCGACCACGCCCACCTCCTCGCCGGGCAGACCGCACTGATCCACGGCGCCGCGGGCGGCGTCGGCTCGATCGCTGTGCAGCTTGCCCGTCAGGCTGGCTCCCGGGTGATCGGAACCGGCCGGGCCGCCGACAGAGACCGTGCGCTCGGTCTTGGCGTCGAGCAGTTTGTGGACTTGGAGACCGATCGCCTGGAGGGCGCCGGCGAGGCCGACGTGGTGCTCGACGTGATCGGCGGTGACATCCTCAAGCGTTCGACCGCGCTCGTACGCGCCGGCGGCACGCTCGTCACCACGATCTGACTCTAACCGCCCACGATCCAGCCCGAGAACGGGCGGGCGATCTTCTTCGTCGTCGAAGCCGATCGCTCCCAGCTCGCCGAGCTCGCCCAGCGGCTGCGCGACGGACGACTGACCTCGAATGTGGGGGCCGTGCGACCGTTGGCCGAAGCGCCCGCCGCGTTCGGCCCCAACGCCCCGCATGCGTCCGGGAAGACGATCATCCAAGTCACCGAGGGCTGGTAAACGACCGCGATCGACGACGTTGCTGGCACCGCTCGGGCGAGTTGCGCGTCGTTGACAATGCAGGTGCCCCTCTTACTCGCGTCGGAGACCTGAGATTCGCCAGGAGCACAACAGGCCCCGGAAGCGCTCGCCTGCGCGCGACCGCCGGTCCCTGCATCCCGCGCGGAGCGGGGCCCGTGTAGTCGCCACTTCGTTTGCACGGAAAGTGCGCACGCCGCCCGCGACCCGATCCGCCCGTCCGGGATCGATAAGGACCGCCGCGGGCCATCCGCGCGAGCCGGATCGGCGACAGTTAAGAGCACTCGGCGCTTCCCCGCCTGGCGAGAGCGACCGTGAATACGGTGCTGCCGGTTCATCTAAGCGGCCACGAACCGAGGGCCAGCGCGGCTGCCTCTCGCTGCTGAGATCGGACACAGGCAGCCACGCCTGCGCCGCCGGCGCGCATACCCGCGCGAGCACGAAGGCAGGTGTCGGGCCGCTCTTCATGAGCGACCCGCTCCTCGCCATAAGGGCGCACGCTCGGGTCGTAGACGGATCGGTCCGGTCGTTGCTCGCGGCGCTAACTGAACGTGGGGACGCTGCAAGCACCAAAGCGGTCACGCGGTCAGTGCGGTCACGACGGCATCGACGCCGGGACTGCCGCTCCAGGCGTGATCCGGCAAGCGCGACGCCGGCGATGCTGACGATTCCTTTCGTCCGCCGGTCGGCGCCACCGCGAACGATTGCTCCGGCGACATCGCAGTCGTCCGATTGGACGACGCGCCGGCCGTCGCGGGCGATCGCTTTTTCCAGAAGCGATCGCCCGGGCCGGCATCGCGGGACGATCGCGATCGACGGTCAGCGATCACGCCGCGGCGGCGGAGCCTGTGATTGCTTCGCCACGCATGCGATCACGCCGACCCGGCCGGCGCGGAATCGCATTCGGGTCCCGTGACGCGAACTTCGCGCTCTCGCACAGAGGCGACCAAGGGCAACTGCGCGACGCCGCGGTGCTAACCGCCGACGAGCAAGCGGACGCTCTCGGCCGGAGGTTGTCCCGGTGCTCGTGGAACTTCGAGGTGACGGCGGTCCCTCCGGCCCGTCCGCTCCTGGTGGGAGCGTGATGGGCGATCACGCCAAGATCTAAGGAGGAACCGCCGTGAGTGAGACCGTATCGGTCGCGCAGGCGACCAGCGATGAGGCCGTGCTTCCCGAGCGCGTGCAGGAGGCGTTGGGGCAGCTAGTGGGTGCAGCGAAGGAAGGGCTGTTGGCGCTGTCGGTCGAGGTGGGGCTGGGGTGCTCAGGGAGCTGCTGGAGGAGGAGGTCGAGGAGATCGTCGGCCCGAAGGGCAAATGGAACCCGGCTCGGACCGCGGTGCGCCACGGCCACGATGACGGGGAGGTCACGCTGAGCGGCCGGCGTGTCCAGGTGAGCCGACCGCGGGTCAGGACCGCGGATGGCGAGTCGGAGGTGGCGCTTCAGACCTACGAGCATTTCGCCGAGCGTGACCCGCTGGAGGAGGTCGTGCTGGAACGGTTGCTGGCCGGCGTCTCGACCCGACAGTACGGGCGGGCGCAGGAGCCGGTCGGCGAGCAGGTGGAGTCCGAGGCTCGGTCGACGTCCAAGTCGGCCGCGTCGCGCATGTTCGTTCACCGCACGCGCGATCAGCTCTGGCGCCTGATGAACCGTCCGCTATCGGATCTGCGCCTCGCGGTGATCATGCTCGACGGGATCGAGCTGCACGGGTACACCAACATCGTCGCGCTCGGGATCACTACCGAGGGCGACAAGCTCGCGCTGGGCTGTGGGAGGGGTCGAGTGAGAACGCGGCCGTCGCCGCCGCGCTGCTGTCCGACCTGGCCGACCGGGGCGTCGATGTCGAGCAAGGCCTGCTGTTCGTCATCGACGGATCGAAGGCGCTCAGGAAGGCCATTCGGCAGGTGTTCGGCAACGGCGTGCCGGTGCAGAGATGCACCCAGCACAAGCAACGCAACGTACTCGACCATCTCCCCGAGCGCGACCGTCCTGCCGTCAAGACGCGGCTGCGGCGGGCGTGGAAAGAGGTCAACTACAGGTCCGCGCTCGAGCAGCTCACCACGCTGGCGCTCGAGCTTGACCACGCGCACCCAGGGGCGGCCGCCTCGCTCAGAGAGGGGATGGAGGAGACGCTGACCGTCACGCGCCTGGGGATCACCGGCAAGCTCAAGCTCACCCTCCAGTCGACCAACCCGTGCGAGTCGATGATCTCCACCGTCCGGGTGATCCACCGCAACGTCAAGCGCTGGAGCAGCGGGGACATGTGCCTGCGGTGGACCGCGGCCGGGATGCTCGAGGCCGAGACCCGGTTCCGCAAGGTCGAGGGCTACCGCGGCCTGGCCAACCTGGCCGTCAAGATCGAACAGGACCTCATCCGTAAGCGTCAACTTGACAGTTACACATCAGCCGAGGAGGAGATGGCAGCACTAGCTATGTAACCATTCAATTCGGACCGTTCCGTCACCGTGAATTTCCAGGACGGACGGGACAACCTCCGGCCGCGTCGGTAATCGGTTCTGCCTTCACCGCCGCACCGGCGGTGCGGCGGCGACGTGATCCCAAAGACGGAGACAAGATGTATTCGATCTTACAGCGAGATGTCACGGGACTTGCGTACCCCCGGACAGCACATCTGCTCGGGGTCGGCCGCTGCGCAACCAAAGCCAGGGCCTTGATCGGTAGGCCGAGTGACATCGTTAAGCGCCTGCGATTACTGTCGGTTGGAAGCGGTATCGTCGCCGGCGATGTCTGCCGTCGATCGTGTGCAGGAGCGCCGACGGGCGGCTGCGCTCGCTCGTCACTATCGCGACAACGAGGCTCTCTCGACCGCGGAGATCGCGCGCCGGCTGGGCCGCGCACCGGCCACAGTCAAGGCGTACTTGTATGACCCGATCGGAGAGAAGGCCCGTGCGGTGAAGCGCCGCTACCAGGGCGCATGCCGCGGCTGCGGCAGACCGACCGCGGCGCGCGGCGGCAAGGGCGACGCGTATGCGTACTGCAAGCTGTGTCATCCCGGGGCGATCGCACCGACGCGCACGCGCGACTGGGTCCGCGCGGCGATGCTCGAATGGCGGCAACGCTACGGCCGCCCGCCGTCGTCGACCGACTGGTCTCGCACACACGCCCGACGGCGCGGGGGCGAGCCGTTGAAGCGCCTTGACAGCGGGGAGTGGCCGTCGCCATCGACGGTGATCGACCTCTACGGGACGTGGGCAGCGGCGGTGGCGGACGCCTTTAGCGACAGCTGACCGACAGCGTCTTGGTTGCGCTGCGAAAGCCGGTGGGGCACCTCCGTCGGTAGGTACCGGGCCCGTCGGCCGATGGCCCCCCGCCTAGCACGCCCCTCTGGTCGCTTGAAGGTGGGCTCTAGGATCATGCGCAACCCTCGCCGAATGGTCGCAGTCGGTGCGGCAGAGCGAGCGCCGAGCGGACGGCGCGGCGCGCTACGGACGACTCGGCGATCAGGTCGAGTCTCCGCGCTCGACTCACACACCTGATCTCCCTCACCCCTGCGGAATGCACGACGGACGGCTTCAAAGCGTGGTTGCTTGCCTGACGGAGGCGGCTCGGCATCGGGGTCTGGCGCGAGATCCCGCGCATCCGGACACGCGAGGCTGTCGAGGTGCGAGCGCGCTTGTTTGATCAGCGAGGACGACGCCGAGCGTGCTCGTATTTGCTTCAGTCAACGCGATGCCGTCCTCCGCATAGATCGCGATGACGGTCGTCGTGCTCAGGGTGTGCTGGTGGTGAACAACCTGCTTAACGACCGCCATAACCGGAATGCTCGGCGTTGGCCAGGACGGAACCGCTCGACCGCCCCGCCGGGCCTGTTGTCTAAACGGCCCGCACAAGGCGGGCCGTTTTGCTCCCCGGGCCACGTCCCCGCCACCACACCCCTGCCCAAAGCTCAACCGGAACCCCTCCAGACGGCACGATGCACTCCCTTGCACCGTGGGGGTCGCTATCGGGGAGACAGGATTTGAACGTGCTATCGCGCGGTCCCGAGGTGGTGGATCTGACGCCCGTTCAGGATGTGCAACCGGAGTGTTTGGCGCCACTAAAACGCCACCTCGTTCCGATCTCGCGGAAAACAGCGCTTCCGACACGATCAGCGTTCACGCACCAAACTCGCTGCAAACGGCCGCATTCGTCTGCGGATATTGGGCGTCCCTGGCCGCCGCAAAACCCCCCTCACGCGGCTTAGAAGGCCGTCGCTCTATCCAGCTGAGCTACGGGGGCGACTCTCGGAAACAGTAGGGGGGCCGGCGAAGCTCGTCACGATTCAGTCCCGGCGGGGACAATCCAGCCGTGTCCGTCCGCCGGCTCCGCTCATGGCGCGTCCTCGCCGCCACCGCGACGGTGGCGTGGACAATCGTGAGCGCCGGCGCGACCGAGGCGAGAACCTACTCCTCCCCGGCGCCGACCAACGCCAAGCCATGCGTGGTCCGCGGCGTGGACACGCCGCTCGACGCGGTGTGGCGACCCCACATGCTCGCGGCCATCGGATACACCGACACGCGCACCGGCGACGTCGCATTCGCGGTGCGCACCGAGGATCGCTTCTACGGCTACCGGCCGGACCACGTCGAGTGGTCGGCCAGCGTGGTCAAGGCGATGCTGATGGTCGCCTATCTGGACGAGCCGTGGGTGCGAGGCCGGGACCTCAACGGGCACGACCGCTCGCTGCTCACCCCGATGATCACCGAGTCGGACAACGACGCCGCGCAGCGGGTGTTCGACACGGTCGGGCAATTCGCGCTCCGAGCGTTGGCCAAACGCGTCGGCATGACGCACTTCGCCACCTCCCCGATCTGGGGCGAGACGCAGATCACCGCCGCCGATCAAACGCGCTTCTTCCTCCACATCGACCGTTACGTCGCCGCGCGCCACCGCGCCTACGCGATGTCGCTGCTGGCCGGGATCGTACCCTCGCAGCGCTGGGGGGTCGGCGAGGCCGCGCCCAAGGGGTGGCGGCTCTACTTCAAGGGCGGCTGGGGCTACGGCACCGGGCTGCTCGACCACCAGGTCGCGCTCCTCGTCCGCGGCTGCGCGCGCGTCTCGATCGCGGTGCTGACCATGCACGACGGATCGCATGCCTACGGCAAGGACACGCTCAAGGGCATCTTCACCCGTCTCCTGCGAGGGCTTCCGACCGGCAGTCGACGTACGAGAGGTTGAGGTAGGTAGGTAGGTAGGTAGGTAGGTAGGTCGGGGCGCCCGGATTCGAACCGGGGACCTCAAGCACCCAAAGCTTGCGCGCTAACCAGGCTGCGCTACGCCCCGACGCTGCGGTCGATTCTAATCACCGCCGCCGCCCCGTCCGCCGGCCCTTCATCGCCGGCGTCGACTAGCCTCCGGCGCGGGCATGGCCGACATCGAACCGCTGCGCGCGCTGCACTACGACCTGGAACGCACCGGGGGCCTCCAGGACGTGCTTGCCCCACCCTACGACGTGATCGGCCCCGAGCAGCGAGGCGAGCTCGAGGCCAGATCGCCTTACAACGTGGTGCAGATCGACCTTCCGGTCGGCAGCGACCCCTACGACGCTGCCGCCCGCAAGCTCCGGGAATGGCGAACCCAGGGCGTGATCGTGCGCGACGAGCGCCCCGCGGTGTGGGTGCTCGAGCAGGACTACACCGGCCCCGATGGGACAGCTCGCCACAGACGAGGGTTTCTCGCGCGGGTGCGCGTGGAGGAGTACGGCCCCGGACGGATCCGCCCCCACGAGCGAACGCACCCGGGCCCACGGGAGGACCGGCTCAGGCTAACGCGCGCCACCAGGGCGAACCTGTCCCCGATCTTCTCGCTGTTCGATGACCCATCGGGCGCGGTCACGAGCGCGCTGACCCGCGCCACCGAACGAGAGCCCTGGGGACGGGCCACCGACGACGATCAAACCGTCAACCGGCTGTGGCGGGTCACCGATCCCGGCTCGATCGCCCAGATCACCGGCGCGGTGCAATCAGCGGAGCTGTTGATCGCCGATGGCCACCACCGCTACGAGACCGCGCGCGTATACGCGGAGGAGATCGGCGGCGAGGGGCCGCACCGATACGTGCTCATGTGCCTCGTGGCGCTGGAGGATCCGGGCCTGACCGTGTTTCCCACCCACCGGCTGCTGCGCGATCTGCGCCCCGACCAGCACGAGACGCTCGCCCAGGCGATCAGGCGCGACTTCGACATCCGCCGGCTCGAGAGCACCGCCGAGCTCGCCCCCACCTACGGACAGCCGGTCCGTCTGGGCTACATCGACGCCCATTTCCGCCAGCCGTTCATGCTCACGCTGAAGGACCCGGCGATCGCCGATGCCCTCCTGTCCGATCACGCCGAGCCGTACCGGCGGCTGGACACCGCGGTGCTCGAGGCGCTGATCCTGAAGGGGGCGCTGGGCATGTCCGACGAAGACATCGACCACATGACCGGCCTCGACTATGCGCGCGACTTCGACCACGCGCTCGAGCTGGTCGAGAGCGGAGCGCGAGACGCGGCGTTCTTCGTCGCGCCGACGCCGATCGAGGAGGTCCGGGCAGTGGCCGCGGCCGGCGAGAGCATGCCCGCGAAATCGACCTATTTCTTCCCAAAGGTCCCCACCGGCCTCCTCTTCAACCCACTCGACGAGTGACGGCCGGAAAGATCGGACCAAATGCCACAACCACCGCTACGATGAATACAAAGCACAACTTCAATCGATGAGGACACGCAGATGAAGGCCATCGCGCACCGCACGGCACGGAACGCATTCACGCATCGGATCGATATCCGGCAGCATCAGCTCACTGCCGACGAGCCGTCCGAGCACGGCGGAGACGACGACGGCCCCAGCCCGCAGGAGCTGCTGGCCGCAGCGCTGGCGTCGTGCACCGCTGTCACCATGGAGATGTACGCCAAGCGCAAGGGGTGGGACGTCGGCCTGGTGGAGGTCCAGTGCGAGTACTCGCCCGCCGACCGCGGCTGCCTCACGAACTTCAAGCTGACCGTGCGGCTGCCCAGCGACTGCCCCCAGGAGCAGATCGACAAACTGCGCATCATCGCGGCCAAGTGCCCGGTCCACCGGACGCTCGACGGCGAGGTCAGCTTCGACGAGCGGATCGAGCTGGTCGAGCCCGCGGCTGCCGCGTAGGCCGCCGTGTAGGCCGCCTCAGTCGACCACCTCTACGCCGGCGGCACGCAGCTCCTCGACGGCGCGCTCACCGTCGCCGGGCTGGACCTCCACCGCGCGCGTGGCGCGCCGGTGGACGGTCACGTCGAGGCCGGCCCGGCGCGCATCCAGCGCAGTCGCCTTCACGCAGTAGTCGAGCGCGAGCCCGGCGACGTCGACGGCGTCGGCCTGATGCTCGCGCAGCAACCGCTCGAGCTCGGTGCCCTCGAACCCCGAATAGCCCTCCCGGTCGCGCGCCTGACCTTTGTCGAGGACCGCATCGACAAGCCCTCGATCGATCCCGGCATGCAGCTCCGCCCCCGGCGTCCCGGCCACGCAGTGCACCGGCCACGGCCCGCCCTGCTCGGCGAACGAGCCGTGGTCGGGCGGATGCCAGTCACGCGTGGCCACGACGAACGACGACTGCGAAGCCAGCCGGTTGACGGGTTCGACCACCGCGTCGCCGTCGGGCACGGCGAGGGCCCCTCCCGGACAGAAGTCGTTCTGCACGTCGACTACGATCAGAGCCCGCATCACACGCGAATATAGTCCTCGGATGCGGTCCGGAAACCACCAGCTGCAGGACGACCTTCGGCGGGTGCTGCTCTCCCCCGACGACGCGCTGGAGCTCGAGGTGCGCGGCGCCACCGCCGCCGCCGTCCTGGTCCCGCTGTACCTGCATCGCGGACGGCTGCACGCGGTATTCACTCGGCGCCATGACGATCTGCGCCGGCACCCGGGCGAGATCTCGTTCCCGGGAGGCCGCTACGACGAGGGCGAGCCGGACCTCAGGGCGACCGCGCTGCGCGAGGCGCACGAGGAGATCGGCCTTCCCACCGACGCCGTCGAGATCGTCGGAGCGCTTCAGCCCACGCCGACCATCGCCACCGGGTACGCGGTGTACCCGTTCGTGGGAATGATCGAGGCGGGACGGACCTGGACCCCGAGCGTCAACGAGGTGGCCGAGATCCTCGAGCTGCCGCTCGACGAGCTGCTGGCCGGCTACGGGCGCCGGCGCCTGGTTCGCCGCGGCGTCCCCATCCGAACCGACACCTACGTGGTCGGCGACAACCTCATCTGGGGAGCAACGGCCCGGATCCTGGCCGACCTGCTCGATCGGATCGGGCCGCTGCTCAAAGGAAAAGAGTCCGGAACCCGGGTCAGCCCCTCTCGATCGGGACGTTGACCAGGTTGCCCCACTCGGTCCAGGACCCGTCGTAGTTCTTAACGTCCCGCTGCCCGAGCAGCTCGTGGAGCACGAACCACGTGTGGGCCGAGCGCTCCCCGATCCGGCAGTAGGCGATGATCGGCTCGCCGCTGAGGACGCCCTTGCCGCCGTACAGGTCGCGCAACTCGTCGGCTGACTTGAACGTGCCGTCCTCCTTGACCGCCTGGGCCCACGGGATGGACTTGGCGCCGGGAATGTGGCCGGCGCGCTGTGCGCCCTCGTTCTCGTAGCCGGGCATCGCGATCAGCTCGCCCGAGAACTCCTGCGGCGAGCGAACGTCAACCAGCTCATGATGGTCGTGCAGCGCGGTCAGGACCTCGTCGCGCTGGGCGCGGATCGAGTGGTCGCCGGACTTGGCGGTGAATGTGGTGGCCGGGTAGTCGGGGAGATCGATCGTCGTCGGCCGGCCCTCCGCGATCCAACGCTCCCGCGGGCCGTTGAGCAGCTTGACGTTGTCGTGGCCGTAGTACTTCAGGTACCAGTACGTATAGGCCGCGAACCAGTTGTTGCGGTCGCCGTACAGGACCACCTGGTGGTCGTCCGAGATCCCGCGACTCCCGAGCAGCGCGCCGAAGTCCTCGGGGCCGAGGAAGTCGCGCTTGACCTGATCTTGGAGGTCCAGGCGCCAGTCGAATCCGATCGCGCCCGGGATGTGCGCCTCCTTGTAGAGGCCGGGGTTCTCGTCGACCTCGACGATCCTGATCGTGTCGTCGTTCAGGTGCTGCTCGAGCCACTCTGGCTCGATCAGTACATCGTTCGCGTAGTCAGCCAACTCGTCCTCCGAATTCCGATCTACTTTTATGTATTTTTGAGTCTAGCGCCGGCCAACCGGGTCTCCATCGAGCGCACGGTGCACGGCGGCCGCGGCGGCGGCCGTCCACCCGTGGTGGTCGGCGGGGTCGACGCGGAGCAGTGCGTATGGGATTCGCGCGTCCTCGCAGCGCTCGCGCACCAGCGCCGCTCCGCGCTCGAGCAGCCGCGGCTCGACCGACCCCGCCGCTTCGTAGACCACGGCCCGCACGGTGGTGTCGACCATCCGTGTGAGCAGCATCTCGAGACGCGTGCCGTGCAGCGCCGCGAGCTGCTCCGGCGGGCCGACCGCCGAGCCCAGCAGGACACAGGCCACGCTCACGTGCTCGAACGATCGCGCCAACGTCCCGATCACGTCGGGATCGGCCACGATCGCCTCCGCCCCCGCCTCCTCGATCTCCGATATGCGGTCAAGCCTGCGCGTCGTTCCCCGCACGGCGTGCCCCCGCGCGACCAGCTCCCGCGCCAAGGCCCGACCGCGGCAGCCGCAGCCGATGATCAGGCAGCGCGCCAACGCCTCGTGCCCATCACCTCGCGCGCCGGACGCTCAGCTCCCATGCGCGCGCTGCTGTTCCGCGTGTTCCGCGCGCTCCCGCGCGATCCGCGCCTCGATCTCCTCGACCGTGAGCACCGCCTCACCTCGGGCGCGCCTGCGCTCGTTGTGGGCGCTCAGCAGCTGGTCGAGGTCCTCCGCCTCGAGCGCCTCCCGGCGCTCGGCCAACTCTCGCGCTGAGCGCAGGCCCACCTCCTCGAGCCCTGAACCGTGGTAGTACCGCCCCAGCAGCCAGAACACGAGGACCAGAACGGCCAGCCCACCGACCACCACGAGGGTAAAGGAATCCACCGGAGCTCAGTCTAGAGCCAGGGCGCAACTTCGCTTCCATTGCTGTGTTTTCAGGAGCGTTCCGTCGCCACCGCCTGGTAGGGAGCCGCAAATCCAGCGGAGGCACCACAAATCCACGCTTGGAAAGGAGCGCCCATGCGCCCACGCCTTGCCGTGCTTTCGATGGTGGTGTTCACGCTCTTCGCTGCGGCCGTACCGAGCGTAGTCACCGCCGCGCCGAGGCACAATCGCGGTTTGACCATCAATGCCATTCCGAACCCAATCGACGCCGGGGAAGGAGTGTTCATCTACGGTCACCTGAACGTCCCGCCGGTGGGAGGTCAGACCATCATCCTCTATCACCATCTGGCCGGATCGGGCAGGGGATACACGCGGGTCGGCCAGACCACCACGGATTCGCATGGCTTCTTCGAGTTCACCCGCGCCGAGGACGTGGTGACCAGTAACCGCAGCTGGTTCGTCCGCGAGGCCGGTGTGCATCAGATCCACAGCCGCACCGTGTTCGAGCGCGTGGCCGCCCTGGTCAGCCTGAGCGCGAGCACCTCCACCGCGGTTACCGGCCAGCCGGTGGTGTTCACCGGGCACGTCGACCCGAGCCACGCGGGCGAGCGGGTGGTCCTCCAGCAGGAGACGGCCTCGGGGGACTGGCGCAGCCTGAAGAGCGACCGCCTCGACGGTGCCTCGAACTACTCGATCACCCACCGCTGGCGCTTTGCCGGCGACCACACCGTACGAGTTCTGTTCCCCAGCGATGTCCGTAACATCCGCAGTACCGCGAATCCGGTCACGGTGGCCGTCCAGCAGAAGCAGGTGCCGGGCTGCACGATCAACACGTCCGACCAGCTGGTGTCCTACGGTCAGTCGGTCACGCTCTCCGGCGCGCTGGACAACGCCGCGCTGAACACTCCAGTGACGCTGTGGGCACGTAACGCGTCACAGACTCAGTTCACTCCCATTGCCGACACGACGACCGGCTCCGGCGGCAGTTACACCTTCGCCCCCCAGGCGCCAACCGACAACACGATCTACCAGGTGCGCACCACCTTGGCTCCGCACCGTCACAGCGCGGTGCTGTTCGAGGGCGTCCAGGACGTGCTGACGCTGACGCCGAGCTCGACCACCTCCCAGGTGGGCGGTCACATCACGTTCACCGGCACCGTGCTCCCCGACAAGGCCGGCCACGTGATCTACCTACAGCGCCTCGGCGGCGACGGTGACTGGCACAACGAGGAGATTCGCTTTGTCACCAACGCCTCCACGTTCCAGTTCGGCTGGACGTTCGGCAAGGCCGGGACATACCAGTTCCGGGCTCGGATCACCGGCGATGGCGTCAACGTCGGCGGCGCCTCGTCGCCCGTGGCGATCCAGGTCTCGCCCTTGACCAACCCCTCGACGCTCCCACCCGCCTCCTGGACCGTCCGTAGTGCCGCTCCCGCGGCACTAGGAGGACGGGCACCTCACGCCGCCGGCCCCCGTCGCCACCGCGCGGCGGGGGCCGGCCGCGCCACCGCGGCGGCGTTCCGTTCGCTAGCGTGCCGGCCATGGACTTCGAGCTGACCGACGAACAGCGCCTGGTTCGCGAGACCGCGCGTGCCTTCACCGACAACGAGATCGTCGAGCGCGCGAGAGAGAACGATCGCAACGAGCATTTCGACCTTGAACTGGTGGCCAAGATCGCGGCTCAGGGCTACCTGGGCGCGATCGTTCCTCGCGAGTACGGCGGCGCCGGGCTCGACTATCTGACCTATGGCCTGATCGTGGAGGAGATCGGCCGCGGTGACTCGGCCATGCGCACCGTGGTGTCCGTGCAGACCTCGCTCGTTTGCTCGGCCATGATGCGCTGGGGGACCGAGGAGCAGAAGCAGCGCTACCTGCCGAAGCTGTGCTCGGGCGAGTGGCTGGGCTGCTTCGCCCTGACCGAGCCCGACACCGGCTCGGACGCGGCCAACCAGCGCACCCGCGCCAAGCGCACGGATTCCGGTTGGGTGATCAACGGCGCGAAGATGTTCATCTCGCTCGGCAGTCACGCCAAGCTCGCGCTCGTCTTCGCGCAGACTGATTCGGAGAAGGGCCACCGTGGGCTCGCCTGCTTCCTGGTCGAGACCGATCAGGACGGCTTCCAGCCCCAAGAGGTACACCACAAGCTCGGGCTGCGCGGCTCGGACACCGCCGCGATCTCGCTGGATGACGTCGAGGCGCCGGACGAGGCGATGCTGGGCGAGGTCGGCGACGGATTCAAGGTCGCGATGAGCTCGCTCGACTCCGGGCGCTACAGCGTCGCGGCCGGCTGCGTTGGCATCTGCCAGGGCTGCCTGGACGCCTCGATTCGCTACTCCAAGGAGCGCCAGCAGTTCGGCCGGCCGATCGCGGCCTTCCAGTTGATCCAGGAAATGATCGCCGACATGGCGCTCGAAACAGACGCCGCCCGCATGCTCGTATGGCGCGCCGGCTACCTGAAGGATCAGGGCAAGCCGAACACCACCGAGACCTCGATCGCCAAGCTGTTCGCCACCGAGGCGTCGGTCCGCTGCGCCAACTCCGCGATCCAGGTGCACGGCGGCTCGGGGTACGTGGACGACTACCCGGTCGAGCGCTACCTGCGTGACGCGCGCGTCACCACCCTGTACGAGGGAACCTCGCAGATCCAGAAGCTGATAATCGGGCGCGCACTGACCGGGGTCAACGCACTCGTGCCGGCGTGAGCACCGGGGCCGACGCCGCCCAGACGATTGGAGTCGCCGGCGCCGGCACGATGGGCGCCGGGATCGCCCAACTGGCCTGCCTTTCGGGGGCCCGGACGCTGCTGCACGACCCGGTGCCCGAGGCGCTGGGGCGCGGGCTGGAGCGCATCCGCGGACAGCTCGAACGAGGCGTCGAGCGGGATCGGCTGACCGCGGAGCAGTTCGAGGAGGCCGACGGTCGGCTCGAGCCGGCGCCGGCGCTCGAGGACCTGGCCGACTGCGAGCTGGTGATCGAAGCCGCCCCCGAGCGCCTGGAGCTCAAGCAGGAGCTGTTCGCGCGCCTGTCCGAGGGGATCATCCGAGAGGAGTGCGTACTGGCCACCAACACCTCCTCGCTGCTGGTCACGGCGGTCGCCAGCGCGGTCGAGCGCCCGGAACGCGTAGTGGGCATGCACTTCTTCAACCCGCCGCCGCTGATGCGCCTACTCGAGGTGGTCGCGGGCGAACAGTCTTCGGAGGCGGCGCTCGCACGCGCGCGGGCCACCGGCGAGGCGATGGGAAAGCACGTCATCGTCGCCGCCGACGGCCCGGGCTTCCTGGTCAACCGCTGCAACCGCCCGTTTGGGCTCGAGGCGCTCAAGCTCCTCCAGGAGCGCGTCGCCTCGCTCGAGGAGATCGACCGCATCTGCCGGATGGGAGGCGGATTCCGGATGGGCCCATTCGAGCTGATGGACCTGGTCGGGGTCGACGTGGGCCTGGACGTGTCCCGTTCGTTCTACGAGCAGAGCTTCGGCGAGCCCCGCTGGCGCCCATCTGCGATCACCGTGCGGATGGTGGCCGCCGGGCGGCGGGGCCGCAAGTCCGGCCGTGGCTACTACGACTACTCGACGGGCTCCGGACGGCACCGGCCGCCGGATCCCGAGCCGCTCGCCCCCCGAGGCGGAGACGGGCTGATCGTGATCGCCGGCCACTCGGCCCTCGCCCACGCGCTCGCGCGCGCGGCGGCCGAGGCCGGCTGGGAGGTGGCCGATCCCGGCGAGGCGCAGGACCGCGACCCGCCCTTCCTGATCCTCGATCTGCGCACCGGCGAGGACCTCGAGGCACCCCTCCAGGGCGGCCCGCAGGCGATCTGCTGCGCCCTGGGCTCACTCACCGCGCTCGACCCCGGCGGCGGGGCGATCGGCTTCCACGCTCTCCCACCGTTCGAGGAAAGCGCGCTCGTGGAACTGACCCGCGGAGCCGACAGCACCGAGTCGGCGGCGGCAGCCGCCGAGCGCTTCTTCGCCACGCTCGGCAAGCACACCACCTGGGTGGGCGACGCGCCGGGCCTGGTGCTCGGCCGGATCGTCTGCCAGGTGATCAACGAGGCGGCCTTTGCCGTGGGCGAGGGGATCGGGAGCGCGGCCGATGTCGACACCGGCGTCGTCCACGGCCTGAACTATCCGCGCGGCATCCTCCACTGGGCGGACGAGATCGGTCTCGACCACGTGATGGCCGTGCTGGACGGCCTCTACGAGGAGCGCCGGGAGGAGCGCTACCGCGCTGCGCCGCTGCTTCGCTCATTGGCGCTGTCCGGGCGGCTCGGAAGCCAAACTGGCGAGGGCTTCTTCGGCCACGAAACTTGACGGCCGTTGGAGGTTTTTTTCTCCGGCCCAATGCAGTGTTTCTTGCTAATTGGGGAAGAAGGCGCCTGCAGGATCACTTTCGCATCACTTTGCTGGACGAATTTTGGATTTAAGCTACCGCGCGCGTAATGGACTCGGCCAAGCTGCCGATTGTCCACCCATGCCGGTCCCTGACGATTCTTCCAAACCTACACACAGCGATCGTCGCCTTCGCCGTCTTCAGAGCTTGCTCGCGACCCTGACCATCGTGGGAACCAGTACGCTTGGCGCCGTGCCGCCGGCTATTGCCACCGCACCCACGCACCAGCACCACCGCCACCCCCGCCACCTCCGCCACGTCTCGACCCATGCGCCGTGTGCCGGTGCCGATGCCCGTGTCGGCCGCGCCTCGTCCCAGGTCCTGCGAACGGCTGTGGTGTGCCTGATCAACCAGCAGCGCGCCGCCCATCACCTGCCCGCGCTGACAGCCTCGCCGCTGCTGGACCGCTCGGCCCAGGGGTGGACGAACGCGATGGTCTCGAGCAACCAGTTCACCCACGGTACGAACTTCGCCTCGCGCATCAGCGCGGTCGGGTTCGTCTGGCGCTTGGCCGGCGAGAACATCGCCACCGGATTCGCGACGCCCCGAGCCGTCGTGAAGGCCTGGATGGCCAGCACCGGCCACTGCGAGAACATCTTGAATCCGGGCTACCGGGACATCGGCACGGGCGTCAGCACCCACCCGATCAAGGGCTATGCCACGGGCGCCGGCACGTGGACCCAGGACTTCGCGCTGGGCATGCACCAGTCTCCGCCGTCGGGCAACGTCAGCCCGATGGACGCCTGTCCGTACTAAGGACGGCCCGTATCGTAGGACCCTAACGGCCCGGCCTACAGCGTTCTACGGAACCCGCCCGTTCTACGGACCCGCCCGACGTCGTTCTACGCCGAGGCTTGGGCGCCCACGCCGGCCTGATCCTCCAGCGGGAACGGCGTGTCGCGCAAATACCACTCGGCATCCAGCGCGGCCTGGCACCCCGATCCCGCCGCGGTAACGGCCTGGCGATAGGTGTGGTCGACGAGGTCGCCGGCGGCGAACACGCCCGGCACCCCGGTCAGCGTGGAGCGGCCCTTGGTCACCACGTAGCCCGCCGGGTTTATCTCGACCTGGCCCTCCACCAGCTGCGATTGCGGCTCGTGGCCGACCGCGATGAACGCGCCGGTCACCTCGAGCTCCCGGGTCGACGCGTCCGCGGTGTTGCGCAGCCGCGCCACCGTGAGCGAACCATTCTCGCCGCTGAACTCCTCGACCGTGTAGGGCGTGATCCAATCGATGTTCGGGATCGCGCGCGCTCGCTCGAGCATGATCTTGGAGGCCCGGAACTCGTCGCGACGATGCACGATCCCGACCTTGGCCGCGAACTTGGACAGGAACATGGCCTCTTCCATGGCCGAGTCCCCGCCGCCCACGATCAGCGTCGGCGCCTCGCGGAAGAAGGCGGCGTCGCAGGTCGCGCAGTAGCTGACGCCGCGTCCGGCCAGCTCGAGCTCGCCGGGGACGCCAAGCTTGCGGTGCTGGGCGCCCATCGCCAGGATCAGCGTCCTAGTCACGTGCACCTGATCGTCGATCCACACCTTGTGCAGGCCGACCTCCGGAGAGATCTCGATGCGCGTGACGTCGTCGGTCTCCAGGCGCGCACCGAAGCGCTCGGCCTGGTCGCGGAAGTGCTGCATCATCTCCGGCCCCATGATCCCCTCGGGGAAGCCGGGGTAGTTCTCGACGTCGGTGGTCTGCTGGAGCAGCCCGCCCCAGGCGAACCCCTCGATGACCAGCGGCTCGAGGTTGGCGCGCGCGGTGTAGAGCGCGGCCGTGTAGCCGGCCGGCCCACTGCCGACGATGATCACGTTCTCCATGCGCTGATCCCCCACTTCACAAAGTATAGCGATACCCAGGTCCAGTAGATCATGACACCGGTTCGGATGCGCCGCGCAGCACGCCCGTCGGCTCGGCGCTCCCAACGCTGCACGGTGCGCCGGAGCTGGAGGTAGGCAACCGCGCCGGGCAGCGTGGGCAGCCAGAAGGCGAAGGCCCGGTAGGCCAGCACCGCGACCACCGACAGTTCGACGTCGACCCCGAACGCGGTGAAGGCCCCGATCATGCCGCCGTCAACCCCGCCGATCCCGCCCGGAAGCGGGAGCGTGTTGGCAAGCATCCCGACGAAGTAGCCCATCACGATCACGCCCTTGGGCGGCGAGCCCCCGAAGGCGTGGAAGCACGCCCACAGCACGGCGATGTCGAAGCCCCACCAGGCAATCGCCCCGAGCAGGCTGGGATTGCGCGCCCGCACCAGGTCGACCGCGGTTCGCACGCCGCTGGCCGCGATGGCCGAGGCGGCGGCCAGCCGGAAGGCGAGCCGCGCGAGCCGGCGGCGCCCGGCCACCCACGGTCCGACCAGGCGGCTCATGTCGGCCGGAAGCATCGAGATCCCCAGGAACAGCACGATCACCACCGCGCCGAAGATGGCCGGCACGATCGTGATCGCGAACGGCGCCTCGCCGGGAATCACGCCGAGATAGAGCCCGACCCCGACGATCACCAGCGTGATCATGTACACGCCGTAGAGCAGGGCGAGGAACGCGATCATCCGGCATCCCACGGTCCGGGCGCCCATTCCCGAGCGCCGCAGCGCCCACGCGGTCAGCGCAACCCCTCCCGCCCCGGCCGCCGCAAACAGACGCGTTGCGGCCAGGCTGGCCATCGTGATCTGGTAGCTCTCGGACCAGTCGATCCGGGATTCGCCGCGGACGAAGACGCCGCGGAACAGCCCCACGTAGCCGAGGAACGAGCACACCTCGAGCACCGCGGCGAGCGCGAGCCACCATCCGTTGCCGTGCTGGATGCGGTTCCACGTCTCGTTCAGGCCGAGCAGCTTCGGCAGCACGAAGTAGAGGAAGGCGAGCATCGAGGCAACGAAGACAACGCCGGCGACCACCCGTCCTCGGGTGAGGCCCATGCGCGGTGGCTCCTCGCCGTTGGCGCCGGCTCGGCCGGGCGATCCGGCGTCGGTCACGGGCACCGGCCCGGTGTCGGCTTGCCCGGGCGCTCTGCCGCCGGTCACCGGCGCCGGTCCGGTGTCGGCTTGCCCCGTGCGCTCGGGCGTCGGTCACGGGCACCGGTCCGGTGTCGGCTTGCCCGGGCGCTCTGCCGCCGGTCACCGGCGCCGGCCCGGTGTCGGCTTGCCCCGTCGCTCGGGCGCCGGTCGGCTCCGGCGGTTCGGAGCCCATTCGCCCGGCGCCGCCAGTCGTCTCCTCCGCTGATGCCCGCCTCGGTCCAGGCACCCTACCCAGCCGCGCGGGACTCGAGGGCCTGGAGGACGGCCGACAGGCGCCGATAGAGCGGCGTCAGGCGCGGCAGCCCGTATCGGATCCCCTCCGCCAGGACGGCCCCACCGATCAAGTCGACCGCGTAATGCTCGCCGAGGTAGACGAGCGCCAGGCCCAGGGTGAGCGCGTATGTCCAGCCCACGGCGCCGGCCACCGGCCCGACCTCCGAGAGCAGGTGCGCGCCCATGAGTGAGGTGGCGAAATGCAGCGACGGCATGGCGGCAAACGGATTTCCTCCAAGGACATCGTAGAGGGCGCCCCAGCGTTCGCCCCAGAATTGTGGCCCGTACTCGATCATCATCCGGCGCACCCGCAGGGGCTGCCCATCGTCGAGGCGCCCCTGCGCCGCCGCCCACCATGGCGGAGCGGTCGGAATCGCCCAGTAGAACACCGCGCCGACGTCGAACACGGCGTACATCCGGGCCGCCGCGGCCGGAAAGCGCTCCGGGGCGCGCGGGAGTAGACAGAAGACGGTGGCGTGGGGCACCGTGAACCACATCCAGTGGCACCAGACGAGCACGCGCTCGAACCGGTTGACCGTGCCGGGGGCCGAGAAGGCCCGTTGCAGGCGCAGGGTCGGTGGCACCCCGAGCCCCAGCGCCCGGTCGATCGCGATCGGGTAGTCGATCAGCACCCTCGCCGCCAGCCGCTCGGGGTCGTCGTTGGGCATTTCGTAGGCGGCCAGATAGGCCCACATGTTCAGCGCGACCACAGCCACGTCGCGGGCGCGCGAGCGAGGCATCGCCACGCACAGCGCCGCTGGCGTGAGCCCGGCCCCGGCGAGCACCGCCGCCCGCGAGATCCTGGCCCGCCGGCGCAGGACGGGCAGCGCGACCCCGGTTGCCACGAGGACCCAAGCCGTCGCTCGAATGCCCCTCGTCGCGCGCAAGGGCGGCCAGTATATGGGTGCCCGGAGGGGAATTCGGACCCTCCCACCCAACCCCCGCCCACCCTGCGGACACGCGGGGCCGGGCGAGTCGCGGGCCAGGCGCGCTGGCGTGATGACCGGCTCCCACGTCGCTCCGCCAAGCGTTCGTGTCATCGCTGCGACTCCCGCGCGTTCGGGCGGATCAAGCGCAGGACGGCCCAGGTAGAATGCCGCGCCTTGCGACCCGAGGCCTCCGACGCCAAGCGCCGACGGCGCCTTCCCCGGCTCCTGAGCGCCGCGCTCGCGTCGTCCGTCCTCCTCTCGCTGGCGCTGGCGCCGAGCGCCTTGGCCAACCTGATCACCCCCAAGGCGGGGGGCTCGCCCAACGCCGATCAGATCCACTCGCTGTACGTGATCATCCTGATCATCGCGGCGTTCGTGTTCGTCGGGGTCGAGGGCGCGCTGATCTACTCGCTGTACAAGTTCCGCGCCAAGAAGGCCCGGGTCGCGGCCCAGATCCACGGCAACACCCGGCTCGAGATCGGCTGGACGATCGGCGCCGCGCTGATCCTCGTGATCCTGACCGTGGTCACGTTCGTGAAGCTGCCCAGCATCATCAACCCGCCGAACTCGAGCGCGCCGTTCTTGGAGTCGGCGCTGACCCAGCCCACCCCGCCGAACGGCAAGGAGCTCGTGATCTGCGTCCAGGGCCGTCAGTACATCTGGCGCTACGTCTACGGAGCCGCCTGCCAGAGCAACCCGTTCAAGGCCGGGCTGCCCTACTCCTACCAGACGATGTACGTCCCCCAAGGGGTCACGGTGGTACTCAGCATCAGCTCGGTCGACGTCATCCATTCCTGGTGGGTGCCGTCGCTGGGCGGCAAGGTCGACGCGGTGCCCGGCTACACGACCTACACCTGGTTCAAGGCGCGCGGCCCGGCGCTCTACCACGGCCAGTGCGCGCAGCTGTGCGGCCGCCAGCACGCGTTCATGACGGCGCGGGTGCAGGCAATGCCGCCCAGCCAGTACCAGGCGAAGATCACCCAGCTCAAGCAGGACATCCAGAAGGCCAATTCCCAGGTGACGGTGCTGCGGGCCTATCTGACCAAGACCGGAAACCTCTAGGAGACTGCGAATGTCTGTGATCACAGCGCCGACGGCCGGACCTGTCCCGCAGGTCACCTCGCGCGCGGTCGCCGCGCCGCGCCAGACCAAGCGCTGGATCGACTGGGTCACGACCACCGATCACAAGAAGATCGGGATCATGTACCTGGTCACCACGTTCGTGTTCTTCATGCTGGGTGGCATCGAAGCGCTGCTCATGCGCGTCCAGCTCGCGGAGCCGAACAACACGCTGCTGAGCGGTGAGCGCTTCAACGAGCTGCTCACGCTGCACGGGACCACGATGGTCTTCCTGTTCGTGGTGCCGGTGATGGCCGGGTTCGGCAACTACTTCGTGCCGCTGATGATCGGGGCCCGGGACATGGCCTTCCCGCGCCTGAACGCCCTCTCGTACTGGCTGCTCCTGTTCGGCGGCATCGTGTTCTACGTCACGCTCTTCTACCACCCGCCCGAGGCCGGCTGGTGGAGCTATCCGCCGCTGTCGGAGATCCAGTACTCGCCGAGCGGCGGCCAGGACGCCTGGATCTTCCTGATCCACCTGACCGGCATCTCTTCGCTGCTCGGCGCGATCAACTTCTACGCGACGATCGTCAACATGCGGGCGCCCGGGATGAGCTGGGGACGCCTGCCTCTGTTCGTGTGGGCGATCCTCGTCTACGCGGTGCTGCTGATCATCGCGCTGCCGCCGGTGGCAGCCGCGGTCACCATGCTCCTCACCGACCGGCATTTCGGCACCCATTGGTTCGACCCCACCGCCCACGGCTCGCCGATCCTCTGGCAGCACCTGTTCTGGTTCTTCGGGCACCCCGAGGTCTACATCATGGTCCTGCCAGGCTTCGGGATCATCTCCGAGGTCATCCCGGTGTTCAGCCGCAAGCCGATCTTCGGCTACAAGGCAATCGCCGCCTCCACCGCGGTCATCGCCTTCCTGGCCACGCTGGTGTGGGCCCACCACATGTTTGCCTCGCCGGTCCCGATCGTCGTGCTCGGCTTCTTCATGCTGAGCTCGTTCCTGATCGGCGTCCCCACCGGGGTCAAGATCTTCAACTGGGTCTCGACCATGTGGCGGGGCTCGCTGGTCATGACCACCGCCATGTACTACGCGTCGGGAATGATCGCGATCTTCCTGCTGGGCGGGATCACCGGCATCTTCCTGGCCGTGTTCCCGGTCGACTGGCAGCTCAACGACACCTACTTCGTGGTGGCCCACTTCCACTACACGATCTTCGGCGGCGCGGTCTTCCCGGTCCTCGCCGGGCTCTACTACTGGTTCCCGAAGATGACCGGGCGGCTGCTCAACGAGCGAATGGGCAAGATCTCGTTCTGGTTCACGTTCATCGGCTTCAACGCGACCTTCTTCGTCCAGCACTCGCTCGGCCTGTCCGGGATGCCGCGGCGGATCTACACCTACCAGCCCGGGCTGGGGTGGTCGACGTTCAACCTGATCTCGACCATCGGCGCGTTCATCCTCGCGCGTCGGGGATCGTCCTGACGGTCATCAACGTGGCGATGAACTACAAGCGGGGGGCACTGGCCGGGCCGGACCCGTGGAAGGGGAACACCCTGGAGTGGTTCGTGCCGTCGCCTCCGCCGGTCAACAACTTCGACGCGATCCCGCGGGTGCGCTCGGTCGAGCCGATGCGCGACATCCGCCGCCAGGTCGAGCGATCCACGGGGATGACGCAGAAGACCGGCGGCAGCGAGCGGTTCGCGCGGACGTAGCATGTCCGGCATGGATGCCTTGTCTGTGAGCTCGGTCCGGTCGGCGTCGGCAGTCGGCGGCGCGAGGCAGTTGCTGGCCGACTACTTCGAGCTGACCAAGCCGAAGGTCCAGACGCTGCTCCTGTTCACGACGATCACCACGATGGAGATCGCCGGCAACCCGCCCGTCTCGAAGATCGCCCTCACCTGCCTGGGCGGTTACCTGTCGGCGGGCGGGGCCGGGGCGGTCAACCACTACTACGACCGCGACATCGACGCGCAAATGAAGCGCACCGCGTCGCGCCCGATCCCGGCCGGGCGGATCTCGCCCCGGGCCGCTCTCACGTTCGGGTTGGTGCTCTGCGGGCTGTCGTTCTTGGTCTTGTCGATGACGGTGAATCTCCTGGCCGCCTCACTGGCGCTGGGTGGCTTCGTGGGCTACGTGGGCGTCTACACGGTCTGGCTCAAGCGGCGCACCGCGCAGAACATCGTCATCGGCGGCGCGGCCGGCGCGGTGCCCCCACTGGTCGGCTGGGCGGCCACCCGCGGCTCGCTCTCTTGGACCGCGGTGTACCTGTTCGCGATCGTCTTCTACTGGACCCCGCCCCACTTCTGGTCGCTCAGCCTGCTGATGAAGGACGAGTACGCCCGCGTCGGCGTGCCGATGATGCCGGTGGTGCGCGGCGAGCGCGAGACCCGCCGGCAGATCCTGCTCTACACGCTGCTCCTCTACGCGATTTCCCAGCTTCCCTTCTGCGCCGGCGAGTTCGGGGGCGCCTACCTGGTCGGCTCCATCGTGCTCGGGCTGGCCTTCATCGCCGGCGCGGTCACGCTGGTTCGCCGGGCCGATCGCCGCACCGCCTTGCGGCTCTACCTGTTCTCCCTGGCCTATCTCGCGCTCCTGTTCGGGACGATGGTCGCCGACGCGAAGCTGTAGCCTCCCCGAAGCGATGGACCGACGACTTGCCCGCAAGAACATCCGCTCCGGTCTGATCGCCGGCGCCCTCTGCGCCATCATGTTCGGGATCACGTTCGTGGCGGCCGCGATCTACGTCCACCCGTGAACGAGCTCGATCACTCGGCGCCGGCGCCGCCGCCCGGGGAGGAGCTCCACCTACCCGGGCCCAGCCTGCTGCCGTTCCTGTGCGCGATCGCTATCACCCTGATCGTGGTCGGCACGACAATCAGCCTGGTCATCAGCATCGTCGGCCTGGTGTTCCTCGTGATCATCGTGATCCGGTGGATCGGCGACACGCGCCGCGACGTGGCCGAGCTGCCCGAAGAGCACCACTAGCCCGAAGTTCCCCCCAGCCGCTTCCCCCCAGCCGCTTCCCCCGGCGCTCGTTCTCGCGTCCACCGTCCAACCCTGACCTCGCGCCGCCGACGCAGCGCGGCCGCGCCTACGTCGCGGCTGGAGCCGGCACCTCGCTGGTAGCTCCGTCCTGGGTCCAGCAACGCACGATGTCGCGCATCGAGAGGATGCCGGCGAGCTCGCCTCCGTCAACCACGACCAGGTGACGGAAGCGCCCCCTTACCATCGCGGCCGCCGCCCGCTCGAGCGACCAGTCCGGCGAGGCGAAGGTCAGGTCCGGGGTCAGGTGGTCGACCACCCGCTCCCGATCCGGGTCCTGCCCGCAGCCGACCGCGCGGAGGATGTCGCGTTCGGTGATCACCCCGGGGCCCGGAGCCTCCGGATCGAGCACGACCGCCGCGCCGACGTTGCGTCTGCACATCGCCTCGGCGGCGTCCCGCAGCGTGTGGCGCGGGCCGATCGTCAGAACAGCCTCGGACATCCCCTCGCGTACCTGCATCACGCCTCCTGCTAGATTGCAACAATTGCCTCAATCATAGTCGAGGGCCGTGGTGCGAGGGATCAAATTCGCTGCGAGCCATCTTCGCCCGTGCGTTTGTGCCAACTGACCCGTTCGGCTCCTCTTTACCTTCGGGGCCGGCGCCAGCCTGACGTCCTTCGTCGACCAGAACGCTTAGGATGCGGGCCGGAGTGACGCCCGCGGGCCCGCAGACCGAAGACCACCTTGCGTAACCGTCCCATCCTGCAGATGGTCGTGATCGGGGTGATCGCCACAGCGATCGGGATCCCGATCGCGTTGATCATCCCGTGGTTCCCCGCCAAGGGCTCGATCCAGGCCGGGAACATCAGGACGCTCTACGACGTGCTGATCATCGCCACCGTGCCGATCTTCGTGCTGGTCGAGACCGTGGTCCTGTTCTCGGTCTGGAAGTTCCGGATGCGGCCCGGGCAGGAGGAGATGGACGGCCCGCCGATCCACGGCAACACGCGGCTCGAGGTCGTGTGGACGGCCGTGCCGGCGATCCTCATCGTGTCGCTGTGCACCTACGCCTACACAGTCCTGCGCTCCAACGAGGCCAACAAGACGAACGCGATGACCGTCAACGTGACCGCCCGCCAGTTCGCCTTCCAGTTCTCTTACCCGCAGGCGGGAGGCAAGCAGGTCGTCTCGCCCGTGCTGTACCTCCCGCTCAATCGACCGGTCGTGTTCAAGATCCGCTCGTACGACGTGATCCACAGCTTCTTCGTGCCGAGCTTCTCCGAGAAGATCGACGCGGTGCCCGGGATCGTCACCACGCTGCGAGTCACCCCGAACGCGCTTGGCAGCTACCCGGTCGAGTGCACCGAGCTGTGCGGGGCCGGACATTCGCTGATGCGCGCCGGCGCGCGCGTGGTCAGTGCATCCGCCTTCCAGAGCTGGCTGCGCTCCCAGAAGCCCAACGGGCCGCCGCCGGTCGGAACGCCGCCGCCGAACGTGAACCAGGCCGTTCCGGGCTATTCGCCGGGGTCGGGCGGCTCCTCGTCCTCGTCCTCGGGCTCGTCCTCGTCGTCGAGCTCCTCCTCGAGCTCTTCGTCGTCCAGCGCCGGGGCGAGTACCAGTTCCTCGGCCGGCAAGGCCGTGTTCACCGGCGAGGCGGGCTGCAGCGGCTGCCACACCTTGGCGGCGGCGTCCGCCAGCGGGACGGTGGGGCCGAACCTCGACGCCCGGTTGAAGGCAGACTGCGCCACCGCCGGCTCAAAGAAGGTCCGCGGCACCACCCTCCAGCAGTGCATCCAGACGGCGATCACCAAGCCCTACGCCTACCTCCCGGCCGGCTACAGCGCTGGGATCATGCCCTCGGACTTCGGACAGCGTCTGACCTCTGACCAAATCAACGCCCTCGTCAACTTCCTGGCCAGCGCGGCCAAGTGAGCAGCGATCGTGCCCAGGCGAGGAGGTATCGTGCAGGCGATGGATAGCGGTCTCCGACAGGAGTCCGCTCCGGCAGTTTCGAGTCGCCCGACCTGGGCTTGGCTTGATCAGGAGGTCGACTGATGGCAGTTACGGCAACCGCAGCTCACGAGGCTCCCGTCGCGCGCCCAACGCGCGTCCCGCTCCCCCCGAAGCTCCGCGCGCCCGGTTGGTACCGGGCCGCCCTGTTCGAGGTGCTGGGCTTCGCGTTCGGCTTCGGGATCACCGTCCTGATCCGCTGGCTGATGCACGACCACCCGGTGGTGGACGGCCACGCGATCACGATCGTCGAGCTGTTCACCGTCCCGATCTTCTTCCTGGTCGGCATCGGCACCTGCGACTACTGGCTCTACTGGGCCTTCGGGCGTCCGACGCGTCCGGAGGACCACTCCGGGCACGGCGCCTACAGCTGGCGCGACTACTTCCGCGTCAACACCGACCACAAGGTGATCGGGATCCAGTACACGGTCACCTCGTTCTTCTTCCTGTTGGTGGGCGGCATGCTGGCCATGCTGATCCGCGCCCAGCTGGCCAAGCCGGGCATGCAGTTCCTCACCCCCGAGCAGTACAACGGCGTGTTCTCGGTCCACGCCACCGTGCTGATCTTCCTGTTCGTGATCCCGGTGTTCGCCGGGCTGGCGAACTTCGTGCTGCCGCTGATGATCGGCGCGCCGGACATGGCCTTCCCGCGGCTGAACGCGCTGTCCTTCTGGCTGCTGCCGCTGGGCGGCGCGATCATGCTGATGAGCTTCCTCGCTCCCGGCGGATCGTTCGCCTCGGGCTGGACGGCCTATGCGCCGCTGTCGACGACGATGCCACTCGGCCAGCTGTTCTTCTCGATCGGCGTCCAGTTCGCCGGGTTCTCGTCGATCTTCACCGCGCTCAACTTCCTCGTGACGATCATCACGATGCGCGCGCCGGGGATGAGCTTCTTCCGGATGCCGCTGCTGGTGTGGGCGAACTTCTCGACCTCGCTGCTGGTGGTCATCGCCACGCCGTTCATCGCCGCCTCGCAGTTCTTCGTGCTGCTCGACACCGCGATGCACTTCCACTTCTTCGACGCGTTCGTCGGCAAGGACGTCAACGGCAACGTGCTCATGTACCAGCACGTGTTCTGGTTCTACTCGCACCCCGCGGTCTACATCATGATGCTGCCGGGGTTCGGGATCATCTCGGAGATCCTCGCGGTCAAATCGCGAAAACCGATCTTCGGCTACCGGATGATGGCGTTTTCGCTGCTCGCGATCGTGGTGCTCGGCTTCACGGTGTGGGCGCATCACATGTTCGT
Source organism: uncultured Solirubrobacterales bacterium (assembly GCA_963743345.1). Classification (GTDB taxonomy): domain Bacteria; phylum Actinomycetota; class Thermoleophilia; order Solirubrobacterales; family Solirubrobacteraceae; genus Palsa-465. Next base: position 45,925 of record CAVUPW010000001.1, read on the forward strand.
GTCGGGCATGCAGCCGTGGATCCGCATCCCGATGATGATCACCACCGCGATCATCGCGATTCCCACCGGCATCAAGATCTTCTCGTGGCTGGCCACGCTGTGGCGGGGCGTGCTCCACCTGGACACGCCGATGCTGTTCGCGCTGGGCTTTCTGACCATGTTCACGCTGGGCGGGATCAGCGGCGTGATGCTGGCCATGATCCCGTTCGACATCCACGTGAGCCAGACCTACTTCATCGTGGCCCACATCCACTACGTGCTGTTCGGCGGCTCGCTGTTCACGATCTTCGCCGGGGTCTACTACTGGTTCCCGAAGATGACCGGCCGGATGTTCGACGACCGGCTCGGCAAGCTCCACTTCTGGATGACGTTCATCTTCTTCAACCTCACGTTCGGTCCGATGCACCTGATCGGCATCCAGGGCATGCCGCGGCGGGTGGCCGAGTACGCCGACCAGGTTCGCCGCCTGGAACCTGTTCATCTCGATCTCGGCCTTCATCCTCGGCCTGAGCACGCTGATCTTCCTCTACAACATGGTGGTCAGCTGGCGGGGCGGGCCGCGCGCTGCGGCCAACCCGTGGCGGGCGCTCACGCTGGAGTGGCAGGTCTCCTCCCCACCGCCGGTGTTCAACTTCGACGCGGTGCCGACGGTCGTGGGCGGGCCCTACGAGTACGGCGTCCCCGGCGCGGTCCACGGCATCTTCAAGTCCCCGGCCGAGGCCAAACGCGTTGCCGCGGGCAGCTTCAGCGCGCCGCCGAGCCAGGAGCCGCACCCGTGAGCGAGGTGCGCCCGTGAGCACCGGCGCCGGCCCGAATATCGCCTCGAAGACGATCCTGGTCGTGGCCAACGAGACCCTGGGCGGCAAGGAGCTGCTCGACGCCGTGCAGGAGCGCGCCGACAGCGATACCCGCTTCATCCTGTGCGTGCCGCAGAACAAGCCGGGGGCCGGACTCGTGATCTACGACGACGCGGTGTTCGACGCGGCCCAGGTCCGGCTCGACCTCGCGCTCGAGGTCATCCACGGCATGGGCATCCGGGCGATCGGCGAGGTCGGCGACCCCGATCCGTTCTCGGCGACGCTCGACGCGGTCCGCGAGTTCAACCCGCAGGAGATCATCGTCTCGACGTACCCGGCGACGCGCTCGGGTTGGCTGCGGCGGGATCTGATCGAGCGGGTGGGCGACGCCACCGGCCTGCCCGTCACCCACGTCGTCAACGACATCGACAGCGAGGGCCTGCCGTTCCACGTCACCCTGGCCGTAGCCAACCGCACGGCGTCGGGCGATGAGCTGCTCGAGGCGCTGCAGGCCAAGGCGGAGGCGTTCTCGCAAGCCCGACCGCCGCCAGCTGTTCATCATCGTCGTTCCGGCCGAGGGCGGGCAGGGCTCCGCGGTGCAGCGCGCCCGTACGCGGCTGAAGCTGGTGCTCGACCGCCTGCACGTCCGCGGGCTCATACGCCGCCGGGATGGTCGGCGATCCGGACCCGTTCACCGCGATCACCAACGCGCTGCAGTACTTCCGGGTCGACGACATCGTGATCTCCACCTTCGCGGAGACCAAGTCCGGCTGGCTGCGCTCGGACCTGATCGAGCGCGTGCGGCGCGCCAGCGGCAAGCCGGTCGAGCACGTGGTCCACGAGGACGTACCGACACCCGCCGCATAGGACACGACCATGGAAGCCGCCTCGATCGCCCACGCCGAGCATCACGGACCGCCGCCCGCCCACCGCTCCTCGCGCGTGGAGGCGCCGACGCTCGGGATGTTCCTTTTCATCATCTCCGAGGTGATGATCTTCGGCGCGTTCTTCACCGCCTACTTCTTCATCCGGATCGTCAACCCCGATCCCTGGCCCGCGCCGGGAACGACCGTCCCGGAGGCGGTGGCCGGGGTCAACACGCTGATCCTGCTGTCCTCGTCGCTCACGCTGCACTGGGCGCTCGTCTCGGTGCGCAACGGCAACCGGTTCGGCCTGAAGGCCGGCATGGTGGCGACCTTCTGCCTCGGCCTGACCTTCCTGTTCATCCAGATCAACGAGTACATCCACCTGGGCTGGGCGCCGCACGACACGGCCCAGGCCACCATCTTCTACTCGCTCACGGGCCTGCACGGCGCCCACGTCTTCATCGGGCTGTGCGCGCTGCTGATCGTCACCACCCGTGCGTTTCGCGGGCACTACTCGGCCGAGCACCACCTCGGGATGGAAGTGCCCGGGATCTACTGGCACTTCGTCGACGTCATGTGGATCATCGTCTACACGGCGGTCTACGTCCTCTAGCCGCGCTGCCGCCCGGCTGCTGCGTTCGCGGTGCCCAATCCTCTTCGCTCCGAAGCCGACGCCTTTCGGGTCCTCCTCTACGTGGTCGGCGTGGTGTTCGTGATCGCGGTCGTCGCGGTGATCGTCAGGTTGCTCACGTAGGCGGCTCCGGCTCCTCGCGTGGCGGCCGCGTCGCCGGTGCGCCACCATTGGGAGCGTGCCTCTGAGCGCGCTGCCGATCGCCGACGCGAACCCGATCAACGGGATCGTCCCCTCGGTGGTCGTGCTGCTCTGCTGGCTGCCCTACCACGCCCGCGTGCGGACCCTGGCGGAGCAGCGGCGTCGTGCCGTGCCGGCCTGGCGGCAGGTCTGCTTCGCCGCGGGCTTGATAACGCTCGCCGGGGCCCTCAGCGCGCCGGTCGACTCGCTCGCCGACGAACTGCTGGTGGCCCATATGGCCGAGCACCTCATCATCGGCGACCTCGCGGCGCTGCTCATCGTGCTCGGCTTCACCGGGCCGCTGCTGGCGCCAATCCTGCGGGTGCGGTGGCTGGCGCCGCTGCGGGTGTTCGCGCACCCGCTCGTCGCTTTGCCGGCGTGGATGATCAGCTTCTACGTGTGGCACCTGCCGGCGCTCTACCAGGCCGCGTTGCGCCACGACCTCGTGCACGGGCTCCAGCACGCCTGCTTCCTGGCCTTCGGGATCGCGGTGTGGATGGCGTTGCTGGGGCCGCTGCCCAAGCCGGCGTGGTTCACCAACGCGGCCCGCCTGATCTACATCATCGTGGTCCGCCTGGCGGGAACCGTCCTGGCCAACGTCCTCATCTTCTCCGGCACCGCGCTGTATCCGATCTACCGCGCCGGCGACGCCCAGTGGCACATCAGCCCGATGGGCGACCAGATCGCGGCCGCCGGCGTGATGATGGTCGAGGAGAGCCTGCTCACGATCGGGCTGTTCTGTTGGCTGTTCCTCAAGGTCGCACGCGAGGCCGAGGAGCGCCAGGGCCTGCTCGACGCCGCGGCGGCACGGGGTGTAGAGCTCGACGAGCGGCGTGCGGCGCGGGCGGTGGCGGCGGGACGCGGTCAGGAGCTGTGGGAGCGGCTGACGGCCGGCGGCAGCGAACCCGCCGGCAACGCCTCCTCGGCGGCGCCCAGCGCCGGCAACGGCCCCTCCGGGCGTCCCAGCACGGTCGGGGACTCCTGAAGCCGGCCGTGGTCCGAGCTCCGGCCGCGGTCCGAGCCCCGCCGCGGGCCGAGCCCTATCCGCCGCCTCGGCGGCCCCGCCGAGCCCCTATTTGGTGGCCGTCGAGAGGAACGCGACGAGGGCCTGGATCTGCGCTCGGGCTGAGGGTCTTGGAGAAGTTGTTCGGCATGATGCCGGCGCTGTATCCGGGCGGGAGATAGGCGTACGGGTTGGTGATCGCGGTCTGGATGCACTTCTGCAGCGTCGTACCACGGGCCTTCTGCGACGCGGCCGTCGCGCAGGCTTGCTTCAGAGTGTTCAGATTGGGTCCCACCGTGCCCGTCGTGCCCGCGGCGGACAGGGTGTGGCAGGACCCGCACGAGCCGACGCCGGTGAAGATCGTCTTGCCGACCGCCGGCGTCGGATTGACCTTCTGCGCCACAGCGGCGGCGAGCGCGCCGGTGTCCTGGCCCGGCACGGCCGCGACCGCCGCCACGTAAGCCGCCACGTCCTGCGCATCCTGACCCTTCACCAGCCTCGCCGGCATCACTCCCTGGGTGTTCGGATACTGGATCCAGTAGTCGACCAGGCCCTCGATCGAGGCACTCTTGACTCCGTCCACGCGGTCCTGGCGGAACGAGTCGTCGAGGTTCGGACCAACCGACCCGGTCGTGTTGGCGTGGCTCAACGTGTGGCACGAGCCACAGTTGGACGCGAACAGCTGCTTGCCCGTGACCATGTTGGCGGTAGCGTGCTTGAGCGCGCAACCACCCAGGCTGACCGCGATCAGGGCTCCTGCCATGAGCGTGGCGATGGGTCCCAGCGACTTGACCATACCTCGACGGGCGGCACTCTATCCAAGCAGTCGACATGGCGGCTCACTGGTGCGCGGCGCCACGGGCAGACGCCGCGTGTGCGGACGCCCGACACACGGCCAGACGCCGCGTGTGCGGACACCCGACAACGCGGCCCGGCGCCGGCGCCCAGCGCACAACCCGTCACCCGGACCCGGACCCGGTGCCGGCGCGCGACGGCGGACGGCCCAATCCGCGCCGCGCGGCACCCCGCCCCCGGCGCCGCGGCCGTCCGGGTCCTGCTATACGATGGCTCGAGATGAGGACGCGTCAGCGGTATCGCATGAGGACGCCGTCCACCGGGCGGGAAGTCGTGATCGAGGCCGAGCCGGGCCGGGTGTATGTCGATCGCGAGACCGGCGAGCCGCTCGAGGTGGTCGCGCAGCTCCTGCCGCTCGCGCCAACCACGTCGGAGCTGCCCTGGGCGGTCGAGAACCTGCGGTTCTGCAACTGGTGCGATCAGCTGTGCCAGAAGGACCTGAACGACTGCCCTCACTGCGGACGGCGTATGGAGCCGCTCGACGTCTGAGGTCGCGGCCGTGCCCTGTAGACGTATCTGCGGTTCCGGTGCGCTCAGGCGTATGGCCAGCCTCGCCGCCGGCCTGGCCGTCAGCGTCGCCCTGGGCGCGTGCGGCGGCGGCTCGGCGGCGACGGACACCTCCGGCGCCCCGCCGCTGACCGTACCCACCGCGACCATCGCCGCGCAGCCTGCCGCGTCGACGAACTCCACGACGTCGACCACCACGACGACCACCTCCTCCTCCGCGTCGTCCGGCGCATCTCCTTCCGGCGGGTCGTCGTCGGCGACGAGCTCTGACGGCTCGTCGAGCGGGTCGACGGGCGCGCCGGAGGTGGCGGAGGCGGGCAGGCGCGACCTCGAGCGGTACCAGCGGGTCGGGCTCGAGCGGCGCGTCCGGTCCGACCGGCGGCGGCGCGTCGCCGAGCGGCGCGACATCGCCCTCCGGCGGCGGCACCTTGGGCTCCGGCGGCGGCACGTCGGGCTCGGGCAGCGGCGGCGCCGGGATCCAGTAGCGCCGGCGCTCCGACCGCGTCCGCCCGCCAACTGCCGGCACACCCATCCCGGCCGCCCGGCGAGCGCCGCCACTCCATTCGTCGCTCCGCGCCACCGGCCACATCGGCGCCGCCGGTGGCCGCCACCGCGCCGCCGGCCACCGGCGGCGCGGGCAGCGTCTAGCGCCGGCGCCTCAGCTTCTTCTTCGTCGGCGGGCTGGTCGTGGTCGTCTTGGTCGGCACCGGATTGGTGATCTCGGTGGCGCTGTACTCGACCCGCGTGCCCGGGTAGTCACAGACGTACGCGGTTGCTCTGGCCGACCGTCACCTGCGCCTGGCTCGTGGCCGGCGGCATGGCCACAGTTGCGGCTGCGGCTCTGCCGGTAGGCGAAGTGATCGGTTGACAGGTCGATCGAGAGGACCGGCGCCCAGGTCGGCGTGGTCAGCGCGATCGTCTCGCCGCGAACCACGGGGAGGCTGGTGGTCAGCGGGAACTGGACCACCTGCCCGAGGTACGGCTGGACGTCGACCAGCGGGCTCTGCGTCGACCACCTGCCACGTCCACTTGGTCTTCGGGCCGACGCGCTTGAGGACGGTGAGCGCGACCTGGGCGTCGCCGCCGTAGGTCGAGTCGAGGAACTTGAGGTCGTTTGCACCGTGGTCGGGTTGCTCGAGAGCGCCGACAGGCCGACGGTGAAGGCCACGAGGCGGCCCGCCTGCTTGACCGTGGAGGGGTAGGCGACGTTGTCCCTGATCGTCTCGAGCGCGGTGGCTCGGGTCAGGATGATGAAGCATTGCGCCGGCGCCACGCCCTTCGGACAGGTCGGAGCGGTGAGCGGCGTCGTGCTGACGCCGAGCTCGACGGTCGTTGCGCCAGCGGACGCTGGCAGGGCAGCGCCCAACCCGATCGCGCCGGCTATGGCCAACAGAGAACGGTTCATGCTGAGATTCAACACGACGTCGCGGCGCCAGTTGCGCCAGTCGCGAAAGAAGGGCGCCAGGGTGCGGCGCCCGTCGATCGAGCTCGTAGCCCCGAGTCGCAGTCGGGGCGGAGTCGCCCAGTCCGGACGCCGCTCAGAGCTTCGTGACGTTCACCGCCTTGGGCCCCTTCGGGCCGGCCTCCTCCTCATAGGAAACCTTCACACCCTCGGACAGCGAGCGATAGCCGTCCCCCACGATGCCAGTGAAATGAACGAACAAGTCGCGCCCGCCGTCGTCGGGCGTGATGAAACCGAAGCCCTTGTCGTCGCTGAACCACTTGACGGTACCCGTTGCCATGTACTCCCCTTAGATGCCTGCTTTCGGATACGCCGGTTTCGGTGCCCGGGGGCCCCGACCAGCCCGGGGAAGGTAGCAAGGAAGTGCAGCGCGTGGGTTTCTGGAGTGATTCGGTGCACCTTCCCCGATGTGGATGCGATGCGCGATGCGCGCGCTCGCCAGGCGAACCGTCGCCGGAATCCCGTGCAGCCTGCCTCAGCGAAGCTCGCGCGCGACGGCGGCGATCTCGTCCGGGTCGCCCTCGGCGGGCGTCCAGGGCAGCTGCAGAGGGTCGGCGTGGTAGCGCGGGATCACGTGCACGTGGAAGTGGAACACGGTCTGCCAGGCCACGGCCCCGCGGGAGTTCAAGAGGTTCACGCCGTCGGCCCCGAGCCGCTCCACCACCCGCCGGGCCATGCGCTGCACGGTGTCCAGGGTCGCATGCAGATCCTCCGGCTCCACCTCGATCACATCACGCGCATGCCGACGGGGGACGACCAGGAGATGCCCCCGCGTCCCGGGGCTGATGTCCATGAACGCCACCGTGCGCTCGTCCTCGTCGACGATCTGCGCCGGCAGTTCGCCGGCCACGATCTTGCAGAAGATGCAGTCGGAATCGCTCACAGCCCGGCAGCCTATCGCCCGCCCGCCGACGAGCCAGCCGCGGCCAGCTCCCGCGCCCGCTCGATCGCCTGTTCGCGCGAGGTGATCTCGCCCGCGAAGCTCGCCTCCTCTAGCTCGGCCAGTATCCGCCCCAGCTCCCGGCCGGGGCGTAGCCCGACCGCTTTCGCCAGCTCGTCGCCCCGCAGCGGCGGCCGCGGCCGGCCCGAGCGCCACGCGAGCGCCTCGCCCAGCAACTCCCGGGCGAGCTCGAGGTGACGGGCGATCGCCTCCTCAGCGCCTTGCCCGCGGGTGGCCACCCGGTCGGCCACGCTGAGCAGCGTCACGTCGACCTCCACCGGCTCGCAGGCGCGGAGGTAGCGGTAGATCGCGCGGCGGCCCAGCGGCATCTCGTGGACCAGGAAGCCCAGGCGCAGGTGATGGCGAGTGAGCGCCGCCACGTGCTCGCGCAGGCGCTCGCTGGCCCGCAGACGTCCGAGCACCCGGGCCGCCATCTCGGCCCCCACCGCGTCGTGACCGATGAACGTAACCCGGCCCTCCGGCGTAACGCGGCGAGTGACCGGCTTGGCCACGTCGTGGAGCAGGGCGCCGAACCGCAGCGCCTGTCCCCGGTTCAGCTCGTTGGCGAGCGGCTCGGCCAGGAACCCCTCGACCGCATCGGCATGCTCGCCCAGCCATGGCCCCGGCCGACGCGAGAGCTCCATCGCCGCGGCCAGCACCGATCGGGTGTGCTCGTACACGTCGAGGTGGTGGTACTGGCTCTGCCCCACGCCGCGCAGCCGACTGAGCTCGGGCAGCACGACATCGGTGATCCCCAGCGAGCCCATCAGCTCGAGACCGACCAGGGCGCGATCAGCGATCAGGATCCGCTTGAGCTCCGCGAACACCCGCTCAGGCGCCACCTGCGCGAGCGCGGGCGCGCTGGCGGCGGCCGCGCTCCGCGTCAGCTGGTCGACGTCGAACCCCAGCTCGCAGGCCAACCGCACCAGGCGCAGCACGCGCAGGGGATCGTCGATGAACGCGTGCGGCGACACCATCCGCAGCCGCCGCTCGCAGATGTCTGCCATCCCGTGGAACGGGTCGACGTAGGGGCCTCCGTCGAGCGGCTCGGCCATCGCGTTGATCGTGAAATCGCGGCCGGCCAGGTCGCGCTCGATCGAGCCGCCGCCCACCGGCAGCAGGTCGACCTGCCAGCGATGATCGTGGTCGACCACCCGCCACACGCCGAACGCGTCCGACAACGCGAACGCGTGGGCGTCCGCGCCTCGCGCCAGGGAACGCGCGAGCGCACGCACGTCACCCTGCACCACCACGTCGTAGTCGTCGGTGGGCCGCCCCAGCGCCCGGTCGCGCACCGCCCCGCCGACCAGCCAGGCCGGCTCGTGCACCACGGCGGCCAGCGCCTGCATCGGATCGGCGATCGCGCTCACAGCCCCGCGCCGGAACGTGACCCGGAGCACAACCGCGCCACGTTGCGTTCGATCGCGGCAAGGACGACCCGCGCCAGGGCCCGCACCGCCACGATCAGGACCCCTGGGAGGCCAGCGCGCGCGGGAGCGCCGCGATCACGTCGCTGGCGATCACCCCTTCGGAACCGATCTCCTGCGCCGTCAACAGGCCGGCGCGGGAGTGCACCAGGACTCCGGCACACGCGGCGGCAAACGGATCCATCCGCTTGGCCAGGAACGCCCCGATCACGCCGGAGAGGACATCCCCGGTGCCGGCGGTGGCGAGCGCCGAGGCGCCGCCCCGGTTCACCGCCACGCGGCCATCCGGCGCGGCAACCAACGTGTCATCGCCCTTCAAGACCACGATCGCGTGCGCATCGGAGGCCGCGCGCCGGGCGCTGTCGAGCCGCCGGGCGCCCACCGCGGCACTGTCTGACTCGAGCAGCCGGGCGAGCTCACCCGCGTGGGGCGTCAGGACGGTGGGCGCCGACCGCGCGGCCAGCGACTGCAGCGACCCCGCGTGCGCGTTCAACCCATCCGCATCCAAGACCAGAGGCAGCTCGACCGAATGCGCCAAGGTCCGGGCGAACTCAAGCGCACCGGACGGCCGTCCCAACCCCGGGCCGAGCACGATCGCATCCGCCCGCTCGGCACGCTCCAGCACCTGCTCCACACCGGCCGGATCGAGCGCACCGTCCGAATCCGGGAGCGGGACGGTCATGACCTCGAGCAGGCGCGACTCGAAGACCACGTTCAACGAGGAAGGCACGCAGGCGGTCACGTACCCGGCGCCGGCCCGCATGGCCGACTCCGAGGCCAGGCAGGGCGCGCCGGTCAGCCCGCGCGAGCCGCCGCACACCAGCACGCTTCCGGCGGCGAACTTGGTCGAGGCCCTGCCCCGGCGGGGGATCTCGCCAATCACCCGCTTCGCGATCAACCCGATCGACGGATCGGCGGGACCGCCAACCGGGATCCCGATGTCGATCACCCGCACCTCGCCCGCGTGTGTCTTGCCCGGGTCGATCCACAGCCCCGGCTTGGCGGCATTGAACGTGGCCGTCGCGCGGGCGCACACCGCCGCGCCCGCCACCTCGCCGGTCGAGGCATCGACGCCGCTCGGGACATCGCAGGCGACCACGACGACCCGTCCGTCCGAGGCAGCCCCGTTGATCGCCTCAATCGCCCCGACCGCCGGTTCCCGCGGCTCACCTGCGAATCCTGTGCCGAGGATCGCGTCCACGATGGCGGCAGCACGCGACAGCAGGCCGGCGTCGAACGGCAACACCGGCGGGCCCGGCAAGCGCTCCAAATTCGTCGCGGCGTCGCCTCGCAGCTCGTCCGGCTCTCCCAGCAGCAGTACGTCCACCTCGCGTCCCCGATCCCGCAGCACCCGTGCCGCCACCAGCCCATCGCCGCCGTTGTTGCCCTTGCCGCACACGACCACGACGCGGCCGACCGGGGCGAGCTCGCCGGTCAGCTCGGCCAGCCCCGTCCCGGCGCGCTCCATCAACTCGACGCCGGGGATCCCGCGCTCGCCGATCGCCCACTCGTCGAGCGCACGCTGCTCCCGCGCGTCGGGGAGCGGGTCGAGCCAGTCCGGAAGCCTCGCCATCGCCGGGAGGCTAATGCCTGCGCTCAGCCCGCGATGGCTACGGCGGCTGCCTCCCGCCCGGTGTGGGTGAGCGAGATCTCGACCGACACGCCGAGCTCGGCCGCGCGGGCCGCCGCCGCGCCATGCAGACGCAGCTCGGGCGGACCGCCGGTGCCCAGCACCTCGACGTCGCGGAAGTTCCACGACCGCAGGTCAAGCGCCTTGGCCACTGCCTCCTTGGCGCAGAACCGAGCGGCCAGGTGCTGGCCGGGCCGGCCGTGCGCCGCGGCGTACTCGCGCTCGGCGTCGGTGAACAGGCGCTGGGCGAGGCGCGGTGTCCGCTCCAGGGCGCGTTCCAGCCGGTCGATCTCGAGCAGGTCGATCCCGACCCGGAGACCGGCCCCGCCCACGCCGCTCACCACCGGAGGCCGGCCGAGCCCACCCCGCTCACTCCACCGTGACGGTCTTGGCCAGGTTCCGGGGCTGGTCTACGTTGAGGCCGCGGCGGCGCGCGATGTGGTAGGCCAGCAGCTGCAGCGGGATCACCGCGAGCAGCGGCGCGAGCATCCACTGGGTGCGCGGGACCTCGATCACCTCGTCGGCGTGCTGGCCGATCTCGGTGTCGCCCTCGGTGGCCACCGCGATCACGCTGGCGCCCCGGGCACGAACCTCTTGGATGTTCGAGATCACCTTCTCGAGCACCGGCGACTCGGTGGCCACCACGACCACCGGCGTGCTCTGGTCGAGCAGGGCGATCGGACCGTGCTTCATCTCGCCGGCGGCGTACGCATCGGTCGCGATGTAGGAGATCTCCTTGAGCTTGAGCGCTCCCTCCAGCGCGACCGGCAACCCCACATGTCGGCCCAGATACAGGAAGAAGTCCGCCTCGGCGACCCGGTCGGCGATCGCCTGCACCCCGCCCATGTCGCGCTCGAACATCTCGGTGATCCGGTGGGGCAGCCGCTTGACCTCACCGATCGTCTCCCAAAGCGTCTGCCCGTCCAGCGTGCCCCGCAGCTCGGCCAGTCGCAGCGCCAGCAGGTACATGGCCACGACCTGGCTGACGAACGTCTTGGTGGCCGCCACGCCGATCTCCAGGCCGGCTCGCGTGTAAAGCACGCCGTCGGCGTCGCGCGTGGCCTGCGAGCCCATGATGTTGGTGATGGCGAGCACCTTCGCGCCGCGCTCGCGGGCGGTGCGCATGGCGGCCAGCGTGTCGGCCGTCTCGCCGGACTGCGAGATACCGATCACCAGATCGCCGGGGCCGACCACCGGGTTGCGGTAGCGGTACTCCGAAGCGATCTCCACCTCCACCGGCACCCGCGAGAACTCCTCGATCGCATAGCGCCCGATCAGCCCGGCGTGGTAGGAGGTGCCGCAGGCAACGATCACGATCCGGCGCGCGGTACGCAGCAGCTCGTCGTCGATCGCCCCCAGATCACCGAGGTCGATGCCCACTCCGCGGGCGGCCCGCTCGCCGATCGTCTCGGCCACGGCGTCGGCCTGCTCGTGGATCTCCTTGAGCATGAACGTCTCGAAGCCTTGCTTCTCGGCCGTGTCGGCGTCCCAGTCGATCTCGACCACCTCGCGCTCGACCGGCGTCCCGTCGGGGGTGAGGAACTCGACTCCCTCGGGCCGGAGCACGACGATCTCGTCGTTCTCGATGTACTGCACGTGGCGGGTGTGGCGCAGGAAGGCGGGAATGGCCGAGGCGATGAACTGCTCGCCCTCACCGCGGCCGACGATGAGTGGGCACTCCTTGCGCGCACCCACCAGCAGCCCGGGCTCGTCCGCGGTCATCGCGACGAACGCGTAGTGGCCGCGCAGCTCGGCGTAGGCGCGGCGAACCGCCTCGAGCAGATGGCCCTCGTAATACGAGGCCACGAGGTGCGCGATCACCTCGGCGTCCGTCTCCGAAGTGAACTCGGCGCCCTCGGCGACCAGCCGCCGCTTGAGCGAGATGTAGTTCTCGACGATCCCGTTGACCACGATGTGGATCCGGTCGGTGTTGTCGAAGTGCGGGTGGGCGTTCTCCTGGGTGACCCGTCCGTGGGTCGCCCAGCGGGTGTGGCCGATGCCGGTGCCAGGCTGGGGCCGCTCGGCCACCGCGACCGAAGCCGCGCCACGCTCGGATCCGCCGTTGGCCTCGATTGCGCTGCGCAGAGCGCTCAGGTTGCCCACCGCGCGCACGGCATCGATCCGCTCACCGTCGAGCACCGAGATCCCGGCGCTGTCGTAGCCGCGGTACTCGAGCTTCTCGAGCCCGGCCAAAAGAAGAGGGCGCGCCTTACGCGGACCCACGTACCCGACAATTCCACACATCCGTCCTAACCTTCCCCTTTCGTGGCGGACTCCCGCTCAGATTCGGCTGTCAGGACGTACGAAGCCGATGATCTTAGCCTGACGCCTCTGCACCGATTAACGCCCGGTCCGGGCTGAAGTTCGCGGCGACCGGTCGGTTTCCTACGCTAGCGCGGTCTCCACCACTTCGCTCAGCCGGTCGCAGATCTCGTCGGTCTCCTGCTGGCTCGGCGCCTCGACCATCACGCGGATGAGGGGCTCGGTGCCGGACGGACGCACCAGCACGCGGCCCCGGCCGGTCAGCCCGGCGTGCTCGCGCGCGATCGCCTCCTCCACGCCGGGATCAGCCAGCGCGGCGGCCAGCCCCGCCCGGTCCGAGGCCCGAATGTTGACGAGGCGCTGGGGAAGCTTGTGCATCGCGTCACGATCGGCCAGGTCGCCCCCGGCCAGCGCCTCCAGCGTTAGCAGTGCGCTGGCGATCCCGTCCCCCGAGGGACCGAAGCCCAGGTCGATGATGTGGCCGGATTGCTCGCCGCCGAGCGCCCAGCCTCGGCGACGCAGTTCGTCGAGGACATAGCGGTCGCCCACGGCAGTGGTCGCCACGTCGATCCCGGCCGCCTCCATCGCGCGGTGAAAGCCGTAGTTGGTCATCACGGTGACGACCACGCCGTTGCCGCGCAGCCGCCCGATGTCGCGCAGGTGGGCGGCGGCCAGCGCCACCAACTCGTCGCCGTCGACCACTTCGCCGCGCCGGTCGACCGCGAGGACCCGATCGCCGTCGCCGTCGAAGGCGAACGCCACGTCGTGCCGCCCGCTCGCCATCCGCTCGATCACCCCGTCCAGATGCGTCGAGCCGCAGTGCAGGTTGATGTTCATGCCGTCCGGTTCATCGGCCATGACCTCGACGGTGGCGCCGAGCCGCCGGAAGATCTCGGGCGCGGCCTGGAAGGTGGCGCCGTTGGCGCAGTCGAGCAGCACCCGCGTCCCGCTCAGATCGAGTGCCGAAAAGCGCTCCTGGAGCTGAGTCAGGTAGTCCTCGAGTGCCCCCTCGAACGGCCTGATCAGGCCGATGTGCGGAGGTGGCGGCGGGGGCGTCTCAAGCAGCGCTTCGATCTCGTGCTCGGTGTCGTCGTGCAGCTTGAAGCCGTCCGAGGCGAACAACTTGATGCCGTTGTCCTCGTAGGGGTTGTGCGAGGCGGAGATGACCGCCGCCATCTCCAGGCCGTGCCGGCGCACGAGCAGCGGCGCGGCCGGTGTGGGCAGCACGCCGGCCAGCCAGGCGTCGCCGCCGGCCGCGGCCACGCCGGCCGCGATGGCCGACTCGAGCATCCCGCCGGACTCCCGGGTGTCGCGGATGATCAGGACCTGAGGGCGCTGCGCCGCGAGCCGGGTAACCGCCGTGCGCGCCAGCTTGAGCGTGAGCTCGGCCGTGAGGAAGTGTCCCGCACGGCCACGGACTCCGTCCGTGCCGAAGAGGTGGCGCGCCATACGGCGTTATCGCTTGGAGAACTGGGGCCGCTTTCGGGCCTTCTTGAGCCCGGCCTTCTTGCGCTCCTTGACCCGCGGGTCGCGGGTCAGGAAGCCGCGGCGCTTGAGCTCGCCGCGCAGGTTGGGGTCGGCCACGATCAGAGCCCGTGAGATTCCGTGGCGCAGGGCCCCGGCCTGAGCCGAGACGCCGCCTCCGTGCATTCGGGCGATCACGTCCATCCGCGACTCATAGCCGACGGTCTCGAGCGGCTGTCGAATCACCCGCTGCAACGTCTCCCGAGGGAAGAACGCCTCGAGGGTCTTGCCGTTTATCGCGTAGGTGCCGCTGCCGGGCTTGATGATGACCCGCGCGACCGCGGTCTTGCGTTTGCCGGTGGCGGTGTAGCGGGCGCCGGCGGCGAGATCGATGGCGGCGTCGGCGATCGGCCTGGCCTCCTCTTCGTCGGCCTCCTCCCGCCGACGGGCGGCGGCCTGCGCCTCCGCCTCGGCCTCGGCGGCCGCCTGGGCCTCGGCGTCGAGGAACTGCTCGCCCTCGGGGACGATGTCGGGAATCAGGTCGGCACCCGGGATCTCAGGCTTCGCGCGCGGGGCGACGTCGACCTCCTCCTCCTCGTCCTCGACCGGCCGCTGGTCCGCCTCGGCGGCGGGCGCGGGCTGCTCCTGCTGGGCGACCGGCTCCGCGGCGACCGGCCGTTCGACCACGGGCGCTTCTTGGGGGGCCGCCTCCTCAGCGACCGGCAGTTCGACCACCGGCGCTTCTTCGGCGGCCGGTTCCTCCGCTGCCGGCTCCTCGGCGGCCGGTTCCTCGGCGGCGGACCGGCTCAGCCGTCCGCTGCCGGCTCCTCAGCGGCCGGTTCCTCGGCGGTCGGACCGGGCGCGGACGGCTCAGCCTCCGCTGCCGGCTCCTCAGCGGCCGGTTCGGGCGCGGACGGCTCAGCCTCCGCCGCCGGCTCCTCGCCGGCGACGCCCTGCTCGTCGTCGCGCTGCTCGTCCTCGGGCCGTTCGGTCACAGCTGGATCTCCATCGGTTGCGGCTTCTGGGCGACGTGCGGATGCTCGGGCCCGGCGTAGACCTTCAGCTTGGTCAGCTGCTTGCGGGCCAGCCGGTTGCGGGGCAGCATGCCCTTGACCGCGAGGCGGATGACCTCCTCGGGGCGGCGCTCGAGCATGTCGTTCAGGCTGCGGGACTTAAGGCCGCCCGGATAGCCCGAATGCCGGTAGTAGCGCTTGTCCGAGCGCTTGTTGCCGGTGACTGCGATCTTCTTGGCGTTGACCACGATCACGAAATCGCCGGTGTCCACGTGAGGCGTGTAGGTCGGCTTGCGCTTGCCGCGCAGCGCGTCGGCGATCTGGGTTGCGAGGCGCCCGAGAGTCTTCCCGGACGCGTCCACGACAAGCCAGTTTCGCTCGCGGTCGGCGGGGGTGGCAACGTAGGTCTTCATGGCACGCACAAGCCGCGCGACGGCCGCGCGGCTTCGGGCAATGATAGCGATCTGCCGCGTAACCTCTGAGCCCATGCGGCTTTCCGTGCGGGCGCGCCGGATCGCGATGCGTGTCGCCTACGGAGGCCTCCGCACATACTGGTTCCTGCTCCGGCCCCGGGTCATGGGGGTCAAGTGCATCCTCACCGACGGCGATGACGTGCTGCTGGTGCGCCACACGTACGGACATCGCGCCTGGGACCTGCCCGGCGGCACGGTCCGGCGCCGCGAGGCTCCCCGTGACGCCGCTCGCCGCGAGATGCACGAGGAGCTCGGCCGCCGGTTCGAGGATTGGGCGGACCTGGGCGAGCTGTTCGTCAGCATCAACCACCACTACGACAACCTGCATCTGTTCCACACCCGCGTGGCCGATCGGGAGCTCGACCTGAACCTTGCCGAGCTGGCCGAGGCCGACTGGTTCGCCCGCCACGCCCTGCCGGCGGATCTCGGCGCCTACGTCCTCCCGATCCTGTCTCGCCTCGCGGGCCCTTAGGACCATCTGAGTGCCGAGACGCGCGTGGTCGTCGTTCTGGTCGTGGCGTGGGAGCTGGCCGTCAGCGTCAGCTTGAGCGACACGTGCTGGTGGCGGCGAAGGGCGGCGCGCAGCGCCGGCAGGACGCCCGCCGCCGGCTTTATCGACAGAACGGTCGGTCGTCCGGCCGTCACCGATGAGCGGAGCGTGCCGAACTGCAGGCGGAAGGCCTTCAGCCGCCCCTTGCGGGCGACCAGCGCCATGACCGAGATCTGGACGCCCGACCGCGCGTCGCAGGTCACGAGAACGCCCAGCCCGCGCGGGCGCACCCGGCGCGAGAGCGCCCGGAGCGAGCAGCGTTGCGGGCGCACTCCGACGCTGGTCGTCGCGGCGCTTGCCGCATGCGCGGAATCGCCGCCGTACGCAGTCGCGACGTGAGCCTGACTCGGGGGCAACAGTCCGGGGGTGAACTGCACTGCGCACGAGGACACACCGGTAATCGCGGTCGGCCCGAGCAGGCATCCCTCGCCCTGCCCGAACGCCGCGCCGGGAGTTGTTGTGCTGAACGAGACCACGCCGGTCGGCGCGCTCGCGCCGGCGCCGGTGGCGTCCGAGATTGTGGCGGTGCAGGTCGTGCTGGCGGACACCGCGACGGGGGAGGGAGAGCACGTCACTGCCGTCGTGGTCGTGCGCGGCCCGACTGCAATGTTGATCTCCTTGGTTTGCTCGGGACCGCTCGAGTCGTCGACCGTCACGTCGGCGACGTAGCTGCCGGTATGAGCGTAGGCGTGGTTGCCGGCCACGAGAAACGTCCCGGTCGGGCCGGGCACGATCGTGCCGACGCTACGAACCCCGTCGCCCCAGTCGATCAGTGCCTTCGGGCTCGCATTTGGGTCTGTCTCGGTGAAGGTGTCGAGTGCCGCGTTGACCGGTACCCCAGCCGTGGCCGCCACCGCCCCGCGCGCGGCCGCGGGCTCGGCCAGCGTTACATCGTCGCCCGCGACCATCGTGTTCGGATCGGTTCCGGCAGCGGCTGCCGTCCAAGCTGAAGATCTCGGCCGTTCCCGAGGACGACCACCACGCGGGTGACGACCGGGTCGGGAAACAGCAGCCCGGCGAACGACGGGCCGCCGGTGCCCGCGGGCGCGAACACCCGCCCGAGGAGGATGTCGCCGTTGTAGTACTCGATCCCGGTGGTGTCCGCCTGCCTGACGTTCAAGAACACGACGCCGAGCCCCCTCGTCTGAGCCGCCACGGGCGTGCTTGCCTGGCCATCTGGGGCGACGACGTCCAGTTCGGCCACGGGGGAGTTGAACGGCGCCTGGGAGTTGAACGGCGCCCACACGTCGTGAAGGCTGTAGGGCGTGAACTGCACGTTCGAGTTCACCGAATGAAACCCGTCGTCGGCCACCGCCACGTCGGGGCCCAGCTCGATCCCCCAGGGCTGCAGGCGGCCGCGCGAAAGAGCGACCGTGTGCCCTCCGGGAAGCGCGGTCGAGCCGGGATCGCTGCCGTTCAGCGCGATGTCGTCCCAACTGACGTGACGGAACCCACTGCCGTGCTCGCCGGAAGTGGCGCCGTTGTCCGCTCCGCCGATCGCCGCCGCAAAATTCGCCACCGCGTCCGCAGTGCGGGAGTCAGTGAACTGGGTCGAGGGGCCGCCCGTCGGCACGCTCAGGGACGCGTGCGCCGCAGGCACGGCGCACGCCCAGCGCAACCATCACCGCGAGAAGCCCCCGAATCGCCCTACCTAGGTCAAACAACCTGCGGTCAGGTTACTCCCACTCGATCGTGCCCGGTGGCTTGCTCGTGATGTCGAGCACCACCCGGCCGACAGATCGGATCTCGCCGATCATCCGCGCGGCGATCTTCTCGAGCAGGTCGTAGGGCAGGCGGGCCCAGTCGGCGGTCATCGCGTCGTCGCTGGTCACCGCGCGGATAGCGATCACGTTGCCATACGTGCGCACGTCGCCCTGGACGCCGACGGCCCGGATATCGGGCAGCACGCAGAAGGACTGCCACAACTCGCCGTACAGGCCGGCCTTGCGGATCTCGTCCTGGAGGATCGCGTCGGCCTCGCGCAGGATCGTCAGGCGCTCCCGGGTGGCCTCGCCGCCGACGATCCGGATGGCCAGACCGGGGCCGGGGAAGGGCTGGCGCCACACCAGCCGCTTGGGCAGACCGAGCTCGGCGCCGACCGCGCGGACCTCGTCCTTGAACAGGGCACGCAGCGGCTCGACCAGCTCGAGGTCGAGATCCTCGGGCAGGCCGCCCACGTTGTGGTGGGACTTGATGGTGGCCGCGCCGGTGCTCCCCCCCGACTCGATCACGTCGGAGTAGAGGGTGCCCTGGACCAGGAAGCGGACGTCCGCGAGCCTGCGCGCCTCCTCCTCGAACACGCGGATGAACTCAGTACCGATCCGCTTGCGTTTCTCCTCGGGGTCGGTGACGCCCTTCAGCCGGGCCAGGAACCGCTCGGACGCGTCGACCGCGACGAGCGGCACGTGAAAGTGGTCGCGGAAGGCCGCAGATGACCTGGGCGCCCTCGTCTTTGCGCATCAGCCCGTGGTCGACGAACACACAGGTCAGCCGGTCGCCGATCGCGCGGTGCACGAGCAGCGCCGCCACGCTCGAGTCGACACCGCCCGAGAGGCCGCAGATCGCCCGGCCCTCACCCACCTGGGCGCGGATCGCCTCGATCTGATCCTCGATCACCGAGGTCGGGCTCCAGGTGCGCTCGCAGCCGCACACGTCGGCCAGGAAGTTGGTCAGGACCTGCTTGCCGTATGGCGTGTGGACGACCTCGGGATGGAACTGGATGCCGTAGACGCCGCGCGCGGCCGACTCGAACGCCGCCACCGGCGAGGCGGTCGAGGAGGCGAGTGCGGTGAACCCAGGCGGCGGGGCGAACACCGTGTCGCGGTGAGACATCCAGCAGGTTTGCTCGCCCGGCGTGCCGGCCAGGAGCCGGCCGCTGTCCGACACCGTCAGCTGCGAGCGCCCGAACTCGCCCACCTCCGCACCCTCGATCCGCCCGCCCAGTGCGAGCGCGAGCAGCTGCATTCCGTAGCAGATGCCGAGCACCGGAACGCCGAGCTCGAGCAGCCGTCGATCGAGCGCCGGCGCACCCTCCTCGTACACCGAGGCGGGGCCGCCGGAGAGGATCACGCCCTTGGGACGCCGGCGCACCACCTCTTCGAGCCCCACATGGTGCGGGAGCAGCTCGGAGAACACCCCGCACTCGCGCACCCGGCGGGCGATCAGCTGCGAGTACTGACCGCCGAAGTCGAGGACGACCACCTCTTCATGGATGGGCCGCTTCGCGGCGTCCGTGGGGCCTTGAGACCCCGTCCGGACGGTGGCCGTCGTCACGCGATCACCGGCCTCGTCGCCCGCCGGGCATGGATGCCCGGCGGAACGGTCCCAGGGACGCCGAGCGCAGCGAGGCCCCCGTCGTCGAATCCTAATCGACACTGACCGCGGCCGCCGCTGCCTTGGCGCCCATGCCCACGCCCTGCTCCCGCTGGAGGTGCTTGCCCTCCGTCTGGAGCGCCGGCGCCACCGCCAGCTCTGCCCGGTTGAACTCGGCGATGTCCCGGTAGCCGCACGTGGCCATCGACGTCCGCAGCGCGCCCATCAGGTTGAACGTCCCGTCGTTCTCCCGGGCTGGGCCCTTGATGATCTCCTCGAGCGTGCCGTTGGGGGTCGTCGCCACCCGCGCTCCGCGCGGAAGCGTCGGGTGGAAGGTGGCCATGCCCCAGTTGTAGCCGCGTCCCGGCGCCTCGTAGGCGCGGGCCAGGGCCGACCCGAGCATGACCGCGTCGGCGCCGCAGGCGATCGCCTTGGCGATGTCGCCGCCGTTGCGCATGCCGCCGTCAGCGATCACCTTGACGTAGTCGCCGGTCTCCAGCATGTGCTGCGAGCGTGCCGCCGCCACATCGGCGATCGCCGTGGCCTGGGGAACGCCGATCCCGAGCACTCCGCGTGTGGTGCAGATCGCGCCCGGGCCCACGCCAACCAGCACGCCGGCCGCGCCGGTGCGCATCAGGTGAAGCCCGGTGTGGTAGGAGGCACAGCCGCCCACGATCACCGGCGTCGGCGCCAGCTCGCGGATGAACTCCTTGAGGTTGAGCGGTGGACGGCTCTCGTCGAGCGAGACGTGCTCGGCCGAGACCACGGTGCCCTGGATGACCAGGATGTCGAGCCCCGCCTCGAGCGCCACGTCGCAGTACTTGCGGACCTTCTGCGGTGTCAGCGAGGCCGCCGCGACCACGCCATGGTCCTTGATCTCCTTGATCCGCTGCGCGATCAGCTCGGGCTTGACCGGCTCGCGGTAGATGTCCTGCATCTCGCGCGTGGCGATGTCCTTGGAAAAGGTCGAGATGCGCTCGAGCTCGGTATCCGCGTCCTCGTAGCGGCAGAAGATCCCCTCGAGGTTGAGCACCCCCAAGCCGCCGAGCTTGCCGATGATCCCGGCGGTCTCCGGCGAGACCACGCCATCCAGCGCGGCCGCCACCAGCGGCAGCTCGAACCGGTAGGGGCCGAGGGTCCAGGAGACGTCGACGTCGTCGGGATCGCGTGTACGCCGCGAAGGCACGATCGCGATCTCGTCGAACCCGTACGCCCGCCGGGCCTTCTTGCCGCGTCCGATCTCTACTTCCATTGCGGCATCGTATTGGCGGGTGCGGACAGGATCGGAGTGCGTGGCATCGCTCCGTCGATCGTAGCAACGGGTGCTCCCGCCTCACCCCGCCCCGACCCGGCAAACTGCGGGGAAATCAGCTGATCTCCGCGCCGATCTCGAGGTGCTCGAGCTCGACCTCCGGCAGCAGCCGGTCGACCGCGGAGCGCTCGATCAGCCCGGCGCCGAAGTGCTGCACGGACTCGGCCCCGCAGGCCACGCCGTAGCGCAGGCATTCGATCGGCGACCGGTCCTGATAGCGGGCGGCGATGTAGCCGGCCAGGAAGGCGTCGCCGGAGCCGATCGTCGAGCGGGCCTCCTGCTCCTCAATCCGCACCCGGTAGAGCGTCTGAACGCCGCCCTCCAGCACGTAGGCGTAGCAGCCGTCCGAGACGGTCATGATCGCCTCGCTCGGGCCCAGGCGGGTCATCTCGACCACGGCGTTGCAGCGATCGTCGATGTCGTTGAACTCGTGCCCGACCAGCTCCTCGGCCTCGAGCTCGTTGGGCGAGATGATGTCGGGCTCGGCTCGGGCGGCAAGCCGGAGCGGCTCACCTTCGGTGTCGACGATCGTGATCACGCCGAGCTTCTTGAGGTCGCGGATCAGGCCGGCGTACACGTCCGGCGAGAGGCCGCGGGGCAAGCTGCCGGCGAACACGCACATGCTGGCGCCCTGGGCCAGGTACAGCAGCTTGTCGCGAAACAGCTCGAGGTCGTTGGCTGAGACGGCGGGGCCGCGTTCGTTGATCTCGGTGTGCACGCCGGTGGTGGGATCGAGCACCGCCGTGTTCGTGCGCGACTCCTCGCGGATGCGCACGAAGCCGTGGAGGATCGCCTCGTCGTTCAGCGCGTCGACGATCCGGTTGCCGGTCGCGCCGCCGACGAAACCGGTGGCGATCACCGGCTGGCTCAGCCGCTTGAGAGCGCGAGCGAGGTTGACCCCTTTGCCGCCGGGCATCGTGGTCTGCTCCACCGAGCGATGCCGGCGTCCGACCCGGAAGTTCGGGACCTCCAGGGTTTTGTCGAGCGCAGCGTTGAGCGTGACGGTGATGATCATTCCGGCTCAGCTATCCCGCGCGCGTTACTCCCTCGTCGATTCGCGCCTCGTCGATTCGCGCCAAAACATTCTCAGGCCGATTAGCGCGCCCGCCGCGAGCACCACTCCCGACAGCGTAACCGATAGCACGACCACCTTCTTCAGGCCCTTCGAGGTCTGGATTCGCGGCAAGGCTGACTGCAACCGGAGCGGGATCCGGGCCTGCACGCGCCCGTTGGCCAGAACCACCGCCGTCCCGACCACCGTGTGCGCCGGCAGTGGTCCGACGAGCTGGGCCGGCGCGTGCACCCGAACGCGAACGCGCGCCGCACGGGGGAACACGTGCGTATAGGCGGACGCCGTGATCAGGCGCGCACGTCGGCCCGGCTCGCCTTTGATCAGCGGCCGGGCGAGCACCTCGCCGGCGCGGACCGGCGTCCGCAGCCCGAAGGTGGCGAAGCCGTAGCCCAGCAGCGCCAGCGCCGCGGCATCGCGGCCCGCTTCGCTCGGCGCCCCCAGCACTGCCCCGATCAGCGTCATGCCGTTGCGGGTCCCGGACGCCACCAGCACGTAGCCGGCCTGGAGCGTGTGCCCGGTCTTGACCCCGTTGATCCACGAGTAGCGGCCCACCAGGTCATTCAGGTTGGTTACGGACCGGACGCGGTTCCCGGTCCGCAGGAGCGCCCTGGGCTTGCTGACCACCGCCCGTACGAACGGCTCGCTGCGGAGCACGTACCGGGCCAAGGAGACCAAGTCCCGAGGCACTCGAGTAGTTGCCCGGCGTGTCGAGCCCGATCGGCGTCGTGTAGTGCGTGTGGGCGAGGTGCAACTCGAGCGCCCGCGCGTTCATCATCGCCTCGAAGCGCGCCACCGATCCATGGCCTACGTTGAAGGCCAGGTCCTCTGCCGCGTCGTCCGCGCTCGGGAGCATCAGCGCGATCAGAAGGTCGTGCACGCTCATCCGCTCGCCCGGCACCAGCCCGATCTGCGAGTCCTCTGACGCCGGGTAGTAGTTCGGGTCGGTGAACACCTCGCGCAGCCTGGCGTGGTGGAGCGTGACCAGCGCGGTCATCAGCTTGGTCGTGCTGGCGATGGCCAACTCGGCGTCGGGATTCAGGCCGTAGAGCTGCTCGCCGCTGCTCTCCTCGATGAGCGCGGCGGCGCGGACGCCAAGGTGTGGCGCGCCGGTCGCTGCTGCGGCCGCGTCCGCCATCCCAAGCCATACCACCAGGACGCCACCCGTCGCGAGCGCCATCCCGAGCCTGGCCCGTGCGGATCGCGCGCCCCCGGCGAACGTCACCCCGACCCTGGCCCGTGCGGATCGCGCGCCCCCGGCGAGCCCCGCCCACTCGAATCGCCGCCCGCCCCTCGCAACCCGGACCCACGCGGCCCGGCGCCTTCCCCCCGCGCGCCCCACCCCTACCTCATCGCCGCAGCCGGAGCCGCTGTTGCGGATGGAGCGTGTCCGGATTGACGTTCGGGTTGAGCGCCTCGATCGCGCCGAGCGACACCCCGGTCCTGGCCGCGATCGTCGACAGCGTGTCGTTGGGACGGACTACGTAGAACTTCGCCTTGGTTGGCGAACGACGGCTGCGGCTTGTGCGAACGGTGGTGGCGGGCGCCGTCAGCGAGGTGGATACCGACGTGTGCTTGTGCGCCACCGCGTGGTGGACGATCGCATATGCGGCTGCCGCCACCGCGGCGATCGCAAGCGGGGCAAGGTAGCGCGCTGGGTTCCTCCACCCCACCATCCCGCGGGCGATCATACAAGCGCCCGAGGGGCGAATCACATGCCTGCACGCCGGCTTTCGGAGAGCGCCGGGCCACGGTCGTCGGCGTTCGTTCGCGCGACGCGCTCACGCCGCCAGGCGCCAGGCGAGATCCCGCAGCCGGGCAGCCTCGCGCGCCGCAGCGGCGGCGGGGTCGCTGCCGGCGCGCTCGTATGCCGCCACGATTCCCCGCGAGGCCGAGATCAGCCCGCTCGCGGGGCCCGCGGCGAAGGCCGGCGTCAGCTCCTCGACACGTCCCCCCTGCGCGCCCACGCCCGGCAGCAGGAACACCGCGCGCGGCAGGCGCTCGCGCAGCTCGGCCAGCCGGCCGGGAGCGGTGGCACCGATCACCGCGCCGATGTCGGACAGGCCCAGCCTCCCGACTCCCTCCGCCCCGAGCTCGTCCACCAGGTCGGCCAGGCGGTCGCTGACCGAGCGGCCGTCCCCCAGCCCCCTCTCCTGGAGGTCGGCGGCGCCAGGATTCGAGGTGCGCACGAGGACGAACAGGCCGCCCCCGTGCGCCCGGGCCGTGGCGGTGAACGGCTCGAGCGAGTCGGCGCCCAGCAACGGGTTTACTGTCAGTGCGTCCGCCCCCAGGCCCGCCACCGGTCCGTACGGCGTCGGGGTCTCGCCGAGGAATGCCTGCGCATAGGCCGCCGCCGTGACGGCGACGTCGCCGCGCTTGGCGTCGGCGATCACCAGCAGGCCGCGCGCACGGGCGAGCGCCATGGTCTCGGACAGGGCGAGCCAGCCCGGCGCCCCCAACCGCTCGAAGCAGGCCACCTGCAGCTTCACCGCAACGCACTGATCGCCGGTCGCCTCGATCACAAGGGCGCAGTGCGCGGCGACGGCGCGGGCGGCGCGGTCCGCCGGGGAGACCGCATCGTCGCCGTTCGCCTCGGCTCGCCGGACCGCGTCCGGCCACAGGCGCATCGGGTCGGGATCGAGTCCCAGCACGAGCTGCGACTGACGAGCGGCGACGCGATCGCCCAGTCGATCACCGAAGCTCGCGACGCCTTCCGCGCCTGCCGTCCCGAACGGGCCTTCAGTGGACGCCACGGTCACGGCATCCCGCTCGCGACCGCAGCATCCGGCTCAACCACGGTCCTAGTGGTCGGCCCCGCAAGTACGGTCGCACTGAGAGGTGACACCGGTGGATGCTGCGCGAGGACGCAGGATCCGATGCGTAGCAGCGCTACGTGAGGATCCGAGGACAAAGCGCAGCGCCGCCGGGGGCACCTCGAATGCGAGCGTATTTGCGGGGGCGACCACTCTAATTGACCGCCTTCTTGAGTCCGGCCCCCGCCGTGAACCTCGGCACGCGCGACGCGGGGATCTGGATACGCTCGCCCGTCGAAGGATTACGCCCCTCTCGCGCCGAACGATCCGAAACGCTGAACTTGCCGAACCCCGAGAACGAAACCTCGCTGCCCCTCTTGAGCGCGTCCTCGACCGTATCCAGGAAAGCGTCGACCGCGCCCGCCGCGTCCTTCTTGCTCAAACCGGCACGATCGGCGACCTGGTCCACGAATTCTTGTTTGGTCACTTGCTCCCTCCTTCGAGGTGGTAGGAATTCTCGACGCTAACACGATCGGCGGACGACCCTTGTGCCGAAGCCGGGGCCGGGCCATTCTCTCCGGTGCGTCCGCGGCGCCGCATGTTGGCATAACTCAGTTTTCCGGAATTTGCGAATTTCGCCTCCGATGATCACCCGGGTCGACCACGCCGAGCCCACCGAGGCAGAATCAAGCGTCGGGGAAGCGGACCAGAATATGGCCGTGGACCTAGGTCGAATCGCCTGGCTAGGGACCGTCCTGGCGTGCCTGATCGCCGTGCTGATCCTGGTGCTGCAGGGCTATTACGGCTACGCCTCGGTGACGCTTGCGGTGGCGGTCGCGGCCGGCATCAACCTGCTCTAGCGGCCGCAGTCCCGCCGCCGACGGGACCGGCATCTCAGCCGGTCCCGACGGGACCGCCGCCTCAGCCGGTGCAGGCGGAAGCGTGCACATTCGGCAGCGCGCCAGCGTTGTTCTCAGCTTGATGTGATGAGTGGCTCCGGTCCCGTTCGTGCTCAGAGATGGATCCATCTCAGCAGCGCGCGCACCGCGTGGCCGCGATGGCTGATCGCGTCCTTCTCGGCGTCTGTGAGCTCCGCCATGGTTCGATTGTCCCCGGTTGCGTCGGGAACGAACACCGGGTCGTAGCCAAAGCCGTTCGAGCCGGCGTGGGCCCTGGCCATGCGCCCGCGGCAGTCGCCGAAGAAAACCCGCTCCTCCCCGGTCACCGGGTTGACGTAGGCCAGCGCGCACACGTAGCGCAGGCGGCTGTCGGATGGCACCTCGTCTACCAGCTTGGCCAGGTTCTCCTCGTCGCTCGCACGCGGGCCGGCGAAACGCGCGGAGCGCACGCCCGGCGCGCCGCCCAGCGCCGCTGCCTCGATCCCCGAGTCGTCGGCGATCGACGGACGGCCCGTGACCGCCGCGGCGGCCAGCGCCTTCGGGAGAGCATTGTCGGCGAAGGTGACCCCGTCCTCGGGCGGCAACTCGACCTCCTCCGGCAGCGATTCGACCACGATCCCGGTCGGCTCGAGGAGGCGCTGCATCTCCCGCAGCTTGTGCGGGTTGCGACTGGCCAGCATCAGCGAGCGATCAGGCGAGGCCGCCTCCGAAGACATCGTCAGCCTCAGCCCGCAGCGGCGGCCACCGCGCCATCCTGGAGGGCGCGAAGCTCCGCGATCCCGGTCGCAGCGAGCGCGAGCAGGTCGTCCAGGTGGGCTCGAGACAGAGGGGTGCGCTCGGCCGTCGCCTGCACCTCGACCAGTCCCCCCTCCCCGGTCATCACCACGTTGGCGTCGACCTCGGCGGTCGAATCCTCGCTGTAGTCGAGGTCGAGCAGCGGCACGCCGGCCACGATCCCGCATGAGACCGCGGCGACCGTACCGGTCAGCGGCGAGCGGCCGAGGGCGCCCGCGGCGATCAACCGCGCACACGCCAGTCGCAGCGCCACCATGCCGCCGGTGATCGACGCGCAGCGCGTCCCGCCGTCGGCCTGCAGTACGTCGCAGTCGACGTACACGGTGCGCTCCCCGAGCAAGCTGAAGTCCACCACGCCGCGCAGCGAGCGCCCGATCAGCCGTTGGATCTCGACCGTGCGCCCGTCGGGTCGCCCGCGGCTCACGTCCCGCTGCTTACGGTCGCCCGTCGAAGCGGGCAGCATCCCGTACTCGGCGGTCACCCAGCCCCGCCCCGATCCCGCCAGCCAGCGCGGGACGCTGTCCTGCACCGACGCGGTGCAGATCACGCGGGTCTCGCCGATCGAGATCAGCGCCGAGCCGGTCGCGGTGCGGACAAACCCGGGATCGATCGACATCGGCCGCAGCTGGTCCGGAGCACGCCCATAGCTTCGTGCCGGCGCCACGGCAGTCATGCCGCCCGCTTCGTCACGCCGCCGCCCGCGCCGAGAGCTCCACGTGCTTCACCTCGCCCAGCGGCATCTGCAGGAAGCGCGTCCCGAGCGCTCGGAACGACTCGACGTCTCCCGTGCACAGGAAGCGATAGGCACCCTCGCCAGTGGCCGGGTTGACCAGCCCGCGCGAGGCCAGCGCGCGCTCGACGCTGCGGGCCACGCCCGCGCCCGACGTCACGAGCGTCACGCCGCGCCCAAGGGAGCGCTGGAGCATGGGAGCCACGAGCGGATAGTGGGTGCAGCCGAGGATCACAGTGTCGACCTGGGCATCGCGCAGCGGCACACAGTACGCACGCACGGTCTCGACCACCTGCTCGTCGAACGGGAACCCGCCCTGGATGATCGGCGCCAGGTCCGCGCAGGCGACGCTCTCCAGATGCACGTGCGGATCGGCGGCGTACACCGCGCGCTCGTAGGCGCCGCTGGCCACCGTCGCCGGCGTGGCCATCAGCCCGATGCGGCCGCTGCGGCTGCCCGCCACCGCCAGCTGGGTGGCCGGCCCGACCACGCCGATCACGTCGATCTCGCGTCCGGAGCGGCGGACCAGCGCCTCGACCGCGCCCAGGGCGGCCGAGCTGGCGGCGTTGCACGCGATCACCAGCAGCTTGGCGCCGGCGTCGAGCAAGCGGTCGGCGATCTCGAGCGCGAACGCCTCGAGCTCGGGCTGGGTCCGCTCGCCGTACGGGAACCGCGCGGTGTCGCCCAGGTACAGGTAGTCCTCGGCGGGCAGCGACACGAGCAGTTCGTGCAGGACGGTGAGGCCGCCGACGCCCGAGTCGAACACGCCGACGGGCTGGTCGGCAGACGGCGTCATCCCGCGCTCCGGACAAGGGGCGTCATCCCGCGGGATGGTGCCAGAGGGCGGCGGCTGTACGCTCGCCCCCGCCGATGCGCGCGCTGGTCGTCACCAACATGTACCCGACGCCGGCCCGGCCGGCGCTGGGCAGCTTCGTGCGCGACCAGGTGCAGGCGCTGCAGCGCATCGACGGCGTCGAGGTCGAGCTGTTCACGTTTTCCCCCGGCGGCGCGGCGACATACCTCAGAGCGGGCGAGAAGCTCCGCCGGCGCCACCGTCGCAAGCGCTACGACGTCGTCCACGCCCACTTCGGGCTGACCGCCTGGCCCGCCTTCGCGGCCCGTGGCACCGCGCACGCCGTGACCCTGCACGGCACGGACCTGGCCCACCCCCGCTCGCGTCCGATCACGCTGAGCGCGCTGCCGTTCCTCGACCTGGTGGCCACGGTGTCCGAGCCGCTCGCCGCCGAAATCCCGCACTGGGCCGTGCGCGGCCAACGCGCGATCCTCCCCTGCGGCGTTGACGTCGAGCGCTTCCAGCCGATGCCGCGCGCCGAGGCACGCGCCGCGCTCGGGCTCACCCCCACAGGTCGATACGTCCTCTTCCCGGCCGATCCTCACCGCCGCGAGAAGCGTTACGACCGAGCCCTGGCCACAATCGCACAACTAGCCGAGCCGCTCACGCTCGGCAACGTCGATCCGGCCCTGGTGCCCTATTACGTCAACGCGGCCAACGCGGTGCTGGTTCCCTCCGAGCGGGAGAGCTTCGGCCTGGCCGTGCTGGAGGCGCTGGCGTGCAACATCCCGGTCCTGGCCACGCCGGTGGGCATCGCACCAGACGTGCTCGCCGACCTCCGGGGCACGCTGTGCGCCCCGTTCGACGCAGCGACATGGCGCGCCGCCCTGAAGCCGCACCTCGAGAACGCTGACGCACGCATAGACGTGGACGCTCGTGCGCGAGCCACACGGTTCTCGACCGACCGTATGGCCGCCGCCGTGATCGCGGCCTGGCGATCGCTCACCTAGAAGATCAGGCGCACTCGCGTCCGCCACACACGTTCGCGGCCGTGGTCGAGCCGTGATCACGCTGCTGGCCTTCGGCTTCGGCTTCGGTGCGCTGGTCTCGCGCGTGCGCTTTGTCCTCGGAGTCTCGTGTAGCGCTGCTACACGTCGACTCCTGCGTCCTCGCGCAGCATCCGCCAGTGACCACTCTCGGTGCCACACGACTTACGGACGCGCCCACTAGTGCAGCGCCGGCCACCATTCCGACAACCGCTGGAGCGCCTGATCGACGACGGGCGGCGCCGGCGAGTCGCCGTCGTCCCCTGGCGCCGAGGACGGCACCGGCTCCTGCAGCGCAGCGAGCGTGGCGGCGACCGACCGGGCCAGCGCGTCGAGCGCGTAGCCACCTTCGAGCACGCAACCGACCGGCGCCTCGAGCTCCTCTCCCACCCACCGCATCGAGCGGGTCATCGCGGCGTAACCCTCCTCGGTCACGTCGCACTGGCCGAGCGGATCGGCGAAGTGGGCATCGTACCCGGCCGAGATCAGCACCAGCTGCGGTTCGAATTCGCGCGCAAGCGGGACCGCGACGCGATCGACCAGCGAGCAAAACACCCGATCGTCGGCCCCGGGGCGAACCGGCAGGTTCACCGTGAAGCCGCGGCCCTTCCCCGAGCCGACATCGCCGGCCGGACCGGTACCCGGGTACAGCGGATGCTGGTGAACCGAGACGAACAGAACCTCGTCCGATTCGTGGAAGATGTCGTTGGTCCCGTTGCCGTGGTGCACATCCCAGTCGAGGATCATCACCCGCTCCAGGCCGCGCGCGTCCAACGCGTACCGGGCTGCCACGGCCACATTGTTGAACAGGCAGAAGCCCATCGCGCGGGCCCGGGTGGCGTGATGTCCCGGCGGGCGGTGCGCGCTGAAGCCGTACGGCGCGGTGCCGTCGAGCAGTCGCTCCACCATGTGCACGGCTCCTCCCGCGGCATGGAGCGCCGCTTCGAACGAGTCCGAGCTCACCACGGTGTCGAGATCGAGAAAGCCGCCCCCCTTGGCGCACGCGCGCTCGATCGACGCCACGTACTCGGCGGGATGAACCGTCTCGAGCAGCGCACGGTCGATCGCCGGCGAGGTGACACGCTCGAAGCCGAGCCAGTCGTGAGCTGACAGCTCACGCTCGATCGCGACCATGCGCTCAATCCGCTCGGGGTGCGCGCCCGTGTCGTGCCGCAGCGACGCGGGGTGCTCGAGCCACACGGGAGCGGAGGCCATCGGGGTACGGTATCGGCCACGTGCAGGTTCTTGCCGCTCAGGTGACGGTGGTCGGCGCCGGCGCCGCCGGGCTGTACACCGCCCTGCGCGCAGCGCGGGAAGGCGCACGCGTCACGCTGGTGTCGGCCACCCCGCTGGCGGAGTCCTCGAGCTGGTGGGCCCAGGGCGGTCTGGCCGCCGCGGTGTCAGCGCAGGACAGCCCGGACAGCCACCTGCGCGACACGATCGCCGCCGGCCGCGATGCGGTGCGCGAGTCAGCCGCCCGTGTGCTGTGCGAGGAGGCCCCCGACGCGGTCAGCGACCTGGCCCGGCTCGGGGTGCGCTTCGACGCCGACCGCGCCGGCCACCTGGCGCTCGGGCTGGAGGGCGGTCATTCGATCCGTCGGATCGTGCACGCGGGCGGGGCGGCCACCGGTCGGCGGCTGGTCAGGCAGCTCAGCGCGGCGGTGGCCGAGCACCCTGACATCGACGTGCTGGAGGGCGGACGGGTGGTGGAGATGGTCGTGACCGACGAGCGCTGCGCCGGAGTACGCCTCGACGACGGTCGGGCGATCGTCAGCGGCGCCAGCGTCCTCGCCACCGGGGGCGCAGCGGCGCTGTGGTCGCGCACCACCAACCCAGTGGGCGCGGTGGGCGGCGGGCTGCTGCTGGGCTTCGCCGCCGGCGCCACCCTAGCCGACCTCGAACTGGTGCAGTTTCATCCCACGGCGGTGGTGGGCGGCGACGGCGCGGACGGGTTTCTCGTCACCGAGGCCGTGCGCGGCGAGGGAGCCCGCCTGCTCGACGCGCGCGGCGAGCGGTTCGTCGATGAGCTCGCCCCGCGCGACGAGGTGGCCCGCGCGGTCCAGCGACAGATGGCGCTGAGCGGCGCCGCGTCCGTCGATCTCGACATGCGCGGCGTCGACCCGGCGCTGTTTCCCAACGTGGTCAGCGCGCTCCGTCAGGCCGGGATCGATCCCGAGCGCCAGCTCGTGCCGGTCGCGCCGGCCGCGCACTACGTGATGGGCGGGATCGCCACCGACCTGCATGCCCGCGCCACGCTCCCCGGCCTGTACGCCGTCGGGGAGTGCTCCTGTACCGGCCTACACGGCGCCAACCGGCTGGCATCCAACTCGCTGACCGAGTGCTTCGTGTTCG
The DNA here is from genome assembly GCA_963743345.1 of uncultured Solirubrobacterales bacterium. Classification (GTDB taxonomy): domain Bacteria; phylum Actinomycetota; class Thermoleophilia; order Solirubrobacterales; family Solirubrobacteraceae; genus Palsa-465. The sequence continues at coordinate 77,046 of CAVUPW010000001.1, forward strand.
GGGCGCGGGCGGCGCGCTCGGCCGTGGCGGAACCGGCGCCCGACGCGGCGGCGGTGCAGGCGCTGACCCGGGCACGGGACACCGCCGCACCACCGTCCTCGATCTCACCGGCCAGCCGCGAGGCGCTGTGGCGGTGCGCCGGCCTGGAGCGCGACGGCGCCGGCCTGCGCCGCCTGACCGGCGATGGACATCCGCTCGTGCGGCTGATCGCGTATAGCGCGCTCACCCGCACCGAGAGCCGCGGCGCTCACCAGCGCAGCGATTTTCCCGAGCGCGACCCGCAGTTCGACCATCGACACGTGACGATCCGCGCCGGCGGCGAACCGGCGATCGAGCGGTGGATGTGAGGGCCCCCATCACACCTTCTTTCGGATTGACCAGCCGTTCCGCAGGCGCGGCGCTCCGGTAGGTTGACCGGCCATGCTGATCGGCGTCGACGTGGGCGGCACCTTCACCGACGCCGTCCTCGCGCTCGACGGCCGCCTGATCACGGCCAAGGCGCCCACCACGCCAGATGACCAGTCTGAGGGCGTGATGGCGGCGATCCAGACCGCGCTCGAGAAGGCGGACGCTTCCGCCGCGGACATCGAGGAGTTCTCCCTCGGCATGACGGTGGCGACCAACGCGCTGCTCGAGGGCCGCGGCGCGCGAACCGCGTTCGTGGCCACCGCGGGATTCACCGACTTGATCGCGCTCGGCCGTCAGGACCGCCCGCAGCTCTACCGGCTGTGCGCCGGGCGGCCGGCGCCTCTGGCCCCGGCCGAGCTCCGCTTCGGCGCTCCCGAGCGAATGACCCCGGACGGACCGCTCGACGAGCTGACAGAGGACGCGGCCACGGAGCTGGCGAGCAAGCTCCCGATCGCGGCCGGCACCGAGGCGACGCCCGCCGAGCTGCGCGAGGCCTTCGAGCGCGAGCACGAGGAGCGCTACGGCTACCACGACTCCGAGCAGGACCTCGAGCTGGTCACGATTCGCGTGACCGCCACCGCGGAGGGAACCGACGTCGAGCTGGCCGGCGAGGGCGAGGACTCAGAGCTCGAGCGATCGACGCGCGAGGCCGTCCTGGACGGACGGCGCCTCGAGTTCGAGGTGCTGCGCGGGATCCCGGGCCCCGGTACGCGGGTCGAGGGTCCCGCGGTCGTCGAGCTGCCCGAGTCGACCCTGCTCATCCCGCCGGGGTGGAGCAGCGAAGTGGACGACACCGGCACGATCAAGATGACGCGGAATCGGCTGGCGCCGATTCCGTCCGACAATCGCCCGGGGGGCGATTCTCGTGATCGATCGCGTCGAGTCCGCGGAAACGGCTGGCGCCGATTCCGTCCGACAATCGCCCGGGGGGCGATTCTCGTGATCGATCGCGTCGAGTCCGCGGAAACGGCTGGCGCCGATCCCGTCCGACAATCGCCCGGGGGGCGATTCTCGTGATCGATCCCGTCGAGCTCCAGGTGCTGACGGGCGCGCTGCGCGCGGTGTGCGAGGAGATGGGCGCCGTGCTGATCCGGTCGGCCCACTCGGCCAACATCAAGGAGCGCCGCGACGCCTCAACCGCGCTGTTCGACCGCCGAGGGGAGATGGTCATGCAGGCCGAGCACATCCCGGTCCACCTCGGGGCGATGCCGGCCGCGGTGGCCGCCGTGCTCGACGAGGATCACGCGCCCGACCGCTCGTGGATCCTCAACGATCCCTATGCCGGGGGCACGCACCTGCCCGACATCACGGTGATCACTCCGCTGTTCGCCGACGGCGAGCTGATCGCGTTCGCGGCCAGCCGCGCCCACCACGCCGATGTGGGCGGACCCACCCCCGGATCGATGCCCGCCGACAGCCGCACCCTGGAGGACGAGGGCGTCGTGATCTCGCCCCGCGTGCTCGACGAGGACGCGATCGCCGAGCTCAGCCGCCAGATGCGCCAGCCCGAGCAGCGCCGAGCCGACCTGCGCGCCCAGCTGGCCGCCGGGCGAGTGGGCGGACGCCGCCTGCTCGAATTGCACGAGAGGTTCGGGGCCGAGAAGCTGATGCAGGCCTTCGCCGAGGTCCTCGACTATGCCGAGCGGCGGACGCGCGCATGCATCGCGGACCTCCAGGACGGCGAATACATCGCGCGCGACGTGCTCGAGGCGCGCGAGGGCGACCTCGAGATCGTGCTGAAGGCGACCGTCGACGGCGACCGCATGACGCTTGACTTCACCGACACCGCCCCCCAGCACGAGGGCAACCTCAACTGCCCGCCGGCAGTCACGCGTTCGGCCTGCTACTTCGCGATCCGCGTGCTGACCGACCCCGACATCCCGCCGAGCGCGGGGGCCTACCGACCGGTCGAGGTGATCGCGCCCGAGGGATGCCTGCTGGCCGCGCGCTCGCCGGCCGCGGTGGCCGCCGGCAACGTCGAGACCTCCTCGCGCGTGGCCGACGTGGTCCTGCTCGCATTCGGCCGCGCCCTCGGGCAGGGGACCATGAACAACGTGACGCTCGGCAGCGAGGACGTCGTCTACTACGAGACGATCGGCGGCGGCCAGGGCGCCTGCCCGGACGCGGACGGCCCGAGCGGGGTGCACGTCGCGATGAGCAACACGCTGAACACCCCGATCGAGGCACTCGAACTGGAATTCCCGATGCGCATGATCGAGTATGGATTGCGGCGTGGGTCGGGGGGCGCCGGCGAGTTCGCCGGCGGCGACGGCGTGATCCGCGAGCTCGAGGCGCTCGCGCCGCTCAGCTACTCGCTGATCACCGAGCGCCGGCGCCATGCTCCGCACGGCGCGGCCGGCGGCGAGGACGGGACGCCGGGGCGCAACCTGCTCGACGGCGAGGAGCTGCCCGCCAAGGCGATCGGGCAGCTCGAGCCGGGTCAGCGCCTGCGAATCGAAACCCCGGGCGGTGGCGGCCATGGACACCCCGGCTAAAGAGCGGCCGCGGCGTTCGCTATTCGGATGAAAGTTCGATATCCGGTTTGAGACGGCCGCGGCGCGGATAAGTGCCCGAGGCTGATGCTGTCTCGCGGCACGTGTCGATTCGCACGAGAATCTGCGACACGACGTGCGGAATCGTGCCGATTCGCACACACGGATTGCACCGTGCGCAAGCCCAGCACGGCCTGGCCCCTACGCCTCGTGGTAAACCCGCCGTTTTGCGCCGACATTTGGCGATTTGCCACGCGTCGCGTACAATCGGCTCGTCCTCTGCTGCAGTTGCACTGCGTGCCGCGCTTGGGACGTCGTTCCGTTTCTAACCCCCGTTTCCTCAACTTCTAAAATGCCGATTGCTTTCAAAGAATGGGCCGTGACCGTGCGGGCCCTTGCCGAGGGAGAGCAGCTATTAACGCTGCGCAAGGGCGGCATCCGCGAGCCCGACAAGCACTTCAAGCTGGACTACGACCGGTTCTTCCTGTACCCCACGTTCGACCACCAGTGCTCTGATCTTGTCCGCGAATCGCACCAGCCCGAGCTCGCCCGCGCGCTCGAGGAAGGGGTGTGGAGCGACGGCGAGCCCCCGCCCCATGCTTTGCGCCGCGGCAACGAGATCCCCCAACCGGACCGCGTACGCATCCGGGCCTGGGCCGAGGTGGCCGCCCATTACACCATCACCGACCGTCGGACGGTGGACGCTCTGTCGCCGTTCTACGTCTGGACCACCGACTACGCCGAGAAGCGACTGGCGTGGAAGCGCCGTCATCCGCTCCACGTGATCCTGCTGCGGACCTACCGGATCCCGCGGCCGGTGACCGTCAAGGTGCGCGAAGAGTACGGCGGCTGTCGGTCGTGGCTCGAGCTCACCCGTGAGCTCCCGTTCGAGGGCACCCCGGTCCTCTCCGACGAGGAGTTCGAGCGGGCCTCCGAGGCGATCGCTTCGATCGCCTCCGATCGTGTTCCGGTGCTGGCCTGAACCCGGGCCAGCCCGCAACCAACAGCAACATCAGTGGCATGGGTCGAGTCGGCGTCGCGTTCGTTTCGCGCGCGGCACGGGTCGACCCATGCTGACGATGCCGATCGTGTGCTCCACTCGTTGGAGCGCACCCGCGACTACCTGGCGCAGTACTTCCCGCGCACCGTCGAGGACATCTCGGTGGTGTTCCATCCAAGCATCGCGTCGCTGGCGATCGCGCGGCCGCTGCTTCCGCTGAGCTGGGGCGCCACCGCGCCGGCCGGCCGCCGCTACGTGGCCGGCTGGGCCGGACAACACGAGCTGCACGTCCTTCTGCCGGCCGTGCTCGAGGCACGCGCCTCGGCCGTCCCCGGGTCGCGCGAGATGCTCGCGCGCGCCGTCCCGGCGCTCTACGCCCGGCGGGTGATCGTGGAGAACAACCGGGACCTCCCGCGCCGGCTCAGCCCAGGCCGGATCCGGGCGGAGCTGCGCTGGGCCTGGCTGCTCGAGGGCGCGGCTCGCTGGTTCGGCGGTCAGACCGTGCACGCCCGGCCGGCCATCGCTCGCCGCCTGCGCGAGGGGCGCCGACCCGACTTCCCGCCGGGCGTACGCGACGCGCCCCTGCTCGGCGGTACGGTGATCGACCTGCTCGTTCAGGAGCGCGGCGAGCGGGCGGCGGCGGCGCTTGCCTGCCGGCTGCACCCACACGGGCCGCGCGGCGCGCTGCGCGAGGGATTCGGCGGGCAGTCGGTGGCCCGCACCGCGGAGGCCTGGCGCCGGCACCTCACGCAGATCACCTCCGCGGCCTGACGGCTCAGGGTCCGCGACTGGTCGTGGGCCCCTACGGTGCGTAGGAGAATTAGGTGGCGGAATTGGCGAGTGGCTGGGCGTGACTGACGCCGCCCCCTCGCCGCGATCGTACCGGTGGTACGTGAGGGCGAGGGGGTGGCCTCAGGCGCGTCCAGACGCCGCCAAAACGCCAGATAATTCTTCTACGGGCCCCTTTACCCCCTTACCCCGAGGCCTGGCTCAGCAGCCACACGAGCAGCGCCCCGATCACGAGCGCCACCAGCAGGCCGGCCAGCAGCCGGCCGGGCGAGACCACCCGCCCGGGCGGCTCGTCCGAGATCAGCTCGCCCTCCAGCAGCACCTCGCGCGCGGTGGCGAGCGCCGCCTCGGGCACGAGCACGTCGCGCGGTCCGGCGGCCAGGAAATCGGGTACGTCGAAGCCGGCGCTCCGACGCAGCATGCTGGGCACCCCCTCCTCGAGCAGGAGCCCCTGGATGAACTCGGCCTCGGCCTGGTTCCGGGCGCCGGCTACGCGCACCAGCCGGCCCTCGGTCAGCTGCGGCTTGATCTTGCGGGCGCGCTCGTGGCGCTCGCCCACGGTTTCGAGCACCTCCGAGCCGCCGTGCACGAGCGGGAGCCTGCAGTCTGGGCAGAATCGCTCCGGCTCGTCATAGGCCGTGCCGCAGGCTGGGCAGTAGAGGCGATCGCCCGCGGCAGCGCGCCCGGCCATCGCTCACTCCACGACCAGTTCGGCGGCCGACACCTTCCCGTCGTCGATCCGCCAGTTCCTGACGTCGGCCTCGTCTCGCTCCAGCCCCACGATGATCCACAGCACGCCGGGCCAGAGCTTGGCGAAGTTGATGTCGGTCTGGGACGGCCGAGGCTCGGTCCGCGTATGCGAGTGGTAGATCGCGCCGAGCTCGAGCCCGGCGTCCTCGATGCGGTTGTGGAGCTCGAGCTGTTCCTCGGGATCGATCCGAAAGCGCAGCGGGCTGGCCTCGGCGTTCACCGCCCGGTACACGTACACCCCCCGGCCGTCCGTCGACCCGACCATCCCGCAGCACTCGTTGGGCGACTCCTCGCGCGCGTGCGCGACGATCTCGTCGTAGAGCTCCCGCGTTATCCGCATGGCGGTTTCGAGCCTACCAGCCGTTCCCAGCCGTTCATTTGGTGCCGAACACGTACGGCCAGGGGACTGCCTTGATGTACTGGCCCGGGTGGCGCAACCCGCTCAGCACGGTCCAATGCTGGGCCTCGCAGGCCATGATCTGAGCGCTCATGCGCTGCAGCCGCGCGCTGTGGAGATCCTTGAGTGCGGTGTAGTGGACGCCCTCGGCCACGGACTCGAGGTCGACGAGCAGCTTCAGGCACCGGGCCTGGGTGGGCAAATCGGTCAGGCTGTCGGACACGTGGTGCTGCGCGATGGCCGCGCTCGCGCTCTTGGAGTCGAGCGGGGCGGTGGGCGCAGGGGCGCCGAGCTCTCTGAGCCGTGCGGCGATCGCGGCGACGTGCGCGATCTCATGCCCCAGATGCGGCGTGATCGCCCGCTGCACGCCCGGGGTCAGCGCCCCCGAATCCAGGACCCGGCGGTAGGCCAGCACCATCAACCGCTCCACCAGGAGCGCCTTCCCCAACAGCTCGGGATCGCTCGGCGCCGGCACATCGGCGAGCGCGGTGCGCGGGAGAGCGCCGGCCCCCATCCCGGCTCCGATCGTGGCGGCCACGCCCACCACGAGGTCTCGCCGGGTCGGCCTCGAGTTCACCCCATCACTCCCGGCCGGTCACGAACGCCGAGGGAACCGCCGGCTGCCCGAGCGCGGCACGGACCACCGTCACGTGCTGGGCGTCGTTGGCCAGGATCGACGCCACCGACTGCTTCACCGACGCGGGGGCCAGCCGCGGCAGCGCCGCCAGGTACGCCGTGATCTGAGCCTGCTCGACCTCGTGCAGCAGCGCCAGGACCTCCCGGCTCGTGCGCGGATGGCCCAGGTCGTAGCTCGGCGCCGGCTTGATCGGCTTGGCTCCGGCGGCGTGGATCAGGCCGGCCAGCGCGCCGGCGTGGGAGAGCTCGTCGTTGAGGAACAGCTTGCCGGCCTTGATCGTGGCCGGGGCGAGCAGCGGCGTCCCCGCCGTGTAGGCGGCGATTCCCACGTGCTCCAGGTGGAGCAGATGGTTGAGCAGCGCGACATCTGTGTCCAACACCGGCGCCGAGTGTTGCACCTGCGCCTGGAGCGACTGCCGGCCGCACCCGGCGAGCACCATGCCGGCGAGGCCCGTTCCCGCGGCGCACAGAAGCCCCCTACGCGAGGAGGGGTCGGCTTCCGAGGAGTCCTCGCTCACCACCAGACGGTGGAGTCCAGGTTCTCGATCTCGTCCAGGGGGCGCGTGTAGATGCCCGACGAGAGGTACTTCCAGCCGTCGTCGGCAACCAGGAACACCACGTTGCCCTCATCGAGCTCGCCCGCGATCCGCATCGCGACCTTCGCGATCGCCCCCGAGGAGACGCCCACGAACAGGCCCTCCTCGTCGAGCAGCCGCCGGGTGAACACGATCGCGTCGCTGTTGGTCACGAAGATCTTGCGGTCGAGCAGCGACAGGTCGATGATCGGCGGGATGAAGCCGTCCTCGAGCGAGCGCAGGCCCTGAACGGGCTCGCCCTGCATGGGCTCGGCGGCCACGATCTTGACCTGATCGCCGAGCTCCTCCTTCAGCCGGCGGCCGTTCCCCATCAGGGTGCCCCCGGTGCCGAGACCGGCCACAAAGGCGGAGATGTCGTCGAGCTCCTCGAGGATCTCCAGCGCGGTCCCGTTGTAGTGAGCGAGCGGGTTGGCCTGGTTGCCGTACTGGTAGGGCATGTAGTACGCGGCGTCCTTCTCGGCCATGTCGAGGGCCAGCTCGACCGCGCCGTTGGAGCCCTTGGCGCCCTCCGAGTAGACGATCTCCGCGCCATACATGCGCAGCAGCTCGGTTCGCTCCCGAGTCACGTTCTCCGGCATCACGACCTTGAGCGGGTAGCCCTTGCGCCGGCAGATCATGGCCAGGGAGATGCCCGTGTTGCCCGAGGTGGGCTCGAGGATCGTCTGCCCGGGCCGGATCAGCCCTTTCTCCTCGGCGTCCTCGATCATCGCGCGGGCCACCCGATCCTTGACCGAGCCCGTCGGATTGCGGGACTCCAGCTTGGCCCACAGCCGCACGCCGGGCTTGGGGCTCAGGCGCTTGAGCTCGACCAGCGGCGTGTGGCCGATCGCCTGGACGATGTCGCCGTAGCGACCCCCGCAGGGCTTGTTCTCGAGGCGCTCCGCGGCCATTGCTTCACGAAGTATAGGGAGGCGGACCCCAAGCGCTCGATGGGGCCCGCCTCGATGCGATCAGTAACCCTGCGGGTACGGGTTCGTCGAGGTCGACGTCGTCTGCATCGGCGCTGGCTGGGTCGACTGGCTCGACGCGCCGGACGCCTTCACGATGTGCCAGATCGAGCCGAATGTCTTGAGCTCGTCGCCCGTGGCCTGGTGCTTGTTCTTGGCCTGGATGTCCGGCGTGAAGTAGTACAGGGGCTGCCCGTTCAGCGTGAGCTGGGTCACGCCATGGTTCTTGAACGTGCCGAGCTTGCCGTTGATGCCCGCCGCCTTGCTGACCCCGCCGGACGCCGATGGCGACACGGGCGGCCAGAAGGCCCAGCAGTTGGTCTTGGAGCTCGTGGTCTTCTGGCAGATGATGTGGTGGGTGGTCTCGCCCTGGAAGGTGTACACCGCGAAGCCGGACGGCCCGACCGCCACCGCCTCGTGCGTGTCGACGGCCTTCACGCGGAACGCCTTGGTGGGCGTGTTGGTGACGTGCACGCTCTTGGTCACCTTCAGACTGAACGACTTGGCGACCGCCATGCCCGCCACGGCGAGCACCGCCACGCCGGCCACGGCCGCGAGCACCACCGCGGCGGAGCGGCGCGGATGGCGGGCGCCGGCCTGAACGAGTCGATTTGGCATCCCTCTGGCTCCCTTCGATCGGGGGTGTAGGTGGTCGGTCCCGGCCACCTACCGAGAGGGACGCCCGGCGGGGGCGAAGCCTTCCCGCCGGGCGAAGAGGCGGAGGACGCTGCCGGTCTCACGCCGGGGCTGACCGGGCGGCGCAGCCCTGCCGCGGAGGACCGGCTGATGTGGCGAGCTAGCGCGCCCCGCCGGCCATGGCCGGCAGGATCACCAGCGTGTCGTTCTCGCCGACCGTGGTGTCGAGCCCGTCCAGGACCCGCACGTCCTCGTCGTTGAGGTAAACGTTCACGTACCGGTTGAGCCCGCCGTCGGCGCCGAACAGCTGCGACTGGGTGTCGGGGTGGGCATCGACCACCGAGTGCAGGATCTCACCCACCGAGGCCCCGGGGGCGCTCAGCTCCTTCTCGCCGCCGACCGCGGGGCGCAGAACGGGTGGAATGCGGACCGTCGCCATACAGGGCTACACCCTAGTGGGCGCCGGCGCAGAACGCCTCGTAGTCCGGGAACACCCCGAGCTCGTCGTCGGCGATCTCGTCCGGCTCGCGGGAGCAGATCGGGCAGGCGGGATCGCGGCGCACCTTGACCTCGGTCACCCCGGCAGCGAGCGCGTCGTACATGAGCAGCCGGCCGATCAGCGGCTCGCCCTCGTCGAGGATCAGCTTGATCACCTCGGTGGCCTGGAGCAGGCCCATCGTGCCGGGCAGCACGCCGAGGACGCCGTTGGCGCCGCAGGAGGGCGCGAGCTCGGCCGGCGGCGGGACCGGGAACAGGCACCGGTAGCACGGTCCGTCGTAGGGCTTGAACACCGACAGCTGGCCCTCGAACCCGAGGATGGCGGCCGATACGACCGGGATCCCCAGCCGCACCGAGGCGTCGTTCAGCAGGTAGCGAGTGGGGAAGTTGTCCAGACCGTCGACGACGATGTCCCAGCCGGGCAGCACGTCCATGATGTTCTCGGGGCCGAGCCGCAGCGAGTACTTCTCGACCTTCACATCCGGGTTCAGGGCGTTGATCGTCTGCTCGGCCGAGTCGACCTTGGGAACGCCGATCCGCTCGCTCGAGTGGATCACCTGGCGCTGCAGGTTGGACAGGTCGACCTCGTCGTTGTCGACGATCCCGAGCGTGCCCACGCCGGCGGCGGCCAAGTACAGGGCGGCCGGGGAGCCCAGCCCGCCGGCGCCGAGCAGCAGCACCTTGGCGTCGAGCAGTTTCTGCTGTCCGTCCATCCCGACCTCGGGAAGAAGCAGGTGGCGCGAGTAGCGTTCGCGCTGTTCGGCGGTCAGCGTGCGCGGCGTGTTGACTTCGTAACCGCGATCCTTCCAAAGCGTGAAGCCACCGGTCATCGACTCGACGTGCTCGTAGCCCAGGTCCTCGATCAGCGTCCGCGCGGCCCAGGCCGAACGATTGCCCGAGGCGCAGTACAGGACGACGTGCCTCTCGCGATCCGGGACGGCGCCCTCGATCCGCGACTCGAGATAGCTCTTGGGAACATGGATCGCCCCGGGGATATGCCCTGCCGACCACTCCTCAGGCTCACGGACGTCGACGATCACCGCGCCGTTGCCGACCTGCTCGCGCACGGCGGCGGGATCGACCTCATCGATCCGGCTCTTGATCTGGCGGAGAACTTCGGCTCCGGACGGGCTCATCAGGAAAAACTCCTCAAATGCGGTAGGGATTCAATACTTCAGAGAGTATAGCGACGGACGAGTAATGAACGAGAGTCTTTTCCCAGCCCTGGCCGGCCCCGAGGGGCGGGAGGCGATTCGCATCGCGGACAGCGCTTTGAGCTACGCGGAACTGGCCGGCGCGGCGGCCGCCCTGGCGTCCCGCCTGGACGGCGCGCGCCGGGTCGCCGTATGGGCCGAGCCCACGCTCGAGCTGTGCGTGGCGGTAGTCGGCGCCCTGGCCGCCGGCGTGAGCGTCGTCCCGATCAACCCCGGGCTCGGGCCGCGCGAGCTTGGGCACATCGTCGAGGACAGCGGCCCGGACCGGCTGCTCGCCCGGGCCGGCGTGGAGGCGCCGCCACAGCTGGCCTCGCTCGATCGCATCGACATCGACATCGACATCGACTCGGCCGCCCGCGACACCGCCGGCGCCGGCCTCCCGGATGCCCTCGGCGAGGAGGACGTGGCGTTCGTGATGTACACCTCGGGGACGACGGGGCCGCCCAAGGGCGTGCAGATCCCGCGCCGGGCGATCACCTCCAACCTCGACGCGCTGGCCGAGATCTGGCAGTGGACGGCTGAGGACCGGGTGGCCCACGCGCTGCCGGTGTTCCACGTCCACGGGCTGGTCATCGGGGTGCTCGGTCCGCTGCGCCGCGGCGGCTCGGTCGAGCACGTGGGTCGGTTCTCGCCGGCCGCCCTCGCCGACGCTCTGAACCGGGGCGCCACGATGGGGTTCGGCGTGCCGACCATGTACGGGCGGATCGCCCGCGAGGTGGCCGAGGACCGCGACGTGGCGCGGGCGTTCGGCCGGGCGCGCGTACTGATCTCCGGATCGGCGGCCCTGCCCGTTTCGGTCCACGAGCGAATCCGCGAGCTCACCGGACAGGCGATCCTCGAGCGCTACGGCCTGACCGAGACGCTGATGAACGCCGGCGCCCGCCTGGGCGATGAGGTGGTGCCCGGACGAGTCGGAAGACCCCTTCCGGGCGTGGAGCTCAAGCTCATCGACGAGGACGGGTCCGAGATCGATGCCGCCGACGACGAGACGATCGGCGAGGTCGTGGTGCGGGGGCCCAATGTCTTCCTGGGCTACCTCAACCGTCCGGACGCCACCGAGGAGGCGATGCGCGACGCCTGGTTCATGACCGGCGACATGGCCACCCGGGACGAGTCGGGCTCGCTCCGGCTGGTCGGGCGTAAGAGCACCGACCTGATCAAGTCGGGCGGCTACCGGATCGGCGCCGGCGAGATCGAGGGCGCCCTGCTCGAGCACCCCGCGGTGGCCGAGGTCGCGGTGACCGCCAAGCCGGACGAGGATCTGGGCGAGCGGATCGTCGCCTGGGTGGTGCTGGAATCAGGTCGGAGCGCGGATCCCGATGAGCTGTCGACCCACGTGGCGAACCTCCTCACGAAGCACAAACGCCCCCGCGAGGTCCATTTCGTCGACTCGCTGCCCCGCAACGACATGGGGAAGGTGATGAAGCGGAGGCTGATCGACGCCTGACGCGGGCCCGGTTGGGAGATAAGGTGATCTCTCGAGCGGTCGTCTGCGGCCGGCGCTCGTAGCGAGCGGTCGTCTGCGGCCGGCGCTCGTAGCGAGCGGTCGTCTGCGGCCGGCGCTCGTAGCGAGCGGGGCGTTCCGAAACCCCAAACGGAACGCCCCGCGAAACTTCAGACCCAAGAGCCGCTTCCGGCATTCCCCCCGGTGGGAAACGCTTGTGGAGAGCTTGCAGTAGCGATTATCGGCCAGGGCCGAACCGGTCGATATCGGGCGAAGACCCCATCTTGTCACCCGCCCGTCCCGGCCGATGTATCCCCCGGGAAGGCAAACCGCCATGAAATCTCGCTCGCTGCTCGTCCAAGTCCTGTCCGTGAACCTGCTCCTGGTGGCGGGCACCACGGTGGTGGCCGCGATCGCCCTCAACCACCGGATCGACAGCGCGGTCGGGGGAAGCGAGATGGTCGTGCTTGGGCTGGCCCTGGTGGCCACCCTGCTCGGCAACTGGCTGCTGTTGCACCGGCGGTTCATCCCGCTCGACCTGCTGATCTCGGCCATGGAGCGGATCGACCATGCCTCGCCCGACAAGCAGCTGGTGGCCTGCGACCGGGTCGACAGCTCCGAGGCCCATCGCCTCGAGGCCGCCATCAACCGGATGCTGGCCCGGCTCGAGGCGGCCCGCCGCGAGGCCGGCCGGGCGGCCATCCAGGCCCAGGAGCGCGAGCGCCGGCGGATCGCCCAGGACCTCCACGACGAGGTCAACCAGGCGCTCACCGCGGTGTCGCTGCGTCTGCAGGCCTCGATCGCGCACGCCCCGGAGGACCTGCGCCGCGAGCTCACCGAGACCAAGCGCCTGGCCGGACAGGCCATGCAAGAACTGCTCGCGCTGGCCCGCCAGCTCAGACCGGCGGTGCTCGACGACCTCGGCCTGCTCCCGACGCTGAAGAGCCAGGTGCGCGACTTCGCCGACCAGACCGGCATCCAGGCGGCCTTCAACGTGCGTGGCGCCGGTGCCGGAATTGCCCCCCGAGCAGCAGCTGGTCGTCTACCGCGTGACGCAGGAGAGCCTGTCCAACGTGGCCCAGCATTCGGGCGCCGACAAGGTCGACGTCGAGCTGTCATTCGAGCGGGGCACCCGGCTGCGGATCGTCGACGACGGGTGCGGCTTCACCTCGCGGCGCGAGGGTGGCCTGGGACTGTCCGGCATGCGCGAGCGCGCCCTGCTGGCGGGCGGCCAACTATCGATCTGGTCGGCTGGGGGCCAGGGAACGCGGGTGGAGCTGACGCTCGCATGAGCACGGGAGAACGATGATGCGAATCTTGGTGGCCGACGATCACGGGATCGTCCGATCGGGGATCAAGCTGCTGCTCGAGCGCCAGGCCGGGCTGGAGGTGGTGGCGGAGGCGTGCGACGGGGTCGAGGCGGTCGAGCTGGCGTTGGCCACCCGACCGGATCTGTGCATCCTCGACGTGGGCATGCCGCGGATGACCGGCCTGCAGGCCGCCCGCGAGATCCGCGCCCATCTCAAGGACGCGATCGTGCTGATGCTCTCGATGCACGACGACGAGCACTACCTGTTCGAGGCGCTCAAGGCCGGCGCCTCCGGCTACGTGCTCAAGCGCGAGGCCGACCAGGATCTGGTGGGAGCCGTCTACGCGGTGGGCCGCGGGGAGGCGTTCCTGACCAATGCGGCCGAGCGCGAGATCATCCGCCGCTGGATGGAGGGCGACGCGGGCGGGCCCGCGGTGTCGCTCACCCCGCGCGAGGAGGAGGTGGTCAAGCTGATCGCCGAGGCCCACACCAACGCCCAGATCGCCCAGATCCTCCACCTGGCCGAGAAGACCGTCGAGTCGCACCGGGCCAACGTGCTGCGCAAGCTCGGCATGCGCGACCGGGTCGAGCTGGTCCGCTACGCCATCCGCCGGGGCCTTGTCGAGGCGTAGGGAGATATGGGGCCGCCGGGCCTTGTCGAGGCGTCGGGAGATATGGGGCCGCCCGGGCCTTGTCGAGGCGTCGGGAGATATGGGGCCGCCGGGAACTTGTCGAGGCGTAGGGAGATATGGGGCCGCGCTGGCGCGCGGCGTCCCTGGGGCCGTTCCGCCGGGCATCCTTGCCCGGCGGGCCGCGATCCGTTTCCGGACGGGGCCCTCTCCGGTCCCTCGCTACGACGGCCCGCTAAACATCCATGCCTGGCTTAACGGGCCTGCCGCGAGGTCGTCCGGAGATGCCGAGCGAAGCGAGCCCCACAATCGCGCACCGGGATCGCCGCCGTGCATATCGCCCGAAACCTCAGCTCGGCCGCCCGCTCCCGGGACATCAGCACCTCTCGGATGCTCATGTCCCGAGAGTGAGCGCCGGCAAGGGACTTTCGGCCGTTGTGCACGGTCGACGACGTGGCGCGCGCCCGCACTAGCATCGGGCGCGTCGTGCGTCCGCCGGTCGACCACATCGCCGCTCCCCTCTTCCCGCGCGGCCTCACGTGGGTCAACTCGCGGGGTGGGCGGGCTCCATATAGGGAGCCGGGCCGGGTCATGCTGGTCGAGTTCTGGGACTTCTGCCGCCCCCAGTCGATCCGTACCCTGCCCTACGTCAAAGCCTGGCACGAGCGCTATCCGGAGCTGAAAGTGATCGGGGTGCACGCGGCGGGCTTCCCACCGTCGCACGACTCCGATGCGGCGCGGGCAGCCGTCGCGCGGCTGGAGATCCCCTATCCGGTGGCGCTCGACACCGATTACGAGGTGTGGAACCTGTACGGCAACCTCGGCTGGCCGGCGCGCTACCTGTTCGACCCCCGCGGCATGCTGGTCCACTACCACTACGGGGAGGGCGCCTATGGCGAGACCGAGGAGGCGATCCAGGAGCTGCTGGGCATCGAGCAGCCGCTGCTCGAGCCGGTCCGGCCGGAGGAGGCGCCGGACGCCCAGCTCGAGGCGCAGTCAGACGACGTGGAGGGGCCCTACTCCGGGCCGTACCGCGCCGGTGGCGTGTGGGCCGTGCTCGACGGCAGCGGCCCCGTTAAGGCCAACGGACGCTCCATCACCGTCGATCACCCGGGCTGTTACGAGCTGATCGCCCACGATCGGAGCACCGACGGGCAGCTCGTGCTCGACCTCGGCTCCGGCGTGGCTTGCTATGCGGTGTGCTTCACGCCGGGACTGGCCGCCGGGTCCCCACGATCCTGACCCCCAGCGCCGGCAACTCGCCGGCGGCTATCAGCTCCTCCTCCGCGCCGCGCAGCTCGGGCGGGAGGTCCCACCGGTAAAGGTACGGGCCACGGGCCGGCGGGCCGAGCTCGAACCGCGGCTCGAGGGCGCCGCACAGCGTGTCGAGGTCGTGGATGTGGTGGCGCAGGAAGGCGACGATCTCGTCGGGCGTGCTGATCTCGTGGTCGTGCCCGTGCTCGTGCGGCCCGTGCTGCTCGAGCCACCAGCGCGCCGCGCGCGCGTCGAGGCGCTGGACATCGATCTCGTCGAGGACCAGCGAGCCCCCGGGCCGGACCAGCTCGGCCAGCCGCCGGCACGATTCGTCCAGCGGCTCGACGTGGTGCAGCGACACCACGGCGATTGCCGCGTCGAAGCTGTCGGCCGGCTCGCGCAGCTCGTGCAGCGCGATCGACCGCACGTGATCCACGGTCGACGCGGGGTCGATCGCGGTCACGTCGTACCCGGCGCGGGCCAGCGCCAAGGCCAGCTCGCCCTCCCCCGCCCCCACCTCGAGCACCCGCGCCGGCGCCGGCGGCAGCGACGCCAGCACGAAGGCGAGGACATCCGGGTCAAGCACGGGGATCCAGCAGGTTGACCAGCTCGGGCGCGCCGTCACGATCCAGGAGGTTGACCAGCTCGGGCGGGCCGTCATCTTCCAAGATCGCGGCGAAGCCCGGCCGGTAGGGGCTCTCGCGCGGAGAGTCGCCCAGCCACGCCGGCTCGTACAGCCAGCTGCCGGTGTTGAGCAGGCGACCCCATTCGCCGCGCTCGTCTCCCGGCAGCGGGCCGGCCCGATGGGTGTGCCCGAAGATCACGTGCGTCCCCGGCGGCAGCGCCGAGTCGCGCGAGCACCTCGCCGATCGCCCGCAGGGCGGCGCGGCGCAGCTCCACGCCCGAGACGTCGGGGCGAAGCGGGCCAAGGCCGGCCCGGTTGAGCGCCGCCACCGCCACCGGGAACGCCGCGACGATGCCGCGCTGGCGCAGCCCGCCGCGCCCGCCGGCGCTCAGCGCCCGCCACGCCTTGATCTGGAAGCTCCCGTCGCTGCCGGAGCCGCGCAGACCGCCGGCCTGGGCCACGGTGTCGATCCAGGCGTACATCGGCGCCAGCGCCGCCTCGTAGTCCTCGGCGCGGGCCGGACCACCGGCTGGCTCGCCGGCCAGGCGCACGGTCAGCCCCGCCCCCAAGCGCTCGACGATCGGCACCGTGCTGTGGCGGTCGCCGTAGTGGCCGTGGATCGCGTAGACGTCCCCGCGCAGCCACACCCCGGGGTAGGCCACGCGCACCCGGGCCGGAGCAAGCGCATCGGCCACCGCTCCGAGGGCCTCCCGCGGCTCCCAGCGCACGTCCGACTCCAGGCCCAACGGGGGCGGGTGGGAATTGGTTCCTCGCCGCTCGAGCCAGCCCCGCAGCAGCCCATGGTCGTGGTTGCCCGGCACCACGACCACCTCGCGCTCGGCGCCCAGCGCGGCGCCGAGCTCTCGCAGGGCAGGCGTCGCAGCGTCCAGCGCGTCGCGCAGCGACCCGTGGCGCAGCTCGAGCACGTCGCCCAGCAGCACCAGCCGGTCGATCCCGGTAAGCGCCTCGAGCAGCACCGCTCTCTCGGCCTCGCGCCGCAGCATGTCCTGGCGCCCGCGGGCGCCCAGATGCAGATCCGAGACGACCAGGGTGCGCAGCGGCCTACGCTACGCGCCGCTCGCCGCCATGCCCTGGCGGATCACCTTGGGGAGCATGAAGCGGACATCCTCCTGCACCACCTCGAGCTCCTGTACATCACGTGTGCCGCGGGCGCGGAAGAAGTCGACCAGCCGCTGAACCAGCAATTCAGGCGCGCTTGCTCCCGAGGTGATGCCGACCACCCGCTTGTCGGACAGCCACTCCTCGCGCACCTCACCCTCGGCGTCGATCAGGTGCGAATCGGCGCCGTGCTCGCGCGCCACCTCGACCAGCCGGTTGGAGTTCGATGAGTTTCGCGAGCCGATCACCAGCACGAGGTCGCACCGCTCGGCCAACTGCTTTACCGCGGCCTGGCGGTTGGTCGTCGCGTAGCAGATGTCGTCCGTGCGGGGACCGATGATGGCCGGAAAGCGCCGGCGCAGGCGGTTGATGATCACCCGCGTCTCGTCGACCGACAGGGTGGTCTGAGAGATGTAGGCGATCCGCTCCGGATCGGCCACCTCGAGCTGATCGACGTCCTCCTCGGTCTGGACCAGCACGATGTTCTCGGGCGCCTCCCCCATTGTCCCCTCGACCTCCTCGTGCCCGGCGTGGCCGATCAACACGATCGTGTAGCCGTCGGCGGCGAACTTCTTGGCCTCCACGTGCACCTTGGTGACCAGTGGACAGGTCGCGTCGATCGTCTGGAGCGCGCGGGCCCGCGCGTTGGCGTGCACGCTGGGAGCCACCCCGTGGGCCGAGAACACCACGGTGGCGCCCTCCGGGACGTCCTCCTCGGACTCCACGAACACCGCCCCGCGCCGGCGCAGCTGCTCGACCACGTACTTGTTGTGGACGATCTCCTTGCGCACGTAGACCGGGGCGCCGTGCAGCTCGAGCGCGCGCTCGACCGTCTGCACGGCCCGGTCGACGCCCGCGCAATAGCCGCGCGGCGCCGTGAGCAGGAGCTTCTCGGGCGTGGGCCCCACGGCACCCAGTGTAGGGCGAGGTCTCGAGAAGCTACCCTTGAGCGTCCTCGTCCGCGAAGCCGGAGCCCGCGCCATGCCGCAACGCCACCTGGACCGCCTGAGCTCGATCGACGCCTCGTTCCTCCACCAGGAGGGCCCGGCCTCGCACATGCACATCGGCGCCGTCCTGATCTTCGAGGGGCCGCCCCCGGGCTTCACCGACTACCTCGACCACGTCCGTTGCCGCCTGCACCTGGTCCCGCGGTACCGCCAGAGGCTGACCACGCCGCCGCTCGAGTCGGGCCGGCCGCTGTGGGTGGACGACCCGGACTTCAACCTGGAGTACCACGTCCGCCACACCGCGCTGCCCTCGCCGGGGACCGAGGAGCAGCTGTTCCTGCTGGCCGGGCGGATCGCCTCCCAGCAGCTCGACCGCTCCAAGCCGCTGTGGGAGAGCTGGCTGGTCGAGGGGCTCGAGGGCGACCGCTTCGCGCTGATCTCGAAGACCCACCACGCGCTGGTCGACGGCGTCTCGGGCGTCGACCTGGCCTCGGTGCTGTTCGACGTGGAGCGCTCGCCGTCGCCGCCGGCGACGGACAGCCTCGAGCCGTGGCAGCCGAAACGCGAGCCCTCGCCGGTCGACCTCGTCGCCGCCGGCGTCCGCGGGATGGTGGGCGTGGCCACTGGGCTGATGTCCCGCGCGGTGGGCGCGGCGACCCGTCCGGCCGCGACGTTCGGCGTGGTCCGCGACGCCGCGGAGGGGCTGGGCGAGATCGTGTGGGCGGGACTCAACCCGGCGCCCGAGACCCCGCTCAACGTCGAGATCGGCCCGCACCGGCGCTATGCGGTCGTCCGCCACGAGCTCGACGACTATAAGACGGTCAAGAACGCCTTCGGAGGGACCGTCAACGACGTCGTGCTGACCGTGGTATCCGGGGCCCTGGCCGAGTGGCTGCACTCGCGCGGGATGAACACCGAGGGTCTCGAGATGCGCGCCTTGGTGCCGGTGTCGGTGCGCACCGAGTCTCATCGGGGGACGCTCGGCAATCAGCTCACCGCAATGCGCGGGCCGCTCCCGGTGTACATCCGCGACCCGGTGGCGCGCCTTCGGTTCGTGCGCCGGGCCATGGACGGGCTCAAGGAGTCAAAGCAGGCGGTGGGCGCCGCCACGCTGGCCGCGGTCAACAACCTGGCCCCGCCCACGATCCTGGCGCAGGCGTCGCGGCTCAATTTCTCCACTCGGCTGTTCAACCTGATCGTGACCAACATCCCCGGGCCTCAGTTCCCGTTGTACGTGCTGGGCCGCCAGCTCGAGGATCTCTTCCCGCTGGCCTTTCTCCCCAAGAACCATGCGCTGGCGGTGGCGATCATGTCCTACAACGGCGGGATCGACTATGGGCTGCTCGCCGACTACGACGCGCTGCCCGACATCGACGTCATCGCCGACGGGATCGACGCCTCCCTGCGCGAGCTGCTCGAGGCCGTGCCCCACGCCCGACCGCATTCCGACGCCCCGGCGCCCGCCGCGCCGTCGCAGGCCGGGACGGCGGTGTTCGCAACGGCGGTGTTCGCAACGGCGGTAGTGGCAACGGCGGTAGTGGCAACGGCGGTAGCGGCACCGGCGGAGCGCACCGGCCCCGATCCTCCCGACCCCGAGCGCCCGGCCCACGCGCGGGCCGGCGGCCGACATGCGAGCCAAGCGCGCGCGGCGTTCCGGGTCCGCCCCCAAACACTCAACCGATTGACCTTGCCGTTTCGCCTGCGTAGGGCTACCGTTTTCGGCCTATGGCCGACCTGATCGCCCCTGACGAGATCGCCTTCCGGCTCGAGCTGACCGCCGCGCAGCTGAAGATCGTGCACACCGCCCTAAAGTCGCTCTACGACGATCTGGGGCACGAGGAGCACGACGTCAAGCAGGTAGTGCAGGCCGTACTGGCGAAGCTGCCCGGCGAGCACGAGATCCGCGCGATCGACCTCGATCGCGAGCTGCGCGGATCTACGCCGGCCTGACCGGGCCTACGCCCGCTCAGAACCCCAGGGCGAACTTGACACGGAGTTCGCCCTGCAGAACCCGAGCGCGAACTTGGCACGGAGTTCGCGCTCAGAAACCGAGAGCGAACTCGGCGCTCTCAGAACCCGAGCGCGAACTTCGCATCCTCGCTCATCCGCTCGGGCGTCCACGGCGGCGAGAACGTCATCACGGGCTGCACGTCCTCGACGCCCTCCAGCTCGCCCACGAACTCCTCAATCTGCTCGGACACCTGCGGCCCGATCGGGCAGCCGGGGCTGGTCAGCGTGTAGGTGATGCGCACCGCGGGACCGTCGACCTCGACGTCGTAGATCAGCCCGAGCTCGACGAAGTCGAGCCCCAGCTCGGGGTCGATCACGTCGCGCAGCGCGTCGGTCACATCGTCGACAGTTGCCATCCCGGGACCAGTTTAGGCCATCTCTGCGGTGTTTCGCTCGTCTCTGCGGTGATTCCACCTTGCGGCCAGTGCACCATTTTGTGTAGGTTTTGCCCATCGTCGATTTCGATGAAATCTCCGCGACCCTGCGTTGCTGCGGAGACGAGGACCGGTCAACTCAGGGATGCCGACGCCGCGCGATGGTGCGCGCGTTGCAGGCCCAGACCAACGTGGTGGTTGATCTGAGTGAGCTCGTCTTCGCGGACTCCTCGGTGATGCTCGACCTGGCGGTGCTGGCCCGCCGCCTGCGCGCTCGGGGACGCGAGATCCTTGTCCGCGGCGCCCAGCCACAGGTGCTCGCGCTGATCACCCACGTCGGGCTGCACCGGCTCCCGGCGATCCGGCTCGAGCCCTCGCCCGCCTTCGCCTAGGGGCCCTTAGGGTTAGCCCGGAACGACCTCCGCGTTGCCGTTCGACGGCTCCTGCGCCGTGGCGGCGTGGTCCTGGAGGATTCCGGTTGCCACCGCCGTGCCCGGGTCGCGCAGCAGCTCGGCCACGTCCGAGCCTTCCTCGCCGAAGCGCGGGAACCGCTTGCCCTCGGCCTCGCCGATCGCCACGAGCTGTTCGCCGACCGCGCGCATGTCCTCGATCAATCGGCGGCGCTCGCGCCACACGGTCTCGGCGCTGCGGGCGAGCTCGCGAGCGCGCAGCTCGGCTGCCTCGATCATCTCCTCGGTGTCGCGCCGGGCGCTGGACCGCACCCCGTCGGCCTCGCGCTGCGTCGAGGCGCGCAACTGCTGGGTCTCGCGCTCGGCGGTCTCGCGCGACTCGGCCACCTCACGCACGGCGGTGTCGCGAAGGGCCGCCACCTCCCGCGCGGCTGCGTCGCGCAGGGCCCCCACCTCCCGCGCGGCTGCGTCGCGCAAGGCCCCCACCTCCTGCTCGGTCGCCTCGCGCAGTTCGCCGGTCTCCCGCGTCGCGGTCTCACGCACCCGCATCGCATCCTGTCGGGCCGCCTCGCGCGTCTCAGCCGCGTGGAGGTCGGCCGCCTCCCGCAGCTCCCGGCTCTCGCCTTCGGCGGTCTGCAGGCGATCGTCGGCCTTGGCCCGCGAGCGCGCCGTGATCTCCTCCGCCGTCTGGTGCGCCCGCTGGAGGATGTCCCGGGTCTCGTCGCTGACCTCGTCCAGCGCATGTCGCACCGCCGCCTCGGGCGAGGAGGACATCTCGAGCTCGGTGATCAGCCGGCTCATCTTCTCAACGTAGCGATCGACCTGCTCTCGGTCGTAGCCGCGCAGCGCCGCGGAGAATTCGACCGATCGCGCGTCCTGGAGGATCCGGTCGCGATCCGCCGCGCTCAGTACCCGGCTGGCTCCGAACCGGCGTGCTGGACGCTCCTCCTCCTTGGTCCGCGCCCCCACCAGCTCGGCTGCCTGGCTCTCCACCTCCGGCGGGATACCGGAGTCGACCCCATTCCCGGTCTCGTTCCTGTCCGAACGCCCCATGGCCTGAAGCTCCCTTCCTCGCTTGTCGCTGGACGCGCCTGCCCGTGGCATTTGACACGAGCTCCCAGGATCAAGCTACCTCCTCGGTCAAGGCTCCTCCACTCGGGCGGGCGGGCGCAAACCAGGTACCCCCCAGGCTGGCGCACATCGAGGCCAGCTAGCCTTTTCCGTGTGCTCATCGCCTTCATCCCGATCGTCTGGCTGCTCGCCGAGCTGTTCGTGGCGATCAGCGTCGCGCACGCGATCGGCGTGCCCTACACGATCATCCTGCTGATCGCGAGCTGGCCGCTGGGTGCGTGGGCGCTCAGGTCCCAGGGACGTACGGCCTGGCGACGCCTCAGCGGGGCCGTCTCGGCCGGTCGATCGCCCGGCCGCGAGGTGCTCGACGGCGTCCTGGTCCTGATCGGCGGTCTAATGCTGATCGTGCCCGGCTTCATCTCGGACCTGATCGGCGCGCTCGCCCTGCTCCCGCCCACCCGGGCGCTCCTGCGCGGCCAGCTCGCGCGCCATTTGCACAGCCGCTTCGTGGTGCGCGCCACGCGGTTCGGGGCCGGCGGCCCGCCGTACGACGTCGACTCGACCGCCACGGACGTCGATCCACCCCGGCTCCAGGCATGACAGCGCTGCGCACGCTCGCCTTCGGCGAGGACTCGGTCTGGGGCGTGAGCTGGACCTCCGGCTCGGAGGGCGCGATGACCGCGGTGGGCGCCGGCCCGCCGACGGTGCTGCCCGGCGTCGCCCCGTCCGACGAAGGCCCTGGCGAGGAGTGGCGCCTCGAGGGCGAGGGCATCTCACTGGTCGCCTTGCCCGCGGGTGAGCTCGTCGCCGTGCACGCCGCCCAGGACGGCATCGAGGGGTGGGATCAGCTCTGCCGCGTCACCGGCCGGTTCGAGCAGGACGGCCGGTCGCACGAGGTCGACTGCCTCGGCCTGCGCTCCTCCTGGTCGGACGCCATCGACCTCGCTAGGTTCGAGTCGATCCGTGCCGTCTCGGCTTGGTTCGAGCCCGACGAGGCGATGACCCTCGCCGCCTTCCGGCCGCGCAAGGCCAAAGCGCACGACGGCGATCTCCTGGCCGCGGCGGTGATCGCCGCAGAAGGATCGGCGCGGGTCGACGACCCGCGGCTGTCGACGACCTACGCGGCCGACGGATGGCCGGCGCGGGCCGGTCTCGAGCTGTGGCTGGGTGGTGCGGAGGCCGAACAGCAGTACCCCCGCCGTGCCTCCGGGGAGGGGACCGGTGCACGCGTGCAGGAGCTGGCCGGCGGACTCGAGATCCGCGCGGAGCCGTTCCGCTGGCACAGCCGCGGACGCGAAGGGGCCGGGATGTACCTCCTGGCCCGCCGGCGATGAGCCGGATCGAGGCGATCGTCTCGGATTTCGGCGGCGTGCTCACCTCGCCGTTGGTCGACTCGTTCGTCGGGGTGCTCGGGTCGTCCGGCGTCACGTTCGAGGAGCTCGGCAAGGCGATGGCCACGCTGGCGGAGCGACAGGGATCGAATCCGCTGTTCGAGCTCGAGACAGGTCGGCTGAGCGAGCCGCAGTTCATGGGAGCGCTGGCCGATGAGCTTTCGGCGCGACGGGGCAGCCGCGTCGAGCTCGACGAGTTCGGAGAGCGTTACTTCCGCCACCTCCAACCGAACGAGCGTTTGATCGACTACATGCGCGGGCTGCGCGAGCGCGGCTACAAGCTCGCCATCTGCACCAATAACGTGCGGGAGTGGGAGGGTCGCTGGCGCGCCATGCTGCCGGTCGACGAGATCTTCGACGTGGTCGTCGACTCGGCGTTCGTCGGGAGCCGCAAGCCCGAGCGCCGAATCTACGAGATCACGCTCGAGCGGCTGGGCACCTCGTCCCGGGAGACCCTCTTCATCGACGACGTCGAGGTCAACTGCCAGGCGGCACGCGAGGTGGGAATGGAGGCGATCCACTTTCGCGCCACCGACCAGGCGATCGAGGCGATCGAGGCGGCGCTGTCGTGAGGCCGGAGTCGGCCAAGGCCGTCCTCGACATCGCGCCGGGCGCGTTTGTCTCGCTCGATGCAGACGGCCGGGTGGTCGAGTGGAACAGCCGGGCCTCCGAGCTGTTCGGCTACTCGCGTCAGGAGGCGATCGGGCGCGAGCTCGCTGAGTTGATCGTCCCAGAGCGCTACCGGGAGCGGCATCGCGCCGGCCTGCGCGACGCGGTCCGGAACGGGCCGCCCCTCAGCCGCGAGCTGATCGTCGAGGCACTCCGCCGCGACGGCAGCGATTTCCCGGTCGAGGTGACGGTCAGCGCCGTCCACGAGGGCGACGAGCTCAGGTTCTTCGCCTGGATCGATGACGTGTCCGAGCGCGCTCAGCTTCTGCGCGCGCTCGAGGCACAGCTCCGAGGGCGGGATCCCGGGTTCGGCGAGATCCTGGACGCGTTGGCCGAAGCGGTGACGATCCGCGATCCCCACCACCACATCCTGTATGCGAACCGCGCCGCGCTGCGCCAGATGGGCTTCTCGTCGCTGGCCGACATGCAGCGCCAGCCACCTCAGGCGATCTTCGCCGACTACCTGGTCCACGACGAGCACGGGCGCGAGCTGACCATGGATCAGATCCCGTCGGTGCGCCTGCTGGCCGGCGAGGCGGCCGAGCCGCTGGTTCTCCGCACGATCCATCGCACCACCGGCGAGCTGCGCTGGGAGATCTTGAAGTCGGCGCCGCTCCACGACCAGGACGGCCGGGCGGTGGCGGCGGTGACGATCATCGAGGACATCACCCGCGAGCACGTCGCGGAGCTGCGCGACCGGTTCATGGCGCGCGCGTCGGAGACGCTGATGTCCTCGCTCGACTACGAGGAGACGCTGCGCAACGTGGCCTGGCTGGCCGTTCCGGAGATCGCCGACTGGTGCGCGGTGGAGCTGGTCGACGAGCAGGGGGGCTCGGCAGCAGATCGTGGTCGCCCACCGCGATCCGGCCAAGCTCGAGCTGGCCGAGCGCATGCGCCAGTTCCAGCCCGACGAGCTGCGCCCGGACCGCGGCGTCGGCCGCGTCCTGCGCACCGGCGTCTCCGAGATCTACCAAGGCATCTCCGACGAGGTGCTGATGCAGGCCGCCACCAATCGAGGAGCACCTGAGCCTCCTGCGGGAGGTCGGCTTTCGCTCGGTCTTGCTCGTGCCGCTGAAGGCGCGCGGGCGTGCCTTTGGCGCGATGACGCTGGTCAACGCCGAGTCGATGCGCCGGTTCGACGAGGATGACCTGGAGTTCGCCGAGCAGGTGGCGGCCCGTGCGGCGATCGGCGTGGAGAACGCCCGGCTGGCCACCGCCCGCCAGACGACCGCCAACACGCTTCAGCGCAGTCTCCTGCCCGACGCGGTCCCGCCGATCGAGGGGTGGAGCATCGCGACGCTGTACCGGGCCGCCCGCGCCGCCGAGGAAGTCGAGGTGGGCGGCGACTTCTACGACTTCTACCGGGGCGAGGACGGCTGGATCGTGCTGCTGGGCGACGTGACCGGCAAGGGCGTCGAGGCGGCGGCGCTCACCTCGCTGGTGCGCCACGGCGCGCGCTTCCTCAGCCGCTACGAGCGCAGCCCCAGCCGGATCCTGGCAGGCCTGAACGAAGCCCTGCGCGAGCAGCCTGGGCTGTGGTTGTGCACGGCGTTGTGCGCGCGGCTTCACCGCCGCGAGGCGATCATCGCCTCGGCCGGACATCCGCCGGCGCTGGTCGTGCGCGACGACGGCCGTGTGCGTGAGATCGGCGCGCTGGGACCGATCCTGGGCGCCTGGAGCGGCCGGGGCTCGGCCGACCGAAGCGTGTCGATCGGCGCCGATGAGACGCTTTTCCTCTACACCGACGGCGTGATCGACGCGCCGGGCGAGGAGGAGCGTTTCGGCCCGCATCGGCTCAAGCAGTTGCTGCGCGAGCACGCCGGCTGCGCGCCGGAGGAGCTTCTGGCTCGGCTCGAGGCGGCGCTCGACCGCTTCCAGGTGGGATCGCGGGCCGATGACACGGCAGCGCTCGCGCTACGGCCGGTGTCGTCGCGCGCAGCGGTCGAGGAGCCTCCGCACGCATCCAGGCCGGCGACTCCCTACCCTTCCTGTGTCCTGACAGAGCGGTCACGTGGCGACGGTGTCCAACTTCCGGATCGAGACGGCGCAGACGGCGTCCGGAACCACGATCAAGGTGGCCGGGGAGCTCGACAACGCGACGTGCGAGGAGTTGCTCGCCGCCGCTCGAGCCCGCCATCGGCGCGGGCCGGACAGGCGAGCTCGTACTCGAGCTCGCCGAGGTCTCGTTCGTCGACTCTGCGGGCATGCGAGCGATCATCGCGGTCGAGCGCATGGCGCGCGAGCGCGCGATCGCGCTGACGATTCGGCCGGCCGCCGGCGCCGTGACCGACCTGCTCGAGATGACCGGCCTGGGCGAGCGTGTCGCGCTGGCGCCGCGCGCCGACGATCCGCCGCCGTCCGGACCGTTCATCGAGCGGATCGAGCTCGAGCTGGCGCGCCAGCCCTCGGCCCCGGGGCGCGCCCGCGCCGAGCTGCGCGAGGCGATTGCCGAGCGCCTGAACGAGTTCGATCGTTCCACGCTGACGCTGCTCACCTCGGAGCTCGTGACCAACGCGGTGATCCACCCGGATCCCCGCGCCGGCGGGCCGGTCGGCCTGCGCATCACCGCCTACCCGGATCGCATCCGGGTCGAGGTCACCGACGCCGGCGCCGGCTTCGACCTGGCCGCCCTGCCGCGGCGGCCGCGCGAGGCCGGCGGGCACGGGCTGGTGGTGGTGGACGGCCTCTCCAGCCGGTGGGGAACCCGTCGCACGCAGATCCAGGGCGGCGAGGGGTTCTGCGTATGGTTCGAGCTCGACGTGGCCAGCGAGGCCGCCGGCGCTCCCCGGTCCGCGGAGCCGGCCGAGAGCTCGGTGGCCACGGCGGAGGCGTGAGCCGGTGGCGCAGACACGCCCAGCCACTCGTCAATTTCCGCCACTAATTCTGGCGCGGGCCCTTAGCGGTCGGCCACTAGGAGACTGTCTCCTAGTGCGCGGCCACTAGTTCTCGACGCCCAGCCGATCCCAGCAGTACAGCTCGAGGCACTCCTTGGCCAGCTCGATGCAGCGGGCCTCCGACAACCACGGCAGCACGGTGTCGAAGGCCTGGTCCTCGCCGACGCCGGCCTCGAACGCCTCCTCGCCGCGGAAGCCGGCGGCGATCTTGAGCGCCTCGCGCCGATGGTCGCCGAGCGAGGGAAACACGTTGACCAGGAAGTCGCGGTTGGGCAGCGGGTGGCCCACCTCAAGCGACGCGTGCCAGGCCGCGAGCAGCGACAGGTCGTGCTCATCGAGGTCGGCCAGCGCCTTGGCGTAGTGCGACTCGAGCTCGGACTCCGGGATCTCGTCCACCCACGCGCGCACCACCTCGCCGAGGATCTGGCGGCGCGCCTCGCGCCCCACCGACTCGGCGATCACGCGGATGGCGTCCTGAGGTTCGATGAAGCAGAGTGACATTACGGCTCCGGTCCGGGGATGCGAACGCCGCAGACGGTAGGGCGTGGACCGGACGTAATGGAGCCCACCAGCGCGTCTCGGCGCGCCCGGCCGGTGATTGCGGCTTGACCTTGACCGTCACCGTGGGCGAGATCGAGCGGTCGTTGCGAGCATCGCCGTTCAGGACCGCCCTCAGCTCGACTGCTCCCGACCGGGCAAAGCGGTGCGATACCGCATAACTCGAGCCGCGTCCCAGCCGCGCACGCGCGATCACGTGCCAGCTGCCGCCGCGGCTCATCTCGACCAGCACCACCTCGCCGGCGTGAGAGGGCGTGACGTGCCCCCGCAGCACGATCCCCTGCCCCGCCGCGGTCGAGCGCCTCGAGGAGGTCAGGCCGACCAGAGCGTCGACGTGCTGCTGCACGGTGGCGCTCTGCAGCCCATTCGAGGTGACGTACCACGCCTGGTCGGCCATCACCGTCCCGCGCTTCAGCGTGAACGTGTACCGACCGGCGCTGTCGGTCGTGGTCTGCGCGACCTGGTGGAAGCTCGACTGGAGGGCGAGCTTGCGCCACAGCATCACCTGGGCGCCCGCCACCGGAGTGCCCACCGCGGCGCCCGAGATCACCACCTTCTGCCCCGCCCTGGACGGCTCCGGCGAGGCCGCGATGGTCAGGCTGCCGGGTCCGCACGGGGACGGCGTACAACAGGTGCTCGACGCCGTGGCCGGGCAGCACGTGGTCCCGCAGCAGATCGGCTGCACCTTCGACTGGCCGGCGCTGGCCGCCGTAGGCGGACAGCACACCACATGCGAGCGCTGGCTCCCAGTCGGAGCGGTCGGAAGCGGGCAGCACGTCGTGATCTGCGGCACCGGCACGGGACATATGATGTGCGCCGGGTTCGGCGCGGCGCCGGCCGAGCCGGTCAGGGCCAGGCCCCAGATGACGGCCGCCGCCGCGACGGCCAGGGTGAGCGAGAGCGGGACGATCGAGCGGCGCATCGCAATTACCTGCCAATTACCTGCCCTAGCGGAACGGGTCCAAAGCCTAGCCCTTTTTCACAATCCGAGCGCCGCCAGCACCGCCTCCACGGCCTCACGGTCGGGCTCAGCGCCCGGGCCCAGCCCGAGCGTGGCGCGCTCGGCCCGCTGCCAGTTGTGGAGGCCGAGATCGAGCGACTCGAGGGACACCCCGCACGCCCGCGCCAGCTCCGTGGCCCGGCGCTCGAGCAGCAGCGGATCGCCGATCCCGAGCGCCCGCTTGGCCCCCACCGTCGCGTCGTTGACCCCGCCCAGCGCAAGCGACGCCGCGCGGACGTCGTAGACGCCGAGCCGCCCCAGCGTCACGAGCAGGTCGAACCGGGCGTCGCGATGCAGCCCGGGCAGGGCGAGCCGCTCGAAGGCACGGGCGAAGCGCCGCTCCGACGTCCAGCCGGTGTCCCCCATGAAGGCCGCCGCCTGGGACCCGGCCCGGGCCGCCCACGTGCGGTAGGCCTCCAGCGTGCGCCCGTCGCGGCCTGCGTCGTGCGCGGTGCGCGGGCCAGTACGGACCTCGCCGAGACTCGGGACCTCGCCGGAGGCCCAGGAGGTGCGCACGCGCGAGATCTCCGCAAACGGATCGTCCTCCTCCAGCGGGCCCAGGTAGGCGATCAGGAAGGCCAGCCAGCTGCGCTCCTCGAGGTCGCCGGCGGCGTCGGCCACCTCCCGGAAGAGCCCGGGCGGATCTTGCTCGAGCACGCTCAGCCGGTGCTCGGCGAACGCGATCTCCTCGGCCAGCCGGCCCGCGTCGGCGCTCGAACGCAGGCCAAGCACCAGCGGGTTGCGGTAGCCGTCGTCGGCCCCTCGGGCCACGCGGCGCACCACCACCCCGCCGGCGCCGCCGGCGCGCGGGCCCGCGCCGGTCCGGGTGCGCGCCGGACGGGGCGTGCTCGGGCGGGTCTGCCCGGTCCGCGGGGCGCTCGAGCTGACGATCGGGCGCATCTCGACGGCCTGCTCGCGGGAGCAGATCGGGCAGTTCTGGATCAGGCGGTTGTGGCGACAGAAGGTGGGCATGGGCGACCGGTCCCCGGGAACGGTGGGCGCTGCGGCACAGCGCGCACGATTTCCCGGGCAAGCTCCATTAAAGCCGCTACGGGGCGCGGGCAATCCGGCCGGCCGCGCGCCGCCCGATTAGGATCCCGGGTGGAGTGAGGATCCTCTACACGGTGGGGGCAAGGCCCAACTTCGTCAAGATGGCGCCGCTGATCGCCGCGCTCAGGCGCCGGCTGCCCGACGCGCGACACGTCCTGGTCGACACCGGCCAGCACTACGACCGGATGATGTCCGCGATCTTCAGGGAGGAGCTCGGCATGCCCTCGCCCGAGTACGTCCTGAGGGTGGGCTCGGGCACCCACGCCGTCCAGACCGCCCGGGTGATGGAAAGGATCGAGCCGGTCATCGAGGACGAGCGACCCGACCTCGTGATCGTGCCCGGGGACGTGAACTCGACGCTCGCGGTGGCGCTGGTGGCGGTGAAGCTTGGCGTCCAATTGGCCCACCTCGAGGCAGGGCTTCGCAGCTTCGATCGCAGCATGCCGGAGGAGATAAACCGGATCGTGGCGGACGAGTTCAGCGAGTACCTGTTCATCCACTCCGCCGAGGCCGAGGCGAACCTGCGCGCCGAGGGCATCGCCGCCGAGCGGATTCACTTCGTCGGCAACACGATGATCGACAGCCTGGTGGCGATGGAGCAGCGGTTTCGCGACCTGGCCACCGCCGCCGCCCTCGGTTTGCGCCGCGGCGATTATCTCCTGGTCACGCTGCACCGGCCGGCGCTGGTCGACGGGCCGTTGCTGGCCGTGGTGATGCGGGAGCTGAACGCCGTCGCCCGCGAGCTGCCGGTCGTGTTTCCCGTCCACCCGCGTACGCGCAAGGATGATCGATGTCGCCTCGATCGGCCCGGGCGTGCTGCTACTCGACCCGATCGGTTATCTCGAGTTCCTCTCGCTGGAGGCGGAGGCGGCCGCGGTCCTGACCGACTCCGGGGGCGTGCAGGAGGAGACGACCTACCTCGGCGTGCCGTGCTTCACGCTGCGGGACAACACCGAGCGCCCGGTGACGATCCGCGCCGGCACCAACGCGCTACTGGGGCTCGAGCCCTCCGGAATCGCCGGGATCCTGCCCGCGCTCAAGGACGGCGTGAGCGCACCGGCCGAGCCACCTCCGGGATGGGATGGGCACGCCGCGCAGCGCGCCGCGGCGGTGATCCTCGGCGAGGAGGTCGCCCCCGGCCAGGTTTCGGTCCGTGCGGCGCGCGGTCTCGAACTGATTACGCTAAGTGGCCCCTCACGCAAATACGGTCGCATTCGAGCCTTGAGCCCCGAGCCGCCGACGTTTGACCTTCAGAGCCACTCGACTTACTCGGATGGCGCGCTGGCCCCCCAGGACGTGGTGGCGGCCGCCGCCGGCGCCGGGGTCGAGCTCCTGGCTCTGAGCGATCACGACACCGTGGATGGCGTGCAGGAGGCGCTCGAAGCGGCGGCCCAGCACGGACTGAGGGCGGTGACCGCGGTCGAGATCTCCTCTGTGGACGGCGATCAGCAGGACCTGCACGTGCTGGGGTACCTGATCGACCACCACGATCCCGCCCTGCGCGCCGCGCTTCACGGCTGGCGCCAGGACCGCGAGCAGCGCGCCGACGCGATGTCCGACGCCCTGCGCGGGCTCGGCTACCAGGTCGACGAGTCCGATCTCGCGCGCCGACGAGAGCAGGGTAAGCCAATCGGCCGTCCGCACCTGGCCGACGCCGTGGTCAGGCACCCCGCCAACCGGCAGCGGTTGGAGTCTGAGGGGCTGGCTGAGCGCTCGGCCTTTCTCGAGGCGTATCTGATCGACGGCCGCCCGGCCTTCCGGCCTCGCACCAAGCCCACCATCGCCGAGTCGATCGAGACCGTCCATGCCGCCGGGGGCGTGGCAGTGTGGGCCCACCCGTTCTGGGACGTCAAGGACCCCGATGCGGTGCTGCAGGCCATCGACCGCTTCCGCGCGGCCGGCCTCGACGGCGTCGAGTGCTTCTACGTGACGCACACCCGGGAGCAGACGCTCCTGGTGGCGGACCGCTGCGCCGAGCTCGGGCTCCTCACCACTGGTTCCTCGGACTTCCACGGCCCCGAGCACCGGCTGTTCTCGCGCTTCAGGGCGTTCAGCACCTACGGGCGCGAGGCGGTCCTTGGTCCTATCGGCGGCTGACCAGCGCCGCCCCCGACCCGCTGCAGCAGTCCGATGCCGAACTCGTCGAACAGCAGCGTCCTGCCCCCGAAGTTGCTGAGCATGCGGAGGTGTTGTGCCAGAAGCGCGACCACTGTGGCGTGGTCAGGCCCCACATCGCCAGCGCGCGCGGCTCCGAGGCGCTGATGTGTGGAATATGTGGAATCCTCGGCTTTGAGGGCGGCTTCGCGGCCGACCAGGCGACAGTAACCCGGATGCGCGATGTGCTCGTGCATCGCGGTCCCGACGACTGTGGCTCGTTCGTGAATCCCGAGGCCCGGATCGCGCTGGGCCACCGCCGTCTCTCGATCGTCGACCTCTCGTCCGCCGGCCATCAGCCGATGCGAAACGAGGACGGCACGGTCTGGATCGCGTACAACGGTGAGGTATACAACCACGAGTTCCTGCGCGCCGAGCTCGAGGCCAAGGGCCACCGCTTCCGCTCGCGCACGGACACCGAAGCCATCCTGCACCTCTACGAGGAGGAGGGGCCGGACTGCGTGCGCCGGCTCGAGGGTATGTTCGCGCTGGCCATCTGGGATAGCCGGCATCGCGAGCTCTTCCTGGCCCGGGATCGCGTGGGGGTCAAGCCGCTTTACTACGCGCTGCAACCGCAGGGAATCGTGTTCGGCTCCGAGATCAAGGCGCTGCTCGAGCACCCGAGTATCACCCGCGACCTCGACGAGTCGGCGTTCGTCGATTACCTCACCTATTCCTTCACGCCGCCGCCCGCGACCATGTACCGCGGCGTGTCCAAGCTCGCCCCGGCCGAGCGCATGCTCGTTCGGGCCGATGGCTCGGTCGAACGCTCGCTCTACTGGACACCGTTCTCGTCCCAGCTCGCGGCTGAGCTGCGCGAGCTCTCCGAAGGAGAGATGGTCCGGAGGCTGCGGGACCTGCTGCGCGAGTCCATCCGCAAGCGGATGATGTCCGACGTCCCCTTCGGGGTGTTCCTTTCGGGCGGACTCGACTCGTCGGCCAACGTGGCGCTGATGGCCGAGCTGATCGACCGGCCGGTGCGGACCTTCGCCACCGCGCCCAAGGGACACCGCCGCTACGACGAGCTCGACTACGCCCGCCTCGTGTCCAAGCGCTTCGGCACGGACCATCGCGAGGTGCTGATCGATGCCGACGACATGCTCGATTTCCTGCCGCGGCTCATGTACCACCAGGACGAGCCGACCGCCGACCCGACCGCGATCCCGCAGCACTTCGTCACCAAGCTCGCCCGCGACAGCGGCACGGTCGTCGTCCAGTGCGGCGAGGGCTCAGACGAGATCTTCCACGGATATAAGGGCTATGCCGACCACCGCCGCTTCGTGGTGCCGTTCCAGCGCATCCCCCAGCCGCTGCGCCGGGGCCTCGGCACGCTCGCCGCGCGCGCCACGCGCTCCGCCGGTCGGGGCATCCGTCACGGCGAGGCCCTGTTCGATGCCGGCCGCAGCCCGCAGCCTTACTGGGGGGGCAACCTATGTTTCCGCGGGGAGGTGAAGGATCGGCTGCTCGGCGGCGAGCATCGGGCCCAAGATGGTTATGCGATCGTCGAGCGCCATTGGCGTGACGCGGAGTCACAGGCCGGTGGGGCCGACCTACTCCAAAAGATGACCTACCTCGAACTCAAGCAGCGCTTGCCCGAGCTCCTGCTCATGCGCCTGGACAAGATCACCATGGCCAGCTCGGTAGAGGGGCGCGAGCCGTTTCTCGACCATCACCTGGTCGAGCTGGCTCTGGCCCTTCCGCCGGCCATGAAGTACCGCGACGGCGTGGGCAAGTACGTGCTGCGCCAGGCGATGGCCGGGCTGCTCCCCGACCAGGTGCTGGACCGGCCCAAGCAGGGGTTCGGGACGCCCATGGAGGAGTGGATGCGGGGTGACTTCGGCGTCGCGGCGCAGGCGGCGATACATCGCTCCACGCTGCTCGAGCGCGGCCTCCTCGACCTCGGCCTGATCGACGAGCTGTTCGCCGCGCACCGTGCGGGCCGCGGCGACTGGCACAAACACCTCTGGAACCTCTACGACGTGAGCGTCTGGCACGACCGCTGGATCGCTGGGCGCCAGTGATCCCCGGCGCAGCCGACCGGGCGGTTGCTCGCCGGGAGCACTAGGTGGAGCTCTCGAGGAACTTCGTCGAGCGGCGCACGGGCCGGAGGTTCATCTGCAACACCTCTAGATGCGACCACGGGAAGCTGGCCAGCAGCTGCTGCGGCGTGAGCCCGCCGAAGATTGCGTGCTTGCCCCAGTAGAGCTTGTGGCCGCCATACCGGGTCGGATCCTCGGCGAACAGACTGATGCCGCCGGGAGACCCGTCGCGCACGATCATGCCGTAGCGCTGCGTGGCAATCGCGATCATGCGCGTGAGCGGCGGCATGCGGATCTTCGAGAGGTCGAGGTTGGGGTCGAGCACCAAGTGGGCGCCTTCCGGGATGGCGCTCGGGCCACCGGTTCCATCGCCTTGCTCGGCCGGCCACGCGACGACGCCGGCGCGGGGAAGGGGCACGTCGATCGCCAGCACGTGGTTGATCACCCCAGCGCGGATCTCTGCCATGGTGATCACCCCGGCGGCCACGGGCAGGCTGGTTGCGGTGGCGCCCCAGTTGGTCCGCGCGCCCGGCCACGACGAGGTGGTGTAGTAGCCGGGGCTCTGCGAGACATGCTCCATCGCTCCGCCCCACGCGGCATGCCAGCCGTCCGATTCGCGGCGCATGTGGAAGAACTCCAACAGCCTGTCGGTCGAGGGCTGATACACGGTCATCTGCGCGTCCCTGCCGCGGGCCGGCTTGGCGTCGGCGGGGATGGGCACTTGCTCGAAGACCGAAGCCAGCGAGCGGCGCCAGGGCAGCGTTGGGTCATCGAGCTGCACCCGCACCATGGGCTGGCTGGCGGGCACGACGTAGATGGGGGTGCTGGCCGTGCTGGTGGCGATCCAGGGTGCCCTCCCCGACCGTTCCTCGGCAGCCACCGTTGAGGTCAGCCCGGCGATCAGCCGCTCCGAGGATGGGTCGATTGCCGCGTGCGGCGAGACGGGCATGTTCCAGACGCTGTTCGGCGCGAACAACCGCGGCTCTGAGGTCGGCACCCTCGCGGATACCCCCGCAACGGAAACTGCCGGCGTGTGCCGGGTGCCCCCCGTGAGTACCACGCCGAGGACGACCGCGCCCGCGACGAGCAATGCCGCGGGCAGCAGCATCCAGCGTCCGTTGCTTCGCGTCCTGAGCATGTCCCCCGGGCTGAGGCTAGCAGTCCTCAGCCCGCCGGCAGCGTCCCCGCTCTGGCGGCGGAGAAGAGCGTCGTCAAGGAAGTATCAATAAGGCGCGCTCGCCCTTGCGGGCATCGATCCACAGATGCCATCCCCAGCGGTTCCCAAGCTGGTGGGCGAGCCGCGTACGGGCCAGCCTGGCGCCGCCGGGATAGCTGCGCAGGTGCAGGAACCTGACCTCGGAGCGGACATCGGCGAACTGGCCGAAGAGCGTCCGCGCCCGCGCGCGCGTGTATACCTTCGACAGCGGGTTGCCCGGCCCGTCGGTGTTGTGGTTGAGGAACAGCTGCCGGTCGGCGAGGTAGCGCAGGCCGTGCTCGCGCAGGAGCTGGACATGGCCCTCGAGCACCTCGGCTTGCTCGCCGGTCAGGCGCTGGACGAGCCGCCGGCCGCGTGGCACGAGCAGCAGGCCGAACAGGGCGCGCCGCAGCGCCATGATCGAGACGTAGTAGTTGAACGAGCTCCGGTGGTACACCATCACCAGCGCCCGCCCGCCGGGGCGGAGCACGCGATGGAATTCGGCCACTACGCGCTCCGTGTCGGGAATGTGGTGGATCACGCCCATCGAGTACACGAGATCGAAGGAGGCGTCGGCGAACGGCAGCTCGGTGAGCGAGCCGACCACGAACTCGCCTGACAGTCCCTCGCGCGCAAAGCGCTCTCGCGCCAACTGGAGCGCGGTGGGGGAGAAATCGATGCCGGTGTAACGCGCGCCTGCGCGGGCGAATTGTTCGCCGTCGGTGCCGATCCCGCAGCCTCCTTCGAGCACGTCCCGGTCCCGCCAGGCGGCGAAGTTCGCAAGCTCGGGGATGTCGGGCTCGAGCATGTACCGCTCGCGTTCGACTTCGTCGAAGAACTCTCGGCTGCCCACCGGCCTGTCCGATACTCGGAAGCCCGGTTGGTAGCCGGTCCAGAAGTTCTGACGATCCTCTTCGGCGGCCGATGGCATGGCGGTCACCATATCCCGTCTACGGCGACGCTTGGGCCGTGGCTACCCTACGCGACCGATGCGCATCGGCTACCTCGCCACTCATTATCCGGCTGTCTCGCACACGTTCATATATCGCGAGATCCGGGCGCTGCGAGCGGTCGGCGTCGAGGTTGAGACTTTCTCCATCCACCGCACGCCGCAATCGGAGCTGCTGGCGCAGTCCGACCGCGAGGAGGCGCAGCGCACGTTTACGGTACTGCCGCCGCGGTGGCCAGCGCTGCTCGGCGCTCACCTGTACGCGCTGGTGTGCGCTCCGAGCCGCTATGTCGCGACGCTCGCATTTGCTCTGCGCCGCGCGAACCCCGGCGTCTTAGGCCGGCTGTGGGGACTGTTCTACTTTGCGGAGGCCATGGCGGTATGGCGGGGCGCCCGCCGGCGCAAGGTGCGTCACCTCCACGCGATCTTCGCCGACGGGGCCAGCGACGTGGCCCTGCTGGCGACACATTACGGGGGCCACGGATGGACCTTCAGCGTCGCCGTCCACGGACCTGTGGAGTTCTACGACGTGTTCCGCAACAACCTGGCCGAGAAACTTGCCGCGGCCCGTTTCGCGCTCGCTATCAGCGACTTCGGCCGCAGCCAGCTCATGACCCTCGCGCCGGAGGAACGCTGGAGTGACATCCACATTATTCGCTGCGGACTGGACCTGGAGACGTTCACGCCCGAGCCGGTAACACGCAACGGGGACGAGGCGCACGTGCTGTGCGTGGGCAGGCTCGTCCACCTGAAAGGTCAGTCGCTGCTCGTCGAGGCCTGCGCCGAACTCGCGCGACGGGGCACGCCGGTCCGCTTGACGCTGGTCGGCGACGGCCCCAAGCGTCGCGAGCTCGAGTTGCTCGCCACTCGGCTGGGCATCGCCGAGCGGGTTCGCCTGACCGGCTCCGTGGGTCAGGATGACATCCGTGCCCTGTACGCGGAGGCCGATATCTTCTGCCTGGCCTCGTTCTCGGAGGGGCTCCCGGTGGTGCTGATAGAGGCGATGGCTCTGTCGGTGCCGGTAGTGACCACCCGGATCATGGGCGTTCCCGAGCTGGTCGAGCACGGCGAGACCGGACTGCTCGTCTCCCCGGGTCGGGTCGATGAGCTCGTGGACGCGCTGGCCACGCTGGCCGGCGATGCCGAATTGCGCGAGCGACTCGCTGCCCGCGGGCTCGAGAGGGTGCGCGCCGATTTCACCGTGGGCGACTCGGCACGCAAGCTGGCGGGTCTGCTGCAGGCGTCTCTGGGCGGCTGAGCCCGTCGGGCTCTCCGCCGATCAGTTCGCCAGCGCAGCCTCCACCGCCTGCACGTAGCCGGTGGCGCTGGTGGCGGGACTGCGGCCGAGCGTGTCCGTATGGGCGGCTTCGCCCATCCTCGCGCGCAGCCGCGGATCGCGGCCCAGGCGAGCGATCGCCGCCGCCATAGCATCGGTGTCGGTTGGCTCGACCACGAAGCCGTTGACGCCGTCGCGGACGAAGTCAGCTGTGGCGCCGGCGTGTGGCGAAGCGATTACCGGCAGTCCGGCCGCGGCTGCCTCGAGCAGAACCATGCCGAAGGGATCGTCAAGGGTAGGGAAGGCGAACACATCAGCGTCCGCATAGAGGGCGGGAAGCTCGGGCTGGTCGACGAAGCCCTCCCAGCGGACCGGCAGGCCATGCGCGTCCGCCAGCGCGCGCAAGGGCTGCTCCTCGGGACCGTCGCCGACCACGATCAGTTCCAGCTCAACACCGTCATCCTGTGCGCGGGCGCATGCCCGCAGCAGCCACTCGAGGCCCTTGCGCGGGATCAGGCGCCCGACCGAGACCAACCGCAGGGGGCCGGCGCGATTGCCGTTCCGGTGCCGGGCCGCCGCCCAGAAGCGCGACATGTCGGTCACGTGCGGGGCGGAGAAGATGCGCTCGGACGGGAAGCCGATTTGGGCGAAGCGCTCGGCTGCGGGCTGGCTGTTGGCGACCGCGCCCCACACCACCCGGAGCAGGAGCTTGCGCGAGAGACGGCTCTCGGGACCAAGATCTGCCTCCGAGCGTGACGTCCCGTCGCTTTGGATGAGCAAGGGAAGGCCGAGCACGCGCGTGCAGACAGCAGCGTACAGCGAGGGCACCGAGAAGCCGGCGGCGATGATCGCCTCGGGCCGGGCTCGCATTACCGCGGTCAGGATCCGCGGGCTCAGGTAGAAGTCGGTGGCATCGCGCTTGCGCCGGCGGATCGTGAATCCCTCGATCACCTCGTGTGCGAAAGGGACCTCGATCTCCCATTGCATGCCGCGGGTGCCAGTCTGTGAGCAGAAGACGACGTGCAGATCGGAGATCTCCGCGAGCGCCCCGAACACCGTGACCATGTATGGAGTGACGATGTCGGTCACGAACACAATCCGGCGCCGGACGCCCGCGCCCTCAGGCTGCGAAGTGGTCATTTCCAGTTCCCGGGCGCCACGGGCGGAGCGCTCAGCGTCGACTCCTCGTCGCGCAGGAGTATCGGCGCGGGCATGGCGGGCGCGCTGCTCGCACGGCGTACCGGCAGGCGCCCGAGGAGGCGCTCGAGGCGCACTCGGTCCCGCGCCAGCAGACCACCGCCGAGCACGAGCACGGCCACGTAGGCGATCACGCCCCCCAGCAGGGCGACCGCCACCCCAAGGTATCCCGGAACCGTCCCGAGGATGCTGCGCGCGGCGACGAAGCCGGCCGCGTAGGCCGCCAGCTGGCCGATCATCTGGCGACGCGGCCACCACACCGGCAACATGCGCAGCAGCTCGCGCTGCACGACGAAGAACTGGCAGAGAACCTGGACCGCGGCGCCAAGAGCCATGCCGATGGCCGCTCCGGTGATCCCGAAGCGCGAGCCGAGCGCGATCACCGCGGTGAGCGTTACGACCAAGCGCACGACGGCGCTGATCGTGATCTCGAGCGCCCGGTCGGCTGCGATCAACGCCTGCGAGGCCAGGAACACCACCGCCGTGAACGCCGGCACCAGGAGCAGGAAGACGAGCCCCGGCGCCGCGCGCTCGAAGCCGACTCCGAACAGGGTCATGATCCCCGCGGCCGCTCCACCA
The DNA here is from genome assembly GCA_963743345.1 of uncultured Solirubrobacterales bacterium. GTDB lineage: Bacteria > Actinomycetota > Thermoleophilia > Solirubrobacterales > Solirubrobacteraceae > Palsa-465. The sequence continues at coordinate 115,552 of CAVUPW010000001.1, forward strand.
CCCGCACTCGCGAACAGCAGCAGGAACGCGGTTCCGTACCGGAGCGAGTCGATCAGCGCACGGTTGAAGCCGTCGGTGTCGCGCTCCTGCCGGCGCTCCACCAAGCTGGGGAAGAGCAACTCGCTGAGGCGCAGGCGCGCTTCGAGGAAGCGCTGGCCGACCGACCAGGCGCGGTTATAGGCACCGACGTCGGCCACCGTGGAAACCGATCCCAGCACCCAGGTGGCGATCTGGTCGCTGGCGCCCCCCAGGAGCCCGGTCGGGGTCAGCTTCAAGCCAAACTTGAGCATCTGCGGAAGCGCCGCAAACCCACTGCGCACCTCAGCGCGCGAAATCCTGAGCGTCAACCAGCGCCGCAGTACGACCGCGCGGTGCAGGCACGGGATCGCCCAAGAGATGATCATCGTGAACACGAGCGACCACACCGAGCCGGAGACGAATCGGCACGCCACCACGAGCACCAGGTAGAGAACGGCCTGATGCAACCTCAGGACGAAGAGCTGGCGCCCGTCGCGATAGGCGATGAAGATCGAGTCCAGGTTCATGCAGGTATTGGTGAATACGGTGTATCCGGCCATGCTCACCAGCGCGGGCATGAACAGCGCCGGTTGGTTAATCGGTCCGTGGAAGAGGAAGTACGTGACGAGCACTCCGATCGCGGCCACCACGACCGTGAGTCCCGTGGAGAAGGCGAACACGGCCATGAACAGCCCGGTGGAGCGGGAGTGGCGGGGCGGCAGCAGCGCGACTTCGCGCTGGAGGGCCGGCTGCTCTCGAACCGTGGACAGGAGCGTCACCGCAGCAACCGGCGCATATACGAGCGCGAATTCGCCGACCACGTTCACGCCGTACAGACGAGCGATGAACACGCTCGTGAACAGTGCGACCGTGGTGTTGCCAAGAAAGCTGGCGGCACCGAAGCTCAACCCGGCCGTCAGCGAACCGCGCTGGGCCGGCTCCTTGCCCGCGGGGACTGGTTTGCCCCTACGTCGGGGGCCGACTTCGACCGCCACCTGCCGGCCGTCGGGCATCTGGGCGCGGTACATCCGGCCGGTCGAGGAGGCACGGCTACGCCAGCGTGTCATCCGTGCCCGCTCGATCCTGTGAGTTTGATCCGACCGCAGCCAACCGCCGGTCGTCGGAGCCCAGTGGTACTCCCAGAGAGCACATTCTCACACCGCTTCAGTCCCGGCCGAACAGACCCACTAGATCGGTGCACTCGGGGTGGACGCGACCTGCCGACATGGCCAGGACAGCGCGCTTGAGCCCATTCCAGCGCCAACCAGTCACGTGCAGGCGGGTCCGCGCCTTTCGCTGCATGGCTGACTCGTAACTGATGAGCTTCTGAAGGGTCAGCCCCCTGGCCTCGATATGACTCACCAGCTCGGCCGGCTCGAGCCGAGGGTCGAGTACCGTCTCGAATGGACCGCGTCCCTCTTCGGACGACACAGCCACCCGCGGGTAGAGGAAGCGGAATAGCCGGACATGCGCGGCGTGCGGCAGCGCCCGCGCCGTACGGGCCTTGGCCGAATGCGGATTCGGCCAGCCGAGCAGTAGCACCCCGTCGCCCCGTAGCGCGCCGACCAGCCGGTCCACCGTGGCGATGGGGTCGCGCAGGTGCTCGAGCACGTTCCAGCACACGACCACGTCGAAGGCGCCCGGATTGATCTCGACTCGCTCGAGCTCGCCGACGATTCCCTCCTCGACGTCCCGATTGCGGGCGATCTGATGTTCGGAGGCGTCGATGCCGACCGTGTAGGTAGGGATGCTCAGTCGCAGCCGGCAATGATCGCCGCAGCCGGCGTCGAGCATGCGCAGCGACTCTCGCGTGGCGAAACGGCGCTCGATCGCATCGACGACTTCGGCGGGCGGCGCGTCCTCGTAATGATCCGGGGCGAAGGCTGCCCGCGGCGTGACTCGCGAGTCTGCGGCTCGGGGCGATGCCATCGGGCTAACCGGCCGGTCGAGCAACGACGCCAATTTCTTGCGGCAAGAGTGGCAAGGGCTCTGGTGGCGCCCCGACGGAGGAGGGAGTCACCCACGGGCGCGTCGCGTAGCGGCCACTGTAGCCGACCCCTGCCCACACCCACAGCGACAGGTTCGGGAACTCGCTGGGCGGGATCGAGTTCGCGACCACGATAAACAGGACCGTGATTGCTATCAGACCGGCATGCCACATCTCGATGTCCGGCGGTCCACGGGCGACGAGCGCGCTGCCTATGCCGAAGACGACCGACGCGACCCATAGCAAGAGCCCGATCAGGCCGAGGTCGACCGCGTACCCAAGCAGGAAGTTATGGACCACGAAGGTGGTGGCGGTGAGCGGGTAGTTCTGGTTCTGCTGGAAGTAGAGCCGCGACTTGCTCTGGAATGTTTGCCAGCCGAAGCCGAGAAGCGGGCGCTGCTCGAGCATGCGGAACCCGGCGGCAAGCAGGTTCTCGCGGTCCCAGATCGAGCTCTGCTGGGTGGCGCGGCTGCTCACCGAGTTGCTGAAGGAGGAGATCAGCGCAAGGGAGGTCACCACAACCACAGCAGCCAGTGCCGCGGTTGGGATTAGGTAGCGACGCAGCCGACGGGTCACTGACAGCGTCACGAGGATCCCGAGTCCAGCGCCCAGCCAAACCGAGCGCTCAAGCGACATGAAGGCGCCGAGGACGGCGAGCACTCCCACTGCGATCGCGGCGAGTCGGGCGCGGGGTTGCGACCAGTTCATACTCGCCACTCCGCACCCCACCGCACACACCGCCAGTGCGAAGCCGTTGGCGACCGCGTCCACGAACGGGCCCCGGCCGCGGCCGTAGTTGTAGCCGACCTTGGGGTCGAGGATGTAACGCGGATACACCAGCGCGTTGAGGTGTACGGTCTCGAACAGGGTCGTGACTCCCAGGTACAGCCCCATCACGACCATCGTGAACAGCAGCACCGAGCGGTGCCGCTGAGTGCGGAAGGCCACTGGCGCCACGAGGAAGATCATGAAGGGCGTGAGCCCGAAGTCATCCGTGAGCTTGAACAGCGGAGCTTTTGAGAACAACCTGCCGGCCAGATGAGCCGAGATCGCGGCATAGATGACTGCGAAGGCCATGAACAGGTGCGCGGCGGTCCACCGGAAGCGCGGACGCCCTTTGATCTTCGGCGCCCGCAGCAGGACTTGCGCGACCCCGAACAGCAGGAACATGCGCTCCGGGTCGATGCCCGACGGGAAGTGCATGTACTTCCAGTTGCCGGCAAACGGGGTGAGGAAGAAGCCGATGCATAGGATGTAGGCCGGATCGACCTGCCACAGGAGATAGACCAGACCGAGCAGGGCGGGGACGCCGATGAGTATCAGGAGCCCGTCAAGCCCGACACTGAGCCCGGCAGCCAGCAAGACCGCCGCGGCGAACGTGACGGCAAGCGCGGTCAGGAGCAGCTCGCACCGCGACGCCTCGCGCCTCTCAGTATGCGCCTCGTCGTTCGGGCTTACGGCACTCAACCCTTCCCCCGGGTGTCGCCGATGCCTTGCCCCTTGCTGATTGCGATTCGGGCCACCGGCGGGTAACCGACCGCCGCAAAGTATACGACCCACATCCAGACCCCGGGGCAAGCCACCTCGAAACCTCTCATTGTGACTCACGGCTCACCATTCCTCGGCTCGCAGCCCAGAGCGGCGCCCGCAACGACTTTACCTTCCCCTAACCGAATCGGGCAGAGTATGAGCCGATCCGTGGTACATTCTTGTTCGTCCGTGGGGCGCGGTGGCTTGTCCCGAGGTAGGTCGGTCGAGGAAATGAATACCCGAGGGGCACGAAGTGGCCGAACAGGAGGCGAGACCCGTGCAGCCGCATGAGGCTGCATTCGAATCGGTCGCGGCCGAGTTCCGGCCGCTTCCACGCGTCGGACCATTGGAAGCGGTGCGCAGGCACTGGTTGTTGGCGCTGCTGCCGATCGTCGTGATCGTGCCGATCGTTGTGTTCGTGGTCCACAACCAGCCGCCCACGTACTCGGCCGAGGCCCGGCTCATGGTCGGGCGGCTAAACCTCTCCGCACCGGGCGCGATCCAGGGCTACGCGCAGGCCGCACAGGACCTGGCAGCCACGTATCCGCTGGTGATCGATGCAAACGGCGTGGTCGCGCCGCTCGAGCGCGAGTTTCACCTGACTTACAACCAGGTGGTTTCGCATATCTCCGCCTCCGAGGTGCCGACTAGCTCGATCGTGCGCGTCACCGCCACGGCCAAGTCGCAGCACCTCGCGGTCAGCCTGGCCAACGCGGCGAGCGGCTCGATGGTCACCTACCTGGTGACCCAGAACCGGGACGATCCCGACATCGCGCATCTCTACAACACCATGCAGAGCGCGCAGTTGGCGTACCAGAAGGCGGCGGCCGCGCTGCCGTCGCCCACCAACGGCCCGCCGCAGCCGCCGACGCCCGCGCAGCAGAAGGCGCTGGCGAACGCGGCCACCGCCAAGAATGTGTTGGAGGCCGCGGTCCACAACTACGACTCGACCTCCCAGGTCGCCACCGTCTCCTCGATCCTGCAGCCGATCATGTCGGCCACGCAGGCGAGCAGTAACCACAGGGCCACACTCGAGCTGGCGGTGCTCATCTCGTGCATCCTTGCTCTGATGATCGGGGTGACGGCGGCTACTCTTCGCGCTAATTACCTCGTGCGGCGCGCGCTGACCCTCCCGGCGTGGGAGCCGCCGGCGTAGCATGGGCGGATACGGACGCTGGCGCCGGCCCAAGGTGGGCAAACTCGCCGAACGCCACAACACGAGACGGTTGCTGCGGGCGCTGCACTACCGCGATGTCGTCGCCGACAACCGGGATCGTCTGTTCGACCTGGGGGCGCCGATCCGGCGCGATGCCGCGCGAGCGCTCGCGTTCGAGACAAACCCCAATGGCTTCGACATCGACGCGGCGCTGATCGAGGCCTTTGCGGACCCATTCAGCGAGGTGCGCGCAGCCGCAGCCGGCAGCCTTGCGGCTCGCCGGGCACGGCGTGCCGTTCCCGCGCTCGCGCACGGAGCAGTGACATGGAGCGATGACCGAGCGGTCGCTGCGGCGACTGATGCGCTGATCGACCTCGGCTCGAAGGAGGCGCTCGACCAAGTCGCGGGCGAGCTGCTGCGACAGCCGCAGACATCCGCCCGGGCTGGCGAGGTCATGAGACGAATGGTGGCGGCCGCCGGGCCCGAGGCTGCCCGCGGAACCGCGCAAGCGGTGGCGCGGACGCTGCGCAGCGCCAGGCCGGAGGTCGCCTCACGGGCCAGCGATGTCCTGGTGCGCCTGGGAGCGCCGAGCGTCGAGCCGCTGCTCGAGGTGCTCGAAGAGCAGGGCCCGGCGCAGGTCCTGACGATTGCTGCGTTGGGCCGTCTCGGCGACCTGCGGGCGAGCAGACCGCTCGTCGAACAGCTGACCGACGGCGACGCGGACGTGCGCGCCGCGGCCGCCGCGGCGCTCGGCCACCTGGCCGATCCATCGGTCGTCCGCGCGCTGCGGCGGCTCACGATGGACTCCGATCCCGGTGTGCGGGCGGCGGCTCTCGGCTCGCTGCGGCGGCTTGTCCCGATCACCGCGCTCGAACTCGACGACGGCGATCTAGGGCTGGGCGACGGAAGGCTCGTTCCTCTCGACGGGGGGTCACGTCTCCGAGGCTCAGACGAAGGCCGGGAATCTGTCGCCGCGGCTGTGGGTGACCAGTAGTTCGGTCGTTACCGGAACGGTGAGCGGCCCTGGAGGCGGCATGTCGCCGAGCTGGCGAGGGCGCAGTTGCGCGCTTTGCCCTGCGAGAGGTTGCGGTGACTGACGTCCGCGGTGCCGCGGGCGTGGCGGGATCGCTGCGCCGCCAGGCTGTCGACCCCGGCAGCCTGGTGCGACGCTCGCTGTCCGAGACGCGGCACCGTTCGCGGATCGCCTACCGGCGCCGGGCCGGATCCGCCCGGGCGCTGCCCACATTCCTGATCATCGGAACCCAGAAGGGTGGCACGACCTCGCTGCACGAGTACCTCGAGCAGCATCCGAACATCGGCAGCGGCACGATCAAGGAGGTCCAGTACTTCAGCGTGAACTTCCACCGGCCCCTCGATTGGTACCGGGCGCACTTCCCCCGCCAAGGCGAACACACCCACGTGGTCGAGAGCAGCCCCTACTACCTGTTCCACCCGTGCTGCCCGGACCGGACGCGGGCGACCCTCCCCGAGGTCAAGCTGATCGTGCTGCTGCGCGACCCAGTGAGTCGAGCCCACTCCCACCACAATCACGAGGTCGCGCTCGGCTTCGAGACGCTCGACTTCGCCACCGCGCTGAAACGGGAGCCCGAGCGGCTGGCCGGCGAGGAGGGACGGCTGCTGGCCGACCCCCGGTATCGCTCGTTCGCCCACCAGCACCACTCGTATATCGCGCGTGGCATGTATGCGCGTCAACTCGAGCGCTGGCTCGAGCGCTTCCCGCGCGAGCAGATGCTGATACTGGCCAGCGAGGACCTGTTCGCCGACCCGGCTGGCACGGTGCACCGGGTCCAGGCCTGGCTCGACCTGCCCGAGCACACGCCGACGGTCCTGCGCGCGGCGAACGCACGCACTTACGAGTCGATGGAGCCCGACACGCGGGAGGAGCTGAGCCGTCGCTTCCGCGCCGACAGCGTCCGCCTGCACGAGCTCAATGGCGTGCGACTCCCGTGGGCCTGACTCGCCCGTCGGAGGCATGTAGCAGCGCCCGCCAGGTGCTGGCTGCGCTGGTGTTGGCGGGTAGGCGAACCTTGGCGATCTCGCGCACGAGCGAGCCCGCCAGTCGGTAGGCATCGTCGGCGGCATGCCTGCCGGCCCGGCCCGTGGTCTCGAGCTCACGCATCAGCCCATCGAGGTCATAGCCCATGACGGCCAGCCGTTCCCGCCCCAGCCACTGCAGGTAGCGGGCGCACCACATCCTGCGCAGCGGGTTGCAGATGCTCGCGCGCCATTTGGTCAGCGGCGCGATGCTGAGCTCGCTGTATGCGCGGGTGCCCGTCACGTCGCCCATACGCCCGCGCAGACGAACGTTCGAGAACGACTCTGAGTATCTGCGGCTCCCAGTCCAGCTCGAGATAGTCGGTGAGCCCCTGCCAAGCGCCCTCCTCGCCCTCCACCAGATCCTCGTAGCGGACCTTCATGGAGCGATCTTGGTAGCGCTGCCAGGCCGGAACGAGGTCGGCGAAGCTCCGGAACAGCGCCATGTGGTAACGCGCCACCTCCCACCTGCCCTCATCGAACAGCTCGATCGAGGACGCAAGCACGCTGAGCGGATTGCGGAACAGGAAAATGAACTTCCCGTCTGCAAAGGTGCTCATGATCTCGTCCACGATCAGGTGGTAGAGGGGTGTCTTGTCGATGAAGTGAGTGGCCGGCGACGGGGTGACCTTTCCGTACAGGTCGAGGGCGAACTCCCTAACCGCGGCACGGTAATCGTGGCTACCGTGTGGCAGCTCCGTCACAAAGTCACTGACGGCGGTGTGGATGAGCGGCTCCCGTCCGCTCTGCGCCGGCAGGTCCGCAATCAGCGGGGAGAGCAGCGGCAGCAGCACCCAGGGCTCTGAGGTCGTGGTCACGCGCGAGTGACTGGCGAGTACACGCTGCAGCAGCGTCGAGCCCGAGCGCGGCGCGGACAAGATCATGACCGGAGTGACGTTCACGCGTTCCGCGCAGGCCCGTCTGGACCCCCTATCGGCACGTACACAGCGTACTCGCTGTGTCCGACTTGGTGATCGTACCGCGGCGTCGTTTCGCGGCGTCAGGACGGCGCCGGTGTGGCCAGGGTCGGCCGCCGCGCCGGCCGCCAGCAGCGCGGCGTCGCTCAGACCGAGCGCCAGGTGGCCGTCACACCAGCGCGGATACTGCACGTAGCTGCGCATCCCGGCACGGTATCGCCGGAACACCGCGTGCCCGCCGCGAATGCCGGCATCGAGCACCCGGTCGGTCACCCGTTTCAGGAGTTCCGGGTCCGAGTACCCGAGCCGCTGCAGCGCCGCCAGCGCGCTCAACCCGGTACCGGCCGAGTGCCCGTCCTCGGGGTAGGAGCGGTTGCTCCAGAGCCGGCTTTCCCCCCTGGGACCGAAAAAGCGAGCGTAGAACGCAGCTCCCCGCGCGAGTGCGTCGTCGATCGCGGGGTCGACGTCGCGCACGGCGGCCAGGCAGAGGAGCACGTATCCGCTGTGGAAGGAGTCGGCCCAGGCCAGGGCGCGGTCGCCCTCCCCGTAGGGCCAGCCGCCGTCCGGGCGCTGGGCCTCGAGCGTCCGGGTCACGGCGCGGCGCACGGGATCCCTCGCGGCCTCGCCGAAGGCCTCCCAGACGAGCCGTGCGCCCAGCATATTCGCGTTGTGAACGTTGACCGCGCTGTGGGGGTGGTAGGCGAAGAAGCCGGGGCCGTCGACCCACAACGTGTCCAGGACCCACCTCGCGGCCGAGCGACCGCGAGCGCCGAACTCCTCGCGCCCCAGGCGTCGCTCGGCCTCAAGCAAAGCGGTGACGGCGAAGGCGGTCGGCACGATCGAGGGCTCGTTGGCCGGGTAGAAGCTCCAGCGCGTTTGGACGTCAAAGGGGTAACCCCACGCATCGGACGCGCCCGCCCGGCTATCGTCCATGACCGCCCGGAGTGCGTCGAGCGCCAGCGGACGACCGAACTCGTGGCGGAGCGCGTCCAAGTGCAGGCAGGCGGAGGCAAACAGCGCCGCGGTCTTGGCTAGCAGCGGATGCTCGCGCCGGTATAGCCGGCGTATATCGACAGGCGTGCGGACGTGTGCCTGCGTGATGAGCTGGCGCCGGCGGCGGCCACTGGCCAGCCAGCGCGGCCACCTCCACCATAGGCCATCGTACGGGTCAGGTCCCCGCCAGCCCCTCTGGGCGGCGGTACCGCACAGAACCAATGCCGCGCGAGCCAGCACCTCCGGGTCGCCTGGTCCGGTATACGTCACTCGGTCGCTGTCAGCCATGTTTGTCCCCTGTCGCGGCCGCATCGTTCATCCATCGGTAGGTTGCGGATTATCCCGCAGACTCTCGCCAAACGACTGAGCGCCGATGGCGGACTATCCGCAGAAATCGCCGATTGGCAGCGTGATTCTCTCATGCTTCGGCCGCGCCGGCCGAAGTAACTAGTACCGCCAGCGGCGATCTTATCCGACGCTCAGATCGGGGTCGCGCATGCATGCATTCGCGCTGCCGGGTGACGTCTGAAGGGAATTAGTCATGCTCCAGAGCCGCCATCGCCGGCGCGTGGGCACCGCTCTCGCCGTGCTCGTCGCGCTCACCGCCACCTACTCGCTCGCACTAGCCGCCACGCCTCCGGCTGCCCAAGCGGCCAGTGCGACCTACTATGTCGACGGCGCCTCCATCGATGGACCATGCAGCGACGCCTACACGGCCGCCCAGGCGCAGAGCCCATGGGCGCCGTGGTGCACGATAGGCGAGGCGGTGGCGACGGTTCCGAGCGGTTCGACCATCAAGGTCGAATCCGCGGTGTACCACGAGCAGGTGACCCTGACCTCCCGGGATGACGGCGTGACGCTGCAAGGCACCGGCTCAACACGGCCGGTGATCGACGGCGACTGGACGCGCGCCGAGGGAATCGAGCTCGACGGTGGCGTCCAGAATGTCACGATCAACGGCTTCGAGATCAGGGATCTCCTCTCCAGTTCGTCTCAGACTTATGCAGCCGGCATCGTCAGCCTCAACACAGCCAATGACACGATCGAGAACAACGTCATCCACGGATCCCACGGACAGGGGGTCTGCGCGTACGGGATCATGCTCGGTAACAACGACTCGCCGGGCCTCGTCCACAACGTGGACGTGCGCAACAACCACATCTACGACATCGGTCCCGGTGGCGAGTCGATTGGTATCTGGTTGCTGATGACGACGAGCATGACCGTCGAGGGCAACGAGGTCTACCTGGTGCGCAAGGAGGGGATCCGCGACTGGTACGGGCTCGACAACACGTTCACGAGCAATCGCCTGTATCTGAACTGGGTGGGAATCGCCCTCGAGAGCGCGGTCGGGGACCTCGTCGACAACAACGTCGCCTACGCAAACGTGTGGGGCTACAACCCAAAGCACGTCTCCGAATCCAGCGCGCTAACGATGTGGCACCTGGCGACAGGTCAGTGGTCGCGCTTCTGGCACAACACCGCCTACGCCAACACGCACGCCGACATCGCGCTCGGGATGAACCCGCCCAACGAGGACTACATCGACATCCGCGACAACGTCTTCGCGAGCCCAGGCGACGTGCACCTGCACGACTTCCCCGCCGTCCGCGGCTCGAACATGATCGTCGACTACAACGTGTACTCAGGGACCGCGCCGATCTACTACACGACCTGGAATACGCCTCATCCCAACACCTACACGACTCTTGCCGCACTTCAGGCAGCGCTCGGGTGGGAGGCTAACGGCCAGATATTCACTCCGCATTTCGAAAACCCAACCGCCGGCAACTTCAACTTCAGCACTGCCGGACTCGCGCCCGGTGTCACGCTCCCCGACGCCTTCGGAGCGCAGCTCGGCGCGGCGAAAGTTCGCCCTGCCACCATGCCCTGGAGAAGGTATCCGACAAACGTGATCGCCTCCACGCCGGAACCGTCGTACATGAAACCGGCCGGGGCCGGTGACGGCCGGGACGACTCGTACTGGTGGTCGGCAAACTACAACACGAACGCGTCAGTCACGTTCGACCTCGGCGCGCCGGAGCCCGTCAACACCTTCGTCCTCGACGTATACGCCCAAGACGACACGCGCAACCCTCAGGGCTACTCGATCCAGGTCTCCAACGACAACGTCAACTTCACGACCGTGGCATCGGGCTGCAACCCGGACTCGGAGGGAAGCTCATACAAGTACACCCTCGCCGCGCCGGTCACAGCGCGCTACGTGAGACTGAACATCCTCACCAGCTTCGGCGGCGCGACGATCATCTTCTCGGACTTCGAGATCGGGCTGCTGTCGCCGGGCGCACCGCCGGCCCCATCGATCCAGACGGGCGCGTCGTCGCCGGCGACGGGTACCGTCAGCCATCCCGGCGCTCAGCCCACCCCCGCCAAGCGCAAACCACACTCGAAGCAGAAGACGCGCCAAGCACAAAAGGCCCACCGGAAGGGTAAGCAGGCGCAAAAGCACGAGAGCCAGGGCGGACACGGCAAGCGGAAACGGCCGAATCCTCGGCCCAAGCCGAAGCGCCGGAACCTACGGCGGGCGCTCGCCGAAAACGCCTCGCTCTCTCAGCGCCTCGAGCAGTCGCTCGACCAGCTCGTCCACCGATTCCTCGAGGGGGTGTAGGACGACTTCGGGCGCGGACGGGGGCTCGTACGGAGCTTCCACGCCGGTGAACCCGTGGATCTCGCCGCGTCGGGCGCGCGCGTACAGCCCCTTCGGGTCGCGGCGCTCGCACTCGGGCAGCGGCGTGTCCACGAACACCTCGAAAAACGGGATCCCCGCCTCTTCGTGAACGGTGCGGGCGATCGCCCTATCGCCGGCATAGGGGCTGATCAGGCTGACGATCGCAATCGTCCCCGCGTCGGCGAACAACCGCGCCACATGGGCAACGCGACGCACGTTCTCGGCCCGGTCCTGTGGGGTGAAGCCAAGGTCGCTGTTGAGCCCGTGCCGCAGGTTGTCACCGTCGAGCAAGTAGGCGGATCGACCTTCCCGAGCGATTCGCTCCTCCAGCACGGTCGCGATCGTCGACTTCCCGGACGCCGGCAGTCCGGTCAGCCACACGGTCGCCCCGCGTTGCCCCAGCAGATCCCATCGCGCCTGACGGGTCAGCTTGCTGCTGTGCCATGTCACCTCGCGGCGCTCGGCCTCGCCCTCGTCCACGTGCGCCTCGATGATGATCCCCGCCCCCACCGTGGCATTGGTCGCCTCGTCGACGAGGATGAAGCTCCCCGTGGTCCGGTTGCGGCGGTACTCGTCGAACATCATCGGCACGCTCGTGCGGAGGCTGAGCCGGCCGATCTCGTTCAGCCCCAACTGCGGCGCGTGGTTGTCTCGGTGCAGCGTGTTGACGTCTATCCGGTACCGCACGTCCTCGACGACCGCGCGCATCGAGCGCGTGGTGTGCTTGAGTGCGTAACGGGCTCCGGCGGTGACCGGTTCCTGCGCCATCCAGCACACGATGGCTTCGAGGTGACGGGCGATCGTCGGCCGGTTGTGCGGGCGGCAGACCATGTCCCCGCGCGAGATGTCGAGGTCGTCGTCGAAGCGCAAGGTCACCGCCATCGGGGCGAACGCCTCGCTGAGCGGGCCGTCGAAGGTGTCGATCGAGGAGATCCGCGTCTCCTCGCCGCTGGGTAACACGACCACGGCATCGCCGGGCCGGAAGACCCCCGCCGCGATCTGCCCGGCATGGCCGCGATAGTCGGGATGGTCCGATTCGGGTCCGGGCCGAATCACCCACTGCACGGGGAAGCGGCAATCGATGAGGTTCCGGTCCGAGGCGATGTGCACGTGCTCGAGGTGATACAGCAGTGACGGACCCTCGTACCAGGGCATGTGCAGCGAACGCTCCACGACGTTCTCACCGTGAACGGCCGAGATCGGGATGAATGTGACGTCGGTGATCTCGAGCCGCGCGCAGAACTCGCGGAAATCCTTCTCGATATGATCGAACGCGCTCTGGCGGTAGTCGACCAGGTCCATCTTGTTGACGCATACGGCCAGGTGCCTGATCCCGAGCAGCGACGCGATGAAGGCGTGGCGGCGCGTCTGCTCCATGACGCCGTTGCGGGCGTCGATGAGGATCACGGCGAGGTCGGCGGTAGACGCGCCCGTGACCATGTTGCGGGTGTAGCGCTCATGGCCCGGCGTGTCGGCGATGATGAACTTGCGCCGGGCGGTCTGAAAGTACCGGTAGGCGACGTCGATCGTGATGCCCTGCTCGCGTTCGGCCCGCAGGCCGTCGGTCAGGAGCGACAGATCGAGGGCACCGCTTCCGTTGCGTCGCTCCGAGGCCAGCTGAAGGGCTTCCAGCTGATCGCTGAGGATTTGCTTCGAGTCGTAGAGCAGCCGGCCGATCAGCGTGCTCTTGCCGTCGTCGACGGAGCCGGTGATGACCAGGCGGAGCATCTCCGCGCCCGGCTCGACTGCTCCGCTGCCGTTTGTGTCGCTGGTCTGGGTTGGGATGGGCGTCACAGCCATCAGAAGTATCCCGCTCGCTTGCGATCCTCCATCGCCGCTTCCGTGAAGCGGTCGTCCGCTCGCGTCTCGCCCCGCTCGGTCAACTGCGTCCTCGCGATCTCGGCGATCACCTCGTCGAGCGTCTCCGCGGTTGACTGGACCGCGCCCGTGCACGTCATATCGCCCACCGTACGGTAGCGGACAGACGCGACGAAGGGCACCTCGTTCGGTAGGCGCTCGACGAACGGTCGGTTCGCATACAGCATCCCGTCCCGCCGGAACACCTCGCGCCGATGGGCGAAGTAGAGGGACGGGACCTCAAGGCGCTCGTCGGCGATGTACCCCCAGACGTCGAGCTCGGTCCAGTTGGAGATCGGAAAGACGCGCACGTGCTCGCCGCGGCGGATGCGACCGTTGTACAGGCTCCACAGCTCGGGTCGCTGCCCCTTCGGGTTCCATTGACCGAAATCGTCCCGGAACGAGAAGATGCGCTCCTTGGCGCGAGCGCGCTCCTCGTCGCGCCGAGCCCCGCCGAACACCGCGTCGAAGCCGTGCTCAGCGATCGCGTCGAGCAGAGTGACCGTCTGCAGGCGGTTCCGCGACGCGCGCGGACCGCTCTCCTCGGCGGCCCGTCCCCGGTCGATCGACTCCTGGACGGAGGCGACGATCAATCGCTCGCCAAGCTCGGCCACGCGGCGATCGCGAAACTCGATCGCCTCGGAGAAGTTGTGCCCGGTGTCCACGTGCATGACCGGGAAGGGAAACCGGCCGGGGCGGAAGGCCTTCTCGGCCAGCCGGAGCAGAACGATCGAGTCCTTGCCGCCGGAGAAGAGCAGGACCGGCCGCTCGAACTCGGCCGCCACCTCCCTAATCACGTGGATGGCTTCGGCCTCGAGCGCCTCACGTTGGGTCAGCTCGTAGGCGGAGGAGGAGTGGCGAGAGACCGGGCGCGGCGGGCGCGCAGGCCGCGGCTGCGTCGACAGAGGAGATGTCGGTGCCGACGGCCGGGGGGCGCGCGCCCGCCGGAGGCGCAGCCCGGCTCGAGACGGTTGGCGCAGTGGGCGGGACCGGTAGGCGTGCGGCTGCCGCGCCGCGTAGGCATGCATCAGCTGGCGCGAGAGCAGTGCGACGAAGCGCGTGTTGGTCGATATGTAGCGGGGCCCCAGCCGACGCGGCTCCTGCGCGAAGCGGAACAGCCATTCGAGCCCGCCTCGCTGCATCACCACCGGCGCTCTGCGCGTGACCCCGGCCAGCACATCGATGGCGCCGCCGACGCCCATCACGAACGGGACGCCGAGGCTCCGGCCGTGGCGCGCCAGGAAGTACTCCTTGCGCGGCGAGCTCATGGCCACGAACAGGATGTCCGCCTGGGCCAGGGCGATCGCCGCCGCCACGCCGGCTTCCTCGGCGTCCCCGTAGTACCCGTCGCGATAGCCGACCACGGAAACGCCGGCGTATTCCGCGCAGATGTGCTGCACGGCACGCTCCAGGACCTCCCGCCTACCTCCGAGTATGTACACCCTGTATCCCCGCAGCACCGCTCGGGCCAGCAGGGCCTGCATCAGGTCGATGCCGGCCACGCGCACCGGTAGCGCGTCGCCGAGCAGCCGAGACGCCCACACCACGGGCTGACCGTCGGCCGTCACCAGCTCACAGCGCGCGGTCGCTTCGCGAAGCTCTTCGTCTCCGCGCATCGCCACTAGCTTGGCGACGTTGACCGACATGTGCTGTGCGAACCCCCGCGAGGTGATGGCCGCCTCGCAGAAGGCGACCGCCTGCGCGAGATCCACTCGGTCGATCTTGCAGCCCATGACGTCGACGCGTCCACCGCCGAGGTCAACCGGCGCGAAGCCGCTGCCACCCGAGCTCGGAGTGATGCGGAGAGTTCCCCTCTCCCCGGCCACGTCGTGCATGCCTGTCACCGCCTTCATGTGGATCATGTGCCTTACATGCCTCTTCGCCGGGCGACGTACGGGATCGTCCGCAGGAGGATCTTCACGTCGTTCCACAGTGACCAGTTGGTCACGTAGAGATAGTCGATCTTCACCATCTCGTGCAGCGGTATCCGAGCGGACCCGAGGATCTGCCAGTGACCTGTCATGCCCGGTGTCAGCTGCAGGCGCCGCCGGTGCCATCCCTGAATGCGCCGATCCTCCTCCACCACGAGTGGGCGGGGCCCGACGAGGCTCATGTCACCCTTCACCACATTCCACAGCTGCGGGAGCTCGTCCAGTGACGTCTTGCGCAGCCATGCACCGGTGCGCGTGATGCGTGGATCGCGCTCGATCTTGAACAACCCCTCTGCCTCGTTCAGGTGGAGGAACTCCTCGCGGCGCTCGTGCGCACCCGAGACCATCGTCCGGAACTTGAGCATCTCGAACAACTCAGCATCGCGGCCGACACGCAGCTGTCGGAAGAGCACGGGGCCGCGAGAGTCGAACTTGATGGCGATGGCCATGACTGCGAGCAGCGGGCTGAGCACCACCAGGCCGAGCGCGGCCAGGGTGACGTCCATGGCCCGCTTCACCAGGTGTGAAGACCGGCTGAGCCGGGGGCTGCGCATGCAGAGCAGGGGCAGCCCTTCGATGTCGTCGAACTCGACCGACGACCCCACCACCTCGAGGACGCGGGGCACCACACTGACCTTGAGGCCCAGCGCCGTGGCTGCCCGGATCAGGTTCAGCACCTCCTCCGCGTCCGCACTCTGCGGAGCGATGATGATGCGGTCGATGTGATCCTCGGCGGCGATCGCCTCCAGACCGGCCCGGTCCGGCAAGAGGGCCAGTGCCTCGAGCTCGGGTTCACCCGGCCCCGTGGGAATGTAGGCCACAGCGACCGCATGCAGCCAGAACGTGTGAGCCAGCTTCAGGCGGATGCGCTCGCACATGGCCTCGTCGCCGATCACCAGACACCGTTCGGGTCGGGTCATCCGGCGGGACAGCTCACGCGCAACCGGGTGGACGACCAGCAACAGGCTGAAGAGCACAAACCAGTCGACCAGGAACTCGCGCCGGTCGCTCGCGTGAGTAATGACGAAGCCGTTGACCAGCCAGACGATCAGCGCGTACAACGTGGCGAGCTGAAACAGTGCAGGAACCTCGTCGAGGGTTGACTTGCGAACGAGAAGCTCCTGCCGGTCGTAGATACCAACTACCTTGCTCATGACCACGATCAGCGGAACGGCAGCCAATGTCGTCGGGTCGGGACGATGAGGATCGACGAGCGACCGGGTGATCAAGATTGCGCCGGTCGCCGCCACGGCATCAGCCACCACCAGCGTGCAGCGGTAGTAAGCATCGCGTCGACCCGCCGACATCGCAACTGCTTCGGCCAGCTTCGAGAACGGCCACGTGCCACCCCGGGCACGACCGGCCGCGCCGTTGGTGGGTGGGTCGGCCTCTATCACGCCGACCGCGTCCGACTGACCCGCGTCGGCGTTCGTGGTCGACCATCCCGGTACGGCCAGTTCACGCGCCGACCGAGCCCCGTCCTCGATTAGGGGCTTCCGCGCACGCAACAAGAGTTGTCCCCCCTTTACCTGATGCCCCTCTGGCCTTACTCCGCGGGATCTCGTCTGCTTCGCGGGATACTTACCACAACCCTTTGGGCGGGTGTGCGGTAGTTGCGATCAATTTGGAGCTATCCGAGGTTTTCCAGAGACAAGTTGCGCCAAAACTTTCCTAAGTATGTCGATGCAATTAGTGATGTAACTTCGGCAGCCGAAGTTACATCTGGTCCCCCAAATGACCGATCACGTAGTCGGACCGTAAGGTGACTATCGCCGGGCCGGCCGGTTCACGCGACAGCGCGGCCTGCCCGTGCCGGCACGGGCAGGTGAAAGCCGGCGTCCCGAGCCCGCCGCGCGCCGGCGCGCAACTCCCGGCGCAGCGCGAACAGGTAGTCGTCGAAGTCGACTTCCATCGTGTGACGTTGGGAAGCAACGTAGCGGCGCCTCATCCGCTCGCGCTCGCGATGAATGTCGTCCTCCATCTCCCGCACCGGCGGGAGATGGTACTCCCCGCGCAGGTAGGCGGCGATCCATCGGCCCTGTGCCTCCGCGATCGGCATCGTTGGCCCCAACGGCTGCAAGAGAGCGATGAAGAACAGGTTGTCAATGTCAGGTTTGAACACGCGACGGTACAGCCGGAGCTCGTTGTCGGGAGCGGAGATGAAGCCCGGGTCGAAGAACGGGAAGCTGACCCTGGTTGCCGGACCGACGCGATCCGCGACTGTCTCGAACGCACGTCCACGGCGATTCGGCCCGCTCGGCCAGCGCCTTGAGCGCGGCGATGCCCGACGAGCCGGCGTCCGATCACGCACGCGCTCGGAACGTCAGCCACGGCCCGACCGTAACAAGCTCCCGTCGAGGCGGTCAAGCGCGCACCGCAACGCTCTCCTCGCGCCGGTGCGCCTTGCCGCGGGCGATCACCTCGCGGAAGCTGCGGAAGCGGAAGATCAGCACCAGCGCCGCGAACCCGCTCACCGTGGTCAACACCGCGATCGCGATCTGCTGCCCGACCGAGAACGACGCCACGTAGGGGCTCCCCGCGAAGATCGTCAACAGCAGCGCCTGCTGCACTCCAGCGCCCCCCGGGGTGAAGGGAAACACCGACGCCACCACCTGGACGCCGAGTACGAGCAGCACGTTGCGAACCGACCCGCCGATGTGGAACGCGTCGAGCAGCGCCCAGTAGGCGGCGAACCGGAAGATCCAGCTGGCGAACTGCCAGCTGGCCATGTCGCGCCGGTAGCGCCGGAAGTCGCGCAGGATCGTGAGGCCCTGGCGCACCCGCTGCCAGAACGCCTTGACCCGCGCTGAGAGCAGCGCAAACGCCACGAGGAACCCGATCGCCAGCACGGTCAGCAGGAACAGCGTGAAGCGCATGTTCGAGGCGAAGAAGCTGATATCGAAGGCGGGCAGCTTCGAGAAGTCGGGTGGCTTCGGGAACACCCCCTGCGTGAATGCGAAGCACATCACGAGCAGCCCCATGAACCAGTCGAAGATCACCCCCGTGGCGAGCCCAGCCGCCACTGTGGGATAGCTGCTCGGCGGGATCGCCAGCCTGGTGAGGAACAGCTGGGCGATGTTCCCGCCCCCGAGTGGGAACACGTTGTTGATCGCGTAGCCGACCATGTAGGCCCCCCACACGTCGCGCCACCGGATCCGCTCCCGGGGGTAGGCCGCCCGCAACGCGTTGAAGAGAGCCCTGGAGCGCAGCAGCAGGTAGACGGCGTACAGGGCCAGCCCGAGCAGCAGCGAGAACCAGTTGAGGCCGGCCAGCTGCCCGAGGAACGTCCCGATCGAGGCAATCAGACCGTCGACGGTCGAGCCGATCGAGGCGTGATGGTGGGTGCCGGCCGTGGAGACCGCCGCTACCGCGAGCCCTGGCATGGCAACCCATTAAAAAGCCCGGGAGGCCCAGATCCATCTGGACCCCCCGGAGAGTCAGGGAAGTGGGGGCGCAGTTCCCTGACCGACAGGGGCGAGTTTCCCCGTCCCAAGCTAACTCTAAACCGAAAACTATCTCGCCCGGTCTCCGGCAGGCCGCTCCGCCCGCGAATCCCGGCCGCAAGCCTAGCATTCCCAGGCCGGTTCCGGGCCAAACTTCGGCAGCATTTGCACGACTTCCGGCGGCGCACGCCGAGCCCGGACGCCGACTGTATCGACCCGCGCCGCCCCGCGCACCCGGCCGACCCGTTCCGCCACGGGGACGCGCTCCAAGGGTCCGTAGGAGAATGAGGTGGTGGAATTGGCGAGTGGCTGGGCGTGGCTGACGCCTCCCCCTCGCCACGATCGTACCGGTGGTACGTGAGGGCGAGGGGGTGGCGTCAGGCGCGTCCAGACGCCACCAAAAATGGTGGGTACGTGAGGGCAAGGGGTAGCGCCGGCGCGTCCAGACGCCACCAAAACGCCAGATAATTCTTCTACGGGCCCTAACGGCCCTGCGCGCCGGGCCCGGTGAAGAACTCCTCGCCGGCCCGCACTGTCCCGGCCGCTTCCGCCTCGTGGCGCAGGGTGCGATCCGCCTCGCCGCTCCAGGCGCCGATGGCCAGCATCTCCCGGTCGGCATCCATCGGGCTGCCGCCCAGGTCCTTGTTGACCACCCGCGCGCACTTGCGTCCCTCGGCGATCGCGGTGACCACCAGCGACTGGCCGATACGTGCGTCGCCGCAGGCGTACACCCCGGGCGTCGAGCTGCGGTAGGTCATCTCGGTGCGGATGTTGCCGCGCCGGTCGAGCTCGAGGTCGAGCTGCTCGACCGCCCCCGCCTGCTCCGGGCCGGCGAAGCCGATCGCGATCAACACCAGGTCGGCTTCCAGGACGAACTCCGAGCCGGGCACCGGGGTGAGGTCGCGCGAGGACGTGCCCGTGACCTGCCGCGCGTACACGTGGCTGACGTGGCCGTCGCGCCCGCCGAACCCGGTCACCTCGGTCCCCCAGCGCCGCTTGCCACCCTCCTCGAGGGCGTAGGTCGTGAGCGTGCGCTTGGGCGGAAGCGGCCAGGGATGCCGCGGGTCGCGCCCGTTGGTCGGCAGCGCCATGTACACGTCGAGCATGACCACCGTGCGGGCGCCCTCGCGGTGGGAGTTCGAGATGCAGTCCATGCCGGTGTCGCCGCCGCCCACCACGATCACGCGCTTGCCGGCCGCGGTTATCTCCCGACCCGGCTCGGGGTCGCGATGCGGGCGGCCCTCCTGCTTGGCGACCCACCGGTTGCGCTGGTACAGGTACTCCATCGCGGGGTGAATTCCGGCCAGGCTGCGGCCAGGAGCGTCGAGGTCGCGCTGGACGCGTGAGCCGATCGCCACCACCACGGCGTCGTGGCGGTCGCGGATCTCCTGAGCCGAGACGGTCCGGCCCACATCGGTGTCGTAGACGAACTCGATCCCCTCGGCGGCCAGGATGTCCACCCGCCGGTCGATGATGCGCTTCTCGAGCTTGGCGTCGGGCACCCCGAAGCGGAGCATTCCTCCGGGGCCCTCATCCTTCTCGTACACCGTGACCGAGTGGCCGCAGCGATTGAGCTCGTCGGCCGCCGCCAACCCGGCCGGGCCGGACCCGATCACGGCTACTCGCTTGCCGGTCCGCCGGGCCGGCGGGTCCGGCACGACCCATCCCTCCTCGAAGGCGCGCTCGGCGATGGCCATCTCGATCTGCTCGATCGCCACCGCATCGTCGTTGATGTTCAGCACGCAGGCCGACTCGCACGGCGCCGGGCAGATGCGGCCGGTGAACTCGGGGAAGTTGTTGGTGGCGTGCAGCTGGTCGATCGCCTCGTGCCACTTGCCCCGATAAACGAGGTCGTTCCAGTCCGGGATCAGGTTGCCGAGCGGGCAGCCCTCGTGGCAGAACGGGATGCCGCAGTCCATGCACCTGGCCCCCTGGCGGCGCAGCTCATCCTCCGGTTGCAGCGCGAAGTACTGCTTGTAGTCGCGCACGCGCTGCTGCGGGTCGCGCTTGTCGAAGCCGACCCGGTGGATCTTGAGGAATGCGCCTAACTCGCCCATGAGGAGCTCTCGGAGGACGCCCTATGCCTCGACCGCAGCCTCGCGCTCGGCCTGGGCGGCGAGCGCGCGCCGGTAGTCACGCGGCATCACCTTGACGAAGCGCTCGCGGGCGCCGCGATCCCACGAGGCCAACAGGTTGCGTGCCACGAGCGACCCGGTGCGCGCCGCGTGCTCGGAGATGAGGTCGCGCACCTGCACCTCATCGTCCTCGCCAAGCTCCTCCAGATCGACCAGCTCGAGATTGCAGCGGCCCTCGAAGCGCCGGTCCACGTCGTAGACGTAGGCGACGCCGCCGCTCATTCCGGCCGCGAAGTTGCGCCCGGTGCGTCCCAGCACCACCACACGGCCCCCGGTCATGTACTCGCAGCCGTGGTCGCCCACACCCTCCACCACGGCGTGAGCGCCGGAATTCCGGACCGCGAAGCGCTCGCCAGCGAGTCCCCGGAAGAAGGCCCGGCCCGCCGTAGCGCCGTACAGCACGGTGTTGCCGACGATCATGTTCTCCTCGGCCCGGAAGCGGTGCTTCTCCGGCGGGCGCACCGACACCACGCCGCCCGACAGGCCCTTTCCGGCGTAGTCGTTGGTCTCGCCGCGCAGCGAGAATGTCACCCCGGGGGCCAGCCACGCGGCGAAGCTCTGGCCGGCCGAGCCGGTGAAGGCGATTTCGATCGTGCCCTGGGGCAGGCCGCCGGCGCCGTGCCGGCGCGCGATCTCCCCGGACAGGATGCCGCCCACGGTCCGGTTGACGTTGCGCACCGGGATCGGACCGAGCCTCACGTTCTCACCGTGCTCGAGCGCGGGGGTGCAGCGGCGCACCAGCTCCCAGTCGAGCGCGTCGTCGAGCACCGGCTGCTGAGGGCGGATGCGCCTTCGTGGCGTGCCGGGCGGCAGGTCCGGCGTGCTGAGCACCTCGGTGAGGTCGACGCGACCGGCCTTCCAATGCTCGATCGCGTCGTCCATGTCCAGCAGCTCGGTCCGCCCGATCATGTCCTCGAAACGCCGGATCCCGAGCGAGGCCATGATCGAGCGCACGTCCTCGGCCACCAGCATCAGGTAGTTGACCACGTGCTCGGGGGTGCCGCGGAAGCGCTTGCGGAGCTCTGGATCCTGCGTGGCGATCCCCACCGGGCAGGTGTTCAGGTGGCAGACCCGCATCATGATGCAGCCCATCGCGATCAGCGGCGCGGTCGAGAAGCCGAACTCGTCGGCCCCGAGCAGCGCTGCGACCACCACGTCACGCCCGGTCCGCATGCCGCCGTCCACCTCGACCACGATCCGGGTGCGCAGGTCGTTCAGCAGCAGCGTCTGCTGGGTCTCGGCCAGGCCGATCTCCCAGGGCACGCCGGCGCCCTGGATCGAGGACTGCGGCGAGGCCCCGGTGCCGCCGTCGTGTCCGGCGATCGTGACGTGATCGGCGTTCGCCTTGGTCACCCCGGCGGCCACCGTCCCGACCCCCACCTCAGAGACCAGCTTGACCGACACCGAGGCGGTCGGGTTGGCGCAGCGCAGGTCGTAGATCAGCTGCTTGAGGTCCTCGATCGAGTAGATGTCGTGATGCGGGGGCGGCGAGATCAGCCCCACCCCGGGGGTCGAGCTGCGCAACCAGGCAATGTAATCGTCGACCTTGTGGCCCGGCAGCTGGCCGCCCTCGCCGGGCTTGGCCCCCTGGGCCATCTTGATCTGGAGCTGGTCGGCGTTGACCAGATAGTGGACGGTGACGCCGAAGCGCCCCGAGGCGACCTGCTTGATCGCCGAGCGCCGCAGATCGCCGTTGGGGTCGGGCTGGTAGCGACTCGGATCCTCGCCACCTTCGCCGGTGTTGGAGCGGGCACCCAGGCGGTTCATGGCGATGGCCAGGGTCTCGTGCGCCTCGCGCCCGAGCGCGCCCAGGCTCAT
Organism: uncultured Solirubrobacterales bacterium; assembly: GCA_963743345.1. Taxonomy (GTDB): domain Bacteria; phylum Actinomycetota; class Thermoleophilia; order Solirubrobacterales; family Solirubrobacteraceae; genus Palsa-465. Next base: position 138,081 of record CAVUPW010000001.1, read on the forward strand.
CGCCCCCGTGGTGAAGCGCTTGACGATCTGAGTGGCCGGCTCTACCTCACCCAGCGGGATCGGCTCACCTGCCCGCCTTAGCTTCATCAGCCCGCGCAGCAGCGCGTGCTTGACCGATTCCTCGTTGGCCATCCGCGCAAACTCGGCGTAGGTCTCGCGAGGGTCGCCGTTCTGCCCCTGCACGGCGTGCTGGAGGTTGGCGATCGTGTCGGGGTTCCACACGTGCAGCTCGCCGTGCCGACGCCACTGGAGCACGCCGCCGACCGGCAGCACCTCACGGTCGGTGCGCGGGTAGGCGCGGAAGTGGCGCTCGATCGCCTCCTGGGCCAGCTGCTCGAGCCCCACCCCACCGATCCGCGACGCGGTGCCGGTGAAGTGCTTGTCGATCAGCTCGCGCTCGAGCCCCACCGCCTCGAAGATCTGGGCGCCGCAGTACGACTGAATGGTCGAGATGCCCATCTTGGAGATCGTCTTGAGCAGGCCCTTGCCGATCGCCTTGACGATCCGCTGCTCGGCCTCGTCGCGGGTCAGGTCCACGGGCAAGAGCGAGCGGTCGGCCAACTCGTCGAGCGACTCGAACATCACGTACGGGTTGATCGCCGCCGCCCCGTAGCCGATCAGCGTGGCCATGTGGTGGATGTCGCGCGGCTCGCCCGACTCGATCACCAGCCCCGTGCGCAGGCGGGTCCCGCGCCGGACCAGGTGATGGTGGACGGCCGCCACCGCCAGCAGCGAGGGCATGGCGACCCGCTCGGGGCCCAGGTTGCGGTCGGACAGGATCAGGATGTTGGCCCCGTTGTCGACGTAGCGCGCGGCCTCCTCGCACAGCGCCTCCAGGCGCGTCTCCATCCCCTCGTGGCCCTGCTCGATCGGCCACGTGATGTCGAGCGTGGCCGCGTAGAAGATCTCGTGGGAGACCTGGCGGAGCTTCTCGAGCTCGTGGTTGCGCAGGATCGGCTGGTCCATGACCAGCTGGTGGGCCTGCTCGGGGCACTCGATGAGCAGGTTGACCTCGGCGCCCACGCCGGCCTGCAGCGACATCACGACGTTCTCGCGGATCGGGTCGATCGGCGGGTTGGTCACCTGGGCGAACAGCTGCTTGAAGTAGGCGAACAGCGGCGGCTGGCGGTCTGACATCACGGCCAGCGCGGCGTCGTTGCCCATGCTGGCCGTCGGCTCCTCGGCCTTCGTGGCCATGGGCGCGATGATCATCCGCAGGTCCTCCTGCGAGTAGCCGAAGGCCAGCTGCTTGGAGCGAAGCGGCTCGATCCGGGGGGTGCGGGGGTCGCGCTCGGGCAGGTCGTCGATGTGGACAACCGAGCGCTCGTACCACTCGCCGTAGGGCTGGCGGCGGGCCACCCGGCGCTTGACCTCCTCGTCCTCGACGATCTTGCCCTCCTCGAGGTCGACCAGGAACACCTTGCCCGGGGCCAGGCGGCCCTTGCGCTGGACGTGCTCGGGGGCGACGGTCATCACCCCGGTCTCGGAGGCCAGCACCACGTAGCCCTCGGTGTCCTGGATCCAGCGGCCCGGGCGCAGCCCGTTGCGGTCGAGCATCGCGCCGGCGACCCGCCCGTCGGTGAACACCACCGCCGCCGGCCCGTCCCATGGCTCCATCAGGCAGGAGTGGAAGTCGTAGAAGCCCTTCACGTCGGGATCGAGATCCCTGCGAGTCCGATACGCCTCGGGCACCATCATCATCACCGCGTGCTCGATCGAGCGGCCGCTCAGCACGAGCAGCTCGAGCACGTTGTCGAAGATGGCCGAGTCCGAGCCGCCGTCGCGAACGACCGGGATCACCTTGTCGAGATCCTCGCCGAACAGCTCGGAAGCGAGCTGCGACTCGCGGGCGCGCATCCAGTTGACGTTGCCGCGTAGCGTGTTGACCTCGCCGTTGTGGGCGATCATCCGGAAGGGGTGGGCGAGCTCCCAGCTCGGGAAGGTGTTCGTCGAGAAGCGTGAGTGGACCAGCGCCAGCCGGCTGGCCACCCGCGGGTCCCTGAGGTCGGTGAAGTAGCGCGGGAGCTGGGGCGCGGTGAGCATGCCCTTGTAGATCATGGTCCGGCTGGAGAAGCTGGGCAGGGCCAGGTCGCGCCCGGCGGCCCGCTCGATCACCCGGCGGATCACGTACAGCTTGCGCTCGAAGGCGTCCTGGTCCGCGATCTCGTCGGAGGCGCCGATCAGCACCTGTCGGATGATCGGCGCCGACACGCGGGCGGTCTCCCCCACGTGGCGGTCGTCGACGGGCACATCGCGCCACCACAGCACGCGCTGGCCCTCGGCCTCGATCGTCTCCTCGATCAACTGCTCGATCACCACGCGCCGGTCTGGGTCGGCCGGCAGGTAGCAGACGCCGACGCCGTAGCGGCCGGGCGACGGCAGCTCGACGCCGGCGACGGCCGCCCTCAGGAAGCCGTCGGGGATCTGGAGCAGGATGCCGGCGCCGTCGCCGGTGTTCGGGTCGGCGCCCTCAGCGCCGCGGTGCTCGAGGTTCTCGAGCGCGTCGAGCGCCTTCTCCACCACGGCATGGCTGGCCTCGCCCCACAGCTTGGCCACGAGCGCGATGCCACAGCCGTCGTGCTCGTTGGCGGGGTCGTAGAGGCCAATGGCCCCTGGGGGAGCGGTGGTGCGTCGGTACATAGGGAGAGGATGCAGAGACAGGAGCGGCGCAGGCTCTCGAGGAGCGTTCGCGAAGATTACCAGCGGCGGTTAGGGGATCGTTAGCATCGCGCATACAACGTCGAGCCGAGCCGTCGATTTACGCCGCGGTCGGCCTTTCTCGCACTACGCCCGATGGGTTCGGGGCCCGAGGCGGCGAGCGGTAGTAGGACTTTGGCGCTGAAGGTGCGTATATGCCACCTGAATCGCCAAAGTCCGGTTAGCTCTTGGCCTTCGCCCGGCGACGCGTCCCGCCCGTGGCCGCTCCGTCCCCGTCGGCGTTCTTAGCGGGCGCACGCCGGCGCGGCTTCGGCGCCGGCTCGTCCTCGGAGCCGCTGCGCACGGCGGCCAGGCTGGCCTCGAGCGCGGCCATCAGATCGGGCGCGGCGGCCGGTTCCTCGGCCTGCGGCTGGACCGCGATCTCCTCGCCGGAGGCCTTGCGCTCGATCAGCCCAAGCACCTGCTCGCGGTACTCGTCGTGGAACTTCTCGGGCTCGAACTGCGAGGAGAGCGAGTCGATCAGCTGCTCGGCCATCTTGAGCTCCCGGTCGGTCGCCTGGGCCTCCTCGATCTCACCGATCTCGTCCAGGCGATCGGGCGAGAGCACCTCGTCGCCCCACAGCATCGTGGTCAACGTGAGCACGTCGCCGGTGGGGCGCAGCGCGCACAGCTGCTGCTTGGAGCGGATGACGACCTTGCCGATCCCCACTTTGCCCGACTCGCGCATCGCCTCGAGCAGCAGCCGGTAGGCCTTGGCCCCGCCGGCGGTGGGGGCCAGGTAGTAGTTGTGGTCGTAGTAGATCGGATCGATCTCGGACAGGTCGACGAACTCCTCGATGTCGACCGTCTTGGTCGCCTTGGGATCGAGCGCCTCGAGCTCCTCGTTGGTGATCATCACGAAGCGGTCGGGGGTGATCTCGTAGCCCTTGACGATGTCCTCGTAGGGCACCTCTTCGTCCGTCGTCGGGTCCACCCGCTTCTGCCGGATCCGGGCGCCGGTCTTGCTCGAGAGCTGGTTGAAGCGAACCGTCTTGGGCGACGTCGCGGTGTACAGCTTCACGGGCACGTTGACCAGCCCGAAGCTGATCGCGCCTGACCAAATTGCTCTAGCCATATGTGTCCTTGTATAGCGAACGGTCGGTGGTGACAAGTGGTGAGCGGCGTCTTGCTGTGCATAAGACGCCCCCGCAGTCGCCAACTCATCGGTCCGCTCCGCCACCATCTCACGCAATGCCCCGCCGGCGCGTTTCATCACCAGTGAGGCTTCCGCCCTTCCAAGCACTGCTCGACGCCCACGGCCGGGACGTCCATCGCTTCCTGGTCGCGAGCGTCGGACGGCCAGACGCCGACGACTGCTATCAGGAGACGTGGCTGGCCGCGCTGCGCGCCTATCCGAAGCTCCGCGACGACTCGAACCTCAGAAGCTGGATCTTCACGGTCGCTAACCGCAAGGTGATCGACCACGTCCGCGCCCGGCGCCGAGTTGCCGTGCCCGTCGGCGACGTGCCCGATACGCCGGCGGCGAGCCCGCCGGCCCAGCCGGACGACGACCTGTGGGCCAGCGTGCGAGAGCTGCCGCCCAAGCAGCGCACCGCGCTCGCACTGCGCTACGTGGCCGATGCCGGCTACGAGGAGATCTCGAACGTGATGGGCACGAGCGAGGACGCGGCCAGGCGCAACGTCCACGAAGCCCTCAAGCGACTGCGAACGGAGTACCGACCATGACCGACATCGAGCACGAGCTGAGGCGGTGGGCGCCGGCCTCGGACCGCCTGCCTGACATCACCGAGACGGCGGCGACCGCCGGACTGCTGGACGTCGCCTACGCCACCCTCGAGTCGCCGCTCGGCCGGCTGCTGCTGGCGGCCACGCCGGATGGCCTGGTCCGGATCGCGTACGTGGACCACACCGATCCGGAGGAGGTGCTCGAGCATCTCGCGGCCAGGGTCTCTCCCCGCGTGCTGTCCGCCCCGCGCAAGCTGGACGAGCCGCGCCGCGAACTCGACGAGTACTTCGCCGGGACGCGCCGGCGCTTCGAGGTCCCGCTCGACTGGCGGCTCACCCGCGGGTTCGCCCGCCGGGTGCTGGAGGCGACGGCCCGGATCCCCTACGGCGCAACCTCGACCTACAAGCAGGTGGCGGGCGAGGCGGGCAACGCGCTCGCCTCCCGCGCCGCCGGCAACGCGCTCGGCTCCAACCCGATCCCGATCATCGTCCCCTGCCACCGCATCCTGCACTCGGGCGGGGGCCTGGGCGGCTACACCGGCGGGGTGGAGAAGAAGCGGCTGCTGCTGACCGTGGAAACCGAGCCGGTGAGCCGCACTAGTAAGGGTTCAGACAGCCGTAGACCACGAACAGCGGGTTGACCACCTGGTGGCCGTTCGCGTCGCGCATGGTCTGCTGCCCGACGAACGACGGCGGCGACTGCGCCTTGTAGCAGCCGTTCGACTGCACGGTCACGTCGTAGGTGACCGGCGTCTGCTGGAACGGCACCGCGCCCGGCTGGGGGATGAACACGGTGAGCGTGCAGATCCAGTCGCCCGGACCCGCCGGCGTGCTGGCCCGGCGGCTGCAGCTCGGCAGCACGTTCAGCCGGGCGCCTGCCGGCACCGTCCGGCCAAGCTCGCGCTGCTGGAGCAGCGTGAGGTTGTTGAAGGTCGGGGTGATGCTCGCCTTCAGGCGCGCGGCGGTGACGCCCGCCGGGCCCCAGTTGCCCGCGATGGCCAAGAACGCGATCACCGCGGCCGAACCGACCGCCACCCGCAGCGGGACGACCCAGCCCGGCCGCCGGCTCACGGTGGCGCCGGTGAAGTCGCGCCGGCGCAGCAGCCACCACGACGCGGCCAGGCAGGCCGCGATCCACACGACGCTCACCGCCTCGCCTATGACCAGCGGGCCGTAGAACGGATCGGAGACGAACAGCGGGTGCCAGGCGTCGAAGGCCGAGGCGACGAGCAGCGAGTGAAGCCACACCCCCGTCCCCACCAGCGCCAGCAGCTGCATGGCCAGGTCGACCACGGCCGGACCCAGCACGCCGACGATCCCGTTGCGCGTGGCCACCGAGAACAGCACCGCAAGGCTAATGAAGGCCAGCATTGGAAGCGCGCAGAGAAGCCAGCCCAGCGCCACCAGCGCCAGGCAGCGGCCGGTCGAGAGCACGGTCCCGCTCAGGCTGACCAGTGGGTGCGCGCCGACCAGCACCGCGCCGGCGCCTAGGCTGGACAGCGCCAGCAGAGCCAGCAGCGCCAACGCGAAGGTGGCGACCGCCAGCACCTTGCCGGCGAACAGGTGCCGGCGGGTGCAGGAGCGGGTGAGCACGCTCTTCCAGGTGCCATGACGGTCCTCGGAGGCGAACAAATCGCCCGCCAGGACCCCCGCCATCAGGGGCAGCCCCCACTGGCCGGCGAACCCGAGCACCACCAGCGAGAGGGCGAACCCGGATGAGTGCACCCACACCCCGTACAGCGAGTCGGCCGGGCTGCCACTCTGGACCTTGAGCACGCCGGCGAACGCGAGCGGCCCGAGCACGCAGATCAGCGCCAGCAGCCGCGGGGCCAGCTGGGCGGCCAGCTTGCGTCGCTCCACCCGGTACGCGGCCGCCAGCCCGTCGAGCGTCCGCCCCGGCCGGCCCACCGCCACCTCCGAGGCAAGCGCGCTCACGCGCCCGCCAGAATCTCGTCCGCCAGGTCGGCCAGCGCCACCGAGTCCGCGTCCGCCTCGCCGGTCAGCGCGAAGAACATCGACTCGAGTGGGCTGAGCAGCAGCTCGAGCCGCCGCACGGCAACGCCGGCCCGGCCGAGCTCGAGCACGAACGGATCGAGCGCCCCTGACTGGACGGCGACCCGCAGCTCGCCCTCGGCGGCGCGGAGCAATTCGACGCCCCGCTGCTGCGCAGCCAGCTCGATCGTCCGCGGGTCGTCGCTGGTGCGCAGGCGGAAGGCCGAGCCGGGCGCCTGCTCACGCAGCTGTGCGGCGCTCCCGCTCCACACCACCTGCCCGCGGCGCAGCACGGTGAAGGAGTCGCATACGTGCTCGATCTCGCCGATCAGGTGGCTCGAGAGCAGCACCGCCGCCCCCTCTGAGGCCAGCCGGCGCAGCAACGCCCCCACCTCGCGCACGCCGGCCGGATCGAGGCCGCTGGTCGGCTCGTCGAGCAGCATCAGGGCCGGCGAGCGCAGCAGGGCGGCGGCGATCCCGAGCCGCTGGCGCATGCCGGTGGAATAGCCGCTCACGCGATCTCCGGCGCGCCCGGCCAGCCCCACCTGCTCGAGGACATCGCCGACCCGGGCGCGCGCCTCGGGCAAGCGGTCGAGCTCGGCCAGCAGCTCGAGGTTCACCCGTCCGGACAGGTAGGGGTAGAAGGCGGGGTCCTCGACGAAGCCGGCCACCCCATCCAAGCGCACCGCGTCGGCCGATCCGAGCGGACGGCCGAGCAGCTCGACCTGACCGGCGTCCGGGCTCAGCAGGCCGAACAGCAGCCGCAGCAGCGTGGTCTTGCCGGCGCCGTTGGGGCCGAGCAGGCCGTGCACCTCGCCTTCGCGCACCACCAGGTCGACGCCGTCCACCGCACACGTCGATTCGAACCGCTTGACGAGCCCGCTCGCACGTACTGCCGCCACCCGCGCCACTATACGGTCAGGCATTGTTACCGACCCCGTCGGGTACTAGCTACACACCGTGGATCCCCTCCGTCCCGTCCGAGCCTTCGACCGCTTTCAGCAAGGGCACAAAGCGTGTGCGATCCCGATGGCGGTGATCAGGAAATTCGGCAACGACCAGGCGGGCAACCTGGCCGCGCTGATCTCCTACTACGCGTTCTTTTCGATCTTCCCGCTGCTGCTCGTGTTCACCACGATCCTCGGGTTCGTGCTGCAGCACAACGACAAGCTCTACGCCGATGTCCAGAACTCGGTGCTCGGTCATTTCCCGGGCCTCCAGCTGGGGACCCATCCGCTGACCGGGAGCGTCACCGCGCTGATCATCGGTCTGCTCGGCTCGCTGTGGGGCGGCCTTGGCGTCACCCAGGCCGCTCAGAACGCCTTCGACCGGGTGTGGGCGGTTCCGTTCAAGGATCGTCCGGACTTCATCCACTCACGTCTGCGCGGACTGCTCCTGCTGGTCTGCCTCGGCCTCCTGTTCCTGGCTTCCGCGGTCTTGACCTCGCTGGTCACCGTCACGTTCTCCGGCGTCCCGGTGAAGATCGCCGGGTACCTGATCACGCTCGCGGTCAACTTCGGGCTCTACGTGGCCGCCTTCCGCTTCCTAACCGCGGCCACCGTGCCCACCCGTTGTCTGTGGCTCGGCGCCGCGGTGGGCGCCGTGTTCCTGGAGATCCTCCAGTTCGTGGGCGGGATCTACGTCAAGCACGTGATCAGCCACGCGAGCGAGACCTACGGCACGTTCGCCACCGTGATCGGGCTGCTCGTATGGCTTCACCTGCTCGCGCAGGTGACCCTGTACGCGGCCGAGATCAACGTGGTGGTGATCCGCCGGCTGTGGCCGCGCAGCCTGCTCGGGCCCCCCGACGTGCCCGCCGACCAGGAGACCCTGGCGGCCCTGGCCAAGGTAGAGCAGCGCCACGAGCTCGAGCGGGTCGACGTGCACTTCACCGACGGCGAGACAACCTCTCAGCCCGCCGGCGAGCCGGCGTCCCAGCCCGCCGGCGAGCCGGGACCTAGGGCTTAGGGCCTTAGAACAGACGGTCCGCCGCTTCCCGGCGGGTCATCTCGAGCGGCCAGGAGCACAGCCCGCCCTCGGCCGGGCAGCCGTCGCACACGCTGCGGTGCGGCGCCTCGGTGACCGTGAACTCGCGGCGCAGGACGCCTCCGGCCAGCGCGGTCAGCTCGGCCTCGAGGCCCGGCGCCTGCTCACGGGTGAAGCGCGCCACCGCGGGCCGCTGGGGCAGCTCGAGGAAGGTGTGCACGACCTCCACGCTCTCCGCCCCGCCCCGGAGGGCAGCGAGCGCGTAAACCAGCCGCTGCGTGCCGTAGGCGCGGTCAGCCAGCGCCTGCGGGTCCGCGCCCTCCAGCCGATCGGTCTTGTAGTCGACGACCAGGGTCAGGCCGCCTGGCTCGCGGGCGATCACGTCGAACACCCCGCCGACCAGCACGGGCGGGACGGGATCGGATGCCAGCAGGAAGCGGAAGCGCTCCTCGCGCCGGACGCCGGCCGCGCGGCCGAGGCGCCGGCACAGCTCGCCGCCGGAAAAGCGGTCGACCAGCTCGATGATCTGCGCGGCGTCGGCGCCACCCGGCGCAACAGTCAGCCCGAAGCGCGACGCGGCCGCCGCGATCATCGCCTCGGTGGTGAGGGCGGGTCGGCGGAAGTCGAGACGCTCGAGTAGGGCATGCACGACCGTCCCGCGCTCGGTCGCGCTGAGCGTGCCCGCCGGCGGGGCGGCGCCGGCGGTCGCCTGGCTCGGGAGCGGGGGCAGCCGCAACACGCGCTCGGCGTAGAAGCGGTAGCCGCAGCGCCGGTATTCGGCCAGCGAGGAGTAGCTGAGCGCCGCGACCGGTGGCGCGAGGAGCGCCGGCGCGGCCGGCGGTGGCGGTGAAGGCTCCGGTGGCGGTCGGCTCCGGTGGCGCTCCGGCTGCGGTGGCGACTCCGGCTGCCGGTGGCGGCTCCAGCGGTTGCGGCGGCTCCGGGGGCTCGACTGCGCCGCCCGGAGCCGCTCCGCGCCGATCGAGGATGCGCACCTCGGTCGTCGGCGGGCCCAAATCGTCGGGCGCCACGAAGCTCACCGACACGCCGTCCAGCTCGGCCAGCGCCGACCCGATCCAGGCGATCGGGCCTCCCCCGCCGCCATTTCCCTCCAGTGCCGGCCACGCCTCGAGCTTGGCTGCCCCGCTCAGGATCAGCCGCTCGCGGGCGCGGGTCATGGCGACGTAGAAGAGACGCCGCTCCTCGTACGCCTCGGCGGCCAGGCGCTCGTCGCCCAGCGTCTTGAAGTCGAGGGCCGATTCCCGCCGACCGGTGCCGGGCTCGGCCAGGCGCAGCCCGAAGCGCCCGTCGCGAGCGATTCGCATCAGCTCGGCTCGCCAGCGGGGCCCGCGCCCAAGATCGGCCACGCATACGACCTCGAACTCGAGCCCCTTGGCGCGGTGGATCGTCATCAGCCGCACCGCGTCGAGCGCCTCGCCCTCGACCGGCGCCTCCGACTCGCGCGCCTCCCCGGCCGCGGCGCCGAAGCGGGCCCGTCGGGCGACCAGGTCGAGGAAGTCGTGCAGGTCGGGCCCGTGGGCCGCCTCGTGCTCGCGGGCCAGGCGCATCAGCTTGCGCACGTTCGCCAGCCGACGCTGCCCGCCCGGCATGCCCAGCACGACCAGGTCGTAGCCGGTGCGCTCGATCACCCGATCGATCAGAGACTCGACCGCCGTCCGCCCGGCCGCGTCCCGCTCGATGGCAAACCAATCGGCAAACCGGAGCAGCAGATCCCTCTCCCCCGAGCCCAGCTCGTCGAAGGCGTCGCCGGGCTGGCGCAGCAACCTCCACGCGTCGACGCCGCGCGCCCGCGCCACGGCGGCCAGCACGACCAGCGCATCGGCCGACACGCCGACCAGCGGCGAAGCCAGCACCGTGTAGAGGGCCTCCTCCGAGCGCGGATTGGCCACCGCCTCGAGGTAGCCGACCATGTCGATCACCTGCGGGTGCGACCAGTAGCCGCGCCCGCCGATCACGTAGGTGGGGATTCCCCGGTCCTCGAGCGCGCGCTCGTACACGCGCAGGTCGGTGGTGGCGCGGGTGAGCAGGACGACGTCACGTGCGGCGGTCCCGGACGCCAGCAACCGCTGGAGCCGGGCGGCGAGCGCGCGCGCCTCGGCCACCCGCCACGGCGCGCCCAGCCCCTCCATCGTCCAGTCGGCACCCTTGTCGGCCACCAGCAGCTCCACGTGGGGCGCGTGAGCCGGATCCGGGTCCGGCGGTCGGCCGGGTCGTAGGGGCCGGAACCGCGAGGCGGGCTGGGTTCCGATCTCCGCCTCGAACAGCCCGTTGATCACGGCGAGGATCTCGGGGCGCGAACGGAAGTTGGTGTCGAGGGTGGCGCGTGCCCCGGCGGCGGCCAGCGAGGCGCCGCGCCGCTCGAACAGCTCCACGTCGGCGTGGCGGAAGCCGTAGATCGACTGCTGGGCGTCGCCAACCGTGAACAGGTTGCCGCGGGCGACCAGTTCGATCAGTTCGAGCTGCACCTGGTTCGTGTCCTGCAGCTCGTCCACCATGATGCGGGCAAAGCGCGCCCGGTAGCGCTCGCGGAGCTCGGAGTCCGAGCGCAGGAGCTCCCGGCACTCGAGCTCGAGGTCCTCGAAGTCGAGCCCCGAGGCGTCTCGCTTGGCTCGTGCGTAGCGCTCGCCGAACAGGCGCAGCAGCCGGTCGAGCAGTCCGTGAACCCGGATCGCGCGGCGGTGCTCGCACGCCGTTCGAAAGGCGGCGAGTGCGTCGGTGTACCGCAGGCAGGCGTCCGTCGAGAGAGCCGCACCGTTGCCGCCGGGCAGCCCCACCGCGTACAGATCCCCCGGCCACGGATCGTCCGCTTGGGCCACCTCGGGGCATCGCTCGACGCGGGCCAGCGCCTGGAGCGACCCTGGGGCCTGGCTCGTCGACCTCGCCGAGCTCCCGGGCCGCCGCCGCGGCCGCGTCGATCAGCTCGCGGCGGGCCGCCTCCAGGTCAGGCGCCGGCGGCAGGTCCGGCAGGCGGGGGCGGCGCTCCCCCCGCGAGCGCAGCTCGTCGTGAATCTGGAGGATCGCGCTGCGCAACCCGCCGGCGGTGTAGGCGGCGATCAGGTCGACCGCGGGCTGGTGGGGAACGGGTGGGTGGATACCCGGTGTGCGGCCGAGCTCCTCGAGCGCGTCGGCGAAGGCGCCGTCGGCCAGCCGCTCGGCCTCGGGCGCGTCGAGCACGACGAATCCCGGGTCGAGTCCGGCGGCCAGCGCGTGGGCGCGCAGCAGGCGGGCGCAGAAGCCGTGGATGGTGGAGATGAACGCGCCCTCGGTGGCGCGCGCGGCCTCGTCGGCACCGAGCTCCCGCAGGCGACGGCGGATGCGATCGCGCATCTCGGCCGCCGCCTTCTCGGTGAAGGTGATCGTGAGGATCGCGGCGACCTCGACGCCGTCCTCGAGCACCGAGCGCACGAACCGCTCGACCAGCACGGAGGTCTTGCCGCTGCCGGCGCCGGCGTCGAGCAGCAGGTCGCCCTCCCGGCGCTCGATGGCCAGCAGCTGCTCGTCGGTGAAGGCGCGCTCCGCCGTGTCGGTCTCCGAGAGCTCAAGCACGGCAGATTCCGGGGTACTTGCATCCGTCGCGCGAGCAGGTGGCCGGGCACGGCTCGAGCTCTCCAGCGCGCAGCCGGCCGGCCAGTACCAGCGCACGACCGCGCGCGTCATCGAGCAGCTCGCGCAGCTCGTCCTGGTCGCGCCGGTCGTTGCCCACGAGGGAGTCGCTGGGCACCGCGCCCTCCAGGAACACCCCGCGGGCTCGCAGGTCACCGCCGCCCAGCGGCTGGTAGAAGCCGCCCACCGGCTCGAGGCCGAGCAGCTCGCGGACGGCGATCATGTACAGCGCCACCTGGAGCTGGCGGTCGGTCTCCCACCGGGCGCCCTGTTGCTCCGGGCGCGCCGAGCCGCTCTTGTAGTCGCGCACGATCGCGTGGGTGGGTGGGTCCGAATTCTCGGCGTCGACTCGGTCGATGATCCCGCGCAAGCGCACGTCGTTGCCCAGCTCCAGCGCCGGCAGCGACTCCGGGACCTCTTCGAACCCGAAGCGCAGCTCGAGGCCGTACGGCGGCCACGTGCAGCCGTCTCGCGCCTCATAGGCGAGGTAGCGGCGCAGATCGGCCGCCACCGCCCGCGCCCATCCCGCCCGGACCGCCTCGCCCTGGCCCGTGGCGATCCCATGGACGTTCTCGGCCAACACATCATCGAGCAGCTCGAGCGCCCGCGGCAGCGTCTCGGGTGTGACCGGGCCGTCCAGGCGCCGGAGCACCTGCTCGAGCACCGTGTGCATGTAGCTCCCGCGGGCCAGCGCATCGGGATCGGGCTCGAGCGCCTCGGGCTGGAGCTCGCGTTCGACCAGCCACTTGACCGGACAGTCGGCGTAGCTCTCGAGCGCCCCGGCCGAAAGGATCTGGCTGTGGCGCACGTGGGCGAGCGCCACGGGGCCGAGCGAGCCAATCGGGGAGGGCACATCACCGGCGGCCGGGGCGCGCGCGGCGGCGCGAGCGCGGGCCAGCTCGCGTTCGGTGGGAGCGGCGTCCACCGGCCACACCACGTCGGCCAGCATCCGCCGACGCCGGCGCTCGGGCCAGTCCTCGGCCAGGAGCTCGGAGACGTCGGCGATGAACGGCGAGGGGAGCGCGAGATTGCCCTCCTCGTCGGAGCTCCGGTAGCTGAGGATCACCCGCTCGGTGGCGCGCGAGACACTCGTGTAGAACAGGTAGCGCTCGCGGGCCAGCGCGTCCTCGCGGGGGCGCAGGCGTAGTCCGCTGCAGGCGGCCAACTCGCGGCGCACCTCGTCGGACAGGAACGGCTCGGGCCCGGCGGCCAGCGGGAACTCGTCTTCCTGAAGGCCACACACCAGCACGGCCCGGAAGCGCCGGGCCCGGATCGAGAGAGGATCGGACACCAGGACCGCCCCGGACACGTGTCGCGGCCGTACCGGCCGCGAGCTCCAAGCGCTCGAGCAACTCGATCACCTCACCGCCGACCGGGCGTGCACCGACCTCTTCGAGCTCGCGCAGCGCCCGCTCCAGTGCGCCGACCGCGCGGGCATCGAGCTCCTCGACCGGGTCGAGCACGGCGGCGCAACCCCTGTGCGGGGCGGCCAACAGCCGCCGGGCCTGAGCGGCCAGCTCCGTCCCGGGATCCTCGGCGGAGCGCAGGGCGTCGAGCCAGTGGAGCGCGGACTCCAGCCCGCCGCGCGTCTGCGCCCGGGTCCGCGCCCGCGCCGCGGTGCGCACTCCATGCCGGCGGATCTCAGCTTCGAGTTGGTCCACCTCCTCGGGGTTCTCGATCAGCCCCGGCGCGCGCAGGTAATCGAGCAGGTCATTGGCTCCTGGCCGCTCTGGGTCGAGCAGCGCGCAGCGGGCCAGCGCGAGCAGCGCCCGCCCGACGGCGGTGCTGGCCAGCGGGGCCCGCCGCTCGAGCGCGACGGGGATCCCGTAGCGGCGAAACACCCGCTCGATCAGCGCCCCGCTGCGCTCGGGGGAGCGGTAGACGACCGCGATCTCCTCGCCGGCGAGGCCGGCGCGGAGCAGCTCGAGCACCTCGGCGGCGACCAGCTCGGCCTCGGCCAGCTCGCCGCCGGCCTCCAGCAGCGCGACCGCCTCGCCCGGATCGACCCGCTCCGCAGTGGGCTCGAACAGGCCCCGCTCGAGGTGGTGCAGCACCGCGCGCGAACCCGCCGCGTAATGCTCGCCGAGCGCCGGCAGCTCGACCACCCGCTGGGCGAGCGGGCGAAGCTCCTCGACGGTTTCGGCCCGCACCGACAGGGCCGGACGCCCGGCCTCGTAGGTGAGCGAGACCGTGACCTCGGTCCCCACCACCCGAGCCAGCGTCTCGATCGCGTCGCGTTCCAGCCGGTGCAGGTCATCGAAGCCGTAGAAGAACACCGGCTCGGACCCCCACCGGCCCGGGGCGGCGCGCAGGGCGTCGAGCGCGCGCCAGGCGAAAAGCTCGGCGTCGACCCTGGCGAGCTGCTCCAGCCGCGCGGCGTACACCCGGTAGATCTCCCCCACGTCCCGCGCATATCCGTCTCGTCGCCGGTCCTGCCGGGCCCAGCTCCGCATGGCGGCCGCGAACCGATCGGCGGTGATCAGCGAGCGCTCGAGCTCGGCGATCAGCTCGCCTGCGGCGGTCGGAAATCCGGCCGTGCCCGCCGCCTGGCGCAGGACGTCGAAGCTCGCGCCGTTCAGGGCCTGCTCGAGCACCCGCTCGCGCTGCAAAGGGGTGAGTCGCCGGCCCGTATAGCCGGCCCGGGTGGCGATCTCGCCCGCCAGCCCGGAGAAGGTGAGGACCGAGCCGAGCACCGCCCCACCGGCGGCCAGCTCACGGCCGTAGTGAGCCGCGTCGGCCGCAGTCGGGACGACCAGGATCGCGCCGCGGGGGGAGGCGGCGGCGAAGGCGCCCAGCACCTCCCCGGCCTTCGCCGAGTTCGCGGGTCCCAGGACGAGGGTCAACGGCATCGCCCCATAGTGCCGCGCGGACAGGACGGGGTGATCTTGCGAGCCGCCGGCGACGCCGTGCTGGCGCTCCGACGGCCGGACGCCGTGCCGACGCTCCGACGGCCGGACGCGTGCGACGCTCCGACGGCCGGACGCCGTGCCGACGCTCCGACGGCCGGACGCCGTGCCGACGCTCCGACGGCCGGACGCCGTGCTGACGCTCCGACGGCCGGCGCGCTGACGATCAAGCCGCGGCCGGCTGCTCCTGCTCGACGGCCTCGCCCGCCGCGTCGCCTTCCTCGGCCTCCGGCGGCTTGGCCCCCTCGCGCGCCCACGGCTCGTCGAACTCGACGCGCCACTTGCCGTCGTCGGTCTGCTGCAGGGCAAGCCGGGCCCGGAAGCTCTTGCCCGAGCGGCCCTTGAAGCCGGTTACCGCCTTCTGGGTCCGGCCGGTCTTGATCAGCTCGCGCGCCACCGCCAGCGGCAGCTGCTTGCCGGCCTTGGCCTTCCAGATCACGAACCCGCAACCGGGGTCCTCGCGCGACCAGCACGAGTAGCCCTTGCGGTTCTCGACGATGTCGCGCCCACAGACCGGGCAGGGGCCCAGGTTGGCCCGTGGGATCCGCACGTCCTTCAGGTTGCGGTCGAGCTCGCCCACCGTGTCGGCGGTGAACTTCACGATGTCGCCCATGAACGCCTCGCGCGAGTCCCCGCCGGTCTCGATCAGCGCGAGCCGCCGCTCCCAGTCGCCGGTCATGCCGGGTGAGGTCAGGGCGTGCTCGCCGAGCAGGCGGATGACGTTCAGGCCCTTCTCGGTCACGACCAGCGCCCGGCCGTCGCGCTCTACGTAGCCGACCTGGATCAGGCGCTCGATGATCGCCGCCCGCGTGGCCGGCGTGCCGATCCCGGACTCCTTCATGGCCTCGCGCAGCTCCTCGTCGTCGACGAGCTTGCCGGCCGTCTCCATCGCGCCGAGCAGCGAGTTGTCGTTGTAGCGCGCCGGCGGCTTGGTCTCCTTCTGCTCCGAGCCGACCTCCGTGACCTCGACCCGCTCGCCGCGCGCGAGTTTGGGCAATTGCTGCTCGCGCCCCTCGTCGTCGTCGGACTGCTCGGCTTCCGGCAGCTCACCGTAGACCGCGCGCCACCCGGCGACCAGCAGAACCTTCCCGCGGGTCCGGAACACGTGCTCGGCGACCGTCGTCTCGACCCGGGTGTTCTCGAACACCGCGTCGGGATGGAAGATGGCCAGGAAGCGGCGCACCACCATGTCGTAGATCTTGCGGTCGTCGTCGCTCATCTTGTCGACCGGGTGGCGCTCGGCGCGCGTCGGGATGATCGCGTGGTGGTCGGTGACCTTAAGGTCGTTGACCACCCGCTGGAGCGGAAGCTTCTCGAGCCCGAGCACGTACTCGGCTGCCTTGGCGTATTCGCGCTGCGAGCCGACGAGGCGGGCGATCGGCTTGATCTCGGGGATCATGTCGCCGGTCAGGTAGCGCGAGTTCGTGCGCGGATAGGTGAGCGCCTTGTGCTCCTCGTACAGCCGCTGCGCGGCGGCAAGCGTGCGCCGGGCGGTGAAGCCATAGCGGCGGTTGGCGTGGCGCTGAAGCGAGGTCAGGTCGTAGAGCAGCTCGGGGCGCTCCTTGCGCTCTGACTTCTCGAGCTTGGTGATCTCACCGGTCTGGCCCCGGCACGCCTCGACCACTGCGACCGCCGCCTCGGCGCTCTTGACCCGCGGGTTTGCGCCGTCGTGGTATCGGCCCTCGTACACCCGCGGCTTGTCCTCCACTGGGTCGAACACGGCGTCGACCACCCAGTAGGGCTCGGGCCGGAAGTCGCGGATCTCCTGCTCGCGCCGCGCCAGGATGGCCAGGGTCGGGGTCTGCACCCGCCCCAGCGACACCGCCCCATCGAAGCTCGAGCGCAGCCGGATGGTGGCCGCCCGGGTGGCGTTCATACCGACGATCCAGTCGGCCTCCGAGCGCGAGCGGGCCGCCGCCTCGAGCGAGGCCAGCTCGCGGGCGGGTCGCAGACCTGCGAAGGCGACCTTGATCGCCGCGGGAGTCATCGAGTTCAGCCACAGCCGCATGACCGGCTTCTTGGAGCCGGACTTCTCGTACAGGTAGGCGAAGATCAGCTCACCCTCGCGGCCGGCGTCGCACGCGTTGACCACCAGCTCGACGTCGTCGCGGTCGAGCTGGCGCTTGACCACGTTCATCTGCTTCTTGGAGCGCTCATCGCGCACCACCAGCTTGAAGCGGTCCGGCACAATCGGCAGATCGGCCATCCGCCACTTCTTGAAGCGGTCGTCGTATTCGTCGGGATCGGCGAGCTGGACCAGGTGACCGACGGCCCAGGTCACGATGTGCTCGGGCCCCTCGAGGTAGCCCTCGTGCTTGGTGAACGGGCCGGGCAGCACCCGCGTCAGGTCGCGTCCGACCGACGGCTTCTCGGCTATGACGAGCGTCTCACCCATGAGTCCGCGAGGGTAGCGCCCGCGTCAACCGGCGCCATCGCAAACGACCGGCCGTGATGCTTTTCTGCCGGCGAATGATGCGAGCGTGCACCGCACTCGGATGGGCCATCGTCGCCGCCACCCTCGCGCTTGCCACCGCCCTCCCGGCGGGAGCATCCACGCACGCCGATCCCCCGAAGGTGCTCATGATCGGCGACCCTCTCGCGCGCCCGGCGATCCCCCCCGGCTTCCTCGGGCTCTCGTTCGAGTACTGGGCGGTGCCGGACTACGCCGGGGTGGGCGGAAGGCCCAATCCGGTCTTCCTGCAGCTGATTCGCAACCTGGCCGGCGGCTCGGCGCCCGAGCTGCGGATCGGCGGCGTCACCACCGACAACACCTGGTGGCCGGTGCCCGGAATGCGCGCGCCGGCCGGCGTGACCTTCAGCCTCACCCGGCGATGGATCGCGACCATCGGAGCGGTGGCGGCGAAGCTCGGGGCGCGGGTGATCCTGGGGATAAACCTCGAGGCCGACAGCACTCGGATCGCGGCAGCGGAAGCCAAGTCACTCGTGGCCGGCGTGGGGCGCCAGCGGGTCGAGGCGCTCGAGCTCGGCAACGAACCCGAGCTCTACGGGGTGTTCACATGGGGCTTCTCGGGCGCTCCGGGGCGGCCGAGCGACTGGGACTTCGCGCAATTCGAGCCCGACTTCGCCCGCATCGGCGGGGCGCTGCCGCACTTCCCGCTGGCCGGACCGACCGTCGGGCAGCCGAATTGGTTCGGCTACCTGCCGCCGTTCCTGTCAGCGCAGCGCCGCGTGGCCGTGGCCACGCTCCACCGCTACCCGCTCCAGCAGTGCTTCCTCGCGCCGAACCAGATCGAGTACCCGTCGATCGCGCACCTGCTGGCGCCGGCCGCCTCGCGCGGGCTGGCCGACAGCGTGGCGGCCGATGTCAAGGTCGCGCATGCGCACCACCTGGCCCTGCGTGTCGACGAGATGAACACCATCTCCTGCGGCGACGTCCCCGCGGTGGCCCAGTCGTTCGCCTCGGCGCTGTGGTCGCTCGACGTCCTGTTCGAGATGGCCCGGGTCGGGGCGGACGGGATCAACATCCACACCTTCCCGGGCGCGACCTACCAGCTGTTCAAGTTCACCCGGCGACAGGGACGGTGGCGAGCCACGGTCGAGCCCGACTACTACGGCCTCGCGATGTTCGCGCGGGCGGCGCCCGCCGGCTCACGTCTGCTGAAGGTCTCAGCGACCGACTCGCGGCAGCTGAAGGCTTGGGCGCTCCGCGCGCCCGATCACACGATCCAGGTCGTGCTGATCAACGAGGGCACGCGCGCCCGCACGCTCGCCGTCCGGGTCGGCTCCTCGACCGCCACGGCCCCCGGGACGATCGAGCGCCTGGAGGCGCCGAGCATCGCTGCCGAGGGCCACGTCACGCTGGCCGGCCAGACCTTCGGCGCCAGGACGGGCCTGCCGGCCGGCCGGCGCCGCACCTCGACGGTCATCCCGAGCCACGGCCGATACGAGCTGAAGGTCCCCGCCGCCAGCGCCGCCATGCTGACCGTGCCGAGCGGTTAGGGTCCTACGGGCCTTAGACGCCTCGTCCCCGCCCTAGACGGGCGATTCCGGCTCGGCTCGAAGCACCGCCACCTTGCGTGCCACCGCCCCCAGCCCGAGCCGCGCCGCCGCATCGCCGGCCGCGTCGAGCAGCTCGCCGGCGCGGGCAAAGTGGGAGGGGTCCGGATAGCCGGGACTCCCGATCAACCGGGCGTAGTCGACCTGCGTGCGGGCCAGGCAACCCGGCGCCCGCAGCGCCGCATTGGCGGCCAGCGCATGCTCGAACTGCGCGGCGGCCTCCTCGGCACGTCCCACGGTCGCGGCCAGCTTGCCGAGGAAGCTGGCGGCCGAGCCCAGGCACACCGCAGCCAGCCCGATCACCACGTTCACGTCTGCGTAGGGCTCGAGCTTGCCGTAGAGGAGCGCGGCACGCTCGGCGTCGCCCAGGTCGGCGCACACGTCGCTCAACAGCGTCATCGAGATCATCCAGTCGAGGTCCTTGGGAAGATCGTCGAATTCGTTCGCGGCGAGGAGCTCGAACTCCTCCCGCGCCTCGTCGAGCCGGCCCTCCTCGCACAGCAGGTTGGCCAGCGCGGCACGCCAGGCTGGGCGTCCCGGATTGTCGGACACGAGCCGGCGTACGGCAGCCTCGAGCTCGCCCATCCGCCCCTGATCGCGCCGGATGGCCAGCACCTGGATCGCGTAGTACTGCGAGGCGGTGACCGCCTCGGCGGGCGCGCCCGCGGCGAGCGCCTCGGAGGCCAGCCGGTCGGCGCGCTCGAGCTCGCCGGCGAGGAGTGCCCGCATGGCCCGCCACGCAGTCGAGGTCCATTCGAACAGGGTCTGGCGGAGTCGGTCCGCGCCGTCCGCAAACGCCTCCATCTGGGCGTCCACGGCGTCCAGATCGCCGCGCTCGAGGAGGTCGACCACGAGCCAGGCGTGGGCCTGGAGCTGGAGCTCGAGGTTGCCGATCTGGCGCGCCAGCGTGAGCATCTCGGTCGAGACCTCGATCCGGTCCTGCAAGTGCGGGGCGTCCCACAGCACCCGTCGGCGAGCGCCGCACGCGTACGCCCGCGCTTCGGGATCGCCGAGCTCGGTGGCGATGTCGATCGCCTCCTGGCTGAGCGCCTGCATGCGGTCGCGGTCGGGCGAGTAGTAGATCGCTCCGCACAGGCAGCCGAGCAGCCGCACCCGCATCAGTGTCCGTCCGGGCTCGAGCTCGAGCGCGCGCTCGATCATCGCGATCAGCTCGCCGTCGACCACCCCCGGCGGCTGCACGTAGCGCCGAGAGGCGCCGACCGCGGCTCGGGCCAGGGCGGAGCCGTCCCCGAGCTGCTCGGCCAGCGCGGCGGCCTCGCGGAAGGCGGATGAGCCCATGGCGCGCTCGCCGCCCCGCACCCGGGCCTCCCCGAGGGCCAGCAGCAACTCGCACCGGCGCCGTGCCGCCTCGGGCTGGAAGCGCCCCTGCACGTCCAGGGCACGCGCGTAGTGGCCGGCCGCCTCCTCGTGGGCGAGCATCGTGGTCGCCTGCTCGGCGGCCCCCAGGGCATACGTGATCGCCTTCTCGGCGTCCTCGGCATCGGCCGCGCGCGTGAAGTGATACGCCAGCTCGGGCAGGTAGCGCCCGCGGCGGCGCCCCTGCATCGCCTCGATCGCCTCTCCCACCCGCTTGTGGATCCGGGCGCGGCGCGGCACCGACATCCCCTCGTACAGGGTCTCGCGGATCAGCGCGTGGGAGAACAGGTAGGAGCCGGGCGTCCCGTCGGACTCGACCAGCAGCCCGGCCGCCAGCGCCTCCTCGAGCGCGCTGAGGAAGTCCTCCTCGCCGAGCAGCACGACCCGCTCGACCAGCGCCGCGTCCACCGCCCGGCCGATCACCGCCGCCACCCGGAGCAGCTCGACCGCGGGCGCCTCGAGCCGGCCGAGCCGCCACGCGATGACCTGCTTGACGCCCTCGGGCAGCCCGAAGCGCTGCAGATCGGAGGCGCTCGCGCTGCCCGCATGGACCCCCGCCTCGAGCAGGTGGCGGACGATCTCCTCGACGAAGAACGGGTTGCCCTCGGTCTCCTCGTACAGCGCGTGCGCGAACGACCGCGATGGCGCCTCCGGGGCGCGCAGGGCGACCAGCTCCGCGCTCTCGGCCTCGCTCAGGCCGCGGATGTCCAGCTGGGAGGCGAGCCGGTCGCGGCGAAGCTCGGTCAGGGCGCTCGTGAACGTATCGCCCCGTTCAGTCGATCGGTAGGCGCCCAGGATCAGCAGGCGAGCCGGTGTGGTGGCCCGGGCCAGATGCCGCAGGAGCAGGAGCGTCGGCCGGTCGGCCCACTGCAGATCGTCGAGCACGAGCAGCACCGGCGCCGAGCGCGAGAGCTCGGTGAGCAATCCCACCACCGCCTCGAACAGCCGGTAGCGCTCGGTTTCGGGCTCGTCCAGAGGTGGCGGGGGCAGGTCGGGCGCCCGGCGGCGGAGCTCGGGGATCAGGCGGGCGAGCTCGGAGCCGTACTCGCGGGCCGTCGTGCTCAGCTCGGTGGCCGGCGCGTTGAGGGCCCAGTGGCGAAGCGCCTCGAGGATCGGCTGGTAGGGGACCACGGTCTCGCGGGGAGAGCGCCCGGCCAGCACGATCGCGCCCGCCTCGTGCACGCGGCGGGCCAGCTCGGCGGTCAGCGTGGTCTTGCCGATCCCGGCATCGCCGGCCAGGAACACCAGCTGCCCCGAGCCGTCGGGGCCGGCGGCCAGCTCCCAGAACGCCTCGAGCTCGGCCAGCTCCCGCCCGCGGCCGATCAGGGGGGCCTGGGCCCGATGGCGCAGGTCGGCCGGCACCGGGATCGCCACGCCCGCGCCACCGGCCTCGACGGACCGGGCCGCCTCCGAGCCGTGCGCCTGGGGCCGCAGCAACCTGTCGTGCCCAGCGATCGCCTCGGGGGAAGGGCTCGTACCGAGCTCGTCGCGCAGCAGCGTGCGCAGGGCGTCGAACACGCGCATCGCCTCGGCCACGTTGCCCCGAGCGGCCAGCGCCTGCATCAGCAACACGTAGCCAGACTCCCGGTATTGCTCGGCCTCGATCAGGGCGCGCGCCGCCCGCTCGGCCGACTGGAGCTGCGTGCCGCCCATGTCCAGGCCGGCACGGCCGATCACCTCGAGCGCCAGCAGGTGGACCTCTTCGAGCTCGCGCCGGGGCGCCTCGAGCCAGATCGCCTGCGAACCCGGGAGCAGCCCGCGGCTGGCGATGTTGAGCGGAACCTGGGCCAACGCCCAGGCTCGGCGCGCGTCGCCCCGCTCGAGCAGGTCAAGGGCGCGGGCGACCTCGGCGCTGGCCGCTTCCATGTCGATCCATACCGGCTCGGGGAGGGTGAGGATCAACTCGTCGCGCCCGACCACGGTGCCGGCGCCCAGGGACGACCGCAGCCGCGAGAGCAGCGTGCGCAGCGCGGCGTCCTGGGAGACCGGCGCGTGGTTGGGCCACAGCGCCCCGATCAGCTGATCGCGGCCCACGTGCCGGCCGCGGTTGAGCACCAGGTAGGCGAGCAGCAGCGGCACTTGCTTGCCGCGCAGCCGATCCGACAGTTGCACGCCACCTATCTCCACGGACAACCGTCCACAGAGCTGTATGCGAGTTATCTCGGGCGAGCGCTCTGCCTGCGGCAACGTTCTGGAAACGTATCGACAACGTCAAAGCTGCATCGTGCGGCGCAGTGGACACCGAGGTGACACGCAGCGAAGTGCTCGGCGGGGCGCAACCAGAGGGACCGCAGGGCCGCAGCGATGACGGCCACACGACCGCAGTCAACGGAGGGCATCGGCGAATCGCCTACTGCGAGTGCGGGGCGCAGCTCGCAGGCGACGACGAGCACGAGCTCTTCTCGGCGGCTCAGCGACACCTAGCTCACCACCACCCCCAGCTGCTGGGGGCACTGGGGCCCCGGACGGTGAGTCAAATGGCCGAGGACATCGGGGGGCAGTAACACCTTCGGGGCCCCCGGGGGCAACGCACCTAGGGGCGGGCGGTGTGCAGACCACCGCCCGCCCTATAGGAGCACGGCGGGGACGCGAGGGCTCTGCTAGCCTGCACACGGCCCCGTCGGCACGGCGTGCGTGCGTGGGCGCGCCGCCGCCAGCCGCTCGCGCACGAGCTTGTTGGGCACCGCGAAGCCGCCCTCGCCGCTGGGCGAACCGGTGATCGCCGCGAACACGGTGGCCACCACCCGGCCGGCCCCGTCCACCATCGGTCCGCCCGAGTTGCCCGGGCGCACCCGTCCGCGCAGCGCCGTGATGCTCCGCAGCACGGGACCGTTGCCGTAGGCATCCTCGGTGCTCACAGTCTCGGTCTGGCCGACCCGGCCGGGCTCGGCGTCGAAACCGCCATCAAGCGGATAGCCGAGAATCGCCGCGGGCGTCCCGGCCGGCGGGTTGGCCGCCAACGGGAGCACCGGCTCGTGCAGGGCCGGCACCCGCAGCACCGCCACGTCGTCGTGCGGATCGAAGTCGATCACGGCGGCGTCCAGTCCCGGCTGATTGCCGTCGATCTGGACCGTGGTGTCGGACTCGCCGGCCACCACGTGGGCGTTGGTCACCACCACGTGAGGGCCGGCCACCCAGCCGCTGCCCTCGATGCCGAGCCCGCAGGCGGTCCCCAGCACCTTGACCACGCTCCGGGCGGCCGCAGTCACCCGCGGGGCGGTGGCGATCCCGCGCGGCGGCGCCGGCACGTCGGCCGCCGGGCCGTGCACGGACGGCAACGGGTCGATGCGGGCAAGCGCATGCAGGATCGGGCCCGACGGCGGCAGCAGCTCGTTCAGCCCCTGGAGGATGGCAGAGCGCTGGATGTCGCGCCGGAGGACGGGCGAGCCCGCCGACTGGAGCGCGATCGCCCCCACGATCCAGGCGATCCCCAGCGCCACCGAAGCGGTCAGCGCCGCTCCCAACAGCCCGTCGACCGTACGCAGCCCGGGCAGGCGTAGGAACATCCGAACCCGCGCCCCAATCCCCTCGAACCCACTGGCCAGCACCGCGCCGGCCAGCAGCGCCCCGAGCAGGCCGAACAGCGGCGCGTACTGCGAGTGCGAGCCGCCGGGCAGGATCAGCGGGGCCAGCCGCGTCCCTAGGAACGCCCCGATGCCGAAGCCGACCAGCGACAGGGCGCCGACGATGAAGCCCTGGGCGTAGCCGTACACCGCAAGAAGCACGGTGAAGGCCACGATCAACCAGTCGACTTTCGTCATCGCCGGGAGGTTAGGGAGAGCGTTCTTCTACCGTTCCAGGTGAGGTGGCTCGCAGTGTTCTGATGGAGGGGAATGCAAGACGACGAGATCGACGTCGCGTGTCGCGCCGGCGCGTACGCTTGCTGGTCCCGCTCGTGGTGGTCGCGGCGGTCGCGGCCGGGCTGGTACTCGTCCTGCGCGCCGGCCCCGGGCATGCTGAGCGCCAGCTGGTCACGAGCTACGTGCGCGCGTGGGCCGCCGGCGACTACGCCAAGATGTACTCACTGCTGAGCCCAGCCTCGCGCCAGGCCATCAACGGGCGCCGATTCGCCGACGCCTATCGCCGCGACGCCACGACCGCCACCGTCCTGAAGCTCACCCCGATTCGAGTGGGCAGCTTGCGCGGCGACGCGATCCCGGTGCGCATGGCCGTGCGGACCCGGCTGTTCGGCTCGCTCCGGGAGATGCTCGAGGTGCCGCTGACCGGCACCGGCTCGAGCGCGACCGTGGACTTCGTCCCATCGCTCCTGTTCCCCGGGCTCCGCGGACGCGAGCGGCTCACCCGACACATGTCGCTCGCCCCCCGCGCCACGCTGTTCGCCGCCGACGGGACGCCGCTGGCCCGGGGCCCCCACCGCACCTCGCCGATCGCGGACGTCGCGCTCCAGATCGTCGGCGTCCTTGGGGCGATCCCGACCGCCGACGCGGCCAGCTACGCGTCGCAGGGATATCCGTCCGACGCCAAGGTGGGTCAGGACGGACTCGAGCGCGCGTTCCAGACCCAGCTGGCCGGAACGCCCGGCGGCGTGCTGCTGGCCGGCCGGCGCGTGCTGGCCCGGAGCGACCCGAAGCGCGGGCATGACGTGACCACCACGATCGTGCCGGCCATCGAACGGGCGGCGGTCGCCGCGCTGGCCGGGCGCTACGGCGGAGTGGCCGCCATGAATCCCCGGACCGGCGGGCTGCTCGCGCTGGCCGGCGTGGCCTTCTCCGCCGCTCAGCCGCCGGGCTCGACGATGAAGATCATCACCGCCACCGGCGCACTCGAGGCGGGAATCGTCAAGCTGTCGGACACCTTCCCGATCGCCACGAGCGCGACGATCGAGGGCTACACGCTGCACAACGCGGGCGGCGAGGCATGCGGGGGCACGTTCCTGAACGCGTTCGCGGTCTCCTGCAACTCGGTGTTCGCCCCGCTGGGGGCCAAGCTGGGCGGCCGACGCCTGGTCGACGTGGCCGAGCGCTTCGGCTTCAACCATCCGCCGGGGATCCCGGGCGCGGTGGAATCCGAGATTCCGCCCGCGGGCCAGATCGGCGACGCCCTGGCGGTCGGCTCATCGGCGATCGGGCAGGGACGCGTGCAGGCCACCGCGCTTCAGATGACCGACGTGGCGGCCACGATCGCGATGGGTGGGCGCCGGCCGCTGCCCACCCTCCAGGCCCACTTGCCGCCTCGTTTTGTCCACGTCACGAGCAGGCACATCGCCGGCCTGCTCCAGCGCATGATGATGGCGGTGGTGCAGTTCGGCACCGGGACCGCCGCCTCGATCCCGGGCGTGACGGTGGCGGGCAAGACCGGCACGGCCGAGCTCCAGAGCACCGCGACGGCGACCGGCGCGAATGCGCCGAACGCCAACCAGGAGACCGACGCGTGGTTCGTCGGCTACGCCCCTGTGGGGGCGCCGCGAATAGTGGCCGGGGCGCTCTTCCCGAACCAGGGCGCCGGCGGCGCCACCGCCGCGCCGGCGGTCCGTCAGGTGCTGATCGCCGGACTGCAGGCGACCCACTGACGATCCACTGAGGGTCAGAGATCGAGCGAGATCTCGCTCGGCTTCAACGACCCTGCCGGGTAGATCTGAAGCGTCAGCGGCCGGTTGGAGTAGACCGAGGTCGGCAGCTTGAACAGCAGCAGGTTTCCCCCGGTCGGTCCGTAGTATGCGGTCGTGTTCGGCACCGGCTGGGTCCCCGAGGGTGGCAACAGCTGGGGGGTCCAGGCATAGGCGTTTAGCTCGGCGTTCAGGCGGACCGGCGCGAAGCGGTCGCCGTTGGAGTCGACGATGGCGAACTGGCCGGCGGTCAACTTCGGATGGTCCGTCTGGTTCTTGGCCCATAGGAACACGCCGTACCAGAGCTGGTTGGCGCCGAGCGCACCGGTGCCGACCGGCAGTCCGGCCAGGTACTGGCTGTCCTCGGTCGCGTACTGGTTCAGCTCGCGCGAGATCTGGAGCTGATAGGTGATCGGGCCGGCGGTGACGTAGACGCCGTTGTTCAGCAGGCTGGTGGGCTTTGCAACCTGGCCGCAGGCGGCCAACCCTACGGCCAGGCCCAGGGCGCAGGCAAGGATGCACAGACGGCGCGCGCTCACGGGTGCCGAAGTGTAGTGGTCGTCCGCGTGAACGGGTTGCACCGAGAGGTGCCACTGGCGGATGCTGCGCGAGGACGCAGGACCCGACTTGTAGCAGCGCTACACGAGGGTCCGAGGACAAAGCGCAGCGCCGCCTCAGGACGACGCCGGCGCGGCCGGTCAGGCGAGGCAAGGACGCCGAGCAGGCCGCAAGCCGGCCGCCTCGAATGCGAGCCCGTTCGCGGGGGGCGGCCACAGATCAGCGGCCGCGCGATGGTGACCCGCCGACCTCGGTCGCGCCCTTCTTCGAGGATCGTGCGCAGCCGACGCATCGCCTTTCGCGTCTTGCGGCGCATCCAGGCGCTGCCGCCCAGCGCCTCGAGCAGACGATCCGATGGCATCACCGGCAATGTCTCGATCGTGTACTCGACCCGGGTGCTGCCCCCTGCGCCCGGGGACAGCTTGTAGGTGCCGAGCATCCGGATCCGGTTGTACTTGCCGCCGCGGCCACGCTCGACGATCCGGAACGGCGGCTGCACCTCGGAGAGCGTCACGTCGGCCCAGTTGAAGCGGCTGAGCGGTGCGTTGATGCGAAAGCGCGCGCCGGCGCCCGTCCCGTAGGAGTCCTCCCGGGTCAGGTGCCAGTCGGTCAGGTAGTGGTCGGTGAACTCAGCGTGGTTGGCGACGTCGGCCAGGTACTCGAACACCTCCTCGCGAGGTCTCGAGATCGTCGATTCGGCGGTGAACGGCTCCACGTCCCGGGATTCTAAGTTCGGCGGGGCCTCGCTCGGGTCGGTGGGCTCAGGCGGCCCTGTGGTCGGTCAGCCGCATGGTGTGCCCGAACTCGGGGCCGTGCATGACTCGCGAGCGCAACGCCGGCTCCGGATCGAGCGCGCGGCACAGCTCGCAGTAGACCGTGCCGCCCTGATCGAAGTACACCCGTTCGCCCACCAGCGGCGTCCGCCGGCATGTCCGGCAGCGCTCGCGAACCGCGTCGCGATGGTTCACCGCCCGGCGCACGAGCGCCACCTGGAGCTCCGGCGCGACGTGGTCGGAGTGAGCCCAATCCGACATGGCCGAAGGATTCGGCGCCGTGGCCGGGGATTCCTCCCGCATCTTGAGGGCAGGCTTAACAGGTATTGCTAAACAACGTTGCACCCCCCGCGATCCGTCCAGAGCCTCGCCGGGCCTTTGACTTGGGGGATATCATGGCTCGACCGGCTTGTCCAAGTCGGCGAGCCTGCAGCTCTGTAACAAGGAGAACGCGCCTTCAATGAAAGCTTGGATGTCGGGCAGTGTTGCGGGGACCGGAACCTTCAGATGTACGGATTGCGACTACCCCGTCTCGCTCGACGCGGTGGATGAACTGCCGACCTGCCCGAACTGCGGCGGGACGGAGTTCGTGCGCGCTTCGCTCTTCACGACGGCCCAGACCAGCGTGCTCGAGGTGGCGGGGGACGACGATGACCAGGGCTGGCTCGACGAGCTGCGCGAGGGCCTGCACGAGCCCGGGCAATACCTGGCCTACCGGGCCGATGGCGAGGATGCCGTCGCCCATGCCCTGCAGCGCGAGTGGACCCGGATCGGGCGCAGCTTGGCCGCCGACATCCGCTTCGACGACCCGACCGTGTCGCGCCGGCACGCGTTGATCGTGCGTCAGCCGGACGGCCTGCGGGTGCTCGACGACCGCAGCCTGAACGGCGTGTTCGTCAACGGCGAGCGGGTCGAGTGGAGCACGCTGGCCGACGGCGACGAGATCGTGATCGGCCGTCACCACCTCCACTTCGTGGACGTGCCCGTGGTGAGTGGCATGCGCTACAGCCACGCCACCGAGCATGGCGCGCCCGCGCAGACCGGCTGATCTTCGGGCTACCAATTATGGAGACCACCGGCGACCGCGCCGCTGACCTATAGTCCTGCGGCGGGTATGGTGGCGACGATCTCGGTTCTCTCCCAGAAGGGCGGTACGGGCAAGACCACGGCCGTACGCACCCTGACCGACGTCTTCCGGCGCGTCGAGCTGCGCGTGCTGGCCGTCGACCTGGACCCCCAGGGCAACCTGTCCGACTACCTGGACGTCGATCCCGAGGCCTCGCCCACGATCGGCGATGTGCTCTCGGGCGGCGCCAAGGCCCGGAGCGCCGTCCACGACGGGATCATCCCGGCCAACCTGGGCCTGGCCGAGGCCGAGCTCGCGCTGGGCGGCAAGATGGGCCGCGAGCTCGCGCTCAAGAAGGCGCTGCGCGACCTGCGCGACGACTACGACGTGATCCTGATCGACTGCCCGCCCGCCCTGGGCCTGCTCACGGTCAATGCGCTGGTCGCCTCCGACCACGCCCTCATCTCGGCTGAGGCGCAGTACTTCTCGCTCCAGGGGGTCGAGCAGGCGCTCGAGGTGATCGAGCTGGCGCGCGAGAACCTCAACCCTGACCTTGAGTGGCTGGGCGTCGTGCTGAACATCGCCGACATGCGCACCCGCCACTCGCGTGAGGCGTTCGACTCGCTGCGCCAGCACTTCGGCGAGAAGCTGTTCGAGACCACGATCCGCCAGTCGATCGCCTACGCCGAGTCCACCGAGCGGGCGGTGTCGATCCTCGACTACCGTCCGGATCTGGCCGCCGACTACCTGACCGTCGCCGAGGAGCTCCTAAAGCGCCTGGGCCTCGACGCCTCGCGCCGGCGGGTTCGCGCGATGGCGAACGAGACCGCCGGCGTTTCTTAACTTAGTAGTGCTTTGGTGTAGGAGAATTGGGTGGCTTCCGATTAGGTGGTGGAGTTGGCGAGTGGCTGGGCGTGGCTGACGCCTCCCCCCTCGCCACGATCGTACTGGTGGTACCTGAGGGCGAGGGGGTGGCGTCAGGCGCGTCCAAACGCCGCCAAAACGCCAGATAGTTCTCCTACGGGCCCCTTCCTTAGGGGCCTCGCTTCGCTCGGCGTCCATGGGGCCGTGCGACCCCGTCCGGACGGGACCTTATGACCCCACGGACGCCGCCGCAGGCGGCCCCGATCAGACCGACCGCTGGTACGAGCGGAACGCGTTCGTCGCGAAGGCCAGGCAGACGACCAGGAGCCCGGCCAGGAACGCCACCCGTGAGGCGGCGAGGCCCCAGTCGGGATTGGCCGAGGTTGCCGTCCGTCCCGCCGTCACCGCCCAGTTGACCGGGTTGATGTCGGCCACGTGCTGCATCCAGCCCGGGATCAGATTGGTGGCCAGGAAGGTCGAGGACAGGAACGTGAGCGGCAGCACGATGAACTGCACCGCGCCGATCAGCGCCTCCTCCTGGCGCATGATCAGCGCGAACGCGTTCGAGAGCGCACCGAAGGTGGCGCCGAGCAGGGCAGAGACCGCGAACAGCACCGCGACGCCGCCGGCGCCGCCGGGGAATGATGCCCCGACGATCAGCGCCAGCGCGACGATGATCAGCGACTGGATCACCACCACCACGGCCTCCTTGAGGATGCGCCCGGCGATCAGCGCCTCTCGACTGACCGGCGAGACCAGGAAGCGGGCGGTCACCCCCCGGTTGAGATCCTCGATCAGCGCCATCCCGCTCCAGGCCGAGTTGAACATCGCGGTCATCACGACCACGCCCGGGGCCAGGAACGCGATATAGGAGTGGGCGTGGAAGCCGGGGATCTCGATCACTCGCTTGAACAGCGCGCCGAACAGCAGCAGCCAGATGACCGGCTGGACCAGGGTGACGGCCACGAACCAGGGCTGGCGCCACAGCTCGCGCAGGTGGCGCAGCGTCATGTACAGGGTGTGCCGGATCAGGGTCATCTAACTTGCCTCCGCTTCGGCCGCGTCGAACGTGCGGCCGGTGTACTTGAGATAGACGTCGTCGAGCGACGGGCAGGCCACGCGCACCGAGGCTACGCCCACTCCGTGCGTCTCGAGTGCCTGGAGGACGAGCGGCACGGCGCGGCCGCCGTCGTCCGCGCGAGCGCGTAGCACCCGACCGTCGACGGTGACGTCGCGGACCACCGCGAGCTCGGCGAGCGCGCGGCCGACCGTGCCGTTGTGGTCGGCCGCGAGGTCGACGTGGATGGCGTCGCCGCGTAGCTCGCGCTTGAGCTGCTCCGGGGTGCCTTCGGCCACCACCTTGCCGCGGTCGACGATCGCCACCCGCTCGGCCAACTGGTCGGCCTCCTCGAGGTAGTGGGTGGTGAGCAGCACGGTCTTGCCGCGCTGACGGGCCAGCCGCGCGATTTCCGCCCACATATCGGCCCGCATTTCGGGGTCGAGGCCGGTGGTCGGCTCGTCCAGGAACAGCACGGCGGGGTCGTGCACCAGGGCCATCGCGATGTCGAGGCGACGCTGCATGCCCCCGGAATAGCTACGCGCGATGCGATTGGCAGCGTCTGTCGCTAAGAGATTTAGATGTCAAGAGAACCTTCTCCGGAGCGCCACCAGCTGTATGCCGAACTAGGCGAGGCGGTGCGGGCCAACCAGCGGGCGACCGACCTGGTCGACGAGCTGCTCGCCGAGCTGCTCGGGATCAATCGCACCGACGCGCGCTGCATGGACATCCTCGATCAACACGGGAGCATGAACGCCGGGGATCTGGCCGAGGCGAGCCGGCTCACCACGGGCGCGATCACCGCCGTGATCGATCGCCTTGAACGGGCCGGCCTGGCCCGGCGGGTGCCCGACCTCTCCGACCGCCGGCGAGTGCTGGTCGAGCCGACGGAGAAGGCCTTCGAGTTGGCAATGGAGCTGATGGTGAAGCCGATGCGGGAGCTGTACGTGCCGATGGCGGAGCGCTACAGCGAAGAGGATCTCCGGCTGATTCTCGACTTCACGCGCCACGGCCGCGAGATCCAGGAGCGCCACGCCGAGTGGCTCCGCGCTCGGCTGGCCGAGCGGAACGCCTAAGGGTCCGTAGGACCCTAAAGGCTGTGGACGTCCGCCCCCTGCGACTCGAACGGGGCCCGGAGGACGGTCGCCCATCCGCCCGTCTCGCGCTTCAGGAGGTCGACGACCATGCCGGTGTGCTCGTAGCGGCTCCACACCAGCACGCTCGGGCCCGCGCCGGAGATCGTGGCACCCAGCGCCCCCAGGCTGGGCGCGCGCTCGATCAGCCCGGCCGAGCGCGGGTACAGGTGCGCGCGGTGGGGCTGGTGAAGGCGGTCTCGCAGCCCGGCCGCGATCAGGTCCCAGTCGCCCGTGGCCAGGCCCAGCATCAGCAGGGAGGCGTGGGCCACGTTGAACACGGCGTCCTCGAGCGCCACCGTGTTGGGCAGCGCCGCCCGCGCCTCCTTGGTGCGGGCGGGCTCATCCGGCACGACCAGCACCGCCTCGAGGCCCATCGGCGGCTCGAATCGGTGCGCTTGCCGGCCGTCCCACACCACGACGCCGCCGTTCAGAGCCGCGGCCACATTGTCCGCGTGACCCTCGAGCTCGGCTGCGAGCGCCAGCACGTCGGCGTCGAGCTCGAACAGGTGGTCGGCGGCCATCAGCCCGGCCACGATCGCCGCCGCGCTCGAGCCGAGGCCGCCGGACAACGGGATGTCCGAGCGGATCGTGAACTCGAACCGGTCGGCCGGATGCAGGCGCTCGAAGGCGCGGACGACGAGGTTCCTTTCAGGCTCCCGCGGGACCGCGAGGTCGGTGTGCAGCGCAAACGTGCCGGTCTCGCGCACCTCGAGCTCGAGGTGCAGCGCGAGCGCGGCCGCGAACGTGTCGAAGCCCGGCCCCAGGTTGGCCGAAGAAGCCGGGACGCGCACAACTCGCCGCCGCGCGAGGCCGCCGGTCACTCCAGCACCGCGCGCTCGATCGCGCTCAGCTCCGGATCGCACGGCACCACCGCGCCGGCGTACTCGAGCGCGGTCTGCGGGTCCTTGAGGCCGTGGCCGGTCAGCACGCACACCACCCGGTGGACGCCCTCGCCGGCGCCGTGCACGAGCAGCCCGGCCACGCTGGCCGCCGAGGCGGGCTCGCAGAACACGCCCTCGGTGGTGGCCAGGAATCGGTAGGCGGCCAGGATCTCGGCATCGCTCACCGCCTTGACCGCGCCACCGCTCGAGGTCATCGCGTCCATCGCCTCCTCCCAGCGCGCAGGGTTTCCGATCCGAATCGCGCTGGCCACGGTCTCGGGGTGCGCCACCGGCTTGCCGTGCACGAGCGGGGCCGCGCCGGCCGCCTGGAACCCCAGCATGCGCGGCTCGCGGCCGGCCTCGCGAAACCCCTTCCAGTAGGCGGTGATGTTGCCGGCGTTGCCGACCGGGATACACAGCGCGTCGAGCTCGCCGGCCAGCGCCTCGACGATCTCGAACGCCGCGGTCTTCTGGCCCTCGATGCGGAACTCGTTTACCGAGTTGACGAGCGAGATCGGGTGGCGGCGGACCAGCTCGCGGACCAGCTTGAGCGCCTCGTCGAAGTTGCCACGCAGGGCCACCACCCGCGCCCCGTGCATGAGCGCCTGGGCCAGCTTGCCGGTCGCGATCTTGCCTTCGGGCACGATCACAGCACCTTTGAGACCGGCGCGGGCGCTGTACGCCGCCGCGGAGGCGGCCGTGTTGCCGGTCGAGGCGCAGATCACTGCCCGGGCGCCCTCGCGCACGGCGGCCGAGACCGCGCAGGTCATGCCGCGGTCCTTGAACGAGCCGGTCGGGTTGGCCCCCTCGAGCTTGAGCCACACCTCGACGCCGGCCCTCTCGGAGAGGCGCTCGGCCAGGATCAGCGGCGTCGAGCCCTCGTCGAGCGAGACGACCGGATCACCGGGCGCGAACGGCAGGCGTTCCCGGTAGCGCTCGATGATGCCCGGCATGGTCGTGAGGAGAATGTCAGAGCCGGCGCCGGCGCTATGGCGCCAGGTCGAGCACGACCTTGCCGGTCGCGCCGCGGCCGTCGATCAGCTCGAGCGCGTCGGCGGCCTGCACGAGCGGGAAGCGGGCGCCGACGACCGGGCGCACCGCGCCGCCGGCGATCAGCTTCCCGATCGCGCCGCCGATCTCCACGTTCAGGTCGGGCTTTCCGAGGACGTACGCTCCCCAACCGGCCCCGATCACCTCGGTGTTACCCAGCAGCAGCCGATTGACCCGGACCTCGGGGATCGAGCCGCCGGTGAATCCGACCACGATCACTCGCCCGCCCTCGCGCAGCGAGCGCAGGCTGTCGGTGAAGCGATCGCCGCCCACCGGGTCCACCACCACGTCGACTCCGCCCCCCGAGAGCTCCTTGGCCTGGTCCTTCCAGGCGCCGTCGCTGCGCACGACCTCGTCGGCGCCGGCCTCGCGGGCCACCCGCTCCTTCTCGTCGGTGGACACGACCGCAATCGTGCGCGCGCCGAGGCCGTGCGCGATCTGCAGCGAGGCGGTGCCCACCCCGCCGGCGGCGCCGTGCACCAGCACGGTCTCGCCCTCGGCCAGCCGGCCGCGCAGCTTCAGCGCGAAGTAGGCCGTGTGGTAGTTGAGCACCAGGCCGGCGCCCTGGGCGAAGTCGAGCTCGTCGGGCAGCTTGAAGGCGAAGAACTCGGGCGCCACCGCGACCTCGGCCCAGCCGCCCAGCATGCAGAAGGCGGCCACCCGGTCGCCGGCTTGGACGTTGGCGCCTTCCGGGGCGGAGCGCACGATGCCGGCGACCTCGCTGCCGGGGGTGAACGGGACCTCGGGCTTGACCTGGTACTGGCCGCGGGTCTGCAGCACCTCGGGAAACGACACGCCGGCGGCGTGGACCTCGACCAGCACGCCGCGCCCCGGGGTCGCGGGATGGCTGGCCTCCGGCTCGGGCACGTCGACCAGCTTCAGCGCGTCGCGGGGGCCGCTCAGCTCGACGATCTGGACCGCCTTCATCGACGCGGCACCCTAACCGAAGTGGCTGCCGCCCGCCCGGCCCAACCACACCTTCGCCGCCGAACGGGCCCGACTAGTGGGCTCGTCCGTAAGTCGTGTGTGGCACCAAGAGTGGTCACTGGCGGATGCTGCGCGAGGACGCAGGAGTCGACGTGTAGCGGCGCTACACGAGACTCCGAGGACAAAGCGCAGCGCCGCCAGGGGCCGCTCGAATGCCGCAGGACTTGCGGACGGGTCCACGAACTAGCCGAACTCCTCCTCGAGCACGCGGATCGCTCGCGGGGGCGCCCGCAGGACGTCCAGCACGCCCAGCGCCTCCATCGCCGCGAAGAACCGCGACTCCAATACGGGGTGCACGACCATCACCAGCCGCGCCTGGTCCCCCAGGCCCCGCTGCACGACGGACTTGACCGACACCTGCTGCTCGGCCAGCACCTGCGCCACCGCGGCCAGCACGCCGGGCTGGTCGGCCACCTCCAAATGAAGATAAAAGGCGGACACGACGTCGCCGACGATCTCCAGCACCTGCGAGGTGGGCGGCGTCGACGCCGGGGGGATCATCGCGCTGATCACGTCGCCCAGCACGGCGCTGGCCGTCTGTGGCCCGCCGGCGCCCGGCCCCGACATCGTGATCTCGGTGATCGCCTCCGACTCGACCGTGACCGCGTTGAACGGTCCGCTTACCGATGCCAGCGGGTGACCGGGGTAAAGGAACGCCGGGTGCACCCGCACGGACAGACCGCCGCCGATCCGCTCGGCCGTGCCGATCAGCTTCAACTCCAGCCCGAGCTCATGCGCGTAGGACAGATCATCCGGCTGGATGTGCTCGATCCCCTCGTAGCGAACCTGGTCCAGGTGCACCGGGGTGTCGAAGGCCAGGCGGGCGAGGATCGCCATCTTGGCCGCGGCGTCGCGCCCGTCGACGTCCTCGCTCGGATCGGCCTCGGCGTAGCCCAGCCGTTGGGCCTCGCCGAGCGCGTCGGAGAACGTCATCCCGGTCCGGGCCATCTCGGTCAGGATGAAGTTCGTGGTGCCGTTGACGATCCCGTGCACGCGGTCGATCGTGGCGCCTGCCAGCGACTCCTGCAGCACTCGGATGACCGGCACCACTCCCGCCACCGCGCCCTCGAAGCGCAGCTGAACGCCACACGCCCGCGCGCAGTCCCACAGCTCCTCGCCGTGTTGCGAGAGAAGCTGCTTGTTGGCGGTCACCACATGACGCCCGGCCCGCATCGCCTGCAGCAACCACCCGCGCGCCGGCTCGATCCCGCCCATCAGCTCGACGATCAGATCGGCCCGCTCGAGGATCTCCTCGAACGACCCCGACCGGCGGGTCACCACCCCGCACAGCTCGGGGCGTAGCCCGGTCAGCCGCTCGATCCGCGCAGCATGAACCGGCAGGAGCTCGGCGAAGGCGGCCCCCACCGTGCCGTGGCCGAGCAGCCCGACCCGGAACACCCCGTCACTCGACATCACGCGCCGCCAGGTCCTCGTAGGTCTCGCGTCGCACCACCGCCCGCGCCTCGCCATCGCGGCAGAAGATCACCGGCGGACGGGGCACGCCGTTGTAGTTGTTGGCCAGCGAGTATCCGTACGCGCCGGTGACCGGCGTGGCGATCACATCGCCGGGCGCGGGATCGGCCAGCCACGCCCCGCGCACGATCACGTCGCCCGACTCGCAATGCTTGCCGGCGACCTGGCAACGCTCCTCGGCCGGGGCGAGCGGCCGGTCCACGATCACCGCCTCGTACCTCGAGCCGTAGAGCATCGGCCGCAGGTTGTCCGACATGCCGCCGTCGACCGCCACCCAGGTCGAGACGTTGCGCTTGACGGTCTCCACCGTGTACAGGGTGACCGCGGAGTTGGCCACCAGCGCCCGCCCCGGCTCGAGCAGCAGGCGCTTGTCCCGCCCGAGGCATTCGTGGACCGTCGACACCACGGCGTCCACGTAGTCGGGGATCGCGGGCGGCTGGTCCGCCGCGGTGTAGGCCACCCCCAGGCCACCGCCGACGTTGTAGACCGGGAAGTCACCCAACTCCGCGAGCGTCCGCACCGCGGCGCGGAACGGCTCGAGCTCGAGCAGTTGCGAGCCGATATGGAAGTGCAGCCCGACCAGGTCCAGGTGGGGGGCGGCCGCCAGCTTCTCGATCGCCAACCGGGCGTCGACCGGGGCGAAGCCGAATTTCGAGTCGGTCTGACCGGTCGAGATCGCGTGGTGGGTGTCCCCCGCCACCCCCGGCGTGACCCGGATCAGCACCTCCTGCCGGCGCCCGGCCTCGGCCACCACGCGCTCGAGGCGGTCCAGCTCATGCAGTGAGTCGATCACGATGTGCCCGATCCCGGCCGCCACCGCCTCGCTCAACTCGACAACCGACTTGGCGTTGCCGTGGAAGTAGATCCGCGCGGGATCGAACCCGCCGCGCAGGGCCAGGAACAGCTCGCCGCCGGAGGCCACGTCGCAGGCCAGCCCCTCCTCGGCCAGCAGACGATAGACAGCAGTGCAAGGAAACGCCTTGGAGGCGAACAGCACGTCGTAGTCGGCGTGCCGCGCACCCAGCGCCTCCAGGAACGACCGGGCGCGCCAGCGCAGGTCGTCCTCGGCCACCACGTAGGCGGGGGTCCCGAACTCGCGCGCCAGCTCGATCGTGTCGCACCCGCCGATCTCGAGCCGGCCCTGCTCGCCTACCCGCGAGCCGAGCGGGAAGACGTGCGAGATCGTCGACATGGTGGCGCTCATGCGGTGGTCGATCATGCCATGCCTGCCATCATCGGCGCGTGCCTCGTCCGCGCCCGGTCACGGTGGACCTCCCGCGCGAGATCGCCGTACACGATGGCCTGTCGTATTCG
The DNA here is from genome assembly GCA_963743345.1 of uncultured Solirubrobacterales bacterium. Lineage (GTDB taxonomy): Bacteria > Actinomycetota > Thermoleophilia > Solirubrobacterales > Solirubrobacteraceae > Palsa-465. Next base: position 175,088 of record CAVUPW010000001.1, read on the forward strand.
CTGTGGCTGCCCAGCACCCAGGCCCCCGGCGGCGTCGTCGTGCTTCACGGCGCCGGCTCGTGCAAGGAGAACCATCACGACTTCGCCCGCGCCGCACTGGGAGCCGGCCTGGCCGCGATCGCCTTCGACCAGCGCGGCCATGGCGAGAGCGAGGGCCCGATGGACGGTCGGCCGATCGAGGACATCGTCGCGATGGCGGATCTCCTGCGCTCGCACCTGGGCGGCGATCCGGACGCGCCGATCGCCCTGCGCGGCTCGAGCATGGGCGGCTACCTGGCCCTGGTGTCCGCCTCCGCCGCCCGCGCCTCAGCCGTGGTGGCCATCTGCCCGGCCAGCGCCGAAGGGCTTCAGCGCGGCCTGACCGAAGGCCGCTTCACCTTCGCCGCCGACGTGCCGGCCCTGCACGCCTTCCTGGCCGCCCACGATCCGCGAACGGCGATCGCCGCCCTGGAGGTGCCGGTGCTCCTCCTGCACGCCGAGGGCGACGAGCGGGTCCCGGTCGAGCACTCGCGCGAGCTCGCGGGGCTCACCCGCTCTCCGCGCAGCCGCTTGATCGCGGTGCCGGGCGGCCATCACCGCTCGGTGCAGCACGACCCCGACCTGCAGGCGGTGAGCGTGCGCTTCCTGGTCCGGGCTGTGGAGCGCCGGGGTTAAATCAATGCCCGCCCAGGACATACGACCAGCCGCCGAAGCAACCAGCGCGCAAGCCACAGCCATGTCCCGCGGCGCCTGCACTTCCGCTGTTCATATTCCCCGTTCAGGGACCCCTTACCCGGTCTGTCAAGATTAGTGGACTATGGCCCGTCCCACCTCATTCGGTCGCGACACCGGTCTCCAGACCCGCATGCTGTTCACGCTGTTCCTGCTCGGCCTGGTCTACGCCGTGCTCGTCGCGGTGCTGATCGCCGCGGGCGCCGGCGCGGTCACCATCGCTGTGGTGGCCGCCCTGCTGTTCGCGGTGCAGCTGTTCACCTCCGACAAGATCGCGCTCTACTCGATGGGGGCACGCGAGGTCTCCCCCGAGGAGGCGCCTCAACTTCACGCGATGATCGAGCGCCTGTGCATCCAGGCCAACCTGCCCAAGCCCCGCGTGGCGATCGCCCAGACCTCGATGCCCAACGCGTTCGCGATCGGCCGCTCTCCCAAGACGGCCACCGTGTGCGCCACCACCGGGATCCTCGACCTGCTCTCCCCCGCCGAGCTCGAGGCCGTGCTGGGGCACGAGATCACGCACGTCGTGAACCGCGACGTGGTGGTGATGACGATCGCCAGCTTCTTCGCCTCGATCGCCGCCTTCATCACCCAATGGGGCTTCTTGTTCGGCGGCGGCTTCGGCGGCGGCAACAACCGCGACAACAACAACAACAACGGGTTCATCTTCGTGATCCTGATCTCCGCCGCGGTCTACGTGATCTCGTTCCTGCTCCTTCAGGCGCTCTCGCGCTACCGCGAGTTCGCCGCCGACCGCGGCTCGGCGATCATCACCGGCCGTCCCAGCGCCCTGATCAGCGCTCTGATGAAGATCGACGGACGCATGGGCCTGATCCCGCAGCGCGATCTGCGCGCGACGCCCAGCGAGCTGGCCGCGTTCTACATCTTCCCGCCCAAGGCCAAGCAGTCGGTGGCCACCCTGTTCTCCACCCACCCGCCGCTCGAGGCGCGCATCGCGCGGCTCCAGCGGCTCGAGGCGCAGCTGCAGGGCACCGCCTAACCTGCCGGTGGGTTTCCTCGACGTCCTGATCGGTCGCCGCAAGCTGGCCAAGCCGGCGCCCGACCGGCTGTTCGCAATCAGCACCGCATACGTGGCAATGGAGACCTCGCTCGGGATGAGCTCCCGAGGGCGGGCCGGGATCGTCTTCCAGCCGCTGGCCACGGCCGACTTCGAGTCGATCGTGCGCGACATGGAGGAGGTGGTGCGGGCCACCGCCACTGACAGCGGCACCGCCGTCACCTCCTCCGATGACAGCTATGGCTTCCGCTGGCTGGTGCTGCGCGGCAGCGACTTCGACGACCTGGTGGTCGGGATCAACGCGGTGAGCAGCGCGCTCGAGGCCGGGGGCTACGGCGAGCGGGTGCTGTGCGCCGTGTTCGCCTTGGAGGACTCGCAGAAGCGCCCGGTCTACTTCATCTACAACTACAAGCGGGGGACGTTCTACCCCTTCGCGCCGGCCGGCGGCGCCGAGCAGCGCGACAACGAGCGCGAGCTGATCCTCAAAGCCCAGCTGGGGCGCGAGCTGCCGATCGAGCAGGAGCTCGAGCGATGGTTCCCGCTGTGGGGGATCCCGATCTAAGGGTCCGTAGGACCCTAGTCCCGCCCACCCGGCCTCGCTGACGCTCGGCATCCGCCGCATGAGTCGAGGCCGGCCCGGTCAGGCGAGGCCGGATGCCGAGCGCGCCGAGCCGAGACCGCCGTTCCGCCGGGCATCCATGCCCGGCGGACGTACCGACGCTAGCCCCAGGCTAGCTGCGCTTCGTCAGGCGCCCGAGCAGGAAGCCGACCGCGAAGGCACCGACCCCCGCCAGCGGGAGCGGGTTCTCCTTGGCCTTCTGCGTCGCCTGCGTGGCGCCGGATGCGACGGTGTCCGGCGAGGCATCCCGTGCCTTGCCGAGCAGGTCGTCTTTCTTCTGGGCGGCCGACTCCTTGGTGGACTGAACCCGGTCCTTGACCCGGGCCTTCACGTCGGCCTTGGCGGCGAGCGCCTCGACGGTGTCACCGAGCTGTTGGCGGGTGGCCTCGATCTCCTCCCGGATCTGCTCCGGATCCTTCGCGGCGTCGTCCGCTACCGACGTCCGCGCTGTGCCCTGCTCTTCGCCCATTGCACGTCCTCCTTCACGCTCTCAGTCGCCTGCTCGGGTAGCGGCGGAGTCGCCTCCTGGACCTTGTTCTTGCCCTGCAGGGCAAGGATCCCGGCGATCGCGCCCAGCACCACGGCGACGATCAGGGCCGCCAGCCAGGCGGCCACCGCGGTGGCCAGGGCCAGTACTCCGGTCGCCGTCAGCGCGCCCAGGGCATAGAGCCCGAACTCGCCGGCCCCGCCGAACATGCCGGCGCCGATGCCGGCCCGCTTGCCCTTGTAGGCGAGCTCGGCCTTGGCCAGCTCCACCTCCTGCCGGGCCAAGCGGCTGCTCTGCTCGGACAGCTGCTTGATCAGCTCGGCGACCGACGCCTCCGAGGCAGCGCCTGCCCCGTGCTCGGTCGTGCTCGACATGTGTTCCTCAACCTCCTTGGTGGTTACCCGGAGGCTTCCCCACCTCGGAGGGCTGAAACTGGGCCCGGCGCGGGCTCTACCCCGGGATCAGGCCCTCGCCGCTGAACTCCGCCCTGGCCTCTTCGAACGAGACGTCGGGCGGCGGCACGATCACATCGGATGGCTCGAGGACGTCCTCCGCGACCGGCGTGCCGTTCCTGCGCACGAACTCGATCAGCTCGGCGAACGCCTGCTTGAACTGCTCCTCGTCCCCCGCGTCGCAGGCCGCCACCGCCTGGTTGTCAAGCTCGCCCAGCACCTCGCCGTCGCTCTCGGTCAGCTCGTACTGCCCCTCGGTGGCGATCCGGACGATCACTGAGCCTGCCCTTGACCCGGATTTCCGCCTGCCCCGGCCTGCTGCTCGGCGCCGGCCGGCTCGCCGGCCGGTGCGGACCCGGCGCCAAGCTCACCGGCGGTGGCTGAGCCGGCTCCGAGCTCGGCCTTCATCTTGGCCAGCTCGGAGTCGACCTCGCTCGAGCTCGAGAGCTGCCGGAGCTGGCGGTCGATGTCGTCCTCGCCGGCGCCCAGCTGGGTGAGGTCCTCGAACGTGCCGGCCGCCTCCAGCTCCTGCACGGCGTCGGCCCGCGCCTTCATGTTCTCGGTCTTGTCCAGCGCACGCTGCATGGCCAGGCCGACGTCGGCCATCTCCTCGCCCACGCCGCGTGGCCGCCTCGGAGATCCGCACCTGCGCCTCGGCCGCCGAGTACTGCGCCTTGATGACCTCCTTGCGCGAGCGGAACTGCTCGATCTTCGCTGCGCAGCTTCTGCTCGGAGGCGGTCATCTGCTCCTGCTGCTTCTCGAGCTGGCCGATCTGCGAGTCGAGCGACTGCAGCTCGGTCTGGGCCACGTTCTTGCGCTCGAGCGCCGTGCGCGCCAGCTCCTCGTTGCCCGCGGCCAGCGCCTGGCGCGCCTGCGTGTCGAGCTTCACCACCTGGTCGCGCAGCTTCTGTTCCTGGAGCTGGAGGCGCTTCTTCGAGGTGACGACGTCGGCGATGCCCTTCTTGACGTTCTGGAGCAGCTCGATCTGCTTCTGGTAGCTGTACTCGAGCGTCTCCGCGGGGTCCTCGGCGCGGTCGAGGAGCTTTGAGATCTTCGCTTTGATGACGGTCGACATGCGCCCGGACAGACCCGGCATCGCATCCTCCTTGGCGGTTGCTGGCTTAGCCCCTCAAGCGTAGCGAGGCGAGGGGGCCACGCGCAGGCGCGGAAAGCCCGCGCTACAGCCCGCTCGCGTGCCGCGCGGTGAACCCGGAGGTGCTGCTCATCACCGGGCGCCAGTGCGGGCCGGTCCCCGGCGCCGGGTGCGGGTCGCCCTCGGCCGAGGTGTCGAGCCGGATCCCCGCTATCTCGACGAATGCATGGCCCGGGTTGGTGTAGACGGTGATCCACTGCCCGAGCCCGTGCAGGCCCCAGCTCATCATCTCGCCCGAGTCCTCGGAGGTCTTCAGCAGCCCGGCGGCGTGCAGCACGTAGGAGACAGACCCGGAGCAGTCGTACGCGGTGTCGTTCCACTTGCCGTGGCCGCCGCCCACGCGATAGGGCCTGAGGCGAATCCGATCGCCGGCCCAGATCGCCTGCTGTACCTGGGGCGGCGCGCCGGCCGGCGCGTAGGCCAGGCCATGGATGATCTGGGCCGTGGTGCCGGCGACGGTCGGGCGAGGGCACGGAAGCGCACTCGCGCCACCGACGCCACCGACTCCACCGACGCCGCCGACGCCACCGACGCCGCCGACGCCGCCGCGCGCCGCCGGAGGTCGCGGGGCGGTGGCGGTTGGCGTGGACGTGCACGCGCTGGGGCTCTGGGTTGGGGCGGTGGGGCTGGTCTGCGTCGCGCCGGCCGTGCCCGTCTGGGTTCCGACGCTCGCACCGCCGGCCGGAGCCGCCGCTCCACCTCCCGTGTTGGCGCTCGCACTAGAGGCCCCGGCCAGCGCGAACGCGGCCAGGCTCGGGAGTATCAGGTGGGCTACCCGCAAGGTTTCTCTTTCGTAGGCCTGCGGGGTTAGCTGACGGGCTGGCGCTAAAAGAGCCTGCGCCTTCCGCGGGTTCACCGCGGAACTCGCCCCAAGGAACTGGGTCCCCCGCTCCGCGGATGTCGTGGCCCCGCGGATTCGGCGTGACGGCAATATACAAGTTGTCGCAGCCGCGGCATCCCGTAGTTCGCCACACGCCGGGGCGGCTGTCCCGTAGTTCGCGACACGGGCCGCACTTCCTGTGTTCCGCGCAGGGTGCGCCGATCCGCGCCGGCCGGCGCTACTGTCCGGCGCGATGCGATCGACCGCGCGGATCGCGCTACTCGCCGTCTGCCTGGCGCTCGCCGGGTGCGGCGGCGAGACCACGCTGATTCGCGTCAAGACCACCAGCGCCCTGCAGAACCCCGTGTCGGTCAACGAGGGACTCGGCTTCCCGGTGCTCGCGACCAAGAACACCACCCGGGTCTCCGGCGCGGACTCGGTGGCCAACGCCGCCGGCGTGGCGCTGGCGGTGTTTCCCTCCGCGGTTGCCGGCACCCACCCGACCGCGGTGACGATCGCCCCCACGGACAGCTGGCAGGCGGCAATCGCCTCCTCGGTGCTGATGGCGGCGCCCATCCGCGCACCGATCCTGCTCTCGGGCAGCGCCTCGTTCCCGGCCGCCACCGCCAACGCGCTGGGCCTGCTCGCCCCGACCGGCTCTGGACCGGCCGGCGGAGCACAGGTCATCCGCGTGGGCGACGTCCCGACCCAGCGAGGCCTCCGGACCACCGCGATCTCCGGCAGAGGGCCGTATGCGATGGCCGCCGCGATAGACCGGTTCGCCAGCGCCGCGGCCGGCAAGCCCAGCCCCGACGTGGTCATCGCGTCGGCCGACGACGCCGCCTACGCCATGCCGGCCGCCGGCTGGGCGGCGGAGAGCGGCAATCCGATCCTGTTCGTCTCGTCCTCCGGCGTCCCCGCGGCCACCCAGCAGGCGCTCCTGTCCCACCAGAAGCCGCACATCTATGTCCTGGGTCCACCCAGCGTGATCCCCGACAGCGTGCTGGCCCAGCTGCGCCGGTATGGGACCGTCGCGCGGGTGGGCGCTGAGGACCCGGCGGCGAACTCGGTGGCGTTCGCCGTCTACCGGGACCCGCCGTGCGTGGTCAACCGGCCATGCGCCCATGTCCCGAACAGCTTCGGATGGGCTATGCGCAGCCCCGGCCACGGCTACACGCTGATCAACGCCGACCGGCCGCTCGACGCCGCCGCCTCCGCTCCCCTGTCGGCCAGCGGCTCCTACGGTCCGCAGCTGCTGCTGAACTCCGCCGACCAGCTGCCTTCCCCGGTGCTGAACTTCTTCCTGGACTACGCGACCCCCGGCTTCACCCAGGAGGGCCCCACCGCCGCCGTTTACAACCACGGGTGGGTGATCGGCGACCCGAGCACGATTTCGGTCTCCGTCCAGGCCCAGATGGATAGCCTTCTCGAGGTGGTGCCGCAGAAATGAGCCAGGCCGAGCATCCGGATCGTCTCAAGCCCGACCACGACGTGACCGTAGAGGACGTGCGCCAGCTGATGGGCGCCTCCACCCCCCATTTCGCGCTCCAGCTGCGCGAGCGTATCCGCAAGCTGATCCGCGGGCTGCCCCCCGACCACCCGGCGCGGGCCGAGGGCGAGCGCGAGATCGCTCGCCTGAACCGGATCGCGTTCGCGGGCGAGGTGCGCGGGCACCCAGCCGAGCCGGGGCTCGAGCCGCTGCGCAGTGTGACCGCGGACGCGGAAGTTTGATTTCCGGCATGAGCTCGGCGAGGTCCCGAGGCGCCGCCGCCGCACGTTCCCTATCCGTGATCGGTCTCGGGCGCGTGGGCCTTCCCCTGGCCCTGTCCTTCGCCGATCGCGGCCTCCGCGTGCTCGGAGTGGACCACGACCCGGCCGTGCTCGCCTCAGTGCGCGCCGGCCGGATGCCGTTCGAAGAATCGGGCACCCAGGAGCTGCTCGAGCGCGTGATGGCCGGCGGGCGCCTCGAGTTGGCCGAGCGCGCAGCCGACGCGGCCCGCGCCGACGACATCGTGATCACGATCGGCACCCCGTCGTTCTCCCACATCGAGTCCGATCTGCGGGGCGTGCGCGCCGTCGTGGACGACCTGCTCCCGATGCTGCGCCCCGGCCAGGCCCTGATCCTGCGCTCGACGATCGCGCCGGGGACCACCGAGTTCGTCGCCGGCTATCTCGAGAAGCAGCGTGGGCTGCGGGTGGGCGAGGACCTGTTTGTGGCCCATGCCCCAGAGCGGATCGCGGCCGGTCGGTTCCTCCAGGAGATCTCGACCCTCCCCTGCATCGTCGGCGGCGTCGACGACGCGTCGACCGAGCGCGCCGCGGCCACCTTCTCGGTGTTCGGCGCCCCGGTCGTCACGACCACGTCGGTGCAGGCCGAGCTGGCCAAGATCTGGACGAACATCCTGCGTTACGCCACGTTCGCGCTGCCCAATCTGCTGATGATGGACTGCGAGCGCTACGGGGCCAACGTGTTCGACGTGATCGACTTGATCAACCGCGACTACCCGCGGGGCGGGATCGCCCAGCCCGGCATGACCGCGGGCACCTGCCTGCGCAAGGACTTCGCCTTCTCCGAGGAGCGCTCGAACGCCCCCGGCATGCTGCTCGCGGTTTCGCGCGTCAACGAGTCGGTGCCGTTGTTCCTGGTCGAGGGCGTCAAGCGGCGGATCGGCTCGCTCGCGAACCGCAAGGTCGCGGTGCTCGGCCTGACCTTCAAGCGCAACACCGACGACGAGCGCGACTCGCTGGCGCCCAAGCTGATCCGGCTGCTCGAGCGCGAACTGGCCGACGTGGCGGTGTGCGATCCCCACGCCCACTCCCCCACTCAGCCGCTCGGGCAGGCCGCGCAGGACGCCGACGTGGTGATCGTGGCCACCAACCACTCGGAGTTCGAGGGGCCTGGCGTGCGGTCGGAGATCGTTTTGCGCGCGGCCGCCGACTGCCTGCTGGTCGACCCCTGGAACGCGCTCGGCACCGGCCAGGTCTTCCTGTTCGCCGCGGAGTCGAGTGCGCTGCTGGGCCAGGCGGCCGCCGGCGCGCCGGCCCAGTCCGGCGGCGGCTGCCGGCCCGGCATGAACCGCGTGCCTGGTGACGGGCGGCGCCGGGACGATCGGCTCGGCCGTGGTCCGGCGGCTGCTGGCCGACAGCCGGTGGGAGGTCCGAGTGGCCGATCACCGCGACGCGCCGGTGTGGATGCGCGAGGGCTGCGAGATCCGGACCGCCGACCTACGCAAGCCCGAGACGGCGGGCGCCGCGGTCCACGGCTGCTCGCACGTGATCCACCTCGCCGCGATCGTGGGCGGCATTGCGAACTTTCACAAGCTCCCGTTCACGCTGTTCGAGGTCAACAACGCGCTGACCGGCGCCATCGCGCATGCGGCGGTCGACCACGAGGTGGAGCGGTTCGTGTACGTCTCGTCCTCGATGGTGTTCGAGCGCGCCACCGAGTTCCCGACCACCGAGGTGCACGTCGAGGGCTGCCCGGCGCCCCGCTCGGCCTACGGATTCTCCAAGCTGGCCGGCGAGGTGTACACCCGGGCCGCCCACGACCAGCACGGGCTGCGCTACACGATCTGCCGCCCGTTCAACGCCTACGGCCCCGGGGAGCTTCCCGAACCCGACGAGCCGGGCATCGCGCACGCCGTGCCCGACCTGATCCACAAGGCGCTGACCGGTCGGCGCCCGATGCAGATCTTCGGATCGGGCGAGCAGACCCGGACGATCACCCACGTGAACGACATCGCCGACGGGATCGTGACCGCCATGGCCGCGCCGGCCGGCGAGAACGAGGACTTCAACATCTCGGCCTCCGAGGAGCTGACCGTGGCCGAGCTGGCCCGCCTCATCTGGGAGGCGTGCGGCAACGACCCGGCGGAGTTTGAGCTCGAGCACCTGCCGAGCTTCCCGGTCGACGTGCAGCGGCGCTGGCCCTCGGTCGAGAAGGCCCGGCGGCTGCTCGGGTGGGAGGCGGAGGTTAACCTGCGCGACGGGATCGCCCAGACCGTGGAATGGATCCGCGATCTCGAGGGTGACGGCGCGGTCAGCTCGTAGGCCCTATGTGAAGCTGAACGTGCAGCCCCGCGCCTCGAGTGCGACAGCCCGGTGAGCTCGTAGGCCCTATGTGAAGCTGAACATGCAGCCCCGCGCCTCGAGTGCGACAGCGCGGTGAGCTCGTAGGCCCTATGTAAAGCTGAACGTGCAGCCCCGCGCCTCGAGCTCGGCGAACATCAGGCCGGGCTCGATGCAGCGCTCCGGCGGGTGCACGCCGGTGGCGATCAGGGCGCCGCGGGCGAACAGTCGCACGCAGGCCGCGGCGGGGGTGGCGGTGGAGACAACCGACCCGCCGAGGCCGAAGTGGGGCCGGGTCACCGCCCGGGCGGTCATCGCGTGCCCGTGCGCGGCGGCGACTCGCACCAGATGCACCGATACCGTCTGGTTGGAGGGAGAGGCTGCCTCGCGCGCCGCCTTGGCCACCTCCTCGGGCGATGCGCCGGCCAGCTCCTTCAGGCGCTCGAGCAGAGCCGGCGCGAGCGAAAGCCGGAAGCTCGCGCTCCGGCAGCCGAAGCTGTCGCCGAACGTGGCCAGCTCGGAGTGCAGCGTGTAGATCGTCTCTCCAGGTCCGATCGGTTCGCCGTAGTCGACGATCCCCCCGGGAGCGAGCGGCGCGATCTGCTCGGGGCGGCCGTCCCGCAGCACGACCGGCTCGAGCGTCAACTCGTCGACCAGGGTCTGGATCGCGTAGGGCGGGCGAAGCCGGCCGTCGGCCGGGGCCGCCGGGTCGCGGCCCGCGGCGAACACGTGGATCGCGTCGATGGCTGCCGATCCCGTGCCCGCGTCGGCGAGCCGACGCACCGCCTCGGCCGCCATCAGGTTGGTCTTGCCGGGACTGGATCCGATTCCGAGCACGGCCAGCCGGCCTGCCCGCTGGAACTCGTCCGAGAGCTCCAGCTGGCGCAGCGTCGTTCGGTAGAGCCCGCCGAGGTCGAGGTAGTGGCAGCCGGCCTGCAGGCTGGCCCGCATCGCCTCGAGGTTGATGCGGTAGGAGGCGGTGTTGAGCATTACCTCGGCGCCCGCGTCTCGGAGGGCCCGCTCCAGCGCGCCGACATCACGCGCGTCGATGCCCGCGGCCGTCGCCTTGCCGGCGCCGTGCTGCTCTGCAACCGCGCCGGCCTTGTCCGGGTCGAGGTCGAGCAGCGCCAGGCTGGCCACCTCCTCCGATTGGGCCAAGTCGTGAACGATCGCCGGCGCGATCGTTCCCGCCGCGCCCAGCACCGCCACCGCCACCAGTCCGTCGGCCATCCACACGCACCGTAGCGGCGCCCGCGTTGGACGAGTCGTCCAAAGCGGCGGTGGCTTGTGGTCCACCGGTGCCTTGCGTAGCTGCGACCGGCCGCATAGGTTTCGCATTACTTTGGAATCCGGAACCATCCCCCAAGCCGCAGAGACCGCCGTCGACCGCACCGCGCCCGGCGCCAAGGGGCTCAAGGCCGACGCGATCGGCTACATCTCGAACCTGGTCATCGCGGTCGCCTCGACGGCGCCCGCCTACAGCCTGGCCGCGACGCTCGGCTTCATCGTCGCCGTGGGCGGCGTGGGCGTGCATGCGCCGGCGGTGCTGATCGTGTCGTTCATCCCGATCCTGTTCGTCTCGGTCGGCTACCGGTTCCTGAACCTGGCCGATCCTGATGCGGGAACCACGTTCGCTTGGGTCACGCGCGCCTTCGGGCCTCAGATCGGCTGGATCAACGGCTGGGCGATCTTCCTCGCCGACATCATCGTGATGGCCTCGCTGGCCGCAATCGCCAGCAACTACACGTTCCTCCTGTTCCACTCGGCCGGCCCGCCGAACAACTTCTGGCTGATCGTCGGTGCGGTGGTCTGGATCGCCGTGATGACCTGGATCTGCTACCGCGGGATCGAGCTGTCGGCCCGGATCCAGACGATCCTGCTCGGTCTGGAGATCTTCACGCTGGCCCTGTTCGCGGTGGTCGCGCTGGTCAAGGTCTACGGCAACAACCCGACCGGCTCGATCCACGTCTCGGCCTCCTGGTTCAACCCGTTCGACCTGAGCTGGGGGGCGCTGATCGACGGCGTCCTGCTCGGCATCTTCATCTACTGGGGGTGGGACTCGGGCGTGGCGGTCAACGAGGAGTCGCGCGACCGCCACCGCGGGCCGGGCAAGGCAGCGGTCATCTCGACCCTGATCCTGCTCCTGATCTACGTGATCGTGAGCGCGGCCGCCCAGGCCTACCACGGCACCGCGTTCCTGGCCAACAACTCGGACGACGTCCTGAACGCGCTGGGCAAGGGCGTGCTCGGATCGGGGCTCGACAAGCTGCTGATCATCTGCGTGCTGACCTCGGCCTCGGCCTCGACGCAGACCACGATCCTGCCCACGGCCCGGACCACGCTGTCGATGGCGCGCTGGGACGCGATCCCGCAAGCGTTCGGCCGGGTTCACCCGCGCTTCTTCACCCCCACCGTCTCGACGGTGCTGATGGGCGCGCTGTCGATCGTGTGGACGCTCGCGCTGTTGGCCTTCAACCCCAACCAGGATGTGCTCGGCGACACCATCTCGGCGCTGGGCTTCGCGGTCTGCTTCTACTACGGGTTCACCGGGCTGGCCTGCGCGGTGTACTTCCGCCGCGATCTGTTCAAGAGCGCCCGCAACTTCTTCCTAGCCGGCCTGATCCCGGTGGTCGGCGGCGTGATGATGGCCTACGTGGCGATCAAGGCCTACAGCTACTACAACACCTCCGGCAACAACTACTCCAAGCCGTTTCTCGGCATCGAGGTGCCGATCTTGGTCGGCATCGGCGGCCTGATCCTCGGTGTCATCCTGATGTTCGCCTCGTGGCCGTTCTTCTCGGGGTTCTTCCAGCGCCGCTGGTGGCAGTCCGCCGACCCCGAGGTCCTGGTGGCGGACGCCGCGCACCGCGCCGCCCCGCACCTGCGCGGCGAGCCCTAGAGCGCCCGCCTGGACGCCCGGCCAGGTCGGCCCCCCTCCTCGGTGCTGAGGCCACTCGACTCACGGTCTTAGCAAACGCAGACCATTTGCGTAACCCCACGCATCGACCGACGACGCCGCGGCGGACATGCAAAACCTGCCAATGGACGCGCCCGCGACCCAGCGTGGCATGAAGCGCATGCCCCACGTGCACAAGCTGCCACGGTCCCGCTGGAAACTCCCGATTGGCAGGTTATTCACGTAATGCACGCAAATCATTTGCCTACGGCGGCAGGCACACCGGCCGAGGCCGGCCTCACACGCCGGCCTCACACACGCCGGCCCAGCTGCACACGCCGCTGCCCCCACACGCCGCCCCCACACGCCGCCCCCACACGCCGCCCCCACACGCCGCCCCCACACGCCGCCCCCACACGCCGCCCCACACGCCGCCCCACACGCCGCCCCCACACGCCGGCCCCACACGCCGCCCCACACGCCGGCCCCACACGCCGCCCCCACACGCCGGCCCCACACGCCGGCCCCACACGCCGGCCCCACACGCCGGCCCCACACGCCGGCCCCACACGCCGGCCCCACACGCCGGCCCACACGCCGGCCTCACACGCCGGCCTCGTCCGCCACGCGGTCGCGGTGCCAGCGCGAATCGCCGAACGCGTGGGCGTTGGCGTGGGCGCGCTTGAGGAAGAAGTGCAGGTCGTGCTCGTAGGTGAAGCCGATGCCGCCGTGCACCTGAAGTGACGAGGCGGTGACGCGGAAGCCGGCGTCGCCGGCGTAGGACTTGGCCATCGAAGCCGCGCGGAGTGCCGTGTCGGGCTCGTTGTCGAGCGCCCAGGCCGCCCAGTAGCAAAGCGAGCGCGATCCCTCCACCTCGAGCAGCATCTGCGCGCACCGGTGCGACACCGCCTGGTAGGCGCCGATCGGCCGGTCGAACTGGGTGCGGTCCTTCGCGTAGGTCACCGCCATCTCCATGGCGCGCTGAGCGACGCCGACGTTCTCGGCCGCCAGCAGGGTGACGATCGTGGCGTAGGCACGCGCCACCGCCTCGGGCGCGACCTCGAGCGGCTCGACGGCGGCGCCCTGCAACTCCACCCGGAACAGCTTGCGGGTCGGGTCGATCGCCTCCTCGGCCACGAGTGTGATCCCCGGATCCGACACGTTGTGCTCGGTGAACTCGGCCAAGTAGTGGCGCCCGTCCGCCCCCGACACGATCGCGAAGTCGGCCGCGACCGCGTCAGGCACGGCGATCTTCACGCAGCTGAGGCGCCCCTCCGAATCCGGCTCGACCTCCGAGTGATCGGGGGCGAGCCCCGATTTCTCGTCCCACACCGCCAGCGTCCCCCGCGCCTCGCCGCGCGCCAGCGGCCCGAGCCACCGCTCCCGCTGCGCGTCGGTCCCGGCCGCCGCCAGCATCAGCGCGGCGCAGGTGGTGGAGAACCAGGGGCTGGGCGCCAACGCATACCCCATCTCCTCGGCGATTACCACCAGCTCGACCACGCCGAGCCCGAGTCCGTCGCGCTCTTCCGGGATGATCACACCGGGCCACCCGAGCTCGGCCAGCTGGGTCCACTGCTCGTCGGTGAAGCCCCGCTCGTCCTCGGCCAGCCGGCGCACCGTGGCCAGCGGATAGCGCGCCTCGAGGAACTCGCGGGCGGTGCGCTTGATCGCCTGCTGGTCATCTGAGAATTCGAAGTTCACTAAAGTCGCCCGGGGTCGCGTGGTCAGGCGGTCACCGCATCCGCGGCAGCCCGAGCACCCGCTCGGCCACGATGTTCTTGAGGATCTCGGTGGTGCCGCCCTCGATCGAGTTGGCCAGCGAGCGCAGGAACCGGTAGGTCCAGTTGTCCTTGGACTCGCTCAGCATCGCGCGCGGCCCGGCGATCTCCATGGCCACCTCGGTCAGCGACTGGTTGACCTCCGACCAGTGCCACTTGCCGAGGGAGCCCTCGGGACCCGGGACGCCGGTGCGCATGATCGCCGAGAGGCCACGGTAGGCGTTCAGGCGCAGTACCTCCGACTCGATCAACAGCTGGGCCAGGTGCTGGCGGACGACCGGGTCCTCGCTGGCCGGTCCGCCGTCGAGGCCCCGGGCCGAATGGGCGCTCTCGATCAGCTCGCGCAGCGCGATCTGCACGCTCACCTGTAGGCCGAAGGCGAGCGTGGCCCGCTCGTGCATGAGCGTGGTGATCGCCACCGCCCAGCCCTCGCCCTCGGCGCCCACCATGTTCTCCTGCGGGATCCGCGCCTCCTCGATGAACAGCTCGTTGAACTCCGACTCGCCGGTGATCTGCCGCAGCGGCCTGACCTGCACCGCGTCCTGCTCCATGTCCATCAGGAAGTAGCTGAGGCCCTTGTGCTTGGGCGCCTCGGGATCGGTGCGGGCCACCAGCATGCACCACTTGGAGTGGTGGGCGAACGTCGTCCACACCTTCTGGCCGGTGACCACCCAGTCGTCGCCGTCGCGCACCGCCCGGGTCTTCAACGCCGCGAGGTCAGAGCCGGCGCCCGGCTCGGAGAATCCCTGGCACCAGATCTCCTCGGCCGACAGGATCGGCGGCAGGAAGCGCCGGCGCTGCTCCTCGGTCCCGTGCGCGATCACCGTCGGCCCGCCCATGGCCAGCCCCAGCACGTTGGCCACCGAGGGGGTGCGGGCGCGCACCATCTCCTCGTTGAAGATCGCCTGCTCGACGAGCGTCGCCCCCCGGCCCCCGTACTCGCGCGGCCAGGAAACCCCGGCCCAGCCGGCGTCGTGCAGCTTGCGCTGCCAGTCGCGACGGAACTCGAAGGCGGCCTCGTCGCCGGACGGCTCCCGGCCCGGGTTGTTCTCCTGAAGCCAGGCCCGCAGCTCGTCGCGGAAGGCTTCCTCGGCCGGTGAGAGCGTCAGGTCCACAGTCGCGGATCCTATCCGTGGGAGGCGGCCGATAGCCTCGACGTCTCGCACATGAGCCACAGACCGACCGCGCAGCCGCAAGACCCGGCCATCCCGGACAGCGACCTCCCCGGCCCCTACCCGGTCGGTCTCTACGCCGTCCAGCTCAAGCGCCGGCTGCTCGAGTTCGCCCGCGTGCAGCTGGTCGGCGAGGTGTGGGGCTTCCGCTCATCCCGCGCCCGCGTGTACTTCGAGCTCCGCGACACCCTGGGCGCGATGCCCTGCTCGATGTGGCTCACGGACTTCGACGCGCTGGGCCTCCAGCTGTCCGACGGCATCAAGGTGGTGATCGGGGGCGGGTGCGACTACTACCCGGGCAGCGCCTCCTCCTCGCCCGCCTTCGCCTTCGCAGTCACCGAGCTGCGCATCGCGGGCGAGGGTGACCTGCTGCTCGAGCTCGAGCGCCTGCGCCGGCGTCTCCACGCCGACGGACTGTTCGAGCCCCAGAAGCGCCTGCCCCGTCCGCCCATCCCCCGGACGATCGGCGTGGTCACCGGCGAGCGCGGGAAGGCCCGCGACGACATCCTGGCCGGCCTGGAGCGCCGCGGCTGGTCCGGGCGCTTGGTCTGGGCCTTCGCCCCCGTGCAGGATCGCCATGCGGCGCCGCGCATCGCCGCCGCCCTGCGCGAGCTGGCGGCCCTTCCCGAGGTCGAGGTGGTGATCGTGGCCCGCGGCGGCGGCTCGCTGGCCGACCTGTTCGCCTTCTGCGACGAGGCCCTGTGCCGCACGGTGGCGCTCCTGCGCGTCCCGGTTATCTCGAGCGTCGGCCACCACACCGACCGGACGCTGATCGACGACGTCGCCGCCGTGTGCTGCTCGACCCCGACCCACGCCGCCGAGGCCGCGGTCCCGGTCGACTGCCACGCCGCCCGGGCGAGCCTCGGCACGGCCGCCCGCCGCCTCCACGCCCACAGCCGCCGGGCCGTCACCGAGCGCGCCCGCACGCTCGAGCGGCTGGCCGCCGCTCCCGGCCACCACGTCGCCCGCGAGCGCCGCCGCCTGCACCAGCTCGTGCGCGAGCTCCGGGCGAGCGCCCGCCGGCGCGTCGAGACGGGGCGTGACCGCGCCGCCGCCCACCTCACCGCCCTCACCCGCGGCACCGAGCGCGCCCGCAGCACCGACCGCGCCGCGCGCGAGCGCGACCTCCGCCGCCTGGCCATGGCCCTGGCCGCCCACGATCCCGGGCGGACCCTGGCCCGCGGCTACGCGCTGGTCGAGGATCGCGCCGGCGAGGCGCTTGCGTCGGCCGCCGCCGCCCGGGCCGCCCGCGACGTGCGCCTGCGCTTCCACGACGGCGCGGCCGACGCGGAGGTGAGATGAGCACCGCCGAGCCCACCCCCACCTACGAGACCGCGGTCGCCCGAATCGAGGCGATCATCCGCCGCCTCGACTCGGGCGAGGCCGGGCTGCGCGAGACGCTCGCGCTCGTGCAGGAAGGCCGCGACCTGGTCGAGTTCTGCGCCGGCGAGCTCGAGGCGGTGAGCCGCGGCCTCGAGGAGCTCCGCCTGGACGACCTGGTGGCCAGGCTCGAAGGAGCGGGCCACCGCCCGTGAGCACTTTCGACCTACTGGCCGACCTGCCGATCGAGGTCGACGGCTACACGCTGGAGGGACGCCGGGCGGAGGTCTCGAGCGGGTTCGAGCGGCTGACCACGATCGTCCACCTCACCGGTGGCGGCGTGGAGGGCGTGGGCGAGGACGTCGTCTACCAGGCCGAGGACCACGTCGCCCTGCAGCAGGCCGGCGCCCTCCACGCGCAAGCCCTCTCCGGCCGCTTCACATTGGGCGAGTTCTGCCAGCGAGTCGACGATCTCGACCTGTTCCCGGTGGAGCCGCAGTGGGAGGTCTCGCGCCTGTACCGCCGCTGGACGTTCCACAGCGCCGCCCTGGACCTCGCGCTGGCCCAGGCCGGCAAGCCGCTCCACGCCGCGCTGAGCCGCGAGCCCCGGCCGCTCGCGTTCGTGGTCTCCCTGAGACTGGGCGAGCCGCCCAGCCTCGACCCGCTCGAGCGCCGCCTGGCCCGCTACCCCAGGCTCCACTTCAAGCTTGACCCGACCAGCTCCTGGACCCCCGAGCTGATCGATGCCCTCGTGCGCACGCGAGCGGTCGACTCGGTCGACTTCAAGAGCCTCTACCGCGGCACGGTCGTCGACCAACCACCCGACCCGGTTCTCTACGAGCGCGTCGTCACGGCCTTCCCGGACGCCTGGATCGAGGACCCCGACGTGGTCACCCCGGAGACCGCGCAGATCCTGACCGACCACCACCACCGCATCACCTGGGACGCCCCGATCCACGGCATCGCCGACATCGAGGCGCTCCCCTTCCCGCCGAGGATGGTCAACCTGAAGCCCTCGCGCCTGGGCGGCCTGCCCAGCCTGTGCGCCGCCTACGACTACTGCGCCGAGCACGGCATCGGCGCCTACGGCGGCGGCCAGTTCGAGCTCGGTCCGGGGCGAGGCCAGGCCCAGTACCTAGCCTCGTTGTTCCATCCCGGCACGCCGAACGACCTGGCCCCGGTGGGCTACAACGAGAACGACCCTCCACCTGGCCTGCCGGACAGCCCGCTGCCGCCGGCGCCGGCGCCGGTCGGCTTCCGCTGGGGGTAGAGGCGCCCGCGCCGCCGCGGGCGCCTCCCGCACCCTACGCGCACGCCTCCAGGATGATGTTGAACGGCGTCTCGGTGGCCCGCCGGACGTGGGCGAAGCCGCCCTGCTTGATCACCTCGGTGAGACGCGCCTCGCCCGCCTGCGCCCCGAGCGCCAGCCCAACCTCCTGATCCAGCGAGGCGGGGGTGCAGATCACCGTCGAGGCGCCGTAGAAGACGCGTCCGATCGGGTTGAGGTTGTCCTCGACATGATCGCCGGCGTTCGGCTCGACGATCATCCACGTGCCCCCGGGGGCGAGACTGCGCAGAACGTGCCCGGAGGCGCCCACCGGGTCGCCCATGTCGTGCAGGCAGTCGAACGCGCACACCAGGTCATAGCCGTCGCCCGGATAGCTCTTGGCGGCGGCGACCTCGAACGTGACGCGGTCCTCCACGCCCGCCTGGAGCGCGGCTTCCCGGGCCCGCTCGATCGAGGCCGCGTGGTAGTCGTACCCGTAGAAGCGCGAGTTTGGGAATGCCTCGGCCATGATTATCGTGGAGGCGCCGTTGCCGCAGCCGATGTCGGCCACCTTTGCCCCGAGCTCGAGCTTGCCCTGCACGCCGTCCAGCGCGGCGATCCACTCGCCGACGAGATGGGCCCTATACCCCGGGCGGAAGAAGCGCTCGGTGCCGCGGAACAGCCGGTGGTCGTGGGCGTGCCAGCCGAGTCCCGCGCCGGTGCGGAACGCCTCGGTGATCCGCTCCTCGTCGGCGAACAGCGATGCGATCAGCTCGTAGGCGCCGAGCACGTAGAACGGGCTGTCCTCGTCGGCCAGAGCCAGCGCGTGCTCCTCGGGCAGGGTGTAGCGGTCGGTCGCCGGGTCGACCGGCCAGCGCGCCCCGACCGCCGGCCCGAGCCCTTCGAACACGTCCAGGCGACCGCCGGTCGCCTCGGCCAGCGGGCCACTCGTTTCCTTGGGCCAGAACGCCCGGCCCCCGTTCTGCGTCACCAGCACCGGACAGGAAATCGTCCGCGCCAGCGCCAGCGCCTCCTCACGCTCGTACATGTCGAAGCCGATCAGCGCGGCGACGACCGTGGGGCCGTCGGTCTCGAGCGCGTGGCGGGTGATCTCCTCGATCAGTCGCGTCGAATGCGAGTGGGGAGCCATCGTCCACGCGAACCACGGGACGAAGCCCTCCCAGTCGGCCAGCAGGTAGTGGCGGTTCCACTTCTCGTAGCCGTCGTAGCGATCACTCCGGGCGGCCGCGAACGGCTGCACGAACTCCCGGATCGCCCACAGCTGGGGAGTGACGAAGACCACCGCACGTACCCGCTCGGGATGCTCGACGGCGAGCGCGAGGGCAAGCGGAGCACGTGGGCTCAGCGAGGCCAGCATCGCGGCGGGCGTGGCCGTGGCGTCGAGCACCGCGAGCACGTCCTCGACATGCGCCGCGGGCGAGTACGCGGCGGGATGCCGCGGTCGATCCGAGCGGCCGTTGCCGCGCGGGTCGATCGTGATGACCCGGAAGTGGCGGGCCAGATACGGGACCTGAAGCCGCCACGAGCGCGAGTCAAACAGCGGCACTGGCGGCAGCAGGCACAGGGTGTCGTCGCCCTCGCCGTAGACCTCATAGAAGACGCGCACGCCGTCGCCGTGCTCGACGAAGCCGTCCGTGTGGGGATACAGCGCGCGCGTCGGCTCCGGCCCGACCTCGAGCGGCGTCGGAGCGGACGCGATCACGGCATCGATCACAGCAGCTCCGCGATCTGTTCCGCGGCGCGGGCAGCGCCGTCGGTCTCCACCGGCCGATAGCCGACCGGCCGCCCGATCTCCTCCTCGATCGCCGCGGCGATCACCTCGGGCGGCGACTCGCGGTACTCCAGGCGCCGGCCGGCGCGATAGCGCTCCAGGCGCCAGCCCACATGGATTCGCTGCTCGAAGTGGTGCTCGAGCGGGAAGTAGAGGAACGGGCGCCGGTTGGCGGTCAGCTCCATCGCGGTCGTCAATCCGCCCTGCACGACCGCCAGGTCGCAGGCGGCAGGTGCCGGTACAGGTTGTGGACGTAGCCGCGCACCTCGAGGCCGTCCGCTGGGGAAGCCCGGCCGGGTCGATGCGCGGGCCGGCCACGACCACCATCCGCAGCTCGGGCACGCGCCGCCTGGCCAGCGGGTACGCCTCGATCACGCGGCGCAGCAGCGTCTCGCCGATGCCGGAACCGCCCACGCTGACCAGACAAACCTTCTCGCCCTCGCCATACCCGAGCTCCTCGCGCAGCGCCTCCCGATCGCCCGGGTGGACCGGATCGAATCCCGAGATGTAGCCGGTGAAGTCGAAGTGCTGCTCGGTCCACTCGGCGATCATCGGCAGCGCGTCACCGAGCGCCGCGGGCACGACGTCCTCGCGGTTTCCCACGAACAGCGCCCGGTCGCGCAGCCCGGGCGAGGCCGCCACGTGCTCGACCATCTCCGCGTTGTAGTCCCGGGCCAGGAAGCGCTCGTAGTCGTCCCCGTCCTCGACCGGCAGGAGCCCGACGAAGTCGGTCAGCCACACGTACGGCGCTCGCTTGAGCTCCGGGTGCTCGTGTAGGAAGTAGTCGATCTCCCAGCCCTCATCGGCGATCCACAGGTCGTAGGCGTCCTCGCTCACCACGTCGTGGAACAGCATGAAGTTGGCCACCAGGATCTCGTCCATGCGGCGCCAGGCGTGGAAGCAGTGCAGGTCGTGCTCGGCGCTCTCGGACTCGAAGTGACCGGATTCGGAGGCCAGGTGCACGCTGGCCGGGTGGATGCGCTCGCCTTCCGCCGCGAGCACCTCGGTGACCGGGTGCTGAGCCAGCCAGTCGATCCGCAGGTCCGGCACGCGGGCGCGAAGCTCGCGGGCGATCGCCACGTCGCGCTGCGCGTGGCCGAGGCCGATCGGTGAGGAGACGAACAGGACCCGCTTCATTGCCGGGAGGACCGTAAGCGCTAGCCGTGCCGGGAGCGCGAATTGATCGCGAAACCCCAGACGACCACGCCGTGGACGCCGTGGCCTGCGCGATCGCCATCCAACAGGTCCTGCAACGGCACGCGGAGAGCGATGGAGCTCCCGGCCAGCTGGTGCGGGTCGGCTTGAACGCCGGCGAGCCCTTCGTAGACGACGGCGACTACTTCGGAACTCCGGTGATCGTGGCCAAGCGCCTGTGCGGCGCCGCGCAGGGCGGCCAGATCCTGGCCGCCGACCTCGTGCGCAAGCTGGTGGGCAACCGCGGCAGGTTCGAGTTCCGCGCCATCGGCCTGAAGGCGCTGAAAGGCTTCCCGGAGCCGATCGCGGCGTGCGAGGTCGGCTGGGACCCGGCCGCCCGGCACCCGATCCCGCTGCCGCCTGCGGTGCTCGACGCCGACAGCGGCGAGTTCGTCGGGCGCGGCGAGCTCCTGTCCGAGCTCGATCGCGAATGGGCGGCGGCGGTCGGTGGCGAGCGGCGAGAGCTTCGCGCACCAGGTCAGCGCGCGCACGGACGGCAACCCGTTCTTCATCGAGGAGCTCCTGCGCCACGTCGAGGAACGCTCTGGCGCGGGGCTCGAGGCCGCTGACCTCCCCGACGGCGTCAAGGATCTGCTGCTGCGACGGCTCAGGCGGCTTGGCCCGGAGTCCGAGAAGGCGCTCGTGTTCGCCGCGGTCGCCGGCCGCGAGTTCGATCTGGACGTGCTGGCTCGCGTGCTGAGCATCCCGGCCGAGGAGCTGGCCGAGTTGCTCGAGCGGGCGATCGTCGGTCACGTGCTGGTGGAGGAGGCAGGCGCCATCGGCGGCTACCGCTTCGCCCACCCGCTGATCCGCGAGGCGATCTACGGAGAGGTCTCCGCGACGCGCCGCGCGCTCGCGCATCAGCGCATCGCCGAGGCGATCGAGTCGGTGTCGACGGACCGCTTGAGCGAGCAGGCAGGAGCGCTGGCGCTCCACTACCACGCGGCGGGCGACGCCGAGAAGGCGCTGCGCTATCACGACCTGGCCGCGGCCAAGGCCGACCGGGCGGGGCTGCGCGAGAGCGCCGCGGACGTGCACGCCGGCCTGGCCGCCTGCGCCGTGGCGCGGGGCGACCGATCCGCGGCCCGGCAGCTCCTGGAAGGCGGCCTGCGGGGCGCCGGCGAGTGGGGCTGGCCCGGGGCGCGGCTCGCGCTCCGAATCGCCCTGGCCCGACTGGCCTCGACGTCGGCCGCGGCGGCCGAGCACCTCGACGCTGCCCATGTTCTGATCGACCAGATCGCGCTGTCGGTCGGGAACGAGCGGCTGGCGGCTTCCTTCCGCGCGGCCGCCCTGACCGAACTCCAGGGCGTGCCGGCGGCGGACGCCTACGCGGCCGGGAGCAGCCGCCAGGTCACCTCGTAGCCGAGCAGCTCGGGGTCGTCGAGCCGCCGGGCGAAGAGCCGCTCGAGCGCCGCTGCGCGCACCACGAGATGGTCAGGATGCGGCCCGAGCGCCGCCGGTGCCAACAGCCGCGCTCCCGGCGAGAGCCGGGGTCGCAGCGCCTCCAGGAGCGCTGCCGGCCGCTGATCTTGGTCGCGGTACTGTCGATCGAGCAGCGGGAGGTTGAGCGGCTCGCGTCCTGTGAGCGCCAGCGATGCCGCGTCCTCGGCCCGCCGCGCACTGACCATCGCCCGCGGCTCGGTCCGGCGGTCCCACCATCCCGGCGCCGCGCCCCGCGCCGGGAGCCCGGCGAACAGGTTGATCACGCGAACGTCCGCCGGTCCGCTCAGAACGTGCCAGCAGGACAGCACCGCGTCGTCGAGGTGCGGCGAGAGGATCACGACCGGGGCGGCCACGGGCCCAGGATCGGCGATGGGCGTTGCGCCCGCGTGAAGCGGGCGCGAAACAGCGGACGGCTGGACGCAAGTACGTTCGGCTGGGCCGAACGTACTTGCGCGAGGGCGTGCCTACAGCCGCTGGATCAGCGTCCCGGTCCCGAGCCCGCCGCCGCAGCACATGGTGACCAGCCCGATCTCCTTGTCGGAGCGCTCGAGCTCGTGCAGCAGCGTGGTGAGCAGCCGGGCGCCGGTCGACCCGAGCGGGTGCCCGAGCGCGATCGCGCCGCCGTTCACGTTGACCCGGTCCATGTCGGGCTCGAGCTCGCGCCGCCAGGCTGCGACCACCGGCGCGAACGCCTCGTTGATCTCAACCAGGTCGATGTCGTCCATGGTCATCCCGTTGCGCTGAAGGATCTTCCGGGTGGCGGGGATTGGGCCGGTGAGCATGATCACCGGGTCGACCCCGACCGTGGTCTGGTCGACGATCTTCGCGCGCGCCTTCAACCCCAGGGCGTCGGCCTTCTCGCGCGTCATGAGCAGCACGGCGGCGGCTCCGTCGGAGATCTGCGAGCTGGTGGCGGCGGTGATCTTGCCGTCGGGCTTGAATGCCGGCTTGAGCTCGGCGAGCGCCTCGATCGTGGTCTGGGGACGGATCCCCTGGTCTGACACGTAGGTTGAGCCGTTGACCTTGAACGGGATGATCTCCCGCTCGAAGCGGCCCTCTTCGGTGGCGCGATGGGCCAGCTGGTGGGAGCGCACGCCGAGCTCGTCAAGCTCGGAGCGCGGGATCTCCCACTGGTCGGCGATCATCTCGGCCGACAGGCCCTGGGGGATCAGGTTGTGGCGGTCCATCAGCGCCGGCGGATACGGCGTGCCGACCTGGTCGGTCCACGTCAAGCCGATCCCCATCGGAACGTGACCCAGGTGCTCGACGCCCGCGCCGATCGCCACGTCGTGCACGCCGGCGGCGATCAGGGCCGCCGCGAAGTTGACCGCCTGCTGGGACGAGCCGCACTGGCGGTCGACGGTCGTAGCAGGCGTCTCGATCGGCAGGCCGGCCTGGAGCCAAGCGTTGCGGCCCACGTTCCACGACTGCTCGCCGTACTGCTGCACGCAGCCGGCGACGACGTCCTCCACCTCGCTCGCGTCGATGCCCGACCGCTCGATCACCTCGGTGTAACAGCGGCCAAGCAGTTCGTTGGCATGGGTGTCCTTGTAGTAGCCCTTCTCCTTATGTCCGCGCCCGATCGGCGTGCGGACGGCTTCAACGATGACTACCTCGCGACCGGATTGCGCCACGCGCTGCTCCTTTTTACGGATTCGGATCCGGCAAAGCCCCCGATGGCGCTTTGCAGTGGAAATCGTTACTACTGTACTGAAGGTTCGTTAACCGAAATCGATCTGAGGAGCTGACGTGACGGAACGACTGGGAATCGCCGGGTCGGGCACCATCGCGTGCGGGCTGGCGGTGGCCGCGTCCGAGCACGACGAGGTGCTGTTATGGGCCCGGTCGGACGAATCGGCCGAGCGCGCCCGCGCGCGTGTCGCGAAGATGTGCGCCAAGCTCAATGAGGTCGATCCCGACCGGGTGCGGATCGTGACCGATCTCGACGAGCTGGCGAGCGCCAGCTTCCTGGTCGAGGCCGTGGCCGAGCATCACCTGAGCAAGAGCACCGTGCTGTCCGATCTCGGTGACCTCGCGCGCCACGCCGGCGCAGGCGCGGTGCTGGCCACCACGACATCCTCGCTGTCCATCCCCGAGCTGGCCCAGGCGAGCGGCCATCCCGAGAACTTCGTCGGCTTTCACCCCTTCAATCCGGTGCCGAAGATGCAGCTGGTCGAGTTGGCCTTCCCGCCCGAGGCCACGCTCCAGACCCGCGAGCGGGCCCAGAAGTTGTGCGAGCAGCTCGGCAAGACCGGGATCGAGGTTCCGCTCATTCCCGGCTTCGTGGTTAACCGGCTGCTGTTCCCCTACCTGTTCAGCGCGGTCGAACTGATGTCCGAAACCGGCCTGCGCCCGGAGGACATCGACAACTGCATGATCCTCGGCGCCGGCTTGCCCATGGGCCCGCTCGCCCTGCTCGACCTCGTCGGGCTCGACGTCGCCAAGGCGATCGGCGACGCGATGGACACCAACGTGCCGGCCCGGCTGGTCGAGCTGGTGTTCGAGGGGGCACTCGGTCGCAAGACGGGCGCCGGCTTCTACCGCTACGGCTGACACCGATTCAGCCGGATGAGATGTCTCGGCGGTGGCGGCTACGGCCCGCTCGGCATCCGTGCCCCGGATCAAGGACCCGCCCAACCCGCCGCGCCACATCCGACGGACGCCGCGAAGCGGCCCATTCTCCCTACCAAGCTGAGACGAACTATTTAGGACCCGTTCATCTGCGGAGCGCACACTCCGTGGCGCGACGTACCTCATAGCAGCACCTCCTCCCCAGAAGCACAGGAGCCGGCCCGTCCCCAGCGGGCCGGCTTCTTTTCTTGCTGGGGTAGGGCGAAGCCGGCCCGTGCGGGGCCGGCTTCCTTCTCTCCTCTCAACCACCGGGAGATGTTCGACGCAATCTCCGGCCGTTGCCTGAGGCGCGAAATGTAACGAATGACGCGAGCGCGCGGTGGTCCGGTGTCGGGAACCTGACCCGGGTAGTAGTAAGAGATGGGCGAGACACCCTCGCATCCGGCCGTGTGGTGATTCGCATCCGCCCGTGTGGTGATGTTGCTGAGCGACATCGCGTTGCCGCAAGCCCTTACCGCGGTCATCACCGCCGCCGCGGTGATCGCCTGCTCGATCACTGGTACGTGATGCCGCTGCGCCGCCGGCGAGCCCTAAGCCGCGACTCTTCGCTGCCGGATGCGCACCGCCTCGATGCGGTTCTGGCGGACCGATTCGACGCGGATCGAGAACCCGTTCGCTGAGATCGTGTCCCCTCGCTTGGGCAGCCGCCCGAGCTCGGCGAACACGAACCCGCCCACCGAGTTGTACGCGTCTGTGTCAACCGGAAGCTCGAGCCCGTAGTCCTCGAGGTCGGACACCGCCACGTGCCCGCGCACGAACCAGTCGCCGTTGGCCAGGCGGCGCACCGCCCCGCCCGCCGGGTCGGTCTCGTCCGAGATCTCCCCCACCACCTCTTCGATGATGTCCTCGATCGTCACGATCCCGGCGGTGCGGCCGTACTCGTCGATCACGATGGCCAGCTCGGTCCGCTCGCGCTGCAGATCGGCCAGCAGGTCGTCGAGCGGTTTGGTCTCGGGGACGATCGGGGCCTGGCGTACCAGCGCGTCGAAGTGGGCGTTCATGCCGTCGTTCAGCATCTTCTTGACCAACTGGTTGACGTGGACGATCCCCTTGACCCGGTCCTGATTCTCGTCCTCGGTCACCACCAGTCGTGAGTGCCCGGTCGAGACGCAGCGCTTGAGCGCAGCTTCGACGGTCTCGGACACGTCGACCGTGACCACCGCCGGGATCGGGGTCATCACCTGGCGGGCCTCCTGCTCGTGCAGATGGAACACCCCGGTGAGCATGTTGGCCTCGCCGATGTCGAGCTTCCCGCCCGTGGACGACTGGGCGATCAGCCGCTTGAGCTCGTCGGGGGTGCCGCCCTCCGGCTCGGCGTCCGGGTCGGTCCCCAGCATGCGCAGAATCGAGTTCGAGGCCGAGTTCAGCACGAGGATGAACGGGTGGAACAGGACCCGGAAGAACTGGATCGGCCGCGCGATCCGCCTCGCCAACCCCTCGGCGTGCTGGATCGTGTAAAGCTTCGGGACGATCTCCCCGACGATGCTCTGCGCGATGGTGATCAGCAGGTAGGCGATGATCACCGAGATCGCGACTGCGGCCGTGTGTCCGAGCGCGTGCCCGAACAGAGGCTCCAGCAGGTGCGCGATCGCCGGCTCGCCGAGGGCGCCGATGCCGATCGAGGCCATCGTGATGCCCACCTGGCAGGCCGAGATGTAGTCGCCGATCTGATCTATCTGGGTGAGCGCGAGGCGCGCTCCCCGCGCGCCATCATCGGCAAGCGCCTCCAGCCGTTCCCGGCGCGAGCGCACCAGCGCGTACTCGGCGATCACGAAGAACGCGTTGACCAGGACCAGCAGCGCGGTCAGGATGATGAACAGGGCTGTCACAAGCCGGCGGTCACCCGCCACGCCCGCGTCCGGGCAGCCCCGCAGTCCTTCCTCGGTGGAGCGCTCTTCGGCTGTGAGCTGCTACTTCGGGATGGGTCGTCGTCGTTCATGCAGCGACGGGGGAAACGGTAGCAGCAGCGCTACCCGGCGCGGCACGGCCTTGAACCAGGTGCCCCTCGGCCATATCTATGCTCTCCTGTCGTGCGCATCGTCAGCCTGGTCCCGTCCGCCACCGAGACACTGTTCGCCCTTGGGCTCGGTCCCGACGTGATCGCGGTTACCCACGAATGCGACTACCCGCCGGCCGTGCAGGAGCTGCCCAAGATCACCCGGGACGTCCTCCCATCCGGCCTGAGCGCGAGCCAGATCGACGCGGCCGTCAAGGAGCGCACGCTGGCCGGTGAGTCGATCTACGAGCTCGACGACGAGCTGCTACGCGACCTGCGGCCCGACCTGATCATCACCCAGGAGCTCTGCTCGGTGTGCGCGGTTTCCTACGACGACGTGCGCGCGCTGGCCGAGGAGCTCGAGACGCGCCCGCGCGTCGTGGCGCTCGATCCCCATACGGTCGGCGAGGTGCTGGGCGACGTACGCACTCTGGCCCAGCTCACCGACCGCAAGGATGCTGCGGTCTCGCTGGTGCGCGACGCCTCGGCCCGGATCGACCGGGTGCGCCTTGCTGTGCGTGGCACTCGCCGGCTGCGGGTGGCCGCGCTCGAATGGCTCGACCCCCCGTTCGCGGCCGGCCACTGGACCCCGCAACTCATCCAGTACGCCGGCGGCGAGGACGTGCTCGGGTTTGCCGGCGAGAAGTCCGAGGAGACCGCCTGGGAGGCCGTCGAAGCCGCCCAACCCGACGTGGTGGTCGTGATGCCGTGCGGCTTCGACGCCGAGATCGCCCACCGCGAGGCCGAGATGCACCGCGAGGAGCTGGCCCGGGTGGGCGCCGGCGAGGTGGTGGCGGTCGACGCGGCTGCTTACTTCTCGCGGCCGGGGCCGCGGATCATCGATGGACTCGAGCTGCTGGCCCACATCCTGCACCCGGAGAAGGTCCGCGAGCCGACGGCGGCCGGACGGGCGTTCACGGTCGAGCTGTAGCGCTTGGGTTAGATCGTGAGGCCGTTGGGGGTGAGGCCGGTGCTTCCGGCCACCGCCGCCGCCCCGATCACGCTTGCCGCCGCCACCGCCAAGCAGCCGGTCATGGCCAGCCCGGGGAGGCGGCGGCGCTCGCCGACCTCCACGACCAGCCAGCCCGCGATCAGGCCGCCCACCAAACCCCCGAGGTGGGCGCCGATCGAGATGCCGCGGACGCTGAGCGAGAACAGGAGGTTGATCACCAGCACGAACCCGAGCCCGCTCTGCCAGAACGGGATGCCGCGGTAGCGGGCCACCACGATCAGCGCGCCGAAGATCCCGAAGATCGCACCCGAGGCGCCGATCGAGGGATAGTCGGGCTGGAACAGGAGCGCGCCGAACGAGCCCGCGAGCAGCGAGGTCATGTAGACCACCACGAAGTTGCGCGTCCCGATGGCCGGTTCGAGCGCCGACCCAACGAAGTACAGCGACACCATGTTGATCGCGATGTGGAGGATCCCGTCGTGTAGGAAGCCCGCGGTCACCAGGCGCCAGAACTCGTGCGTGCCGGTATAGATCGGGAACGGGTTGTTGGCGGTCAGGGCGGGGCCAAACAGCGCGCCGTGATTCCAGATCGTCCCGCCGCCGCCACCGCTCAGCGGGGCGCCGGCGGCCGTCTCGGCCAGGAACACGATCGCGTTCAGCGCGATCAGGATCTGCGTGGCGCGGGGAACGGCCGGTGCCGAGCGCACACCGCGGGTCACGCGGGTCTTCTCGCGGGCGCATTCCGGGCAGCGCATCCCCACCGGGGTCGGGGTCATGCAGTCGGGGCAGATCGACCGTCCGCACGACGAGCAGGAGACGCCGGTCTCACGGGATGGGTGGCGGTAGCAGACGGCCATCAGCGCTTCACCACGTCCACGCTATCAGCGGCCGATGCGCTTGCCGGGGATCTGCCGCCGGGCTAGTGGTCGTCCCCGTAGGTACGGTCGCATCGAGAGGTACCACTGGTGGATGCTGCGCGAGGACGCAGGATCCGTGGCGTAGCAGCGCTACGTGAGGATCCGAGGACAAAGCGCAGCGCCGCCAGGGGTGCCTCGAATGCGAGCGTATCTGCGGGGGCGACCACTATCGGCGCCTGACGATGCGCCGGGCCTCGTCGCGGGCGTCCTGCCAGGTCCGCTCGACCAGCTCGACCACGTTGTTCGAGCGCTGCTTGCGGACCCGGTGGCGCGCCCGCACCCGCAGCACGACGAGCGCGGTGCCGGCGCTCACGCCGACCACCGCGGCGGCCGCCGGCCTGACCCAGTTACGCGGGTCGCGCATGGCCGAGAGCTCCCAGGCATCGAGCTCGTCCTGGGCCAGCTCGGTCAGGCTGACCAGCGTCAGCTCGAGCCGGTCGACGAGATCGGCCGGCGGCTCGACCGGCGTCAGCGCCTGGCGCAGGAGCGCCTCGAAGTCGGCAGCGCCACTGCTCACCGCTGCGCTCCCTGAGAGTCGGTCATCGGCTCGCTGCTCCCGAGTCGGCCGCCGGCTCCGACACGATTCCCTCGAGCTGGCGGATCGCGCGGTGCAGGAGCACCTTGGTG
This sequence comes from uncultured Solirubrobacterales bacterium, assembly GCA_963743345.1. GTDB lineage: Bacteria > Actinomycetota > Thermoleophilia > Solirubrobacterales > Solirubrobacteraceae > Palsa-465. Next base: position 204,402 of record CAVUPW010000001.1, read on the forward strand.
GCGCCGTCGGTGCGGCCCAGCGCGCGGGCGATCTCGCGATTGTCCATCCCGAGCGCGAAGCGCATGATCAGCGCCTCGCGCCGGTCGTCGGGCAGCTGCTGGACACCATCGAGGATCGCCTTCAGCTGCTCACGGCCCTCGACCAGCGACTCGGTCGTGTGCGGCGCGGAGATCATGTCGGCGTCCTCGATCCTCGCCTCCGGCTTGCGCGAGCGGTCCCGGTAGAAGTTCGCTGCCAGATTGTGGGCGATGCGGATGAGCCAGGGCCGCAGCGGCCGGCCGCCCGACTCGCGCAAGGCCCGCTCGAAGTGGCGGTAGGCCTGCAGGAATGTCTGCTCGGTGAGGTCCTCGGCATCGTGGTGGTTGCCCACGCGGTAGTAGCTATAGGAATAAACGTCGCGCAGGTGCGTTCTGTACAGCTCCGTGAAGCGGGCGTCGACCTCGGCCTTGCCGCCGGGTAGCTCGTGTTCCACCCGGCGCGGAAGGTCGAGCTCGGCGTTGCCGCTCGGTAGCCCATCCTCCGCCACACGCGGAGCGTCGAGCTCGGCCTTGCCGCTCGGTAGCTCGTCTTCGACCACACCGGGAGCCTAGCCTCCGTTAGGCCGCTCGGATGGAAGACTTGCGTGGCGGGCCGGGCGGCTCGGTCACGGTGGCGGTCCACTGCTCGGGCTCGATCCGTCCTTCGATGAGCGCGGCCAGGCTGTCGAGCGCCGGCGTCTCGAGGTGTGCGTTGCGCGCGGCGGTCGCGAGCAGCGGGGCAGCGTCCACGCCCTCGACCGCGTGCCCGAGCGCGTTGTCGATCTCGGCTGCCGGCACGCCCTGCGCGAGCAGCTCGCCGGCCCTCCGGCTGCGGGAGCGCTCGGAGACGACCGCGGCCACCAGGTCCCCGGTGCCCGCCAGGCCCGCGAACGTCTCGGGACGGCCGCCGCGCGCCTGGGCCAATGCGTCGACCTCCGCGAACACCTTGCCGGCGGCGGCCCCGGCTACGTTGGGACCGACGATCGAGGCGACCGCGGCGGCAAGCACGGCGACGTTCGTAGCCGCGCCGGCCAGCTCCACGCCGGTCACGTCGCCCGTGCCGGTGACGTCGAAGCCGGCGGTGGTCAGCGTGTCCGTGAGCTGGCGGCGAAAAGCCCCATCGACCGAGGCGAGCACCACCGATGCGCCGTGCTCCAGCACTTCGGCGGCGCCGGCCGGGCCGCCCAGGGCGGCGACCGCGCGCGCCGCGCAGCGCTCGGCGACGAAAGCCGACGGCAGCGTGCCGAGCGGGGGCACGAGGCCCTTGGAGAGCACCAGGACGCCGGCGCGCCGGGGGATCTTTTCGCCGTACGCGGCCATCAGGGCGGGCAGGACACGGGCGGGCACGGTCAGGCAGATCAGGTCGTGGGCACCCAGTTCGAGGTCGGCCGCTCTCAGGATGTTGATCGGGTCGGGCAGCTTGACGTTCGGTAGGTACCGGTGGTTGACGCGGGTCGCGCGGATGGCGTCGGCCTGCTCGCGAGTGCGGCAGCCGAGGTCGACCTCGAACCCGGCCCGGGCCAGCAGCATGGCGAGGCTGGTGCCGACGGACCCCGCGCCGATGATCGCCGCGCGCCGGATCGACGGCATCCCGCCGAGCCACTCCCACTGGAGCATCACGCACGGCCAGATCCGGTCGGTCACCGCGCCGGCCAGGGTGGGCGAGGCGTTGTCCACCTTCGGGAAGTGCAGCGCGCGCCCAGCGCGAACGCGCACCTTGCGCGGGCGGATCCGCCAGCCGCGCCGGATGTCCTCGGTGCCGATGATCGCGATCGGGACGACCGGCGCACCGGCCTCAAGCGCCATCCGGCCGACGCCCCGCTTGGGCTTGCCCAGCGAGCCCGGGCGGGTCCGCGTGCCCTCGGGGAACATCAACACGATCTCGCCGCGGGCCAGGATCTGCATGGCGGTCTCGATCGTCTCCTGATCGCGCGCGCCCCGGTCGACCGGGAAGGCCCCCAGCGCGCTCAGCAGCCAGCTCAGGATCCGGCCATACGTGAACAGTTCCTTCTTGGCCACGTAGTACACGGGACGCCGCGTCATCGTCCCGATCACGAACGGGTCGAAGAAGCTCCGGTGGTTGGCGGCCAGGATCACGGCCCCCTCGGCCGGAATGTGCTCCCGCCCCATCCGCTTCATCCGCAGGTAAGTCAGGAAGAACGGCGTGAGGATCAGCCGGAAGATCAACAGCACGAGCCGATTGACGCCCTTCTCCCGGGCCCGGCGGTGCAGCGCTTCGTGATCCATCGCACTTTGGCGTACCCGCTCCAGCCCCGCCCGTTACAGTGTGGCCTCCTTGAGCAACGGCACCGTCAGCACCCGAACGCTCAACGGAGCCCTAGCCGGCACGATTGCCGCGATCGCCTGGGCCGTCCAGCAGCCGCTGGACAAGCTGGTCTTCGGCAGTCGCTATGACGACGTGGAGCTGCTCGGCCGCGCCGTCCGCCCCGGCCCCGGCTGGTACCGCATCGGCCTGCTCATGCACGCCCAGAACGGCGCCCTGTTCGGCGCGCTCTACGCGAACGTGGCACCGACCCTGCCGATCTCACCCGTGGCGCGAGGACCCGCAGCGGCGCTCGCCGAGATGTTCGCCACCTGGCCGCTGGCCGGCCTGTCCGATCGCTTCCACCCCGCCCGTGACCAGCTGCCCGTATTGAGCGGCAACCGCCGCGCCCTCGCCCAGGCCTTCTGGCGCCACCTCCTCTTCGGCTACGTCCTCGGCGAGCTCGAGCGCCGGCTGAACACCGGCGAGCCCGTTCCGCCCGGGCCGGCGCCCGACTACGCCTCCAACGGCCACGGCTCACTCGACCGAGCCGTCTCGGCCGTGCGCGACTAGGTCGTATCCGTCTCGCGCGCGCCCGTCTCCCGCCTGGCGCCCGGCTCCGGGCGCGCCGGCATGCCAGACTGAGTTCCGTCCCGCCCGCCTAGCTCAGCTGGTAGAGCACTTCACTTGTAATGAAGGGGTCGGGGGTTCGAGTCCCCCGGCGGGCTCTACCTACTCTACAAAAGGCCTGCAAACTCCGGTCGGTAGCGGTATGATTTTGAGCCCGTCCCACCTTGCTCCTTTAGTGGGAAATGCTATCCTTCTCCCACATGAGCCTTACACGTGGGACAGCACGCTTGGACTCCCGCGGACGTTTAGTTCTCCCCGCCCAACTGCGACGCCGGCTCGGCCTGCACGCCGGCGACGAAGTGAGGATCAGTGAGGAGGCGGATGGCGCACTGCGCGTCGAGACCCGCCGCGCAGCCGCGCAGGCACTTATCGGGTTGGCTGGCAGGTCAAACGAATCGACCGTCGACGAACTGACCGCCGAGCGTCACCGGGAGGCGGAAGCCGAGGAGCGCGAGGCAGCGCGTTCCCGATCCACCCGGCGCGTCCGCCGCCGCAAATAGAGTCCTTCTGCAGATGCTCCGCACCGAAACGCGCAATACCGCCTTTCTCGAACACGAGCTGACGGCCGGTCGACTCCTGGCTAGCTTTGCAGGCGTTCGCGGGCCGGATCTAGGCGACCCCGCCAGCGTCCATAAGCGTCGCCCGCTCGCATCGTGGGGACTACCCACGCACACCCGGTGGCGCCGAGCGCGGCGCGAAGTGACTTTCGGCCCCTCAACCGTCGTACCGGCCGATGCAGCGCCGAAGACCGCTATCGGCGTCACCACTGCCTGGTCTGCCAACGCGGCCCCCGCTCAGCCGGGCGCGTAGCGACGGACCACGACAATCAACTGCGGGCCGCCCGGTCCCTACGCGCCCAGCCGCAATCAACGCGCGCGGTCTGCGGTGAAGGGAAAGTCGTATGACAAAGCAGTCGAAGGACGTTCGGAGCGCTCCGGATCCGGAAGCTCCCGAACAAGAACCCGATGAAGCATCGGCTCCGCGCGTCGCTGTTCTCGACGCCTCGGCGCTCTTGGCGCTGCTGTTCGCTGAGCCGGGCGCTGAAACAGTCGCCAACGTGATCGCGGAAGGTGCCGTGATCAGCACCATCAACCTCAGTGAGGTCGCGGCACTCCTAGTCCGACACGGGCACGACCCGGAGGAGACTCTCGCCCCGGTCCGCGAACAGGTCTCCGTCGTGGCGTTCACTGCGGACGACGCGGTCACCGCGGCGAAGCTGAGCTCGGTGACCGCTCCGAAAGGGTTATCTCTCGGTGACCGAGCGTGTCTTGCTCTCGCGAAGCGCCTGGCCACCCGCGCCGTGACAGCCGAGCGTGCGTGGACGCAACTCGACCTTGATGTTCGAATCGAACTGATCCGAGCCTGAGGATGCTGACAAGCCGATCGTCTCGACGACGCACGACGGCCATCTGCCTCTGGATCGGTTCCTCGATCACCCGCCATGCTACTAGAGCGCGAATCCGGGGCCCCGTTGCGCTGCTACGCGCGCTCGGGAGTGCCAGAGCCGCGTGATCGATCGCCGCAAATTGTGGGGAAGACTCGGGGAGGCAGAGGCTTGGCTGGGAGACTCTGTGCTGGTCGGACTAGCAGGTAGGGTCAGGGTCACGGACTGAGGCCAGGTGAGCAGCGGCGATCACACTGATGCGGTGCCCGGCGGCGCTAGGGCGGCGCTGATCCTTGGTGCGCTGGGGGTGGTCTTCGGTGACATCGGCACGAGTCCGATCTACACGGTCCAGACGGTGTTCAACCCGCACGATCCGCACGCGGTCTCAGTCACCCGGGACACGGTGTTCGGGATCGTCTCGTTGATCTTCTGGTCGGTGATGATCGTCGTCACGGTCACGTACGTGCTTCTCGTGATGCGGGCCGACAACGAGGGCGAGGGCGGCATCATGGCCCTGATCACGCTGGTACGGCGCAAGCAGACGCCCGGCCATCGTCGAACCAAGCTCCTGCTCGCCGGGCTCGGGCTGTTCGGCGCGTCGCTTTTTCTGGGCGACAGCATGATCACGCCGGCGATCTCCGTGCTGTCGGCGGTGGAGGGGCTCAAGGTCGCGTCCCCGTCGCTGGAGCCCCTGGTGGTTCCGATCACAGCGGCGATCATCCTGGCGCTGTTCCTGCTGCAGCGGATAGGCACGGCGCGGGTGGGCCGCCTGTTCGGCCCGGTGATGCTCGTGTGGTTTTTGACGATCGCGGCGTGCGGGGTGAACGGCATCGCCGGTCACCCAGAGATCCTCAAGGCGCTGTCTCCGACCTATGCGCTGTCGTTCTTCTTCAATCACTTCTCGGTCGCGTTCTTCGCCCTGGCCGCGGTCGTGCTCGCCGTCACTGGCGCCGAGGCGCTGTACGCCGATATGGGGCATTTCGGCCGTGCGCCAATCACGCGGGCGTGGCTGCTGCTCGTGTTTCCCGCCTGCGTGCTGAGCTACATGGGCCAGGGCGCTTTGATCTTGGACAACCCGGCCAACACCGCCAGTCCGTTCTTCCTGCTGGTGCCCGGTTGGGGTCAATGGCCGTTGGTCTTCTTGGCTACGGCGGCGACGGTGATCGCCTCCCAGGCGGTCATCACCGGCGCGTTTTCGGTCGCCCACCAGGCCGTGCAGCTTGGCTATCTGCCGAGGCTGCGGATCGCGCACACCTCGGAGGAGACCATCGGTCAGATCTACGTCCCGTGGATCAACTGGCTGCTGCTGGTGTCCGTTCTCACCCTCGTCTTCGCCTTCCAGACCTCAGCCTCGCTGGCCTTCGCGTTTGGGATGGCGGTCACCGGCACGATCACGATCACCACGCTTCTGTTCTTCTACATCGTCCGCCACCAGTGGCAACGGCCGCTGTGGCTGGTTCTCATCGGCGCCGGGCCGCTACTGGTCGTCGATCTGCTGTTCTTCGCGGCCAATCTGACCAAGCTCGTCCACGGGGCGTGGCTTCCGTTGCTGATCGGGGTGAGCGCCTTCACCGTGCTCACCACGTGGCAGCGCGGCCGCGAGATCGTCACCGAGCGGCGCGAACGCGAAGAGGGTCCACTGCGTGAGTTCATCGACGGACTCCATGAGCGCAAACCTCCCGTCGTTCGGGTCCCCGGCACCGCCGTGTTCCTCAATCGCAACAAGATCACCGCCCCGCTGGCGATGCGCGCCAGCGTCGAGCACGTCCACGCACTCAACGAGAACGTGGTGATCCTGTCGATCGAGACGCTCACGGTCCCTCACGTACCGCCCGCCGACCGTCTGGTGATCGACGACCTGGGCTACACCGACGACAAGATCACTCACGCAAGCGCCCGCTTCGGCTACATGGACCAGCCCAACGTCCCAGCCGTATTGCGCCAGCTCGAAAACGCACAGACCGAATGCGTCATCGACGCCAGCGAAGCCTCCTACTTCCTCTCCACCATCGACCTCTACCGCGGCGACGCCCCCGGAATGAGCCGTTGGCGCAAGACCCTGTTCCTGGCCACCGCGCAGATCACCGCCGATGCCGCCGATTACTTCGGCCTGCCGCGCGACCGCACCGTGATCATGGGCTCGCGAATCGAGGTATAGCCAGGCGCCATTACCACCGGCGCGACCGTCGTGGACCCGCTCCAGTCAGGACGGAGCGATCTGTTCCACTTCGAGCAAGTCCATAACCTCACGCAGTGCCAGTGTCAGCGTCTTGGTCCCGCTGAGGACGTAGCACGGGCTGCGTCGGTCACTGAGGAGTTTCTTCAGACACGCGATCCCCCGTGGGGCCAGCGGGTCCCCGGAGAGCAGACGAGAGCGGACCTCAAGGATCAGCGGCATCGCGTCGCGCACCTGCTCGCGGCACGGGGGAACGAGCGGAATCAGAGACGGCGGCCGCGAACTCTGTGCGCGCTCGACCAGCTCGTCCAGGCTGCGCGCCACCGTCCGTCGCGCGCGCTCCCCAGTCAGCTGCGCCGCCCGGGCGGCGTGAGCCTCCGAGAGCGACGCTCCCATACCGCGGGCGAGCTCTTCGTCGAGCGATCGCGCAAGCATGCGCGCGATCAGGCGATCCTCCAGAGTCGGCTTGCCGCGCCGGTGCTTCCCGGTCGTGACGGCGAGCCTCTGTTTCGGCTCGACTTCCACAACCTCATCATCGGCGCAATCACGTACAGAGCCCGTACAGGAACGGTCGTCCTGTGTACAGGTTTCGTAAAGACGGCTTGGACGGTACACCCCGCTGGCCGGCGGCTCGCCTCCCTGGGCGACGCGTAATCTTGCGAGCGTGAACCACGAGGACGCACGACAACTGGCATGGGCGTTGCGGAATGAGCTGTGGTCGACGGCAAGTGATGAGCTCCCGGGCCGGCTGGCCGATCGCGGCGGGATGAAGGTTGGTTTGAACCCGCCCGATGACATCGAAGATGAGGAGCTCGTTGGTGTCGTCTGGCGGGCTGTTGGCAAGGCGAGGCTCGCCGACCGCTAGACGACTCCGACTGTGACTCGGTCGCGTCAGCCTGTGCTCGCGCGAGTTGCTTCTAGATCACCGACCGGTGCGAGCTGGAGGGTCGGGCTGTATCGGCGAGAGACCGCAACGCGGCGGGCGGATACATGGGGCCCTCCAAGGGTCGACTACGGAATCGAGCCGACCAGACTTCCCGGTACACCGAAAATACTTCCCGGCACACCGAAAGTCTCTCCCGCGCGCGCGATCGTCGCGAGCGGGCGTCGGGCGGGAGGCTGTCGCTCCCCCCGCCCGACGGGCTGGTGGGGGCAAATCTGTTACACGGCCAGCGCAACTCGTGCAAATGGGCCGACTGCGCATCGAGCGCGGCGGTGGCGCCGCTGACCGTGCGGCGCAGCGCTCCCGACTGGCTCGAGTTGTAGAGCGGGCTGCCGCCTTCAGCGTTCGTGATGATCCGTTCGAGCAGCGCCATGCCCTGCGCCTGGACCGGCCGCGCGGATAGAAGGCGCTCGATCATCTCTGCGATTGCCGCTTGCGCGTCGAGCACGGCAGGGCGGTCGATGATCGGCACCGCGGAGCGGGTCCTCGCCGGCCGCCGCGCATCGGCGATGCTCCAACGCAGGGTGCGTGCGAGCATCGTGCGGGTGCGCTCACTGGTCAGCTGCCGCGTACGCAGCGCAAGCTCGCCGTTCCCCGTCGGATCCGCACCATCGGCGAGCGAGCGTGTCAGCGTCGCGCGGTGAACGGCGGTACGAAAGTGGAGCCGCAGCGAGTGCACGCCGGACGTGACACACCGGACCAAATCGGTGTCGGGGAAAGCGCGATACGAATTGCCCGTTGCTGGCATCTGACACTCCTAAGAGGTGAGCTCTACTTCGGGGCCGCCTCGCCGGACGGATTGGCGTCTGCCGAGCTGCCACCTTTCACGTTCTCAGCGTAGATCTGCGGTCGTGATGGCCGCATACAATCGGGCGCAAACGCGTACAGATTTCGTGTCGGTGCGTGAGCAGGCCCGACGGGCGACTTAGCGCCACGGTTCGCACGCGCTCAGATCCAGCCGCGGCGTCGGAACATCACGAACAGACTGAGGCAGACCGCGATCATCAGCCCAATCGCGAACGGGTAACCGAGCAGCCATTGGAGCTCGGGCATATGCCGGAAGTTCATCCCGTAGATCGTGCCGATGAGCGTCGGAGCGAACAGGATCGCCGCCCAAGCAGAGATCTTCTTGACTTCGTCGTTCGTCGCATTCGCCGCTTCACTGAGAGCCTTCGTCTCAAGTGTGAGGTTGACATTGAGAATGTTGTTGAGTAGCTCGCGGAAGCTATCCGCCCGCTCCTGGACTCGAAGTGCGTGGTCTTGAACGTCACGCAGGTAACTTCGCTCCTCGTCGTGCAATTGCGGGACGCTCATCAGGCCTTCGAGGACGGGGACGAGCGGCTGGGTGGCGCGCTGAAACTCGATCACCTCCCGAGTCAGCTCGTAGATCCGTCGGGAGACATTGTGGTTCTCCCCGAACACCTCGTTCTCGATCTCGTCGATGTCGTTCTCGATGCCGGCAACCACGGGTCCATAGTCATCGACGACGCGATCCAGGATCGCGTGCACGATCGCGAACGGTCCGCGGCCGAGTAGGTCCGGGCGGGCCTCGAGTTTCTCGCGGACCACGTGCAGATTGGGAGCTTCGGCATGCCGGACGGTAATCACGAACTGAGGTCCGGCGAAGATGTGGACCTCCCCGAACTCGACGGTCTCGGTCTCGTCGATGTACCTTGCCGGGCGCAGCACGAGAAAGAGGGTGTCGCCGTAGCGCTCGAGCTTGGGACGCTGGTGAGCGTGCACCGCGTCCTCGACGGCGAGCGGATGCAGATCGAACTCGTGCGCGAGCGCGGCAAACTCCAGCTCATCCGGCCGATATAGGCCGATCCAGGCGATGCCGGCACCGCTCCGACAGGCAGAGTTCAGCTCCGCAAGCGTTTCGGGCGCTGCCGTGCGCTTGCCCTCGCGATAGATCGCGCGATCGACGATCATGCAGCCTCCAGAAAGTCTTGACGTTGCACCCGGTGTCGCTCCGTCCGCGGCCGTAAGCCGACCGCTGTGCGGATGATCTCAGCTTCTTGGAGCTGTTGAACATGGGACCCGGCAGCGATCGGCCGGGAAGCAGATCGTCGAGCTGCTCCCCGATCGCGACCGTCCAGCCGTTCCGACGCTTCGGGGCCAGCCGGCGTCGCTATTCAGTGCTACTATGTACCGGCACGGCGTCGGGTTACACACACCGCGAAGTAGCTGCGGACGCCCGAGCCGATGGCCGAGACCCCCCGCCGATTCTCACCCTAACGGCGCCAGGCGCGGGGCCGAGGCGATCCCGCCGATCGGCTGGGCGCTGGTCGAGTCGGTCGAGATCGCCGCGTGAAGAAGCGCGAGCTCGAGCGGCGGCACGTGCGCGCGTCACGGGCGACCGACGCCCCGGGCTCATCCCCCCGGGCTCATCCCCGAGAGCCCGGGGCGTCGGGGTCGTCGCCAAAGCGACTGGCCGAGTAGTGCGAGTGGGCTAGGCGGCGCAGCTCCAGTAGCGCCGCTTCGAAGACCGCGGTGCCTACGACCACCGACTCGACCGTTTGCTCTCTGGGCATCTCCCCAGCTATGAGCTCTCGGGCGAGTGATGCCATACCTCGACCTGCGCGGCTGCGTACCCGGTCGTGGGGACGGGCGAAGTCCCGACACGAGGATCCTCTGAGCTCCGGCGCGATGCGCCAGGTCAGGCTTACACGGCTTTGACGTAACGGTGCGAGGGCACCGTGATCGGGCCGTCGGGACCCGGCGCCTGATGATCGAAGAGCCCCTCGTCGAGCCATCCGCACTTGCCGTAGAACCGCCGCGCGCGCTCATTGCCGGCGACGACGGCCAACCACGCGCTTGCGTGGCCTCCTTCGCGGACTTGTCGCTCCGCTTCGGCGAGAAGGACGCCCGCGACCCCGGTGCCGCGGTGCTTCTCATCGACGTAGACCTGCTCGACCTCGTCCTCGACGACCATCACGAATCCCGCGACCTGCCCGTCAACCTCTGCGACCGTCGTGTCTGGCAGCCGCCGTGCGGCCCGGGTCCAGAATGACCTCTCGGGGCGCGCGGTCCTCAGCTCGTCCGGAACACTCCCAAGGTGCCCCTCCTGCCAGCCCCGATGCCAGATCGACGCGATCGACGCGACATCCTCGACGGTCGCGGGGCGCAGAGTAACGTCGCAGCCGGCAGCCATCGACGCCGAGCCTACCCGCTCGTCGTGTTTGGTTTGCGCTGGCTCGCGCAGCGTCCTGTTCGGAGCGTCGTTGTCAGCTGCCCGGGGGCGCGCCCTCGCCGACGCGACCGTACACAAGGCGGAATCGGCCGGGGGCGTCGATTACCGACGGTCACGCGCTGCGCCGAGGTACACGGCGAAACCGTGGTTCACCGCGCCAGGCCTACGGTCCAGCCCTGTTGTCGAGGCGAGATGGGGCGGGAACACTGGGGCAATGGCGGTCGATCGTCCTCGGCAGCACCGTGCCGCCGCGAGCAAACTGTCCGCGGCCGGGCACGACAACGGGCGGTCGGCGCGGGCGACAAACCCCGGCGGCTCGACGCGGCAGGGAGCCACGCGGCAGGGAGCCACGCGACAGGGAGCCGATCAGACGCGCGAGGACGGCTTTGGGAGCCTGGACCGAACGCTGCAGGCGTGGCGGGCGCGGCTCGCCGGCGGGCTCTCCCCGATCGCCCTGTCGCTCGCTTTGCTCGACTGGGCCGCGCATCTCGCTGAGCTGCCGGGAAGGCAGGCGGACCTGGGCGCCGAGGCATGGTGGGACACGGTGAGACTTGCAGGTACCGCGTTGACCGGCGAGTCGGACGGCTCGGCGATCTGCGAGCCGCGGCCGAGCGATCCCCGGTTCGCAGCTCCGGACTGGCGAACGTCGCCGTTCGCTCTGATCTCTCAGGCGTTCCTGCTGACCGAACGTTGGTGGGAGCAGGCGACGACCGGCGTGCCCGGCGTCTCGCCCCACCACGAGCGGATGGTGTCGTTCGGGGCTCGACAGGTGCTCGACACGATCGCCCCGACGAATTTCCCCTGGACCAACCCCGAGGTAATAAAGACGACCATCGAACGACGCGGAGCCAACTTCGCTCGCGGGGTCCGGCTGCTTGCCGAGGACTGCCACCAGCTGCTGACGGGCGCTCCACCGGTGGGGGCCGAGGCATTTGTGCCTGGCGAGTCGGTCGCGGTCACGCCTGGCCAGGTTGTCTTCAGAAACCGCCTGATCGAGTTGATCCAGTACGAGCCGACGACCGACGCCGTCGATGCGGAACCGGTCCTGATCGTGCCGGCGTGGATCATGAAGTACTACATCCTCGACCTCTCACCGCACAACTCGCTCGTCAAGTACCTCGTCGATCGAGGCCACACGGTGTTCATGATCTCCTGGCGCAACCCGACGTCCGAGGACCGTGACTTCGGGATGGAGGACTATCGCGAACTTGGCCCGATGGCGGCCTTGGACGCGATCTCAGCGATCGTGCCTGAGCGTCAAGTGCACGCGGTCGGATACTGCCTCGGGGGCACGCTGCTCGCGATCGTCGCGGCTGCGATGGCACGCGACGCGGACGAGCGACTGCGCACGGTAACCCTGTTTGCGGCGCAGACCGACTTCACCGAGCCGGGCGAGCTGGGGTTCTTCATCGACAACGGCCAAGTCGCGCAGCTGGAGAACATGATGTGGGACCAGGGGTACCTGGATTCAACCCAGATGGCGGGCGCGTTCGAGATGCTGCGTCCGAACGACCTGATCTACTCGCGCGCCGTGGGTGAATATTTGCTGGGTGAGCGCCAGCTACCAAACGACCTGATGGCGTGGAACGCCGACGGCACGCGACTGCCCTACCGGATGCACTCCGAGTATTTGCGGACGACGTTCCTGCGCAACGATTTGTTCGAGGGACGCTACGTGGCGGGTGGACGGCCGGTAACGCTCAGCGACATTCGTGCTCCCGTGTTCATGGTCGCGACGCAGCGCGACCACGTCGCCCCGTGGCGGTCGGTCTACAAGCTCAACCTGGTCACCGAGAGCGAGCTGACGTTCCTGCTCGCCAGCGGTGGTCACAACGCAGGCATCATCAGTGAGCCCGGCCACCCGCACCGCAGCTTCCGGTCCGACACCCGCGCGGCCGGTGCGCCGTACCGCGATCCCGATCGCTGGCTCGCCGAAACCCCCGCGCAGGAGGGCTCTTGGTGGCCCACCTGGGAGAAGTGGCTGACGAAGCGCTCGAGCGGCCACGGATCGCCGCCGTCGGTCGGCTCGCCGGATCGTGGCTATCCGCCGCTTGCACGGGCACCCGGCAGCTACGTGCTCCAGCGATGACTGGAACATAGGTTCGAGAACCGCCATCCCCACGCATCGGATACGGAGGCGGATGCGGGAAAGAAGCAGGTCCGGCCGCAGCGGCTCGGCGGCTTACGCCGCGCGGGCGCGGTCGGGCAGCGGCAAACTCTCCGAGAGCAGTGCGTCCGCGTCCACTGCCTCGAGCGGCTTTGCGAACAGGAACCCTTGCGCGTAGGGACAGCCGAGCTGCCTGACCCGCCGAAGCTCCTCGTCGGTCTCGACGCCTTCGGCGACTACCGTCACAGCCAGCGGCTCGGCGATCCGCACGACTGCGTCGACGACCGCCGCGGCGCTCTCGTCGTGCAGCATCCGGCTGATGAACGAGCGGTCGATCTTCACGACATCGAGGTGCAGGCGGCTGATCCGTGCCAGCGACGAGTAACCGGTGCCGAAATCGTCAAGGGCGAGCATCACTCCGATCTCGCGCAACCGGTCGAGCATCGCGATGGGCCGGTCGCTGGCATGGCTCATCAGCGCACTTTCGGTCAGCTCGACGCACAGTCGTTGCGGCGCGATCCCGTGCCGCGCGCACAGGTCGCCGATCAGACCCGGAAGCTCGCCGTCGGCGAGTTGGCTCGCGGACATGTTGACGGAGAGCGTCAACGTGTGACCGGCAGCCGTCCAGCGCGCGAGCTGCGCGATCGCCTCGGTGAACACGAAGCGGCCGACCGGCAGTATGAGCCCGGTGTGCTCGGCGACCGGGATGAACCGGTCCGGCGCGATCGCGCCGAGTTCGGGGCTGCGCCACCGGAGCAGCGCTTCCATGCCGCTGAGCGCGCCGGTGCGGACGTTCACGACCGGCTGGTAGACAAGTCTCAGTTCGCCCTGGGCGAGCGCGTGACGGAGATGGTGTTCGATCCAGACGCGGTCGAGCACTCGCTCGCGCATCGGCGGCTCGAACATGCGGACGCTGCCGCGCCGGGCGGTCTTCGCCGCGTAGAGCGCGAGATCGGCGTTGCGCAGCCCCTCCTCGGCGCCGTCGCCGCCTTCGAGCAAGGCGGCCCCGATGGTGACTGACACGTTCGCGTCGAATCCGTCGAGGTCGAACGGGTGTGCGCAGACGCCGATCAGGCGCTCGGCAAGGGCGAGCGCATGCTCATTAGTCGCGATATCGCGTGCGATCAGTACGAACTCGTCGCCGCCCGCGCGGGCGAGGAGATCGCCCGCACGGGCGTGCGCGCGCAGCCGGTCGGCGAGCAGGCTCAGCAGCCGGTCGCCTGCGGGATGCCCGAGCGAGTCATTGACGAACTTGAAACCGTCGACGTCGAGCAAGTACACGGCGCCGGTCGCCGGAACGCCGTCGACGTACTCGGCCAGGGCGGCGCGGTTTGCCAGGCCGGTCAGCGCGTCCTTGACGCTGCGCTCGCGATACAGGTCCGAGACGCCGATCATCTGCGCATAGACATAGCCAGCGATCCCGGTGATGACGATCGCGGTCGCGGTTCCGATCAGCGCGAACCCCCACAGCTCCGGGCCGCTGCCGCGCTCGACGACATGCGACCCGATGCTCGCCCCGATCCCACAGCCGAGGACGACGAGCGGAACCTGGACGATCACGTCGAGGCGCGGGAGGAGGTACGACGGCGATGGGGAGAAACCACAGCGCGAACAGCTCAAACCCGGACGCCAGCCCGCCGCCGGCCCAGACGAGCGCGCTGACGTAGGTGATGCCGAGAACCGCGCCAACGTTGCCAAGCGCGCGATTGCCCGGGTCCGCCGCCGGATGCAACATCGGCACGTAAATCAACCCGGCACCCAGCGCGATCAGGAGCGTGGCGAGCGGATGCGCGTCGGGCGGGTGCGGGATCAGCAGCCAGATGACCACGACGACGAGCTGCACGGGCCAGGCGAGACCCATCGCGCGGAAGAAGACGGACGCCAAGTTCTTCGGCGTTGCGGGACGCTGCTCGAGCATGCTGATCAACCGGGTCATCGGCTGCCGCGGGGGTCCTGTGATCGTCGCTACCGCGATTGTCGACGAGCGTACGGGTAGGAACCGGACCCTAGTCCAGGCGCTCCCGTGGATCGCGGAGACCTCGGCGTCAAGACCGGCCGCGGCTTCTATGCGTACCCGGACCCGGCATACGCGCAGCCCGGGTTCGTCGAGTCGCCGGACCCCGGGCGATCGCCCTGAACCCCTCGCGACCCCCGACGAGCCCCGGGCGCGCTAGCGACGGCTGGAGATCACGGCCGTCGCGATCACCAGCGACACGGCGACCAGCGCGCCGACGGCAGCGAGCCAGTTGAGGCCAACCGTGTTTCGCACGTGGTTGACGAACGCGACGAACACGAGCGGAACGGCCACCGACAGGAACAGGCCGACGGCGCGGAGCATGGCGCGCTTGTCGTGGCCCTGGTCCCGGCGGCGCCCGGCGAGCGTGATCGCGGCGTCGACGCTTGCCGCCTCGCCGCCGTAGTAGACCAGGGCCCGCCGGCCGAGCTGGCGCGCGTGGGTCTCGCAGCCCCAGGCCATCATGATCATGAAGGTGAAGGGCAGCACCCACGTCATCACCCAGATGCCTGCCGCCAGCAGGAAGCTGAGCACCGTCCTGATCCGCTCCAGGATCCGCCGTTTCGGAGGCTCCGCGGTCGAGGGCGACATGAAGCCACCGAAGACCAGCAGCCGGTAGCCGCTGTCCACCCAGGTCCGCAGCGAGCGTCGCCGCGTCGGGTGGTCGGGCATGGGCGTGCTCAGCACTCCCGACAGTGCCGCCTCGGCGGTCTTCACGTCCGGATGGACGCCCCGGAGCGCGAGCATCTCGCCGGCGGTCTTCAGGTCCCGCAGGTCCCGGCCGTAGAGCGCGGCGGTCCGCAGCGTCATGCGCATCTCCTGGTAGAGATACGTGAGGTAACCGGGCACCAGCGCGATCAGGAAAGGCGTGCCCGAGATCGCGCCGTCGATCCTCGCGATCTGCGCCGTCTGCAGCCGAAGCTCCTCGCTGATCTCCGCCGGGGGAATGTCGGCACGGTCGCGCCCGACGGCCTGCGCCCACTGCAGCGAAGGATCGGCGAGCCGACCGATCGCGTACAGCGTGAGCCGCTCGGCGACGTGCTCGGGATCGCGGTACACGATTCGCACCGCCTCGCGCGAGCCGGTGAACATCCGCCGCAGGCGCCCCCGGGAGACCGTGGTGCTCGCGTCCGGTGCGGGGAATTCTGTCCCGTCAACCGACGCCATCGGATGGCTTCCCCGGCGCCGCGTCGGCGAGAGCCGCCTCGATCCTGGCCAACCGTTCGCTCACGTCGCCGAGATGCTGCGCCACGTCCACCTCCGACTGCGACGCGACGCGACGCCGGCCGCTCTCGATCAGCGAGGCGGTGACCGAGGCGGTGATCACGGCCAGGAACCCGATCCCGGCGAGCATCACGACCGCGCCGATCGTGCGGCCCTCCGACCGCTTGGGCGTCACGTCCCCGTAGCCGACGGTGGTGACGGTCTGGAGCGCGAACCACAGCCCCCGGCCGATCGTCGGAAACTCCCGGTGGTCGAGGAGGCGTTCGAGCACCCCGCCGGCGACCGTGACCGCGACCGTGAACGCGGCGATGATCCCGGCCGCCCGACGGGCCGTCAGCGACTCTCGCAGCAGCAGACGCGCGGTGATCGGAAGCTTCGCGGGCCGGCCGGTGTCGCTCTGGTCAGGCTGGATGTCGCGCCCCACGGCCATGCCGCGACCGTAGGCGAGCGCACGCGAATGTCATCGCCCGATTCGGATGACCCCGGGACTGCGAGGTCTTCACGTTCTCACTGCGATGGCTTGACACCGCCCACATATCGCCTTAGACGCGCTCGACCCGGACGACGAAACGGCTCTCCACGACCGGGCGCTCTACCCCGCCGACCGAACGCGACCATCCGGCGGGCGGGGGAATCCGGTCAGCGCGGCTGCGCGTATAGATCGGCGAACACGTCGCCGTATTTGGCGTAGACGACCGCGCGCTTGACCTTGAGCGTCGGCGTGAGCTCTCCGTCTGCCTGGGTCAGATCGTGGTCGAGGATCGCGAATCGCTTGACCTGCTCGATCCGGGCGAACTTCCGATTGACCTCGTCGACCTCCTTCTGGAGCTCGGCGTGCACACCGGGATCGTTCGCGATCGTCACCGGGTCGGTGGCGATCCCCAGCCGCTCGGCCAGCTTCACCGCCTCGGCCCGGTCGAGCGTCAGCATCGCGACCAGATAGGACCGGTTGTCGCCGTAGACGACGGCCTCCGTGACGTACCGGCTCCCCCGCAGCTCGCTTTCGATCGCCACCGGCGCGATGTTCTTGCCGCTCGAGGTGATGATCAGATCCTTCTTGCGACCGGTGATCGACAGGAAACCGTCCTCGCTCACCTCGCCGAGATCGCCGGTGCACAGCCACCCCTCGGGCGTGAGCGCATCGTGCGTGGCGGCCGAGTCCTTGTAGTAGCCCTGGAAAACGTGCGGGCCACGGATCAGGATCTCCCCATCGTCGGCGATCGCCACCTCGGTCCCCGGCAGCGGGCGGCCCACGGTGCCGAACCGGACGGCCTCGGCCGTGTTGATGGTCGAGGCGGCGCAGCTCTCGGTCAAGCCGTAGCCCTCGAGAACCAGCACGCCGCAGGCGTCGAAGAACGCGATCAGCTCGGGCGCGATCGGCGCCGCGCCGACCAGCGCGACCTCGAGCTCTGAGCCGAACAATCGCCGGATCTTCGAAAGCACGAGGCGGTCGGCCAGCCGGTATTGGAGGTCGGTGAGCAGGTCGGGTTGCCGGCGCGCGCGCAGGGTGGGCCGCGCGCGTGCTCCGCAACCCAACGCCCACTGGAACAGAAGGCGCTCGTGCGGCAAGCCGTCAGCCACCTTGCCCCTCACCGCGCCGTGGATCTTCTCGTAGATCCGGGGCACCGCCGGCACGTGGGTGGCCGCCGCAACCGGCAGCTCATCGGCGATCTTGGCCGGGTCGCCGCCCCAGTAGATCACGCGGGCGCCCACGCTGAGCGCCACCGCCTGGGCGACGCGCGCCAGCACGTGCGCCAGCGGAAGGAACTGGTAGAAGGAGTGGGTCGGCCGGAGCCCCAGCTGCTGGGCGTACATGCCTGTGGTGGCCAGGAAATTAGCGTGGCTGAGCATGCAGCCCTTGGGCAGGCCGGTGGTGCCCGACGTGTAGACCAGCGTGGCGAGGTCGTCGGGTCCGACGGCGGCAACCCGCCCGTAAACCTCCTCAACCGGCACGCGCCCACCGCGCGTCCGCAGCTCGTCCATCGTCAACCCGTCGGAATCGGGGTCGAACAAGACGACGTGCTCCAAGGCCGGGCAGCGGTCCCGCACCTGCTCGATCTTGGCCGCCTGCGCGGCGTCGTCGCAGAAGACCAGCCGCGCCTCGGAGTGCCCGAGTACGTGCGCGCATTCCTCGGGCGAGTTGGTGTGGTAGATCGGCGTCACGACCGCCCCGGCGCACAGCGCGCCGAAGTCCGCCAGGGTCCAATCGGCCGAGGTGAGCCCGAAGATCGCCACGCGATCGCCCGGTTCGATCCCCAGGTCGATCAGCCCCTGGGCAATCTCCGTGCAATTCCGCCCGAGTGTCGGGTAGTCGATGTCGACGGTTGCACCGTCCCGCGGGAACTGGAGCGCCACGCTGGTGAAGCGCCGGGACGCGTCCAGCACCATCTCGCCCAAGGTGTTGGGGCGGGTGCCAAACGGGCCGCGACTGGACTCCAGCTCTGTGGCGACGGGATTTGTTGTGGACGGAGGGTTCATGTCGTGCTCCTACTTGCTCCTACTCTTGGGCACCGGCGGAAGTGCCCGAAGTGCCCGCATAGCGATGATGCCTCGCCCGGAGCCGGGTTGCCTACGGGCAAAACTACGGATCCGAAGCGTCCGCGAGCGCCCGGTGCTTGCTTCGCCCCGCGACGAGCGGATCCCCGCCGGCGTCGATCTTCGCCGGGTCGCTCCGGATACGGAGAAAATACGGATCGCGCGCCGCGAGCCGCGTTGTTAGATTCGAACGCGAGCGCTGGCGCGGCTAGACGTTCGCGCCGGCGCTGTGCGACGGCGAGCCCGGGGCCGGGTGTAGGGGATCTGGACGGGTCGCTTTCGCCTGTCCTGATGATGCGTAAACGCTCGATCCCCTAGCTCCTGTCAAGCATGGTCCACCACGCGCTCTTCTACGCACTGGAAAAGGGAGCGCAGTTCGTATTGCTCCGCCGATTGATCGGCAGCGCGATGCGCGCCGACCACTCCTGGAACCAGCCGGGCCGGCAGTATCTCGACGTGTACGAGCACATCCGGCGCGGCCTGCGCGCAGCACCTGACCTCGAGGCTGCGGCTTGACCTTCGGGGGCACCGAGCGGGACGCGGTCGTCGGGACTGGCCCGCAGTCGGCGGTGGCAAAGTCCGCGAGGACTCGTCGGAGCTATCCGGATGCCCCGTCGCCGCACTGATGTCAGCTTCTGCATCCCATGTTGTTGGTCACGACTCTTCATCGCCCGCTCGAGAGCCGCGTCTGGCCTGTGGTCGTCGGCGTCGTGAGCTGGCCGGTCCGGATGGGTCTGTACGTGGCTCAGCAGCGACCGGCTCCAGGCGGGCGAGCCGCGGCGCTCACGCTCAACGGCAAGCCGAGCACCGGGACGAGTGACAGCTGAGCCAGCAAGCTGACACGGTGGTGATCGGCCTGGGTGACGTCGTCCTGTCCGACGACGGGCTCGGCGTGCACGCCGTCCGCCGGCTGCGCATGCGGGCCGGGATCGCCGACGCCGTCGAGTTGATCGAGGGCGGCAGCGCCGGGTCGCTGCTGCGGCGTCTGGCCAGGGCTCGCCGCGCGATCATCGTCGACGCGATCGACGCCGGTCTCCCACCGGGCGAGCTCGTGCGACTCGAGGGAAAGGACTGGGCGGACGCGGTCTCGATCCGGATGACGCCTCATGAAGTCGCGCTCGAGGATCTGCTGCGGGCGGCACAGCTGACCGGCGCCTGGCCGGAGCAGCTCGTGCTCCTGGGGGCGCAGCCAGGCTCGATCGCGCTGGGCAGCGAGCCCAGCCGAGCGGTCGCCGCTTGCCTCGACGCGCTCGTGGCCGCGATCGAGGCAGAGCTCCACGCCTGGAACGTCGACGAGGACGCCACGCCGTGCACGAGTTCTCGATCGCAGCCGGCGTCGTCGACGTAGCCCTCGCACACTGCGAGGGCCGGAGGGTGACGGTCGTCAACATGCGAGTCGGCGCGCTGCGCCAGGTTGTGCCCGCCACGCTCATGACGGCGTTCGACCTGGTCACGCGCGACACCGAATGTGAGGGTGCGCAGCTGCAGTTGGAGCTGATCCCGATACGTCTGAGTTGCCCGGACTGCGCGGTCGAGTGGACACTGCACGAGCCCAATTTCCGGTGCGACGAATGCGGCGAGCCAGCGGTCGTGATCGCCGGCCGCGAGCTCGAGGTCGAGTCCATCGAGGTCGGAGGTCCATCGAGGTCGAGTCCATCGAGGTCGAGGATCAGCCGATTTGATTATCCGAGATGACGGCTCCTTGACCCCCGGGTTAGTATGCAACACCCGTCGCAGCGATCGTGCTGTGCGCTCTGAGGAGGAGCCGGGATGTTGCCGTCAGGCCAGACGTTGCCGGAGTGCCTCGAGGAGCGAGGGGTCAGCCGCCGCGCATTCCTGAATTTCTGTGGCGTCATGGCGGCCACGCTGGCTCTGCCGGCAAGCTACCGAACGCAGATCGCGGAGGCGCTGGCCAAGGTTGATCGGCCCGTCGTGATCTGGCGCCAGTTCCAGGACTGCGCCGGCAACTCGGAGTCGATCCTGCGCTCGCCGCATCCCGACGTCGCCGAGATCGTCCTGGAGACGCTCGCGTGGAATTACCACGAGCTGATCATGGCCGGTTCGGGCGAGCAGGCCGAGGCGATGAGCAGCCAGGCGGTGCGGGATCTGAAGGGCCAGTACCTCGCCATCATCGAGGGCGCGATCCCGCCTGACGGCGGCTACTGCACGATCGGCGGCCGTTCCGCGCTGGACATCGCCCGGGAGGTCGTGGGGAACGCCAAGGCGACGCTTGCGGTCGGCGCCTGCGCCTGGGACGGCGGGCTCGTCCAGCACGGCCCGACGGGGGGCCAGGGCGTCCAGGACATGGTCCCGGGCGGGAACGTGGTGAATCTCGGCGGCTGCCCGCACAACCCCGCCAACACGGTTGCGGTCCTGGTGCATTACCTGACCTTCGGTCAGATGCCCGAGCTCGATCAGTACAACCGACCGTTGTTCGCCTACGGCGACCTGATCCACGACCAGTGTGAGCGGCGCGCCTACTTCGATGCCGGCCTGTTCGTGGAGGCGTGGGGCGATGAGGGACATCGCAAGGGCTACTGCCTGTACAAGATGGGATGCAAAGGACCTTCGGCGACCTACAACTGCCCGAACGTTCGCTGGAACGACGGCACGAGCTGGCCGATCGAGGCCGGGCACACCTGCATCGCCTGCGCCTCGCACGATTTCTGGGGCTCGATGAGCCCGTTCTACGAGCGATTGCCGAACGTGCCCGGGTTCGGCGCCGATACGACCGCGGAGACCGTCGGCCTCGCCTTCATCGGCGGCGTGGCCGCGCTCTCCGCCGCGCACGCGATCGGCAAGGGCATCCAGACGCGCGTGCTTCGAGGCCGCACAGCCGAAGGCGCGGTGGACGCGAGTGGCCAGCCGGTCGATGTCCTGCACCCGGGAGCACCGGGACGCGGACGGAAGCGGCGAGGCAGCCGACGGCCGACGGACCGGGAGCACCCGCCCCGGCCTCCGATCCGGGCGCGGACAAGCCCAAGCCGCGGAGGTGACGGTGACCAGGATCAAGATTGACCCGGTCACCCGGATCGAGGGCCACCTGCGGATCGAGGCCGAGGTGACGGGCGGCAAGGTCACCCAGGCGTGGGCGTCCGGGACGATGTTCCGGGGGATCGAGAAGATCGTCGAGGGCAAGGATCCGCGAGAGGCCTGGATCTGGGCCCAGCGGATCTGCGGGGTGTGCACCACCGTGCACGCGATCGCGTCGGTGCGGGCGGTGGAGGACGCGGTCGGGGCGGTGCCGCCGCCGAACGCCGAGCTCGTGCGCAACCTGATCGCGGGCAGCCAGCTGGTCCACGACCACGTGATCCACTTCTACCACCTGCACGCGCTCGACTGGGTCGACATCACCTCGGCGCTCAAGGCAAACCCGGCCAAGGCGTCGGCGCTGGCCCAATCGATCTCCGATTATCCGAATTCGGGCACCGCCTACTTCAACGCGGTGCTCGCCCGGCTCAAGAGGCTCGCGGGCTCGGGGCAGCTGTCGCTGTTCGCCAGTGGCTACTGGGGCCATCCCGCCTACCGCCTCACCCCGGAGGAGAACCTGGTCGCGGTGGCGCACTATCTGGACGCCCTGGAATGGCAGCGGGACGTGATCCGGATCCACGCCGTGCTCGGCGGCAAGAATCCGCATCCGCAGACGTTCGTGGTGGGCGGGATGGCGACGCCGATCGATCCGAACAGCCCGCAGGCGATCAACCCGGAGCGGATCACGTTTCTGCGCGAGCGCCTGCAGACGATGCGGTCGTTCGTCGAGCAGGTCTACATCCCGGACGTGCTGCTCGTCGCCTCGGCCTACCCGGAGTGGACGAAGATCGGCGGCGGCACGAAGAACTTCATGACCTACGGCGGGTACGGGGCCGGGCCGATCGGCGATACGGCCTCCTACCTGTTCCCCCGCGGGATCATCACCGACCTCGACCTGAGCAGCGTCCAGCCACTCGATCAGGCGAAGATCACCGAGCAGGTGGCGCGCTCCTGGTACACCTACGCGGACGGGGATCGGGCTGCGCTTCACCCGTACAAGGGCGAGACGGACGCCAATTACACGGGCCCCGCACCGCCGTACCAGTGGCTGCACACCGATAGCAAGTACTCGTGGCTGAAGGCCCCGCGCTACGACGGGCAGGTGATGGAGGTGGGACCGCTGGCCCGCATGCTCGTCGCCTACGCGGCCGGTGTGCCGGCGGTCAAGCAGTCGGTCGACGCCACCCTGGCCAAGCTTCATGCCACGCCCGCCGCGTTGTACTCGACCCTCGGGCGGGTCGCGGCCCGTGCGCTCGAGAGCGTGATCGTGATGGACCGGCTGGAGGGGTGGCTGGATCAGCTCGATCGCAACATGAACTCGGGCGATCTACGGATCGCCGACACGGCCAAGTGGGATCGGTCGAACTGGCCGTCGAATGCCCGCGGGTTCGGACCGCACGAGGTCCCGCGCGGGGCGCTCGGACATTGGGTGGAGATCTCCGACGGAACGATCTCTCGCTACCAGGCGGTCGTGCCGTCGACGTGGAACGCCGGTCCGCGGGACGCCCAGGGCCAGCCCGGGCCATATGAGCAGGCGCTGGTCGGGACGCCCGTCGCCGACCCCTCCCGGCCGCTCGAGCTGCTGCGGACCGTCCACTCGTTCGACCCGTGCCTGGCCTGCGCGGTGCACGTGCTGGATGCCGGCCGCGACGGCGCGAGGACCGTCGTGACCGTCGACCCGACCGGCTGATGGCGTCGGTCGCCCCGCCCAGCCGCCGCGACCTCGAGGCCGCCGCCAGGCCTTCCCGGCACGCGATCTACGTGTTCGAGTTGCCGATACGGATCTTGCACTGGACGATCGTGGCATGCATCGTCGTGCTCTCGCTCACCGGCTATTACCTTCACCATCCGTTCGTGAGCGGGACCGGCGGGCCAGGCCATCCGGGGTTCGTGTTGGGCGAGGTGCGTTTCGTCCACGAGGCGTCCGGTTTCCTGTTCATCGCCGCGGTGCTGGCCCGGATCTACTGGGCGTTCGCGGGTAACCGCTACGTGATCTGGCGTGCCCTTCTCCCCGTCACCAAGGAACAGCGTCGCGACCTGCGCGAGACGATCCGCTTCTATGCCTTCCTGAACCACCGACCGCCGCGGCTGAACGGTCACAATCCGCTCGCCGGCCTGGCCTACGTGGTCCTGTACCTCGGGTTCCTCCTCACGATCCTCTCCGGCCTCGGCCTGTTCGCATGGGTGATCCGGACGGCTCCGTGGACGACCCTGTTCTCGTGGACCTGGAGCCTGATGTCGATCCAGGACATCCGGCTGGTGCACTTCCTGCTGATGTTCGCGTACATCGCGTTCGCAGTCCACCACGTTTATTCGGCGGTCCTGTACGACGTCGAGGAGCGCAACGGCGAGCTGTCGAGCATGATCACCGGGTACAAGGCCGACGTGCACGAGGGCGAGTTGCCGCGCGACGACCCGCGCCGGCTGCGGTGATGAGATGACCAGGACGATCGATGCGGCGGTGATCGGGCTGGGCAACGTCGTGCTGTCCGACGATGGTCTCGGCGTCCACGCCGTGAACCGGCTGCGCCGGCGCTTCGATCTCGGCGACGGCGTCGAGCTGGTCGAAGGCGGCACAGCCGGACTCCTGCTGCTTCCGTATCTCGCGGATGCTCTCCGCGTGATCATCGTCGACGCGATCGACCTCGGCGCGAGCTCCGGGTCGCTCGTGCGGCTGGAGGGGAAGGACTGGGCAAGCGCGTTCCAGGTTCGGATGACGCCGCACGACGTCGGACTCGTCGACCTGCTCGGCGCAGCTCAGCTCAGCGGCGCCTGGCCGGAGCAGCTGGTGCTGCACGGGGCGCAGCCGGCCTCGACGGCAATCGGGACCGAGCTGACGGAGCCCGTGGCCGCCGCAGTCGACCCTCTCGTCGACGCGATCGCGGCCGATCTCGCGCTCTGGGGAATGCCCATCGCGCGTGCCGTGGAGAGTGTGGCATGTGCCTAGCCATCCCGGCCCAGATCGTGGAGTTCTGCGACCCGGAGCGGTTCCTGGCGAGGGTGGACGTCGCCGGCGTCCGGCGAGTCGTGAACGTGGCGCTGGTCTCGGGCGGACCCGACGGCGTCCAGCTCGGCGACTGGGTCCTGATCCACGTCGGCTTTGCCATCTCGCAGGTCGACGAGCAGGAGGCGCTCGCCACTCGACGACTGCTCGAGCAACTGGGCGGCGAGTACGAGCAAGAGCTCGAGGAACTGCGCGCGAGCGCGCTCGAATGAGCGTCCGTAGTTCGCCGAACCAACTTGGGGCGATCCCCCCGATGCTGGGTCCGCCTCACTCCACGAGTCTCCTCCGACTGGATACGACCTGGATCAGGCGGGGATGCAATGAGCTCGATACCTCAGTCGGCACGTCGCGACGAAACCAACCACACGATCCGAATCGTGATCGCCGACGATCACGCCGTCGTGCGCCGCGGGCTTCGGCAGGTGCTCGAGGCCGAGCCCGGGTTCGACCTGGTGGCCGAGGCCGCGACTCTCGACGACGCTCGGCGCTACGTGCGCGGTTACCACCCTCAGGTCCTCGTCCTCGACCTGAACATGCCTGGCGGGTCGAGTCTCGAGCACATCCCGACCATCCGCACCGAGTCCCCCGACACGCAGATCGTCGTCCTGACGATGCAGAGCGAGCCCGCCTATGCCCGGCGGGCGCTGAGCGCCGGCGCCCTCGGCTACGTCCTCAAGGAAGCCGCCGAGGAGGAGCTGGTCGAGGCGATCAAGCGCGCCGCGGTCGGGGACACCTACCTGAACCCGCGGCTCGGCGCCAGGGTTGCCTCCGAGACTACGCCCGGTCCACCCGATGGCCTCTCGCAGCGGGAGGTGGACGTGCTGCGCCTGATCGCGCTCGGACACACCAACGTGGAGATCGGCCAACAGCTGCACCTGTCGCTTCGCACCGTCGAGACGCACCGCGCGCACATCCAGCAGAAGCTGCGCCTGGCCGCGCGGTCGGATCTCGTCCGCTACGCCCTCGACCACAAGATCGTGGACGCATGACGGGCGAGCCGCCGATCGAGAACCGCACCTTCGACGAGATCGAGCTCGGCGAATGCGCCATGCTCGAGCACACGTTGAGCTGGCGGGACATCGAGCTGTTCGCGGTGATGTCGGGCGACGTGAACCCGGCCCACGTCGATGAGGAATACGCCCGCACCGACAGGTTCCACGGGATCGTCGCCCACGGCATGTGGGGCGCCTCGCTGATCTCCACGCTGCTGGGCACCCGGCTGCCGGGGCCCGGAACGATCTACCTCGAGCAGACGCTCCGCTTTCGGCACCCGGTGGCGATAGGAGATACGATGACGGTGTCGGTGACCGTCGTCTCAAAGGAGCCGGAGCGCCAGCGTGTGTTGCTCGATTGCCGCTGCGTCAACCAGCGTGGCGAGACCGTGATCGACGGAAGCGCCAGGGTGCTTGCGCCGACCGAGAAGGTTCGCCGTCCTCGTTTCGCTCTGCCCGACGTGTCGCTGCACGAACGCAGCCGTGCCGACGTCTAGCCGGGTGTCGGTTGAACCCGCCGGCATGCGTATTTCTCCACAGGTCCTGTGTGGAGGCAGGCGGATGAGGAAGAGAAGTTGGTCGCAGAGACTGCCAAATATGAGCCACACCACCGTCCGGTCCTCTGTGTGGGATCGCGCTAAGGAGGATCCATGTCTGAAGCCGTAATCGTCGATGCAATCCGGACCCCAGTCGGCCGGGCCATCAAAGGGACGCTCCGGGACATCCGGGCCGACGACCTCGCCGCCATCCCGCTGCGCGCGCTCGTCGATCGCAACCCGGAGATCGATTTCAGCGAGACCAACGACGTGATGATGGGGTGTGGCTTTCCCGACCACGAGCAGGGCTACAACGTCGGTCCGGAACGCCGTGCTGCTGTCCGGAATCGACCATCACGTCCCGGCGGTCACCGTCAGCCGCTTCTGCGCATCGTCGCTGCAGACGATCCGCATGGCGTTCCACGCGATCAAGGCCGGCGAGGGCGATCAGTACATCGCGGCAGGCGTGGAGTGCACCTCGCGCGGCGCCGGCATGACGCTGCCGGTGACGAACCCGAAAATCGACGGCACTAACGGCGCCGGGTACAACGTCTACATCCCGATGGGGATGACGGCCGAGAACGTAGCCGAGCGGTGCAAGGTCTCCCGCGAGGCCCAGGACGAATGGGCGGCGCTGTCGCAGCAGCGCGCCGTGGCGGCCCGCGAGAGCGGCCACTTCGACAGCGAGGTCGTGAGCGTGGATGTCCCCGAGAGCCACGACGCGGGCGGAGACGTCATCCCGGCGCACACCGTCACGAGAGACGACGGGCCGCGCGCGGGCACCACGGTGGAGACGCTGTCGAAGCTCAAGCCGGCCTTCAGGCCGAAAGGCAGCGTAACGGCTGGCAACTCCTGCCCGCTCAACGACGGCGCGGCAGCCGTGCTGGTCATGTCCGAGGAGAAGGCGCGCGAGCGCGGTGTCAAGCCGCGGGCTCGGATCGTGGCTTCCGCGGTGGCGGCGATCCGACCCGAGATCATGGGCCTCGGGCCGATCCCGGCCTGCCAGAGGGTGCTCAAGCAGGCCGGCCTGACGATCGACGACATCGACCTCGTAGAGCTCAATGAGGCGTTCGCGGCGCAGGTGATCCCCTGCCGCGACGAGCTGGGCATCGATCCCGAGAAACTGAACATCAACGGCGGCGCGATCGCCCTGGGTCATCCGTTCGGCATGACCGGCGCGCGCATCATGACCACCTTGCTCAACAACCTCGACTCGGTGGGCGGACGGTACGGCCTGGAGTCGATGTGCGTGGCCGGCGGACTCGGCCAGGCGATGATCGTCGAGCGGCTCTACTAAGAAACGGAAAGGGAAAGCACAATGGCAACCACTGGTTCTGAGTCTCAGCCTGCCGCGCGTGATCGCGATCTCACCGGACGGGTCGCGCTGGTCACGGGAGGTACCCGCGGGATCGGCGCGGCGATCTGCCACGCGCTCGCCGCGGACGGCGCCGTCGTGGCGGCGGGCTATTCCTCGAATCAAGCCCGTGCCGACGAGCTGCGCCAGTCGATCGAGGCCGAGGGAGGCACGGCGTCGTTGCATCAGGGCAACATCGGCGACGCGGAGGACTGCGCGCGCGTGGTCAAGGACGTGATCAGCCAGCACGGCCGGCTCGACATCCTCGTCAACAACGCGGGCATCACCGTCGACAAGGGGTTCCTGAAGATGTCCGCGGCCGATTGGGACAAGGTCGTCCAGGTCGACCTGTCGGGGGCCTTCTACATGGCCAAGCCGGCGCTCGCCCAGATGATCAAGCAGGGCTCTGGGCGGGTCATCAACATCTCATCGGTGAGCGGCGAGATGGGCAACGTCGGCCAGGTGAACTACACGGCCGCGAAGGCAGGGATGTTCGGACTCACGAAGACGCTCGCCAAAGAGACGGCGCTCACGCTCCGGCTGGCCGGCTCGCTCGAGAAGGGGATCGGTGTTACGGTCAACTGCATCGCTGCGGGACTGACCGAGACCGACATGGTCGCCACGATCCCGCCGTTCCTGATGGCGGAGATGATCGAGCGGATCCCGATGCACCGAGCGGGACATCCGGAGGAAGTTGCGCGCGTCGTGGCCTTCCTCGCCCAGGACGCCTCGGGTTACATCACCGGGCAGGTCTGGGACGTCGACGGCGGACTCAACATGTAATCGAGCTCTTGTTCGATGAACGGCTAAGAGAGGACTACCGGTGGCCACCAACGTTTCAGAGAAAGAAGCTCGCGACGTCGTCGAAGCGGCGCGCGAGACCGAGTGGAAGCTGCCGAGCTTCGGCAAGCAGCTGTTCATGGGCGATTTCCGCCTCGAACTGATCCACCCGCAGCCGCAGCTGGATCCCGAGGCGATCGAGAAGGGCGAGCGGTTCCTCGGCGAGCTCCAGGCGGTGCTGACCGAACTGGCCGACCCGCTCGAGATCGAGCGCGAGGCGAAGATCCCGGATCCCGTAGTCGACGGGCTGAAGAAGATCGGCGCGCTGGGGATGAAGGTTCCGCCCGAGTACGGGGGACTGGGGTTGTCGCAGGTGTACTACGCCAAGGCTCTGTCGATCGCCGCCAACTGGCACTCGGCGATCTGCACGCTGCTCAGTGCGCACCAGTCGATCGGCGTCGCCGAGCCGCTGCGGATGTTCGGCAGCGAAGAGCAGAAGCGCAAGTGGCTGCCGCTGGTGGCCAAGGACCACATCAGCGCGTTCCTGCTCACCGAGCCGGGCGTCGGCTCCGATCCGGCCCGGATGGCGTCGACCGCGGTGCCGGTTACACCCGAGCACGCCGCTGCGCCGGTCGACGACGACATAACCGCGACGCCGGTCGAGGGCGGCTACATGATCAACGGCCGCAAGCTGTGGATCACCAACGGGACGGTGGCCGACATCGTCGTGGTGATGGCGAAGGTGCCGAAGAGCGACGGGCACCGCGGCGGGATCACCGCGTTCGTGCTGCCGTACAAGACGGAGGGAATCTCGATCGCGCATCGCAACGCGTTCATGGGCATCCGCGGCATCGAGAACTCGGTGACGCTGCTCAAGGACGTGTTCGTGCCCGAGGAGAACCGGATCGCCCGCGAGGGCGACGGGCTGAGGATCGCGCTCAGCACCCTGAACACCGGGCGCCTGGCGCTGATGGCGATCGCGGCCGGTGCTTCCAAGTGGGCGACCAAGGTCGCGCGCGAGTGGGCCGCCGAGCGTGTGCAGTGGGGACGGCCGATCGGCAAGCACGATGCCGTGGCGCAGAAGCTGGCCTTCATCGCCGGCAGCGCGTTCGGCCTCGAGGCGATGCTCGACGTCGCGGCGCGTCTGGCCGACAACAAGCGCAACGACATCCGGATCGAGGCCGCCCTGTGCAAGGCGTACGGGTCGGAGCTCTCGTGGAAGGTGATCGACGAGCTGTTGCAGGTTCGAGGCGGCCGCGGCTATGAAACGGCCGAGTCGCTCAAGGCCCGCGGCGAGAAACCGGTGCCGGTGGAGCAGGTCATGCGGGACATGCGAGTGAACCGCATCTTCGAAGGCTCGACCGAGATCATGCACCTCTTGATCGCGCGCGAGGCGGTCGACACCCACCTCCAGGCCGCGGGCGACCTGCTGCTGGGCGACGGCGGCGCCAAGGCCAAGGCCGACGCGGCGGTGAAGGCCGGGCTGTTCTACGGCAAGTGGCTGCCGCAACTCGCCGTCGGCAAGGGACAGAACCCTCGCGCATACGACGAGTTCGGGCCGCTGGCAACTTACCTGCGCTACGTCGAGCGAGCTTCGCGCAAGCTGGCCCGCGAGACGTTCTACGGCATGGCGCGCTGGCAGGCCAAGCTCGAGAACAAGCAGACGTTCCTCGGTCGCATCGTGGACATCGGCGCTGAGCTGTTCGCGATCTCCGCCACGGTCGTCTACGCCGAAAGGCTCGGCCGCGAGCACCCGGAGCGCAAGACCGAGGCGTTCGAGCTCGCGACGCTGTTCTGCTCGATGGCCAAGCGCCGGGCCGACACGCTCTTCAACGAGCTCTGGTCCAACGACGACGATGCACGTTACAGCACTGCCCAGAAGGTGCTCGAGGGCCGCTACAAGTGGCTCGAGGAAGGCATCCTCGACCCGGCCGGCGACGGCCCGATGATGCCGGCACTCGACTAGACGGGAGATCACGATGGCAACGGCAGTCAAAGATGGGGCCGCGCCCGAGGCGACGGATGCCGAATGGGCGGCACGGCTTGACGGTTTCGTAGAGCGCGCGCACGAGGCGTCGGTGGCGCTGCGCGCGCTCGATCAGGAGGCGGTCGACCGGATCGTCTGGGCGATGACGGTCGCCGGGCTCGAGCGTGCGGTCGAGCTGGCCGAGCTGGCGATGGAGGAGACCATGTTCGGCGTCCTCGAGGACAAGGTGCTGAAGAACTACATCGCCACCGAGTTCCTGTACGACTACCTGAAGGACAAGAAGTCGGTCGGCGTGATCGACGAGGACCGCGAGCGTGGCCTCCAGTACATCGCCGAGCCGATCGGGGTCGTGCTGGCGCTCCTGCCGATCACCAACCCGACGTCGACCACGCTGTTCAAGTCGATCGTCTGCGCCAAGACGCGGAACGCGATCATCATGCGGCCGTCCCCGCGCGCCGTCCGCTGCTGCGGGCGCGCGGCGGAGGTCCTCCAGGAGGCGGGCGAGGCGGTCGGATTGCCGCCGAACTCGCTTCAGGTCATCCCCGACCCGTCGCTCGAGGTCTCGCAGTACCTGTTCCACCACGACGGCGTCGACTTCATCTGGACGACCGGCGGACCGAAGGCGGTGGCCGCCGCGAACGCCGCCGGCAAGCCATGCCTCAGCGTGGGCTCCGGCAACGCGCCCGTGTACGTCCACCGCAGCGCGGATGTCCGGATGGCGGTCATGGACGTCCTGATCTCCAAGACGTTCGACGCCTCGGTGATCTGCCCGGCGGAGCAGACCTGCGTGATCGACGAGGCGATCTACGATCGCATGATCGACGAGTTCCAGAAGATGGGGGCTCGGCTGCTGACCGATGCCCAGACGGACGCGCTGGCGGCCCGGTCGTTCGGCGACGAGGGCAAGGTGAACCTCGAGGTGCTCGGCCAGTCCTGCGTGAATCTCGGGAACCTGGCCGGGTTCGAGGTGGCGGAGACCGACAAGGTGCTGCTGGCCCCGCTGCCGAGCGATCTCGACGCCCTCGCCGCCCACCCGATGATCGCCGAGAAGCTGATGCCGGTGCTCGGGCTGGTGCGCTCGCCGTCGGTCGAGCACGGGATCCGGGCGTGCGAGCTGGTCACCGAGCATCTCGGCCTCGGCCATACCTCGGCCGTGTACGCGACCGATGACGAGGTGATCAATCGCTTCGCCCTCGCGATCCGGACTGGACGGATCCTGGTCAACGCCCCGACCGCGGTCGGAGCGCTGGGCGGCATTTACAACTCGATGACCCCGACGTTCTCGCTCGGGTGCGGAACGTGGGGGGGATCGAACACGACCGACAACACCAACTATCGCAACCTGTTGAACGTCAAGGTGGTGTCGCGGCGGCAAACGCCGTCTCAATGGTTCCGGGTCCCGTCGGACACGTACTTCAATCCGGGGGCGCTGGACAACCTGCGGCTGCTCGACGTCTCCCGCCCGATGATCGTCACGGACCGGTGGACGGTGGCCCGCGGGGTGGCCGAGGACGTTCGCCACTACCTGACCGCGGACGCGGTGCACGTGTACTCCGGGGTCGAGCCCGAGCCGACCGAAGCGCAGATCCGCGCCGGAATCGAGCAGCTGGAGCTGGTGGACGCCGACGCGATCATCGCGATCGGCGGCGGCTCGGTGATGGATGCCGCGAAGGCGATGCGGCTGTTCCACGAGAGCCCGCAGCTCTCGATCCGCGAGCTCTCGCTGCCGTTCCTGGACGCGCGCAAGCGCATCGCCGACTTCCCGCAGGTCAAGCACAAGATTCGGCTGGTGGCGATTCCCACCACGTCCGGCACGGGTTCGGAGGTCTCGCCGGCCGCGGTGATCAGCGTGGGAGACCGAAAGGTGACGCTGGTCGACTACTCGCTCGTCCCCGACATGGCGATCGTCGACCCCCACCTCACGGTGACCATGCCCAAGGCGATCACGGCGGACACGGGCATCGATGCCCTGACCCATGCGCTCGAGGCGGCGGTCTCGATCTTCGCCTCGCCGTTCACCGACGCGTTCTGCGTGCAGGCAGCCAACCTGATCTTCACGGCGCTGCCGCGGGCATACAAGCACGGCGAGGACCTCGAGGCCCGCACCGCCATGCACAACGCCGCGACGATCGCCGGGCTGGCGTTCTCGAACGCCTTCGTCGGACTGAACCACGCGCTCGCGCACCCCGTCGGGGCGCGGTTCGGGATCGCCCATGGCCGCGCCAACGCGATCTTCCTGCCGCACGTCCTGCGCTACAACGCGTCGCTGCCGAGCAAGTTCATGCCCTCTCCGGCCTACTCGGCATACGTGGCACCGGAGAAGTACGCGGAGATCGGCCGGATTCTGGGCTTCGGCGGCAAGACCGAGGAAGACCGGCGTGAGCGGCTGTTCGCCCGCGTCGACCAACTGCTGGCCGACGTCGAGGAGCCGCGGACGCTGGCCGACTGCGGCGTGTCACGCAAGGAGTTCGAGAAGGCGCTCCCCGATCTCGCCCGGGCCGCGTTCATGGACCCGAGCATCCGCACCAACCCGCGCATCCCGATGATCAAGGAAGTGGTCGAGCTGCTCATGGTCGGCTACTCGGGCGGGGCCTGACGGCCTCGCCGCGCGCCGATGGTCCGGCGTGATTTCTGCCGGCTCGCCGTCGCAGGCGGCGGCGAGCCGGCGGTGCGCGCCGTCCATGCCGCGCGGGAGCTGAGCTACGGTCGGGCGGTTGCGCTCCGCGTGATCGCCCTGTACACCGAGGCCGAGCGTGACGCGCTGTACGTCCGGCAGGCCGACGAGGCCGTCTGCCTGGCGGGCGGCGGGCTCGAAGGTGCCCTGCAGGCATGCCGTGCGGATGCCTTGTGCCTCGGCCGCGGAACGGCCGCCGAGCAGGCTGAGGCCGCGGAAACTTGCCAGCGGCTGGGGATCGTGTTCGTCGGGCCCGATCCCGCCGTGCTGCGAGGGCTGAGTGACGAGGGCCCCGCGAACCGCATCGCCGGAGCGCGCCGGTTGGAGGTGCCGTTCATCGCCGACGCTCATGGCAACGCGTGGCCGCTCGGTGTGTGCGACTGGTTGTGCAGCCGGGACGACCAGAAACTGCTCGCGGAGTCCGCCAGCACCGCGCTGTCCGCCGAGCAGGCGAGCGAGATCATGGATGCGGCCCGCCGGTCGGTTCTCCGTACGGGCTACCACGGCGCCGGCACGGTCGAGTTCCAATACGAGCCGGTCGCGCAGCGTTGGTCATTGGTGGGGCTCAGCGCGAGTCGCGGCGCCGACCACGGGGTGACGGAGGCGGTCACGGGGATCGACCTCGTCAAGCTTGCACTGCACGTGGCCGCGGGCGGGCGGCTCGATGGCGACCCGCCCGCGCCGGTGGGGTACGCGATCGAGCTTCGATTGTGCGCGGAGGACGCGATGCTCGCCTTCGCGCCGATGCCCGGGCGACTCGTTCACCTGCGACTCCCGACCGGTCCCGGGCTCCGGGTCGACACCGGGGTGGCCGAGGGCGACCGCATCCTCGCCGAGCTCGACTCGACCATCGCCAAGCTGATTGCCTGGGGGCAGGACCGGAACGAGGCGCTGGCGCGCCTGCGCCGGGCGCTCGCCGACACGGTCGCCGTGCTCGACGGCGGGACGACCAACCAGGGCTTCCTGCTCGAGCTGCTCGAGCGTCCCGAGGCGCGCGCGGGCGCGATCGACACCGACTGGCTGGACCGGCTCCAGGCGAGCGGGGCCACGCTCCCGGTCCGCCACGGCGAGATCGCGTTGATCCAGGCGGCGATCGAGCTGGCCGACCAGGACGCCGCGGATGATCGCGCCCGCTTCTACGCGTTCGCCCGCCGCGGACGGCCGGATGCGGCTGGTGCGCTGTCACGCGCCTACGAGCTCCGGCACCGCGGGCAGTCCTACCGCCTGGCCGCCTCGCTTATCGCCCCTGAGCGATATCGCGTCACCGTCGATGGCCACTCGGTCGAGGTGAGCGCTCGTCGCCTGGGACCGCACGAGCGCCGCCTGGAACTGCCCGGCCGGGCCCACCGGACCTTGACCTCGAGACAGGGCGACAGCCTCCTCGTCGAGGTCGACGGCGTGCCGCATCGCGTAACGCGCGATGACGGCGGGTTCGTCTACTCGCCGGGGCCGGCGTTGGTCGTGTCGATCCCGGTCTCTCCGGGTGACATCGTCGAGGCGGGAGACGTGGTCGCGGTCGTCGAGGCGATGAAGATGGAGTCCTCGCTCACCGCCCCGCTCCGCGGACGAGTCAAGCAGGTGTTCGTCGGCGAGAACGTCCACGTCGGTCCGCACTCTCCGCTGCTCGCCCTGGAGGCGATCGAGCAAGCCACGAACCCGCCGCCCGGCGGCCGGCTGTCGTTCGAGTCGCTCACCGCGTCGGGAGACGGTGCGCCCGACCCGTGCCGCGAGAACCTGCTGCCGGATCGAGTGGTTGGTGCTCGGGTACGACATCGGCACAGCGGAAGTCGAGCGGACCGTCGCGGACCTGCACGGCCAGTGCGCGGACCTGCTCGCCTGCGATCCGGCGCTGATCCCCGGCGAGCATCGACTGCTCGGGATGTTCGCCGACCTGCGCGCCGTGTCGCGGCCGGATCGAGTCGACCCGGAGCCCGAGTCGGAGCTGGCCCAGAGCCCGCAGGAGCACCTGCACGCGTGGCTGCGCTCGCTCGACGCCGAGACGCTGCCGCGCTGGTTCACCGCCGCCCTTCGCCGGGCGCTCGGCCATTACGGGATCCCCAGCCTCGAGCGGACCCCGGCCCTGGAGGAGGCGTGCTACCGGCTGTTTCTCTCCCAGCGACGTGCCGAGATCGCGCGCACCGCGATCATCGCGATTCTCGACCGGCGGCTCGAGGATGCCGACGCGCTCGTCGGGCACGTGGGCGAGGAGTTTCGCGAGGTTCTCGACCGGCTGGCAACCGCGCTCGCGGGGCGCGACCCGGTCATCGCCGATCTGGCCCGCGAGATCCGTTTCCGCTACTACGACGAGCCGCTCATCGCGGAGGCGACCGAGCCCGTGTACGCGGAGATGGAGCAGCACCTCGCGGTGCTTGTCGCCGAGCCTGGGGGCGCCGACGCGCGGGAGGCGCTGGCGGAGATCGTCGCCTGCCCGCGGCCGTTGGCGCCGCGAATGACCGCCGCCATGGGATCGTCCTCCCCGGCCGCCCGCCGGCTGTTGGTGGAGGCGATGGCTCGGCGCTACTACCGCACGCGGTCGCTGACCGACCTCCAGCACGTCGAGCTCGAGGGCCACGACGTGGCGCTGGCCCGCTACGTGTTCGAGGGCGCCACCCGGGAGCTGGCCAGCGCGTACGTCGAGCTCGACGACGTCAAGGCGATCGCCACGGCGTTTGCTCGTCACGTCGCGACAATGCCCGCCGATCAGCTCGCCGTGCTCGACCTGTACGCACAGCACCGAGAGCAGGTGTCCGCGCGCAAGGTGACCGCAGCTCGACTGCGCGCCGCGCTGGCCGAGGTTCCCATCCCCCCGGCGCTCCACAGGATCGTCGTCGCTGTCGCCGAGCCCGGCAAGGGCCGAGGGATGTCGGCGATCGACCTGTTCACCTTCCGCCCGGGGCCGAGCGGCCTGGTCGAGGACGAGGTGCTGCGTGATCTGCACCCGATGATGGGTCATCGGCTGCGTCTGTGGCGCCTGCGCGAGTTCGCGCTCGAGCGGCTCGCCTCGCCGGAGGACGTCTATATGTTCCGCGGCGTCGCGCGCTCGAACGCGAAGGACGAGCGCCTGTTCGCGCTGGCCGAGGTCCGCGACCTCACCCCGGTCCATGACGACCGGGGCCGCGTGGTCGGCCTGCCGGAGCTCGAACGGGCCTTGGTTTCCGTGCTGGAGGCGATCCGGGCATTCCAGGCGCGCCGGCCGCTGCACCGTCGCCTGATGTGGAACCGCATCGTCCTCCACGCGTGGCCGGTCATCGAGTTCCGTCCCGACGAGATCCGCGCCCTCGTCGAGCGCATGGCGCCCAGGACGACCGGACTGGGGCTCGAGCTGGTCGAGCTACAGGGACGGCTTCGCGATCAGGATGGCTTCGTCCGCTACGGCTCGCTCCGCTTCTTCGTCCCGGCTGGGCACGACGTCGCAGTCGAGGTGGAGGACGCGGCGACCGAGCCCCTCCGGCCGCTCGACGAGGGAACCCGGCGGATGAGCGCGGCGCGCCGGCGCGGCACGCTCCATCCCGCGGAGGTCGTCAAGCTGCTCGCGGGCGGGCGGGGTCAAATCCACACCCCGGGCCAGCCCGCCGGGGAGTTCGTCGAGCTCGAGCTGCGCGACGATGACCGGCTCGAGCCGGTCGACCGTCCGCCGGGGACGAATCCGAGCGGCATCGTCGTCGGCACCGTGCGGAACTTCACGGACCGCTACCCGGAGGGAATGCTGCGCGTGATCCTCCTCGGCGACCCGACCCGCGCGCTTGGCTCGCTGGCCGAGCCGGAGTGCCGGCGAATCGTCGCGGCGATCGACCTCGCCGAAGAGCTCGGCGTCCCGCTGGAATGGTTCGCGCTCTCGGCCGGAGCGAAGATCGCGATGGACTCGGGGACCGAGACGATGGACTGGATTGCCGCCGGGCTGCGTCGGATCGTGCTGTTCACGCAGGCGGGCGGAGAGCTGAACGTGGTGGTGTGCGGGATCAACGTCGGGGCTCAGCCGTACTGCAACGCCGAGGCGACGATGCTGATGCACACTCGCGGCGCGCTGATCATGACCCCGGAAAGCTCGATGCTGCTCGCGGGCAAGCAGTCGCTCGACTTCTCCGGCGGCGTGTCCGCCGAGGACAACCTGGGAATCGGCGGCTACGAGCGGATCATGGGGCCCAACGGCCAGGCGCAGTACTGGGCCGCCGACCTCGCGGACGCGTGCGGCCTGCTGCTCCGCTACTACGAGCACACCTACGTGGCTCCCGGCGAGCGCTTCCCCCGCCGGGCCGCCACATCGGATCCGGCCGATCGCGACGTGAGCGAGGCTCCGCACCACGCTCCCGGTTCCGCGATGCGGCAGATCGGCGACGTGTTCTCCGAGCAGGTCAACCCGGAGCGCAAGCGGCCTTTCGACATCCGCTCCGTCATGCGCGCGGTGACCGACTCCGACCACCGCCCGCTGGAGCGCTGGGCGGCGATGCAGGGCGCCGAAGTCGCGGTCGTGTGGGACGCCCATCTCGGGGGATGGCCGGTGTCGCTCATCGGGATCGAGTCCCGGCCCCTGCCGAGGCGCGGGGCGATACCTGCCGATGGGCCTGAGCACTGGACCGCCGGCACCCTATTCCCGCGGGCGGCGAAGAAGATCGCGCGCGCACTCAATGCTGCCGCCGGCCGCCGGCCGATGGTCGTGCTCGCGAACCTGGCCGGCTTCGACGGCTCACCGGAGTCGCTGCGCGGATGGCAGCTCGAGTTCGGGGCCGAGATCGCACGCGCGGTCGTCAACTTCGGCGGTCCGATCGTGTTCTGCGTCCTGTCCCGCTATCACGGCGGCACGTTCGTGGTCTTCTCGCAGAGCCTGAACCCCAATCTCGAGGCGATCGCGCTCGAGGGCGCGCACGCCTCGGTGATCGGGGGCGCCCCCGCCGCGGCGGTTGTGTTCGCCGGCGAGGTCGAGCGCGCCGCGGCGGCCGACGAGCGAATCGAGTCGCTCGACGCGGAGATAGCGCAGGCCGCCGGCGCAGAGCGACAGCGCCTGCGGGCTCGGCGGGCCAAGGAGTGGGAAGCGGTGCTGGCCGAGAAGCGGCGTGCGTTCGCCGAGCGCTTCGACCGGGTTCACAGCATCGAGCGAGCGGTTGCGATGGGATCGGTCAAGGCGGTCGTGAAGCTGACATCGCTGCGGGCCTCCCTGATCGGCGCCGTCGAGCGGGGCATCCATCGCGCCGAGGCGTCAGGTCTCGATGGCCTCGACCGTCCCGTCGTCGTGGACGAGCACGCCGCCGTGGTGGGTGCGCAGCACGCGCCGCCCGGCGGCGGGACCTGAGAGCAGGGCAGCCTTGGCCAGGGCCTCGGCCTCCAGAGCGGTCGGGCCGAGCGCCGTGACGGCGAGCAGCCCCGTCCACGCGGGGCGCCCGGTGGCCGGATCGATCAAGTGATGCGCGAAGGCGCCGTCCGGTCCACGCCACAGACGCCCGTCGATACCCGAGGTCGCCACGCCCCCGGCACGGACGTAGAGCATATGGGCAACCGCGCCCGTGAGGGGATGGCGCACCCGCACCTCCCACGGCTCTCCACGGCGGGCCGCCAGGCGCAGGTCGCCGCCACAGTCCACGGCGAACCGCCCGTGCCGCTCGAGCCGGGCCCCGAGGACGTCGGCCACCCATCCCTTGGCCGACCCGCCCAGGTCGAGCTCGAGGCCGCGCGGCCGGCGGATCACGCCGGCGGCGTGGTCGACATCCACCGTGCGCCAGCGGGCAGCGGGGTCCGGACGAGCCGGGCGCCGGGGCGGCGCCGCGTCCAGGGCGACCAGCAGGGACGCCGGCTGCACGTGGGCGCGGGAGTCCTGGTAGCCGGCGCCACGGACGGCCCCCAGGACCGTCGGGTCCACCAGCCCGCCGCTCAACCGCGCCGCTCGCAAGGCGGCGCCGACCGCCGTCCGCAGCAGCGGCTCCGCGGGCACGCAGGCGCGCGGATCGGCGTTCAGCCGTGACAGATCGCTGGTCGGGTCGAAGCGAGAGAGCCGGCGCTCGATTTCGGCGAACAGGCCCGCCACGTCGATGCCGCCGTCGCCATCGCAGACGACCCGGGCCATGGTGCCCATCGTGGGGAAGCTGTCATCGAGCACGCGCGGCCTCGTGCCGAGCGGTCAGTGCTCTGGGGTGTCGGTGCCGGGAGGAGGGCCAGCCATGTCGGTGCCGGAAGGAGGGCCAGCCATGTCGGCGCCGTAGGCCTGCTGCAGGTCCGCGATCTGACCGGGACTGGACTGGGTCGTCACGGGCGGCGGCGGTGGGGGTTCGGGCGGGGCTGCCCGCCGCGCGGACCGTCGGCGCCGGAGCAGCTCCCCCACGCCGCCGACCGTCGCGGCCGCGACAACGCCGAGACGCGTCTGTGAGATCATGCCACCAAGCTAGAGCCCTCCGACGGGCCGTGGCGAGCGTGGCCGCCCGAACGATCGCTGCGGAGAACTACGCGCGTCGGAAAACTACGTAGTGCGCTCGGCATCTGCCACGGTTAGCGTACGGTACGCACGGGCGCGAAACTATGGCTCCGTTAGCCGCCCGAACCGAGACCGCGGGTGACCCGTCCACCGTCCAGGGAGACATGCAATGACCACGCAGACAGCAGCCGCCAGAGCCAAGAAGGCTCGGGGTTCGACGCACAAGTGGGTGTACGACTTTGCCGAGGGCTCGCGGGAAATGCGCGACCTGCTGGGCGGGAAGGGCGCAGGCGTCGCCGAGATGACCCGGATCCTCGGGCCAGATATGGTCCCGGCCGGGTTCACGATCACCACGGAGGCGTGCGTGGCCTACATGCGGACCGACCGCACCTGGCCGGACGGCCTGGCGGACCAGGTGGGCGCGGCACTCGCCGCGCTCGAGGAGCGCGCGGGCAAGCGGCTCGGCGACGCGGACGATCCGCTGCTGGTCTCGGTGCGCTCCGGCGCCCGCGTGTCGATGCCCGGGATGATGGACACCGTCCTGAACCTGGGGCTGAACGACGAGTCGACTGCAGGCCTGGCCGCGCGCACGGGGGATGAGCGGTTCGCGTGGGACTGCTACCGCCGCCTGGTGCAGATGTTCGGCAACGTCGTGCGCGGGGTCCCGGGCGAGCGCTTCGAGGACGAGATCGCCCGCGTCAAGCGGGACCGCGGCGTGAAACTGGACGTCGAGCTGGATGCCGCCGCCCTGCGCGAGCTGGTCGATAGCTTCAAGTCCTTCTACGACTTCCCCACCGACCCGCAGGACCAGCTGAAGCAGTCCATCCAGGCCGTGTTCGACTCCTGGATGGGCGAGCGTGCCGTCCAGTACCGCCGGATCAATCGGCTTCCGGACGATTGGGGAACGGCGGTCAACGTCCAGCAGATGGTGTACGGCAACAAGGGCGAATCGTCGTGCTCGGGCGTGGCCTTCAGCCGCGACGAGGTGACCGGTGCGTCCACGCCGTCGGGCGACTTCCTGGCCAACGCGCAGGGAGAGGACGTGGTCTCGGGCGCGCGCACGCCGCGCGACCTCCACGAGCTTCGCGGCTGGATGCCGGAGGTGGCCGACCAGCTCGAGGAGATCCTGCGCAAGCTCGAGGCCCACTACAGGGACATGCAGGACACCGAGTTC
This sequence comes from uncultured Solirubrobacterales bacterium, assembly GCA_963743345.1. Lineage (GTDB taxonomy): Bacteria > Actinomycetota > Thermoleophilia > Solirubrobacterales > Solirubrobacteraceae > Palsa-465. The sequence continues at coordinate 244,820 of CAVUPW010000001.1, forward strand.
ACGGTCGAGGAGGGGCGCCTGTTCATGCTCCAGACCCGGAACGCCAAGCGGCCCGCGCAGGCCGCGGTGCGCTTCGCGGTCGACGCGTTCGAGGAACGACTGCTGAGCAAGGCCGAGGCGGTCGCGACGATCGATGCCGACACGCTCGACGCGCTCCTGCACCCCTCGTTCGACGCCACGGCCCGCTTCACTGTGCTCGGCCGTGGCGTCGCCGCCTCGCCGGGCGCCGCCAAGGGCACGATCGTGTTCACCGCGCCCGAGGCCGTCGCTCAGGCGGCCGAAGGGAAATCGGTCATCCTGGTGCGGCCGTTCACCGAGGCCGACGACGTCGCCGGCTTCCATGCCGCCGTCGGCATCCTCACCGCGGAGGGCGGCAAGGCCTCGCACGCGGCCCTGGTGGCCCGCGGCATGGGCCGTCCTGCGGTGACGGGCGCGGCGGCACTCGACATCGACCTCAAGCTGGGCGAGGTGCGGATCGACGACCTCGTGCTGCACGGGGGCGACTTCATCGCGATCGACGGAACCAACGGCCTGATCACCACCGACGACGTGCCGCTGGTCGAGGCGCACATCGACGCCCGGTTCGAGACCGTTCTGCGCTGGTCGGACGAACTGCGGCAGATCGGCGTGCGGGCGAACGCCGACACGCCGGAGGACGCCACCCGCGCGCATCGCTTCGGCGCCGAGGGGATCGGGCTGTGCCGGACCGAGCACATGTTCATGGCCGCCGATCGCCAGCCGAAGATGCGGGCGATGATCATGGCGCGAGGACGACGCCGGCCGGCAGGCGGCGCTGGATGAGCTGCTCCCGCTCCAGCAGAGCGACTTCGAGGGCCTGTTCGAGGCGATGATCGGGTGGCCGGTGACGATCCGCCTGCTCGACCCGCCGCTGCACGAGTTCCTGCCCGACCGCTTCGAGCTGCACGAGGAGATCGTGCGTGCGCGGATCGACCGCAGCCCGCGCCTGCCCTTCCTCGAGAGCCAGTTCGATCGGGTCCGGTCGCTCGAGGAGGTCAACCCGATGCTCGGCACCCGAGGCGTGCGCCTCGGCGTGATGCAGCCCGAGGTCTACGAGATGCAGGTCCGGGCGATCGCTCGCGCCGCGGTGGCGGTGCGCGAGCGCACCGGCCGCGCGACCTCACCTCGAGATCATGATCCCGCTGGTGGCCTACGAGCGCGAGCTCGAGCTGGTCAAGAACCGCGTGGTGTCGGTGGCCGAGGCGGAGGGGCTCAGCCCTCGGAACCGACTTCGGCGTCGGAACGATGATCGAGCTCCCACGTGCCTGCTTCGTCGCGGACCAGATCGCCCGTCACGCCGACTTCTTCTCGTTCGGGACGAACGATCTCACGCAGTGCGGAATCGGCTTCTCCCGGGATGACATCGAAGGTCGGATCATCCCCCGCTACGTCGAGGAGAAGATCGTCGACGGCTCGCCGTTCGCGACGATCGACCAGGCCGGCGTGGGCGAGCTGGTCAAGACGGCGGTGGAGAAGGGCCGCCGGGAGCGGCCCGAGCTCGAGCTCGGCGTCTGCGGTGAGCACGGCGGAGATCCCGAGTCGATCCGCTTCTTCCACGACAGCGGCCTCGACTACGTGAGCTGCTCGCCGTTCCGCCTCCCCATCGCCCGCGTCGCCGCCGCCCAGGCCGCCATCGCCGCACCGCGGTAACCGCCAATCGATGACCCTCCGAGGTGAGTGAAACATGATGCAACACGACAACTCCGATCATCGGAGGGTGGTGATCGTCGGCGGGGGCGTCGCCGGACTCGAGGCGCTGCTCGCTCTGCGAGCCCTCGGCAGCGATCGGCTCACGTTAACGCTGGTTTCGCCGAACGAGTGGTTCGTCGACCGGCCGATGACGGTGGCGGAGCCGTTCGGCCTTGGCGCGGCGGCCCGCTTGTCCCTCCCAGCTGTGGCCGCTTTCGCCCACGCCGGCTTCGTCCAGGGCAGCGCGACGGCGGTGGATGGCGCAAGCCGACGGGTCAGCCTGGCCGACGATCAGGAGCTCGCTTTCGACAAACTGATCCTGGCCACCGGGGCCCGGATGCGCGCACCGTTCTCCGGTGCGACCACGTTCGGGCTCGAAGGATCGGGTCAGGGGATCCGGGACATGCTCGCACGTCTGCGCAGCGGCGAGGCGCGCAGCGTCGCGTTCGTGGCTCCCGCCATGACGGGGTGGCTTCTGCCGCTGTACGAACTGGCGCTGATGACCGCGCGCGAGCTCTCACGCTCGGGCGTGGACGGAGTCGAGTTGCGCCTCCTCACTCCGGAGGAGCGGCCCCTGTCGCTGTTCGGCGCCGACTTGAGCCAGGGCGTCGGTCGCTTGCTGGGGAGGGCAGGCATCGAGTTCATCCACGCGTCATTCGCGAAGGTGAACGGAGGCGGCCTCACCTACGCCGCGCTTGGACAGCCGAGCTCCGATTGCGTGGTCACCCTGCCGCTCCTGAGCGGCCCGGGGCTGGCGGGCGTGCCGGCCGCCGAGCCCGATGGGTTCATTCCCGTCGACGAGTACGGACGGGTGGTGGGAGCGTCCGACGTGTACGCGGCCGGCGATGCGGTCGACTTCCCGGTCAAGCAGGGAGGGATCGCCGCACAGCAGGCCGACACCGTCGCCGAGCACATCGCGGCGAGCTATGGCGCGGGTGTCCAACCCGAGCCGTTTCGGCCGGTGTTGCGCGGCATGCTGTTCACGGGTGACGAGCCGCTCTACATGCGCTCGGGCGTGCCCGGCGCCGACGCGGCCGTTCCGGGCGCCTGGTATCCGCTGTGGTGGCCGCCGACCAAGGTCGCCGGCCGCCACCTCCCGCCCTACCTGTTCGAGCGGGGCGACGAGGACGAGCTGGGGGGGCCGCCCGTTGGGTTCATCGACGTAGACATTCCGCTCAGCGAGATCACGCTGCCGGGTTGAGACGCCGTTGGCGTCCAAGACCACAGGAAGGAGGACCCACGATGTCCGATAGCGGCGCTGTCCCCAGTCACGGAAGCTACCTGCTGCCGCATTTCGACCACGCCACCGTGGGCGATGCGATGCACCCGGGGATTCTGACCTGCGATGCGGAGGCGACGCTCACCGAGGTCGCCCGGATGATGAGCACCCACCACGTTCACTGCATCGTGGTCGAGGGCATCTCGGGCGGCGAGCGGGAAGGTTCTCCGGTCTGGGGGATCATCTCCGACCTCGACCTCGTGAGGGCAGGCACGGGTGACGACCCGCCGCAAACTGCCGCGGACGTCGCACGCAGTCGGTCGTCAGGGTGCCGACCACGGCCCGGTTGCGCGAAGCGGCGGAGCTGATGCTAAGCAAGGAAACCAGTCACATCGTGGCGGTCAATCCCGAGACCAGCCGCCCGGTCGGGATCGTCTCGACGCTCGACGTCGCGGGGGTCCTGGCCTGGGGCGAGATGTGACCGTCAAAGGAGCGGCCCTATGAGCAGCGTGGTGATCACATCGGCGGCGCGAACCGCGATCGGATCCTTCGGACGTGGTTTGCGCGATGTCCCCCCGACCGAACTTGGCGCGACCGCCGCCCGCGCGGCGATCGAGCGCGCGGGGCTCGAACCCGGGCAGGTGGAGCAGGTCGTCTTCGGCAACGTCATCCACACCTCGTCCGAGGACCATTATCTGGCCCGGGTCGTTGGGATCAACGCCGGGATCCCGAAGGAGTCGCCGGCGATGACGCTCAACCGCCTGTGCGGCAGCGGCCTTCAGGCGATCGTCTCCGCTGCGCAGATGATCCAGACGGGCGACGCGGAGGTCGCGCTCGCGGGAGGCGCGGAGTCGATGAGCCGGGGCGCCTACTGGATGACGAATGCGCGCTGGGGTGCCCGGATGGGCGACGCGTCGCTGGTCGATTCGGTGGTCGGCGCGCTGACCGACCCGTTCGGAAAGATCCACATGGGGGTCACGGCCGAGAACCTGGCTACATCCCACGGAATCTCCCGCGAGGCGCAGGACGAATTCGCGCTCGAGTCCCACCGGCGCGCGCTCGCGGCCATCGAGGCGGGCCGCTTCGAGGAGGAGATCGTTCCGGTCGCGGTGCAGACCCGCAAGGGAACGGTCGACTTCAAGGTCGACGAGCACGCTCGGGCCGATGTCTCGCTCGAGTCGCTGGCCAGGCTCAAGCCGGCGTTCAACAAGGACGGCACGGTGACGGCCGGCAACGCCTCGGGCGTGAACGACGCCGGGGCGGCGGTAGTGGTCATGTCGGCTGACCGGGCCGAGCGACTCGGGGCGCCGGTCAGGGGCAGGATCCTGTCCTATGCGGTGTGTGGCGTGGAGCCCAGCACGATGGGCATCGGCCCAGTTCCCGCCGTGCGCAAGGCGCTGGAGCGAGCGGGTAAGACGCTCGACCAGGTCGACGTGATCGAGCTCAACGAGGCGTTCGCGGCCCAATCCCTGGCGGTCCTGCAGGACCTCGGGCTGGAGGACACGGCCCGGGTCAATCCGAACGGTGGCGCGATCGGCCTCGGGCATCCGATCGGCGCCTCGGGCGCGGTTCTCGTGGCCAAGATCCTGAGCGAGATGGAACGCAAGGACGACAAGCTCGGGCTGGTCAGCCTCTGCATCGGCGGAGGCCAGGGAATCGCGATGCTCATCGAGCGCGACTAGGCGAGCGCGACTAGGCGAGCGCGACTAGGCGACTCGCCGTTCACCGCCCTTTGCGGACTTTTACCTACCCACACACGGTCCAGCCCCGATGTGAGAGGACGCGCATCGGCGGAGCATCCGCACACGGTTCCCACCACTCCAAAAGGAGGAGAGGATTTATGGCCACGGTCGAATCAACGACCTATGCCGCGCCGGGTCAGCCGGAGAGTCCGGTTGAGCTGAAGGAGCGTTACGACAACTTCATCGGCGGAGATTGGGTCGCCCCGTCTACGGGTGAGTATCGGGAGAATCCGACTCCGTCGACGGGGAAGGTGTTCTGTGAGGTGGCGCAATCGGGCGCTAAGGACATCGAGCTTGCGCTTGATGCGGCGCATGCTGCCAAGGGTGCGTGGGGGCGCCGGTCGCCGACCGAGCGCGCGGCGGTGTTGAACGCGGTCGCGGATGCGATTGATGCGAATCTCGAGATGCTCGCGGTGGCGGAGAGCTATGAGAACGGCAAGCCGGTGCGTGAGACGCTGGCGGCGGATGTTCCCCTCTCGGCGGATCATTTCCGGTATTTCGCGGGGGCGATTCGTTCCGAGGAGGGGCGGATCTCTGAGATCGACGAGAACACCTACGCTTATCATTTCCATGAGCCGCTCGGGGTGGTGGGCCAGATCATCCCGTTCAATTTCCCGTTGTTGATGGCGGCGTGGAAGATCGCGCCGGCGTTGGCGGCGGGCAACTGCACGGTGATGAAGCCGGCGAGTCCGACTCCGTGGTCGATCCTGAAGCTGATGGAGGTCATCGGGGACATCGTTCCGGCGGGCGTGATCAATGTGGTCAACGGTCCCGGGGCGGAGATCGGCAAGGCGCTGGCGTCGAATAAGCGGATCGCGAAGATCGGGTTTACCGGCGAGACGGTCACCGGCCGGCTGATCATGTCCTACGCGGCTCAGAACATCATCCCGTCCACCACCGAGCTGGGCGGCAAGTCGCCGAACATCTTCTTCGAGGACGTGCTGGCGGCCGATGACGCGTTCCTCGATAAGGCGATCGAGGGGCTCGTGCTGTACGCGTTTAACAAGGGCGAGGTGTGCACCTGCCCGTCGCGCGCGCTGATCCACGAATCGATCTATGACGAGTTCATGGCCCGCGTGCTGGACCGCATCGGGCAGATCAAGCAGGGCGACCCGCTCGATCGCGAGACGATGATCGGCGCTCAGGTCTCGACCAGCCAACTCGAGAAGATCGAGAGCTACGTCAAGATCGGGCGCGAGGAGGGCGCCGAGGTGCTGATCGGCGGCGAGCGGCCCGCACTGAACGGGCGCCTGAAGGGCGGCTACTACTTCGAGCCGACCGCCCTGAAGGGTCACAACAAGATGCGGGTCTTCCAGGAGGAGATCTTCGGGCCCGTGGTCGCGGTCACGACCTTCAAGGACGAGGCCGAGGCGCTCGAGATCGCCAACGACACCCTCTACGGCCTGGGCGCCGGCGTGTGGACCCGCGACGGCAGCCGCGCGTTCCGGATGGGACGAGCCATCCAAGCCGGACGCGTATGGACCAACTGCTACCACCAATACCCCGCGCACGCGGCGTTCGGCGGCTACAAGGCCTCCGGCGTGGGGCGTGAGAACCACCGAATGATGCTCGACCACTACACGCAGACCAAGTGCCTGCTGGTCAGCTACGACCCGAACCCGCTCGGGTTCTTCTGAGAATGACGCCCCACGGCGACCAGACCAACACCGCCGTGGCGGCCACCCCCGCGGCGCTCGAGGTGATCCATCGCCTCAGCGCCGCGCAGGGGCCGCTGATGTTCTTCCAGTCCTGTGGCTGCTGCGACGGCACCGCCCCGATGTGCCTCAAGGAGGGCGAGCTTCCGCCAGGCCCCGGGGACTTGCGTCTCGGCGAGATCGCGGGTATGCCGTTCTACGTCGACTCCGATCAGTACGAGCGCTGGGGAAGGCCGCACATCACGGTCGACGTATCCCCCGGAGCGGCCGAAGGGTTCTCGCTCGAAGGGCTCGTGGGTGTTCATTTCGTGACCGTGACTCGGCCGTGACGCGCGGGGTAGCGCCGGGCTCCAGCGTCTGGCCGTCGCCGCTCACCGTCGCGCACCTGCTCGACCTCTGAGGTGGAAAGGTACGGAGCGCCGCACCTGCTCGACCTCTGAGGTGGAAAGGTACGGAGCGCCGCACCTGCTGACCTCTGAGGTGGAAAGGTACGGAGCGCCGCACCTGCTCGACCTCTGAGGTGGAAACATACAGAGCGCCGTGGTGGACGCATGTGCTTGGTTTCTTGGTCAGCTCTCGGCATACACCGCGGCGACGTCGAGCGACGAGAGCACCCCGAGGGGATAGCCCCCGGCACTGTCGAGCACCACGAGGTGAGACACGCCGTGCTCGTTCATGAGCTGCGCGGCGCCCTCGATGGGCTCATCGGCCGAGACCGTCAGGGTCTCGGTCGCGCCGGCCTGGCCAGCGGTGCAGTCGACCCGCTTGGCCACGGCGGCTAGCACGTCGAGATCCGACACGATGCCGACCGGCCGCTCTCCGCCGTTGGTGGTTATCACCACGGCGTGCACCCGGTAGCCGGCCATGATCGCCGCGACGTCCCGCAGGGAGTCGCTGGCGCCGCAGGTCAGCACACCGTGATGCATGCAGTCGCGAACTCGGATGTCGGCAAGCGATGGATTGAGAATGCGTGCTTCGGACATGCCTCTAGCGTCGCCCAAGGTCCGCCCCCAGGACATCCGCGCTGGCCGGCGCTCTCGCATGGGCAAACTACGGACGAATCGATGATTTCGAGAATCCAAGGAGCAAACACACCATGATCTTGATCGCATACGACGGCTCGGCTGATGCGCAGGCAGCGATCGAGCGCGCCGGCAAACTTCTCAAGGGCGAGCCGGCGACTGTGTTCACGGTATGGGAGCGCTTTGTCGACGTCGTGACCCGGGCGGGCGCCGGAATGCCGATCGGGGAGATCGACTACGAGGCGCTCGATCACGGCTATCAGGAACAGGCCAGGCAGCGGGCTGAGGAGGGCGCCGAGCGCGCCCGTAATGCCGGCCTCGACGCGCAGGCGCGGACCGCGGTGCGTGATCACACGATCGCGGCGACGCTCCTCGCCGAAGCCGACGAGCTCGGGGTCGACGCGATCGTGCTCGGCACGCGGGGGCTGACCGGCCTCAAGTCGCTGCTCCTGGGGAGCGTCTCCCACGCCGTCGTCCAGCACGCCCATATGCCGGTGCTGGTGGTCCCGTCGCAGCAGACCGCGGCCGAACGTGTGGCGCAGCGCAGCTAAGGGCCCGTAGGAGCCCGCGATCAGCTCACCGGCACCGCCAGCGGCCGCGTCGTGATGTGCCGAGCCAGCTGCTCGACCACCTCGCGGCTCCCGGTGCCCACTCCGTGGCGCAGGAAGTTGACCGATCCCGCCGCCGCACCCAGGACCAAGGCATCGGGCAGGGAGAGGCCACGCGCCCAGGCCGCGGCGAGCCCCCCCATCATCGAGTCGCCGCATCCTTCGCGATGGCCGCGGGGCAGCGGCTGAGGCACGACCTCGAACGGCTCACCGTCGCTCGGCAGCACCAGGATCGGCGCCTCCGCCCGGGTCACCGCGACGGCCTGCGCACCGGCCGCCTGCAGCCGCCGGGCGGCATCGAGCGCGGCCGGGCCGTCGACAGGGCCGCACACATACTCGGCGAGCTCCCAATCGTTCAGCTTCACCAGATCGGGACCATACGGGAGCGTCCGGTCCAGGCGCGGGCTCGACAGATCCACGATCACCGGGATGCCCGCGGCCCGCACGTCGGCCACGATCGTCTCGTACACGTCGTCGGGAAAGCCAGCCGCCGGAAACGGGTTGCACACGGCGAGCACGGCGCTCTCCAGGGCGGCCGCGCATGTGGCGGCGACCAGATCGTCCACCTCGTGCCTGTGCGGCGCGGGTCTCATCGCGGCGGCGACAAGCTCGCGTTCGCCGCTCCGGCGGTCGACCACGTAGCTGCCGCTGCACCCGGCGGTTCGGACCATCCGCCGCTCGCCGGGTAGCGCCTCAAGCAACGGCGCGAGCGCGTGACCGGTCTCCCCGCCCAGGAATCCGCACAGGATCGGCCACGCCCCGAGCTCGGCCGCCATCCGCGTGACCCACACGCCCTGGCCCGCCGGATGCACGTGCACCTCATCGCCAGCGCCGCCGGGTTCGACCGTGACGCTGAGCAGCGAATCGGGTCCGAACACGGTGACCGGTAGATGCTGGCATGCGCTCGACATACACCAACGGTCCATGACGAGGACCGTTCGCGCATCGGGAAAACGCCGCAGCGATCGGGTGGACTCTCCTCACGCCCGCTCGGTGCAGTCGCCTCGCCCAGGCAAACCCTCAGCCGCCGACGCGGCTCGGGACCGCCAGCACCGGGCACGGGGCGATGTGCAGCAACCGTTGGGTGACGCTGCCGAGCAGTAGCCCGGCGATCGGCGTGTGACCGCGTGTGCCGACCACGATCAGGTCCGCCTCCTCGCGCAGGGCGGTGTCCGCGATCGCGTGCGCCGCTCCGCCGACCCTGCTGCGTGCGGACTCGAGCCTAGCCGCGATGCCGTCGCCGGCAAGCTCTGCGACCTGCTGTTCGACCTTCGCCTGAAGCTGATCCTCGTTGGCGTGAACCGGAAGGCTGCCACCGCCCTTCCCGGGCATGGTGAACTCCTCGCAATAGACCACCACCAGCGGCGCGCCGGACTCCGCGGCGATCGCCTTGGCGTGGGGCAATGCGCGATCGGCCGCTTCCGAGCCATCGGTCGCCCAGAGAACCTTCCTAAACACTGTGCCTCCTCGTGACGATCGTAATGCGCCGATACTCGGGCTCGCTGAGCGCGTCGGCACGCCCATTGCCCCGATGGTCGCGGGCGCCGGCGGGCCGAGCACCTGGCGCGTTCCTGACCGGCAGCTTACGCCTCGCCCCAGGCGAGAACGCCGGCCACGTCAAGCGTCGAGAGCACGCCGACGGGTCGATGCGCGACTGGGTCGGTGACAACCACGTGGCTGACCCCGTAGGAGAGCATCTCGCGCGCCGCGTCGCGCAGCGGCATCCCCGGCTCTACGACGACGACCGGCTGCGCTGCGAGCGCCCGCGCGCTCGGCGCTGGGTCGGCGTCGGCAACGCCGGCTCTGACCAGATCGAGGTCGGAGACGATGCCCCACACGAAGCATTCGGGCTCCTCGTGCGAGATCCCGACGACCGCCACGCAGTGCACATGGTGGGTGGCCATCATCTTGGCCACCTCGGTCAGGGTCGCGTCGGGCTCGCAGGAGAGGATCCCGGGGTGCATCGCGTCGGCGACCGTCGCGCGCTCGAGCGACTGCGTCAGATAATTCCCATGGGTCCGCTGAAGGGCGATGTCGGGCATTGCTGATCTCCTCGTGATTACGCTGCATCCACGCTAGATCGGAGCGTCGCGCGGGTAATCCGGCCGTGGCCGAATCGCCGCTGCGGGTTTCCCACACGAGCACAGCGTCAGCCTCCAGCGCCACCGACCAAGCCGACGCGGCTGGCGCCCTTGCGCCCTCCGGAGGAGCTGCGCATCGGGTTAAACCCGCGGTGTTGTCGCATCGTCATCCCGATGGGCCCCCCGGGACAGCGCCGATGGTGCGATCAAGAGCCAGGGCTACGGTGATGCCATGGTCCGACACGAACGCCTCCATGTGGTCATCGCCGGAGGAGGCGTCGCCGCCCTCGAGACGGTGCTGGCGCTTCGCGCCATGGCCGGTCACCTGACCGACGTGACGCTCGTCTCGCCGGCGCGGGACTTTGTCTACCGCCCGGTGACCGTCGCCGAGGCGTTTGATCGGGCGGAGGCGCGCAGCTACGACTTGGCCGAGATACTGGCCGACCAGGGCGGCGGGGAGCTGGTCCATGACATGCTCGGCGCGGTCGATCCCGGCGAGCAGGTTGCCATCACGGCGAGCGGCCGGCGAATACCGTTCGACGCGCTGGTCATCGCCACCGGCGGGGTCCCGCGGCCCGCGGTTCCCGGCGCTCTCACCTTCCAGGGCCGAGCCGACGTACCCGCGCTGCGCGGCGTGCTGAACGACCTGGTCACCGGCCGCGCCAGGTCGATCGCGTTCGCGCTGCCGGCCGAACGAATGTGGCCGCTGCCGCTGTACGAGCTCGCGATGATGACCGCGACGCACCTGCGCCAGCACGGCGCGGCCGACGCGACCGTCACGCTGGTCACGCCCGAGGAGGAGCCGCTCGAGCTGTTCGGCCCGGCGGCCGCCGCCGCGCTGCTCCCACTGCTGGAGGCTCGCGGCATCGCGGTGAGGTCCTCATCGCTGCCGGCACTCGTGCGGGGGCGCACGCTGCTGCTCGCCGGCGGGGCCGAGATCTTCGCAGACCGAGTGGTGGCCCTGCCGGTGCTCGAGGGGCCGAGCCTGCCGGGCCTGCCCCACGACAAGCACGGCTTCATCCCGGTCGACGCCTTCGGCCGCGTGAACGACAAGGAGAACGTATACGCCGCCGGAGACGTCACGACGTTCCCACTCAAGCAGGGCGGCCTGGCGACCCAGCAGGCCGATGTCGTGGCGGCGGCGGTCGCGTCCCAGGCCGGGGCGCGAAGCACTCGCAAGCCGTTCGCGCCCGTCCTGCGTGGTCTCCTGCTCACCGGTGGCGCGCCCCTGTACCTGCGCGCCGAGCCGCGGCGGCTGCCTCGGGAGGCGACCGTCGCGATCGAGGCGCGTTCCCTGCGGAGGACCCGCCGGGACACCTCGGCGGCGGCCGGCCAGGCCCTCTGGTGGCCGCCGGCGAAGATAGCCGGCCGCTATCTGGCCCCCTATTTGGCCACCGCGCGACCGTCCCCGCTGGCGGAGCACGTCCTCTCGGACCGGCTCGCCGTCCCCGGCCCCCCGGTTTCCGACGAGGAGCAGCAGGACGCGCTCGAGCTGGCGCTGCTACTGGCCGACAGCGACGCGCGCTGGGGAGACTATGCCTCGGCCCTCAACGCGCTCGATGCGGCCGAAGCCGTGCAGGGAGCGCTCCCGCCCGAGTACGAAGCCAAGCGCCGCGCATGGCGCGCCGAGGAGGGTCTCTCATTCAAGGAAAGCCCGAGGTGAAGCAATGAAGATGCTCGTCACCGCCGCCAGCCGCCACAACTCCACCCGCGAGATCGCCGCGGCGATCACCGCCGGTCTCATTCAGCGCGGACTCGACGCCGAGATGCGCCGGATCGAAGAGCTGACAGACCACGATGCGCTCGATGGGCACGAGGCGGTCGTCCTAGGCAGCGCGATCTACATGGGGAGGTGGCTCCCCGAGGCGCGCCGCTTCGCCCAGGTCCACGCCTCGGCGCTGTGCATGATGCCCGTGTGGCTGTTCAGCTCAGGACCGCTCGGCCCCGCCGAGCGTCCCGTCCCTCCGGGCGAAGCCGCCGATGTGCCGGTGCTTATGCGGCTGACGCGAGCGGTCGGGCATCACACCTTCTCCGGCACTCTGGAGATGAGGCACCTTCACTTCGCCGAGCGCGCGATCGCCCGCGCGATCCACGCTCCGCAGGGCGACAGCCGGGACTGGGGGGCAATCGATCGCTGGGCCGGCGAGATCGCCGATGAGTTGCTCGGCACGCACCTCGCGGCCGACGGGCCGCAGGATCCAGCCGACATTAGCCTGGCGCGGGCCCTGGTCCAGCCGGCGCTCGTCTGATCCACCACGGGGCCGGCGAGCGCGAACTCGTCCGTCAGGCGCTCGGCAGACGGCGGGTGACCTGATGGCCGAGCTCGCGCGGGAGCTGGCCGAGCTCACGCTGGAGCTGGCGGACGAGCTCGACGAACCCCGACTGGTGCACACGACGCACGCGATCCACGGCCGGACCGGACTCGCGCGTGCGTGTAACTCGCCGGGAAGTTCGGCACTCGCCGCGGAAGTTCGGCGGGTATACGTGAGCCTTTTCGGGCTGTCGGACATGTCTCTCCTCACTCGATCGCGCCTCCCCGGGGTGACCGGTCGCGACCATAATGGTCCGCGCCCATTATGACGAGCAGTCGCACGTTTTTGCGTAGAAATTACGGGGACTGTGACCGCTCGCCGGCGGAAATCCACTCAGGACCGGTCGCGAGCCCACCGTTCGAGCTGGGCGTCGAAGCCGCGTTCTATACGCCGCTGACGCTGTGGCTCGAGCAGCTTGGCCACGCGCTCGCGCCGCTTGTTGCGGGCACGCAGGTCCCTGAACACCGATGAGTCCGGCGTCGGCGGCGGGGAAGCTTTCGCGTTCGCGTTGCTGTTCATCCAGCGGCAATCTACATGCAGTAGGCCGCGCTGACATCCCGGCTAGCCCGCTCTTGACATCCCGGCTAGCCCGCTTCTCCGGACCGTAGTCCACCACGTGAGCCCGCCACGGTGTGGGTTTGCCGCAGGCGCCGTGCGCCACGGAGCGGATGCCCGCCGCGATCCGGGGACCTACGGTGTGGCCCGTCCATCGAGGAGGCCTGCATGACACCCCCTGCCTGAGCTTTTCGCCCGGCAATCGCCGTAGTGACTGAATTTTCCGGTGGACACGGCGATGTGAACGTGCACATGTGCACCATGCGAACGTGCACACGCGAGTGCGAACGAGAAGTTGCACGCGAACGAGAAGTTGCACGTGAACGTGCACCGCCATTGGTAAGACGCGCCCGGCAAGACCTTGATCGGCCCGACAAGACCTTGATCGGCCCGAGCAAGACCTTGATCGGCCCGTCTGAAGTTGGCGGAGCAGAGCCTCGCGCTCCAAGGAGATCTTCACGATGAATACCTCAGATGGGATTGGCCCGGCAAGACCTTGATCGCGCAGGGTCTTGCCGAGCCGGGCAGGCGAGGTTAGGACCCGCGCCCCCTTAGTCGGGCGCGCCCTTAGGGTTTAGTCGGCGGCGGTCGCGCCCGGCGCCACCGGGCCAGCCGGATCCACCCCGGCCGCCGGCGCCGGCTCGCGCAGGTGCTCGGGCAGCGGCCGCTGGGCGATCAGCCGCTGGATCACCTCGAAGTAGCGCCCGAGGTGATGCGGGCCGAGGAAGTGGTGCTGCACGCGCTCGTGCGCCGCCTCGCCGAGCTGCCTGCTGCGCTCAGGGGCAGCGAGCAGACCGGCGATCGCGTTGCCCGCCTCGGACAGATCGCGCGGGTCGGACAGCAGCACGCCCGATGTGCCGTCGTCGATCTGGTCCCGGATGCCGCCGATGCGGCTCGCCACCACCGGCCGCCGTTTCCACATCGCCTCGGCCACGGTTAGGCCGAAGCCCTCGGCCAGGCTCTTCTGGAGCACGACCTGCGCGCTCCGTTGCAGCGCGTTGACGACTGCGGCGTTCTCCTCGATGTCGTCCATCGGCAGTGAGGCCAGGTGCACTCGCCGGCGCACCGGAACGGGCAACTCGTGCCATGCGTCGCGCACCTCGGCGTACACCTGCGCGCCCTCGGGATCGTCGGCGACCGCTTCCGTGGACGGGCCCGCCAGCATCAGGTGCGCCGGACTCGAGTCGCACACGCGCTCGACGAATGCCCCGAGCACGCCGATCGGGTCCTTCAGACGGTCCCAGCGCGAGACCTGCAGCACCAGCCCATCCCCCAGATCCACGGGTGCCTCCTCGAGCATGTCGACGCGTCGCTCGATGCGGCCGGGCGTTCCGTCGGAGCGCGTGAACACCGCGTGATCCCCGCTGGCCCCGTCGGCCCCGTCGGCAGTGATGCCGGCCCGGGACAGGATCGCCCGGGTCTGCTCGCCGCTCTGCACGGCGTTCTTGGGAGAAAAGGCGTCGATCGACGGCCGGATCACCGAGATCCGGTCGCGTGGCAGCCCCTCCCAGGCGAACCCGGCGCGCGAGAACACGAACATGTTGGCCTCAAGCACGTAGTCGCGCAGGAAGTTCCATGCGTCGCGCGCCTGCTCATTGGCCTGATCGAGGCCCACATGACAACGCCAGATCACACGCGCACCGGTGCGCCGTACGGCGGCCGCCATGCCCGCCGTCTGTGGATCGTGGAGGATCACGATGTCGTCCGGGTGGACCAGCGCGGCGAACTCGGCCGCGTTCGGAGCCAGGGTCCGCTCATACACCGAGCGCTCGCGCTCTCCCAGCGGACCGCCGTCGCCGTCGAATCCGTGCAGCCGGTTGTGGATGCGCTTGGTGATCTCGAAGAACTCCGGCCCCCCTGAGATCACCGCCCACCGCGCGTCGACGCCGACGCCGCGGCTGTAGCCGAGCAGAGGCCCCAGCAGCTCCACGACGCCGCCACCCTTGGCGGTCGAGTTGACGTTCCAGATCACGCGACCGTGCAGGTCGCGCACTGCGTGGGTGATCAGGTCGAGGAGCGCCTCGTATTCGCGCGGAGAGAGGACCGAACGGAAGCGATGCGGATCCATCGGCGCGATCGGCACGTGCTGGAGTTGCGAAGTCGCCATGTCAGACCTTCGCGCCGTTTTGCGAGAGGCCCTGCTGGATGTAGCCGGTGATACCGGCGCTCAGGCCGAGATCGAGCGACACCGAGCCGCCGCTCAGGTGCACACGCGTTCCGTCGTCGGTGATCATCGCCGTCCAGCCGTGCAGGTCGACGTTGCGCAGCGCTTGGCGGAGGACGAGCTCGGCGCGCTCGGCGCGCTCGGCGCTCAGCGCGGGACGATCCAGCTCCAGCTCCAGCTCCGCGAGCACCTCATGCGGCGTGCCGTCGCGCATGCGCTGAAGGTTGAGGTCGATCTCGACCGCCACCGGGGCAAGCAAAAGGTCCTTCTGCTTCTTGGGGTGAATGGTCATCTCAGCTCCTTGAGGAATGTGAATGCATCTTTTCCGCGATGGCCGCGCCCGGCATCGGGTTCTTACCGGCGGCGGCCTAGGTGTTTTTCCGCACAAGTATCACCACTCGTAGTCTCGTGCAACGGACCGCACGATTCCACGGATTCCCCGGAACCACAGCCGATCTACCGTCAGGCAAGCGCCCAACGGAGGGCGAAGTAGGAGGTCACGGTCATGAAGCTAACCGTCTCGGCCCTCGGGCTGGCACTGATCCTGCCGACGCCGGGTCACGCGTCATGAGCGCGCGGCTGTCCAGCGCCGACACGGCCTGGCTGCGCATGGACCGGCCGACCAACCTGATGGTGATCAACTCGGTCCAGCTATTCGACGAGCCGCTCGACTGGGACCGCGTCAAGGACATCATCCAGACCCGTCTGATCGACCGCTACCCGCGGTTCCGCCAGCGAGTCGTCGAGAGCCGCCTTCCGCTGCGGACGCCGCGCTGGGAGGACGATCCCGATTTCGCCCTCGAGCACCACCTGCATCACCTCGCCCTTCCCTCGCCAGGCGGTCACGCGGCGCTGCAGGCACTGGTCGGCGACCTGATGACGATGCCGCTCGATCGCCACCGCCCCCTGTGGCACACCTACCTGGTCGACGGGTTCGGCGGCGGCGCGGCGATCATCAACCGCATGCACCACTGCGTCGCGGACGGCATCGCGCTGGCGCGCGTGATGCTGTCGCTGACCGACACCGGGCCCGACGCCGGGATCGCCTCGCCCGCACCCGAGTCCGGTTCGAGCGAGCCGCCCCCCCGCATCCTGAGGACCGCGGGGCACATCGCGGGGACGGCGATCCGCCAGGCGACAGGGGTCGTGACCTCTCCCTCGCATGTCGCCGGCCTCGCCGGCGCGGTCGCCCGCGACGGCGCCACCGCGGTCCGGCTGCTGTTCACCCCGGCCGACGCGGCCAGCGCGATCAAGGGCGATCCCGGCATCAGCCGGCGCGTCGCGTGGACGACCGGCGTCTCGCTCCCGCGGGTCAAGCGCATCGCGCACGCCCACGACGCCACCGTGAACGACGTCCTGCTGGCGGCGCTCAGTGGGGCGCTGCGCCACTACCTGCAGCGACGCGGAGCCCCGACGCGCGAGATCCAGGCCATGGTGCCCTTCAACCTGCGCCCGCTCGACCAGCCGGTGCCCCGCGAGCTCGGCAACCGCTTCGGCCTGGTCTTCCTGCCGCTGCCGGTCGGGGTGAGCGGAAGCTTCCGGCGGCTGACCGAGGTGCACCGGCGGATGGACGAGGTCAAGCGATCGCGCGACGGAGCCGTCTCTTACGCGCTCCTGAGCGCCACCGGCCTGGCGCCCGAGCCGGTCGAGCGCATGGTCGTCGATCTGTTCACGGGCAAGGGAACGGCGATCGTGACCAACGTGCCGGGACCAGCGAAGCCGGTGTACCTCGCCGGCGTTCCAATCCGCGCCGTCCTGGTGTGGGCGCCAACCTCGGGCCACATCGGAATGAGCGTGAGCATCTTCAGCTATCGAGGCGAGGTGACGGTCGGACTGATGGTCGACGCCGCGCTGGTTCCCGACCCGGATGAGGTCGTGACGCAGTTCGAGAGCGAGCTGCGGGCTCTGGGGCGGGTTGGCCAGGCGGCGCCGCCGGTCAGACCCGGCCGCCGGTCAGGCCGCCGCCACCCGCGCGGCCTGAAGACAATTCCCGCACGAGCTTCGCTTGCCGGGCTGGTGGCGTCTCCTCGGGCCGGCGCTACTCCCCCAGCGACGGCATCGGCCGCGACGGCTCGACCATCTCGAGCCTCACCCGCGCGTCGACAATGACCGCGCCGTCTGGCCTGGCGATCACCGGATTGAAGTCGAGCTCGACGATCTCCGGATGGGCATCGACCATCATGCCCATCCGCAACAGGATCTCCTCGATCGCCGCGAGGTCGCAGCGCGGCGCGCGCCGGTAGCCGTCGAGCAGCGGAAACGTCTTCAGCGAGCGCAGCATCTCCCGCGCGTCGACGTCGGTCAGCGGCGTGATCCGGACGGCGACATCGTTGATCAGCTCGGCCGTTGCTGCCGCCGGCTCCGCAGGCGAGCACCGGACCGAAGCTGTGATCGTGGACGACGCCCATGATCAGCTCCACTCCCGGGGGCGACATCGGCTGGACGACGAACCCGTCGAGGTGGAGCCCGGCGCGCGTGACCGCCCGCTCGATCTCCGCCGCGGCGGCCCGGATCGCCTCGGCTCCCTGGAGAGCCAGCCGAACTCCTCCGGCGTCGGTCTTGTGCACGATCCCCGCGGCGTTCGCCTTGAGCGCGACCGGCGAGGAGAGCTGCTCGGCCGCCGCGACCGCCTGCTCGGCGTTCGGCACCACGCGGGTCTCGATCAACGGCATGCCGTAGTACTCGAACAGCTTCGCCACCGACTCGGGCGAGAGCCAGCTCTCCTGCCCGCGCCAGCTCCCGGCTGATGAGGGCGCCGGCCTCCACCGCGCGGAGCCCCTCGAAGCGCGGCACCGATCCCGCGTCGCGGTTGCGCCAGCGCGCGTGCCGCGTGGCCAGCGACATCGCGCGGGCGGCGGCCTCCGGGAACGCGAACATCGGCACGCGCACGTTCTCCGACGTCAGCTCACCCGGGCGCCCCCGCTGACCATGAACACCGACGCGATCGTGACCTCCGGCCTCGCCTCGGCCACCTGGCGGATCGCGGCGGCCACGTCGCCGCGCCTGGGTGAGCAGCGCCGGCACGAAGATGGCGATGATCGCGTCGCAGGCGTCGCATTCGATCAGCGTCTGGAGGGTGCGCCGATAGTCCTCAGCCGGAGGCGGTGGCGATCATGTCGATCGGATTGCCGAGCGCGGCCGACTCGGGCAGGAACTCGGCGAGTGCTCGCCGGACCGCGGGCGCCAGATCGACCACCTCGACCCCGTACGACTGGCACGCGTCGGCGCAGAGGATGCCGGGGCCGCCGCCATTGGTGACGATCGCGACCCGGTCCCCCCGCGGCATCGGTTGGGCGGACAGCAGCGACGCGACGTCGAACAGCTCGTGCATCGTGTCGGTCCGGATCACACCGGCCTGCTCGAACAGCGCATCGACGGTGACGTCCGATGCCGACAGGATCGCGCCGGTGTGAGACGACGTGGCCCGCGCGCCGGCTCCCGACCGTCCGCTCTTGACGGCCACGACCGGCTTGGCGGCCGCCACCCGCCGCGCGATCCGCCCGAACTTGCGGGGGTTGCCGAACGACTCGAGGTAGAGCAGGACGAGCTCGGTGCCGGCGTCCTGCTCCCAGTACTGGAGGAAGTCGTTGCCCGACAGATCCGCCTTGTTCCCCACCGAGACGAACGAGGACAGGCCCACGCCGAGGCGGCTGGCCGCGCCGATGATCGCGATCCCGAGACCGCCGCTCTGCGACATGAAGCCGACGCCACCCGCCACCACGTCCTCCTGCGGCGCAAACGTCGCATTCAGCCCCACGTCGGGATTGGTGTTGAGGACGCCGAGGCAATTCGGGCCAACGAGCCGGGCCCCCGCATCGCGGCACACCTCGACCAGCTCGCGCTGGCGCGCGGCCCCCTCCGGTCCGGTCTCGGCGAAGCCCGAGGACACCACCAGGATGGCCCGCGCTCCCGCCGCGGCGCAGTCGCGCGCGACGGCGACCACCCGCTCCGCGGGCACGGCGACGACCGCCAGATCGACCGGGCCCGGGAGCGCCTCGATCGACCGGTAGGCGCGCACCGACTGGATCACGTCCGCGTTCTCGTTGACCGGGTACACCGGCCCGGTGAAGCCCGCCCTCAGCAGGTTGTGGAGGATCTCCCCGCCGATCGTCCCTCTTTCGCGCGAGGCGCCGACCACCGCCACCGATCGTGGCTCGAGGAAGCTCCGCACGGCCGCCACGGCCGCGATCCGCTCGCGCTCCTCGAAGCGGGCGACGGCGGCGGGCGTCAGCGAGGTGGGGAACTCGATCTCGAGCGCGTCGGGAACCGAGCGGTGCGTGACCGGGAAGCCGCTCTCGCGGAACACGTCGATCATCCGGTAGTTGTGCGGCAGCACCTCGGCGACGAACGTGGAAATCCCGTGCTGTGCGGCCACCTCGGCGAGATGGGCCAGCAGGATCGTGGAGATCCCGCGTCCCTGCCAGGCATCGGCGACCAGGAACGCGACCTCGGCTCGATCCGCATCGATCCGAACGTACGCGGCGTGGGCGACGACCTCGGGCGGATCGCCGCTCTCGGCGACCAGGCCGAAGCGATCGAGGTAGTCCACGTCGGTCGACCAACGCGCCGCCCAGTCGAGGTTGGCGGCGCCGAAGAAGCGGAACGTGATCGACTCCGGCGAAAGTCTCTCCAGGAACGAGCGCACCGCTGGACGGTCGTCCTGCCGGACCGGACGCACGCGCACGGTCGTTCCGTCACGCAGGACGACGTCGGCCTCGCGCTCCCGGGGGTATGCGGCCGGATGGGAGGTCACCGTTGTCTGGCCGAATATACGGGTCGAATCCCAGCTCGCGGTGACGAATCGGTAGTTTCTCGCCGGCCGACCCGGTGTCGCGGGGGCAGCGCCGCGTGAGCGGCAGAGGCACGAAACAGGAGGAGCGGTGACATGTTCAAGTCGATCGTATGGGCCAGCGACGGGTCGGGATTGGCGCAGAAGGCGCTTCCGATCGTCAAGGAGCTGGCGCGGGCAGAAGGCGCCAAGATCACGATCGTCCACGTCGTGGAGCGGGTCGAGGGTGGAGGCGCGGTCGGGCTGCCGCGACGCGCCGACGAGGCGCAGGTCCAGGCGCAGCTGCGGGAGCAGGCCGAGGCGCTCGAGCAGGAAGGCTTCTCTGCCTCGCTCGAAATCCGCGGCGACGTCGGCGCCCGCCCGGCCCACGAGATCGTGGCCGTCGCCCGCGACGTGGCCGCCGACCTGATCGTGGCCGGCAGCCGCGGCCACACCGCGATCGGCGGGCTGCTCCTGGGGAGCGTGACCAACCGTCTGCTGCACATCTCGCCGTGCCCGGTCCTGGTCGTGCCTCCCGATCCCCGCTGAGCGCGATCGCAAATCACGATCGGTGCGGACGGCCGGCACGATCGATCTCCACTGCCATCTGCTGCCCGGCCTCGACGACGGCGCGCGCGACCTCGACGATGCCGTGGCGATGGCCCGGCAGGCGCAGGCCGACGGGATTGGTGCGATCTGCGCCACCCCGCACGTCCGGGCCGACCATGCCGTCGTCCTGGCCGAGCTCCCGGCGCGCCGCGCCCGTCTGACCGCGGCGCTGGAAACCGCCGGCTGTGCCACGCGGGTCCTGGCCGGCGGCGAGGTCGCCGCCGCCCGGCTCGGCGATCTCGACGACGCCGAGCTTGGCTCGGTGACGCTCGGCGGGTCGGGGCGCTGGATCCTGCTCGAGCCGAGCCCGGGTCCCCTCGATGCCCGGCTCGAAGCGGCGGTTGATGCGCTCCGAGCGCGCGGCTTTCGTTCCCTGGTCGCCCATCCCGAGCGCCACTTCGGTCCCGACCTGGTCGACCGGCTCCGCCGGGTGATCGCCAAGGGAGCCCTCGTGCAGGCAACCGCCGCCTACTTCACCGACGAGGGGTCCCGGCCCACCATGCTGGACCTGGCCCGCGCCGGCGTGATCCACGTCCTCGGCAGCGATGCGCACTCCTCGCTTGCAGGGCGGCCGGTCGTGCTGGCGGCCGGTCTCCAGGTCCTGGCTTCGGTGCCGCCGGTGGCCGCCCATCTCGATTGGGTCCGCCGGCACGCGGCGCACGCGATCGTGCAGGGCGAAGAGATCGCTTCGCCCTACTGACGCGCGGGAGCGATCAGACGGCGGCGCGGCTTAGCAGCGAGCGCAGCGTGGCACGCTCTTCGTCGCTGAGCGCGGCGAACAGCTCCTCGCCCAGGCTGTCCTGGGCTCGCTCGGCCCGCTCGATCGCCACCCGGCCCGCGTCGGTCAGCTCGACCATGTGCCGACGGCGGTCGGCGGGATCCCGCCGGCGCTCGATGTAGCCGAGGTCCTCCAGCTCGTTGAGGAGCAGGACGCAGTTGTTGGGATCGAGCCAGAGCGCCTCGCACAAATGCTGCTGGAGAGCCGGCGCGTCGCCGCGCAGGTAGCTGAGCAACATCAGCTGGCGCAGCTTGAGGCCCAAAAGCTCCTCCGTGCTCCGCTTCTTGATGGCCGTCGCCAGCCGCATCAGCATGACTACGGTGCCGGGCGAAGTGTCTACCGCCATCGCAAGTTGCAGGGTATCAGGATTATCATCTTGTATCGGATGATAATACATGCTAAAGTGATCATCACTAGGAGAGCTAAGAGCTACGACGAGAGGATGATCACTATTCTCAAGAGCGTAATCAATAAGACCGTTTCCGAGGCCCACGTCCGGCGAGCGCAGGATCTGTCCCACGGCGGCCGGCCACTCCGGCTCGCGATCGCGCGGCGGCGCGCGCGCACCCGCGCCGGCCGGGAGAAGTTCGTGACCGAGGTGCGCTTCGGTGACCGCACCGCCGTGGTCGTCCCCTGGCGCGAGGACCGCCTAGATCGCCCAGCGGCCGCCTGAGGTGACGACGTGTTCGGACTGCTGGGCCGTCACGACGGTGACCGGCAGTCCGAACTGGTGCACCCGGCGAGGCAGATCGCGGCGCAGCCACTGAGAGACCCGCTCCGGCAGGGTCGAGATGATGATCTCGTCGATGCCGAAGCCGGTCACCGCGTCCCGCACGGCGACGAACGGATCGCTGTCGCCGATGACGCCCTCGACGCGGCCGCCCACCGCCTGTTCGAGCAGCGGGATCGCCAGCTCGAGCGTCGCGGCCGCCTCGTCGGTGTCGGGGTCCCAGTACGGCCGCGGGACGAGGAGCGTGAACGAGCACTGCGAGCGGCCGGCACGGGCCCGGACCGCGTTCAGCAGCAGCGGCGTTGCCGCCGTGCGATGCGCCACGATCAGCACGCGTACCGAAGCCGGGGACGCCATCGATCAGTCGACTCGATTATCGCACCCCCGCAGGGGCACGATCGCCTGTCGAAGTCGCGCTGGACGACTACATCCGGGGCGGCAATCTGCCGAATATGAACGGAAGAGGACCGTCGCAGGTCGCCCCATGTCGCCAGCCGCCTTCATCGCCCGCCAACCTATCTTCAACCCCAAGCTCGAGGTCGTCGGATATGAGCTGCTGTTCCGCGGTCGCGGTTATGCGGCCGACGCGCAGTTCGACGACGCCGAGGTGGCCACCGCGACGGTCGTTCTGAACACGGTAACCGAGCTCGACATGGACCGGATCGTGGCCGGCAGGACGGCCTGGATCAACGTCTCCCGCGAGTTCGTCCTCGACGATCTGATCCAGGCGATCCCGCCCACCGTGGCCGGGCTCGAGATCCCCGAGACCGAGCGCTTCGACGACGAGATGATCGACGCGCTGCGCGATCTCAAGCGTGCCGGCTACCGGCTGGCTCTGGACGACTTCCGCTTCCGCGATGGTTCCGAGGAGGTGCTTGACCTGTTCGACGTGGTCAAGCTCAGCATGCCGGAGCTCGGCCGGTCGGGCATGCGCGAGCTGACTACCCGCCTGCGCCCGTACCGCGGGCTGGTGCTGGCTGACAAGCTCGGCACTAGACCCGATCACGAGGTCTGCATCGCCGCCGGGTGCGACCTGTTCCAGGGGTACTTCTTCTGCCGGCCCGCCGTGGTGGGCACTCGCGGGATCGCGGGCAACCGGTTGGCCCTGCTTCAGATGGTCGCCCGGCTCAACGACCCGACCGTCGAGCTGTCTGACATCGAGTCGCTGGCCGTGCGCGACGTGGCGCTCAGCTTCCGCCTCCTGCGCTACGTCAACTCGGCCTTCTTTGGGCTCCGGGGCGACGTGCGGTCGATCGGGCAGGCGCTTGCTTTGCTCGGACTGGAGAACGTGAGGCGTTGGGCCACTCTGAGCACGCTGGCCGGCATCGACAACAAGCCCACCGAGCTGACGCTCACGGCATTGATCCGGGCCCGCTTCTGCGAGCTGGCCGGCGGGCGGCTCGCGATCGGGACCCCTGCCGAGCTGTTCACGCTCGGGCTGTTCTCGGTGATCGACGGGATGATGGACGCGCCGATGCACGACGTGGTGGCGTCGCTCCCGCTGGCCGACGACATCCGCAAGGCGCTGGTCCAGCGCCGCGGGCGGATGGGCCAGCTCCTCGATTGTGCGGTCTCGCTCGAGATCGGTGAGGACCACCCTGTACAGGCCACCGTTCCCCATGCCGGCGAGCTGTACCTCGAGGCGCTGATGTGGGCCACATCGGCCGCCGGGTCGCTCTTCGGCGACCCCGGCACTAGGCCGGCCCGGTCGGGCGACGCCCGGGCGCGCGCGAGCGCCCGCTACGGCCTGCACGCCTCGGGCGCCGCACGCAGCAAGGCCCCGCCCGGGTCCGCGCCGTCTGCCCTCGGCGCTCCCGCGGCCGCGGCCGTCAAGGCGGGCTTCTTCGGCCGGCTGTGGGCCGGCCTGCGCGGGCTGTTCGGCCGGCGGGTCAGCGAAGCCGGCAGCTGAGCGCTGTCCAGAGGATCGTCTCAGGCGGCTGCGAGGCGATGCCCCCACCCGTAGGCTCTGCGGCCTGACTCGTCCTGACTGGCTCGACGCCGCGGAGCTGCGCATCGGCCTCGGCTGCATGCGCCTCTCGACCGAGGCCGAGTGCGATGATCCGCTGGCCGCCGAGACCATCGCGGTCGCGGTCGAAGCGGGCATCACCGTGTTCGACACCGCGCGGGCCTACGGTCGCGGCGAGCCCGACCTGGGCCGGGGCGAGCGCCTGGTGGCCGCCGCGCTGAGAAGCGCCGGGGCCACCTCGCGGGCTCGGATCGTCACCAAAGGCGGGATGACGCGCCCCGGCGGCGGTTGGGTTCCGGACGGCCGCGCCAAGACGATCCTCGCCGACTGCGAGGCGAGTCTGACCGCGCTGGGAGGACTGGGCATCGACCTGTACCTGATCCACGCCCCCGATCCACGCACGCCCTGGCGCACTTCCGTCCGGGCCCTGGGCCGCCTGCTCGACGAGTGCATGGTGGCGCGCGTCGGGGTGTCCAACGTCAACCGCCATCAGCTGGACGAGGCGC
>CAVUPW010000002.1:0-182350 GCA_963743345.1 uncultured Solirubrobacterales bacterium
CGATGGGACCCGCCCGCCCCGCCCGCCCCGCCCGTCCCCGCCGTCGCTCACTGTGCCTCCCCCCGGAGCGCGTCGGCCACGTGTGAGAGGTGCGTCCGCATGGCCCGCTCGGCGGCGTCCGGGTCACCGGCGGCGATCGCCCGGACGATCGCGCTGTGCTCGCCGAACGAGTGCTCGCTGCGGCCGGGTAGCAGGATCGTGCGGTATTGGAAGCGGACCAGCTGGGACTTGAGCGTCGCGATCAGCCGCGCAGCCGTGGAATGGCCCGAGATCTCGAGGATGCGGCCGTGCAGCACCGCGTTCTGGTCGGAGGCGCCGAGGAGATCGCCGGCATCGAGGCGCCGGCGCATTCCGTCCAGGATCGCGTTCAGGCCTTCGACGTCGCTTGCCGTCGCGTGGTGGGCCGCGTGGCGGGCGGCCAGCCCTTCCAGCATGGCGCGCGTCTCGAGAATCTCCACCGCCTCCCGCGCGCCGACCAGCCGGACGCGGGCGCCGCGGTGACGCTCGTGCTCGACCAGGCCCTCGTGCTCCAGGCGGGCCAGCGCAGTGCGCACCGCCGAGCGCCCCACCCCCAGCTCGCGTGCGACGTCCACCTCGACCAGGCGTTCGCTGGGCTGGAAGCGGCCGGTGACGATGGCGTCGCGCAGCCGGTCCTCTACTCGGGCCTGGTCGCTGCGGTGCGCGGCAGCGGCTGCCTCATCGCCGCGGCCGGCTGCTTCCTCCCGGCGGCGATCGGCACCCGCCTGTTCGCCCGCGCGGCGGGCGGCGATCGGCTGTTCCTCCCCACGGTGCGTCACGAGGCTCGTCGTCCGGCGGGCGCGCTCAGGATTGTTGACAATCTCGTCAACCATCCTGGCAGCTTACCGCGCGGACGGGGGCGGCGGGAGGGTGTTCCGGCCCGAATTTGCCCTACCGGCTAACCGGGCGGCGCGGCGCGCAGAGTACAAGGCGGTGACGATCGGCCTGACGAGAAGAAACGTGAAGAGGGCGATCCCGCGGTTTGATGCACCGTGCTCGGGCGAGGTCGGCGCGCCCTACAAAGCACGTCACGCGAGCCCGGTCTCCGGATCCGTGACGAACTACGCATCCACCAGCTGCATTAGTCGTCACGCCCAGCGGTGAGCTCGTCGCCTGTCGAGTTATGCATCCCGGCGCATCGGACGGTCGTGCATTTCCTGCCAATGGGGCCACATCGGCGGCGCCGTGGCAGGCCACGCATGCCCCACGTGCACCACATGCCACGGTTCCGCCGCGGGGTCGCGATTGGCAGGTTGTGCAGGCCGCTTCAGGCGGTGCGACCGGGATCGACCACGGCGCCGGCGATCGGCGTACCGCTCGCGTCGAGCACGCGACCGTGGACCCAAGCCGGCACTCCCGCCCCGCCCTCGACCACCATGCTCTCGCCGTACTCGCGGGGCGGCGAGCCTGGCACGTAGAAGGGCCCCAGCACGGTCGACTCGGTGGCACCGGCGGGCAGCTCGTGGGCCAGCGCGTCGACCAGCATCGACAGCCCGAGCGCGTCCGACCACAGGATGAACTCTTGCCGGCGCTCGTCCGTGATGTGGCCGGTGGCGGTCAGCACCGCGATCATCTCCCGCCACTCCTCCTCGGTGAGCGAAACCTCGGCGGCAAACGCGTGGAGCTGGCGGACGAGCGCCTGCATAAGCTCCCGCAGCCGCCGGTCAGCGCACCGCTCGAAGCTCGCCACCGCCGCCGCGGTGATGTCGGCCGGCGTTGTCTTACGGGCGTGGGTCGTCGCCACGGGCTACTCCCCCACCACCACTTCCACCACCAGCGGCTCGCGACGTGCTGCCAGATCCGGCAGCACGTCGTCGAGGGCCTGAACCAGCTCCGAATGGGTCTCGACGCGCACCGAGGCGCAACCCAACGCCCGCGCCATCCCGCCGATGTCGACCGACTCGAACCCCGGCCACGCCGCCGCGCCACCCATTCGCCGAGCCAGCCCGTCCATCACCGCGTACCGGCCGTTGGCCAGCACCACCAGCAGCACGCCGACGTCGTAGCGCGCCGCGCTCCACAGCGCCTGGATCGCGTACATGGTCGAGCCGTCACCCAGCACCGCCACGACCGGACGATCGGGCAGGCCCATGCGCAGCCCGATCGAGCCGGCCAGCCCGAATCCCAGGCACCCGTTGGCGGTGCTCAAGAATCCGAATGGCACCCGGACGGGAATGCGCTGGTAGAGCTCGGGCTGACTGGACGGACACTCCTCGACCAGCAGCACGTCCTCGGGCAGGCGCTCGGCCAGCGCGTCCAGCACGTGACCGGGGCGCAACGGATCTCCGGGCGCCGGCACAGCTAGAGGCGCCGGCCGCCGCACGGGCTCGGGCGGATTACCGGCGAGGCGCTCGGAAAGCTGCTCGACCAGCGCCCGGCAGGTCGCTCCCACGGGCGCGATCACGGCCAGCTCACACGGGCTGCGGTGCGCCTCGGCGGGGTCCGCCGTCAGGACCGCGACACGCGTCGAGGGCTCGACCAGCGCCACGGGCTCGTCGAACAGATAGGCCCGGAAGGCATTGGTACCGACGGTGAGCACCACGTCGTAGCGAGCCAGAACGTCGTGCATGAGCCGGCGCTGCCAGTGCAGATGCCCGGCGAACAACGGGTGGTCCTGGGGAAAACCCACCCTCCGGCTGAACGCCTCCTGCCACACCGGACAGCGCAGGCGCTCGGCCAGAGCCAGCACGGCATCCCAGTCCTCCCCCTCGGGCGCTCCCACCACCAGCGCCGGCGCCTCGGCACCGGCCAGCAGATCGGCCAGCTCCTCGACCTCCGAACCGGCCACGGAGTGCGGGCGCAACACGCGCGCGGGCGCGCCGGCGGCCAGCTCGTCGGCCGGCTCGAGCCAATCGCCCATCGGCACCACTACCAGCGCAGGGCCGCGTGCCGCGATCGCCTCGTGATAGGCGCGGGCGATCGCGCCCGGCACATCCTGGGCCCGGCTGGGAAGATGGCGCCAGACCGGATACTCGCCGGCCAGCCGCTCGAGCTGGCGACCGGTGAGGAACGGCTCGAACGCGATTTGCCGGCGGTCCTGCTGACCGACCAGGATCACCAGCGGGGCGCGGCAGTCGCGGGCATTGGCGATCGCGTTGATGGCGTTGCCCAAGCCGGCGGCCGTGTGGAGGTTGACGAAGGCCGGCTCGCCGCGGGCCAGCGCATAGCCGGAGGCCATGCCCACCACCGACCCCTCGTGCAGGCCGAGCACAAAGCGCAAATCGGCAGGGAGATCAGTCAGAAAGGCGATCTCGGTCGAGCCCGGGTTGCCGAAGATCGTCGTGAGGCCGTGACGTCGCATCACCTCGAAGGCGGCGTCGCGCACGGTCCGGCCCGCCGACGCGCAAGTGCCGTTGCCGTGGCCGGTAGCGGTCTCGCTCGCGGTGGCGCGCTCCACGCCGGCTGACTGGCTCATCGCGCGGATCCTACTCGCCGGCCGTGGCCGGTCCCCGCGGCGATCTCCGGTACTGTTCGCATGCCGAACGGCCCGCCCGAAGTCTGCGGTCCCTCACGAGATGAGCGACAAGCCGCCACAGAACTCGGATTTCGTGCAGTCCCTGGAGCGGGGGCTGGCGGTGATCCGCGCCTTCGACGCGGAGCATCGGGAACTCGCCCTGAGCGAGGTGGCGCGATCGACTGGCCTGACCCGGGCGGCGGCACGCCGGTTCCTGCTCACCCTGGTCAAGCTGGGCTATGTCAACTTGTCCCAGGGTCGCTTCTCGCTTCGCCCGCGCGTGCTCGAGCTGGGCTACGCGTATCTGTCGAGCCTCACACTCCCCGAGGTCGCCATGTCGCACATGGAGGGGCTTGTGGCCCAGGTGAACGAATCGTGTTCGATCTCGGTGCTCGACGACACGGACATCGTGTACGTGGCGCGGGTGCCCACACGACGGATCATGAGCATCACGCTGGCGGTGGGCACACGGCTGCCGGCCTTCGTCACCTCGATGGGTCGCGTGCTGCTGGCCGGCCTACCCGACGACGAGCTCGAGGAGCGCCTGGCCAGGATCGAGGTCACGCGCCTGACATCGCGCACGGTCAAGGACAAGGACGCGCTGCGGGCCACCCTGGTGGCGGTCCGACAGCAGGGCTATGCGGCAACCGATCAGGAGTTGGAGGAGGGGCTGCGCTCGCTCGCCGTGCCGCTGCGCAGCGCCTCCGGGACCGTCACGGCCGCGCTCAACCTGTCGGTGCATGCCAGCCGGGCGTCGATGGCCGGGCTACGGCGTGACTTCCTCCCCCTGGCGCTACGGACCGCGGCGGCGATCGAGGAAGACCTGCGCGGGACGGGCGACCGGCGGGGCGGCTCGTTCGCCCTGCCCTAGGGACAACTGCTACCCCGCCTCGCTCGACGCGCCCGTCGCCCACGACGGCGACGATCGCTGCGCGCTGGCGGAGACGCTGGGCAACGAGGACTCGGGGTTCGAGCTCGCCGAGCACCGTCAGGCGGGCGCCGCGAGCTGGTCCACGCTGAGTGAGGTGGAGCGGGAGGTGCTCAGCCTGCGCCTGGTCCACGAGATGGCCCAGCGCGAGATCAGCCAGCGAATCGGCTGCTCGCAGATGCACGTCTCGCGGCTCTTGCGCCGATCGACGATCGATGGCCCGGCTGGACGCCGGCGCGCTGGCGAACTGACTCCCTATGCGGGCAGGTTGATCCGACCCATATCGGGCGCCCCCGGCGGTCATCTGCCCACCGGGCGCTTGCGGTCCGGCGCTTTGGGTACCTCTAACGCACGAGCGCTATGAGTGGAGAGATCGATGCACCGTGGGTCCGGCTCGAGCTGACCAGCCGGCCCGAGGCGGCCAGGCTCGTCCGCAGCATGTCGAGCGCGGCCGGTGATGCGCTGGCCTTCGATCCCGAACTGCTCAGCGACGTGAACACCGCGGTGACCGAGGCGTGCAACAACGTGATCCTGCATGCCTACGGTGACCAGCCGGGGCCGATATCGGTGGAGCTCCGCACGGGACTCGATGGGATCGAGGTCCGGGTGTGCGACCAGGGAAGCGGCATCCGCCGGAGCGTGCCCGAGCACGACGGGCTGAAGGTTGGGCTCGCGCTGATGAGCGCGGTGGCAGACCGGGCCGAGTTCATCAACGTCCCCGACGGCGGGACCGAGGTTCGGCTGTCGTTCCGCGCCCCCAGCGGGCGCGGCGGGACCCCCTGGCCGCCGGCCCGCCGGGCGGACGATCGGTCCTCTACGTGGCAGGCAGAGCTGCACTCGGGGCTGACCGGAGATGTCGTGCTCACCGTCTCGCCGGTCGGTTTGCTGGCGCCGGTGCTGGGTCGGATCAGCCGGTCGCTGGCCCCGAGTGCCGGCTTCTCGCTGCAGCGCTGCTCGGACATGTACCTGCTGAGCGATGCGCTCGGCGCCCATGCGGAGCGGGCTGCCGAGAGCACCTCGATCAGTGTCGCGCTCGGGGCGCACGACCGGCGGATGGAGTTCGCGCTGGCTCCGCTGCGCATGGGCGCCAGTGCTCACCTCAAGCAGCCACGCGCCGAGCTCGCGGCGCTGACGGAGGATGTCGCGTTCGTGGCGCGCGACGGCCACGAGACCCTACGCGTCTCGATGCGCGACCACCTCCGCGCCTAGTTCGACGCGTCAGGGGGCGCCGGACGCCTGATCGACCTCGAGAAGCTCCTCGGGAGAATCGGCGATCGTGAGGGCGTCGGTCACGCCGGTGAGGTCGAACAGGCGCTGCACCTGCTCAGGCCCTCGGATCAGGGCGAAGCGACGGCCGGAGTCGTGCGCCTGCTGCTGGGCCTGAACCAGCAGGTGCAGGCCGGTCGAGTCCATGAACTCGAGCCCTCTGAGGTCGACGACGATCAACTCGGTGTCCGATCGAGCCAGCTCGTCCATGCTCCGCCCCAGCGCCGGGCCGGAGACGAGGTCGAGCTCGCCGCTCAGGGCAAGCGTGGTGGCCTGCCCGGTGGTATGCCTCTCTACGCGGAAATCGCTCTGCATCTCCAGTCCGTCCTTCGCTCGACCCCGGAGCCAAGCCTGGTGCGTCATCGACGGATGAGGTGGCCCCGGCCGCGACCCGTCGAGCGGATCGCTGTCGTTTCCAGCTACCGACACCCGACGACAGTCCGCATAGGACTGCCGCCAGGGAGGGAGGAGAGGAGAGGCAAGTGCAGCCACGCTCGCTGGCGATGCGAGCGATGATAGCCAGACCGCGCTAAGCCGCGGCTAACCTACGGAGCCGCGCGAGACAGCTCGGCCGCCTGAAGTTGCACGGCCAGTGGCTCGGCGAGCAGCCGCTTTTCTGCACGCGAGCAGGGATTTTTGGGGCCGCTTTCGGCATCTCTCGAGCGCAGCGAGGCCCCTACGTCAGCCCCAGCAGCTTTGCCGCGTTCTCCTTGAGCACCAGCGGGCGAACCTCGTCCTTGATCGCGAGCTTCTCGAAGTCGGCCAGCCATCGGTCGGGCGCGATCAGTGGGAAGTCCGAGCCGAACAGCATCTTGCCCTTCAGGCGGGTGTTCGTGTACTGGACCAGGATCGGCGGGAAGTACTTCGGCGACCAGCCAGACAGGTCGATGTACACGTTCGGCTTGTGCACCGCGATTGCCAGCGCCTCGTCCTGCCAGGGAAATGAGGGGTGGGCGAGGATGATGTCAAGCTCCGGGAAGTCGGCGGCCACGTCGTCGATGCACATCGGGTTCGAGTACTTCAGGCGCACGCCGCCCCCGCCGGGGATGCCGGCGCCGATGCCGGTCGTTCCCGAGTGGAACAACGCGATCAGCCCGGCGTCGGCGATCACCTCGTACAGCGGATAGAACGCCCGGTCGTTGGGCCAGAAGGCCTGCGTGTTGGGATGGAACTTGAACCCGCGGGCGCCGGCCTCGATCAGCTCGCGGGCCTCGCGCACGCCGAGCTTGCCCTTGTGCGGGTCGACCGAGGCGAACGGGATCATCACGTCGGGGTTGACCCGGGCCGCCTCGAGCACCTCCTGGCTTCCGAGGCGCTTGCGGCCCATCCCGGCCTCGTCGTCGACCGTGAACACGACCGCGAGCATGTTCCGCTCGCGGTAGTAGTCGGCCACGTCCTGCGCAGTCGGCTGCATCGGGGCCGCGCCGAAATAGCTCGAGGCGGCCGCCAGCAACTCTTCGGTCACCGGGTCCTGCGACTCGCCGGCGTTGCGCTCGGCGTGCACATGCACGTCGATCGCGACCAGCTTGTCGAGCTCGACGGTCACCCGTAGACGCGGGTGAGGAACTCGGCCACCACGGCCGGCTTCTCCTGGTCCTTGACCTCGATCGTCACCCTGGATTTGATCTGCAGCCCTCCCGGGATCTCGGTCACC
The DNA here is from genome assembly GCA_963743345.1 of uncultured Solirubrobacterales bacterium. Taxonomy (GTDB): domain Bacteria; phylum Actinomycetota; class Thermoleophilia; order Solirubrobacterales; family Solirubrobacteraceae; genus Palsa-465. Next base: position 7,321 of record CAVUPW010000002.1, read on the forward strand.
TCGACGATCTCCTGGCCGCCCCGCCACTCCTTGCCCACCGGCAGCGGCGCGGGGAAGCGCACGCGGTCCAGGCCGTAGTTGAGGCCGAATTTGGCGTCGGTCACCTGCAGCAGCTGCATCGACACGGGCGCCAGCAGGGACAGGGTAAGAAAGCCGTGGGCGATCGTGCCGCCGAACGGCGTCTGCTTGGCTCGCTCAGGGATCGACGTGGATGAACTGGTGGTCGTCGGTCGCATCGGCGAACTGGTTGACCCGCTCCTGGGTCAACTCCTGCCACTCGGTGTAGCCGATGTGGGTGCCCGCTTGCCCGCGCAGCCCCGCGATGTCGGTCACCAGGCCCTTGGTGTTCACGCTGCTCATGTGCCTCTCCCGGAGTCGAAGGTTGCGCTCGCCACGCTATCAGCGCACGCCCGCCACAGAGCGGAAGACGCCGTCCTCGCACGCCGGGACGGGCCGTTCGTCCAATCCGTACCAACTACGACGTCCAACGCGATCTCGGTACCGATAGGTAGTCGATGGCACGCCATTCGAACACCGCCCGCACCGATCGCGGGGATCATTTCTCGTGCTCGATGAGCGCGGTGCTGCTCGCAGCGCGTGGCCGCCTTCGGGGGCAAGCCCGCGATGCACGAGGTGCTGCGACGGGCCGGCAGCCAGCGCAGCCTCGAGTACCTGCTCGACATCACCAACTGGATCGCCTACGACGAGGCGGTGGCCCTGTGGCGAGCCGGCGCCGACGTCACCCATCATCCCCAGTTCGCGCGGGCGGTGGGAGTCGACGCGGCTGAGCGACTGGGCAGCTCACAGGTGGCCGCGATGCTCCGGTCGCTCGGGGCTCCCGAGAACGTGTACCGCGCGATCGCTTCCGGGGCGGCCGAGTTCAGCACGGTGACCAAGCTCGAGGTGACCGATGTCCGACCCGGCTTCGCCGAGGTGATCGCGAGGGCGGCCGAAGGCTTCCCGCGCAGCACCGCGCATTGCTCGTGGACCTGCGGGCTTATGACCTGCCCGCCGACGCTGTTTGGGTTGGCCCCGGCGGTCGTCGAGCACGAGGAATGCCAGGCCTGGGCGCCGCCCGCTGCGTGTACCACGTGCGCTGGGAGCCCTCGCTCGAGTCCGGCGGCTCTGATGCCTCGGGGCAGATCGCGGCGCTGCGCCACCAGCTGGACGCGATGAAGGAGCGCCTGGGCAGCGTGTTCGCCACCGCCTCCGATCTGATCGCGGTCGAAGACCTGGATACGGTGCTGGCCCGGATCACGGCGCGCGCCGCGCTCGAGGTACGGGCCATCCGCTACCTGCTCGCCGTGCGGGTCAAGCCCGGCGGGGAGCTCCACACCCACCACAGAGGCTTCGAGGAGGAGGGCCTCGCCGAATACCTGGACGCGGTCCTCCAGCGCGACCCGGTGAGGCACCCGGAGTCGTGGCTGGTCGTCCCGGTGGCCTCCAGCCGCCGCGAATACGGGCGGCTACTCGCCTTACGGGGCCCCGGACAGAGCTTCCTGCCAGAGGAGCGGGAGCTGTTCGAGGTCTACGCCGGCTACGCCGCCAGCGCGCTGGACGGCGCATCGGCCCTCGCCGAGGCGAAGGAGCGCGGCAACCAATCGAACGCGCTGCTCTCGCTGGCCCGAGCCCTGGCCGCCGCCGGCACCAGCAGCGAGGTCGCGCGGCGGCTCGCCAACGCAGCGCCCCTCGTGGTCGACTGCGATCGCGTCGGCGTCTACCTGTGGGACGCCGGCCGCGGCCAGCTGGTCCGCCGCGCGGTGACCACGCGCGAGGCACCCGAGGGGATCGAAACAGAGGCCGAGGGCTGGACGCCCTCGCCGGGCGGACCGTTGGATCGGCTCCTCAAGGTTCCCACGTCGGACTTCCTGTTCGTGGACGAGAGGGCCGGCGATCCGATCCTGCGCAAGATCCTCGTCGGGCGGGGCTTCATCTCCACCGTGCTGGTGCCGCTGGTCACCGCCGACTCCTTCCTGGGGCTGCTGACGGTCTCGGTGCGCGAGCGCCCGGGGCGGCTCGAGCTGACCGCTGAGCTGCGCGACCGCCTATCCGGCGTGGCCGCCCAGGCCATCACCGCGCTCCAGAACGGCCGCCTGCTCGACGAGATGACCCATCAGGCGATGCATGACCAGCTCACCGGGCTGGCCAATCGGCTGCAGTTCACCGAGCAGCTGCGCGCGGCGATCGGCCGCGCCCGCGAGGAGCTGCACCCGGTCACCCTCCTCTACATCGACCTCGACGCCTTCAAGCCGGTCAACGACGAGTTCGGGCACGACGTGGGCGATCAGCTCCTGGTCGCGGTGGCCAAGCGCCTGGACGCCTGCACGCGGTCCGACGACACGGTGGCGCGGCTGGGCGGCGACGAGTTCGCGGTGCTGATCGACTCGCAGACAGCGGCCGGGGATGCACAGGAGGTGTCCGGGCGCCTGGCCGCCGCACTGACCAGGCCGTTCATGATCGACGGCCATCAGCTGCAGATCGGGGCCAGCATCGGTCGAGCGGTGTTCCCAATCGATGCCGAGGACCCCGACGGCCTGCTCCGGTGCGCCGATGCCGCCATGTTCGGGGTCAAGCGCAGCACTCGGGCACGGGGACTCGGTCCCGCCCACCCGGCGCAGCGCCGCTGAGCGGTCTCTTCGCCCCGGATCGATCGAGCTCGACGCCTGGGTGGAGCTGATCGCACCCGCGGCGCAGTCGATCCGCAACGCGCCGGTCGATCCGTCGCTCAGCGATAAGCCGCAGCCGCTCTGCGGATCCGCCGGTTTGCCTGAGGCCCAGCGAGGCGTACGATGTTGCTATGACCGCATTAGGCGTGTCATTGCTGATCGTGGGGGCGGTCTTGATTCTGCTCGAGGCGCATGTGCCGACCCTTGGCGTGCTCGGCGGACCCGGGGTGATCGCGCTGGGCGTGGGGGCGGTGCTCGCCGTGCTCGGGCTGGGCGGCGGCGTCCTGCTCGGCGTCGTGTCCGCGCTGCTTCTCGCCGGTGCGGCCGGCGGCGTGATGGCGGTCACCGTCGGCAAGGGGGTCGCGGTGCGCCGCCGGCGGGTCAGGGCCGGCCCGGAGAGCCTGATCGGGCACGTTGGGGTGGTGCGCAGCTGGGATCAGAAGAACGGATGCGTGCTGGTCGACGGCGCGCTGTGGCGCGCTCGCCGGTCGGTCCTGGACGATTCGGAGGACCCGGATGAGCTGCATCCGGGAGACGAGGTCGTGATTGATCACCTGGACGGCCTGACGATCAGGGTCCGCCGGGCCGAGGAATGGGAGGTGACCCGATGATCGTCGCGATCGCGGTCGTGCTCGTCGTGCTGCTGGTGATCGCGCTCACGGTGGTGGGCGCCTCGGTCCGGGTGCTCCGGGAGTACGAGCGGGGCGTGGTGTTCCGACTCGGGCGGGTGATGAACCTGCGCGGGCCCGGACTGATCCTCCTCGTGCCCACGATCGACCGGATGGTGCGGGTGAGCCTGCGCACGGTCACGTTGACCGTCCCTCCCCAGGAGATCATCACGCGCGACAACATCCCGGTCCGCGTTACGGCGGTCGCCTACTACCGCGTGGTCGATCCGAACGCCGCCGTCAACCAGGTCGAGAACTTCCACAACGCCACGCTCCAGATCTCCCAGACCACGCTGCGCTCGACGCTCGGCGGCGTGGACCTCGACTCGCTCCTGTCTGAGCGGGAAGGCCTCAACGAGGCGCTCCAGCACGTGATCGACGCGCAGACCGAGCCATGGGGGATCAAGGTCACCACGGTCGAGATCAAGGACGTCGAGATTCCCGAGCGCATGCAGCACGCGATCGCCCGCCAGGCCGAGGCCGAGCGCGAGCGGCGGGCCAAGATCATCAACGCCGAGGGTGAGGCCCAGGCCGCCACCCGACTGGCCGACGCGGCCGACATCATCGGGCGCAACCCGACGACGCTGCAGCTTCGCTACCTCCAGACGCTGCGCGAGATCGGCGCCACCCAGAACTCGACCGTGGTGTTCCCGATGCCGATCGACCTGATCAAGCCGGTGCTCGGCGCGATCCAGCAGGGCGGCGCGGGAGCCTCGCCGGGGGCCGATCCCTCTGCCGGCGCGCCGGCGGTGCCGGCGGGCGGGGAGAACGGCACGCTCGAGCCAGGCGCGACGCGGGCGCTCACGCCCGGGAGCGATGCTGCAACAGGCACGTCGGGCTCGGCGGCGTCGCCGAAGAGCGCCCCGGTCGACCGGGGCGTCGACCGGCAGCCGGCCGGTCGCCTAGCGCCGCCGGCGCCCCGCCGCCTCGCGTCGACGCGTGCGTCCCCGCGACACCGCTGGAGAGCGGCGCCGCGGGGACGCGACGTGCAGCCGAAGCTGGGCCTAATGAGCCTTGAGCTTGAGCGACAACGTCGTCGCCTTCTTCTTGGCGTCGGTGACCTTGAGGGTGAAGTTCAGGCTTCCTGCCTTGTGCTTCTTGACCTTGGTCTGAAGCGCCTTGCTCTCGGTCACGAGCGGCCCGCCGGCGGTGATGTTCAGCGTGCCGACCGGCTTCTTGAGCGTGATCACGAGCTTGCCGCCCTTGATCGCGGCGGTCTTGGCCTTGCCTCCGGCGATCCGCAGGCCCTTGATCAGGGTGGTCGTCGTGCACTTCTTCTTGTGGTTCTTGGTCGTGCACGTCTTGTGGGTGACGATCGCCGAGCGCGCGAACTTCAACCCGCCCGGGAGGCCGATGGCCACACTGGCGACGTTGGCCGCACCCTTGCCGTGGGCGACCTTGAACTTCAGCTTCGGATGCCCGCTGGCCAGGCCGCTGGTCGAGCCGCTGGCGGTCGGCTTCAGCGGGCAGTCGCTGAACGTGATCGGCGAGGTCACCGTCTCGGTGGCGCCGCTCTGCGCGGTGAACGTGCCGCCGATGTTGTCCGGCGCGCAGTCGGTGTTGAACGCCTTGCCGCCGCTCGGCCCGGTGATCGTCAGCTTCAGGCTCGGTCAGCGGCACGTCCGGGACAGTCGGCGAACGTCACCGTCCTGTTGGTCAGGCTCACCGTGCCGTTGATCGGATCGCGAACGGCGCCGGGAAGACGACCGAGATCGTCGGGGCGGTGACCGAGCGCCGAGGCGTCACGATGCCGTTGGCCAGCGCCGCGCTCGGCACCCCCGGCGAGGTCGCCGTCGCGGTGCCGATCTTGCAGCCCGTCCGAGCCGTCAGGCACGGGAGGCGGCGTCGACGTTCGGCGTGAGGCCCTTGGGCAGGGTGAGCACGATCGTCTTGCTCGCCGACTCGGTGACGGCCTGGGTGATCTCGGTCACCAGCGATGCTCGCCCCGTTGCCGTTCGAGTCCTTCGTGATCGAGGCGGTCAGCGTCGGCGCGTAGGGCAGGCTCGCGCAGCCGGTCGGCGTGAACGATCCAGACGGCGGAGCCGCCGGGTCGCGCCGTAGTACGTGACGCTCGCCGTGCTGGTGGCCGCGCCGCAGCTCGTCGGCAGGGCGTGAACGGCTACGCCGTTCAGGGTCGGGTTGAGGGTCGAGCGAGAACGTTGTCACGTTGACGCCCGGCCCGTGTCCTGGAACGTGGTCGTCAGGTTCAGACGCCGACGGCGGGGTCGGTTCAGAGACACCCCGGTGTACTTGACAGGCCGTCGAAATGCCGGCGGCAAGACGTCTCGAAGCCGGCGAACTCGTTCGGGTTCCTGCGGCGGGACCAGGTAAACGGGTTCCCGGTGCAGCGCGTCCGCGTGGGTGCTGAGCGTCACGTCGCAGTGCCGACCTGGCAGGCGCAGTCGTGAGCTGCGGCCGAGGCCAGGACAGGTCGGGTTGGCATTTAGATTGCCCAGCATGCCCGGGGCCATCGACAGCACGACGGTCTTGGGCGTGTCGCCGCGTCCGCGAAGCGCCAGGATGGTCGGTGATGGTCGGGATGCTACCAGCCTGGGTGCTCGACGGCGTGACGCTCAGCGTCTCGCCGGCCGCCAGCGCGGTGGCCGGCAGCACAGCGAGCGCAGCGCCCGCGGTTACGAGCCCGACCAGGGCTCGCCGTAGGTCGAAATGACAAGGCAGATACCTCCTCTAGTGGATTTCCTTCCGCGGGAGGCCTCCAGCCCCAACTCCCACCACGCCGGCCGTTGTCATCGAGGCGTGGAGCGGACACGGAGGTCGCGCGCCGGGCATGCTACCGGCATGTTGCGAATCCTGCACAATCGTAGTTATCCGATGAGGCTGCTGGCCTTCAGCGACCTGCACCGCGACCGCGACCGGGCGGAGCACCTGGTGAGCTCGCGCGCGAGGCGGACGTGGTGCTCGGGGCCGGCGACTACGCCAGCATGCACAAGGGTCTGGAGGCAACGATCGAGGTGCTCAGCGCGATCGCCGCGCCGACCGTCCTCGTGCCCGGCAACGCCGAGACCGACACCGAGCTCTGGCAGGCGTGCGCAGCCTGGGAGGGCGCCCACGTGCTCCACGGCCAGGCGCTCCAGCTGGAAGGGGCGCAGTTCTTCGGGCTGGGCGGCGGCGTGCCGCCTACCCCATTCCCGTGGAGCTTCGACCTGAGCGAGGACGAGGCGGCGGCCAAGCTCGAGAGCTGTCCCGAGGGCGCCGTCCTCGTCGTTCACTCACCGCCGAAGGGCTACGTGGACGAGGTCCACGGTCGCCACCTCGGCAGCCGCGCGATCCTCGAGGCGATCGAGCGCAAGCGTCCGGCGCTCGTGGTCTGCGGCCACATCCATCAGTGCTGGGGCCGCGAGGCGGTGATCGGAACCACGCCGGTGGTCAACGTGGGCCCGGAGGGCCGGTTCTTCGAGATCTGAGGCTGGGCGGCCGGCCGTGCGGATTGTCCGGCGGGCGCGCTGCTGCCGCTGCGCGCCAGCCGGGTGGCCAGCAGGGCCAGGGCCGGAATGACCACCAGCGCCACCATGGCGAGGAACCACAGCTGGCCGGCATCGGTGCCCATCCCGACGGCGTGGACCAGGCCCGCCAGCCATGCCAGCGCGGTGAAGCGATGGAGCTTACGCCACCGCACCGCGCCGATCCAGCGGCGGGCGTAGTAGGACAGGCCGAGCAGGACGAGGCCCCACCCGCCGACGATTCCCAGCGAGGTCCACAGCGTCTTGTAGCTCGAGACGAACGGGATCGCGATGTCGGCGATCGAGGGATGCAGGAACTTGTCACCCAGCAGCGCGACCCCGTGCACGACGATGGCCACGATCGTGGCCAGCGCGAGTGTGTCGTGGCCGGCGCGGAGCTCGCTGGTCCTGCCCTTGAGCAGCTTTGTGCTCATCAGCAGGCCGGCGGAGACGGCGAGGCTGGCCAGCACGAGCGCGGCGAAGCCCGCGGCGCGGCTCGTGATCCAGAACAGGTGAGGGGTCGGATCGGTCATGGCCATAGGATCGACCCGCTCCGGTAGACGCGCGTAGGGGGCGCGTAAGAGCTTCATAGGAGCAGCACTCGGGCTGGCCGGAAGCGGCGACCCGGTCGGGGCAGGGAGCTAGTGCTCGATGTAGCCGGCGCGCAAACGTGACTCACGCGCCACCGATGCCCGCCTCGCCTGGGCCGGTGCGGTGGCGTAGGTGACGTCGAACGCGCTGCCATCGCCGCGGAGTGCCGATGGCGCTGCGGAACCGGCGGTGTCGGTCGAGTTGCGCGAGACGATGAGTGCCTGCGCCCCCGGGGTCAGCTTGATCCTGGTCCGGGTCCAGGCGCGCCTGCCGATCGTGCCCGCCGTCCCATCGCTGGCCAACGCGCTCGCCGAATCAAAGCTGACCGAGCCGAAGTCGGCCAGCGGCAGGGCCTGGCAGGTGAACTGGCTGATGCACTGCGACGGCGCCTCCACGATCCACTCCGCGGAGCTGACGTCGATCGCGTCTGTGCGCACGGTCTTGCGGAAGCGGTGGTGGCTCGTCAGGTCGTCGAGCTCGACGACGACGCGGTTGTCGGTGACGGTGACGCTGGCGTGCATCGCGTCCCCTGGACGCACCGCGAGCGAGATGGTCTTGGAGGGAGCCGGAACGAGCTCGTACCAGGCACTCGAGATCACCTGACCGGAGGCGTCGCAGTCGACCTCGGTGCCGATCTGCTCGAGCGCGTCGGACGTGGGGCTGTAGCCACCCAGGCCGACCCAGGCCGACGAGTAGCTTGGGCGCCCGGCGACGCACGTGGCGCTTGGCTGGATCCAGCTGCCCGACACCTGGCGGAATGACACGCCCGCGCGGTGCACCGCATAGCCGGCCCAGTTGGTGCTCTTGGTGGTGTTGGCCATCGCGGCAGGCGCGGCGATGAGCGCCGCGAAGGCCAGCACGCCGGTGAGCGCCAGCCGGACGCCCCACTTCCGATCCCGCTCGAACCGCTCTCGCAAGTACTACCCCCTGGCCGCCTGGAGGATCGCCGCGGCGCGCCCCTGGCAGTCATACATGGTCACAGTGCTCCCGCTCGTACTTAACGTGACGCGGCGGCACGTGCTTGCGACCACGCTCATCGCGGCCTGGCTGCCCGTTCGCGTGTCACCCGGTAGCCCGCCCGACTGGCTGCCGTCCACGATCACCCAACGCAGCCGCCCGGCCGCCACCTCGTGGGCGAGCCAGGTCGCGCTCACCGAGCTCTCGCGCCCGGAGAACCCGCCGAGACCGGCGACGTCAGCATTGGAATTTAGGATTGCGGCAGCAGCGCTGCTCTGACTTGATACCCCGATGGCCCCACCACCGTGTTGGTTCACATAACGTATCGCGGCTGTCAACGAGGCACTGTCGCCTCCGAAGTTCCCGGGCGCGCCCGCCCCCGCCCCGCCGCCGGCGAAGCCGCGGCCCGAGCGTGCGGTCCCGATGCCGCCGGCGCCGCCCGCCTGCGGTGGCGCGAATCCACCCGACGGTGGGGCGAACGATCGCGACGCGCCGGCCTGCGGTCCTCCGAAGCCGCCGCCGCTCGGCGCGCCCCGGCTGAACCCGGCACCGCCTGGACCGCTCCCGCCTGGACCGCCGGCTGAGGCGCTGGCCGATCCGCCGGCCGGGAACGTGGTGCTGGTGGCATGCCCCAGCGTGTCGGCTGCCCACGCAGCCGGCGCGGCCAGGAGCGCAGCCAGGACAACCGCGACCAGGAGCCCCCGGACTCGCCGGGGCAGCTCGAGCGCGAGGATCACCGCGGCGGCGCCGGCCACGCCGATGATGAGCGGCCTGGCCCACGACAGAGCGCCGTCGAGCTCGCCCAGGACGACCAGCTCGGTAACCGCGCCGGCGGCGATCGCCAAGGGCGCGATCACCCGGGGAGCCCAGGTTCCATCGGCCGCGCCGCCGAGCGAGCGCGGCAACATCAGGCCGGCGCCGGCGCCGACCAGCGCAGCGGCGAACGGGGCCATGAACGAGACGTAGTAGGGGTGGAAGATGCCCGAGGCGAAGCTGAACACGACCGCCGAGGTGAGGAAGGCACCCCCGACCGCGATGAGCCAGCCCGTGCGGGGGTCGCGCCGGCGCAGGCGGGTGAGGACGAGGATGGCCAGGCCGGCGACGACCGCGAAGCCGAGCAGCCAGCCGGCCTGATCGCCCAAGGCCGACTGGAGCAGGCGGAACGGGCCGGTGGCGCCGCCAAACAGGTTGTTGCCGCCGAAACCGCCACCGCCGGCGCCGCCGCCGCCCGGTCCGCCGCTCTGCCCGGCCACCCGACCGAGACCGTTGTAGCCGAAGATCAGCGACCAGATGCTGTTGTCCGAAGTCCCCGAGATCCACGGCCGGTCAGCCGCGGGGGTGAGCGTGACCAAGAGGGGCCAGGCGCCGCCCACGGCGACCAGCGCGGCGCCTCCCGCCAGCAGCTGGCGCAGGGCGCTCAGCCGCGCCCGCCAGGTCTCGCCCCAGCGGCTCCACATCCACGCCGCGGCGACTCCCGGCACAACCAGCAGCGCGACGCCCATCTTGGTCTCGAAGCCGAGGCCGACGCACACGCCGCAGAGCACGAGCCACCTGGTGCGGCCGGTCTCGAGCGCGCGCACCGCGCACCACAGTGCGGCGACGCAGCACAGGATGAGCAGCTCGTCCGGGTTGTTGTGCCGCGCGATGGCCACGGTGATCGGCGTCAGCGCGAAGGCCAGACCGGCCACCGTCCCGGCCGCCCGCCCGAACATCCGTCGCGTCATGTCGTAGACGAGCGCGACCGCAGCCACGCCCATCAGCGCCTCCGGCACGAGGATGCTGAGCGGGTGAAAGCCGAACACCCGCACCGACAGCGCCTGGACCCAGTAGGCGAGCGGCGGCTTGTCGATCGTCATTAGCCCGCTCTTGTCGAGCGAGGCGAACAGGAAGTTGTGCCAGCTCGTGCTCATCGAGCGCACCGCCGCGCTGTAGTACGTGTTGGCCCAGCCGTTGACGCCGAGGTTCCACAGGTTGAGCACCGCGGACAGCGCTATCAGGCCGAGCAGCTCCGGGCGCGCAATCAGCACGCGCAAACGATCGGAGCCGCCGGCGCGAGCGCGCAGCCGCGCGCGGGGCGCCGGCGCCGGCGCCGGGTAGGAGATCGAGTCCCAGCTCATGGCTGGTCAGGCGCGCGGTGCGCCTCGGCGGCCACGCCGGCCGCCGCCATCGCCGCGAACACGGCCGCCGCCGCGGCGGCGAGGGTCCAGGACAGGAAGGTCATCATCGGTCTCCTCGGATCTGGTCGGAATCTGTTCCGAGAGGAGCATCGGGCGGGGGGCGAAGCTGACGTGAAGACGTCGCTAAGACGCGCGTAGGAGCGGTGTCGCCCTACAGTAAGCGCCACCAGGACCTTCACGAAGAAACGAGAACCTGATGCCCAACAGCTTCGACGCCAAGGCGACGCTCACCGTGGGTGGGCGTCAGTACGAGATCTTCCGGTTGGACGCGCTGCAGGCGAAATACGACGTTGCCCGCCTGCCGTTCTCGCTCAAGGTGCTGCTCGAGAACCTGCTCCGGAACGAGGACGGCGAATCGATCCGGGCTGAGGACATCGAGGCGCTTGCCCGGTGGGACGCCAAGGCGGAGCCCGCGACCGAGATCTCGTTCACGCCGGCCCGGGTGATCATGCAGGACTTCACGGGAGTCCCGGCGGTCGTCGACCTGGCCGCCATGCGCGACGCCATGCGTGAGATGGGCGGCGACCTCCGCAGGATCAACCCGCTCGCGCCGGCCGAGCTGGTCATCGACCACTCGGTGCAGGTAGACGTGTTCGGCTCGCCGGCGGCCTTCGCCCGCAACGCCGAGCTCGAGTTCGAGCGAAACCGCGAGCGCTACGCGTTCCTGCGCTGGGGGCAGGGCGCGTTCGACAACTTCCAGGTGGTCCCGCCGGACACCGGGATCGTGCACCAGGTGAACCTGGAGTACCTCGCGCGGGTGGTGTTCGTCGACGACGCCGGACAGGCCTACCCCGACACGCTGGTCGGCACCGACTCGCACACCACGATGATCAACGGACTGGGCGTGCTCGGCTGGGGAGTGGGCGGGATCGAGGCCGAGGCGGCGATGCTCGGCCAGCCGATGTCGATGCTGATCCCGCAGGTCCTCGGGTTCAAGCTCACCGGCTCGTTGCAGGAGGGAGCGACGGCGACCGACCTGGTTCTCACCGTTACCGAGATGCTCCGCGCGCACGGCGTGGTGGGCAAGTTCGTCGAGTTCTACGGCGAGGGCCTGGCCCGCCTCCCGCTGGCCGACCGGGCCACGATCGGCAACATGTCGCCGGAGTTCGGTTCCACCTGCGCGATATTCCCGATCGACGAGGAGACGCTGCGCTATCTGGAGTTCTCCGGGCGCCCGCGCGAGCTGATCGGGCTGGTCGAGTCGTACGCGCGCGAGCAGGGGCTGTGGCACGGCGCCCAATCCGAAGAGCCCACCTTCAGCGACGAGCTCGAGCTCGACCTCTCCACGGTGGTGCCGAGCATCGCCGGCCCCAAGCGCCCGCAGGACCGCGTGTCGCTCACCGAGTCAAAGCCGGCCTTTCGGATGGCCCTCGAGGGCTACCTGCCCGAGGAGGACCTCGAGGACGAGGCGGTGGCCGAGAGCTTCCCGGCAAGCGATCCGGTGGCCACGCATGTGCCGAACGGGGACGGGCACGAGCCGGCCGGCGGCACCGGCGGGGCTCAGGTGGCCGATCGGCCCGCCACGCCAGTCGAGGTCGCCCTGGCCGACGGGAAGGAGACGTTCCTCGACCACGGGCACGTGGTGATCGCGGCGATCACCAGCTGCACGAACACCTCTAACCCGTCCGTGATGCTGGGCGCGGGCATTCTGGCCCGGAATGCGGTGCAGCAGGGCTTGAGCGTCAAGCCCTGGGTCAAGACCTCACTGGCGCCGGGCTCCAAGGTGGTCACCGAGTACCTGGAGCGGGCCGGCCTCACCGAGTACCTGGACGAGCTCGGCTTCAACCTGGTCGGGTACGGGTGCACGACGTGCATCGGGAACAGCGGCCCGCTGCCGGCCGAGATCTCCGCGGCCGTGCAGGACAACGACTTGGCGGTGGTCTCGGTCCTGTCGGGCAATCGGAACTTCGAGGGCCGGATCAATCCGGATGTCAAGATGAACTACCTCGCCTCGCCGCCCCTGTGCGTCGCCTATGCGATCGCCGGAACGATGGACATCGACCTGTACGACGAGCCACTCGGCGAGGACCGCCACGGCGAGCCGGTGTTCCTCAAGGACATCTGGCCGACGGCGGAGGAGGTCGCGGCGACGGTCGAGGAGGCGGTCCAGTCGGACATGTTCCGCAAGAGCTACGGCGAGGTGTTCGACGGTGACGAGCGCTGGAACTCGCTCGAGGTGCCGAGTGGCGAGAGCTTTGCCTGGGATCCGGGTTCGACCTACGTGCGGCAGCCTCCATTCTTCGTCGACCTGGCCGCCGAGCCCGAGCCGGTGGCCGACATCGATGGCGCCCGCGTGCTGGCCATGCTGGGCGACAGCGTGACCACCGACCACATCTCGCCGGCCGGCTCGATCAAGCGCGACAGCCCCGCCGGGCGCTACCTGATCGAGCACGGGGTCGAGCCGCGGGACTTCAACTCGTACGGATCGCGCCGGGGCAACCACGAGGTGATGATGCGCGGGACGTTCGCCAACATCCGACTGCGCAACCAGTTGGCGCCAGGCACTGAGGGTGGGGTCACGCTGCACCTGCCGGATGGGGAGCAGATGCCGATCTACGACGCGGCGATGAGGTACCTCTCTGACGGCGTCCCGCTGGTCGTGCTCGCCGGCAAGGAGTACGGCTCCGGGTCCTCGCGCGACTGGGCGGCCAAGGGCACACGGCTGCTCGGCGTGCGGGCGGTGATCGCGGAGAGCTTCGAGCGGATCCACCGGTCGAACTTGGTTGGGATGGGCGTCCTGCCGCTGCAGTTCGCGGCCGGCGAGTCGGTGGCGTCGCTGGGACTCACCGGGCGCGAGGTGTTCACAATCGCCGGGCTGGCCGGCGCCGATCCGATCCCGCGGGAGCTCACCGTGACGGCCGATGGAAGGGAGTTCCGGGTCACGGTGCGGATCGACACTCCCAAGGAGCAGCAGTACTTCCGCCACGGCGGGATCCTGCAATACGTCTTGCGCTCACTGCTCCGCACGTAGCACGGCCGTTCTTTGGCGATCCAGGTGGTTTGCCCGGGTAACGATGTTCCAGGATGGAGGCCATTCGACGTCTGGCGCGCTGGATTGCCTGGCACATCGGCGAGCACGACGCTCCGCTGCACGAGCCTCTGGCGCATATCACCGTTTTCTCGGCTGACGGCGTCGAGGACTTCTAGGCCGCCGGCCGGAGCGCCTCGAGCTCGTCGCTCTCGGCCAGCTCGGCGAGCGCCTTGCGCTCGAGCTTGCGCACCGCGTCGGACGAGATGCCCAGGCGCCGGCCGGCCTCCCGGAGCGGCGTCGGTTCATCGCCGTCGATCCCATAGCGCAGCTTGACCACGTTCCGTTCGGCCTCGGGGAGGCGTTGCAACGCCCTGTACAGGGCGGCATCCCGGGCGGCGGCCTCGACCTGCTCATCGGGCGCGGTGGCGTCCGAGGCCAGCAGCGCGCCCAGCGTGGTCTCCTCCTCCTCCCGGACCGGACGGTCGAGGCTGGTCACCACGCGGGCGATGTCCCGGGTCGCGTGCACCTCGCGGATTTCGAGCTCGGCCTCCTGAGCGATCTCGGCCTCGGTCGGCTCGCGCCCCAGCCGGGCGATCAGGGCCGCCCGGGCGCGCCCGATTCGCCGCTCGCGCTGGCCGATGTGGACCGGCACCCGGATCGGCCGGGCCCGGTTGGCGATCGCTCGCTGGATCGACTCGCGAATCCAGAACGTGGCGTAGGTGGAGAACTTATAGCCCTTGCGCCAGTCGAACTTCTCGGCGGCCCGGATGAGGCCGAGCATGCCCTCCTGGATCAGGTCGAGCAGCGACAGGTCGAGGCCCTCGTAGCTGCGCGCGTTGGAGATGACCAGTCGGAGATTGGAGTTGACCAGGCGCTCCTTGGCGGCCAGATCGCCGCGCTCGATCCGCTTGGCCAGGGCCACCTCCTCGGCCCGGGTGAGCAGGCGGTGGCGTCTCACCTCGGCCAGGAACAGCGACATCGCGTCCATCGCTCGCTCGACGGGCTCGCCCTGGCGCCGGGGCGCCTCGGGCCCGCCGTCGGCGGCGCCGTCGCGTTCATGACAAGGCGCGTCCCGGAGCTCGATTCCACGGTCGGCGAGCAGACCGCGCAGCGACTCGAGCTCGGACTCCCGCTCGTCTACGTTCAGGTCCGTAGACATGCCTGGATGGTTACCCGCGGCATTTTCAGGTCCGTAGACATGCCTGGATGGTTACCCGCGGCAGGCATTCGACACACGCCCGGCACCGCGCGCCACTGCGCGCCACCGCACGCCCTCCGCAATCGGGCGCATTAGCCAATAGCCTTATACGGCGTGGCGGTCCCAGAATTACTGATGGCCCTGCTGGGTGCTCCCGGTCCCTCGGGGCACGAGTCGGCCCCGGCGCGCGTGTGGCGGGAGTACTGCGCGAGCTTCGCCCAGGAGGTCGGCGGCGACCGGGTGGGGTCCTCGTTCGCTCGGGTCGCGGGCACGGCGGATGGCCTGACCGTGGCCGTGGTGGGGCACATCGACGAGATCGGGCTGCACGTCTCGCACATCGAGGACGATGGGTACCTGCGCTTCGGGCAGGTGGGCGGGTGGGACGCCGGCGTGCTGATCGGCCAGCGGGTGCGGCTGCACACCCGCGACGGCGTCGTGCCGGGGGTCATCGGACGCAAGCCGATCCACCTGCTCAAGGACGAGGACCGCAAGAAGGTGCCCGAGACCAAGGAGCTCCACATCGACATCGGGGCCAAGGACGCCGACGAGGCCCGCCAGCTGGTCCGGATCGGAGATGTGGCGGTGATCGACGCCGATCCGGTCGTATTCCGCCACGAGCGGGTCGTCTCGCGATCGCTGGACAACCGGGTCGGCTGCTACGTGGCGGCCGAGGCGGCCCGCCTGGTCGCCGAGGCGGGAGGCGCGCCGGGCGACGTGTTGGCCTTGGCCGTCACCCAGGAGGAGACCACCTTCGCCGGGGCGCGTACCAGTGCGTTCGTCCACGATCCGGACGTCGCGGTGGTTGTCGATCTGACCTTTGCCACCGATCAGCCCGGCGTCGAGCTCGGGCCGATCACCAAGCACCCGATGGACTCGGGGCCGGTCATCGCTCGCGGTACCTCGCTCCACCCGCTGGTGTTCGAGCGGCTGTACGAGGCGGCCGAGGCGGAGGGGATCCCGTTCACGCTCGAGTCGCTCGGCAAGGGGACCGGCACCGACGCCGACGCGATTCACCTGAGCCGTGCCGGCATTCCGACCGGCCTGGTCTCGGTCCCCTGCCGCTACATGCACTCTCCGGTCGAGATGGTCTCGGCGGCCGACGTCGACGCGGCGGCACGGCTGATCGCGGCGTTCGCGCGGCGGCTCGAGCCCGGCACGTCGTTCGAGCGCTGAGGCGGCAGGATCCGTGCTCGTGCTGTTTGACATCGACGGCACGTTGGTGACGGGCGCCACCCGGGCCCACAGCGAAGCCCTGGACGGAGCGATCAAGGAGGTCCACGGATTCGATCCGGCCGGCGTCCGCGATCGCGTCGCGCCGGCGGGCCGGACCGACGGCGAGATCGCCCGCCTGATCCTGCTCGACCTCGGCGTGTCGGCTCGCCGGATCGACGAGCTGGCGGTCGACGTACGCGAGGCGTGCTGCCGCATCTACGCCCGGATCTGCCCGCCGGACCTGAGCGCTCACGTCTTACCCGGCATCCCGGACGTGCTGGCCTGGCTCAGCGAGCGCGAAGGCGTGCAGGTCGGCCTGGTCACCGGCAACTACGAGACGGTGGCGCGGCTCAAGCTGGCCCGGGCCGGGATCGGGAAGTGGTTCCGCTCGGCGCCGGGCGGCTTCGGCTCCGATTCCGAGGATCGCGCCGCGCTGCCCCCGATCGCTCGCCGGCGGGCGGGCCATGTCCCGCGCGAGCAGGCCGTCGTGATCGGCGACACCCCACGCGACATCGCGTGCGCCAAGGCGGACGGCGTGCGCTGCGTCGCGGTGACCACGGGCCAGTACAGGACAGAGCAGCTCGCCGGCGCCGACGCCGTGGCACAGGACGTGCGTGAGCTGCGGCTCAGGCTGGAAGAACTTGGCGCATAGCCATGCCAGGGCACTCAGCTATACCTATAGACATATATATAGCTCTATACGTATAGCTAAGGGGTCGGGAACTGGGTGCGCATGACCAGGTCCCACAGGCGGTCGGGCATCAGCCGGCGCTGGTTGATCATCAGGTGCGCGCTCGGCGTGACCGGGTAGCGCGCTCGTGGACGGTCGGCCTTCAGGGCGCGAGCGATCGTCCCGGCCACGGTCTCAGGGCCACCGCCCAGCTTGGCCATGGGTCCGCGATACGCCTCCTCGGTCGTCTTGGCGACCGCGCGATTGAACTCGGCGTAAGGCCCGCCGGTCGTTCCCACCGACCCGGCCGCAGTCTCGCCGAAGTTGGTGACGATCAGGCCCGGCTCGATCACGATCACCTCCACGCCGAATCCGCGGACTTCGAAACGCAGCGCATCGGAGATCGCCTCGACCGCGTACTTGGTGGCGTGGTAGATCCCGCCCCCGGGGAAGGTGAGCCTGCCGCCCATGCTGCTGACGTTCACGATCCGCCCCCATTGCTGGCCGCGCATTCCGGGCAGCACCAGCTGACACATCCGGATGCAGTCCGAACACGTTGGTCTCGAACTGCCGGCGCACCTGCTCGAGCGGCACCGACTCGACCGCGCCCGACTGGCTGTAGCCGGCGTTGTTGATCAGCACGCCGACCGCGCCCTCGGCTTCCGTCACCTGGGTCACGGCCGCGGTCATCGACGCCTCGTCGGTGACGTCGAGGGCGAGCGTCTTGCAACCGCCCTGCTCCAGGTCGAACAGCGTCTCGGGCCGGCGCGCCGTGGCGTACACCGTCCAGCCCTCGCGACAAAGCAGTTTGGCCGTGGCGTGCCCGATCCCGGACGAGCAGCCGGTGATCAGGACGGCCCGCGACGGCACCTAACCCCGCACCAGCTTCTTGTAGGTGATCCGGTGAGGACGATCGGCCTCGGCGCCGAGCTGCCGGTGGCGGAAGTCCTCGTAGGCCTCGAAGTTGCCCTCGAACCAGCGCACCTGGGACTCGCCTTCGAAGGCCAGCACGTGGGTGGCGATCCGGTCGAGGAACCAGCGATCGTGGGAGACGACCACCGCGCAGCCGGCGAACGCGAGAAGCGCCTCCTCGAGCGCCCGCAGCGTGTCCACGTCGAGGTCGTTGGTCGGCTCGTCGAGCAGCAGCAGGTTGCCGCCGGTCCTGAGCAGCTTGGCCAGGTGCAGCCGGTTGCGCTCGCCGCCGGACAGCTTGGCCACCTTCTTCTGCTGGTCGGACCCCTTGAAGTTGAAGCCGGCCACGTAGGCGCGACTGTTGACCGTCCGGTCGCCCAGCTTGATCTGGTCCTGGCCGCCGGAGATCTCCTGCCACACGGTCTTGTCCGGGTCGAGCGCGTCGCGGGACTGGTCGACGTAGGCCAGCTCGACCGTCTCGCCGATGCTCAGCGCTGCCGGCGTCGGGCTGCTCCTGACCGGTGATCATGCGCAGCAGCGTGGTCTTGCCGGCGCCGTTGGGCCCGATTACGCCGACGATCCCGCCGGGCGGGAGGATGAAGCTCAGCTCGTCGATCAGGACGCGGTCGCCGTAGGCCTTGCGCAGGCCATTCGCCTCGATCACGTTCGCGCCCAGCCGGGGCCCGGCCGGGATGTGGATCTGGACCTGGTCGAGCTTGACGTTGCGGTCCTGGGCGAGCAGCGCCTCGTAGGCGTTCAGGCGCGCCTTGGGCTTGTTGCGCCGGGCGCTGGCGTTCAGGCGGACCCACTCGAGCTCCTGCTCGATCGTGCGCTTGCGCGCGCTCTCCTGCTTGGCCTCGGTTGCCAGGCGTGTCCGCTTCTGCTCGAGCCAACCGGAGTAGTTGCCCTGGTAGGGGATGCCGCGGCCGCGGTCGAGCTCGAGAATCCAGCCGGCCACGTTGTCCAGGAAGTAGCGATCGTGGGTGATCGCCACGACCGTGCCGCGTGTAGTCCTGGAGGTGGCGCTCGAGCCAGGCCACCGACTCGGCGTCGAGGTGGTTGGTCGGCTCGTCGAGCAGCAGCAGGTCGGGTTGTCTGAGCAGCAGCCGGGCCAGGGCCACGCGCCGCTTTTCGCCGCCCGAGAGGGTGGTGACGTCGGCGTCGGGGGGTGGCGTTCGGAGGGCGTCCATGGCGATCTCGAGCGTGGTCTCGAGATTCCAGCCGTCGACCGCGTCGATCTGCTCCTGCACGCGCGCGAACTCGTCGGCGGTCTCGTCGGAGTAGTTCATCGAGAGCTCGTTGAAGCGGTCGAGCAGGGCCTTCGTCTCGGCGACGCCCTCCTCGATGTTCTCGCGGACGTTCTTTGACTCGTCCAAGTGCGGCTCCTGCTCGAGCAGGCCCACGGTGGCGCCGGGGGCGAGCTGGGCATGGCCGTCGAATTCGGTGTCGAGGCCGGCCATGATCTCGCAGCAGCGTCGACTTGCCGGTGCCGTTGTAGCCGATCACGCCGATCTTGGCCCCCGGCAGGAACGACAGCGAGATGTCGGTCAGGACCTGGCGATCTGGCGGGTAGCGGCGTGAGAGCTTGTAGGTGGTGAAGATGTACTGGGTCGACATGTGGTCGTGCAGAGGATAGGAGCCTGGGCCGTGCGTGCTCTGGCCGCGGTGTTCGCGCTCGTCGCGGTCGTGTGCATGACGGTGGCGATCGTGGGGATGGCCACCGGCCGTCCGAGCGACCGCGCCGGCTGGCTGATCCGGGTCGCCGCGGTGGTCTGCTTCGGGGTCGCGGTCGTGCTGAACATCGCCGCGCATTAAGCTTGTGCGCTCAACGGCGAAGGAGAGCGAGCATGGCGAAGGTCGTGTACACGGCAGAGGCAACGGTCACCGGCGGACGCGAGCAGGGCCACGGCAAGACCACCGACGGCGCGCTCGACGTGCAGCTGCGCCCGCCCACCGAGGGCGGCGGCACCAACCCCGAGCAGCTGTTCGCGGTCGGCTACGCCGCCTGCTTCGAGGGCGCGCTGGGCGTGGCGGCGCGGCGTGAGAAGGCCGAGGTCGGGGATGCCTCGATCGAGAGCAAGGTGAGCCTGATCACCACCGAGGACCGCGGCTTCAACATCGCGGTCGAGCTCGACGTCAGCCTGCCGCAGGTGCAGGACGCCGAGGCGGCCAAGAAGATCGTGGCGGCCGCGCACCAGATCTGCCCGTATTCGAACGCGACGCGCGGCAACGTCGAGGTCAAGCTGACCGCGAACGGACAGCCGGTCGGCTGAGGCTTCAGTTCTCCGGCTGCCAGGCGCTCACCACCCACTGGCCCGGCTTCTGCTCGGTCACGGTGGCGAGCGCCACGTGCCATGCGGGCCGCAGCCCCTGGTAGGCGGTGGTGTTGGTGGCGCTCGTCGACTCGAGCGTGACCACCACGTACTGGTCTCGCTGCCCCGGCCGCGGCGCCACCGTCTCCACCGTCCCGTGGTTGGCGATGCCGCCGCGCTGAAGCTCGTAGTCGTCGGCCGTCTCGGCGGCGGCGAGCGTCATGGCCGAGCGGGCCTGGCCGATGCTCTGCGCCGCCAGCGACCGCATGTCGGCCGCGACGGTCTGGGCGGTCCAGTTGATGTAGGCGGTGGCGAAGGCGCGAATCGCAGGGGCCGGCGAGTTCGCGGGCTTGCCGGCGGTCTGCGGTGGCGGCGGCGGGGACGGGTATTCGTGCGTGGCCTCGGCTTGGGCGAGCGCCGACCTGGTCGCCTTGTTCCGCGGCTTGTGATGTGTCGCGCCGCAGCCGGCTGTGGCCAGGACGCAGAAGGCGGTTGCGGCAGTCCGATGCACGGTCACAGTCCCACCGGGTGGCGGGCCACGAATCCGGCCGAGCTGCGGATCAGCGGGTGCCAGCCGATCCCGGTGCTGCCGTCGTTCGGGCCGGCGGCGTTGTGGGTGTCCCAGCGCAGCCCGGCCACGTACATGAACACGTGATCGGGGTTCGCGTACAGCGTGACCCAGCGGCCGGGGCCCGGCAGCCCGAACGACTCGAGCGTCCCCGAGGCCGCGTCGTAGGTCACCGGCAGCAGGCGGGCGCCGTACAGGAGGTGCTCGACGCTGCTCGAGCAGTCGTAGGTCGAGCCGATTTCGGATAGCGGTAGCCCATGGCTCGCCACCGACCGCGTATGGCTTGCCGGCGATCTGATTGCCGGCCGCGATGATCTGGGCGACCGCGGGCGGCGCGCCGGCCGGTGCGGCCGCCAGCCCGTTCGAGAGCAGCTCGGCGTGGTCGCCGCTCGTCATCGGTACGCCTTCGACCGTCTGCGGCGCGCAGGCGCCGGCGTCCTGGGCGGCAGTGGATGGCTGGATCAGGCCGCTCGGCGAGGCGCCCGCCTGTCCGAGCACGTTGCCGGCCCCAGCCGCCGGCGGACGCGCGATCTGCACCGGGCCCGACCACAGTCCGTCCTCGTAGGGAATCCCGAGCCGCCCGGCGAGCTGCCACCACAGATCGAGTACCCGGGGCAGGCCGTCGATCGGACCGCCGCCCAAGCCGATGTCGCGCTTGTAGGCGATGGCCGACCGGTCGCCCCAGGTGACGCGCAGCGGCGTCAGGTAGGGCAGGCCGCCCATCGCGGTGGCGGTCTGGAAGGTGGTGCCGCCGAGCTCGGCGTAGCTGTCGGGGGCGTCGAGCAGGTTGGCGCCAGAGGAGCCGAAGCTGCCGCTGCTCGGGTCGCCGGGCCCGCCATACTCGGTCGCGCCGACCAACTGACCGCTCCCGGGCGGCCCGAGCACGATCCCGCCGCCAGGTCCGGCTTGTTCGCTGTCGGCCTGCGAGGCTCCCGCCGTCGCTGACTCCGTGGGCGAAGCGCACTGCTCCCCCGGGACGCCGAATACGCCGGTCACCAGGGCGATGAGCGCTGCACCAAGGCCGGTGGCGAGGATCGCGGCGACGCTGGCGAGGACGATCAGGCCGCCACACCCTCGCCGCTTCCTGGGGCCATGCTCACGCCGGCCAGGTTAGGGCTTACGAGTCTAATCGAGTACGAATGAGTCTAAATTGTTGCAGTCTTCTCCGACGGGTTTACTTGGGCGCGGTGTGGTGGGACGCGCGCCGACGCCGCTCGGCCCTCGCGCATCGGCCGTGTAGCCACGACTTGGCCGCGCCGCTAACTTTTGTAGGTCATGCCTCGCATCCTCGACGTTGAGCAGGCCCTCCTCCTGCTGGAGCTCGAGCCGCCGTTCGACCAGCGCGCGGTTCAGCTGGCACGCCGGCGGATGGCCAAGCGCTGGCATCCGGACATCGCGCCTCCGGGCCGCCAGCACGAGCACCAGCGCCACCTGCAGGCGATCAACGAGGCGGCCGATCAGCTCGAGCAGCTGGCCGAGCAGTCACGGGGCGGACGGG
Organism: uncultured Solirubrobacterales bacterium; assembly: GCA_963743345.1. Taxonomy (GTDB): domain Bacteria; phylum Actinomycetota; class Thermoleophilia; order Solirubrobacterales; family Solirubrobacteraceae; genus Palsa-465. The sequence continues at coordinate 29,182 of CAVUPW010000002.1, forward strand.
TCAGCCGCAACGCCGTCAAGGTGTCGGCCGCCGCGGCGCGCAAGGCCCGCGCCGACGCCGGCCGGCGGGCCTACGAGGCCGAGCAGCGCGCGCACGCGGCAGCCGAGGAGCGCGCCAAGCACGACCCGTTCGGCTCGCGCGTACCCGATCACTCGGTCGTGCACCGCTACGCCCGCTGCCTGTCCTATCCGGAGTGGGGCGTGGGAAGCGTGACCGGGATCTACTTCTCGGGCGACGAGGACGACGTGCAGCAGTGGGCGCGGGTCAAGTTCTCCGATCGGGATCCGTACCGTGCCGGCCGGCTCGCTCCAGTTCGTCGACTTCTCAACGCCCGACCCGGCCGCCGACCGGGTGCAGCGCTTCATGACCGCCGCCCAGCACGCGCTGGCCGAGGGGGACGCCGAGCTCGCCGCCAAGCGCCTGATCTACGCGCGGGATGCCGACCCGGCCAACCCGGTCGTGCTGAGGCTGTTGACGAGCGCCTTCTGGCAGGCGGGCAACCTGCCCGCAGCCGCCCGCGCGGTGCGCGACTGGGCCCGGGCGGAGACCGATCGCCCGACCCCGGAGCGCTTCGCGGCCCGCATCTACGAGGACATGGGCGCGATCGACCTTGCCGCCGAGGCCGCCGAGCGCGCCGCTCAGCGCGCGCCGGCCGACGCGTCCTCGTGGGAGCGCCTCGGTCGGTTGCGGCTGCGGCTGATGGACCGCGCCGGCGCGATCTCGGCGCTTGGAGCAGGCTCGGCGGGTCGGCCCCACCGTCGAGGGTCTCTTGACGCTGGCCCTGGCCTACCACCTGGCCGGCGACGTCGGGGCCGAGGTGTCGGCGGCCGAGGCGGCCACGCGGCTGGAACCGGATTCCGCGAGCGCCTGGACGTCATTCGCTCACGCGCTGGCGCGGACCGACCGGGTGAGCGAGTGCATCGACGCCTGCCACCGAGCGCTGGCGCTCCGCGACAACCCGGAGGTCGCCGACCTACTGGAGCGGGTGCAGGCGGCGCAGCCCCGATCGTTGTCCGAACGAACAGCGGCCTAGCGTCCGCGGTTCGCCCGCCCGGCGACCTCCACGTCGGGCGAACCTGCATTACCTGCCAACGGACTCGAACGCGTCCGACCGTGGCAGGTTGTGCATGTGGGGCGTGCGCAAGATGCCACGGTCGCGCCCGGACGCACCGGATGGCATGTTTTGCAGGTCTCCTCTACGCGATCGAGCCCTCGCGCCCGGACGCACCGGATGGCATGTTTCGCGGGCTTCCTCTACGCGATCGAGCCCTCGCGCCCGGACGCACCGGATGGCATGTTTCGCGGGCTTCCTCTACGCGATCGAGCCCTCGCGCCCGCAGACCGGGCAGGACTCGCCGGCGGCCAGGGGTCGGCCCCCGCATGCCGGGCAGTTCTCGACCGACTCGAGCACGCCGAGCAGCTCGCCGACGCGGCAGACCAGCAGCCGCTCCTCCTCGACCTCGATCCACACGCCGGCGGAGGCCGGGAACACCACGTGATCGCCCGGCCGGACAGGCATGGCGATTCCCACGTGGTCCCACCAATCCAGGCCGGGACCGACCGCCAGCACGATGCCGTGCTGGGGAGGCGGCTCCTCGGAGCCGGGCGGCACGATCAGGCCGGAGCGGCGAACCCGATCGGGGTCGAGCTCCTTGATCACGACGCGGTCGAATAGAGGGCGAAGCTGCTGGCGCATGGCGGCGGAAAACGTCCGCCCCTGATCATAGGGTGGAGCGCCGATGCGGCTGATCGTCGCCCGCTGCGAGGTCCGTTACCGCGGACGCCTGAACGCGCTCCTGCCGGAGGCGCTGCGGCTGATCATCGTCAAGGCGGACGGATCGGTGCTGATCCACGCGGACGCCGGCGGCTACAAACCGCTCAACTGGATGACGCCGCCGACCGTGATCGAAGAGGCGCCAGAACGGATCGTCGTGCGCAAGCGCGGCCAGGCCGATGGGGACCGGCTGGAGATCGCGATCTCCGAGGTGCTCTCCGACGTCACCCACGACATGGGCCCGCCCGACGAGGACGCCGCGCTGAGCAAGGACGGGGTCGAGGCGCACCTGCAGGAACTGCTGGCCGAGCGGCCCGGCTGGTGTGGCGAGGGGCTTCGCCTGGTCCGGCGCGAGTGGCCGACAGACATCGGCCCGGTCGACCTGATGTGCCGGGACTCCGACGACGAGTGGGTCGCGGTCGAGGTCAAGCGGGTGGCCGGGATCGAGGCGGTCGAGCAGCTCACCCGCTACCTGGAGCGGATCCGGCTCGACCCGGCGTTCGCCTCGTGCCGCGGCGTGCTGGCCGCCCAGACGATCAAGCCGCAGGCATTCGTGCTGGCGGCCGCCCGGGGGGTCGGGTGCGTGGAGGTGGACCTGGCCGTGCTCCGTGGCGAGCGCGAGCCGGATCTGCGATTGTTCGCGGCGTGAGCGCCGAAGACGATCCAGGTCCTGCGAGAGCGCCGCGGCCGGATCCTCCTGATCACGATCAACCGGCCGGACCAGCGCAACGCGGTCAACGCCGCCGTCTCGCATGGCATCGCCGCCGCGCTGGACGAGCTCGACGCCGACGCCGGGCTCAGCGTGGGCGTGCTCACCGGCGCCGGCAAGGGCTTCTGCGCCGGCATGGACCTGAAGGCGTTCGTGGCCGGCGAGCGCCCGCACGTGGAGGGCCGAGGCTTCGCCGGCATCACCCAGCGCTCGGCCGACAAGCCGCTGATCGCGGCGATCGAGGGGTTCGCGGTGGCGGGCGGGCTCGAGGTGGCGCTCGCCTGCGACCTGATCGTGGCCGCCCGCGGCGCCCGCCTCGGCATCCCCGAGGTCAAGCGCTCGCTGGTCGCCGCCGGTGGCGCGCTACTGCGGCTGCCGCGGGCCCTTCCGCGCAACGTGGCGATGGAGCTGGCCCTGACCGGCGATCCGATCGAGGCCGAGCGCGCCTACGAGCTCGGCCTGGTCAACCGGCTGGCCAACCCCGGCCAGGCGCTTCAAGCCGCCCTGGAGCTGGCCGAGACGATCGCGGCCAACGGGCCCTTGGCCCTCGCCGCCACCAAGCGCACCATGGTCGAGGCGGCGGACTGGCCGGACGCGGAGTTCTTCCAGCGCCAGCGAGAGATCACCGACCCCGTCTTTGCCTCCGAGGACGCTCGCGAGGGCGCCACCGCGTTCGCCGAGCGCCGCGATCCGATCTGGCAGGGGCGGTAATCCGAGCCCCAGACGGTGGCGATGACCGACGTCAGTCCCAGCCCCAGACGGTGGCGATGACCGGCGTCAGTCCCAGCCCCAGACGGTGGCGATGACCGGCGTCAGTCCCAGCCCCAGACGGTGGCGATGACCGGCGTCAGTCCGAGCCCCAGACGGTGGCGATGACCGGCGTCAGTCCGAGCCCCAGACGGTGGCGATGACCGACCGCGACCCACCGCGGTCGCGGTGCTCGCACAGGTAGATCCCCTGCCAGGTCCCGAGCGCGAGCCGGCCCCGCGCCACCGGCAGCGTCAGCGATGGCCCGAGCAGCGAGGCCTTGATGTGCGCCGGCATGTCGTCGGAGCCCTCCAGCGTGTGCGTCCAGTACGAAGCGTCCTCCGGAACCGCGGCGTTGAAGTAGGACTCGAAGTCGCGGCGCACGTCCGGCGAGGCGTTCTCGTTCAGGGCCAGCGAGGCCGAGGTGTGCTGGATCAGCAGGTGCAGCAGCCCGACCGCGACGTCGCCCAGCTCGGGCAGGGCGTCGACGATGTCCCGCGTGACGAGGTGAAACCCCCGCGGGCGGGGACCGAGGTCGATCTCGCGCTGGACCCACATCGGGCTTCAGAGCTCGTGTCGAGACTGACCGCGCATCACGCTTCGGGAAGCCGCGCCACTCGAAGATCGACGCGCGAACCGTTGAACGGGACGCCCTCGGCGTCGAGCCGCGCGCGCTGGCGCCGGCCCTTGGCCAGGGTCCCGTCGGCACGGACCACGCGATGCCACGGAACTCGCGGATCGTTGCACGCGTGCAACACTGCGCCGGCCACCCGCGGCGCCCCGGGCGAGACGTCGCCGTAGGTCCGCACGAACCCGACCGGAATCGCCCGCACGCGAGCCAGGATCTCCTGTTCCCGATCGGCGGCCACGCATCGCAGCATATGGGCGCGCGGCCCTGATAAGGTGCTCGGCGCCGAGTTTCCCGCAACGAGCGGGAAAGCGGGGGACCCAGGTTCCCTGGGGCGAATCACGGTCTGATGGCCGAGTAGCGCAGCCGCCGCGCGAGCCCGACAGCTAACCCCGTAGGCAAATGAATATGAGGTTTGCCAGGCGCACGATCCCTCGTCACTTGGCCGCTGGCGCGGCCACGGTCGTCGTCGCGCTGGGCCTGGCCGCGGTGCCGGTCTCCTCGAGCGCCGAACCCAGCCTCGGGCGGCTGCACTCGCGACTGAACGCCGAGCAGGCGCACCAGCACAGCCTCGCGGCGAGCATCGGCAGCCTGTCGCGACTGATCAGCTCGCTGACCGGGCAGATCGCGCTCGTGGAGTCGCGGGAGGCGGCGGTGCGTGCCGACCTGGCCCGCGACCGCGCTCAGCTCGTGGCGGTGCAGAAGGCCCTGACCCGCGAGCAGCGCCTGCTGGCCCTGCTCCGGGCCCGGCTCGCGCGAGCACGCATGCTGCTGGCCCGCCAGCTGGTGACCAACTACGAAGCGAGCAAGCCGACGCTGGTCTCGGTGGTGCTCGAGTCCAACGGCTTCAAGGACTTGCTCGACCGGCTCACCTTCCTGCACGACGCGCAGCGGCAGCAGCAGGCGATCATCGCGATCACGCGCGCGGCCAAGGCACGGGCCGACGCCGTGGCGCGCCAACTGGCGGCGCTTCGCGCGACGGACCGCCGCATCACCTACGCCGCCGCCCAGCGGGTGCGGGCGCTGGCCGGTATGAACCTGCTGCTGCACGCCAAGCAGGCGGCGCTGGCACGGGCGCGCTCGGCGCAGCGGAGCGCGCTGGCGGCAAGCCGCGAGCGAGGCGGTCACCTCCAGGCCGAGATTGCCCACATCGAGGCCGAGCAGGCCGCCGCCGCCCGCGCCGCGGCCGCGCAGGCCGCCGCGGCCCGCGCCACGGCCGACCAGGCCGCCGCCGCGCAGGCCGCCCCGACGCCCGCCGGCCCCACCTATGGCCCGAGTGGCGGCTGGGCCATCCCCTACGCGATCGTGCTATGCGAGTCCGGCGGGCAGAACCTGACACCCAACAGTGCCGGCGCCTCGGGCTACTACCAGATCCTGCCCAGCACCTGGAAGCTGTTCGGCGGCGCGGGTCCCGCCGCCTACCTGGCCGGCAAGGCCGAGCAGGACGCGGTGGCCAGCCGGATTTGGAACGGCGGGTCGGGCGCCTCGAACTGGGTGTGCGCCGGCATCGTCGGCATTAGCTAACGCGTCCCCGATCCAGCGCATAACCTTTGGGCGCGGTGCTGGTCAACGTGGAGACGCCGCGCTTCCGGGCCCCGGTCGATCCGTTCCTGATCCTGCTCGCCTCAGCCGCGCTGGCCAGCGCCGCCGCCTGGCTCAGCCGGCGGGTGCTAAGGGCCCGTAGGAGAATTAGCTGGTCGAATTGGCGAGCGGCTGGACGCGCCTGACGCCGCCCCCTCGCCACGACCGTACTGGTGATACGTGAGGGCGAGGGGGCGGCGTCAGCCGCGTCCGGCCGCCGCCAAAACTCCAGCTACCTCTCCTACGGACCCTAAGACACCGTGCGCCAGTCGGGAGTCAGGCTGGAGACGCGGTAACGGCTCGCCCGGCTGAGCTGGTCGAAATGCGCCAGCGCCTGGCCTGAGCCGAAGGCCACGCAGGTCAGCGGGGATTCGGCCGAGTACACCGGCATGCCGGTCTCCTGCGCCACCAGCTCCTGGAAGCCCCGCACCAGCGTGCCCCCGCCGGCGAGCAGGATGCCGTCGCGGGCGATGTCCGAGGCCAGCTCGGGCGGTGTCTCCTCGAGCGTGTCGCGGATCGCCCGCATGACCTCCCGCGCAGGCGCCATGATCGCGGCCCGAACCTCCTCGCTGTGCAGCTCGACCGCGGTGGGCAGGCCGGTGACGAGGTGCCTGCCGCGCACCTCGACCATCTCCTCGGGGTGCAGCGGCGTGACCGAGCCGACCTCGATCTTGATCCGCTCCGCGGTCCTCGAGCCGATGGCCAGCTGGTGCTGCGTGCGCAGGTAGGAGGTGATGCCCTCGTCCATCTCGTAACCGCCGACACGAACCGAGCGGGACACGACAATCCCGCCCAGCGAGATCACCGCCATCTCGCTGGTGCCGCCGCCCACGTCGACCACCATCCGCCCCACCGGCTCGTCGATCTCCATGCCGGCGCCGATGGCGGCCGCGATCGGCTCCTCGATCAGGTGCACCCGCCGCGCGCCGGCGGCCAGCGAGGCCTCCTCGACGGCCCGCTTCTCGACCTCGGTCACGCCGGACGGGGCGCACACGATCAGCCGGGGGTGAGCCATCTTGCGGTCGAGCACCTTGCGGATGAAGTAGCGGAGCATCTGCTCGGTGACGTCGAAGTCGGCGATCACGCCGTGGCGCAGCGGGCGGGTGGCGGCGATCGTGGCCGGGGTGCGGCCGATCATCCGCTCGGCGTCCGCGCCGACCGCATGCACCGTGCCGGTGTCCACGTCGGAGGCGACGACCGAGGGCTCGGACACCACGATGCCGCGCCCGCCCACGTAGACGAGCGTGTTGGCGGTGCCCAGGTCGATCGCCATGTCGTGCACGCCGAAGGCAGGCGTCAGATGGCGCCGGGAATTGTCTCTGCGTGATCCGTCTCTACGAAAGCCGATGGCGGAAGGGTGCCAGAAACGAGGCAGCGAGGGTGAGAACGTCCCGCTAACCGCCGAAACGGCAGCGCGACGACAGACGAGCCGGCCCGCAGTGTGCGCGGTCCGGGCCGCCGAAGCGATCGCTACCGCTCGCCGGGCAGCTTGCGGGGGTACTGCGAGACGGCCTCGCGGACGTTCAGCGCGGTGGTGATGATCCGGTTCTGTTCGTCCGCGTGCGCCACCGGGTAGCCCTCGCCGGACGCCGCCCGCTCGGGGCGGCCGATGTAGCCGAAGCGCAGATGCTCGGGGAGGATCTGCATCAGCCGCGGCGACATGTGGGCGCGGGCGCCCATGTTGCGCGGCTCCTCCTGGACCCAGACGACCTCCTCCAGCTTCGGATAGCGCTCGACGAGCGACAGGATCTCGGCCTGGGGGAACGGATAGAGCAGCTCGACGCGGCCGATCGCCACGTACGGGTTCTCCGCGCGCGACTCGTGGCCGGCCAGCTCGTAGTAGATCTTGCCGCTGCACAGGATGAGGCGCCTGACCTCGGCCGGGTCGCCCCCGGAGCCTGCCTCGGGCAGCACCGGCTGAAAGCGCCCCTCGCAAAGCTCCTGCGCCGTGCTGGTGGCCTGGGGCAGACGCAGGAGGCTCTTAGGCGTCATCACGACCAGCGGGCGCTGCTTGGCCACCCGGGCCTGCCGGCGCAGCAGGTGGAAGTACTGGGCCGGCGTGGTCGGGTTTGCCACACGGATGTTCCCCTCCGCCGCGAGTTGCAAAAACCGCTCAAGCCGGGCTGAGGAGTGCTCGGGACCCGAGCCCTCGTAACCGTGCGGCAGCAGCAGGGTCAGGCGCGAGGTCTGGCCCCACTTGGCGAGGCCCGACACGATGAACTGGTCGATGATCACCTGCGCGCCGTTGGCGAAGTCGCCGAACTGAGCCTCCCACAGCACCAGCGTCTCGGGCGCCTCCTGCGAGTAGCCATACTCGAACCCGAGACAGCCCATCTCGGACAGCGGGCTGTTGTGCAGCTCCATCGGGGCGAGCGCGCCCGGGAGGTGCTGGATCGGGCAGTGCTCCTGGCCGGTCTTGGGATCGTGCAGGACCAGGTGGCGCTGGCTGAACGTGCCGCGCTCGGCGTCCTGCCCGGTCAGGCGGATCGGGATCCCCTCGGTGAGCAGCGAGGCGAAGGCCAGCGCCTCGCCGTGCGCCCACAGGATCCCGCCGCCGGCGCGGTCGGGCTCGCGGCCCGCTCGGCGTCCGGCGTCGCCTGATTGGGCCGCGCCCGACTCATCCGGCCGCTCCGCCGAGAGCACCTCGCGGCGCTGCTCGAGCTGGCGCACCAGCTTGGGATGGACCGTGAAGCCGTCGGGCACGGCCAGCAGCTCGTCGTTGAGCACGCGCAGCCGCTCGGACGACACCGCGGTCTTGACCTCGGGCGAGGGGGTGCGGTCGAGCTCGTACTCGCCGGTGGCGTGGCGGAGCTCCTTGGCGGCGGCGATCCGGTCCTGGAGCTCCTGGTGGGCCCCGGTGAGGACCTCCCACACCTGGTCGGTCAGCTCGGTCGACTCCGTGCTCGCTCACCACTCCCTGCTCGATCAGCTGACGGGCGAAGATCTCCCGCACCGGGGGGTGCTTCTTGATCACCTGGTACATCTCGGGCTGGGTGTAGGCGGGCTCGTCTGCCTCGTTGTGGCCGAAGCGGCGGTAGCCGATCAGGTCGATCAGCACGTCGTGCCCGAACTCCTGGCGGAACGCGAAGGCCAGCCTGACCGCGGCGATGCAGGCCGGGACGTCGTCGGCGTTGACGTGGATGATCGGAACGTCGTAGCCCTTGGCCAGGTCCGAGGCCCAGGTGGTCGAGCGGGCGTCGTCGGGGTCAGTGGTGAAACCGACTTGATTATTTTGAATTATGTGGATCGTGCCGCCGACGGTGTAGCCATCGAGCGCCTGTAGGTTGAGGGTCTCAGCGACCACACCTTGACCCGGGAACGCCGCGTCGCCGTGCAGGATGACCGGGACGGCGGCGTTGGTCTCGCGATGGGCGTGCGGCCCCTGTCGCGTGGTCTGGGCGGCGCGCGTGGCGCCGGCGGCCACCGGGGCCACGAACTCCAGATGGGACGGATTGGACTCCAGGCGGACGATGATCGACTCGCCGCTCGGCAGCTGGTAGGAGCCCTGGGCCCCGTGGTGGTACTTGACGTCGCCGGTGCCGCCCTGCGGGATCGTGGTGATCGGCTCGAGCGTCGAGGAGCCTTCGAACTCGGCGAAGATCGAGCCGTAGGCGCGGCCCAGGTTGTGGGCCAGCACGTTCAGGCGTCCCCGGTGGGCCGTACCGATCACGACCTCGCGGGCGCCGCGCGTGGCGGCCAGCTGGATCAGCTCGTCGAGCATTGGGACGGTCATGTCGAGACCCTCGATCGAGAACTGCTTCTGGCCCAGGTACGCCTTGTGCATGAAGCGTTCGAGCGCGTCGACCTCGGTCAGGCGCCGCAGCAGACTGGTCTGCTCCTCGGTGGCGAGCAGAGTGCGGAAGCGACCCGACTCGATCGCCTCCCGCAGCCACAGCCGCTGGCGGTGCGACGCGATGTGCTCGATCTCATAGGCGATCGGGCCGCAGTAGGTCTCGCGCAGGTGCGGCAGCGCGTCGGCCAGCGTGCGACCGGGGACAGATATGCGCAGGATGCGGGCGGGGAGCTTCTCCATCAGCTCGGGGGTCAGGCCGAGCGGCTCGGGGTCGAGCGACGGGTCGCCCTCGGGCTCGCGGCCGAGCGGGTCGAGATGGGCGGCCAGGTGACCATGGGTGCGGTGGGCCTTGAGCAGGGAGGTGGCCGCCTGCATGGCCTCCAGCAGCTCGTCGTCGGGGGCGGCCGCGGGGGCCTGGGGCGCCGCCGCGACGGCCGGGGGCGCCGGCGGCGGAGCAGCGGCCGCGGCGGGAGCGGGGCGCGGCGCCAGCGCCGGCAGGGACAGGCCGAGGTCGGCGAACACCCGCTCGTAGAACCCGTCCTCGCCCTGGAGGAGGGCGTCGATCCGTTGGAGGAAGCGGCCGGATTCGGCCCCCTGGATGATCCGGTGGTCGTAGGTGGAGGTCATCGTCATGACCTTCTCGGCCCCGATCGCGGCCCCGATTGCGCCCAGGCCGGGCGGGTAGCCGATCGCGCCGGTGGCGACGATCGTGCCCTGGCCGACCATCAGCCGCGGGACCGAGGCGATCGTGCCGATGCCGCCGGGGTTGGTCAGCGTGAGGTTCCCCCCGGTGAGATCGTCGGCCGTCAAGGTGTTGGTCCGCGCCTTCTCGACCAGCGCGTCGTAGGCTGCGAGGAACTCCGCGAAGCTCTTGCGGCCGGCGTCGCGGATGACCGGAACCATCAGCGTGCGGGTGCCGTCCTTCTTCTCGACGTCGACGGCCAGGCCGAGGTTGCAGGCGCCGTCGTCGACCCGATGCGGCTTGCCGTCGATGTCGGCGAAGTGGTGGGCCATCACCGCCATGTCCTCGGTGGCCACGCGTGCGATCGCGTAGGCGATCAGGTGCGTGAACGAGACGCGGTGGCCGGCCTGCTTGAGCTGGGCGCGGCGCTGTTCCAGGCCGCTGACCGTGAGGGTGCGGAACGAGGTGGCGGTCGGAATCGAGCGGCTCTCGTCCATGTAGCGGGCCAGGGCGGCCGCGCCACCCCTGATCGGCCGCGCGGCGGCGGGGGCCGCGGCGGGAGCGGCGACTGCGGGCGCCGCGGCGGGAGCGGCGATTGCAGGCGCCGGCGCGGTGGCACCGTTGCCGCCGCCTGCCTTGGCGGCGAGCACGTCGGCCTTGGTGATGCGGCCGCCGCGCGCGCTGCCGGTCAGGGCGGCGAGATCGATGCCTTGCTGGGCGGCCATGCGCCGCGCGATCGGCGATGCATGTGCGCCGCCATCCGGCGGGATCGCACCAGGGGTCCTCTCGCCGAATTCCGGTGCACCGTCGGCCGTGGTGGGAATGACCGTGGCGCCGGCGCTCATCCGCGCGATCACCTGCCCGACGCTGACCGTCTCCCCCGCCTCGGCCAGGATCTCGATGATCGTTCCGCTGGCCGGCGCGGGCAGCTCCATGTCGACCTTGTCGGTCGAGATCTCGACGATCGTTTCGCCCTGCTTGACCGCGTCGCCCACCTTGACACTCCATTCGAGGATCGTCCCCTCGGTGACCGACTCGCCGCCGGTAGGGGTGACGATGTCGATCGTCTCGTCGCTCGAGGCCTCGGCGGCGCTGGCATTTGGCGTGCGCTCGGCATCCGGCCTCGCCAATTCGCGCGCCGCGCGAGTCATCCGGCTGCCCTCCGCCTCGGTGGCGGCGCTCGCCACCGCCTCATGAGCAGTGGCAGGCGGCGATTCGCCGGACACGGGCGTGGCGGGCACCTCGACGCCCCCGTCCCCGTTGGTGGAGATCTCGGCCAGCGGCGCCCCAACCGCGACGGTCTCCCCCTCGGCGGCGTGGATCTTCACGATCCGGCCAGCGGCCGGTGACGGCACCTCGGCGTCGACCTTGTCGGTCGAGATCTCGACGATCGTCTCGTCGGCCTCGACGCTGTCGCCCTCCTGCTTGCGCCATTCGAGCACGGTTCCTTCGGCGACGGAGTCCCCCATCGCCGGCATGACAACTTGGACAGTGCCGCTACTGACCGCCATCGAGCACCTTGAAGGGTAGCCCGGAAACCCCCTCCTGCCTACGCCGGCGACTCTCGACCACGAACCCGATCGTGCCCGCAAATGGCCCCAGGCCGCCGAGCACGGCGACGGTGACGGCAAGCCAGTATGGGATCACCCGCACGCGGGCGGCGGCGATGCAGACCAGCGACATCCCGATCCAGATCAGGCCATGCGCCAGGCCGAGGATGAACGTGGCCGGCTCAGGGTTGCCGAGCGCGAAGGCGCAGACGAGGAGCGACAGGTACACCGTCGAGTGGATGAACGACACCACCTCGAGTCGCCCGAACGTGACGACGCGCCTGAACGTGACCCGACCCATCAGCCCGTCACCATCTCGGCCACTCGGCGCAGCGCGTCGTGCGCCTCGCCGGGCCAGCGAGCCGGCTCCGCCGGCCACCAGGCGAACTCGTCGTGTTCGTGATCGGGGGTCACGGTGGCGCCTGCGGCGAGCCAGGCCTGCCCCACGAGCAGCACCATGTCGCTGGGCAGCAGGAGGAGCGCTTCGACCCGCATCCGCTCCGGCTCGACCGACCACTCCTCGCGCAGCTCGCGCCCCATGGTGTCGATCGGGTTCTCGTCCACCTCGACCGATCCTCCGGCTCCGAGCGCCCAGCGGCCGGCCCACGTGGCCAGCCACTCGGCCCGGTGTCCGGCCAGCCACCGACCGTCGGCGGCGCGCACCGTGCACAGGACGGACAGGCTCCGGGCGGCCGCCTCGGGAAGCAGCCGCAGCGCCCAGCGCACCGGCTGGAGCTCGAGCGACAGCCGATCCCCCGTCGCGTCGAAGTCCATGAGGCGCGCCGCGAACCCGTCGTGGCTGGGCGATCCGCGCCGCCGGAGCGCGTCGAGCGCGAGGTCCGCCGCGTCGGTGGCCTCGCCGGTTGGATCGAACGGGTCGGGACGCCAGGCCACCTCGACCTGGGCTGGTTCCCACGGCCCACGGGCCAGGAAGCCGGCAGATACGCCCACGTCGCACAAGGTACCGTCGACATCGATGGACCGCCGGCGCAGGGCACAAGGTAGCGTCGGCATCCGTGGAGCGACGGCGCAAGCACTGGGGGTGGGGCTACGAGGACGAGCAGCCGACGCACGAGGAGGCCCGCGGGCGCTTCGAGCTCATCCCCGGGTACCGGTGCCGCACGACTGCACGGACGGCTTCTACGGTGCCCATTGGCGCCGGCCCGAGACGTACCTCGACCGGGGGGTCCGGGCGGGCATCTCGGTCTTCGCGCAGGTAAGCTCCGGCGCGGCGGACCGCGCGATCGACGCGCTCGGCGCGGATCTGGAGACCGGCAGGTGGCAGGAGCGCCACCGCGAATTGCGCTTAACGGACGAGCTTCATCTCGGCTACTACGTCATCGCCGCCGAGCCAACATCGCAGACAGGAGGACGTACATGAAGGTCATCGGCGCGGGATTGCCTCGAACCGGCACGCTCTCGCAGAAGGTCGCGCTCGAGATGCTCGGATTCGGCCCCTGCTACCACATGGTCAACGTCCTCGCCGACTTGCCGTTGGCGGAGCTATGGTCAAACGCGATGGACGGCGACGCCGACTGGGACGCGATCTTCGGCGAGCATCAGTCCACCGTCGACTGGCCGGGCTCCCTCTTCTACCGCGAGCTGACTGAGACGTACCCGGACGCGAAGATCGTGCTGAGCACCCGCGATCCGGAGGCGTGGGAGAAGAGCATGCGCGACACGATCTGGGAGCTCTACAACGGCGACTCCGCGATGACGCACCTGTCGAGGGCGCGCGAACGCGTCGATCCGGACTGGCGGGCGTTTACGGCGCTGATGCAGCGGATGTTGGCCGCCGCGGGCATGTTCACCCCAGGTCGGCTGGAGCCGGGGCACCTGGCCCGCGCGATCGCGCGCTACGAGGAACGGGTCAAGCGCGACGTTCCGGCCGATCGGCTGCTCGTCTGGAGCGTTACGGAGGGGTGGGAGCCGCTGTGCGAGTTCCTCGAGGTCGACGTGCCCGACACGCCGTTTCCGCGGCTCAACGACAGCAAGATGTTCATCGACCGCGTGGTGGACGGCGCGCTGATCGTGCTCCATGAGTGGCGCGCCCGTGACGGAGCCGAGGTACCCGTGGGCCAGCCGGCTTAGCCGTCGACGCGCGCCAGGACCGCCTGGGCCGCCGGCGTGAGGTCCTGCGGCAACCGCAGGAGCAGCTCGCGCCAGGTCGGCTGGAGCGCGATCGCCTCGCGCACCTTGGCCACGCCTGCCTCGAGGTCGCCGGCCTGGGCCGTCCCCAGGCCGGCCCAGAACAGCAGCTCGTGCGTGTCGGACGCGCACTCGCTCGCCTCGACGTACAGCCGGGCGGCGGGCTCGTCGGTGACGGCCGGCGTTCAGACGTGGGTGGCGCCGGCTGAGCCAGCCCGGGCGTCCTGCAGGATGCACGACCGAACCGACCGAGAACCAGTGTGACTGGACCGCGACGCCCAACTCCACGTTGGGGGATCGCGCGCGACGATCGAGTACGTCACCGCCTCAGGCCTTCCGGTACCAGCGCGGCGAGGTGGTGGGCGGCGGCTTGAGCGTCGCGTGAACGACGATCATCCGCGGCTCGCCGGCGCTGATCGAGTCGACGAGCGCGCGCTCGAACTCGGGACCGAAGCCCTCCACGCGCGTCGCCGGCACGCCGAAGGAGCCGGCCAGGGCCACGAAGTCGGGACCCACCAGGTCGACGCCGAACGGCTCCTCGCCGGCCTGGCGCTGGTCGAAGCGGAGCATCCCGTAGCCGCCGTCGTCGACCAGCACGATCGTGAGCGGGATCCGCTCCTGGACGACCGTGGCCAGCTCGCCGCAGGCGTACATGAAGCCGCCGTCCCCGCACACGCACACGGTCGGGCCGACGCCGGCCAGCGCGGCGCCCAGCGAGGCCGGGAAGCCGAAGCCGAGCGTCCCCCAGCCGAGCGGATAGGCGAGCTTGCGGGGCGCCGGCACCTGCCAGTAGCCGCCCAGCCAGTAGCCGGGGATGCACATGTCGGTGACCACGACCGCATCGTCGGGCAGCGCGCGGTGCACGACCTCGAGGAGGTCCGCGGCGCCCGCGTCGTCCTCCCGCACCCAGGCCGAGACCGCGGCCCCGATCTCGGCCAGCCGGCGCTCGAGCTCGGCCAGGCCGTCCCGCGGCGCAACCCGGGGAACGAGCTGCCCGAGCACCGCGCGCGCGTCGCCGACCAGGGTCAGATCCGAGCGATAGTTCTTGTTCGCCTCCAACTCGTCGACGTTGACCGCGATCAGCGTCGGTCGGCGCGGGCATGTGCCAGTTCTGGGTGTTGGTCCCGTCGAAGTCGGTGCCGATGGCCAGCACCACGTCGGCCTCGTCCCACAGCGCGCCGACTTCCGGGGCGTGCACCGGACCGGGCACCGCGCACGGATGGTCGGGTGCGATCAGGCCGCGGCCCATGTACGTCGTCACCACCGGGGCGGCCAGCTTCAGGGCCAGCTCGCCCATCAGCGGCCCGGCCTCGGCCCGGAGCGCGCCGCCGCCGGCCCAGATGAGCGGCCGCTCGGCCGCCGCCAACAGCTCGGCGGCGCGGTCCAGGTCCGCCGGTGCGACCGATGTGCCCGCCGCCGGCGCGCCCACGTCGGGCGCGCCCGTTGCGGCGTCCGCGGACAGCAGGTCGGTCGGCACAGCGAGGTACACCGGCCCGGTCGGTGCGGACAGCGCGCGCAGTCCCGACTCGAGCGCGGCCGCGGCGATCTCCTCGGCGCCCGTCAGCAGCCCCGCCGCCTTGGTCACGGCGACGAACATTGCGGTCTGGTCGCGGGTCTCGTGCAGGGTGCCGCCGTACACGCCGTCACGGCGCAGCCGGGTTGCGATGTCGGTCGCGATCACGAGCACGGGTGAGCCGGAGGCCATCGCTTCGCCGGTGGCGCCCAGCGTGTTGGCCGCGCCCGGTCCGGTGGTGACCACGGCCACGCCGAGCCGTCCGGTCGCCCGGGCGTAGCCGTCGGCGGCGTACACCGCGGTCTGCTCGTGCCGGACGCCGACCAGGCGGATGTCCGACTCCGACAGCGCCTTCCAGATCGGAAGGTTGTGGACGCCGGGCAATCCGAACACCAGCTCCACCCCCAGCCGCTCGAGCGACTCCAGAAGGCGAACCGCCCCGATCGCCGTGGCCCTCGAGGCGAGCTCGGTCACGGGCAGCCCCCTAGAAGGGCGGGGTGACCCGCGGCGCCGGACCCGGCGCCTGCAGCGGCTGAGCGAGCTCCTGGCTGGCGACCGCGTCGATCACCTCTTCCTCCTCCTCGACCTCGCCCTGGTCGTGCTGCCCGTCGCACAGGATGCGGAACTGGCCGGTCTGGCCGCCATCGGCCTGCAGCACGATGCCCGGGATCAGCTCCTCGCCCTCATCGAGGCCGAGCCGCTCGATGTCGAAGTGCGCCATCCCGATCCCCCAGGTGTGATGGTCGGGGTTCTCACGGTCATGGGCATTGACGCCCATGGCAACCTGCCGCAACAGGATGGCGATCTTGCTCGGGTCCGCCACGACCCTCCCAAGGCTAGCCGAATCAGCCGCGCTCGATCAGCTCGATCCTGTAGTTGTCCGGATCGCGCACGAAGCACAGACGGTTGCCGCCCTCCCGAATCGTGTACGGCGGGCGCTCCGGCTCGATGCCCTGTTGCTTGAGACGCTCGAGCGTGGCGTCGAGATCCGGAGCCGAGATCGCGATGTGCCCGTAGCCCGTGCCGTTGTCGTAGGCGTCAACGCCGAAGTTGTAAGTCAGCTCCAGCCGCGGCTCGGGGCCGTCGTCGGGCATGCTCATGAACACGTTGATCGCCTCTTCGCGGATCGGGACCCGGCGGCGCTCCTCGAATCCGAGCGCCTCGTAGAACGCGACCGAGCGGTCGACGTCGGTGATGCGGTAGCAGGTGTGAAGGAGGCTCATAGTCGCGCAGGCTAACGAGTAGGCTGCCGGGGTGATCGTCGAGCGCTCGATGAACGACGACTTCCTCTCCAACACCTACGTGGTGGCGGACGAGCCGGGCGGGCACGCGGTGTTGATCGACGCCGGCGGCCCCGTCCAGCCGCTGCTCGAGTTCCTCGACCGTGGGCAGCTGACCCTCACCCACATCCTGCTCACTCACCACCACCACGACCACGTCTCGGAGGTCGACCGGGTGCTGGCGAAGCATCCCGGCGCGCCCGTACTGATCCACGAGCTCGAGCGCGCGAGCGTGCCGGCCGCCACGGGAACGATGTCCCCGGGACAGACCATCGAGAGCGGGGCCCTGAGCATCGAGCCGATCCACACCCCGGGCCACACGGCCGGGATGCTGTCCCTGCTGGTCAACGGCACCGACGTGTTCACCGGCGACACGCTGTTCAAGGGCTCGGTGGGCGGCGTCCATGCTCCCGGGAGCACCGGGTTCGCCGACATCAAGACCTCGATCATGGACAAGCTGCTGAAGCTCCCGCCCGAGACGCACATCCACCCCGGCCACACAGACCCGACCACCGTGGCCGTCGAGCTCGAGCACAATCGATTCGTGCGCATCTGGCGCGGACTGGACCCTGAGGGGGACGAGCCGTGCACGGCGCTTGGCCAGTCCGCCACGCTGATCCTGCTGGGCGACGACTACGACGGCGGGCACAAGGCGTGGGTGCGCTGGCCCGACGGGTCGGACGACATCGTGCCCGGCTCGCGCGTGCAGCGCGTCGGCTGAGTCGTGTCGCCGGGCGGCAGGGCGGTCCTCGTCACCGGGGCTTCCCGGGGCATAGGGGCGGCAGTGGCGCGCGCATTCGCGGTCTCAGGCGATCGGGTGGCCGTGCATTACGGCTCGCGCCGGGACGCGGCCGAACAGGTGCGCGCGACGCTCCGCGGCGACGGACACTTCGCCGTCCGGGCGGACCTGGCCGATCCCGAGGCCGTCCGGCGCATGGTGGACGAGGCGGCCGGCGCGCTCGGCGGGATCGACGTACTGGTCAACAACGCGGGCGTGTTCGAGCCGCATGCCGCTACCGAGACGACCTACGAGCAATGGCAGGAGGCGTGGAAGCACACGCTGGGCGTCAACCTGATCGGAGCGGCCAACGTGACGTGGTGCGCGCTGCGCCACATGAACGCGGGCGGGCGCATCGTCAACGTCGCCTCGCGCGGCGCCTTCAGGGGCGAGCCCAACCACCCCGCCTATGGCGCCAGCAAGGCCGGCCTGATCGCGTTCGGACAGTCGCTCGCCCGAGCCCTCGGCGGGCGCCGGATCTCGGTCACCGCGGTGGCGCCTGGGTTCGTCGAGACCGACATGGCGGCGGTCGAGCTCGAGGGCGAGAGCGGCCGGCGGCGGCGCGCCGAGAGCCCGCTCGGGCGGGTGGCCACGCCCGAGGAGATCGCGGCCGCCGTCCTCTACCTGGCCTCGCCCGATGCCGAGCTGGCCAGCGGAGCCGTGCTCGACGTCAACGGAGCGTCGTACCTGCACATGTGAGGCGCCCGCGGTCCAGCGGGGCGTCGGGAAGTGGCGGGTAGCTAGCATCTAGGATGCAGTGGCGAAGGACAAGATCCCCACCTCGCGCGTGGGGCGTACCGCCAGGATCGGGGGCCTGGCCGCCGGGCAGGCGATCCGGCAGGCGGGCACCCGCGCGGCCAACGTGACCCGCTCCGGCGAGGGGCGCAAGGTCGCCCTCGAGAAGCGCCAGATCGAGGCGGCCGAGCAGATCGTGGCCGCGCTCGGCACGATGAAGGGCGCCGCGATGAAGCTCGGCCAGGTGCTGTCGTTCCTCGACGTCGGCCTGGTCCCCGAGGAGTACCGCGATGAGTTCCAGCGCAAGCTGGCCAAGCTGCGCGACGCCGCTCCCACCGTCTCCTTCAAGGACATGCGCAAGGTGATCGAGCAGGAGCTCGACGAGCCGCTCAAGGAGGTGTTCGCCGAGTTCGACGAGGAGCCGGTGGCGGCCGCCTCGATCGGGCAGGTGTACCGGGCGCGGCTGCACGACGGGCGCGATGTGGCGGTCAAGGTGCAGTATCCGGGCGTCGCGGCCGCGGTGCGTTCGGACATGCAGAACATCGGATTGATCCTGCGACT
The DNA here is from genome assembly GCA_963743345.1 of uncultured Solirubrobacterales bacterium. Taxonomy (GTDB): domain Bacteria; phylum Actinomycetota; class Thermoleophilia; order Solirubrobacterales; family Solirubrobacteraceae; genus Palsa-465. The sequence continues at coordinate 47,661 of CAVUPW010000002.1, forward strand.
GGCCAAGCGGATCGCGCCCGGCCTCGATCCTCAGGCGATCGGCCGCGAGATCTCCGAGCGCATTCACGACGAGCTCGACTACGAGCTCGAGGCCCAGAACCAGCGCACGATGGCGAGGATCTTCCGCAGCCACCCGTTCATCGTGGTCCCCGAGGTCGTCACCTCGCTCTCGCGCGAGCGCCTCATGGTCACCGGGTTCGTCTCCGGGACCGGCTTCGAGGATCTCAAGGCCTATCCGCAGGAGGAGCGCGACCGGATCGGAGAGATCCTCTTTCGCTTCTACTTCGGTTGCCTGTACCGCCACCACCAGTTCTCGGGTGACCCCCACCCCGGCAACTCGATGCTGCTCGACGACGGGCGGATGGCGTTCTTCGACTTCGGGCTGTTCAAGCGGATGCCGCCCGGCGCGGTCGAGCTCGAGATGCAGGTGGCGCGCGCGATCATCGAGGGCGACACCGACACGATCATGCGCCTCGGCACCGAGGTCGGCTTCTTCCCCGAGCCCGACAAGTTCGACCCCCAGCGAGTGCTGGCCCATTTCCGCGCCGCCACCTCGTGGTACACGATCGACCAGGACACCGAGCTCACCCCCGAGTACGCCACCCAGGTGCTGATCGACATGAGCGACCCGCGCTCCGAGTATTTCGGCCAGCTGCGCCACGAGTCCGCCCCGCCCGACCACATCTTCGGCCGGCGCATGGAGGTCCTCACGCTGGCGGTGCTGGCCCAGCTGCACGCGCGCGGGAATTTTCACCGCATCGCCCGGGAGTGGTTCTACGACGATCCGGCGACCACCGAGCTTGGTGAGCTCGAGGCCGAGTTCTACAGCCGCCGCGCCGCGTAAGGGTGCGTAGGAGAATTAGGTGGCTTCCGATTAGGCGGTGGAGTTGGCGAGTGGCTGGGCGTGGCTGACGCCGCCCCCTCGCCACGATCGTACTGGTGGTACGTGAGGGCGAGGGGGTGGCGTCAGGCGCGTCCAGACGCCGCCAAAACGCCGCATAATTCTCCTACGGGCCCTATGCGGCCCCAAGATCACACCCTCTGGATCTGGAACAGGCTGGTGGTCCCGGGACGGCCGGACGGCAGGCCGGCGGTGATCCCGATCCGGGCGCCCGACTTGACCCAACCCAGCTCCACGACGCGGCGGGCGGCGTCGGCGATCAGCGCCTCGGTCACCTCGTGGCGGCGCATTGGTCCGGCCTGCACGCCCCACATCAGGCTGCAGCGGCGCACGGTCTCCTTGCCCGGCGACAGGGCATAGATCGGCACCTGGGGGCGGTGGGCGGAGATCAGCCGGGCCGAGCGCCCCGACAGCGTGGGCACGACCAGCGCGGCCAGGTGCAGGTCGCGGACGGCGGCGCACGCGCTGTAGGCGATCGTGTACGCCGGGTCGCGGGCGTCGCGTCTGACCCGCTCCTCGTTCCAGGCCCGGTAGGGAAGGGTGTGCTCCACCCGCTCGGCCACCGCGGCCATCATCTCGACCGCTCCCACCGGATAGGACCCGATCGCGGTCTCCTGGGAGAGCATCACCGCATCGGTGCCGTCGAGGATCGCGTTGGCGACGTCGGCAACCTCGGCCCGGGTGGGGCGCGAGGAGTTCACCATCGAGTCGAGCATCTGCGTGGCGGTGATGGCCGGGCGGGCCAGCCGCCCGGCGGTGCGCAGCAGTTGCTTCTGGACGATCGGGACGTCCTCGATCGGGAGCTCGATGCCGAGGTCGCCCCGGGCGACCATCACGCAGTCGGCGGCGCGGATGATCTCCTCGGCGGAATCGACCGCCTGGGGCTTCTCGATCTTCGCGATCAGCGGCAGACGGGTGTGGCGGCGCACGCTGGTCACATCCTCGGCCGTGCGCACGAACGACAGAGCCACCAGGTCGACGCCGATCGACTCGCCGAAGCGCAGCATGTCGAGGTCCTCCTCGGGCACGGCGGGCAGCCCGCGTGTCGAGCCCGGGATGTTGAGGCCCTGGCGGGAGGCCAACGTCCCCCCGATCTCGACAGCGGTTTCCACTTCCCCGTCGCCCTCGCGCACCGCCTCCACACGCAGCCGGATCGCGCCGTCGGCCAGATAGATGATGTCCTCGGGATCGACGGCGGCGGCCAGCCCGCTCCAGGACACGGCCATCCGCTCGCCGTTGCCCACCATCGAGTCCGCGCCGCACAGGAGCACGAGCTTCTCGCCGGGCTTGAGCTCGGCGATGTCGTCCTCGAGCCGCCCGATCCGGATCTTCGGACCCGGCAGGTCCTGCAGGATGGCCACCTGGCGACCGGCGGCCGACGCGGCCCGTCGCACCAGCTCGGCGTTCTCGGCGTGGATCTCGCGGTTGCCGTGCGAAAAGTTCAAGCGGGCGACGTCCATGCCGGCCTCGACCATGCGGGTGAGCGTGTCCAGGTCCCGCGACGACGGTCCGATGGTGGCGACAATCTTGGTCCGGCGCATCTCGCTGCCGGAAGCTACCTCACCGGAGCGCCGGGGTGTGTACGGAGCGCCGGGGTGTGTACGGCCCGTGACGGATCGCTCAGGCGGCCTGCCGTGCGGCGGCGGCTCGCCCTCGCAGCACGGCGGTGAAGGTCAGCGGTGAACGTCAGCAATGCGTCCTGACCGCACGGCGGCGCTAACTGTAACTAAGGGCCCGTAGAAGAATTATGTGGCGTTTTGGCGGCGTCAGCCACGCCCAGCCACTCGCCAATTCCACCACCTAATTCTCCTACGGACCCTAATAGTGTAATAGTGCTTTGGTGTGTTGTGACGCGGTCTGGGTCGGCCGGCGGTGGGGGGCCCGGGACGCTCACCGGCGCAAAGACCCGAAACCGCCCGCCTGACGCGGGCTTTCGGGGGTTGTGCACCCCCTGGATGCATATGTACCGGAGGCGGTTCTGGTTCGGGGCTTTCGGGTGTTGTGCACGGGTGGCTGACGGCGGAACGCGCCAGCACGGCGGAACGCGCCAGCGGGACCTGCCATCGGGGGGATGGCCGGGTGTCTGTCGTTGCTGCGTTCCCAGCACCCACCAAAGCACTACTAATCCTGGGTTACGTCCACGGCTTCCCCGTCGGCGGTCAATCGGCCGCCGGCGCGGAGGTCGCAGATCAGGTCCCAGTGCAACGCTGATCGGTTGCGCCCGCCGGTCTCGGGATAGGAGCGACCGAGCGCCAGGTGGACCGTGCCGGCCATCTTCTCGTCGAGCAGGATCGAGCCGGTGGGGCGGTCGATTCCGGCGTTGGTGCCGACGCCAAGCTCGCCCAGGAAGCGAGCGCCGTCGTCGGTGGCGAGCGCGGCGTCGAGGTAGGCCTGGCCCCGGTCGGCGACCGCGGTCACGACCTTCCCGTGCTCGAAGGTGAGCGTGACGCCCTCGACGAGCACGCCGCGGGGGCTGGAAGGGATCGTGAAGCGGATGGTGCCGCTGGCCGAGTCCTCGAGCGGGCCGGTGAACACCTCGCCGCTCGGCATGTTGCGCCGGCCGTTGGAGTTGATCCAGGTACGGCCCTCGACGCGCAGCGTGAGGTCTGTGCCGGCGGCCTCGATGCGCATGGTCTTTGCGGTGTTCAGCCGTTCAACGAGGCGCTGCTGGCGGTCGCTCAGCTCGCGCCAGGCCGCCACCGGGTCGGGTCGGTCGAGGAACAGGGCCCGGTCCACGAACGCCGCGTAGTCGTCGTCGCTCATCCCCGCGTCCTGGGCCAGCGCCGGCGTGGGCCAGAGCGTGCCGCACCAGCGCTTGGACAGCCGGACCTCCTGGATGGGCGCGCGGGCGCGGGCGGCGCGGGCGATCGTGGCCGGGTCGATCGCGGCCAGCGCACGCGTGTTCTCGGGCGCGTCGATTCGCAGGTAGGCGTCGGCGTGCTCGATCTCGGCCAGGTCATGCGGCGGCAAGGTGTCGAGCAGCTCGTCGGAGGCGAGGCGGTAGAAGTCCTCGGCCAGGCCCGGCAGGCCGATCCGCAGGCCCGGCGTCCACGCCCCCCTGGTCAGGGCCGCGCGATGGAAGGCCCGGACGAGCGGCGCGGCCAGCGGGGTGCTGAACACCAGGACGTATTGGCGCTCGTCCACGTCCAGGCACCAATCACACAGGAGGGTGGCGAACCGGTCGGCGTCGATCACGGGGCCTGGAGCTCCGGGAAGTGCTCGGCGGCGTGCTCGCGCAGCGCGTCGCGGACGAAGCGCCGCTCCTCGGTGCTGGCCATCCGGTAGCGGCCGAGGAGCTCCTTCTGGCGCGTGATCTCGACGCCCGAGACCGTCCACGACACGGCCAGGCGCTCGAACAGCAGCTCGGCGGCGCGCTGCCAGGCGTCCTCGCGGTTCAGGCCGCCGGCGAGGATGTCCGCGTACTCGCGCCGCGCGCCGGGCTTGAGCGAGCCGCGCAGGGTGAGCACGTTGCCCTCGGCGTCGCGGTAGTCGGAGGTCGGCGCGGCGAGGCGCTCACGCCTTTGCTTCCGTTGCTTGGCCACGGCGCGCGTCTACGACTGTGCGCTCGCCGCGCGCTCGAGCTGTGCCCGGACCTCGCCGGTCACGGGGTCGGCGTGGCCGGCCCAGACGGTCGCGGGGTCGAGCGCGGCCAGCTTGGCGATCGAGGCGAGAGCCTGCTCGGTGTCCTGGTTGAAGGCCGGGTGCGGGACGTGCACCGGTTCCTTGCGCCCGCTCTGAGGATCGAGCGTGTAGACCGTGTCGGAGACGAGCGCCAGCCGGTCCGACGCCCGGAACAGGCCGATCAGACCGGGGGCGTGGCCAGGCAGGTGGACGACCTCGAAGCCCGCGATCTGATCGCCCTCCTCCACGATGCCGGCGATCTGGACCGGCCCGCCGTCCCAGGTGGCGATGAGCCGCCACAGCACGGTGCGCCCACGCACGTCCAGCTTCGACCGGTCCCAGTACGGGCGGTAGGACTCCGGCGATTCGGCGGCCTGGCGATCGGCCTCGTGGCAGTACACGGGCGCGTTCAGGCCGGGCGCCGCGCCCCGGTGGTCCGGGTCGGCGTGGCCGAGCACGACGCGCCGGATGCCGCCGAGCCGCGCGGCGGCGGCCGCCACCGCGCCGGTCATGTCCGAGATCCCGGCATCGAAGACGGTGACGCCGCCGTCGCCCTCGATCAGGTAGACGTTCATGGTCTTGGGGATCCCGCCCCGGACCAGCCACACGCCGTCGGCGATCCGCGCGGGCTCGTTGGCCTGGATCCAGGCGCGTGCCCGGGTGCGGGCGTTGGCCAGCTGGGTGAGGCGGGTCTCGGCGCGCGAGCCGGCCGGCGGCAGCACGCCGAGCTGCCGGGCGACGGCGCCGGTGTCGAGATAGGCCTCGAGGCGCTCGAGCTGATGGCTCTCGGTGAAGGTGAGGACGTCGCAGCCCTCCATCTCCACGTGCGCCCCGTTGGCCACGAAGCCCTGAAACGTGCCGGGGCCGGCGAAGGTGCCTCGCGCGCGCCACTGCACGGCCACAGGCCCGTCCTCCCCGGAGCCGATCACCGACTCGACCTCCCAGGTCAGGTCGGGGAAGGCCCCGTGCAGCTCCTCGAGCTGAGCGCGGACGCCATCGGGGGCGGTCAGCTCGCGCTGGCCGACGACACGCTCGACCCCGCCGGGCGCCCACATCGCGGTGACGGTGTCGAGGTCGCGGGCGGCGACCGCTTCGAAATAGCGCCTGGCGACGTCTGCGCTGGACATCAGAGCGCCGGAGTGTACGGGGGGAATATCGTCCCGGGCATGCCGCGCAGACGCGAGCTCGGGCGTGGAGAGCGGGTCATCCCGGGACTGTGGCGCTTGCGGCTGCCGCTGCCGCTCCCCGGCGTGCCGCACTGCAACGCGTGGGCTCTGGCCGCGGACGGAGGGATAGTGCTCATTGATACCGGGATGCACGAACCTGGGTCGTTCGCCGAGCTCGAGCGAGCCTTCGATCAGGTGGGGCTGCGGATCGACGACGTGCGGCTGGTCGTGTGCACGCATGCCCACATCGACCACTGGGGACAGGCGGCGACCATCTGCGACCGGACCGGATGCGAGATGTGGATGCACCCCGACCATGCCCACGGCTTCGCTCGGGCCACCGATCCGGAGACCGCGCTGGCGCGACGGCTCGAGATAGGTCGTCAGAGCGGAGTGCCCAACGCCGCCCTCGAGCGCTACGCCGAGCAAGCCCGCGAGGCTCCGTCCGGGATCGCGCGGGTGATCGAGCCCGACCGCGAGTTGGTGGCCGGTGTCTCGCTCGATACGGACCTCGGTGTGTGGCGGGTGTACGAGACCCCCGGTCACGCGCCATCGCACGTCTGCCTGTTCCAGGCCGAGCGGCGGCTGCTGATATCGGGCGACCACGTGCTGGGACGCATCTCCCTCTACTTCGACTATGGCTGGACGCCTGACCCGATCGGCGAGTTCCTGCGGTCCTTGGACGTGGTCGACGAGCTCGACGCCCGGCTGGCGCTGTCGGGGCACGGTCGGCCGTTCCTCGACGTGCACGGGCACGTCGAGGGCAATCGCCGGCTTGTGCGCGAGCGGCTGGCGGCGACGTCGGCCGCGCTTGCTTCGGGCCCCCGCACAGCCGTTGAGATCACGCCCGCCGTGCATGGCGAGCCGCTGACCGACAGCAACGTTGGCTGGTGGCTGCCCGAGACCCTCTGCTACCTGCGGCACCTTGAGCTTTCCGGCCGGGTCGCGCGCGACGAGGTGGATTCGGGCGTTGGGCGCTGGGTCGCGTCATAGCAGCGGCCGCCCGGCCCATTGTCGAGTCTTCGAACAAAACCTTGACACGGTCTTGTCAAGGTTGTTAGAGTGCCGCCACCATGCGAATCGATCAGATCCTGGCCGGGGCGCAGCAGCCGGTCTTCTCATTCGAATTCTTCCCGCCCAAGACCGAGGAGGGGGAGCACAAGCTTCGTGAGACGCTCGGGACGCTGCGCGAGCTCGCGCCGGACTTCGTGTCAGTGACCTACGGAGCGGGCGGCTCCACGCGCGGCCTCACGCTGGGGCTAACCAAGTGGATCAAGCGGGACCTGGGAATCGAGGCGATGGCGCACCTTAGCTGCGTCGGCGCCACGCGCGACGAGCTGTGCGTCATCCTCAACAGCCTGGTCGAGGCCGGGATCGAGAACGTGCTCGCGTTGCGGGGAGACCCGCCGCGCGGCGACGCCAAGTGGCAGCCCCACCCGGGCGGGCTCCGGTACTCGAGCGAGCTGGCCGCGCTGATCGCCGCGCGCTACCCGGTGGCCATCGGCGCCGCCGCCTTCCCCGAGGTCCATCCGGAGGCGGTGGACATGGCGAGCGACCTGCGGTTCTTGAAGCACAAGGTTGAGAGCGGCGTTTCGTTCCTGATCACCCAGCTGTTCTTCGACAACGAGGCGTACTTCCGGTTCGTCGAGGAGGCCCGCGCGGTCGGGATCGAGGTCCCGATCATCCCGGGGATCATGCCGATCACCGACGTTGGGCAGATCAAGCGCTTCACCGAGATGTGCGGGGCGTGCATCCCGGATGAGCTACTCGAGCAGCTCGAGTCGCGGGCCCATTGCTCCGACGCGGTCCTCGAGCTTGGCGTCTCCTACGCCACGCTGCAGTGCGCCGAGCTGTTGGCGCGGGGCGCGCCGGGCATCCACTTCTACACGCTGAATCGCTCGCCCGCGACACGCGCGATCCTGGCCGCTCTGCGGCTGCTGCGGCCGTGGCAGCGCCGCGAGGTGGTCCGGACCGCCCGCTGAGCTCCGCCGCGATCGTCACCCCGGCGGGATGATCTCCAGGGCATGGGCGACCCGGGGCTGCCCATCCACCTCGTAGCGGATGTCGACCTCGTCGTTTCGCTTGTAGGTCCCAATCCCCCAGAAGCCCAGCACCCAGGCCCGTAGCCCGAGTCGTTGCTGGACGAGCTCGCGCTCGAACAGCAGCTCGCCCTCCGAAATCCGGTAGTCGGTCCCGAGCTCTTGGCGCACGCCGTTGACGTACACCTCGAAGGGTGATCGCACGCCGTGTGGGAGCTTGACGCGCCAATAGGGCATGGGGAATCAGAGATCGGCCGGCATGAGCGACATGGGCGACATGGGCGTCATCGGGAGGCTCACAGATCGGCCGGGGTCGGACATGGGCGTCATCGGCAGGCTCACAGATCGGCCGGGATCAGGGACATGATGACCAGGTCGACGCCCTTTCCGCGTTTGCGGTGGTACTCGCGCAGGATGCCCTCGCGGACGAACCCGGCGGCGCGAGCGGAATGGAGCGCGGGCTGGTCGTCGGGCTCGGCCAGCATCTCCAGGCGCGCCAGCCGGCAGGTCCCGAGCAGCCACGCGCCGGCCAACCGGAGCGCGCGGCGCCCCACGCCGCGCCCCCGGACCTGGGGCGCCAGCCAGATCGTCAGTTCCGCCCGCCGATGGTCCCAGTCGACGTTCTCGACCCGGATCTGCCCGCGGCACGTGTCCGAGCCCGGCTCCAGCACGGTCAGCGTCGCGTGCTCGCCCGCAGCCCGGGCAGCCGCCTCGCGCTCGGCGCGGCTTCCCAGCTGGGCGCCACTCGGCGGCCGGTCCTCGCCGGTCGACAGGTGCAGGCGGGGGTCGTCCTGATAGGCGATGAGGATCTCCGGGATGTCGCGCTCGAGGTAGTCCCGCAGCGCGATGGCGCCGTCGGTCAGCGGGTCGGCGAGGTGAGGAAAAGAGCTCACGTCGGAAGCTGACCGTACCCTGTCGCGCCGTGGAAGACGTTGTCTACCAGGTGCGCCGCTCGGACCGCGCCCGCCGCGTGCGGGTGACGGTCGACGCCGTGCGCGGCGTCGAGGTGGTGCTGCCGCGCCGCGCGGCCGACCGCGAGGCGGCGGCGGCCATCCGCGAGCTGCGGCCCTGGATCGAACGGCGCGTGGCCGAGCTGGCCGGCGCGCGCGCGGCCGTCGCGGCCCGGGGCGACACCGTTCCGTACCTGGGGCGGACGCTGGCGCTGGTAACCGATTTTCCGGTCCGGACCCGCGTGGTGCGACGCGGCGACACGTTGCTCGTCCCGTCCGGCGATCAGCGGGTGCCGGCGCTCGAGCGCTGGTACCGGCGAGCGGCGCGGGCGGAGATCGAGCCCCGGCTGCAGCGCGCCTGCGCGCAGGCCGGCACCTCGTATTCGAAGCTCACGATCCGAGGGCAGCGGACGCGCTGGGCGAGCTGCTCGCGCAGCGGCGCGATGAGCTTCAACTGGCGGCTGCTGCTGGCGCCCGAGCCGGTGCTCGACTACGTGGTCTGGCACGAGGTCTGCCACCTCGAGGTGATGGATCACTCCAAGCGCTTCTGGCGGCTGCTGGCCGGCCGAAGCCCCGGCTATCGCGAGCATGTGCGGTGGCTGCGGGCGAACGGAGCGACGCTTGTGCTGTGACGTGGTCGCGGGAGCACGCGACTGCCGGAAGAGAAGGCCGGGCCGAGCGACCTCACGCAGACTGCGGTCTGCTCCCCCGTGGGCGAGGTCTGAGTCTCGGCCCGGCGCGCCCTTCGCGCCTGCCTGCCGGTCTACGCCGACGCGAAGGGCATGTAGCCGCCGGTCCATGAGGCTTGTGTGCCGCTACATTGTTAGGTAACCTACCAAGCAGACGTAGCCGCTGTCAAGCTCCACAGCCGACCAGAGCGGGCGGTACGCTGCCATTGCGTCCCCGGTACCGCCGATACCGCCGATACCCCCGATACCGCCGATACCCCCGATGACCGATCCGAGCTCAAGACCCTTTGGAGAATCGCTGCGAGCGCTGATGGACGCGCGCTCGCTCACCTACCGAGGCTTGGCCGTGGCGACCCGCAAGCTCGATGGAAAGGGCATCACCCACGCCCACATCAACATGCTGGCCAACGGACATGACAAGCCGTCGATGCGAGCCATGGAGCTGATCGCGGCCGCATGCGGTGTCGAACCGGATTACTTCGCCGAGTACCGCCTCGCCGCCGCGATGCGCGAACTGGATCCGGCCGAGGTCGGCCTCGACCAGGCGCTCGAGAACCTCAACGCTCGGCTCGGCGCCCGCCGACAAGCCGCCGCCAAAGGACGGCCATCGCAGCGGCCCCAAGCACAACCTCGTCCCACGGGGTAGCCAGCGGGTCAAGCGGCGGCAGGGCGATCAAGAACGCCAGCGCCCACACGCACCAGGCCATCTGCACGCCGCGCCGCGTGACCTCGGGATACCGCCAGATCATGCGGGCGAGGCGGTCGGTGAAGTAGCCGAGCTCGTCCCGATCGCCCAGGGCCTTGGCGGCGATCGAGAGCGCGGCCAGCGCAACGACGAAGGCGAGGTAGCCGAGCGGACGCGCTATGAAGCGGAGTACGGGTAAGGCTCCTCTCATCAGGGCGAATAACGATATCTCAGCGGTGCACTTGCGCTGAAAGGCTTAGCTTAGGTTAGGGTCCGCGCCCCTGGCCTGATCGGGGATCGCCCGGCGAAAGGCCGCGATCAAATCCTCGTCCTGCCCCCGATCGAGGGGCCGCTTGCGCACGCGGCCCGTGTAGGCCTCGGTCGAGCCGTCGCCTCGGACGTCGACTCCCGCGTGGACGGTGGCGAGGCGACGCTCTGGGCCGGCGAGCTCGATCCTGCCCACCACCTGCTGCTCGGGCCCGTAGTGCCGGAGCTTGACGCCGGCGGGCTGTGCCGCCGCAGCGTCGGCGAGCTCGTCGACCCGGGCCGCGAGCTCAGCCAGCGCCCGCTCTAGCGTTTCGAAGCGGCGGCGCTCGACGCGCGCCCGGGCCCGGGTGGTGAGCGTCCAGGTGGCTACCGCTATGCGCGCCGATCGATGGGCACGTAGTCCCTACCGCGGGCGCCGGTGTAGATCTGGCGCGGCCGGGCGATCTTCTGCTCCGTGTCGTCGATCATCTCGAGCCACTGCGCGATCCAGCCGCTGGTGCGCCCGATCGCGAACAGCACCGGGAACATCTCCATCGGCATCCCGAGCGCCTCGTAGATCAGTCCCGAGTAGAAGTCGACGTTCGGGTAGAGCTTTCGGTCGACGAAGTAGTTGTCCTCCAGCGCGATCTTCTCGAGCTCGAGAGCGATGTCGAGGAGCGGGTTGGTACCGGTGACCTCGAGCACCTCGTCGACCGCCTTCTTGATGATCTTGGCGCGCGGGTCGTAGTTCTTGTAGACCCGGTGGCCAAAGCCCATCAGCCGTTCCTTGCCCTCCTTCACGCCCTTGATGAAGTCGGGGACGTTGTCCTTGCTCTCGATCCGACGCAGCATCCGCAGGGCGGCCTCGTTGGCGCCGCCGTGCAGCGGCCCGTAGAGGGCGGCCACGCCGGCCGCGACCGCGGAATACGGGTCGACCTGGGTCGAGCCGACGGCCCGCACCGAGCTGGTGGAGGCGTTCTGCTCGTGGTCGGCGTGCAGGATGAACAGGACGTCGAGCGCGTGCTCGAGCCGGGGGTCCGGGTCGTAGCGAATCTCGGTCATCTTGTAGATCATCGAGAGGAAGTTGCCGGCGTAGGACAGCTCGTTGTCCGGATAGACGTACGGCTTGCCCTGGTTGTGGCGGAACGAGAACGCCGCCAGCGTCGGCATCTTGGCCAGAAGGCGGATGACCTGGATGTAGCGGACGTCGCGGTCCTTGATCTGGCTCGCCTCGGGATAGAAGGTCGAGAGGGCGCCGACGGACGCCAGCAGCATCCCCATCGGATGGGCGTCGTAGCGGAAGCCCTGCATGAACTCCTTGATGTTCTCGTGCACGAACGTGTGGATCGTGATCTCGTGCGTCCACTCGTCGAGTTGCTCGCGGCTGGGCAGCTCGCCGTGGACGAGCAGGTAGGCGACCTCGAGATAATTCGAGCGCTCGGCCAGCTGCTCGATCGGATAGCCCCGGTACTCGAGCACTCCCTTCTCGCCGTCGATGAATGTGATGGCCGAACGACAAGACGCCGTCGCCATGTAGGCCGGGTCGTAGGTCATCAGGCCGAAGTCGTCCTCTTCGACCTTGATGTTGCGCAACTCGGTGGCGCGGATCGTCCCGTCCTCGATTGGAATCTCGTACTGCTTCCCGGTCCGGTTGTCGGTGATGGTCAGGCTCTCGCTCGCCGTCGCTGCGCCGGCGCCGTCAGGTTGCTGCGTCTGTGTCGTCATGGCGCTCCTCTTTTGCGCGGTTGCGGGAGATTTCCTCTCCGGGGGCGTGGCTGGGGATCACCCTTGAATTTAGTACCCAAATCGCGTCGGCAGGACGCTCGGCGGAAAGGTCAGCTACTTCGGGAACGCGCTGGTCACGACGGCCATCGCCATCGCGAGCAACATCAGCACCGCGCTGACCGCCATCACGGCGCGCGCGCCGCGCTCGTTATCGGGGAAGGCCGGACGCGTCAGCCCGACGCCGGCCAGCGCCAGCGCCCAGATGACCAGGATCCCGCCGGCGATGTAGAACGGGACCTTCGAAGGCTCGCCGGCGGCCAGGATCAGGGTGATCACAGGGCGCGAGCCTACTCGATGGGCGTTGCGTCCGCGGCCCCGGTAGGAGTCGCGTCCGCGGCCCCGGTAGGAGTCGCGTCCGCGGCCCCAGTAGGAGTCGCGTCCGCGGCCCCGGTAGGAGTCGCGTCCGCGGCGTCCGGAGCCTTGCGCGGCTGCATCCCCTGGTATCGGCTCTCGGTGGCGGCCCGCTGGCCCTGATAGTGACTGCCGAGCTCAGGGCTGCCGTAGGGCCGCAGCGCCGGCCGGTCGAGCGCCATGAACGAAAGCTGCGCGATCGGGAGGCCCGGATAGAGCTTGATCGGCACGCGGGTGAGGTTGTTCAGCTCGAGGGTGAGCGTTCCCCGCCAGCCGGGATCGCAGAAGCCGGCGGTGGCATGAACGATCAGGCCCAACCGACCGATGCTCGATTTCCCCTCTATCCGGGCCACGATGTCGTCGGGCAGCTCGACCCACTCGAGCGTGCGCCCGAGGCAGAACTCGCCCGGGTGGATAACGAACGACTCCTCGGCGCCGATCGTGACTTCTTCCGTCAGGCCCGAGGGGGGCTCACGCAGGTCGATAGCCGAGGCACGATGGTTGTGGAACACGCGGAACGAGTCGCCGAGACGCAGGTCGACGCTCGCCGGCTGGACCAGGCCCGGATCCCACGGATCGATCCGGATCCGGCCGGTGTCGACCAGCTCCAGGATGGTCGCGTCGGAGAGGACGGAGGCCAGCGCGCTCATCGTGGCGCAAGTCTGCCAGCGGTGGCGGATCTGCTGCGTAACTCGTCACGGCCCGCCGACGAGGGCCCGCGTGACGGGTTGTGCAGGTCTACTGCGCAAACGGCCCGCGCCGGCTCAGCGCTCGACGGTGCGGATGCGGCTCCGGGTGGTCCGCACGCGCGGCGGCGGCAGTGGGGCCGGGTCGCCGTGCGGGCCGCGGCGCGGGTGGTGCGGGAACGGCTTGCGGGGGTGGCGCGGGTGGCGTCGGATGCCGCCGTCGTCGTCGGAGGAGGACGTCTCGTCAGGCTCCTGCTTGATCGCCCACCAGACGATGTAGATCAGCCCTGCCAGGGGAATCTTCAGGGCAAGCATCAACCAGATGAATCCCCAAGTCACGTGGCGCGATCCTACCCTCATCGCGAGGCGATGTCACGTCCGGCCGTCTCGGTGCGGACGGTCCGGCGGTCTTTTCCGACCGCGTCTCGGCGGGGGGCGTGCTACGTGGCTCGGGGTCTCCGTCGACGGCCGCTATGCGAGCTGCTGCTGGAGCGGCCGCTCGCCGGCGGCGACCTCGCCGGCGGAGGGTGCGACCAACTCCTGAGACCGGCGCGCCAGCGCCACCCCGATCGCCAGCAGCGTCCACGTGATCGGGTCTTCGAGGAAGTCCGCGTACAGCAACGTGTGGAAGAGAAGCGCGACGAACGCCGCGGCGACGGCGGCCCGCGCCGGGTCCGGGCGAGCCCGGTGCAGCAGCGTGATCAGCGCCGCCACTACGACCGCGAGATAGACCAGCTCGCCGATCAGGCCCTGCTCCGCGGCGATCGTGATCGGGATCGTGTGCGAGGCGGTCAGCGACCGGCCCGGCCCGCTGTGGTGAGCCGCGTACTCGGTCGAGAACGAGCCCGAGCCCCATCCCCAGACCGGGCGCTCAGCGAACAGGTCGATCCCGCCCGAGACGAGGCCCGGCCGCCCGCTCGAGGCCCCGTTCAAACCCTGATTGAGCCCGAACGTGGTGGGCGAGATCGCGATCGCGGCGGCCGCCACCGCGACCACGCCGGCGGCTACGAACACGGCGCGGCCGACATGCCAGCGCAGCGCGGCGAGGACCCCCAGGCCGACGAGCAACGCTCCCAGGCTGGAGCGCGACAGCGTGAGCACGAGCCCGCCCCACAGGATGGCGAGAACCGCCAGCGCGGCGAAGAGCGTCTGCTGCCGGCGGGCATAGAGCAGGACCGCTCCGAGCAGGACCATGACCAGAGCGAGGAACCGGCCGAAGATGTTCGGATCGAAGAACACCGAGTTGACCGTGAAGTACGCGTGCAAGGCGTTGGCGGCGATGAGCTTCGGGTTCAGGAAGATCGTCTTGGTCGCGTACTCGACGAAGCCGACCAGGGCAAACAGCACCGCCAGCCCGGCCAGCAGGGTCAGGCAGGTACGGGTGAGGCGCGGAGTCCAGTCGATCCGCCGCAGCAGGCAGAACGCCAGCGCGAACGGAACGTAGAAGAACACGATCTGCTGCAGGGCGGTCTCGAAGTCCGCGGAATACGCGGCCTGCAGGGCATAGAGGACGATGAAGGCGGCCAGGAGCCGCTCGAGCCAGCGCACCGGGGCGGGGGCGACTCCTCCGGCCGTCGGGCTGGGAGTCCCACCGCGCAGGGTCGAGACGACGAACGCAAGCGAACCGGCGGCAACCACGAAGTAGAGCGGTACCAGCAGGTTCGACGTGGTCCCGCCGGCCTGGATCGGGATCCGGAATGGCAACGCGACGAGCACCGCCCCGGCCAGCAGCGCCGGGCGCCTCCCGACCGCGAGCGCGGCGGCAGCCACGGCTCCCAGCGCCACGACCGCGCCCGCCGCGGCCACCAGCGGATGGAGGTGCACTATTGCCAATTGCGGCGAGTGCCAGATGTCGGCCAGCAGTAGGGCCGGGGAGAGCACAAGCGCGCCGAGCATGGCCAGGGCCTGAACCCGCGGTGCGGGGTGGAGCATGACTGCCGCGGCGAGGAGCGCCACCGCCACCACCCCGAGCTTGGGGAGCGGTCCACTGAGGGCACCGAACAGAAACACGGTCGCAATGATCCTCTACCTTTGTTCCGCGCATGCGCGATACGAGAGTTGTCACCGCCCGCTTGACGGGAGTCGTCACCGCCCGCTTGACGCGAGTCGTCACCACCCGCTTGACGGGAGTCGTCACCACCCGCTTGACGCGAGTCGTCACCGCCCGCTTGACGGGAGTCGTCACCACCCGCTTGACGCGAGTCGTCACGGCCTGCTTGACGCGAGTCGTCACCACCCGCTTGACGGGAGTCGTCAGCGCCCGCATGACGGCGATTGCGTTCGCCGGGCTGGCTCTGGCCGGCTGTGGCGCCGTGAAGGTTCAGCCGACCACTGCGGCGGGGGCGTCCAAGCTGGCTAGCCGAGGCAAGGTGGACAGTCCCCTGACCGCCATGCGCAACCACCTCGGCTGCCTCCAGGATGCCCATCTGCCTGTGCAGGTGCTGAGTCCGACGAGGCTTCAGGTCGGCCAGCCTCCGGTCGGTCCGAGGATCGTGTTCGCGGCGACGCCCGGAGCGGCGCAGGCCGATCAGATCGACGGCAGCGCGCAGGGCGCCGAGGTGATCGGGACCGCCGTGGTGTACCCGAACCGGGCCTCCGACGCCGAGATGAGAAGCATCGCGGCTTGCCTGGCGCAGGGCGTGCAGGGATAGACGCGCTCTAGAATGCAGCCGCGATGCCCGCGCTCGGTGCGCAGGCTCAGTCCGCGTCTGCCGCCGCCGTGCGTAACTTGCAGCGCAGCGGCAACCACATCTTCCGGTCCTATGTCCGTTCCCACTGCAGAGCTGACTGCACCGGCGCCCCCGACCGATGTCGCGGCGCGCGGCCACGGCCTGCCGGAATGGTTGCGCGGCGGGCGCTTCTACCTGTGGCTGGGTGGCGTGGCGCTTCTGATCGGCGCCCTCTCGCTTCTGATCCCCTCGACCCCGAGCTACGACCCATGGGCGTGGTTGGTGTGGGGTCGCGAGATCATCCACGTCGACCTCCAGACCACCGGCGGCCCCTCCTGGAAGCCGCTCCCGGTGCTGTTCACGGCCGTGCTCGCCCTATTCGGCAAGACGCAGCCGGACCTGTGGCTGATCGTCGCCCGAGCCGGCGCGGTCATGGCGGTGGCGATGGTGTTCAAGCTCGCCTGGCGCCTGACGGCCGATATCGTGGCCGGCACACCTCCTCGGGCCGGCGGCGCTCGCCGGCTCGGGCTGATCCCGCCCCTGCTGGCCGCGGTGATCGCCGCGGGCAGCCTGGTCAACTCGGGCGGGTTCATATCCAACAACGCCCTCGGATACTCGGAGGGCCTCGCCACGGCGCTGGCGCTGATCGCAGTCGACAGCTATCTGGACGGTGCGCGCCACCGAGCCTTCGTGATTGGGTTCTTCGCGGCGCTCGACCGGCCAGAGCTGTGGTTCGTCTGGGGCCCCTACGGGGTCTACCTGTTCTGGCGCGATCCGAGCGCCCGCAAGCTCGTTGTGGGGCTGTTCGCGCTCATCCCGGTGCTGTGGTTCCTGCCCGAGCTGTGGGGCTCCGGTCACCTCCTGCGCGGGGTCAACCGGGCCCAGCACCCTCGCTCCAACAGCGCGGCCTTCGCCAAGTGCCCGGTGTGCACGGTGTTCAAGAAGGAGGCCTGGCCGGCCGTCCTCAACCGGGTGAAGATCCCCGCGATCATCGCCCTGTTCGCAGCGGCCATCGGCCTGTGGCGTACGCGCGCTGCCTGGTGGCGGCGCCAGGACGTCGACCGTGGCGTGCGGGCGCGCGCGTGGCTGCTCGGGCTCGGGCTGTTCGGCTTCCTCTGGTGGCTCGGCGTTGCCATCGAGACCCAGGCCGGCTTCTCGGGCAACAACCGCTATCTGGTGCTGGGCACAGCTCCGGTGGCGATCGCCGGCGGGGTCGCGTGGGGATGGTTCTCGGGCGCGGTAGCCGGACTGATTCGGTCGCTCTCAAAACGCTTGTCCGGGCTGCGCCGGCCGAGCCTGCCGCAGATCGCGATCCCAGCGGGGAGCGCGGTGGCCATCGCGCTGTTTCTCGCCGTCCCGCCCTGGATCGGCAAGAACATCGTCAGCCTGCCACGAACCCACCACGCGCTCGTCTACCAGGCCCGCCTGCGCGGGGACCTCACCGCCGCCGTGCAGAAGGCGGGTGGCGCAGACGCGCTGTTGCACTGCGGCAAGGGCACGATCATGACCGAGGGCTTCCAGGTCCCGATGGTCGCCTGGACGCTGGGCGTCCACACTCTGCGGATCGAGGCCACGCCCAACACCCTGGTCGGGCCGCCGTGGCCGGAGGTGATCCTCCAGACCCGGGCGCAGTCGAACGCGCACCTGCTGCCTACCCCGGGCCAGATCATCGCCTGGGAGCACGAGGGAGCGCCCTACCGGCTGCTGACGCACGTGCGGACCTTCCGGGTGTTCTCGACCTGCGCCAGTAAGGTGAATCGCTAGTGGTCGGGAGCGACCACTAATGGCCACCGTCACCGCTCCGCCGGGCGGCATCCCGCGCGTAGCCGACGTCCGGCAACCCAAGCGCCTCGAGCGCGTCCCGGTCTGGGCCAGCACGGGCGCCGTGCTGATCGTGCTCATGGCGATCTCGGCCTACATACGCACGCGCTACCTGAGCGCGCCCGTCGGCCAGTTCTGGGAGGACGAGGCGATAACCACGGGAATCGCCTCGCACTCGCTGAGCGCGATCCCGGGCATCCTCCGCCACGACGGCTCGCCGCCGCTCTTCTACCTACTGCTGCACGTGTGGATCAGCGTGTTCGGCGCCAGCGAGTCGGCCACCCATGCCCTCTCGCTCCTGTTCGGGCTGCTCTGCATCCCGGCCGGCATGTGGGCGGGTTGGAGCCTGTTCGGCCGGCGCGCCGGTCTGTACATGGCGGTCCTGTGCGCGATCGGCACGTTCCTGACCGCGTACGCCCAGGAAACCCGAATGTACGAGCTGATGGCTCTACTCGGGCTCCTGGAGACGACCGCGTTCATCCACGCCTTCGTCCACCGGCGACGCGGGTACCTGATCCTGTTCGCGGTGTGCCAGGCGTTGATGCTTTACACGCATGCCTGGGGCATCTTCTTCGGGGCCGGCCTGGTCGTCGCGCTGATCCCGATCTGGCGGGTGAGCGAGGACCGGCGCGGCGTGGTGCGCGACGCCGTGCTGGCCTACGTGGGAGCCGGCGTCCTGTTCCTGCCGTGGGTCCCGAACTTCATCTACCAGGCGACCCACACCGGCGCGCCGTGGGCGCCGACGATCCGCTTCGGCGTCCCTGTCCTCCTGTCCCGAGACCTCCTGGGCTCCGACCGGATCACGGTGGCGCTGCTGACGGCCTGGATCATCGGGCTCGCGCCGCTCTTCACCAGGCGTCACCGGCGCACGGTCGACGGAACCGTCATGTGGTCGCTGGTCTGGTTGATCGCGGGCACGCTGATCATCGCCTGGCTCGCCTCGCAGATCACCCCGGCCTTCGTGGCCCGGTACATGGCCCCCCTGCTGCCGGCGATTTTCCTGCTCGCCGCCTGGGGCGCGGCCCGCTCGGGGGTGGTCGGCCTGGTCGCGATCGCGCTGGTGGCGGTGTTTGTCGTACACGTCTCCTCCTATGCGCCGAAGTACAAGAGCGACATGCAGGATGTGAGCGGCGAGGTCACCCCGTTGCTGCATCGCGGTGACCTGGTGGTCAGCGCGCAGCCTGACTCGGCCCCGCTGGCCTGGTACTACCTGCCCGCCGGCCTTCGGTACGCGACCACCATCGGCCGGGTAGACGACCCGAGCTACATGAACTGGGTCCACGCCCTGAAGCGGCTCCAGAACGCGCCCGCGGCGCCAACCCTCGATCCGCTGGTTGCTAGCCTCAGGCCCGGACAGCAGCTCCTGTACATACGGCCGCTGACTGAGGGCGCCAACAACTGGAAGGCGCCCTGGACGTCCCTCGTACGGCTGCGCTCCGCGCAGTGGGGTCAGATCCTCCAGGACGACGTGAACAGTGGCGTGCTGAAGGCAGTGGCCGTGGCGCCACACAACTACCGCGGAGCCAGCATCCTGGCCTACAGCGCGGTGCTCTACGAGAAGGTGCGCTGAGATCCCAGATGACCGAATCGACTTCCGATCCCAGACCAGGTGCCGCGGTCCGCGGCGAGGACATCACTCCCGAGCGGCCGGTGGTGGCGCTCGGTGGTGGGCCCGCGGGGCTCACAGCCGGCTACCTGCTGGCCAAGCAGGGCAAGCCGGTGATCGTGCTCGAGTCCACCGATCAGGTCGGCGGCATCGCGCGCACCGAGGTCCGGGACGGGTACCGGTTCGATCTGGGCGGCCATCGCTTCTTCACCAAGGCGAAGGAAGTCGACGACCTCTGGCACGAGATCATGAAGGAGGAGTTCCTCCGACGGCCGCGGCAGTCGCGGATCTACTGGAACGACAAGTTCCTCGACTACCCACTGCAGGGGATGGACGTGTTCCGCAAGCTGGGCCCGGTCGAGCTGGTGCGCTGCGGCGTCTCGTACCTGTGGGCGGCGATCAAGCCCAAGGGCCAGGAGGATACCTTCGAGGCCTGGGTGTCCAATCGCTTCGGCAAGCGCCTCTACCAGCACTTCTTCAAGACCTACTCCGAGAAGCTGTGGGGCGTGCCCTGCACCGAGATCCGCTCCGAGTTCGCCGCCCAGCGGATCAAGGGGCTGTCGTTCTTCGCGGCGGCCAAGGCGGCCTTCGTCGGCAACAAAGGCAACAAGATCAAGTCGCTGATCTCCGAGTTCAACTACCCGCGGTACGGCCCGGGTCAGATGTGGGAGCAGATGACCGAGGACATCCGCGCCAAGGGCGGCGAAGTGCGGCTCAACGCGCCGGTCACACGTCTGCGGATCGAAGACGGCCAGGTGGTCGAGGTCGTCGCCGGCGGCGAGACCATCACCCCGAGCTACGTGATCTCGTCGTTGCCGCTGCGCACGACGGTCGGCATCTCGGAACCCGAGGCACCCGGCGAGGTGCGCGACGCGGCCCGCGGCCTTCGCTACCGGGACTTCCTGACTGTGGCGCTCGTAATCGACAGCCCTGAGCTGTTCCCGGACAACTGGATCTACATCCACCAGCCGGGCGTCAGGGTGCTGCGTATCCAGAACTTCCGCTCCTGGAGCCCGTGGATGGTTCCCAACGACACAGACACCTCGATCGGGATGGAGTACTTCTGCTTCGAGGGCGACGAGATCTGGAGCATGGCCGACGACGATCTAGTCGCCATGGCCACCCGCGAGCTCGCGAAGCTCCACCTGGCCCGCGCCGATCAGGTGAAGTTCGGGTTCGTCGTGCGCGTGCACAAGGCGTATCCGATGTACGACGTCGAGTACCCAGAGCGAGTGCGCACCATCCGCGGCTGGCTGGAAGGGATCGAGAACCTCCAACAGGTCGGGCGCAACGGCCTGCACCGCTACAACAACTCCGACCACTCCATGTTGACCGCCATGCGTGCGATCGACAACATCCTCCTCGGGACCAACCACGACATCTGGGCCGTCAATGCCGAGAGCGTGTATCACGAGGAAGACGTTCGGGACGAGCATCCCTACGCCCGCGCGCCGGAGACGCCGGCCATGGAGCAGCCGCTCGCGTAGTCGCTGGAGCGCGAACGTGAGATTCCGCGTTGTCCTCGCTGCTCTGATCGGGGCGGCGCTTGCACTGCCGTCCGGCGCGGTGGCCCAGTCAACGGCGGCCGCGACTGCCCCGGCGCTGCCCTCGCAGTCGCCGGGCAGCAATCCACTGACCCCCGGATTTCCGCAGCCGAGCGCGTCGATTCCAACGACCTCGCCGACTGTCGTCCCCACGATCAGCACCGCGACCACCGCCGGCAGCGGAAGCGGCTTCACCGGCAGCTCGGCGATCATCATCGCGATCGGCGCGATCGTCGTGCTCGGCGGCATCTCCTTCTTCATCTGGCGCGATGCCCGCCGGCGTGCCCCGACGCGGGCCCGCGCGTCGGCCGCGGCGGCCGGCGAAGGGCGACGGCAGGGATCCAAACAGCGCGCCAAGCCGCGCAAGCTGAGCCCGGCGGAGCGCCGGCGGCGCAAGCGCGGGCGCGCGCGCTAAGGGCCCGGTCGCGGGCTCGCGCTAGGCGGCTTCCGCCTGCCTGACCCTGTCCCGGGCGCGTAGCAGCTGCCGCTCGACGGTGCGCGTCGTCCATCCCTCGTGCTGCGCGATCTCGACGTAGCTGAGGCCGAGCGCATGGAGCCAGAGCGCACGCTGCTGACGCTCGGGCAGGCAGGCGAGCTCGGCCAGACGCTCGCGGCGTTCGACTAGCTCGACCGGCGTCGCCTGCGACGTGAGCGCCGGCGCCGGGATGCCCTGCTCGACGGCCGTTTCCAGCGACAGCTCGCGGCGGTCGCGTCGCAGCAGCTTGAGCGCCTCGTGCACCGCGGTGTGGACCAGCCAGCTGAGGACCGTCTCGCGGTGAACGCGGTGGCGATGGTGCAGAAGCCGGCTCCAAGCGAACTGGCACGCATCCTCGATCACGACGTCGGGGGCGCGTACATCGAGCCGGACGATCTGCTCGAGGCGCCTGGCCAGCAGGCCGTACAGCTCCCCTACGTCACCCACGCCAGCCGTAGCGCTCGGATTGTCGATCGTAACCATGGTGAATCTAATTGAGTCCAACTTGATGCGAATGGACCCTATCATGTCTCGATCCAAGTTGCTAGGCTTTGATTCACTTCATTTAGTCTCAATTAGACTGGAGACATGTATGATCCGCTTGTTCGCCGCCGCGGCCGGCAACTCCCAGGGGGTGACCGCCACGCCCGACCCAACCGGCCTTCCGGGCAGCAACGTGCTGCAGCAGCTCGTGAACGGCGCCGAAGCGTGGGCGTTGGCCATCGCGCTCCTCGGCGCCTTCGTGGGGGCTGCGATGTGGGCGCTCGCGTCGCACGCACATAACCCTCACTACGCCGCGCGTGGGCGGCTCGCGGCGCTCATCTCGGCCGCGTCCGCGCTGGTGATCGGATCCGGCCCCGGGCTGGTCAATTTCTTCCAGCACCTGGGGACGACCGCGAAATGAACCCCGGTCGGGTCGTTCTGCTCGGCGTGCTGCTGGGCGGGGGCGCGTGGGCACTCGCTGCCCCGGCGGCGGCGAGACCTGAGGCCTCGACGCCGGGTCCCCTAGCCCCACCATCCCACGTCACGGACCTCAACATCTCCAAGGCAGCCTGCGGGCTGGGCGGCATCGTCACGAAGGCGGCGGGCGTCGCGTGTGGCGGGCTGGCCAACGGCGGCGCCCTGCTGAGCGGGGGCCCGGGGACCCTCGGCGCTGCGCCCTCCACGCTCTTGGGGGGAGGGGTGGGCACGGGGATCGCGTCCGCCACCATCAATCTGGGCCTCACCGCGATCGGCGCCTCGGTCGTCGGCGCTGCCGCGGCGGTGCTGCACGAGACCGCGGCGGCGCTCGGCGCAACGACCACCCCGCAGCTGGAGTCGACCTGGTTCTCGGCGACGTACTGGCGGATGGCGGCGATCGCGACGATGTTGACGCTGCCGTTCCTGTTCGCAGCGACGGTTCAGGCAGCACTGCGCTCGGACGTCGCGCTGCTCGCGCGAGCCGCGCTCGGCTACCTGCCGTTGGCGATCCTCTCGATCGCGATCGCCGCGCCCCTCACCACCATGTTGCTGGCGGCCTCCGATGAGCTGTGCGGCTTGATCTCGGCCGCCGCCGCCAACCAGAGCGCCCATGTGCTCGCGTACGCCGCCGGCCTCGTCGCCGGTCTGACCGCAGTCGGGCGCTCACCGTTCCTCGCCGTCGTGATCGGCCTGCTGGCGATCGCCGCTGCGTTCGCGCTCTGGATCGAGCTGCTGCTGCGCGAGGCGGCGGTCTACGTGGTGGTGCTGATGCTCCCGCTCGCCTTCGCTGCCCTCGCCTGGCCGGCCCGCCGGATCTGGGCGGTTCGCGCGGTCGAGATCCTGATCGCCTTGATCCTTTCGAAGTTCGCGATCGTGGCGGTGCTCTCCCTTGGCGGCGCCGCGATCGCCGCGAGCGTCAGGCACGCGGGTGTCTCTGGATTGATGGCCGGCACCGTGCTGATCATGTTGTCGGCGCTGTCGCCGTGGGCGCTGCTGCGCTTCGTGCCGCTCACCGAAATGGTCACCGGGGCGGCCGGGGCCCTGCGCGGCGAGCTCCGCTCCGCCGGGACTGTCGCCGACAAGGCCGTGGCGAACGCCAGGAGCGCCGCCGACGATTGGATGAGCCGGACCACGTCGGGCATGAAGCGCGACGCCGAGCTCGGGATGGCCGATGCCGGCGATCCGGTCCCCCCGGGCACCGGCCGCGGCAGCGACGGGTCCGCCGGCTCCCGCGCCGGCACCGGGTCGGACGGACCCGCCGGCGCACACGCCCGCGCCGGTGCCGCGGGAGCGGACGGCGTCGCCGCGAGAGCTCCCGCCGCCCCAGCGGCGAGCACACCGCACGGCACGACCGTCGGCGGCCCAGCCGCCCCAGCGGCGAGCACACCGGACGGCACGACCGTCGGCGACCCAGCCGCCCCAGCGGCGAGCACACCAGACGACACGACCGTCGGCGACCCGACCCCGCCGGCGGCGAACAGACCTGGCGCGCGGACCGCCGGCGACCCAACCGCCGGCGGGGAGCCGCCCGCCCCGCCCTCGCGTCCCTGGTCGCAGCGGCCTGTGCTCGAACTCGGGCCGAACTTCGGCGACACCGTGGTCTGGCCGCATGAGGATGCCGAATGACCGAGGAGCGTCTCAGCTATCGGTTCGGTCCGGTGGAGCGGCGGGGTCTTCTCGGCCAGCTGCGAGCCGGCCAGGCGGCGGTGGTGGCCGCCGGCGCCGTCGCGGCGATCGTGGCCATCGACCGCGACCCGAGCGCCGCCGGCGCGTTCCTCGCCATGCTCGGGCTCGCGGCGGCCCTGGCGCTGGCGTTCGCGCCGGTCGGGCGGCGCACCGCCGAGGAATGGGCTCCCGTCGCGCTCGCGTTCGCATGGCGCCGTGCCGGGAAGGGGCACCGGTTCCGTTCCCGAGCGCCTGCCCAGGGCATGCGGGCGACTGAGCAACGCGAACGGTGGCGCCGCCGGTTCCGGCACCCCTCCCCGCATCCGCCCGGCGCGGTCAAGGACGTCCGGATCCTCGAGATGCCCTACCGGGACGGGGCCATCGGCGTGCTCTCCGAGCAGCGCCGGCGCCGGCTCACCGCGGTCCTGGCCTGCCGCGTGCTCGCCTTCTCGCTGCTCGACCCCGAGGCGCAGGAGCGCCGGCTCGCCCGCTGGGGCCTGATCCTGTCGGGCGCTGCCGGCGGCTCCGTGCGGCGCATCCAATGGCTCGAGCGGACCGTGCCGGCGCAGGGGGACGAGCTGGCCCGCTGGCTGCACGACGAGCGCGATCCGGCCGTGCCACTGCGGGGCACGCCGATGATCGAGTCCTACCTCGAGCTGATCGGTGCCTCCACCCGCGCGTCACACGAGCACGAGGTCCTCGTCGCGATCCAGATCGACCCGCGGCGCGGTGCCGACCGCGGGCGGGACGCCGGTCTGCAGGCGCTGGTCGAACAAACCGAGCGAGTCGCCGAGGGGCTCGAGGCGGCCGAGGTGTCGGTACTCGGCGCACTCGGGTCGGGTCAGCTCGCACGCGTCCTGCGAACCGCGTTCGATCCCTACGCCCGCGCCGAGCTGGCCACGCTCGAGGCGGCCGACCCCACCCGCCACGGACTTTCGGAGGCCAACGCCTGGCCGCTCGGCGCACGCGAGCACTGGGAGCACTACCGCACCGACGGGGCGCTGCACGCGACGTTCTGGATCGGCGAGTGGCCGCGGGTCGACGTCTCGCCAATGTTCATGGACGCCCTGCTGGGCCGCTCGAGCCTGGTGCGAACGGTGGCGGTCACCTTCGAGCCGATCCCGCCGGAGCGATCGACCCGGGAGGCGGAGGCGGCGATCACCCGCGACCGCGCCGACCGCGAGCTGCGCCACCGCTTTGGTCAGGCCGAGACCGCCCGCCAGCGCCAGGCCCAGGAAGCCGCCGTGCGCCGGGAGTCCGAGCTCGCCGCCGGCCACGCGGAGGTCCGACTCGCCGGGTTCGTCACGGTCACCGGCCGCGACCCTGACGATCTGCGCCGCGCCTGCGCGGACGTGCACGAGCAGGCAGTGCGCGCCAGGCTCGAGTTGCACCGCATGTACGGCCAGCAAGGCCGAGGCGTTCACGTTCACGCTGCCGCTCTGCCGGGGTCTGCGATGAGCGTGCCCGCCGTGGCGCCCCGTCGCAGAAGGACGGGGCGGGCATGAGCCGGCCGGCGGCGGACCGTCCGGGACACCGGTGCACGACCCGACACGCCCAGGCCGTCTACCCGTTCGTGGCCAGCGGCGGCCTCGGCGGCCGCGGCGTGTTCATCGGGCGGGATTCGAGCGGCGGGGCCTTCTGCTACGACCCCTGGGTCCTCTACGGCGACGGCGCGCTCGACGACCCTAACGCCATCGTCCTCGGCAAGCTGGGTCAGGGTAAGAGCGCCCTGGTCAAGACGCTTCTATGGCGGATGCTGCTGTTCGGGCGACGCGCGTTCGTGCTCGACGTCAAGCGCGAATACGGACCGCTGTGCCACGCGGTGGGGGTCAGGCCGGTCTCGCTCGAGCCGGGCGGCTCGATCCGCCTGAACCCGCTCGCCTCCCGCCCTGAGGAGCACGCGCAACTCGAGCTTCTGCGCGCCGTGACCGTGACCGCAGTCGGCGGGCCGCTCACCCAGGTCGAAGCCGCCGGGCTACGCGAGGCGCTCCACATGGTCCGCGCAAGCGGCGTGCCCGAGCCCACCCTGCCGGACATCGCCAAGGTCCTGTTCGACCCGGCGGCCGACATGGCGCAGCGGCTCAGGACGACGACCGAGCAGCTCGCCGTCGACGTCCGCCGCGCGGCGCTCGCCCTCCAGGACCTGTGCGAGGGCCCGCTCAAGGGGATGTTCGACGGCCCCACCACTCCCGGGCTCGACCTAGACGCGAAGCTGCTCGTGCTCGACCTGCACGCGGTCAAGGACTCGCCGGCGGTCGGCATCCTGATGGCCTGCGCCACCGCGTGGATGAGCGCCCTGCTGGCCCGAATGGCCGAGCGGCCCGGGCGCGAGCGGCTGATCAACGTTGCCGACGAGTCGTGGAAGATCGTCCAGCACACCGGCCTGGGCGAGTGGTTTCAATCGAACTTCAAGCTGGCGCGCCAGTTCGGGGTGATGAACCTCGTCGTCCTGCACAAGCTGGCCGACCTCAGCGCGGCGGGCGATGCGGGCTCGCGTGCCGCGCGAATCGCCGAGGGTCTGGTGGCCGACGCCTCGACCCGGATCGTCTACCACCAGGACGAGAGCCAGGTCCCGCTCACCCGCTCGCTTCTCGGCCTGTCGGAGAGCGAGGCGCGGCTGATCGCGATGCTGTCGGCCGGGCAGGCCCTGTGGCGGGTCGGCAGCCGGTCGTTCGTGGTCCAGCACTACCGCTCGCGCCTGGAGACGAGGCTCACGAACACCGACACGGGGATGCAGGTGACCGACGAGCGGCCGGGTCGACGGTGACGTCGCTGAAGCGGAATTCGAGGATCGGCCGCCGATGAACACCAACCGGCACGAGTCGGTTTCCGATGCGGTCGTGCTGGCGGCAATCGGCACCGCCGTGGCAGCCGTCGGAGCACTTTGGCTGTGGGGCGGCCTGGCCGGCGCGCTGTTCGGCTCCGGCTGGCCCCGCGTCGGCGTCTCCCAGCTGCTCGGCGTGCTCATTCGCCTGCCGAGTCGCCTCCCCGACCCCGCCCGCGCGTGGCCTCCGGGCGTCCAAGAGCGCCTGCCGGGCGCGGGCGGTTTCTACGCCGCGTTGACTCTCCTGACCGGCGCCGGCGCGGCAATCACGCTGGTGGTGGGACGAGCGAGCGCCCGCCTGCGCTCAGGCACCGGCGCACGCTGGGCGCGCTCGAGCGAGCTGGGCCGGCTCAGGAGTGCGCGGAGGGCGCGGAGCGGGGACCGCGCAGGAAGATTGGTGCTCGGCCGCCGTGGCGGCCGGCTCCTGTACGCCGAGCACCGCCACGCGCTGATCGCTTTCGGACCGCCGCAGTCGGGGAAGTCGGCCGGCGTCGCGATTCCCGCCCTGCTCGACTGGAACGGCCCCGCGGTCGCCTGCTCGATCAAGACCGATCTCATCGCCGCCACCATCGCCCGGCGCCGAGTCCTCGGCCAGGTGCTGGTGTTCGATCCGTTCGGGCTGGCCCAGATTTCCTCGCACACCTGGTCGCCGCTGCATGGCGCGGAGACCTGGGACGGCGCGCTGGAGGTCGCGTGGCGGCTGGCCTCGGCGGCCGAGGTCGACCGCCGCGGAGTCGAGGGCGGCGACTTCTGGGCGGTCGCGGCCGAACAGCGGCTGGCCCCGCTGCTGTATGCCGCGGCGGCCAGCGGCGCCGGCATGGACAGCGTGCTCCGCTGGGTCCACGGGCAGGGGACGCGGGAGCTCGACGAGGCGCTCATGCAAATCAGCGGCGAGGCCGAAAACGAGGCCCGCGCGGCCGACGCCTGCAACGCCTACGACGCGGTGCGGGCATTCGAGGCCCAGGCAGATCGCACCCGCACCTCGATCGAGGCGACGGCCCAGACCCTGCTGCGCGCCTATCGCTTCCAGCGGGTGATGCGCTCGGCCGGATCGAGCGAGATCACGGCCGACCGCCTGCTCGACGGTGCCGGCACGCTCTATCTGGTCGGCGACGCCAAGGCGTCAAAGCTGCTGCGCCCGCTGTTCCTAGCCCTGTTGGGCGAGGTGATCGACCGCGCCTATGAGCGGGCCACGCTGACCGGCGGGCGCCTGGAACGGCCGCTGCTGCTGTGCCTGGACGAGGCGGGGAACATCGCGCCGGTGCCCAACCTGGCCGAGATCGCCTCGACCGCGCCCAGCCACAACATCCAGCTGGTCACGATCTTCCACGACCTGGCGCAGGCGCGATCGCGGTTCGGCCAGCAGGCGGAGACCGTGGTCAACAGCCACCGGGCACGCATGCTGTTGCCGGGCGTGGCCGACCTCGAGACGCTGCGCTACTTCGCGGGGCTGGTCGGTGAGGAGGAGGCCCGCGACCGGACGCACACGACGGGCGCCGGCGGAACCACCCGCTCGACCTCGGCCCGGCGCCGGCCGCTGGTAGCCCCCGAGGCCCTGCGCCAACTGCCGGAGCGACACGCCCTGCTCCTCTACGGCCGGATCCCCCCCACCCGTCTGCGCCTCAGGTTGTGGTTCGAGGACCGCCGCTTGCGAAAGCTCGCCGGGGCGACGCCGTGAGCCATCACGAGCCCGACGACTGGCACGAGCCGGAGTCCGACTGGGACGAGCCGGTCACTGCGCGCTGGCCGCTCAGCTGCGAGGGGCTCTACCCGCGCGAGCGATGGATGTGGTTCGAGCAGCTGTGGTCGGATGTGTGCGCCCTGAGGGCCCGCTACCGACTGGCGCTGCGCAGCGGCTGGTGGGAGGACCAGGTCCAGGTCGAGGCGCTGGCGGCGCTGTCGGCCTGGGTCGAGCGCTACGACTCGGGGGAGTGGGACGATCCGCCCGGCAAGCTGGCGCTTCTCTACGACCTCGAGCGGGTGGCGGTGCTGCTGCGAAACGGCGGCGAGCCGTTCCACCCGAATCGGGACCGCCTGGCGTTTGCCAGACATCTGATCGAACTGGGCTGCCAGCCACCGCCCGACCGGTGATGTGGACCGGTTGCGGTGAGCGCGGTCGGTCGGGGATGATCCTTGAGCCTGCCGATCCCACCCAAGGAGCCGATCGATGCCCCTGAGCAGTCAGCGCAAGCATCCACCGCGTCACGCCATGCCGGAGGCCACAGCCCGTGCCCAGGCGGCCGCCGACCTGCCGATCCACCGCCTGGGCGAGAGCGGCCTGGACAGCGAGACGGCGTACGAGCTGATCTCGAGCGAGCTGCTGCTCGACGGTTCGGCGCGGCTCAACCTGGCGACGTTCGTCACCACCTACATGCCCTCGATCGCGGCCCGTCTGATGGCGGAGACGGCCGACAAGAACATGATCGACAAGGACGAGTATCCGCAGACGGCCGAGATCGAGTCACGCTGCGTGAGCATCCTGTCCAACATGTGGCACTCGCCCGACCACGAGCAGGCCACCGGCTGCTCCACGACCGGCTCGAGCGAGGCCTGCATGCTGGGCGGCCTGGCTCTGAAGTGGCGCTGGCGGGAGCGGATGCGCCAGGCGGGAAAGCCGACCGACAAGCCCAACCTGGTCATGGGCGTCAACGTCCAGGTGTGCTGGGAGAAGTTCTGCCGCTACTGGGACGTGGAGCCGCGCCTGGTCCCGATGGAGGGCGACCGCTTTCACCTCGGCGCCGAGGAGGCCGTGGCGCTGTGCGACGAGAACACGATCGGCGTGGTCGCCATCCTCGGCTCGACGTTCGATGGGAGCTACGAGCCGGTCAAGGACATCGCCGCCGCACTGGACCGACTCGAAAGCGAGCGCGGCGTGTACGTCCCGATGCATGTGGACGCAGCGTCCGGCGGGTTCGTCGCGCCGGTGCTCCAGCCTGACCTCGAGTGGGATTTCCGGCTCGAGCGAGTGCAGTCGATCAACGTCTCGGGCCACAAGTACGGGCTGGTCTATCCCGGCGTCGGCTGGGCCATCTGGCGCAACGAGGAGGCGCTGCCGCGGGACCTGGTGTTCGACGTCAACTACCTCGGCGGCCACATGCCGACGTTCGCGTTGAACTTCTCCCGCCCCGGAAGCGAGGTGGTCGCCCAGTACTTCATGCTCACCACGCTGGGGCGTGAGGGATACCACCGCGTGATGCAGGGCGCGCACGACGTGGCGCGCCACCTGGCCGAGGAGATCGCGCAGATGGGTCCGTACCGGCTGATCTCCGAGGGCAACGACCTGCCGGTGTTCGCCTTTGCGCTGGCCCCGGAGGTCGAGAACTACAGCGTGTTCGACGTGTCCGATCGGCTGCGCCAGCGGGGGTGGCTGGTGCCCGCCTACGCGTTCCCGGAGAACCGCCAGGATCTGAACGTGCTCCGGATCGTGGTCCGCGCCGGGATGAGCCACGAGATGGCCGACCTCCTGCTCGACTACCTGCGCGAGCAGACCGAGTTCCTGGAGGCGCTCGACGCCCCGCTGCCCGACCAGGAGAACGCCAAGCGGACGGCCTTCGCGCACAACTAGCGGGCCGGCACTCGCTCTACCAGCACTACATCGATCCGTTCACCGCTGACGGCTGGGAGCCGGCGCGCACCGACGTGGGTGTCGACTGGCTCGTGACCCGGCCGCGACCGCCATGTCTAGAGTCGGTCCGACAGCCGTCGTGCCGCCGCGGTGATCTGGCGGGGCGTACCTGCCTCGAGCACCGCTTGGAGGTCGAGCACCCGCACCCCGAACGAGTCGAGCTCGCGGGTCCCGACGATCGCGTGGCACGGCACGCCGGCCTGTCGGGCGCGGGTCGACACCTCCGAGACGACCTTGCCGGCCAGGCTCTGCTGATCGAGCTTGCCCTCGCCGGTCACCACGGCGCGAGCCGCGCGCATCCGCCGGTCGAACTCGACCGCGTCGAGCACGAACTGCGCCCCGGCCACGAGCTCAGCGCCGAGCTCGGCCCACAAACCACCCGACAGTCCGCCCGCGGCACCCGTCATCGGCACCCCGCGGGGATCGCGACGCAGGCGCCGCGCCCGGTCGTTCAGCCGTTTCGTCAGCCGCACGACCTGGTCAGGGTCCGCCCCCTTCTGCGGCGCGAACACCCGCGCCGCCTGCTCGAACGGGGTGCGGACATCGCACAGGACCACAACCCGGGCCGGATCGAGTCCGCCCGCCTCGCGGATGGCCTCGAGCGCTCCGGCGCCCCCATCGGTGGTGGCGCTCCCGCCGACGCCGAGATAGACCACCTCGGCCCCCGCCTGCACCGCGGCCGCGATCAGCTGACCGGTGCCAAAGGTGGTGGCGGCAACCGCGTTGCGCTCGTCCGGGTCGACGAGCCCGAGCCCGGACGCCGCTGCGGTCTCGACCACCGCCACCCCTGCGCCGAGGGCGAACGACGCCTGGATCGGGCGTCCCAGCGGATCGGACACGGCGATGGTCTGCAGCTCGCCCTCTAGCGCCGGCAGAAGCGCCTCGAGCGTGCCCTCGCCACCGTCCGCCACTGGACATAGGTCGACCGGCCGGCCCGCTGCCTCCAGCCCTTGACCGATCGCCTGCGCGACCTCGGCGGCCGACAGGGTCCCCTTGAACGAGTCGGGGGCGACCAGGATGGTGGTCGGGACACCAGGGATGGCCGGCATGCCGGCAGTATCTTCCGTAATCGCGTGCACGAGACGCCCGACGACATCCACGCGCTCCAGGACCTGCTCGACCGCAGCTACGAACGCGCCGGCCGCCACCTCCGGAGCATCACCACGCCAGAGCGGCGCGTCGATGCCGGGCAACTCGTGGACCGCCTCACCGGGATGTGCCTGCTCGTCGTGGCCACGGTCACCGCCGACTGCCGCCCGATCGCCGGGCCCCTGGACGGGATCTTCTACCGCGGCGCCTTTCACTTCGGCACCGCGCCCGACTCGGTCCGCTACCGCCATCTGCTCACCCGGCCGCAGGTCAGCGCGACGCACCTGCCCCGGGAGGAGTTCGCGGTGAACGTCCACGGGTGGGCGGTCCCAGTCGAGATTCAGGGTGGTCTGCGCGAGACGCTGCTCGAGGTGTACGTCCCACGCTACGGCACCGAGTGGGAGCAGTTCCTGGACAGCGGACCCGTGTACATGCGGATCGACGCCGACCGGATGTACACGTTTCAGATGCGCGATCCCGAATAAGGGCTCGCGCCAGGTTCGAGCACCGTCCCGGCGACCCCCGTCGGCGACCCGCGGTTCAGCGTGAACCGTCGCTCACAGCGACATCTGCTCCAGCTTGCACTCCCGGGGTTGCTTGTCCTCGCGCCAGCGCAGGATCTTCGTGCCGTGGCGGATGCGCCCGCCGCTGGCGTGGTCGAAGGTCACCTCGACGACCAGCTCGGGCCGCAGGTCGATCCACTCGAGCTCCTTCTCGTTCTTCCACCGACTTGGGTCGCCGTGGCCGCGCTTGCCCGTCTCGTAGGCGACCAGCTTGCCGACCAGGGCGCGCTTCTCGGCCGCCTTCAGCCCCGAGCAATGGCCGACGATGTGCAGCTTGCCGGCGTCGTCGTACAGGCCGAGGATCAGCGAGCCGACGGTGTCCGGCTCCTTCCCGGGGCGCCAGCCGGCGACCACGGCGTCGATCGTGCGCACCCGCTTGATCTTCATCATGCCGGTGCGCTCGCCGGGCCGGTAGAGCGCGTTGGTGTCCTTGGCCACCACTCCTTCGCCGCTGCGCAACCACGGCTCGGCCTGCTCGGGATCGCGGGTCAGGGGCGTGACGTCGATCCCGCCGGCCGCGAGCGTCTCGAGCCTTGCCCGCCGGTCGGAGAATGGCTGTTCCAGCCACGACTCGTCGCCGTAGGCCAGCAGGTCGAAGGCGACGTAGCGCGCCGGCGTCTGCTCGGAGAGCATCGTGATGCGGGACAGGGCGGGATGAATCCGGTTCTGAAGGGCATCGAAGTCCTGGCCGCCACCGGTGTCGTCGATCACGATCTCGCCGTCGATCACGTACCGGCCGTCCGGGAAGCGGAGCTCGGGGAAGTAGCGGCCGAGCGGCTTCCCACCTCGCGATTGGATCATCTCCTTCTCGCCGGCCTTGAACACGATCGCCCGGAAGCCGTCGTATTTCGGCTCGTAGGACCACTGCTCGCCCACCGGCAGCTCGGCCCGGGAGCGGGCCAGCTGAGGCTGGATCGGCGGCTTCAGGGGCAGGTCGGACACGGCCGCGATGCTATGCGATGCGCGGCCGATACGATCCGTCCCATGGCCTCGCCGCGTGGCACCGTCGCCGAGCAGGAGTACCTGGAGATGCTGTTCTGGCTGTTCGAGGCCGGCCTGCCGATGACTGGCGCCAACCTGGCCCGTGCCATGCAGCTCTCCGCCCCGACCGTCCACGAGATGATCGGCCGCCTCGAGCGCGACGGGTACATCCAGCGCAACGCCGAGCGCATGATCGAGTTCACGCCGTCAGGACGCCAGCACGCCGAGCAGATCGTCAGCCGCCACCGCATGATCGAGCGCTTCTTGACCGACGTGGTGGGCGTGCCGTGGGACGACGTCCACGAGGAGGCCGAGCAGCTCGAGCACGCGATGACCCCGCGCTTCGAGGACTATGTGCGCGCCTCGGTGGGAGATGCGAAGACCTGTCCCCACGGCCATCCGATCCGGGTCGGGGAGCGGATCGACGGGGTGCCGCTGGCCGACTGCGAGCCCGGGGCCAGGGTGACGATCCTGCGGCTCGAGAACGAGGCCGAGGACCTCCTGCACTACCTCAAGGAGGCCGGAATCGAGCCCGGGATGCAGGGCGAGGTCGCCTCGAACGACGGCGATACGGTGGCCGTGCACGCCGACGACTCGGTGGCGAGGGTCACCGCCAGCGTGGCCGAGACCGTGTCGGTGCTGGCGGATCCCTCGCCGCCGCCCCGTACCGCGCTGCCCGAGCAGCTCGTACTCGGCCGCGAGCGCTACGGCCGCTGAAGCGCGGGCGTCAAGCCGCCAGCGCCGGCAACGTGCGCTGGCTGCCCAGGCAGCGGCGCATCTGGGCGACGCCATCTGCAGCGCCAACGGATTGCGCCGGCGCACCAGCGTGTCGCCGAAGGCCCCGTTGAGCGCGCTGACCACGAGCCGGCCGGCCGGCGAGCCCTCGATCGAGGGAGCGTCTGGCGAGCGGGTCACGCTCGCGGCGTGCGCGCCGGCGGACGGCCGCGATCTCCTCAGGCCGCATCTTCGTTGGCGCCCGCCAAGTGTCGGTAGGCCTCGGCCAGGCGGCCCACGCCCTCCTCGATCTCATCGGGAGTGACGCCGGAGTAGGCCAGCCGCAGGCTGGAGTCGGCGCCGTCGAGCACGAAGTCGGATCCCTTGACGAACAGAAGCCCGCGCTCGGCCGCCGCCTCGAACAACGCGCCCACATCGGTGCCGCGCGGCAGGTCGACCCACAGGAAGTAGCCGCCGGAGGGCTTGACGAAGCGCGCCTCGGGAAGCTCGCGTTCGAGTGCGGCACAGAGGGTCTGGGCGCGTTCTCGCAGTGCCTCGCGCACCTTCTCGATCGAGCGCTCGAGTGCACCGGAGACGACGAACTCGTGGACGATCCCCTGCGCCACCATGTTCGGCGAGATGTAGGTCTGGGTGGCGATCTTCGTCACCCGGGCGATGAGCTCGGCCGGACCCACCAGGTAGCCGACGCGGATCCCGGGGCAGACGGTCTTGGAGAACGACGAGGCGTAGACCACGCTCTCACCGCCCATTGAGAGCATGGTGGGTAGCGGCGATCCCTCGAAGCGGAGCGCCACGTAGGGGTCGTCCTCGAAGATCGTGAACTCGTGCTGGCGGGCCAGCTCGAGCAGCCGCTCGCGCTTCGGGGCCGAGAGCGTGTAGCCGGCGGGGTTCTGGAAGTTCGGGATGATGTGGGCCAGCTTGGGCTTCGCGCCGCCGGCGAGCACGCGCTCCACCGCGGCCACGTCGATTCCGTCGGGCTCGAGCTCGACCATCCGCACGTCGGCACCGCGACCCCGCAGCGAGAGCAGCGTGCGGTCATAGGTGGGGCGTTCGACGATCACGGAGTCGCCGGACTCGACCAGTGCCTCGAACAGGAAGGCGTCAGCCTGCATCGAGCCGTTGGTGACGATCACCTGCTCGGGCGCTACCTGGTGGCGCTCGGCGATCCACTCCCGCAGAGGCGGATAGCCGATCGCGGTCCCGTATCCGGTCATGCCCCCGGGATCGGCTTCGAAGGCCCGGTCCGCAGCGACACGCAGGCCGTCGACATCGACGATGTCCAGCGAAGGGGCACCCCGGGCGAACGAGATCGACGCAGCCACTGCCCGTAAGACTACGGGTTCCTAAGGGCCGTCGGCGCGGGTGGCCAGAAATCGGCTATGCCGCGGCGCCGAGCAGCGAGACGGCCACCTCGGCCACCTCGGTGGGCGTCCGACCGACCCGCACGCCCTTGCTCTCGAGCGCCTCGGCCTTGGCCTTGGCGGTGCCGCGCGAGCCCGAGACGATCGCGCCGGCATGGCCCATGGTCTTGCCGGGCGGCGCGGTGAAGCCCGCGATGTACGCCACGACGGGCTTCGTCACGTTCTCGGCGATGAAGTCGGCGGCGCGCTCCTCGGCGTCGCCGCCGATCTCGCCGCACATCACGATCAGCTCCGTCTCGGAATCGTCCTGGAACAGGCCGATGATGTCGATGAAGTCCGAGCCTGGGACGGGGTCGCCGCCGATGCCGACGATCGTCGAGTTACCGAAGCCGCGCTGGGCGAGCACGTTCCCGATCTGATAGGTCAGGGTGCCCGAGCGCGAGACCACCCCGACGTTGCCCTCCTTGAAGAAAGCAGCCGGGATGATGCCGACATTGGCCTTGCCCGGCGACAGGATGCCGGGGCAGTTCGGTCCGATGAGCCGCGCCCGGCCGTTCTTCTTGATCACGTTGAAGGCCCGCAGCTCGTCGTGGGCGGCGATCCCTTCGGTGATGGCCACGATCAGCGAGATGCCGGCGTCCTCGGCCTCCAGGATCGAGTCGGCGGCGAAGCGTGGCGGCACGAAGATCATCGCGGTGTTCGCGCCGGTCGACGCCACCGCCTCGTGGAAGGTGTCGAACACGGGAACGCCGTCGACGTGCTGCCCGCCCTTGCCGGGGGTGACGCCTCCCACCACCTGCGTCCCGTAGTCGCGGTTGCGCAGCGCGTGGAACGTGCCCTCGCGGCCGGTGATACCGGACACGACGAGCTTGGTGTTCTTGTCAACCAGGATGCTCATGCCGCAGTGGCGGGGGTGGGTGGGTGGGATGCTAGTTCCACGACCTTGTGCGCAGCTCCATCCATGGTCGGCTCGGCGAAGACGTTGGGCAGGTTTGCATCCGCCAACAACTTCCGCCCCTCCACATCATTCGTCCCGTCCAACCTCACCACGAACGGGACCTGCGGACTGATCTGGTCGAACGCCTCGATCAACCCCCGCGCCACCTCGTCACATCGCGTGATCCCGCCGAAGATGTTGAACAAGACAGCTTTGACGCTCTCGTTGGACAGGATCACCTCGACGGCGCTGGTAATCGCCTCCGCCTTCGAGCCGCCGCCGGCGTCCAGGAAGTTGGCCGGCGAGCCGCCCGCCTGGGCCACCACGTCGAGCGTTGACATGACCAGGCCCGCGCCGTTGCCGAGGATCCCGATGTTGCCGTCGAGCTTGACGTAGGTCAGCCCGCGCTCCTTGGCCATCCGCTCCTGGGGATCCTCGCGAGAGGGGTCGCGCAGCTCGGCGTTGTCGGGGTGGCGGAACAGGGCGTTGTCGTCGAGGGTGACCTTGGCATCGAGCGCCTTCACTTGCCGCTCCGGGGTCACGATCAGCGGGTTGACCTCGACCAGCGTGGCCTCCTCCGAGACAAACACCTCGTACAACGACGCCAGCATCGCGCCCACCGGCCGGACCACGTCGGCGTCGACCGCCGCTTCGAAGGCCAGGCGCCGGCCGTGGAACTCCTGAAAGCCGAGCAGCGGATCGACGTGGAGACGGGCGATCGCCTCCGGATCCGACGCGGCCACCTCTTCTATGTCCATCCCGCCCTTGGTCGAGAGCATCACGAGCGGCGCCTTGGCCGAGCGGTCGAACACGACCGAGGCGTAGTACTCCGAGGCGATGTCCGACGCCTCCTCGACCCACAGCTCGTGGACGGTCAGGCCGCGGATGTCCATGCCCAGGATGGCCTGCGCGTGATCCCGCGCCTCGCCATGATTCCGGGCCACCTTGATCCCGCCGGCCTTGCCGCGGCCGCCGATCTGGACCTGCGCCTTGACCACGCACGGGTAGCCGATGTCGTCGGCCGCGGCGGCCGCCTCGTCGACCGTCTGGGCGTGACGTCCAGACGGCACGGGCACGCCGTGACGCGCGAACACCTGCTTTCCCTGGTACTCGAGCAGATCCATGCGCGCCTGGACTGTAGTAGGTCGGGCCCCAAGCCTGTCGCGAGGTCTGGGAAAGACCTGGAAGCGCCGGAGTCTCTCCCCATGGCATCATGGCCGCCCCATGGCGATCCCCAAGGACATCGCGTTCGTCACCTTCGACGTGTACGGGACCCTGATCGACTGGGAGACCGGCGCGTTCGAGGCGTTCAAGCGCGAGGCCGAGCGCGACGGGTTCACGATCGAGCGCGACGAGTTGATTCCGCTCTTCTATGAGGTCCAGAAGCAGATCCAGGCGGG
The DNA here is from genome assembly GCA_963743345.1 of uncultured Solirubrobacterales bacterium. Classification (GTDB taxonomy): domain Bacteria; phylum Actinomycetota; class Thermoleophilia; order Solirubrobacterales; family Solirubrobacteraceae; genus Palsa-465. Next base: position 85,035 of record CAVUPW010000002.1, read on the forward strand.
CTCCTACGAGCTGTACGCCGAGGTCCTGCGCCGCACCGCGGTGCAGATCGCCAAGACACTCGGCTGGCCGCTCGAGCCTTCGCGCGCCGGCTTCCTGCCCGATTCGGTCCAGCGCTGGCCGCCGTTCAAGGAGACCAATTCGGTGCTCCAGAGGATCGCCAAGAAGTACAAGGTGGGGCTGATCTCGAACATCGACGACAAGCTGCTCGGCCAGACTCGGCGCCACATCCCGCTCGACTTCGACCTGGTCGTCACCGCTCAGCAGGTGCGCTCCTACAAGCCCGACCCGGCCCACTTCAGCGAGTGCGAGCGGCGGATCGGCGGCAAGAAGGGCTGGGTCCACGTCGCCGCGAGCTACTACTACGACGTCGAGCCGTGCCTCAAGCGCAAGGTCCCGGTGGTGTGGGTCAATCGCGGCAAGGAGGCGCCCGAGTCCAATCAGAAGAAGCCGGACGCCGAGGCCAAGGACCTGCGCGACGCGATGAAGCTCATCGGGGTCTCGTAGCGCCGCGCCGGCGGGCGGCTCAAGGTGCGCGCGCTCAGCGTCCACGCTGACCTGATTGTCTTCATCAGTCGCTTCTGGCAGACGACCTGCACTGCCGTGCGCGCCGTCGACGAGGGGTTCGTGATCGACTCGCCGGTGTATCCGGATGAGCTCGAGGCGATACCCGGAGTGCTCGAGCAGGCGGGCTTCCCGGTCTCGGGACTGCTCGCCACCCACGCCGATTGGGATCACCTGCTCGGCCGGATCGCCTTCCCCGAGGCCTCGCTCGGGTGCGGGGAGAGCAGCGCGCGTCGGCTGGCGGCCGAGCCGGGCGCGGCTCAGCGCGAGCTGCGCGAGTTCGACGAGGAGCATTACGTCGACGACCGCCGGCCGCTGTCGCTCGGCGACATCCAAGCGCTTCCCGTCCCCGGGCGCCTGGCCCTGGGGCCGGACGAGGCTGGGCACGAGCTCGAGCTGCATCCGGCCGACGGCCACACACCCGACGGCACCGCGTTCAACATCGCGTGGCTCGGAGTGCTCGTCTGCGGGGATTACCTGAGTCCGGTGGAGATTCCCTGGATCTCGCCGGGGGGCTCCGTGGGTGCGTACCTGGCCACACTCGAGCGGCTCCAGCCCCTGGTGGAGCGCGCGGAGACGATCGTGCCCGGCCACGGCCGGCCGCTGACCCGTGAGGACGCCGTGACGGTCCTGCAGGAGGACGCGAGCTACCTTCACGCGCTGCGGGCCGCGAGGGAGAACGCGCCGCTTCCGCCGGGGCGCAGGACGAAGGCCCAGCTACGCATCCACGCCGAGAACGTGGAGCGGATGCGTCGAGCGACCCGGGAGTAGCCCTCGCCCCCAGCCAGCCGACCCGACCCGAGCCCGGCCCGCGCATCTAACCTACGCACGACGTGAGCTACTCGAGCATTGCGGTCGCCGCGATCGTGGTCGCCGGGCTGGCGATCGGCGTCGCCGTCTGCGCCGCGGTCCTGCTCTGCGTGGGACGCCGGCGACTCGCCGAGCGGATGCTGCCGGCATTCCTCGCCGTGCTCGCGGGCGGGATCCTGCTGTCGTTCGCCGCGGTGGCGGGGAGCGAGGACGACCTACAGGCGCAGGCGGAGCGCACGGTCAGATATGCCACCACCGCCGAGCGGACGGAGCTGGCCCGCGCCGGGCACTACACGACCTCGGTGACCCGTCTGGCGCACCTCAGCCGCGGACTCTCGGTCGAGCTCGAGGTGGACGGCGCCCAGGTGCAAGCGACCCGAGGGCCGGGAGCGGGCACCATCACCTTGTCGGCGTCGCTTGGCGCCGGCACCCGCGCGGAGGACGCGCTCGACTAGCGTGTGGTGGGCGATCCACGGGCAGGAGAACGGGCCATTGCAGCTCGAGAGCGTGGGGCAGCGCTGTTCCTGGACGCCCACCAGCTGGTCGGGGTGCACCTCTCGTACTACTTCACGCAGCTTCTCGCCGTTGAAGACCTTCCAGCCACTGGAGTCCTGGGCGGTGATCGTTCGCGACCTGCTCCTGGTCGCGCTGTTCGGCACGTTGGCCTGGCCGACCAGAAGAGGCGCTACTCCGCTGCGGAGCTGATCACGGCCAGCGTGTCGCCGGTGGCGACCGAGGCGCCGACGGCGATTGGCAGCGCCGAGACCACGCCCGCCTTGTGCGCGGTGATCTCGTTCTCCATCTTCATCGCCTCGATCACCGCCACCAGGGCGCCCTCCTCGACCTTGGCGCCCTTCTCCACCGCTACCTTCAGCACGGTCCCCTGCAGCGGCGAGGCGAGCGTGTCGCCGCCACCACCGGCTCCGCCCCGGCCCTTCTCGCTGCGGCGGGGCGGGCGGCGCGTACCCACCGCACCCTCCGAGACCGGTGCCGGAGCCGATCCATTGACCACGCCCGCGGCCAGCGGCGGCCCGATCACCTTCACGTCGAAGCGCTTGCCCGATACCTCGACCGTATAGCTCTGCTCCACCGGCTCGCCCGCCTCACCATCCTCGGGCGTCTCCGCCGGCTTGGGGAAGGCGAGCTGGCTCAGCCAGTCGCGGTCTCCGATCAGGTCGCGGCATGTCTCGGCGTCGTGCCACTGGCGCGTCTGGAGGATCGCCTGGTGGAATGGCAGCAGCGTCTTGAGCCCTTCGATCTGGTACTCGCCGAGCGCCCTCACCATCCGCACGGTGGCCTGATGGCGGTCGACGTCCCACACGATCAGCTTGGCCACCATCGGGTCGTACATGGGAGAGATCTCCGAGCCCGCCTCGACGCCCGAGTCCACCCGGACGCCTGGCCCCGCCGGCTCCCGATACGCCCCGATCAAACCAGGCGCGGGGGCGAAGTTCTTCGCGGCGTCCTCGGCGTTTATCCGGCACTCGATGGCGTGCCCGCGCAGCTCCACCTGGTCCTGGCTGACCGAGAGGGACTCGCCGGCGGCCACCCGGATCCCCTCCTTGACGATGTCGATCCCGGTCACCATCTCGGTGACGCAGTGCTCGACCTGGACCCGGGTGTTCATCTCCAGGAAGAAGTACTCGCCCTCCTGGAGGAGCCCTTCGATCGTCCCTGCCCCGGTATACGCCACCGCGGCCGCGGCGTCGGTGGCGATCTTGCCGATCCGGGCCCGCAATTCGGAATCGACCGCCGGCGCCGGCGCCTCCTCGATCAGCTTCTGGTGGCGGCGCTGGAGCGAGCAGTCGCGCTCGCCGAGGTGGATCACGTTGCCGTGCGTGTCGGCCAGCACCTGCACCTCGATGTGGCGCGGATCCGGCAGATAGCGCTCCAGGTACACGGTGGCGTCGCCGAAGAACTTCTCGCCCTCCCGGGCGGCGCCCTCGAAGGCGTCCTTCAGCTTGGACTCGTCCAGCGCCACCCGAAAGCCCTTGCCACCGCCCCCGCCGGCCGCCTTGACCGCGACGGGGTAGCCGATCGTCTCCTCGATCACCCGGCGCGCTTCGTCGAGGCTGTCCACCGGATCGGTGGTGCCCGGAACGATCGGCACGCCAGCCTTGGCCATCAGCTCGCGGGCCCGGGTCTTCGATCCCATCGCCTCGATGGCCGACGCCGGCGGCCCGATGAACGTGATCCCGGCCTCATCCAACGCCGCCGCAAACGCCGCGTTCTCGGCCAGGAACCCGTAGCCGGGATGCACCGCCTCGGCGCCCGACCGCTGTACGGCGTCGATCAGCTTGTCGATGACCAGATAGCTCTCGGTGGCGGGACCAGGGCCGAGCAGGTAGGCCTCATCGGCGCGCTTGACGTGCACGGCATCGCGATCGAGCTCGGAGTAGACCGCCACGGTGGCGATCCCAAGCTCCTCGCAGGCACGCATGACCCGGACCGCGATCTCGCCCCGGTTGGCGATCAGCACCTTGGAGAACATGGGGCGCGGGACTTTAGCGACGGATGCGTAGCATGGGCGCTCGGCGCGATCCGCCGTGCGCCTTGACGCTGAGCGAACAATCGGCGCTCTGTCTTACCATCGGGCGCACTGGCGTGCTTACTCCTGATTAGCAGGACGTCCGGGGCGCCGGCTCGAGGCGCGCGCGCGGACTCGTGATCGCCCAGGGCTCGCGCGGCTCGGTGACGTCAACCGCTCGGCGGCGCGGCGAAGCTTGGACAGGGTATTCTCGACTTTTATCCCGAAGCGGGCCTGGCGGCTAGCGCGCGCTGAGCACCATCCCGGCCGCCACCGTGTCGTTGCTCGCCTCGTCGATCAGGATGAAGCTGCCGGTGGTCCGGTTGCGTGCGTACGGGTCGACGATCAGCGGCGAGCCAGAACGAATCCGCACCCGGCCGATCTCGTTGAGAGCCAACTCATCAGCGCGCTCGTGTCCGAGGCTGTTCACCTCGACCCGGTAGTCGAGCTCCTCGACTCGCGCCCGCGTGGTCTGGGTCGTGTGCTTGATGATCAGCCGGGCGCCCGGCCGCAGCGGCGCCTGTCCCATCCAACACACCATCGCCTCGAGCTCGCGCGCCGCGGCGGGCGGGTCATCGGGCTCGACGAGCATGTCCCCGCGCGAGATGTCGAGATCGTCGGCCACCCGCAGCGTGACCGACATGGACGGGAACGCGGTGTCGACCGGCCCCTCGAACGTGTCGACGGCGGAGATCCGCGTGCGCTGCCCGCTGGGCAGGACCATTACTTCGTCGCCAGGGTGCACCACGCCGCCGGCCACCGTTCCCGCGTAGCCGCGATAGTCGTGGTGCCGATCGCTGTTCGGCCGGATCACCCACTGCACGGGAAATCGCAGGTCCGCCAGGTTGCGATCAGGGGCGATCACCAGGTGCTCGAGGTGGTAGAGCAGCGGTGGCCCGTCGTACCAGACCATCCCGAGCGACCGGTTGACCACGTTGTCGCCGTGGAGTGCCGAGATCGGGATGAACGTGACGTCGCCGATGTCCAGGCGAGCCGTCCAGTCGGTCAGCTCCTCGACGATCTCGTCGAACACCGCCTCGTCGTAGCCGACCAGGTCCATCTTGTTCACGCACACGACCAGGTGGGGGATGCGCAGCAACGACGCTATGTAAGCGTGGCGGCGGGTCTGCTCGCTCACGCCCTTGCGGGCGTCGACCAGGACGATCGAAAGGTCCGCGGTCGAAGCGCCGGTGACCATATTGCGCGTGTACTGCTCGTGCCCGGGGGTGTCGGCGATCACGAACTTGCGCCGGGGCGTCTGGAAGTAGCGGTACGCGACGTCGATCGTGATCCCCTGCTCGCGCTCGGCCCGCAGTCCGTCCATCAAGAGCGCCAGGTTGACGTAGCCGTCGCCCCGCCGCTCCGACGTGCGGATCACGTGCTCGAGCTGATCCTCCAGGATCGCCTTGGAGTCGTGCAGCAGACGCCCGATCAGGGTCGACTTGCCGTCGTCGACCGAGCCCGCGGTGGCGAAGCGCAACAACTCACTGGTGCGGGTACGCAGCGCGTGCCCGTTGGTGGCGGCTCCGGGAGTCACCGACTCAGAAGTAGCCTTCGCGCTTGCGATCCTCCATCGCCGCCTCGGTCACCCGATCGTCGGCGCGCGTCTCACCGCGCTCGGTGATGCGGGTGGCGGCAATTTCGGACACGACGTCCGGCAACGTGGTCGCATATGACCGCACGGCGCCGGTGCAAGTCATGTCACCAACGGTCCGGTAGCGGACGGATGCCTCGAACGGGGTCTCACCGTCGATCAGCTGCACGTACGAGCTGAGCGCGTAGAGCATCCCGTCGCGCTCGAACACCTGGCGGTTGTGGGCGAAGTAGATCGAGGGAACCTCGAGCCGCTCTTCGCCGATGTACTGCCACACGTCGAGCTCGGTCCAGTTCGACAGGGGGAACACCCGCACGTGCTCGCCCTTGCGGATCCGCCCGTTGTAGAGCGCCCACACCTCGGGGCGCTGCCGCTTGGGCTCCCACTGGCCGAAGTCGTCGCGGAACGAGAACACGCGCTCTTTGGCCCGGGCCCGCTCCTCGTCGCGGCGGGCACCGCCGAAGGCGGCGTCGAAGCCGTGCTGTTCGATCGCATCGAGCAATGTCACGGTCTGCAGGCGGTTGCGCGAGGCCCGCGGACCGGTCTCCTCGACGGCCCGTCCGGCATCGATCGACTCCTGCACCGAGGCGACGATCAGCCGCTCCCCCATCTGCTCGATCAACCGGTCGCGGAACTCGATCACCTCGGGGAAGTTGTGCCCGGTGTCGACGTGCATGATCGGGAACGGGAAGCGGCCGGGGCGGAACGCCTTCTCGGCCAGGCGCAGCAGCACCAGCGAGTCCTTGCCGCCGCTGAACAGAAGCACCGGGCGCTCGAACTCAGCCGCCACCTCCCGAAAGATGTGAATCGACTCGGCCTCGAGGGTCTCCAGGTGCGAGAGCTCGTAGTGCAGTGGGTTCAACGAACGGTCCTCACTCGTGGATGCCGCATTCGGTCTTGTCCAGGCCGGCCCAACGTCCCTCGCGGCCATTGCCAGGGCGCGTGCAGGGCGCGCAACCTATCGAGGCGTAGCCCTGATCGTGCAGCGGGTGGTAGGGCAGGTCGTGCTCGAAGATGTAGCCCCAGAGGTCCTTCTCGCTCCAGTCGGCCAGCGGGTTGACCTTCCAGATTCCCCGGCGAGCGTCCTGCTCGAGCTTGAGCGCGCCGGCGCGCGTGGGCGCCTGCTCCCGGCGGATCCCGCTGATCCAGGCATCGATGTCCGCGAGCGCCCACTCGAGCGCGTCGACCTTGGCCTCGCCGCAGCAGCGCTCCATAGTCCACGGCTCGTCCGGGCTGCGGGCGTCCACCACCTCGATGCTCACGCCGAACCGGTCCTCGAAGCGCTTCCAGGTGTGGAGTGTCTCGGGGAACAGCACGCCCGTGTCGATCATGAACACGCGGGCGTCGGGCTCGATCTCGCTCAGCATGTGCAGCATCACCGACTCCTCCTTCTGGAAGGAGCAGGCCATCTTGAGCCGGGGATGGAAGCGCTCGACCGCGTAGGCGAGCACCTCCTGGGCGGAGACGGTCTCAAGTTCGGGAATTGCGACACTCATAGGTTGGGCACCGATCAGACCGCGCACTCGCCCTCGCCGCGGATGACCTCGAACGGTGACTGCTTGGTCCAGTCGATGAAGTAGCTCATGTTCTCCAGGCCGAACTCGATCGGCATCGTGAGGTCCTTGACCTGTGCCTCGAACTCCTGCGTCCCGATGCGGTCGACGAAGGCGTTGAACTCCTCACCTTCCTGCCGCTCCGATTCGTAGAAGCGTACCCATCGCTGCACCGCCTCAGGCACCCGCTTGGCCGGAAGGCGCGCCTTGAGCCGCTGACCGTAGCGCACCTCGCCGCCTTCGTAGGCACCACCGATGTGGGGGATGTAGGCCGGGATGGTGTGCTGGCCGACCTTGATCGAGGCGCCGTAGAAGCCGATGTTCGCGATGTGGTGCTGCCCGCAGCCGTTCGGGCACCCGCTCATCTTCACGTGGATCCGGCGCGTCAGCGCGTCGTCGATCTGCATCTGGACGAGCTGATCGTGGATGGCCTGGTTGAGGCCCATCGAGCTGGTGATGCCGAGCTTGCAGGAATCCGTGCCGGGGCAGCTCACCACATCGGTGATCTCGTCCGCGCCGGCGTCGCTGCAGCCCGAGCTCGCCGAGCGCCCGCCACACGTCGTAGATCGACTCGTCGCGGACCCAGCGCAGGATCAGGTTCTGGTGCACGGTCGTGCGCGCCGCGCCACCAGTGTGGTGGCGCACGATCTCAGCCAGGCCGCGCAGCTGCTCCGGGGTCAGATCGCCGCGGGACACCTTGACCTCGACGGTCGAGAACCCGGACTGGCGCTGACGCTGCACGTTGGTCTGGACAAAGTGAGTGAACTCACGGTTGTCGCCGTTGGGCGACGCAAAGGATTGCGGCTTGGCCGGCGCATTCGCCTCTTCGTCGTGCTCGAACAGGATCCTGTCCAGGGAAAAGTCGCGTTCTGAGACCCAGTCGCCCTGCAGCTCCTCCTCGACCTGCTCGCGGAAGGCGTCGATCCCGATCTTGTCGATCAGCACCTTGATCCGCGCCCGGGCGCGGTTGACGCGCAGCCACTCCTGGCGGTCGAAGATCCGCATGCACGCCTCGGTGATCTTCAAGTAGTCGCCGTTGTCGAGCTCAACGAAGTCGTACAGGGTGGGCGCCAGGCGGGGCATGATCGAGGTTCCGCCCCCCACCCGCATCTCGACGCCCCGCACGCCGTCCCTGACCTTCGGGATGAAGGCGACGTCATGGATCCGGGTGATCGCGTTGTCCTCGTCGGTGGCGGCGAACGCGGTCTTGACCTTGCGCGGCATCGCCTGCGTAGTCGGGTGGCGCACGAAGTAGCGCACGTAGGCGCCGGCGTATGGGGTGATGTCGAACGGCTCGCCCTCGAGCGTGCCGGCGCGTGGGTCGCCGGTCACGTTGCGCATCGTGTTGCCGCACCCCTCGCGGCTGGACAGGCCGGCGTCGCCCAGCTCGCGGATCAGCTTGGCCGCCTCGGGCAGCGGCACATGATGCATCTGGATGTTCTGGCGGGTGGTGATGTGGCCCTTGCGCAGCGGGACGTACTTCTCGATCCCGTCGGCGAACGCCTCGAGCTGCTCGGGAGTCACGCCACCGAGCGGAAGTTTGACCCGGATCATCTGCACGTCGGGCTGGCGCTGGCCGTAGACACCCTGCTTGAGACGGAACTTGATGAACGTCTCGTCGTCCAGCTCGCCCTTGAGGAATCGGGTCGACTCGGTGTCGAAGTCGTCGAACTCGCGCTCGAGGATCGGGATGATGTGCCCCGGTACGTTCTCGAGCACCTCGGGATTCTCGAGTGATCCGGTGCTGGCGCTGTGCATCGGGTCTTCCTTCCAGTTGCGGGCGAAGGACTGAATGTACCAAAAGGCAATCGGCGTTCAGGCAATTTGGGCGTGTGCAGGGCTTTCGGGGTAGCCACGGGCCGCGAACGCGAGTGCCGCTGGACCCTCGCTCCCAGCTTGTGCAGGCCGTGGCACCCGCCGGGCATGGATGCCGGCGGAACCGGTCCCAGGATGCCGGCGGAACCGTCCAATGATGCCGGCGAACCGTCCCAGGGATCCCGGCGGAACCGGTCCCAGGGATGCCGGCGAAGCCGGCCCCAATTCCGGGTGGACTGCCGCCGAAGCGAAGGCGGCGGCGCCGCGACGGTGGGGGCAACCGCCGCGGCAGCCGGCGCGCTTTCAGCCGGCGCCTACCGAAGAAGTGGCATCGACTTTGGGGGCTGAGCGATGCCGATCATCGGTGTCGCAGCGGCGAGCGCGAGCGAGGACACGCTGACCCATCGGCGCGCCTACAACCACTCCAACGCAGCGTGCGCGAAAACATCTCGCCCCAGAGAAATGACCCCACATGGTTGCGCCCCCAAGGCACTGTGTCCCGGCGGACCGTCGAGCTTGGCCCACCCGCCAACGCACTGGACGCTGGCACACGCATTCGTCGCTGTCAAGCGACCGGGAAGAAAAGGAACGCTTATGTCACGCCAACGGAAGGGAGGCTCGAGTCACGCCCACGGAGGCCAGCGGAGCGGCTCGAGTCACGCCCACGGCGCGGGCACATCAGGCGCGCGGGCAACGCCCTCCTGAAGAGCGGCCCGCTGCCACGGATTGCGCCGCGGCGCGGGAGGCGCCGGCCGGGGAGCGGTCTCGCGCATGAACCGCTCCAGCGCGGCGACCACAGCGGCGGCCTCCTCCTCGGAGGCGGTGGGCGCAACGATCGTGAGCTTCGGACGTCGGTTCACCGGGTGGTTCAGCGTATCGTGCCCGTCGTGTCGGAGCTTCCCGTACTCGACCACGACACGGTGCTGCAAGCGGTCTCGCCGCGGCTGGCGATCGACCGGGTCCGGGAGGGCCTGCTGCGCTTCCACGCCGGCGAGTGGTCGATGCCGGCGAAGATCTACCTCGAGAGCCCGCCGTTCGGCGACTTCCGCGCCATGCCCGCACGGGGCGACGGATTCGCGCTGTTGAAGTGGGTCACTTCGTTTCCGGGCAATCCGGAGCGCGGCCTGCCCACCGTCACCGGGGTGATCTGCCTGTCGAACGCGGAGAACGGCGAGCCACTGATGCTGCTCGACGCCCGGTCGGTGACCGCACTGCGTACCGGTGCGGTGGCGGCGGTGGCGGCAGCGGCGCTCGCTGGTTCGGATGCGCGAACGGTCGGGATCATCGGCTGCGGCCTGCACGGCACGTGGGCGGCGCGATGCCTGGTGGCCGACGGCTACGGCCCGGGGGTGTGCCACGACGCACGCGTGGCGATCGCTTCGGAGCTGGCTGACGAGCTGGGCTGGCGGACCGGCACGCGCACCGAGGCGATCGACTGCGACGTCGTCTGCTGCGTGACGCCCGGCAACGACGTCGTAGTTGATGCCGGCAGCCTGCACGCCGGCCTGCACCTGAACATGCTGGGCGCGGACGGTCCCGGCAAAGCCGAGGCCAGCGTAGGGGCGGTCGCCTCGTGCACGCTGTTCTGCGACGAGTGGGAGCAGGCTTCCCACGGTGGCGAGCTGACCGGTGCGGTGCAGGCCGGCCTGGTTACCCGCGAGCAGGTGACCGAGCTTGGGGCGGTGCTGGCCGGCGACGCTGTTGGCCGTCCGGGTCCCGAAACCGTGACGCTGTTCGACTCCACAGGCCTGGCGATCCAGGATCTCGCGGTGGCCTCGGCCGCGTTCGCCGCGTGGGAGGACAACCGGGTGAAGGCCCAGACCGTCCGCTTGTAAAGGGGGAGGCGCGAGAAAGAGACGTATGTCGTCCGTTTCTCGAGCCGGCCAGGTCTAAAGCGGGATGTTGCCGTGCTTCCGACGCGGCCCGGGTTGGCGTTTGTTCTGGAGGGTCTCGAGGGCCGTGATGATCTTGGGGCGCGTCTCGTGCGGGACGATCACGTCGTCGATGTATCCCCGTTCGGCCGCCACGTATGGGTTGGCGAAGTGCGCCTTGTAGTCGTCGATCAGCTTCTGCCGGCGTGCGTCGGGCGTCGGGGACGACTGGATGTCGCGGCGGTAGATGATGTTGACCGCGCCCTCCGGCCCCATCACCGCCACCTCGGCGCTCGGCCACGCGAAGTTGAAGTCGGCCAGCATGTGCTTGGAGGCCATGACGTCGTAGGCGCCGCCGTAGGCCTTCCGAGTAATGATGGTGATCTTGGGGACCGTGGCCTCGGTGTAGGCGTAGAGCAGCTTGGCTCCGTGGCGGATGATCCCGCCCCACTCCTGGTTGGTTCCCGGCAGGAAGCCGGGCACGTCGCAGAACGTGATGATCGGGATGTTGAACGCGTCACAGGTGCGCACGAATCGTCCCGCCTTGCAGGAGGAGTCGATGTCGAGCACGCCGGCCATCTGGCACGGCTGGTTGCCCACGATCCCTACGCTGTAGCCGTTCAGCCGGGCGAAGCCGCACACGATGTTGCGTGCGTAGTGCTCGTGGACCTCGAAGAACTCGCCGTCGTCGACCACGTAGCGGACCACGTCGCGCATGTCGTAGGGCTTGTTGGGGCTGTCGGGGACCACCCGATCGAGCTCCTCGTCCATGCGCAGCGGATCGTCGGTCGGCTGCACGCGCGGCGGCGTCTCCAGGTTGTTCTGGGGCAGGAAGCTCAGCAGGTACCGCGTGTCCTCGAGGCAGGCGTCCTCGTCGTCGGAGGCGAAATGGGCCACGCCGGACTTGGTGTTGTGCGACATGGCGCCGCCCAGCGACTCGAAGTCGACCTCCTCGCCGGTGACCGTCCTGATCACGTCCGGGCCGGTGATGAACATGTGGGAGGTTTCCTTGACCATGAAGATGAAGTCGGTCATAGCCGGCGAGTACACCGCGCCACCCGCGCACGGCCCCATGACCAGGCTGATCTGGGGGATCACCCCGCTGCACATGACGTTGCGCACGAACACATCGCCGTAGGCGCCGAGCGACACCACGCCCTCCTGGATGCGGGCGCCGCCCGAGTCATTGATTCCGATGACGGGGCAGCCGATCTTGGCCGCCAGGTCCATGATCTTGCACATCTTCTCGCCCATCACCTCGCCCAGCGAGCCGCCGAACACCGTGAAGTCCTGGCTGAACACGCACACCCGCCGTCCGTCGATCGTGCCGTGGCCGGTCACCACCGCATCGCCGTAGGGCTGGTTCTTCTGCATGTCGAACTCATGGGTGCGGTGGCGCACGAACACGTCGAGCTCCTGGAATGAGCCCGGGTCGAGCAGCTTCTCGATCCGCTCGCGGGCGGTGTACTTGCCACGCTCGTGCTGCTTGGCCACGGCCTGCTCGGAGCCGGCGTGGATCGCCTCGTAGCGCAGGTGCTCGAGTTGCTCGAGCCTCTCGGTGTAGGTCTCGGGTGCCTTGTCTCGCATGGGAACGGCGAGTGTATGGCGTTGAGATGCAACTGTGGGCCGCGATCACCTTGCTGCGGCGGCACAAGATGCGATACAACTTCGCGATCTTGCAGGAATCGGTGCCTCGGCGCCGACGCCGTACGACATAGAAGCCGAATCGCCGGACCATCCGTGGCCGGCGAACGGAGGACCCAAAGCGACCCATCTGGGGCGCGGGGGCGAATCGCCGCCACTGTGCGGCGTAGCGCATATGCGCGAGCCCGTCAGCTAACTCCGCAGGCTCACGAACAAGGAGGAGTTGGTGGACACAGGACGTGATCTCGCTTGCCCTGCGCTGTGGCAGGAGTCGCTCGAGCGTTCGCTCGCGCGGCGCGGCCGGCCCACGCGCAGCTCGCTCGAGCTGTCCCATCTGCGGCCCGAGCGGGACCTATCGCGTCCCGATCTCCTCCGAGAATCGCTCACGTACTCGCATCTGCGCCGCTCGGCCGCGCAACGTCCGTCGATGGCGCTGCCGACCGCCGGCGGGATCTCGGCGCTCGCACTGCTCGCTGCGACCACGCTCCCGGGACTGCTCGGCGGGCGCGCCGGCGGGCGCGAGCGAGTCGCCTACCGCGCTGATGCGGGCGACGCTCGCCTGGCCAACGGGCCCACGGCCGCGCCCGTGGTCGACCCCGGCGCCGCCGCCAAGGCCGCTGCCGCCGCCAAGGCGGGGCCGACGGACGCGGTCGTGCCGACCGCGCCGGCCTCCGAGCCGGCGCATGTCGCAGCGCCGCGCCCCGTCGATCATTCCCGCGCTGCTGCACGATCGTCCATACGCCGGTCCAGGACCACCTCGGCGCCGAGTCACGTCGCGCTCGCCCACGACGCGACAGACCACGGCGCCAGCAGGAGTGTCGCCCATGCGCTAAGCGGAGGGGCCGCGCCCGCGGCGCCCAAGCTCTCCGCCGCAGCGCCTCGGGTGCCCGCGGAACCCCAGCCCACCGGGCACCCGAGCACGGGCGGCGGCGTCGAAGCCGACTCGCACACGCACGCCATGACCCGCACCCCGCAGACGCCGGCAGCGGCACACGCACCGGTCGCAGCGCACGCGCCGGCGGCAGCGAGCACACCGGCAACGCCGCATACAACGGCATCACGCCATATACCGACCATCACGCATACGCCGACATCAGCGCAGGCGCCCGCAACCCCGCAGGCGCCCGCAACCCCGCAGGCGCGCGACATCAGCGCACGCGCCCGCAACCCCGCAGGCGCCCGCAACCCCGCAGGCGCCGACATCAGCGCAGGCGCCCGCAACCCCGCAGGCGCCGACGTCAGCCCATGTGCCGGCGGCGCCGCACGCGCCGGCACATTCGGGAGGGGTCGCCACCACGACCCCGCACCCGGTGTCCACGACCCACCCGGTCACGAGTACCCATCCCGTGACGACTCCGCACCCGGTGACCACCGCCCACCCGGCCCCCAAGGCGCCGGCGCCCACGCCACCGGCGGCGGCCCCCGGCCACTACGTCAACCCGCTGGCCGCCGCCAACCTGACCCCCGAGCGGATCGACCAAGGCGTCGACTACTCCGGCTCCGGCACGCTGGGTGCGATCGGCAACGGGAACGTCACGTACGTCGGCACCAGCGGTACGGGCTGGCCGGGCGCGTTCATCGAGTTCCAGCTCACCGACGGCCCTGACGCCGGCCGCTACGTCTACTACGCCGAGAGCATCTCACCGGCGGCCGGCCTGCACGTCGGGCAGACCGTCAGTGCGGGACAGCCGATCGCCTCGATCCACGGCGGGATCGAGGTCGGCTGGGGCTCTGGGGTGGGAACGCAGCCGGCGGCCCAGGCCGACGGCCAGTGGTCTGGTGGCGACGATGCCAACAACAAGGCCACGGAGGACGGCAAGAGCTTCTCGGCCCTGATCGCGCAGCTGGGCGGGCCGCCCGGGAAGGTCGAGGGCTAGGCCCGCGAGTACGGGCGGTGGTGCGCCTGGCCGAGGCTCTCCAGGGCCGCGGCCAGGGCGGCCTCGGTGTCCGGCTTGGACGGCGGTGGCTCATCGCCCGCCGGCGGCGCCTCGGCTGCGGGCGGTAACGTCCAGCGCCTCGACGGCCGGCGGATCGACCGCGACCACCGCGGGCGGGTCGACCGCGACCACCGCGGGTAGGGCGGCCGCGTAAGCCGCCGGCGGCGCGACCTCCTCGGCCAGGCCTGAGGCCTCGGCTGACGGCTCCTGCCCGCGGAGGAACGCGAGCAGCCGGGCGAGCCGGCGGCGGGGAGGCGCTGCAGACCCCTCGGCGGGCATCTCGTCGGCCAGCGGTTCGCCGCCGGCCTCCTCCTGTGGTTGCGCGACCGCCTCCACGCCCGGCGGCGCGACCGCCTCCACGGCCCGGCGGCGCGACCGCCTCCACGCGCCGGTGGCGCGACCGCCTCCACGGCCGGCGGCGCGACTGCCTCCTCGACCCCGAGTTCGGCGGGTGGCGGCAGTGCGGGCGCAGTTGCCTGGTCCGCGTCCACCGCCACCGCCACCGCCACCGCGGTGAGGATCACCTTGGTCCCCCACCCGGCGGGCTCGATCCGCACCGTGCCGCGTGCGCGCTCGCCCTCCCAGGCGACGGCGGTCTCGGGCTCGAGCCGGGTGATCCGGATCGCTCCGAACTGGCCCAGGTGGCGGGCCAGCGAGGCTGCGTCGCTGCACTCGGCCCATAGCTCGGGTGGCGACTTGACCAGGGTTCGGCTTGCCTGGAGCTCTGTCATGGATGGTGGGTTCGCGCGGGCCGGCGGGACTCCTCTAACGTGACCTCGATGCAAGCGAGACAACTTGGAGCAGTCGGACCCGTCGTCTCCGCGAGCGGGCTCGGCTGTATGGGCATGTCCGGGACGTACGGCACGGCCGATCGCGAGGAGAGCATCGCCACCATCCGTGCCGCGCTCGAGGCCGGCATCACGCTGCTGGACACTGGCGACTTCTACGGTATGGGCCACAACGAGCTGCTGATCACCGACGCCCTGGCCGGCCGGAGCCGTGACGAAGCGCTGATCAGCGTGAAGTTCGGCGCCCAGCGCGGCCCGGACGCGAGCTGGCTCGGCTACGACGGCCGCCCGGCCGCGGTCAAGACCGCTCTGGCCTACTCGCTGCAGCGGCTGCGCACCGACCACATCGACGTCTACCGCCCGGCTCGGCTCGACGCCGGCGTGCCGATCGAGGAGACGGTCGGGGCGATCGCCGAGATGGTGCAGGCCGGCTATGTGCGCCACATCGGGCTGTCGGAGGTGGGGGCGGACACCATCCGGCGGGCGGCCGCCGTTCATCCGATCTGCGATCTGCAAATCGAGTACTCGTTGATCTCGCGCGGGATCGAGCGCGAGATATTGCCCGCGTGCCGTGAGCTCGCGATCGGGATCACCGCCTACGGAGTTCTCTCGCGTGGGCTGCTCAGCGGCCGTTATCGCGCCGACGCACAGCCGACGGGCGGCGATATCCGCGGCCGGATGCCCCGCTTCCAGGGCGAGAACCTCCGCCACAACCTGGCGCTGGTCGACCAGTTACGCCAGTTCGCCGCGGACAAGGGTGCCACGGTGGCGCAGATCGCCTTTGCCTGGGTCCTGTCTCGCGGGGAGGACATCGTGCCACTGATCGGCGCCCGCCGGCGCGACCAGCTGAGCGAGGCGCTGGGCGCGCTCGAGCTGGAGCTGACGCCCGAGGACCTCGAGCGGATCGAACTGGCGATTCCGCCCGACGCCGTCGCGGGCGACCGTTACGGCGCGCCGCAGATGGCCGGCCTCGACAGCGAACGCGACTAAGGGTCCGTAGGAGAATTAGGTGGTGGAATTGGCGAGTGGCTGGGCGTGGCTGACGCCGCCCCCTCGCCACGATCGTACTGGGTGGTACGTGAGGGCGAGGGGATGGCGTCAGGCGCGTCCAGACGCCGCCAAAACGCCACATAATTCTTCTACGGGCCCTAAGGGTCGGGGCGCCGGGGCGCGCGCCGGCGGGGCTACCGGCCCTTCGAGACGAACACCTCGACCTTGCTCCCGGCGGCGAGGTGCTGGCCGGCGCGCGGGGTCGTGGTGACCACCCGGCCGCGGCCGATCTTGCGCGACTTGACGTGCTTGACCTTCCCGACCCGGCAGTGGGTCCGGCGCAGTGCTCGCTTGGCCTTGGTCAGCTTCATGCCCTTGATCGATGGGACATGGCACCTGACGAGTGGAGACGCGAGACGGAGACGGAGACGGAGGCTCGTAGACGACCGTCACCTGGGCCTGCGCGGTGGCGCCCGACTCGTCAGTGACCAGCGCGGTGATCGTGTTCGACCCCGGGCTCAGGGCCACCTGCGTGCTCCAGGTTCCGTCCGGCGCCACCGGCACGGCCTGACCGGCCACCACCAGCGACTTGATCCCGGCGCCGGCGGTGGCGGTGCCGGCCACAGTCACGGTCGGCGTCGACGTCGCGGCGCCGTTGCCCGATGAGGTGATCGTGACGGCTGGGGGTTGGAAGTGTCCCTGGCTCGTCAGCGCTTGGCTGGACACGTCGGCCAGCGAGTAGTCGACCGAGTAGACGTAGGTCAGGCTGGCCCTCCCGTTGGCCGGGACCGAGACGACGTTGTGCTCCTCGATCTCGTTGCTGGACGGCGTCGTGGTACCGGGCGTGGGCGGGAGGGGCGCAAAGCGGAAGCCCGACGGGGCTGTCGAGAAGGTGATCGCGCCGAAAGCCTGGCCAGGATTGCCGTCCGAGGCGCGGACATCGGTGTGTACGAAGATCGATCCAACCGCGGCACTCGGGCCTGGAAGCTGATCTCCGTCGACGTAGGAGTTGAACGTGCTCTGACCCGGAAACTCGTAGCCACGGACGTCCGAGCTGGCGCTGAGGCCGACGTAGTCGTCGTAGAGGGCGTCGACCGTGTGGTTGTTCCCGTCCGTGGAGGACCAGGTGTCGGTCATCGTCACGACGCGGCCGCCGTCGCTGGTGGCGATGTCGCGCTCGAGGGTCACCCCGGTCGCCACGAAGCTCGGGCAGTCGCGGGCGATGACCGTCGGCTTGTACGGATCGCTGCCACTGCACGCCGCCCACGACTCCTGTGAGCTAGAGGAGACCAGTCCAGTCGAAGGGTCGAAGTTGACGGCGGCGGTGAGGCTGGGGAAGCCCGGCAGGTCCTGGCTGCCGTTGTTGAGCGCGCCCGTCCGAGGGATGAGGGCCTGGGCGGACGCGGCATCGTACGCATTTCGGCCGTCGATCTGCACCTCCGAGCGACCGCCCCACACGCCGAGGTCGTCGGCCAGCAGCGACCCCGCGCAGTCGATCGCGAAGTTCCCGACGTTAAAGGTCTGGTCGATCGGCGCGGCGTACGGGCCGCAGCCGTTGGTCCCCACCGCCTTCCAGCCTGCCCAGCCGGTAAGCGTGACGTCGTTGACGTAGTAGTTGTACGGCTTGCCGGGGTTGACGGTGCCGCCCGAGATCGTGCTCAGCGGTAGCGCGGCCTCGGAGACTGCCACCTGGGGACCGGCGAACACGCTCGAGTCACTCGTGCTCTCGGTCCCGGCGGGGATGGCCCGGAGCCGGCAAGCATGACCCGCGATCTGACGCAGCTGGGGCGGCGATGAACCGGTGCCGAAGCTGCCGTTGGCGGCCACCTGCAGCCCGCTGACGAGCGTCTTGAATTGACCCGAGTTCGAGGGACCGAAGTAGCAGACGATGTCGACGCTGGCCGTTCCGCTCGCGGTGCCGGTCACCGCCAGCGTGGTCGGCGTCGGCGGGTTGTCGAACGAGATCAGGTAGGTGCCGTTCGCTGGAGTGCCCGGCTGGCTGGATGTCCACGTGCTTATCTGCGAGGACGCGACGGTGGCTTGTGCGGCGGCAGGCAGGACTCCCGCCACCGCGAGGGCGACGGCGATTACGGCTATGCGAAGCCTCGACATCGAGGATCCCTTCAGGTCTTGGTCTCCCTCCGTCCTGCACACCTCGGCGCGCGGGCAGCGATCCTTCAACCCCTGCCGCGGGGTGGGGAGGAGGTTATCGGTCTAATCGGCACCGGAAGGCGATCGCTTGAGTTCCAGAAGGCCCGACTCGGCGGACGGCAACTACCGACCCAGCAGCACCATTCCCCTGTGGACGGTCAGCGTCACGCTCCCGCGGACCGCGATCAGGCGCAGTCCCCACCTCGATCATCACGTCGTCCGGTATCGCGAAGTCAGTCCGGGTCGCGGGGGGTGATTCACGCGCCCGCGTTGGGGATGAAGGGCGGCCGCTAGGGCAGGCCTCAAAACGTCGGCTGGTACTCGCCGAAGACGTCCTTCATCGCCCCGCAGACCTCACCCAGCGTGCAGCGGTCCTTGAGCGCCTGGCGCAGCGTGGGCAGGACGTTGTCGCTTCCCTCGGAGGCGACACGGATCTCACCAAGACGCTGCTCCACGAGCTCCGCGTCGCGACCGGACTTGAAGGCCTTCAGGCGCCCCACCTGCTCGCGCTCCGACTCGGGATCGACCCGCAGGATATCCGGCACCTCGGGGTCCCCCTCGTCCACGAACTTGTTGACTCCGACCACGATGTCCTGGCCGATCCGGTAGCGCTCGTGGTAGCCGAAGGCCGACTCCTCGATCTCGTTCTTCATGAAGTCGATCGCGTTGACCGAGCCGCCCAGGCTGTCGACCTTGTCGATCAGCTCGGAGGCCCGCGTCTCGATCTCGTCGGTCAGCGCCTCCACGAAGTAGGAGCCGGCGAACGGATCGACGCTGTCGGCCGCACCCGACTCGTGGCCGATGATCTGCTGGGTCCGCAGCGCGATCTTCGCCGCCCGCTCGGTGGGGAGGGCCAGCGCCTCGTCGAACCCGTTGGTGTGCAGCGACTGGGTGCCGCCGCATACCGCCGCGAACCCCTGCAGGGCCACCCGGACGATGTTGTTCTCAGGCTGCTGCGCCGTCAAGGTCACGCCCCCGGTCTGGGTGTGGAAGCGCAGCCGCCAGGAGCGCTCGTCCTTGGCCTCGAAACGCTCGCGCATGATCCTGGCCCACATGCGGCGGGCGGCCCGGAACTTTGCCACCTCTTGGAAGACGTTGTTGTGGCCGTTGAAGAAGAAGGCCAGGCGCGGCCCGAACTCGTCGACCGCGAGGCCGGCGTCGAGCGCGGCCTGCACGTAGGCGATCCCGTTGGACAGCGTGAAGGCGACCTCCTGCACGGCCGAGCAGCCCTTCTCGCGGAAGTGGTAACCGCTGATCGAGATGGTGTTCCATCGCGGGATCCGCTCGCGACAGTAGGCGAACAGGTCGGTGGTCAGGCGGAGCGCGCCGAGTGGGGGATAGATGAAGTTGCCGCGCGCGATGTACTCCTTGAGGATGTCGTTCTGTGTCGTGCCGCGCAGCTTCCCGGCCGGCACGCCCTGCTCCTCCCCCACCAGCTCGTAGAGCAGCAACAGCACGGCGGCCGGCGCGTTGATCGTCATCGACGTCGAGACCTGGTCGAGCGGGATCTCGTCAAAGGCGGTTCGCATGTCGTCGATCGAGTCGATGGCCACGCCCGTGCGGCCGACCTCGCCCAGGCAGCGCGGGTCGTCAGAGTCGAGACCCAGCTGAGTGGGCAGGTCGAAGGCCATCGACAGGCCGGTCGAGCCGTTCGCCAGCAGGTAGCGGTAGCGCTCGTTGGACTCCTTGGCGCTCGCGTAGCCGGCGTACTGACGCATGGTCCACAGCTGACCCCGGTACATGTCGGGATGGATGCCGCGGGTGTAGGGGTAGTGGCCAGGGTCGCCGAGCCGCTCGGGCAGGTCCCCGGGAAGATCCTGGTCGGTGTAGAGGGATTTGGTCTCGATCCCGGAGTCGGTGAACCGTCGCGGATCGTCGGGACCGACAATCGGGGCGATCGTGCGGTGCTCGTCGGTAGTGGCCATTGCCCGAGAGTACCCGCCGTCTCCGGGCGGCGCTACCGCCGTCAGAGGACCTTGATACTGGTCAGCACCAGAGCGCGGGGGCAAACAGAATTCCTAGCGAAATGCTCGGGAATAGGGTGGCGATGTTGTACCAGAACGGCACTTGGACGAGTGCCGTTCGACTACTTGACGTGGTAGGCGGCAACCGGCGAATCGCTGCGCAAACCGAGTCTCGCAGCTGGACTAGCCTTTGCGCAATGCAGGTACGAGTCCGTTTGTTCGCCGGGTTGCGCGAGCGCGCCGGCACCGGCGAGCTCGAGCTCGAGTTGCCGGACGGGGCAGTCGTGGCCGACGCACTCGAGCGGATGCGGGAGCTGACCGATGGCGTGCCCGTGGTGATGGCCGTCAACCACGAATACGCCGAGGCGGGGATGGCGCTCCACGGCGGCGACGAGGTCGCGCTGATCCCGCCCGTGTCGGGCGGTTCGGTCGGCGCGCTACACGTCCGTCTGACCAGCGAGCCACTCCGGCTCGACCCCCTGCTGGACCTCGTACGTGATTCCCGCGCCGGCGCGGTGGTCACGTTCCTCGGCGTCACGCGAGAGGTGGCCGAGCTCGAGTACGAGGCGTACGCGGAGATGGCCGAGCCCCAGATGGCCGAGATCGTGGCCCGGGCCGTCGAGCGCCACGGGCTGTGCGCGGCCGCTGCCGAGCACCGGATGGGGACCGTGCCGCTGTCCGAGCCCTCGGTGGCCATCGCCGTGTCGGCCCCGCATCGCGACGCGGCGTTCGCCGGCGCGCGCGAGATCATCGACGAGCTGAAGGCCCGGGTCCCGATCTGGAAGAAGGAGGAGGGCGAGTGGATGCCAGGGGTGACACCGCCGACCACGCCCTGAGGACGCTCCCGGCCGTGCACGAACTGGCCGCCGCCCTCCAAGCGTCCCATCCGCTCGCCGTGGCCGCGGCCCGGGCGGCGATCGAGGAGCGACGCGGCGCCGTCCTGGCCGGCGCGCGGGCAAACGGCGACCTCGTCCCCCGGGCGCGCGAGCTACTGGCCGAGATGGAGCGACCGTCGCTCCGGCGGGTGATCAATGCCACCGGCGTGATCCTCCACACCAATCTAGGCCGGGCGCCGCTCGCACCCAGCGCGCGCGAGGCGGTGGCCCGAGTCGCCGGAGGCTACTCGAACCTCGAGCTCGACCTGCAGTCGGGCGATCGCGGGAGCCGGCACGCCCACGTGGAAGGCCTGCTGTGCGAACTGACCGGCGCCCAGGCGGCGATCGTCGTCAACAACGGCGCCGGCGCGGTGCTCCTCGCCGCCGCGGCGCTGGCCGGTCCCGGGCGGGCCATCGTCGTGGCCCGAGGCCAGCTGGTCGAGATCGGCGGAGGCTTCCGGATCCCGGAGGTGATCGAGCAGTCGGGCGCGCGCTTGATTGAGGTGGGGACGACGAATCGGACGCGGCTGAGCGACTACGAGCGAGCCCTGAACGCACACGACGACGTCGCAGCGATCATGCGCGTGCACCAGTCGAACTTCCGGACGGTCGGGTTCGTGGAGGACGTGCCGGTCGAGGCGCTGTGCAAGCTTGGGGCACCGGTGATCGACGACATCGGTTCCGGCTGCCTGGCTGGCCAGCCAGGCACGTGGGGGAAGGCGGTCGCGGCCGAGGAGCCGCTGCTCGAGTCGTCGGTGGCGGCCGGAGCGGCGCTGGTCTGCTGCTCGGGTGACAAGCTGCTCGGCGGACCGCAGGCGGGGCTGATCGTGGGCCGGCGCGACGCGGTCGCGGCGACGCGCCGGCATCCCCTGGCCCGCGCGCTGCGGATCGACAAGCTGTCACTGGCGGCGCTCGAGGCCACGCTGAGGCTGTATCGCGAGCCAGACCGCGCGTGGGGCGAGATCCCGGTGCTCGCCATGCTTCACGTTCCCGAGGCCGACCTGGCGGCGCGGGCACAGGAGGTCGCGCAGGCGATCGGCGAGCGGGCGCGGATCGTGCGCACGGTGGGACGGGTGGGCGGTGGGGCGTTGCCGCTGCTCGAACTCGAGGGACCCGCGGTGGCGCTCGAGGCCGAGCCGGAGGCGCTGGCGCGCGCGCTCCGCGACGCCGATCCCCCGGTGATCGTGCGCATCTCCGACGGGCAGGTGCTGCTCGACCCGCGCACGCTGACCGAGGCCGAGGTCCCGCTCCTGGTTCGCGCCGCTCGCGGCGCGCTCGGCGGATGAAGCCGCTCACGCTCGGCACGGCCGGCCACATCGACCACGGCAAGACGGCGCTGATCCGCGCACTGACCGGTGTGAACACCGACCGCCTCCCGCAGGAGCGGGCCCGCGGGATCTCGATCGAGCTCGGGTACGCCAGCCTCACGCTGCCGAGCGGCCGGCGCCTGTCGGTGGTCGACGTACCCGGCCACGAGCGCTTCGTGCGCACGATGGTGGCCGGCGCCACCGGGATCGACCTCTTCCTGATGACGATCGCGGCCGACGACGGTGTGATGCCACAGACCCGCGAGCACGCCGCCGTCCTGCAGGCGCTTCACGTCACCACCGGTGTGGTGGCGGTGACCAAGAGCGACCTGGCCGACCCGGACCTCGCCCTGCTCGAGGCATACGAGCTGTTCCCGGGCGCGGAGGCGGTGGCCGTGTCGGCGCGGAGCGGGGCCGGCCTCGACGAGCTGCGGGCCGCGCTTGCGCGGGCTTGCGCAGACGATCTCCTCGCGAGCCGACACGCGCGGCGCCGGTGCGCCTGCACGTCGATCGCGTGTTCACGATCCGCGGGGCGGGCACGGTGGTGACCGGGACGCTGTGGTCCGGCCAGGTCGGGCGGGGCGACGAGCTCGAGGTGCTGCCGCGGGGCCGCCGGGTGCGCGTGCGCGGCGTCCAGGTGCACGAGGAGCCGGTGGAGCGGGCGCCGGCCGGGCAGCGCGTGGCGGTGAACCTGACCGGCACTGCGGTGGAAGACCTGGAGCGCGGCGACGTGCTGGTCTCGGGCGACGGCGGCGTGCGGCCCAGCTATCGCGTGGACGCCGAGCTCGAGTTCTCCGACCGCGAGCCCGAGCACGGCGACCGCGTGCAGATCCACCACGGCACCCGCGAGGCGCCGGCGCGGCTCGCCTGGCTGGGCGGACGCTTCTGGCAGGTCCGCCTCGAGCAGCCACTCGTCCCCGCCGCCGGTGACCGGCTCGTGGTGCGGCAGATCGCGCCGCCGGACACGCTTGGCGGCGGGCACGTGCTCGACCCGTCCCCCCGCCGGCACGGCCCGAGCCGCGAAACGCTGGCCCGGCTCGAGCGCCTGGCCCGCGGCGAAGCGCCGGAACCGTCCGGACGGGCTCGCCAGGTCCCACGGACGCCGAGTGGGGAATCCGGCCCAGGCACGCGCGGAGAGGCGTCCGGTCCCGAGCCGGATTCCCCAGCGAGGCCCACAATCAAACCGCTGTCGGATTCGGCGCTGCAACTCGAGCGGCGGCTTCGCGAGGCCGGCGTGGAGCCGCCGCTGGACTCCGAAGTCGATGCTGCGGACCTTGCCGCGCTGCGCGAGGCAGGGCGCGCCGTGCGGGTGTCCAAGAACCTGCATTACCACGCCGACGTGCTGCGCGACATCAAGACGCGGCTGGTGGCGCTGGCCGAGGGGCACGGAGGCGAAATCACGCTGGCCCAGCTCCGCGACGAGCTGGGCACCTCGCGCAAGTTCGCCCAGGCGCTGCTCGAGCATTTCGACTCCGAGCGGGTGACGATCCGCCGCGGGGACGCCCACGTGCTGCGCCGCGGTGCCACGCATCCGGCCCGATGAACGCGTACATTCACCCGGATGCCAACCAGCCTTGTCACCGGCGGCGCCGGCTTCCTCGGGTCGCACCTGTGCGATGAGCTGCTCAGGCGCGGCCATCGCGTGATCTGCGTGGACAACCTCGAGACGGGGTCGCTCGCCAACATCGAGCACATTCGGGACAGCATGTTCGTGCACCGCAACATCGACATCATCGAGCCCTATTACGTCGACGAGCCGATCGATTTCGTCTACCACCTGGCCTCGCCCGCCTCGCCGATCGACTACCTGCGGCTGCCGCTGGCCACGCTGAAGGTCGGGTCCTACGGCACCCACCACACGCTGGGCGTGGCCAAGTTCCACCGCGCTCGGTTCTTGATCGCCTCCACCAGCGAGGTGTACGGCGATCCGCAGGTCCATCCACAGCCGGAGACCTACTGGGGGCACGTGAACCCGATCGGTCCCCGCGGCGTCTACGACGAGGCCAAGCGCTACGCCGAGGCGCTGACCATGGCCTATCACCGCCAGCAGGGAGTCGACACGGCGATCGTGCGCATCTTCAACACCTACGGCCCCCGGATGAGGCCCCACGACGGCCGGGCCATCCCCACCTTCATGCGCCAGGCGCTCCAGGATCGCCCCATCACGGTGTTTGGCGACGGCTCCCAAACGCGCTCGTTCTGCTATGTGGAGGACGAGATCCGGGGCCTGATCGCGCTGGCCGAATCGGGTTACCACAACCCGGTCAACATCGGCAATCCAAATGAGTTCACCCTGCTCGAGCTGGCCAAGACCGTGATCGAAGTGACTGATTCGCATTCGGAGATCGTCTTCGAGGCGCTCCCCACCGACGATCCGCAGGTGCGCCAGCCGGACATCACGCTCGCCCGGGAAGTCCTCGGTTGGGAGCCGACCGTGAGCCTTCGCGAAGGCCTGCAGCGGACCATCGACCGAGCCGGTACCGAGGCCCTGGTAGGGGCGCGCTAGCGGGCCGGCGCGGCGCAAGAAACGTTTCCCGCTACGCCGCTACTTCGCGATCAGGCTACCGTTATAGCCGGTGGGGGGCGATGTCGCGCGAGGTCGCAACTTGACGGTCGAGCCGAAAGAGGTAGGAAACATCCATTCGAACGGCGGGACCCACGGGGCCGTCCCTCTGCCCCTGCCCGAGCGAGACGTCAGGCGCAAGAAGCCACCGTTCCTGTCCTTCGTGCTGCGCTGGGAGACCCTGCGCCGGGTGGCGCGCGTCATCTCCCTGCTGGTGCTCGACTTCATCGGCGTGGTCGGGGCGCTGTTCACGGCGCTGACCATCAAGCTGTCCGTGCACGACAACTTCGACGCCGGTCTCGCCTGGCGCGACATCAGGCATTGGATCGCGTTCGCGTACCTGATGACGGTGCTGGCCTTCGCCCGCGTCGACCTGTACGCCGATCGCACCCGCCGGCCGGGACTGGCGCGAATCGCCACCGGGCTGTTCCAGGCCACGGTTATCGCCTTGGTGTTCGCGCTGGCCGACGGGCAGCACTTCTCGAGCTACTTCATCTTCTACGGGACGCTGTTCTTCGCCACCGTGTACATCGCGGCCCTGCGGGAGCTGCACCTGCGGCTGAGCGGATGGATGCTCGACCGCGCGGGCTATGCGCGGCGCGCGGTGCTGGTCGGGTCGGGCAAGCACATCGAGGAGGTCGCGCGCGCGCTGGCCGACCGGTCGCGCACCCGCGTCGACATCGTCGGCTACATCTCGCTCACGCCGCGCCCGCGCAACGGCCTGCGCTCGCTCGGCCAGCTTCCCGACCTGCCCGACGTGCTCACCCGGGAGGGCGCCCAGGAGGTGATCATCGCCGATCCAGACTTCCCCCAGGACAAGGCGGTCGAGCTGGTCGACATGTGCCACCAGCGCGGAATCACCGTGCAGGTGGCGCCCTCCACGATGGAGATCCTGATCGATCGCGCCGAGTTCGCGCCGGGACACACCGTGCCGCTGTTCACCCTGCGCCCGCCCGTGTTCGAAGGGGTCGATTACGCGATCAAGCGCACGTTCGACCTGGTCGTGTCGACCGTCGGCCTGGTGCTGCTCACGCCGGTCCTCCTGGCCATCGCGGTGGCGATCAAGCTGAGCTCGCGGGGCCCGGTGATCTACCGCTCGATCCGCCCCGGCATGGCCGGTAAGCCGTTCTTCTGCTTCAAGTTCCGAACGATGCGCGAACACGCCGAGCAGATCCAGAATGAGCTCGAGTCGCTCAACGAGAAGTCGGGCGCGCTGTTCAAGATCCGCGACGATCCCCGCATGACCCGGGTCGGGCGACTCCTGCGCCGCTTCTCGCTCGACGAGCTGCCGCAGCTCGTCAACGTGGTCCGCGGCGAGATGTCGCTGGTGGGACCGCGTCCGCTGCCGATGCGCGACTTCGACCGACTCGAGGACTGGCACAAGAAGCGCTACCTGGTGCTGCCGGGCATCACCGGGCTGTGGCAGGTCTCGGGGCGGGCGGAGCTCGACTTCGACGACCTGGTGCGCCTTGATTTCCTGTACCTGGAGCGTTGGTCGATCATGCTCGACCTGTCGATCCTGCTGAAGACGATTCCTGCGGTCCTGACCCGGCGGGGCGCGTTCTAGAGGCGCCGCCGTAGGCGCCGCCGACAATCCGAAAGTCGTCCGCGCGAGCCCGCGGGTAGGCTGTCGCGCCGACGACGATGCCTCCGACCGACCGATTCATCATCTCGTTCGCGGCCGAGCCTCCGCAGGAGCCGCTGCCGTATGGCCGTTGGGCCGACACTCTGGCCGGCCACTTCCGGGCCGCGGTGGAGGAGCTCGACACCGAGGGCGAGGACGTCGGCGTCCTCGACACCGAGATCTCCTGGTTTCCCGACCGGACGTACGGCGGGCGCACGTACGTGCCCGCGGTGGCGCGGACCAGCGGCGGCTATGAGCTGTTCGGGTTCGTCTCGTTCCACGAGGGAGCGCAGGGTCCGAGCGAGTTCGCCGCCGCGGTCGACTTCACCTCGGAGCTGGCCGAGTCAAACCCGGACTGGAAGCTGGACCTCAACGACGAGGTGATCGCCGGCTGGCGCGGCGAGCAGGGAAACAAGGCCGACATCACGCTGGTCTGGGGCGTGCCGCTCGTCCCCGGCGGGGCGATCGTGACGGCCGAGCTCGCCAATCTCGCCGTCGACCAGTCCGAGCTGGTCGACGATCGCTTCACGCTGATCGCGCCCGACAACTACCGCGGCGATTATCTCGAGATCAAGCTGTGGAGCAAGGGCGGCGACGAGCTCGCCCGTGAGTCGCTCTACGTCGAGGACGACGAAGAAGAAGAAGACTGATCGGCGAGGGCGTCGGCGCCGCGGGCGTTGGTCGATCCGTTGGCGCCCGTCAGCGCGGCCGGCAGCCGCAGCTTCACCTCCGCCTCGGACAGGGGGAAGTGACAGGCGGCCATGTTCCTGGTGCCCTTGTGCTCGAGCAGCGGCTCCTCCTGGCTGCAGAGCTCCTGCGCCTTGAAGCAGCGGGTGTGGAACCGGCAGGCCTGAGGCGGGTTGGCGGGACTGGGCACGTCGCCGGTCAGGAGCGGGCGCTCGCGCCGGCCGCCGCTCGGGCTGGGTACCGGCACCGCGGACAACAGTGCGCCGGTGTACGGGTGGCGCGGGAAGCCGTACAGATCTTCGTTGGGAGCGATCTCGACGATCTTGCCCAGGTACATGACCGCGACGCGGTCGCACATGTGGCGCACGACCGAGAGGTCGTGGGCGATGAAGATCAGCGTCAGGCCCATCTCGCGCTGCAGGCCGCGCAGCAGGTTCAGCACCTGGGCCTGGATCGAGACATCGAGGGCCGAGACCGGCTCGTCGGCGACCAGCAGCTTGGGCTCGAGCGCGATCGAGCGGGCCACCCCGATGCGCTGGCGCTGGCCGCCCGAGAACTGGTGTGGGAACCGGTTGTAGTGCTCCGGGTTCAACCCGACCCGGTCCATCAGCTCCTGCACTCGCTTGCGCCGCGCCCCCGACTCCTTGAGCAGGCCATGAATCACGAACGGCTCGGCGATGATCGTGCCGACCGTCTTGCGTGGGTTCAGCGACGAGTAGGGATCCTGGAAGACCATCTGCACCTGCCGGTGGAGCGCCTTCAGCTCATCCTTCCTCGCGGCGGCGACGTCCTGGCCCTCGAACATGATCGTGCCCGATGTCGGGTCCAGCAGCCGGACGAGCAGGCGCGCGGTGGTGCTCTTCCCGCACCCGGTCTCGCCCACGATCCCCAGCGTTTCGCCGCGCTTGACGTCGAACGAGATGTCATCGACCGCCTTGACCGCGCCGATCTGCTTCTGGAAGACGATCCCGCGAGTGATCGGGAAGTGCTTGACGAGGTTCTTGACCTCGACCAGGGTTGGCGCCGTTGGCGCTCGTGCCGGTCGTGTCGGTCATGTCGGACGCTCCACGCTCATCAGCCACCCTCCGGGGATAGGCGCGGGCTGGCGTGCGCACGCACCGGATGGTCCTCCTCGACCACCAGATGGCGCAGCGAGGCCGAGTCCTCGCCCTCCTGCAGACCGCGCCAGATTCGGCTCCGGACCTCGCTCGAGAGCAGGCACGCCACGTAGTGGCCGGGGTCGCCGGTGACCGGCTCGAGCTTGGGGTCGATCCGCTTGTGCGACTCGCGCACGTAGGGGCAGCGGGGATGGAAGAAGCAACCGGAAGGGCGCTTGATCAGGCTCGGCGGACGGCCGGAGATCGGCACGAGCTCCTCGTCGCGCGGGCTGTCCAGCCGCGGGATCGACTTGAGCAGGCCCCAGGTGTAGGGATGCTGGGGGGACCCGAAGATCGCCTCGGTCGGCGCCCGCTCGACGATCCGGCCGGCGTACATGACCGCGATGTGATCGGTGATCTCGGCCACCACCCCGAGGTCGTGGGTGATCACGATGATCGCCATCCCCAGCCGCTTCTGGAGGTCGTCGAGCAGGGCCAGGATCTGGGCCTGCACGGTGACGTCGAGCGCGGTGGTGGGCTCGTCGGCGATCAGCAGCTTGGGCTCGTTGGCCAGCGCCATGGCGATCATCACGCGCTGGCGCATGCCGCCCGAGAACTCGTGCGGGTACTGGTCGACGCGCCTGCGCGGGTCGGGGATGCCGACCAGTTCGAGCAGCTCCACCGCCCGCGCCCGGGCGGCGCCTTTCGATACTTTGCGATGGGTCAGGACCGCTTCTGAGAGCTGCATGCCGACCTTGTAGAAGGGATGCAGCGAGGAGAGCGGGTCCTGGAAGATCATCGCGATCTGGTTGCCGCGGATCTTGCGCAGCTCGTCGTCCGGCAGCGACACCAGGTCGCGGCCCTCGAACAGGATCCGTCCCTCGATCGTCGTGTTCGGGGCACGGGTCAGCCCCAGCATGGTCAGCGACGAGACGCTCTTACCTGAGCCCGACTCGCCCACGATGCCGAGGGTCTGCCCCGGCGTCGACCGAGTAGGAGATGCCGTCCACCGCGTGCACAGTGCCATCCTCGGTGGAGAACTGCACGCGCAGGTCCTCGACCTGCAGAAGCGGCTCGCTCACGAGTACCGCACCCTCGGATCGAGATACGCGTAGGCGATATCGACGACCAGGTTGAAGAAGACGATGAAGAACGCTCCGAACAGCGTGATCCCCTGAATCGTGGTCAGGTCTGACACGCTGATCGCGTTGTAGAGTAGCCGCCCGACGCCGGGGATGTTGAACACGGTCTCGGTGAGGATCGCGTTGCCGGCCAGCAGCGTGCCCACGTCGAGACCGATCAGGGTGACGATCGGGGTGATCGCGCTGCGGACGGCGTGACGCCTGATCACGGTGCGCTCGGGAAGGCCCTTGGCCCGCGCGGTGCGGATGTAGTCCTCGGACATGGTGTCGATCATGCTGGCGCGCATGTACCGCGCGTAGACGGCCGACGTGGCGGCCGCGAGCACGAGCCAGGGCAGGATCATCGCCTCCGCCTTGGCGAGGGGGGTCGTGGCAGTGGCGAAGGCCCCCTGACCGGGAAAGATCGGCCACACGCCGATGTCGTCTGCGAAGAGGTACAGGCTGACCAGTCCAAGCCAGAAGACCGGTGCTGAGATGAGCGCCAGCGATCCCGTCATGGTCGTCCGGTCGAGGATCGACCGGCGCTTGATCGCCGAGATGATCCCCACGGTGATGCCGACCGAGAGCCAGATGATCACCGCGCCGGTGACCAGCCATATGGTCGCCGGCAGGCGATTGAAGATCAGCTGACGGACGGGGACGTTGTACTGGTAGCTGTAGCCGAAGTTGAAGTGCAGGAACACCTGCTTCATGTAGTTGAAGTACTGCTGGTAGATCGGCTGGTCGAGCCCCAGCGAATGGCGGATCTGCGCGATCTGCGCGGTTCCGGCGTTGCGTCCGGCGCGCAGAACCGCCGGATCGGCGGTGGGCAGGACGTAGAAGATCAGGAACACCACCGCGCTGACGATGATCAGCATCGCGATGCCCCACAGAACTCGTCTGACGATGTAGCGGAACATGGGAGCGGTCGGCGGGTCTGAGCGGAGATGGGCTCGCCGCCTTGGGTGGCGGCGAGCCCCCGCTGCTAGTTCACGTCACCGGCCGTGTTCACCTCACTTGATCGAAGTGAACGACGAATCCACGAGCCCGCTGGTCTGGTTGATCACCGGGATCACATTGGCCGAGGCGACGTTCGCCTGGTAGTCCCAAAGCCACGGGACCATCGGCGCCAGGGCCATGATCATGTCGTCGATCTTGCCGTACGTCGCGGCCCGCGCAGTCGGGTCGGTGATGTACTTCGCCGAGTTGAGCGCGGCGTTGACCGCTGGGTTGTTCAGTTGCGACCAGTTCGAGTTGTTGCTCGGGCTGCCGGTGATCGTCGCGCCGTTGTTTGGGATGTCGAGGACCGGCTGGCCATCATTGAAGTCCTTGACCCATCCGACGTTCGGGCAGACGTTCGGCTCGTTGGAGACCACCGAGCAGAACTTCGAGTACATGACGGCGTGCTCGACCGGGTGCAACTGGACCTTGAAGCCGAGCTGCTCCAGCTGCGACTTGAACACCTGTGCGGTGTCGCTTCCCGGGGGCGTGTTGTCGCGAGACCATCGTGACCGTGCAGTCGCCGCTGCACTTCCCGCTCGAGTAACCGGCGGCCTTCATGTACTTCGTGGCGATCGCCATGTCGCCGGTCGGGTGCTGGAGGAAGTCGTACTGCGGTCCCGACGGCCCCGGCATAACCACCTGCCTGCTGGAATCCGGGGACGCTCGGCATGATGAAGTGGGTGGCAATCGCGCCGGCGAGAGCACCGCCGCGGGTGTCGCGCAGCGCCGCGCGATTCGACGCCGCAAGCACCGCTTTGCGGGTGTTGACGTTGTTGAACGGCGGCTTCGCCGTGTTGAGGGCGATGATACCGGTTGCTGGTGCCCGGCAGCAGTGAGAGCTGCTTCGGATACTGCGTGGCCGCGACCTTCAGCGACTGTCCGGTGGCGGAGAAGTCGAACGGGACCATGCTCGATCCGGTCAGGATCTTCTGGACGGCCGAGTTCGTGTCGGTGTAACCCTCCTGGACCACGATCTTGTCCGCGTACGCCGGGCGGAAGTCAGAACCCGCCGTGTAGTTCGGGTTGCGGTCCAGCACGATCTGCTTGCCGGGCTGGTAGCTCGTGATGTGGTACGGCCCGACGTCGATCTGATGCTCGCCATATGTCGAGGACGGCGTCTTGGCGTCGTACTTGGCCGCGTAACCCTGCGGGACCGGGGACGACAGCGGGTAAGAGAGCATGCCGATAAAGCCGATCGCGGAGGGCTTGCTCAGGTGGAACACGATCGTCGAAGAGTCCGGCGTCTGGATGCCGCTGATGTTCGGCGCCTTGGTCGGGGTCTTCTTGACCGCGGCCTCCGCCTGCGCGAGCCCGACGAGATCGGCGCCGTAGTTCGTCAGGTAGCCGTTCGGAACTCCGGGCATCAGCCCGCGCTCGATCGCGTACTTCACGTCTTGCGAGACGACCGGGTTGCCCCAGCCGGGACCGCCGCCTAGCGGCGGGCTGTAGTGGATGTTGGGCTTGATCTTGAAAGTGATCGTTTTGCCGCCGTCGCTGAGCTTCGGTTGGCTTGCGGCCAGTTCAGGCACCGGTGACGATGTGTCGCTGGGCGGCCAGCCCATCAGCGGAGTCTGCGCCGCCCAGTGGACCACGAGGCCCCACTGGGAGTAGTCCGCGCCCGGATCGATGTACTCGACATCGCCTTTCCCGATCACGGTCAGCGTGCCGCCCTTCTTCGCGTTCGCAGGTGCCTTCACGAGGGGCGCGAACTTGGCCACCTCGGCGCTGACGCCCGCACTCGGGGCAGAGCCCCCAGAGGAGCCACCGCCACCTGAGGCGCTCGACTTGCTGCTGGAGCCGCACGCGGCGACACCTAGCGAGGCCAACGCCAGCAGCCCGGGCAGAAGCACCCCGAGCAATCTGGACCTGGATCGCATAATCCTTCCTTTCGTTTGACGACGTACGGTTATCGCAGACCCTCCCCGGGTCAGCTCTTTCTCGCCCGCGGGTTGAGCGCGTCGGTCATCGCGTCTCCTACGAAGTTGAACGCGAGCGCGGTGAACAGCAGCGCCAGCCCCGGAAACAGCATGTACCACCACTGGCTTGCGATGTTGGGAGCGGCGTCCGAGATCATCTGGCCCCAGCTGGCCGTCGGCGGTTGAACGCCGACCCCGAGGAACGACAGCGCCGCCTCGAACAGGATCGCGCTGGGCAGGAAGACTGAGGCGAACACGATGATCGGCGCCGTCAGGTTCGGCAGCAACTCCTTGACGATGATCCGGAGATTCGACGCCCCGAGCGAGCGCGCAGCGTCGATGAATTCCTTCTCCCGAAGAGATAGGACCTGGCCGCGAATGATGCGAGCCGGGTATGTCCAGCTCGTGATCGCGATCACCGCGATCACGACCGGAATGCCCGGCTTGATCAGGCCACCCACGCACCCGGTCCCGAACGAGCACGCCGAGGCGAGTCCGATCGCTAGCAGCAGGTACGGGATCGCCAGAAAGGCGTCGATGGTGCGCGAGATCAGGGTGTCGATCCAGCCGCGGTAGTACCCGGCGAGCAGTCCGCAGAAGACGCCCAAGACGGTGGTGATGAACGTCGAGACGAAGGCAACGACCAGCGACACCCGCGCGCCGTAGATGGTGCGGCTGAACACGTCGCGCCCGATCTGGTCGACGCCGAAGAGGTGGGCCGAGCTCGGCCCGGTCGGCTGGCCGAAGACGTCCAGCGCGTTCTGGTCCGCGGAGTACGGACCCGGCGCGCCCACCAGCGAGCACACCAGCGGCGCGAAGATCGCCGCCAGGATCAGCAGGGTCAGGAAGATGAGGCCGCCCAGCGCGAACTTATCCTCCCGAAACCTCCGGAAGAACAGCTCCCATGGCGACCGCGCGACGATCTCACCGCTGCCGACCAGATCGACGGCGCCGACCTCGGTCTCTTCGAGTAGCAGGTCTGGAGTGCCGACGCTCATGAGCTAACCTGTGCACACGTGATCGCGCCTGGCGTGTGGTACCTCCTCCACAACCGAGGGATACCACATCCGCGGGGCGCGCGCCACCATAGATTAACCGGAGCTAAACGAATATCTAGTCGCCGGCCAATCGGCCGCGGGCGGCTCCTGCGAGCGGCGCCGATACGCTCCCCCCGGCCGCCCTCGTAGCTCAATGGATAGAGCACGCGCCTCCTAAGCGCGGGATGCAGGTTCGATTCCTGCCGGGGGCATAAGGTCCCCGCCGGGCGCCTCTCGACGGGGCGTCGCAGGGGCCGGGGAGAGCCGGCGGTCCGGCTCCGGACAGCGCGACCTTTGGCCGGTTTGCCGGTGAGAAGGTGCTCACCGGCACCCGTGCTACCGTCCGCGCTTCTTCGTGGCCGAGAGCACGTTAGAAGCACCCACGATCCCGGAGGCGGCTACCGCGGATCAGGCAGTTCCCGCGCGAGCCCGCGCCCTGGACCCTGCGCGCCTACGTGAGCGAGCACCCAGGGTCCTCGACGGCGGTCGTGCTGGTGATGATCTCGGCGATCCTCCTGCTCTGGGCCCGGACCCGGCCCAGCTATGACGCCTACGGCTGGCTCGTGTGGGGCCATCAGACCCTGCACCTCAGCCTCGACCTGGGCGGCGCCCCGTCTTGGAAGCCGCTGCCGTACCTGTTCACGGTGCCCTACGCGCTGTTCGGCCACTATCAGCTGTGGCTGTGGATGATCACCGCCGTGGCGGTGGCGCTGGCCGGTCCGGTGTTCGCGGCCCGGATCGCGTTCCGGCTGTCGGGCGGAAGTGAGCTGCGCCGGGACCCTGACCCGATCCGGCGCTACGCCCCGTACGCCGCCGCGTTCGTCGCCGGCGCTGCCCTCCTGGGCATCGAGGACTACTTCCATTACATCCTGAGCGCGCAGTCGGACCCGATGCTGGTCACCTTCGTCCTGGCCGCCATCGACATGCTCCTGGTCGGTCGCTACCGCTGGACCCTCCTGCTCGGCCTGCTCGCTGCCCTGGGACGGCCCGAGGTATGGCCGTTTCTGGGGCTGTTCATGCTGTGGGCCTGGTTCAAGATGCCGAGCATGCGCTGGATGCTGGTCGGCAGCGTGGCGGTGATTGCCTTCATGTGGTTCGGCATCCCGACGATCACCAACGGACGGCCCAACATCTCGGGCGAGCTGGCCAAGCTGTCGCCTCGCGCGCTTCACCACAGCCAGCTGTCGGGGACGATCAGCCGGTTCCACGAGCTCGAGTACCTGCCGGTGTGGATCGCGGCGCTGCTGGCGGCGGCGCTCGCGCTGGTTCGCCGCAACTGGGTCGTGCTCGCGCTGGCGGTCGGCGCGGCGGGCTGGGTGGTCGTGGAGATCGCCTTCGCGTACCACGGCTGGCCGGCGCTGCCGCG
Organism: uncultured Solirubrobacterales bacterium; assembly: GCA_963743345.1. Lineage (GTDB taxonomy): Bacteria > Actinomycetota > Thermoleophilia > Solirubrobacterales > Solirubrobacteraceae > Palsa-465. The sequence goes on from CAVUPW010000002.1 coordinate 119,836, forward strand.
CTACATGTTCGAGGCGGCGGGCGTGGCCGCGGTCCTGGCCGGCGTGGCCGTCGGCTGGCTGCTGAGCGAGCTGCCGCGGCTGAGGGCGGGCGTGCCGCGCTGGGCCGGCGTCCTGGCGGTGGCGATCCTCGTCGTGACGTTGATCCCCGGAGCGCTGACGCGGGCGCGGACCGAGCGGCGCGACCTACGCCACGAGCGCGGCCGCACTCATGAGATCGCGCTGCTGCAGAGCGTGACCAACAGCCTCGGCGGCTCGGCCCACATCCGGCGCTGCGGCCAGCCGGTGACCGACGTCGGATACGTGAGCACGCTGGCGTGGCTCTACCACACCAACGTCGGCTCGGTCGGAGGCCTTCAGCAGCACGTCGAGGCGATCGAGCTGCGCAACCCGACGCTTGCGAAGGTGCTGATCAAGCCGGTGTCCTCGGGTGGGTGGAATGTCCTGCCGTGGCACACGCCTCCCGCGCTCCTCGCCCACTGCGCGGGGCTCCACGCCACCTATACGGCGAGCGGCGCGCTGATCCGCCGGTAGCGCGTGGCGACGATCGAGCAGAGGCCGACTCCGGCGCCGGCCGCGGCCGAGCCGGGAGCTTCCGGCCCGCCTGGCCCATGGGGCAGGCCGCTGATGGTGCTGCTGGCCAGCGCCGTCGGGCTGGTGGCGCTGTCCACCGTGATCCTGCTGTGGGCACGGACCAGGCCCGGGTTCGATCCCTATGGATGGCTGGTCTGGGGGCATCAGACGGTCGCCGGAAACCTCGACACCAACGCCGCGCCGTCGTGGAAGCCGCTGGCCTACCTGTTCACGGTCCCGTTCGGGCTGTTCGGCCACTATCAGCTTTGGCTGTGGATGATCACCTCGCTAGCGGTGTCGCTGGCCGGCGGGGTGTTCGCCGGCCGGATCGCCTACCGGCTGACTTCGGGCGGACCCGGGGCCGAGCGCCCGTGGGCCGCATGGGTGGCCGCGGCCTTCGCCGGGTTCGGCGTGCTCGGGATCAGCGCCTACTGGCACTACATGCTGAGCGCGCAGTCGGATCCGATGATCGTGACGCTGTGCCTGGCCGCGATCGACTGCCATCTGTCCGGACGGCCCCGCTGGGCCTTCGCTTGCGGCGCGCTGGCCTCGCTGGGGCGGCCAGAGGTTTGGCTGTTCCTCGGCCTGTATTCGATCTGGTGCTGGCGGGCGGTTCCGTCCATGCGCTGGCTGATCGTCACCGGTGTCGTGCTGCTCGTCCTGCTGTGGTTCGGGATTCCGGCGCTGACGTCGCGTACGCCGTTCCAGGCCGGGGCCAATGCGCTCGGGTCCGGGCGGCGGCTGCGCAGCGACCGCGTATTCGGCACGATCGGCCGCTTCCTGGACAACGCCCCGACGGTGGTGGAGCTGACCGCGCTTCTGGCCGTGGCGCTGGCCGTGGTACGCCGCGACCGGGTCACACTGGCGCTGGCGGCCGGGGTGTGCGCGTGGGTTATCGTCGAGGTCGCCTTCTCGCTGCACGGCTGGCCGGGGCTGGCCCGGTACATGTTCGAGCCGGCCGCGGTGGTGATCGCGCTGGCGGGGGTGGGGATCGGCTCCCTGCTGGTCGAGCCGGCGCGAGTGTCGCGGGTTGCCGGATGGGCTGGGATTGCGGTCGTGGTGGTGATCGTGGCCGCGCTCGTGCCACCGGCCATCTCCGCGGCCCGCGACGAGCATCGCGACCTCCGAGTCCAGCGGGTGCGGACGGCCGAGATCGGCAAGCTGTCCAGCGTGGTGGCCCAGCTGGGCGGGCCGGCGCGCTTGGAGCGGTGCGGCGAGCCCCTGACCCGGCTGGAATACCAGACGATCCTGGCCTGGACGCTTCGTGTGAACGTCGCCGCTGTCGGCTTCAGGTACGGGCCGGCGATCGACAGCGGCCGCCCGATCGTGCTGTTCACGCCGCTCTCGCACGGCGGCTGGCACGTGCAGGCACTGCACCAGCGGCTGGCCGCGTGCCGGTCGCTGCCCCGGTAGGGGTTACGCAGGCCGGCCGGCGTAGCTGCGGGATCCCACGCCTGCATAAGCTGCCATTCGACGCCGGCAAGCCCGACCGTGGCATGTCTTGCATGTGGGGCGTGCGCGCTCTGCCACGGTCCGGTGGCGGCGTCTCGAATGGCAGGTTTTGCAGCACGCTGCTGCCACGCCTGAGCGGGCGGGCCGGAGGGCTTGTGACGGCCGCGCCTCAGCGGTCGGGGCGCTCGGGGTAGACCTCGTCGATCGTGGTCAGAGCCACGAACGGGGCGCCGGCCGCCTCCTCGATCGCCTCGGCACCGCCGACCAGCCGATCGCAGATGGCCAGCACGCCGCAAACGTCGTGGCCCTCGTCGCGCAGCGCCTGGAGCGCGCGCAGCGTCGATCCCCCGGTGGTGACGACATCCTCGACCAGCATGCACCGCTCGTCGGGCGCCATCGGCGGCCCCTCGATGCGGCGGGAGAGGCCATGCGCCTTGACCTCCTTGCGCACGAAGAAGGCCTTGACGTCGGCGCCGCCGGCCAGCCCCGCGCAGGCGATCGGGTCGGCCCCCATCGTCATCCCGCCCACCGCGCTGGCGTTCCAGATCCGGGCCTGCTCGGCCACCAGCTCGGCCAGGGCATGGAAGCCGGCCGGGCGAAGGATCGCGCGCTTTGCGTCAACCAGATACTGAGCGGTGCGGCCGCTGGTCAGGACGACCTCGCCGATCACCAGGGCGTGCGTGCGGAGCTCGGCGAGCAGCCGCTCGCGCGCACTCGTCTGTGTGTCGAGTCTCATCGGCGGCGCTCATGCTAATCGGCCGGGAGTCCGACAACCGCAGCGTGCTTTCCCGCGTTCTCAGGCTGATCGGATTCGTGTGCTGCGTGTTGGTCGTGGCATCGTTCGCAATGTTCGCGCACGACCAGATGGCCGGCGCCACCCAGCATCAGCAGACCGAGCTGGTGGCCGGGGCGAGTAGCAGCGGCTCTTCGGGCGGCGCGAGCAAGCCTGACGCGCAGCCACGGCGCTTCATCGACGGCGCGGCCAAGGTCCTGACCACGCCGTTTGACACGATCGTCCGGTCGAGCAACCAATGGGTCAAGCGTGGCCTGCCGGTGCTGTTCGCTCTGATCGGCTACGGCCTGGGCCTGGGGTTCCTGGCCCGATTCTCCTCCGCCCGGACCTGAGCCGCGAGCGCGCCGGCGGACGGACGCCGGCAGGTCAGGGCTCAGCGGTACACGTCGACCCAGTTGCCGATCTCCAACCAGTCGTAGATCGAGGTCGCGTCGACGATCGGCACCCGCATGCAGCCGTGGCTCGCCGGGAAATCGGGTGCCGGGTTGTAGCCGTGGATGGCGTAGCCGCCGATGAAGAAGTTCGAGAAGTACATGCCGTCGGGCAGGTAGCCGGGGACCTTCGAGTAGACGTGGAAGTCCCCCAGGACGGTTGGCGTTGACGTCTTGCCCGAGCTGATCGGATAGATCCGGTACACGTGCGAGCCGTCGATCAGGGCCAGCAGCTGGAGCGACAGGTTGCCCTCCGCATGCTTGCCGTGGCTGGGGAAGCGGACCTTGAACTCCCCGAAGCCATCGAGCAGGTAGCTGATCGACCGGCCGTCGAGCGTCTGATAGGTGCCCCGAGTGCAGCAGGCGGTGGTAGGCATCGAGCGCCAGCCCGGTACCCGTGTCGTACACGCCGGTCTGCGGGATGTAGAAGTGAAGCGCCGCCAGCCGCTGCTGGATCAGCTCCACGAACGGGCCGCGTGAGCCGAACCCGGCGTGCTCGTCGAGCGCGGCGAAACTGCGGCTGGCCAGCAAGCCGCCGAGCGTGGCCGTCCGCTTGTGCCCCACCCGCACCGTGACCTGACCCGCGCTCGGGCTCGACAGGACCTCGGTGAAGCGCCCGGAGGTACCGCCAGGCGACGGCTTGACGCGCAGATGGTCGGTCTTGAACTGCTTGCCGCCGACGAACGCCTTCACCAGCACGGTCTGTCCCGGCACGTACGGGCGGACCACGCCCGTGACGTGGACGGTCCGGCCCGGCACGGTGACCAACTGGCCGCCGACCAGGAACGCGTCGGGGACGGACAGGCGCAGCGTGCCGTGCGCGGGCTGCGCCGGCGGAGCGGCGGCCGCCGCGGGGGCGGCGGAGATGGCGGCGGAGATGGCGGCGAGCGCCGCGACGAGGACGGCGAGGGCGGTGACCCGGCCAGCAAGTACCCCCAACATGAACGGGAAGTAAATCACGGCGGGCAACTGCGCCGACGCGGTTCTCGAGAGGGCGCCGGCGGGCCGTCGGGCGCCCCGGCACCCACATAGGATGCCGGCGCCGGCGGGCCGGTCGGACGCCCGGCACCCAGGCCGACGCCGGCGGCCGGTCAGGCGCCCGGCACCGACCCTAGGTGCCGGCGCCGGCGTCCGCCCAGCCAGCGGCAGCGTCAGCGCGCCGACCACTGTCACCGAGGCCGCCACCAGCGCGAGGATCGCGCCGACGTCCCAATGCAGCTGGTTGACCCCGAGGGCCAGGGAGTTGTTGACCGCGTGCAGGGCGATGCACGGATACAGCGAGCCGGTCCGCCAGCGCATCAGGCACAGCACGAACCCCAGGAAGCCGAGCGGGATCAGGTACTGAGCCGCCGCCGAGCCCGTGTGGGCGAGGCCGAACAGGGTCCCGGTGATCACGGCCGCGACCCACGGCCCGATGTCCCACCCGCCGATCGGGATGTGCCACCGCCGCAGTGCGCCGAAGATGAACCCGCGGAAGAAGAACTCCTCGGCGATCGGCGCCACCACGCACACGAACACTCCGGCGCCGATCAGGGCGGCCGTGCTCGAGCCGACGCCCAGGCTCTGCGGCAGCTTGTCGCTGCCGCGTAAATGGACGAGCGACTGGTAGACGGCGGTGACGACGTAGTAGCCGACGCCGCCGGCCAGGAAGGCTCCGGCGCCGAGCGCGAGAGCGATCCGGCGAAAGCCGAAGTCCTCGGGCCGGGGACGACCCTTGAGCGAGGCGAAGTACAGGGCGGTGACCACGAACCCGACGTCGAACACGAAGTCGCTGACGAGGTTGACCGCCGGCGAGTTCTTGCTCGAGCCCGCTGCCACGCCGATACCGGCCACCAGAACGCTCCCGAAGATCCCCACCACGAGGCCGGTGAGGACCGCGGCGGGCGCCGTCCAAATCGGCCACGGGACCTCGTCGAAGCGCTTCCGGGCCGGATCGGGGGGTGGAAGCGCCGGCGGGACGGAATCCTCCTGGGATACGCGCGGCGGCGGGATGCTGGACATCGCCCGCCAGACTTTAGGGCCGGATTGCTCAGATGCCGGTCAGTGCGACCAGCTCGGACAGGCTCGAGATCGTCCGCACGCCCGGCACTGGCGGCCCGTCGCCACGGCGGATGAGGACCGGCTCGATGTCGGCCGCCCGGGCGCCCGCCACGTCCTCGTCGAGGGTGTCGCCGACGTGGATCGCGTCGGCGGGCGGTACCCCGGCCACTTCCAGCCCCCGCTCGAAGATCGCCGGCGAGGGCTTGCGCGCACCCGCGCCGGCCGAGGTCACGATCCCGTCGAGCAGCGGCTCGAGCTCCAGCCCGCGCAGGACGCCGACCAGCGACACGTCCCAGTTGCTCACCACGACCAGACGCTGGCCGCGCTGGCGAGCTGACTCGAGGGCCGGACGGGCGTCCGGGAACGCGGTGAAGCGCAGCGACGCAAGCAGCGCTTCGACCAGCGCATCCGGCTCCAGACGAGCCGCGTCCGCGGGAAGGGCGGAGCGCAGGACCTCCGCACACCGCCGCCGGAGCGCCGCGAGGCCTGATTCGTCACGCCCTTCATCGAGATGAGCACGGTAGTAGGCGATCTCGCCCGCGATCGCCCGGGCGGCCTCCGCGTCGCTGACCTCGAGCCCGAATCGCTGCGACAGCTCGGCCCGGAGCAGCGGCGCGGGCGGCTCGAGGGCGACCAGGGTGCCGAGGGCGTCGAGCAGGATGGCGGCCGGCCGGGCAGCGGTGGCGGGCATGGAGCAGCCGAGTCTGGCATCCGGCCCCCGGCCATGGAGCAGCCGAGTCTGGCATCCGGCCCCCGGCCATGGAGCAGCCGAGTCTGGCACCCGGCCCATCGACGCGCGAGCGACCGCGCCGGAATCTTCGCCTGTGCATGGTCGCGGCCATCACGGCTGTCGGCGGCAGGACCGGGAAGTGGAAGCCCGAAAAAGCGTCCTAGCTAGACTGAGCCTCCGTTTTCGGTGCCGAGATGGTCCCTGCGCGCCGGAGACCCTCGCCGTATCCCACCATGAGCCGACGCGAACGACAGCGCCGCCGCAGCCACAACCGCGGACATCCCCTGGGCAAGGTGCTCCTGATGGCCGGGATCCTGACCGTCTGCGCGGCGGCGATCGCGGCCTTGCTCGCGGTTGGCTGGGTGGTCGCGACGGCAGATTCGGCTCCCAATCTGAGCGAGCTGTCGGCGCGTCACGCCAACCCCCCCACGGCGATCTACGCCTCGGACGGAAGCCTGCTCGGCTACGTCCACACCGACACGATCTCGACCTACGTGTCGCCGACGCAGATCCCGCAGCGCCTCAAGGAGGCCACGATCGCGATCGAGGACCGGCGCTTCTATCAGCACGGCGCGCTGGACTACCAGGGCATCCTGCGCGCGAGCGTCAAGGACCTGCTCGGGCAGAGCAACTCGCTCCAGGGCGCCTCGACGCTGACGCAACAGCTGGTCAACCAGGTGTACCTCCCGCACAAGTACCACGCTCATCGCGATCTCAAGTACAAGATCGTCCAGGCCAAGCTGGCCGAGCAGCTCGAGAGCAAGCACTCCAAGAACTGGATCCTCGAGTCCTACCTCAGCGACGTGCCCTACGGCACGACCAACGGCGAGGAGGCCATCGGGGTCGGCGCGGCCTCCCTGATGTTCTTCAACAAGCCGGTGTGGAAGATCAACCTGGCCCAGATGTCGCTGCTGGCCGGCCTGCCACAGTCACCCACTCAGTACAACCCGACGGTCAACCCGAAGTTGGCCAAGGACCGCCGCAACGCCGTCCTGCAGTCGATGGTCGAGTCGCACTACATCACCCAGAGCCTGGCCAACGCGGTGATGAAACAGCCGCTCCAGATCCATCCCAACGCTCACTTCATTGAGCACAGCCAGCCGTACATCTTCGACTACATCCAGCAGCAGCTCGAGAAGAAGTTCGGCCTGAACACGGTCGAGCACGGCGGGCTCAAGGTCTATACGACGATCGACCTGAAGATGCAGCAGGAGGCCGAGGACGCGATCTACGCTCACCGCGGCGTCAACGGCACCCCGGCCGCCGCGCTCGCGTCGGTCGATCCGAGCAACGGGCACATCCTGGCCATCGCCTCGTCAGCCACCTACGACCAGACCAAGTTCGACTATCCGGTGCAGGCCGAGCGCCAGACCGGATCGGCGTTCAAGACATTCGCCCTGATGACGCTGATCCACGACTACGACGGCGATCCCAACCAGACCTTCTACACGTCCAAGGCCCTTGCGGCCGGCTGGCTACCGGCGGATCCAACCTGGTCGGTGCACACGGCCGAGGAGACCTACCAGGGCACGATCAGCGTCACCAAGGCGACGACGGTCTCGGACAACACGGTGTTCGCGCAGTTGGCCGCCGACCTCGGCTACAGCAAGCTCGACGCGACCGCACACGCGATGGGCATCACCTCGCCGCTCGACGGCTTCCCGTCCGAGGTCCTCGGCGGCCTCCATTACTGCTGCACGATGCTCGAGATGGCCGACGCCTACGCCACCCTCGCCAACGGCGGCAGCCACGTACCGGCCACCATCCTCAGCAAGGTCGTGTTCCCCAACGGCAAGGTGGTCAACCTGGGCGACCCGTCCCACACTCGGGTGTTCAGCGACGGCGAGGCGTACGAAGCCGACCAGGTGCTGAAGACCGTGATCACGAGCGGCACCGGGACCAACGCCAATTACGGCTGCCCCGCCGCCGGCAAGACCGGCACCGCGCAGAACTACAGCAACGCCTGGTTCGTCGGATACACGCCCAAGCTGTCCACCGCCGTATGGGTCGGCTATCCGCAGGGCAACATCTACATGCCCGACGGCTTCGGCGGCTCGCTGGCCGCTCCCATCTGGCACGACTTCATGCTGCGGGCCTCGCAGGGCTACTGCGGCGACTTCCCGCAGCCGACGACGCCGTTCTCAGGCACCGGGTTCAGTGGGCCGCACTCGTCGGCTCTCTCGCCGAGCCCGAACCCGAGCCCGAGCACCGGCGCCGGCACCGGCACCGGCGCCGGCCAGACCGGCACGGGTGGGTCCAGCAACCCGCAGCTCAATTCCCAACCGCCGGCCAATCAGCAGCAGACCAAGCCGCAGGGCCGGACCACCACCACGATCCAGTCCGGTGGCGGCGGCGTGGCCCCGCCCGGGTCAGGGGGCGGTGGCGGCACCCACGGTGGCGGCGGCCACGGCGGCGGCGGCGGCAAGCGCGGCTGACGCCGCTTTCTTCAGCTTCATCCAGCCGCCGGCATCCTCCAGGAGCGGCATCCGGTAGTGCGGGGTCTTGCGCTGCTCCAGCCCGACCTTCCTGACGCCCGTAGCGCGCAGGATCTGCTTGGTGTACTCGTTCTTCAGCGCTTCCTTCAGTGCGGACAACTGGCCTCCACGGGGTTTCGTTTGGTACTGCGCCCGGCGGACCAGGCCGGCGGAGCCGCATACCCACTACTCTTACGGTAACTGGTGGCCCGGCCACCACCCGTGCCGCCGGTCGAGCACGGCCCGGAGCGAGGAACCACACGCATGCCCAAGGAAGAGAAAGTCGAACTCGAAGGCGAGGTTGTCGAGGCCCTGCCGAACGCGATGTTCCGCGTCAAGCTCGACAACATGGACCGCGTCGTGCTCGGCCACGTGGCCGGGAAGATGCGCCGCTTCCGCATCCGCATCCTGCCCGGGGATCGGGTCCGGGTGGAGCTCTCGCCATACGATCTCGATCGGGCGCGCATCGTCTATCGCCACCGCTGAGTGAACTCGAGCTGATCGAGGCGTTCGAGCGCGCCCTGGGCGGCGCCGGCGGACGCGTGCTCCGCGCGATCGGCGACGACGCGGCGGTGGTGCGGGCCGACCGCTACGCGGTGACCTCGGTCGACGCGATGGTCGACGGCATCCATTTCCGGACCGACCAACTGCGACCGGAAGAGATCGGACACCGAGCGCTCGCGGGCGCCGCATCCGACCTCGCGGCGATGGGCGCCCGGCCCGGCGAGGCCTACCTGGCCCTGGGGCTGCCGACCGGCTTCGAGGCCGATCATGCCGTCGCGCTGATCGAAGGCGCGCATGCCCTCGCCTCCGAGCTGGGGATGGTCCTGGCCGGCGGCGACCTCACCCGCGCTCCGGCCCTGACCGTCTCGTTCACGGTCACCGGCTGGGCCGACGATCCCGGCGAGCTGGTCGGGCGCGACGGGGCCCGCCCGGGCGACCGGGTGGCGGTGACCGGCACCCTGGGGGCGGCGGGCGCGGGGCTGGCGCTGCTCGAGGGCCGCGCCGGCGCCGGCCTGGACCTGGCGACGAGGGCAGCGCTACGCAACCGATACGCCCGCCCGCTGCCCCGCCTGCAGAGCGGGCGCGAGCTGGCCGAGGCAGGCGCCACGGCGATGATCGACCTGTCCGACGGCCTGGCCACCGACGCCGGCCACCTGGCCCGCCGCAGCGGCGTCCGCATCGAGCTCCGGCTCTCAGCGCTCCCGCTCGCCGACGGCGTCGCCGAGATCGCAACCGAGCTGGGAGCCGACCCCGCGACGTTCGCGGCCACCGCCGGCGAGGACTACGAGCTGTGCGCCTGCCTGCCGCCCGGGAGGCCGAACAGCTTCAGCAACATGACCTGGATCGGGTCGGTCGTCGACGGGCCACCGGGTGCGGTGTTCGTGGACGCCGACGGGCCGCTGGCCGGGTACGAGCACTCGTTCTGAAGCCGGCGCAGCAGCGCGTCGGCAACCGCCCGGGGATCCACTCGGTATTCGCCGTTCTCGATCTGCTGCTTCAACATGGCTGGGTCCATAGCGTCACTGTACCCGGGGCATCGACCGGGACCGGGGCGTGCTGGATGGGGTCTTGACCCTAATTGCGCCACCCCAGCTTCGCTGCCGTCCTCCACTCCTTGTTCGGGGCCTCGCTGCGCTCCCGCCGGGCATGGATGCCCGGCGGAACCGGCCCCAGGGATGCCGCCGCAGGCGGCCCAGATCAATCACGCCTGGCGCGCGGGCCCCACCGGCGTCACCGACTTCAGCCGGGCGAAGATGATGATCCGCTGGGCCGCGCTGTATAGCGGATTGCAGGCCGAGAGCACGAGCCGCTCGTAGCCGACGTCTCGCGTGACCCACAGCGCGGTGGGCAGCACGATCCGGCGGTACTGGACCGCGTAGTTGAACACCGCGTAGGGCATCTTCAGGACGATCCGGTCGCCGGGCTTGAGCGCGTCCAGGTGGCGGAACGGCGCCAGGTACGTGGTGCGGTGGCCCGCGATCGCCACCGTCTGACCGAGGCCCGGGAAGGCCGTCGCCGGGTAGTGGCCCGGCCCCTTCTCGAGGCTGGACTCGTCAGTGCCCTGCACGACGTCATAACTCGCTCCGATCCGCGGGATGCGGATGTGGCCGATCGCGTTGCCGGTGGCCACCTGGTGCTGCTCGCGCCGGGCCAGGTAGGCGATCCGCTCGTCGAGCCCGGGCAGCTTGACCAGCGCGTGGTGCTCGACCGAGGTGAGCGGCGCGGTCTGGAAGCTCAGGTAGCGCTTGTCGATCTCCGAGCGCTGGATCAGCCCGATCACCGCGGTGACCGGCTCTTGCCAGATCAAGGTGACGCCGGCGTCGAGGACCAGCAGCAGGCCCGAGATCATCAGCACCGAGGAGATGTCGCGCACCAGGCGACGCAGTGGCAGGCCGCCGAGCCGGCGCGGCGCCACCGCGTTCGCGCTGAGCACCCGGCTCTTCATCGGCGCAGGGCGGACTTGGTGCCGCCCAGCGATCCGGGACCGGCGTAGGTGATCGGGCCGCGCACGGTGATCGGGGTCTCGGCGGGCCGGGGGCGCGGCTGGCGCGCGATCCGGACCATCATCACAGCCAGGCTGACCACGCAGCCGACCACGACGCTCCATTCGATCGCGCTCATCACCGACACGGACCCGCCCACGAGCATGAGCACAGCATTCCAGGCGGCGGGCACCGGGCCAAGGCCCAGCGCGGCCGCGTAGTAGTACGCGGCCAGCACGGCCGGTACCAGCCCGGCCAGGAACAGGAGGACCGTCCACGGGGCGCGCAGCCGCGTCTCGGGAGCCACGATCCACAGCCAGAGGTGAAGGGCGGGAACGATCAGCGCCGCGGCGAACGGGTTCTCGACCCACAGCACGAGCGCGACCGCGCACAGGACGACGAGGAAGGCCGCCGCGGCACCCGGAGACGACGCGTCGTCGGGTCCGGCCTGGCGCGCGCGAGGACGTCCGTTGGCCCGCTCCGGCGACGGGTCCGGTGGCGGCTGAGGGATGAGCCGGCGCTCGAGCCACCAGCGCAGCACGAACGCGAGCACGATCAGGCAGCCCAGTCCGATGAGGATCGCCACTTCCCGGCCGGACAAGATCAGCGCATCGCCGTCCACCGGCCCGGACGGAGCCACGTTGATCGCGCCGACTGCCCAGAGCGCCTTGACCGCAAGCACGGCCAACACGAACGGCAGGCAGGCCGACAGCACCCACAGCATCCAGTGGGCGATGCGATGGCCGCGCCGGCGGGCGCGGGCCAGCCCGTCGACGGTGGCGGCCAGCACCGGCACGATCAGGGCCAGGACCAGCAGGCGGATGGCCCAGGACGGGATCAGCTTGCCCTGCCAACGCAGGTAGGAGGAGGGGCCCGGCACCGTCGGCCCGGCCTCCAGTGCGCTCACCGACTGCAGCACGGCGCGCCCGAAGCCGGCGATCCGGGCCGCGCTGGTGGGCTCGTCGGCGACCGGGAGCCGGGCGCCGGAAGCCGAGACGAGCACCGCCGACTCGCCGGTCGGCGCGAACGGGCGCTGTTCGGAGGTGGCGAGCGGGAAGGCCAGGTGCAGGAACTGACCGCCCAGGCTCTCGTCGCGGGAGCCTGCGCCCTGCTGCAACAGGGCCGCGGCCACCGTGTTGCGCAACAGCGGCGGAGCCACCAGTTGCGTGTCGGACCACGGCACCACGGTCGGCTGGCGGACCTCGAGCCCGGCCACGTCGCCCAGCGCGATCACCGCGTCGACGGGCCCGGGCAGGCTGCGGGCGAGCTGGGCGGCGCCGGCGGTCCCGATCTGGGCGCTGGTCGAGGCCAGCACCACCGAGCGCTGCTGGGTCTGGGAGGAGAGCAGCTGGCCGAGCTCGAGCAGCACCGCGGTACCCGAGAGATCGGCGGGGGACGGCTTTGCGCCCGGCCCGGTCCCGTTCGCCGGGACGGAGTCCCGATGGGCGACCACAACGATCGTGCCGGGCGCGGTGCCGGCCAGCGTGCCGGTGAGCGTCTCGATCGTGCGCGGCCCGTCCACCGTCTGCGCCGGGAACTCGCTGCGCTGCACGAGCAGGCCGTCGCCGCTCAGCGACTGGGCCACGAAATCGGCGATCTTCCCGTCCGCCTCGGACCCCGGGGGTCGATCCGGGTACTGACGCGCCAGCGCCAGCATCGTGTTGTAGGCGGTCCCGCCGTTGAACGCGTCGGGCACGAGCGTGGCGCTCAACGGAGGCGCCTGGCTGTCCAGCGAGAACGCCACCACGATCACCGCGATGACGACGACCATGAGTCCGTTCCGGTAGATCCGCGGGTCGAGCATCGGCCCATTGAGGGTAACCGTCGTGCGCCGGGCGGATGGGGCGACGGCGCCCGCTGCCACTACTCTTTTGCTGCAAACAGGAAGGACTCGGTTGGCAGACCGCTCGGCGCGCATCCTGCTCGTGGACGATGAGCAGTCGATCCAGACGCTGCTCTCATATCCGCTCCGCAAGGAGGGCTATGACGTGGTGCAGGCGACCGATGGCCGCCAGGCGCTCGACCGATTCGACGAGCAGGCCTTCGACCTCGTGGTGCTGGACCTCATGCTGCCCAAGGTCGACGGCCTCGAGGTGTGCCGGCGCCTGCGCAACCGCAGCTCGGTCCCGATCATCATCCTGACCGCCAAGTCCGAGGAAATCGACAAGGTGGTGGGGCTCGAGCTGGGGGCGGATGACTACATCACCAAGCCGTTCTCGCTGCGCGAGTTCTCGAGCCGGATCAAGGCAGCGCTGCGCCGGGCCGAGATGGTCCGGCCAGTCGAGACCTCGCCCGACGAGGCGCCGCTGGAGACCGGCGAGCTGCGGATCGACTTCTCGAAGCGCAGCGTGCGCGTGCGCGGCCGGGAGGCACCGCTCACGTTCGTCGAGTTCGAGATCCTGTCGGCGCTGGCCCGCGCGCCCGGACGCGTGTTCACCCGCGACATGCTGCTCGCGCGCATCTGGGGCGATTCGGCCTACCGCGACCCGCGCACGATCGACGTCCACATCCGCCACCTGCGCGAGAAGCTCGAGCGCGACCCCAAGGAGCCCGAGTACCTGTTCACGGTACGGGGCGTCGGCTACCGGTTCCGCGACACGGAGCTCTGACCAGTGCTCGCTCCCGGGCGGGTCCGCCTTTCGCTGAGCAACAAGCTCGCGCTGCTGTTCTCCGCGATCACGTTGATGGCGTTCGCGGTCCTCTACCTGTACGTCGCGCCGGGTTTGCAGACGCGCCTGCTGCGCGACCAGCGGGCCCAGCTCGCCCGCGACGGCCGAGCCCATTCGGGCGCAATCGCCCGCACGGTGGGGAGCTCCGAGCCACTGCCGACGGTGCAGAACCACGTCAACGCCGCCGCGCTGGCCACGGGCGACCGCGTCACGCTGCTGCTGGTGAACCAGGTCCCGGGTGGCTTCCAGCTGTCCGAGCTGGCCGACTCGAGCCGGCGCTCGGCCACCGCGGCGCTGTCGTTCGCGGTGGCGCGCCAGGCGGCCGGGGGCGCGCGCATGAGCACCGGCACCGAGCGCACACGCGCCGGCACGGTGGCCGAAGCGGCCGACCCGGTCGCGTACCACGGCCGAACGGCCGCCGTGATCGTCTACTCGGCGCCGGCCTCGGACATCGTCCGCACGGTGGCCACCGTCCGCCACCAGATCCTGGTGGCGGGCGGGATCGCGCTGCTGCTGGCGCTGATCGGCAGCTACCTGGTGGCGCGGGCGCTGGCCCAGCGGGTCAAGCGCCTCGAGCTGGCCGCCGAGAAGGTGGCGGCCGGGGACTTCGATCAGGCGATCCCGGTGGATTCGAGCGACGAGCTGGGGCAGCTGGCGGTCGCCTTCAACGCGATGCAGCGCCAGCTCGCCCAGCTCGAGTCCGCCCGTAAGAAGTTCATCGCGACCGCCTCGCATGAACTGCGGACTCCGATCTTTTCCTTGGGTGGCTTCGTCGAGCTGCTCGAGGACGAGGATCTCGACCCGGACACGCGCCGGCGTTTCCTGGAGCAGGTGCGCGATCAGGTGGAGCGCCTGCGCAAGCTGTCGGTCGATCTGCTGGACCTGTCGCGGCTGGAGTCCGGGTCGTTGGAGCTGCGGCCCGAGCACGCCGACCTCAGCGAGCTGACCCGGTCGGTGTCCGGGGAGTTCGAGCCCGTGCTGGCCCAGCACGACTCGCACCTTGAGCTGCGGGTGTCCTCGGGGCGGATCGAGGCCATGTGCGACCCGGTCCGGGTGGCCCAGATCGTCCGCATCCTGATCGACAACGCGCTGGTCCACACGCCGCCCGGGAGCCGGATCACGGTCACCGCGCGGCGCTCCGACGGGCATGTCCACCTGGCCGTGCACGACGACGGCGAGGGGATCGATCCTCAGGCGCTCGGGCGGATCTTCGAGCCGTTCTACACGGCCGATGACGCCCAGGGGTCGGGTCTGGGGCTGGCCATCGCCAGCGAGCTGGCCGAGTGCATGGCGGGGCGGCTGTCGGTCGACTCGCAGCCGGGGAAGACGAGCTTCACGCTGGAGCTGCCGGCGTGAGCGGCGCGCGGGCGTCTGGCGTTTCCGGAGCGGAGCCCCGCGAGCTGGTCCTGGACTTGGCGCTGGCGCTTCGGGAGCGCGTGTTGCCGGAGCTGGGGTCGGTGGCCGGGCGATCGGTGCTGGGTGGCGGCGCGGGAGGCGACGTGACGTTTGCCGTGGATGAGATGGCGGAAGGTGTCTTGGAGGAGTTCGTCGCGCGGCGGGCGCCGCGGACGGCCTTCTATTCGGAGGACCGGGGGTTGGTCGCACCGGGCGATGCGGTCGACGTGCTGGTCGTCGACCCGATCGACGGCACGCGGCCGGCCATGGCAGGGCTGGAGTCGGCCTGCGTGGCGGTGGCGCTGGCCCCGCTGGGCGACGGCGAGCCCACCATGGGGGACGTGGAGGTTGGCTGCGTGGTCGAGATCAAGTCGGGCGACTGGTTCCTGGCCGTGCGCGGGTCGGGGGTGCGGTCGACGCGGTCGGTACGGCTGAGCTCTTGCGCCGACGTCGGGCGCATGTTCTGGGGCTACGGATTCAGGGGCCGCCCGGTCCGACACGTGGTCGAGGTGCTCGGCGACCTGATCGATGCCTCGTCGGTCGGCGGAGGGACGTTCGAGCTCGGATCCCAGGCGTTCGCGATGACGCGGATCGTGACCGGCCAGTTCGACGCGGTGGTCGAGGTGGGCTCCCGGATGATCGACGAGGTCCCCGGGATGCGCGCCGAGTTCGAGCGGGTCGGCGGCGGGGAGGTGCTCAACAACTCGCCGTACGACCTGGCCGCGCCGTGGCTGATCCTGTGCGAGGCGGGCGGGACGGTTTCCGACGGGTGGGGGCGGCCGCTCGATCGTCGTCGCCTGCTGGGGTCGGGACACGAGTTCCAGATGTCTTCGATCTCCGCCTCCAACGCGTCGCTGCACGCTCGGCTGGTGCAGGAGATCAACGCCGGCGTGGCCAGGCTGGGGGCGCAGCTCGCCTGATGCGATGCGGGAGAGCGGGGGTCGCTATCGTCCCGCCGTCGGTACCACTGGCGCCGAATCCAGACCGCCATGCTCCAGCCGATCGCCGTCCCGCACAAGCACCTCTCCGATTACGCCAGCATCGTCGGGCGCGCGCTGGCCGACGAGATCCGCGAGCGGGCCGGCCGCCTGGCCGGCAAGCGGGTCCTGCACGTGTCGGCCACCGCCTTCGGAGGCGGGGTGTCCGAGATCCTCCACACGCTGGTCCCCCTGATGGTCGACGTGGGACTCGAGTGCGAGTGGCACGTGATCTACGGCCGCGAGGAGTTCTTCAACGCGACCAAAGTGATGCACAACGCGCTTCAGGGCAACCCGCAGGACCTGAGCGAGGAGCAGTGGGACATCTGGCGGCGCTACAACGAGCTCAACGCCAACGAGCTCGCCTCGGGATGGGACGTCTGCATCGTGCACGACCCGCAGCCGGCCGCCCTGGCCTCGCTGGTGCCCGACAAATCGCGGAGGTGGGTGTGGCGCTGCCACATCGACCTCTCGA
The DNA here is from genome assembly GCA_963743345.1 of uncultured Solirubrobacterales bacterium. Lineage (GTDB taxonomy): Bacteria > Actinomycetota > Thermoleophilia > Solirubrobacterales > Solirubrobacteraceae > Palsa-465. The sequence goes on from CAVUPW010000002.1 coordinate 136,329, forward strand.
CCCCCAACCCGGCGACCTTGGCCCGGCTGGTTCCGTATCTGGAGCCGTACCCGGCCGCCGTGTTCCACATGCCCAGGTACGTCCCGAGCGGGATGGACGGGCGCGCGCACATCGTGCCGCCGGCGATCGACCCCCTGGCCCCCAAGAACATGGCCTTCTCTCCCGAGGACGCGGTCTACATCTGCGAGCAGTTCGGGATCGACGTCGACCGGCCGCTGCTCTGCCAGGTCTCGCGCTTCGATCCGTGGAAGGATCCCCTCGGAGTGATCGACGCATACCGGATCGTCAAGGCCGACATGCCAGAGGTGCAGTTGGCGTTGGTCGGATCGATGGCCACCGACGACCCCGAGGGGTGGGACTACTTCAACGCCACCGTCGCGCACGCCGAAGGCGACCCCGACATTCACATCTTGAACAACTTGAATAACGTGGGGGCGATCGAGGTCAACGCATTCCAGTCCCACTGCGACGTGGTGATCCAGAAATCCACCCGCGAGGGGTTCGGGCTGACCGTGACCGAGGCGATCTGGAAGGGACGCCCACTGATCGGGGGCGCGGTGGGCGGTATTCCCCTGCAGGTGTCCGACGGCGAGACCGGATTCCTGGTCTCGACCGTGGAGGAGTGCGCTTTGCGCTGTCTGGAGATCCTCCGCGACCCGGGGCTCGGCAAGCGGCTGGGACGCGCCGGGAAGGAGTCGGTGCGCCGGCAGTTCCTCATGCCCCGCCTACTCCGCGACTGGCTCGCGCTGTTCGAGCAGCTGGAGGTGTGAGCGATGTCGTCGGCCTCGGGTTCACCGTTGGTGCTGGTCTCGAATAGGGGCCCGGTGACGTTCGGGCCCAACGGAGAGATTCGTCGTGGGACGGGCGGACTGGTGACCGCGTTGATCGGACTGGCCACGCACCGCGACGTGACCTGGATCGCCTCGGCGATGACCGAGGAGGACGTGGCCGCCGCCGAGGAGAACGAGGGCAGGCCTTTCACGGTGGAGGCGCCGGACGGCGGCGAGTACCGGGTCAAGCTGGTCGCGTCGGACCCGGACGCCTACGACCGCTTCTACAACATCACCGCGAACCCGATGCTGTGGTTCATCCAGCACTACCTGTGGGACCTCTCCAACGCGCCGGACATCCGCCGCAACGAGACCGAAGCGTTCGAGTTCGGCTACAACGCGGTCAACGAGGATCTGGCACGGTCCGTCATGGAGGAGATCGAAGGCATCGAGGACCCGGTCGTAATGGTCCACGACTATCACCTGTACACGCTTCCGGGCTTGCTCCGGCGGGTCCGACCCGACGTGTTCCTGACCCACTTCGTGCACATCCCCTGGAGCCAGTCGGACTCCTGGCGGGTGCTGCCGACCGTGATGCGCGAAGAGATCTACCGGGGGATCCTGTCCAACGACATCATCGGTTTCCACACGCGGTCCTACCGGCGGAACTTCCTGCAGTGCTGCGAGGACCTGATGGGCCTCGACGTCGACCACGAGGCCGGCGTTGTGCACTTCGAGGAGCGTGAGGTGTGGGTGCGCAGCTATCCCCTCCCGATCGACTCGCACGCCGTGCAGGCGGTGGCCGAGCGCGAGCGCACGCGGGAGTTCGAGGACGAGCTGCTGCAGCGCCGGCGCGATCACCTGATTCTGCGGGTGGACCGGGCCGACCTGAGCAAGAACATCCTGCGCGGCTTCGGCGCCTTCGACGTGTTCCTCCAGCAGCACCCCGAGTTCCGCGAGCGGGTCACGTTCATCGCCCAGCTGATGCCCTCGAGAACCGACGTGCCCGAGTATGCCGAGTACCTGGAGCGGATCGAGGCCGTGGTCGCGGTGGTCAACCACCGCCACGGCTCACCCGACTGGATGCCGATTCAGCTCAAGCTGCGCGACGATCTCGAGGAGGCGGTGGCCGCCTACAAGCACTACGACGTCCTGATCGTCAACGCGATGTTCGACGGGATGAACCTGGTGGCCAAGGAGGGGCCGATGGTCAACGGGCGCGCCGGCGTGTCCATTTTGAGCGAGAACACCGGCGCCCATGAGGAGCTGGGTGAGTACGCGCTGTCGGTCAATCCGTTCGACCTTCAGGAGCTGGCCGACTCGATCCACGCCGCACTGACCATGCCGCGCGAGGAGCGCGAGCGCCGGCTGGCGGGGCTGCGCTCGGTGGTCACCGCGCGCGACCCGGGAGACTGGATCGACGAGCAGTTGGCCGACATCCGGCGCAAGGGACAGGTCCAGGCGTAGCCTCTCGCCGGTCGCGGTGCCGCGCGATCAGTAGTGCGTTCGGCCCTCGGCCAGCATCGCCACGAACTCGCGGATCCGACGTGCGCGCGTCTCGGGCCGCTTGGCGTCGGTGATCCGGTAGATGAAGCTGTAGCGCCGGACGCCCCGCAGGGTCGCGAAGAACTCCTTGGCGGCCGGACTCTCGTCGAGCGCCCGCTGGAAGTCCTCCGGAACGTCCAGGCTGCTCTGGGGAGGGTAGGCGGCGTCCCACCGACCGTCCAGCCTGGCCGCCTCGACCTCCGCGAGCCCGGCCGCTTCATCCTGCCCTCCTCAACGCTAGCTCGGCTGGGCCGCTATAGTCGACCGCCGCCGATGGCCACCCAAGCGCCTCTCTATGACCTAGTGCTGCTGCTCTCCACGACGGCGCCCGAGGAGCAGCGCACCAAGATCCTGTCCGATGTGGAGTCGACGATCGCCGCCGCCGGCGGTCAGGTCGAGCGCCGGGACGACTGGGGCCAGCGGCCGATGGCCTACCGGATCCGCCATCAGCCGGATGCCGACTACCACCTGCTCCAGTTCACGTCCCCGCCGACGCTGATCGAGACGATGTCGCACGATCTGAGGATCACCGACGGCGTGGTCCGCTTCCGGGTGATCAAGAACCTCCCGGGGACGCCGCCGGCTCCGGAGTCGGCGCCGCCCGTCGTGGCGACGGCGGCGCCCGCCGCCAGCGGGGTCGAGTCGACCACGGAGTCGTAGGCGGACCAGCCCCATCCCGGGCTCGTACCCTGGCGTCGGCTGGCGCAGGTGCAGATCTGCACGCGTGGCAGCGTGCCCACGATCGCGAAATCGCGCAGCGCAGTCGCGCAGCGCCGGGTCGACGGTGGCGGCGGCTTCGCCGACGGCCAGGATCCGTGCCGTGCGGGCCATCAACGCGGCCACCATCCGCGCGAGGGCCCCGGACTCAACCCCCCATTTGCCACACGATTGCGACGCCTCGCTACGCCTCAGCGCTCGGCCTGCAACTTGTGCGTCCATTTTCCGGGGACAGCGGGATTTGCCGCCTGGACCGTGCTTAGACTCGGCAAGCAGCTTTCAAATGCGCTCTGGAAAGGAGCTAAGGGCAATGAACATCAACCGAGTCGTCCTGACCGGGAACTTGACCAAGGATCCCGACATGCGTTCGAATCCCAGCACGGGAATGTCGATCTGCAAGCTCAGGCTGGCGGTCAACACGCGCCGCAAGAACAACGCCAGCGGAGACTGGGAGGACAAGGCCAACTACTTCGACGTCACGGTGTTCGGCCGGCAGGCGGAGAGCTGCGGGCAGTACCTGAGGAAGGGGCGTCCCGTGGCGATCGACGGACGCCTGGATTGGCGCGAGTACGAGGTGGAGGGACAAAAGCGCCAGTCCGTCGATATCATCGCTGAGAACGTGCAGTTCCTCGGCAGTCGCGAGGACACTGGGAACGGGAACGGGAACGGCTACTCCAGCGGCATCCGCGCGCCGGAGAGCGACATCCCCGCCGACACCAGTGATTTCGAAACCGCCCCTGTGGCTGCCGGAGTGTCCGACGACGACATCCCGTTCTGAGAGCAACGACAGATCTGACAGCGATCGAGCAGGTGATCCAGCGTGGCAAAGCAGCGTAGACGGCCGGTTCGCCGGCGCGATCGGAAGGGCGCACAGACCTCCTCGCGCCGTAAGCCGTGTCCCTACTGCCGGGACAAGATCGACCAGGTCGACTACAAGAACATATCGATGCTGCGCCGGTTCATCTCGGAGCGCGGCAAGATCCGCTCGCGCCGGATCACCGGCGCCTGCCGGCGCCACCAGAGCCAGGTTGCCCGGGCGGTCAAGCGTGCGCGTGAGCTGGCTCTGCTGCCATACGTGGCCGAAACGGCCGGCGGTATCGGCGGTGGCGGGCGAGGCTCGCGCGAGGACAGGTAGGCGAGGGCCGAATTGCCTCAGGCGATCTTGCTCCAGGACGTGGACACGCTCGGCGAGAAGGGCACGGTGGTCGACGTCTCGCCCGGTTACCTGCGCAACTACCTGTTGCCCCGCAAGCTGGCCGAGCCGGCCACGACGGCGTCGATCCATGCGGCCCGTCGCCGGCGCGAGGAGGCCGAGCGGGCCCTGCAGGAGGCCGAGAATCGAGCCAAGGAGAACGCGGCGCTGCTCGGGCGAACCGTGCTGACGATCCCGCAGCAAGCGGGCGATGACGGACGGCTGTTCGGTTCGGTCACCACGCAGGACATTGCGGAAGCCATCCGGGACGCGCGGGGCATCAAGATCGATCGGCGCAAGGTCTACCTCGATGAGCCGATCCGCCACACCGGCACCTACATGGTCGTTGTCGAGGTCGCCGACGACGTGACCGCGGCCGTGAAGACCATGGTCGTTCCCGCCGACAGGTAGCTGCCGTAGCCCGCGAGCCATCGCCGGCGCAGCCGACCCGCCGGGAACCGGCGCCGACACGGCCGCCGGCCACGCCAACGCAACCACCCGTCCGCGAGCCGGCAGCTGCCTCCGTCCCGAATGCGGCGACGCCTGTCCAGCCGAGCGATCAGAGAACTGTCGCTGCTTGCGGGGTGACGCCGTGTGCTCACGCCTGGCTCGAACTTAGACTCGGCCGAGCATGAATGCCGTCCAGAGCATCGCGGTCCCGCCCCACAACCTCGAGGCCGAGAAGTCGGTTCTCGGGGCGGTGCTGCTGGACGAGCGCCACCTCCACGGCCTGCTGGTGGAGCAGCACCTGCGTCCTGGACACTTCTATCGCGAGCAGCACGGCGCGGTGTTCGCGGCGATGATCGAGCTGTACGAAAACGACCGGAAGATCGACCATCTGACGGTCGCCGAGACCCTGCGTCAGCGCGGGAAGCTCGAGGAGGTCGGGGGGCCGGCCGCGATCGACGAGCTGGCCGGCTGGGTCCCCGCCGCCGGTCACGCGCGCGAGTACGGCCAGATCGTGCGCGACAACGCCCAGCTCCGGGCCCTGCTGACCACCTCCTACGAGATCCAGGCCAGCGTGCTCTCGCGCGAGGCGCCGCCGCGCGACCTGGTCGAGCGGGCCGAGCGCTCGGTCCTGGAGGTCGCCCACGACGATCGCCAGAAGAAGTTCCGCCCGATCGCCGAGGTGCTCCACGAGGAGACCGACAAGCTCCACCGCCTCTCGACTCTGAAGACGCCGCTCACCGGCACGCCGTCGGGTTTCAAGGACCTGGACGAGATGACCGGCGGATTCCAGCCCGGCAACCTGATCGTGATCGCCGCCCGCCCCTCGATGGGCAAGTCCGCCCTCGTGGCGAACATCGCCGAGAACGCGGTGCTCGGCGCGGGCCATCCGGAAGGGCGGCCGAGCCCGGTCGCCCTGTTCTCGCTCGAGATGTCCGAGTCCGAGCTGGCCCAGCGCTTCGTGGCCTCCCAGGCCCGCATCCGCGGCGAGGAGCTTCGCAAGGGACGGGTGGCCGAGAACCGCTGGCCGAAGATCCTGGCCACCTGCCAGCGCCTGTCGGAGGCGCCGCTCTGGATCGACGACTCGAGCGACACCGGCGTCCTCGAGGTACGCGCGAAGTCGCGACGGCTTCACCACCAGCTCGACGGCGGCCTCGCGCTGATCATCATCGACTACCTCCAGCTCATGCGCCACGAAGGCCGCGTGGAAAGTCGCGTGGAGCAGGTGGGACAGATCTCTCGTGGCCTCAAGGGCCTTGCCCGGGAACTCAACGTCCCGGTGATCGCGCTGTCGCAGCTGAGCCGCGCGGTCGAGCAGCGCGGCGGTGAGAAGCGCCCGATCCTGTCCGACCTCAGGGAATCCGGCCAGATCGAGCAGGACGCCGACCTGGTCATGTTCATCTATCGCGAGGAGTACTACGACAAGGAATCCGAGCGGCCCGGCGAGGCCGACATCATCATCGCCAAGCACCGAAACGGGCCGGTGGGCGATGTGGTGCTGACCTTCCAGAAGGAGTACCCCAAGTTCATGAACTACGCCGGTGAGCGGTTCGCCGGATGAGCGACTCGGGGGCCCGCGGCGCGGCGTCGCCGCGCGAGATTCGAGACTTCCGAGCGTGCCCGTTCGATCTCTGCGACGGCAGCGGGATGATCTACGACGAGGCGTCGAATACCGCCTATGACTGCCGCTGCCGGCGGCAGATCATCGCGCTGCGCAAGGCACGCAGCCTGTCGGCGGTGATCCCACGGCGCTACCACGACGTGGCCTTCGAGCGCTATCCCGTCACCGAGATCGATCCGGCCGTGGTGGCCGCCACGCGGCGGTTTGCCGACCGGATCGACGAGCGCCTCGACGCGGGTCGGGGGTTGTGGTTCATGGGGCCCGTCGGCACCGGCAAGACGACGCTCACCATGCTGGTTTCCAAGGCGGCACTCGAGGCGGGGCGCTCGGTGGCGATCTACTCGCTCCCTCGTCTGCTCAACGAGATCCGGGACACGCACCGGACCGCGCGCTCGCACGTCGACCTGCTCGACCGCCTGACCGCGGTGGACCTGCTGCACATCGACGACGTGGGCGCGGAGCGCACCACCGACTGGGTGCTCGAGGAGCTCTATTCGATCGTCAATGCCCGCTATGAGGACAAGCGCTCAATGGTGATCACGACGAACATCCTCGACCGCGAGGCGCTCTGCGAGCAGATAACCGAGCGGACCGTGTCGCGACTGACCGAAATGTGCGACGAGCTGCCGCTGCTCGGTCACGACCGGCGGATGGATCTGCGCTCGGCGTGAGCGACACCGTCCGAACCGGCGAGTGCCCGGGAGTCATCCGCGGTGTGCGGCGCCCCGGATGAGCCAGTTCAGTCGTCCCGCCGGCGCTCTGACTCCGCCCGCTCCTCGAGCTTGTCGGCCAGATACCTCGCCTTGTCGGCCCGGCGCTCGTGCCGCGCCGCCTCGTCCTCGTCGGGAACGGCGTGGGCGCGCCGGCGCTCGGCCTGCTCGCGCTCGAGCTGAGTCAGCTTGAGCTCCTCGGTGATTGGGTCCTCAGACACCTCCAGAACGTAGCGCGCCGGAACGACTGACCGGATGACGCGCGTCGCCGCCGGAGGCGGCTGGTCCCCAGGAGTTGCGATCGTGCCATTGGGGTCCCGTACCGCGTTCAATCGAAGGAACCGCTCGTCCCCCACTCGTTCGTCAGCCAGGAGCGCCTCAGCGTATGAGTGTCAAGTCGTGAGCGTTCCTGCGCTCTTGCAGAGCCGCTCGGCGTCGTGCATCGCATCGTTGCCGGCAGCTCGGGCCAGATCGCGTGCGGCTTGCTCAATCTTCCCGAATTCCGCGAGCCGGTCGCGCGCGTCTCCGACCTGGCTCTCCACATCGGAGAACAGGGTGCTGATGGAGCCGGCGCTGGGGACGCTGGCAAGTTCGATCCGGCCATTCAGCGCGAGCCGAGCGAGCCGGTCGATGCCGACGCGAACGTTGTCGACGTGCTCGAGCACGTCGACAAGCTGCTGTGAGACCGCGCCGAGGGCGGAGAACGTCCTATCAGTTCCACGCTTCAGCGCGTCGGCCAGGGCGAGCATGTTCCGCGCGGCGCCGGTCTGGATTTCCGGATGGGCACAGAGCTCGTGCGCGAACACCGCGACCATCTCGGCCTGGATCGTGCTGAGCGACAGCTGCAGCGTCATATCTTCGATATCAAGCACCGCGCGAGCGGCGCGCTCGGCGACGGTCGCGACAAGTGGGGAAGTGGCCTGGGACTGCTCGGTCAGCAGGCGCGCAACGGCATCAAGCGCGGCGCCCTGCTCGCCAAGCCGGCTGGCCCCGATCTGAGCGTTGAGCGCGAATAGCCGAACGTCGTCGCCCATGGCGCGGAGATACGAGGCGTGATCGGCCAGCGACGCCCCAACCTCGGCATACCGCGTGAGATCGGTCACGAGCACAGCGAGAAACGCGCTCATCGATTCGTACGCGGACAGGATCTCGTTGACGGCCGAAGGCGCGCCTTCCGGCGCGCTGGCCAGGGCTTGGTAGTGGGTGTCGGAGAGGCGGCTGGCTCGTCGCAGGACCTCGGCCGGAAACGCAGCCCGCATGAAAGCCTGGTAGTCCTCGTAGCCCGCCGCGGCAAGCAACTCGCTCAAGCGGGCTCCCGAGGCTTCGATCGACGACTTACGACGGCTTACATCGCCGCCCTCAATCTCACGCTCCAGGGCGACCAGCTCGGCATAGATCGCCTTGGCCGCTTGGAAGTGCTCGCTGCCGGGAGCCAGACGAACGGACAAGTAGCCACCGGCGATCGGGACAACGCTCGCCATCACCCAGTAATACGCGCCATCCGCCGCACGATTGCGGACATAGGCAGCAATCGGGCGACCGGCGCCGATCGTATCCCACAGCAACCGGAACACGGCACGCGGCATGTCGGGGTGACGGACGATGTTGTGCGCCCGGCCGACCATGTCCTCCAGCGCATACCCACTCACCCGCTCGAAGACCTGATTACCAGCCGTGATCACGCCTTTCTGGTCGGTTGTGGAGAAGAACAGCTCGTTGTCCATCAAGGGGCGCTCGACGTCGCGCTGCGTCTCGGCCGCCGCTTGCGCGCGGCCGGCGCGGCGTACAGTTCTCTCGCGTCGACGTGATGCGGTCTCCGTGACAGCCATTGCTCGTCTCCTGTTGTGGATCAACGCGGAGCCTTTCGAGCCCGCTGTGGTGCGTATGCGATTGAGTCATCGGCCGTACGCGGGGCCGGCCGCTCGTGACAGAACACTGATCGCGTGCGGGTTGCCCGCGATCCAAGATCGGTAGTTCCGCGGATCGTGAGCAGGGCCTTCCCGGATCGCTCATTCCTGGGGGTGACCGATCAAACCGATCACACCATTCGATTCGAGCGCCACGCAGGAGGCCTAGTGTCCATTTCAGTTCGTCGCCGGCATGACAAGAAGCCGGAGAACACGCCCACTCGGTCGGATCGGGACGACGTCCTTCGGCAACTGCTGGACCGTCTCCACAGCATGGATGAGAACTGCTTGGAGTCCCTGGTCAAGGGCCTGCATGCGGCCGAAGCCGGCGATCTGACGGTTCCCGCGGTTCCCGTAACTAAGCCAATCGATGCGACGCCTGACGATCCGTGCCTGGCCGAGCTCGTCGCGGTGTTCAATTCGATGCTAGGGAAGGCACAGTCGGCGCTCGAGGGCTACAACGCGCTCCGCGAGCAACTGCGCGACGCCCTGGGCGATCAGTCGTCGCTGGGCCCGCTGACTGAGCGCCTTCACAGCCTCTCAGACCACTGCCTCGTCGGCCTGGGCGAGGGTCTTCGGGCCGCTGCGGGCGGCGATCTCACGGTCGAAGCGGTCGCGGTCACGACCGCGGTTCAGCCGCAACCAGGCAAGGAGCTTGGAGAGCTCGGTGAGGTCTTCAATACGATGCTGCGCCAGGCCCAAGGCGGACTCGAGTCATACAACAACATGCGTGCCGAGCTCGCCGTCATGATCCGCCAGATCGCCGCGACGGCCACCGAGGTCTCAGGTTCCTCGCAGAACATGTCTGCCGCATCGGAGCAGACCGGCGCGGCGATCGAGCAGATCGCACAGGCCACCGGCAGCGTCGCGGCCGGAGCCGAAAAGCAGATGAGCATGGTCCACAGCGTGCGCGATGTGACCGCCGAGGCGGTCGACCTGTCCTCGCAAGCTCGCGATGTCGCAGCCGAGGGCGTCGCGCTGACCGGGGAGATCGGCGCGATCGCTGACCAGACCAACCTCCTCGCACTCAACGCCGCGATCGAGGCAGCGCGCGCAGGAGACCAAGGCCGCGGGTTTGCCGTCGTTGCGGAAGAAGTCCGCAAACTCGCGGAATCCGCATCAAAGGCCGCGGGCAGAACACGCGAGTCCTTCGATGGCCTCAGTTCGAGCGTCGAGAACGTGAGCACTTGCATCTCGCGGATCAATGAGGCCATTGAGCAGGTCGCGTCCGTGGCCGACGACACGAGTGCGGCAACGCAGGAGGTCTCAGCGTCGGCGCAGGAATCCGCGGCGTCGAGCGAGCACATCGCGAGCTCAACCGAGGATCTCGCCAAGATGGCCCACGACCTCGAAGAGTTGGTCGCTCGGTTCCAGCTCGTGGCGGGATGACGCGATAAGCGCGACAGACGCGACCGCATCCACCGTCAGCGCCAGAGATGTCGAAAGGCAACTCGTCGTCTTCTCGCTGCACGGCGAGGACTACGCTCTGCCGATCACCTGCGTGCGCGAGATCATCCGCTACATGACCCCAAAAGCGACCGGCGCTGCGACCGGGGCGATACAGGGCATGATCTGTCTCCGCGGACACGTCCTGCCGATCGCCGACCTCAGCGGACGGATGGGGCGAGAGCTGATTCTCAATGACGCCACCCGGATTCTCGTCGTGGAGGCGAGCGGCACCACCGTGGGTCTGATCGTTGACACGGTCGACGAGGTACTGATGATTCCGGCCGATCAGATCGAAGCGATCCCATTCTCCGACGACTCGCTCGGCGAGGAGATAGCCAAGCTCGACGACCGACTGATCACCATCGTTGACCCAGAACGAGCCCTCGCCGACGCCGTCGCCGCGTGAGCCAATAAGCCTGGCTACATCGAGGGGCCCGCGATCACGGGGCAGAGCGTCTCGACCCGCCTGGGTCAACGCGAGCGGCGAGTTTGGGGTTGGACAGGAGCACCAGCGGGGGTACCTGCGCCCGCCGGCGCGAAATGTGAATTGCGCTTAGCGGCTGGACGCGCCTGCCCCGACGCGACTCCGCCCATGCCGTGCGTACACTCCGTCGCCGATGTCCGGAATCGTATTGGTTGGTGCCCAATGGGGCGACGAGGGAAAGGGAAAGGTCACCGATCTGCTCGCCGAGCGGGCGGACGCCGTGGTGCGCTTCCAGGGCGGCAACAACGCCGGCCACACGATCGTGCGGGGGCGGCAGACGTTCAAGCTGCACCTGATCCCGTCGGGCATCCTGCACAAGGACACGCTGTGCGTGATCGGCAACGGGGTGGTGGTCGACCCGCGGGTGCTGACCGACGAGCTGGACGAGCTGCGGCGTCGGCGGGTGGACACACGGCTGCTGAGGATCTCGGCCAACGCGCACCTGATCATGCCCTACCACCTGATGCTCGACTCGGCCGGCGAGGCCAAGCTCGGCAAGCTGCAGATCGGCACGACGAGGCGCGGGATCGGCCCTTGCTATGCGGACAAGGCGGCGCGGTTGGGCATCCGGGTCCAGGACCTGCTCGACGAGAAGATCCTCAAGAAGAAGATCGTGGCCGCGCTCGACCCCAAGCGCCTGTCGCTGCGGCCGTTCGCCAAGGACCCGCGGCTCGACCTGCAGACGATCACCGAGGAGTACCTCACCTACGGTCACCGCCTGGCGGCGTACATCGCGGACACGGTGCGGCTCGTGCACGAGCAGTTGGACGCCGGCCACACGGTGATCTTCGAAGGGGCCCAGGGTGCCCTGCTCGACATCGACCACGGTACCTATCCGTTCGTGACCTCCTCCAACCCCGTGGCCGGGGCGGCGTGCGTGGGCGCCGGCGTCGGGCCCAAGGACATCGACGAGGTGTGGGGCGTGATCAAGGCCTACAGCACCCGCGTCGGCGCGGGCCCGTTCCCGACCGAGCTCGACGGTGACATCGCCGACGACATTCGCGAGCGGGGCGGCGAGTACGGCACCACGACCGGCCGCGCGCGCCGGGTCGGCTGGCTCGACCTGGTGGCGCTCCGCTACGCGGCGCGGATCAATTCGCTCACCGCGCTCGCGATCACGAAGCTCGACGTGCTCTCCGGCCTCGACCACCTGTGCGTGTGCACGCGCTACCGCTCGAGCGGTCCCGAGGGGACGGAGTTCGAGCACTTCCCCTACCACCAGACGGTGCTGCACCACGCCACCGGCGAGTACGTTCAGCTGCCCGGCTGGAGCGAGGACCTCACCGAGTGCCGCGAGGAGTCCGACCTCCCGACCGCGGCCCGTGACTACCTGCAGTTCGTCTCGGACTTCGTGGGCGTGCCGATCGCGCTCATCGGGGTCGGGCCCGGCCGCGACCAGGTGATCTGGACTCCCGCCGGCGCCGGAATGGCCGGCTCACCTCGCGCCGCCTCGGCCGCTGCCTAATCACGCCTGACGCGACGACGGATGGCCCTCGCCCGGCCACGGCGCCAGCACGAGCACCAGCCGCGCCTCGATGACGGCGCGAATCGTGCGCCGCTCGCCCGGACCGAAGTGCGCCAGCAACCCGGCGCCGCCCGAGACGCTCCCGCCCTCCTGTGAGATCTCGATCTCGCCGTCGACCACGACAAGATATGTCCGCTCGTGCACCTGATGCTCCTGGAGCTGTTCACCGGCCGGCAGGTGGATGGCGATCGCGCGGGTCTCGGCATCCGAGCGCAGCACCTGCGGGTGGTGGGCCTCGATGTCGAGCGAGCGGACGTCCCAGGTCTCCATGCGATCTCCTCTAGTGCGGGTGGGTGACGTGCTGGGGGGTGACGTGCTGGGGGGTGACGTGCTGGGAGCTGACGTGCTGGGAGCTGACGTGCTGGGAGCGGTGACGTGCTGGCAGGACGTGCTGGGGTGACGATGCTGGGAGTGACGTGCTGGGGTGACGTGCTGGGGGCCGACGATGTCCCGGCGGGCCGAGGCGGCCAACGACCGCTGGAGCTCCTCGAGCACGCGGACGACGCGCAGGCCACTCGAGCCATCCGACCGCGGCCGTCGGCCGTACCGGACGCACTCGACGAAGTGCTCGCACTCGACCCGCAGCGGCTCCACGTTGGGGAGCTGGGGGGAGAAGATGTCCCCGGTCCGGGTGATGTACTCGCCGTAGCCGCGCGAGTCCTGATCGAACCCCTTGTCGTAGATCTTCAGCTTGCCCTCCAGCGCCATGTCGTCGAACGTGGCCATCCGGCGCGAGCCGACCACCGTGAAGCGGCGCTCCTTGTGCGGATCGAGCCAGCTCAGGTGCAGATGCGCCGCCAGCCCCGAGGGGAAGCGCAGGAAGCAAAACACCACGTCTTCGACGCCGTCCTGTACGTAGGACTCGCCGTGGGCGGCCAACTCCCACGGCTCCTCCTCGGCCAGGTACAGCACGACCGACACATCGTGGGCGCCGAGGCTCCACAGGGCGTTCTCATCCGCTCGGAGCTTGCCGAGGTTCAGCCGGTTGCCGTAGATGTAGTAGATCCGCTCGCCCAGCTCGCCCGACTCCACGAGCTGCTTCAACCGCTGCACCCCCGGGTGGTACTCGAGCAGGTGCCCGACCATCAGGACGCGACCGGTCTCCTCCGCCACCACCACCGCCCGCTCGGCATCGGCCACCGACTGCGCGAGCGGCTTCTCCACGAAGCAGTGCTTGCCGGCCTCGAGCACGCGCACCGCGTGCTCGGCGTGGCTCACAACCGGGGTGGCGAGCGCCACTGCGTCAACCGCTGGGTCGGACAGCACTTCGTCGAGATCGCCGGTGAAGCGCGCCTGCGGGAAGCGCTCTGCCACACGCCCGCGCGCCTCCTCGGAGGGATCACACAGCCACGCGAGCTCGCAGCCGCGGACGGACGAGAAGTTCCGCGCCAGGTTGGGCCCCCAGTAGCCCAGGCCGGCGACCGCGATGTGAAGCTCCCGCTCGCTCATGCGAGGTGCAGTGTAAGAGCGTCCAGGACGCGCGCCCCCGCTCGCCCGTCGCCATACAGGGGCGGCCGTTCGGCCGGCGGCTCGCGTTCGAGCGCGGCGAGCGCCGCATCGACGTCCAGATCGACCAGCGCGTTCCAACCGTGCTCGACGGTCTCCGTCCACTCGGTGTTCGGCCGCAGCGTGATGCATGGGACGCCGGCCAGATAGGCCTCCTTCTGCAGCCCGCCCGAATCGGTCAGCAAAGCGCGCGCGTGACATAGCAAAGCGGACATCTCCACGTAGCCGAGCGGTGCAGCGGCGATGACCCCGGAGCTCTCGAGGCGTCCGAGCAGGTCGGCTTCATCCAATCGCCGCCGGGTGCGCGGGTGGATTGTGAACAGCACCGGCAGCGGCATCGCGCACAGGACGTCCACGAGCCGGGCCAGGCGGGCCGGGTCGTCCACGTTGCCGGCGCGGTGGGCCGTCGCGAGCAGGTACCGGCCCGGCTCGAGTCCCCGCGACGCCACCAGGTCGACCCGCTCGCGCGCCCGCGGCTGAATCGCCAGCGCGACGTCCACCATCACGTCCCCCACCAGCTCCACGACCCCGCAGACGTGCTCGCGGCGCAGATTGTCGACCGCCACCGACGACGAGCAGAACAGCAACGACGAGGCGTGATCCGAGAGCACCCGGTTGAGCTCCTCGGGCATCGCGCGATCGAACGAGCGCATGCCCGCCTCGACGTGTGCCACCGGAACGCCGGCCTGGGCCCCCGCCAGCGCACCGGCCAGGGTGGAGTTCGTATCGCCGTAGACGAGCAGCGCGTCCGGCGCAGCCTCTCGCACCACCGGCTCGAGCGCTGCCAGCATCCGGGCGGTCTGCGAGGTGTTGGACCCCAGCGCGACGCCGAGCTGCAAATCGGGCGCCGGAAGCCCGAGCTCCGAGAAGAACACCGTCGAGAGCTCGTCGTCGAAGTGCTGCCCGGTGTGGACCAGCAGCTCCTCGTGTCCCGAGCGCAGTCGGGGCGTGACCGCCGCCGCCTTGATGAACTGGGGACGGTTGCCGATCACCGTGAGGATCTTCACCGATCCTCGCCCGCGACCGGCGCGGTCATCGATCGCCGTCGGCCAGCCGCTCGCGGATCCGGGCCCCGACGACCTCGGCAGCCCGCCGGGTCACTGGACCCGGCGCCTCGAACACGCGCTCGTCGATGGCCGAGATCGGCTCCACTTCGCGAGTGGTCGAGGCGAGGAACGCCTCGTCCGCTTCGAGCAGCTCGTCCAGGGTGCACGGCCGCTCGGAAGCGCCCGTCACATCGATCACGATTGCCCGGGTGATCGAGGCCAGGATGTGCTCGTCGAGTGGTGGCGTGTACAGGTCGCCGCCGGCGATCCAGAAGATCGAGCTGGTGGGCGCTTCCAGCACGCGCCCGTGCGGCGTGATGAGCAGCGCCTCGTCGAAGCCACGCTCGTGCGCCAGCCGACTCGCCAACATGTTGGCGGCATATGACAGCGACTTGACACCATCCAAGACCCGCGTGGGCGAATAGGTGATCGTGGCCAGGCGGACCCGGTCCGGCGTGCGCGCCAGCGGCTCGGTGAACAGCAGCCGCCGGCCCCCGCGTGTGGCCACGATCCGCAACAGCTCGTGCGGCGGATCAGCCCCGGCCTGCGCGAGCAGGCGCCAGGCATCCGCCCTGACCGCCTCTACGTCGACCGGCAGGCGCAGGTTGGCCGCCGAGCGCTCGAGCCGGCGCAAATGCTCCTCGAACGCGAACGGACGCCCGTCGTACAGGCGGATCACCTCGAACGCGCCGTCGCCGCGCAGCAGCCCCTCGTCGGTGGCCGGGATCACCGCCTCGGACGCGAGCATCACGGCGCCGTCGACGGAGGCGAGCGAGCCGAGAGAGCTAGCCTGCATGCCCGTCACGCGACCACACTTCCGCCAGGCGCACGACCACCGCCGCGGCGGCCGCCATGTCCTGCACGGAAGCCCACTCGCGCACCGAGTGGTATTCGTGTCCTCCGGTGAAGATGTTGGGCGTGGGGAGGCCCATAGCGCTCAGGCGCGAGCCGTCGGTCCCGCCTCGGATCGGCCGGCGAATCGGCTCGATTCCCTCGGCGCGGATCGCCGCCTCGGCCGCATCCATCACCTCGGGCACCTGACTGAGCACGCTGTGCATGTTGCGGTACTGCTCGCGCACGCTCACCTCGAGACGAGCCCGGGGCTCGGCCGCCACGATCTCCCGGGCGGTCCGCTCGAGCAGTGCCAGGTGCCTGTCGAGCTGCTCGTCGTCGAAGTCCCGCACGATCCACCGCACTGTGGCAATACCCGGCGTGCCGGTCAGCTGCGTAGGGTGGACGAACCCTTCGCGCCCGCTAGTCGTCTCGGGCGTCAGCGTGTCGGCCGGGAGCGCGGCCACAATGCGCGCCGCCAGGCGCAGGGCGTTGACCAGCTTGCCGGTGGCCTGACCCGGATGCACGTCCACCCCGCGCACGGTCAGCAGCACCTCGAAGGCGCTGAACGTCTCGTCCTGGAGTTCGCCGAGCTCGGAACCGTCGAGCGTGTAGGCGCAGCGGGCGCCGAAGCGCTGGATGTCGAACAGCGTCGCGCCCTCGCCGATCTCCTCGTCCGGCGTGAAGGCGATCCGCAGCGTGGGTCGCGGCAGCTCGGGATGCGCGGCCAGGTGCGCGGTGCCGGCCATGATCTCGGCCACCCCGGCCTTGTCGTCGGCGCCGAGCAGCGTGTCGCCGCTCCCGGTGACGATGTCGTGACCAGCCTTGGAAAGCAGCTCGGGCATCGCGGCCGGCTCGAGCACCGTGCCGTCGCGAGGGAGCGCCAGAACGCCGCCGTCGTACGAGCGGTGCACGATCGGCTCGACGCCGTGGCCGGGCGCATCCGTGCTGGTGTCCATGTGCGCGATCAGGCCGATCGCCTCCCCCTCCGAACCGCGGTTGCCGGGCAGCGTGGCCACCACGTACCCGTTCTGGTCGAGCTGGGCATCGGCCAATCCCGCCTGCTGTAGCTCGTCCACCAGCAGCCGCCCCAACTCCAGCTGACCGGGTGAGCTGGGAGACGACTCGCGGTCGCGGCGCGACTGAGTGTCGATCCGCACATAGCGCAGAAAGCGGTCGAGTACATCGGGCGCGAGCTCCTCGGCCAAGGCCGACGTGTAGGAATCGGACATTGCGGTGAGTATCGCAACGTAACGGGGAGGAGGGCTGCCGAGACCCCCGAACATGAGGAGCAAGAATCGGATGGCAACCCAGGCTCAGGCGCACCCCAGGCGCTCGCGAACTGCTCGCGGGATGGCGCATCGACGCATCGTCCTGTGCTAGAAGAGGGCGGTCTGCGAAAGGAGGCCCCCGTTGTCGGGGATTCCGGTCGGCGAGCCCGTGTCCGCAGCTGACTCGCAAGAGCTGTTCCAGCGGTGGAGACAGGGTCGCGACCGCGAGGCGCGTGACGAGCTGATCGCCCGGTTTCTGCCGCTGGCTCGCAAGCTGGCGCGCCGCTACGTTCAATCCAGCGAGCCATACGACGATCTGGTCCAGGTCGCCAGCCTGGGCTTGGTCAAGGCCGTCGAGCGGTTCGACCCCGGCCGCGGCTTCGCGTTCACCTCGTTCGCCGTGCCCACGATCGTCGGCGAGCTCAAACGCTACTTCCGCGACACCGGCTGGGCGATCCATGTCGACCGCGGCGCGCAGGAGCGCGCACGCAAGATCAACGAGGCGCGCCAGGCGATCAGCGCGCGCACCGGACGCCCGCCGCGCGTGGACGAGCTGGCCCAGTACCTCGAGCTGAGCGAAGAGGATGTGCTCGACGGCCTCCAGGTGGCCGAGGCCTACGGCACGGTCTCGCTCGATGCTCCGGTGGCCGGCGAGGAGGAAGCGAGCCGGATCGACGCGATCGGCGACGAGGATCAGCGGCTTGGCCTGATCGACGATCAGACGACGATCTTCGCCGCGGCCAAGCACCTGCCCCAGCGCGAGCGCGAGATCCTCTACCTCCGCTTCGGCGAGGACCTCACCCAGTCGGAGATCGCTGAACGCGTAGGCGTGTCGCAGATGCAGGTGTCGCGACTACTACGTCGCTCGCTGCATCGTCTGCGCCAGCTCACCGGCGAGTCACGCTAGCTGCGGAGGTCCCCGGCGGGGCAGCCACCAGGGCGCCCGCGCCGGGGACGGCCGGAACCACCAGCGATACCACCCGTTCGCCTGGGCGACAAACGGCCGCACGGCCGAGGGCCGTCGAGAACCTGAGCACTGCCCCGCCAAGATCAGTAGGCTCGGGCCTCGTGCAAAGCCACTTCCGACTCGAGGTTCGCCGCGAGGGCACGGCGACCGTGATCGCCGTGAGCGGCGAGCTCGACCTCGCTTCGAGCCCCGCGCTCCAGGAGGAGCTCGATCGCGTCGCCGCCTCGGACTCGCAGATGTTGATCATCGATCTGCGTGACCTCGACTTCATGGACTCGACCGGGCTCAGCGTGCTGGTCCGGGCGCACCAGCGCATCGAGGAGCAGGGCCGCCAGCTCGCGATGGTGAAGGGTCCTCAGCAGGTGCAGCGGCTGCTCAGCCTGACCGGCGTGGCCGACCGGCTCACGCTGGTCGACACCCCTGAGGAGCTCCTCAACGGAGCGTGACGCGTCGGTCAGGTCCGCCGGCGATCGACCATCGCCACGTAAAGGACCTCGCCACCGTCCTCCTCGCGCACCTCGAGCTCGTCGCTCAGCATGGTGAGCGCCGAGGCCGCGCTGTACTCGGGCGCCCGGTGGGAGAGCTGGCTGCCGCTTCCGCCCGCGAACGGGCCGATCGTCAACTCGAGGCGTTGGGCATCGGTCGAGATCGCGAATGACATGCGGGGGCCCTTGGCGGCCCGTCCAGCGTGGGCGGCGATCGCGTCGGTCACGAGATACACATCGGAGAAGCGATCGAGCGAGAAACGGGCTCGCGCGGCCAGCGCACGCGCCACGCGACCGAGGACGCCGGCCAGCAGGCTGATCGGCGACAGCGATACGACCGCGTCGCCCGTGAGCCAGGCCGCATCGTGGTCGTCGGGAACGGGTCGGCTCGGCAGGTGGTACAGCGGCTTGCCGTCCCGCTGGCCCGCGAACGACATCCGTACCTCGGTGCCGCCGTCCTGCGCGCTGCGGAAGTCGGCCTGCTCGGCGAGGGCCCGGATCACCGACAGTCCCACCCCGCGAATCGTCTCGTCGGCCGGCGCGAGCGGCGGCAGGCCGCAGCCCTGATCCACGACCACCACCTCGATGGCCTCAGGCTCGATGTACATGCGCACGCCGAGCGACCCCGTCTCGCCGTCGTAGGCATGCATGACCACGTTGTTGCACGCCTCGCTCACCGCGGTCTTGAGATCGTCGAGCAGCTCCGGGTCGAGGCCGATCAGCTCGGCGACGCCGGCCAGCACTCCGCGGACCAGCGTCAGGGTCTCAGGCCGCGAATCGAGCTCGAGCCGTACGGCAGGCGAATCCTCGTTCAGCGCCACCCTTGCACCGCCTGAGAACGCAGTGCCCTGCCCCGCCCCGCCCGCGCTGGACGGCGTCCGGCGGCCGGCACGCTTTCGAGCTCGGCTTGCGGGGTAAACACACGTTCAATCATGGATTCACGCGTTCGTGCCATCTATAAGATCGAGCCCGAGGCCGAGGGCCCGGCCCACGCTCGCCGGATCATCGCGGAAGAGCTCTCTGGGCGCGTTCCGGCGCCTGTGCTCGACGACGTCAAGCTGATGGTCAGCGAGCTGGTCACGAATGGCATCGTTCACGGCTCCACCGAGGCGGACGCCCCGGTGATGCTCGATATGGTCGTGAACGGAGGCATCCGGTGCCGAGTGCTCGACCACGGGCACGGCTTCGCCCAACGTGCGCAGGCCGGCCCCGGCGGCTGGCGGCTTCAGGTGGTCGAGCAGCTGTCCGATCGGTGGGGCATGCAGAGCTCGCCACAGCGCACGGAAGTATGGTTCGAGCGCCAGTGCGCGTGATCTGACGCGGACTCGAACGCTGACGCGGACTCGAACGCGACGCGTGAGGTTAGCCGCGCGCGCCCGACGCACCGACGCCCTCTCGCCCCCAGATCAAGAAAACCACCCGTCAGGTGACGGATGCTTCGTCGTCAGCCCCCGTCATTGTCATTGTCATTTCGCGCAGGCGGGCAAGCGCTCGACGCAGGATCCGCGAGACCTGCATCTGCGAGACGCCGATCTCCTCGGCGATCTGCGTCTGGGTCATGTCCTGCACGAAGCGCAGGGCCAGCACGTGGCGCTCGCGCGCGGTCAACTGGTAGGCCGAGGCGGCGATCGTGACGCTCGCGTCGACGAGCTCGAACCGTTCGTCCTCCTGGCCGAAGGCGTCGGCCAGCGAGCTGGAATCGCCCTCGGCGTCCTCCCGCGGGGCGTCCAGCGAGGTCGAGTGATGAGCCCCAGCGGTCTCGAGCGCGTCGAGCACATCCTCGATGCTCATCTCGAGGTACTCCGCGAGCTCCTGCACGCTGGGGGGACGACCGGTCCTGGTGGTCAGCTGCTGCTGGGCTTCCTCGACCTTCAGCGCCATTTCCTGAGCACCACGCGGCACGTGCACCGACCAGCCGAGATCGCGGAAGTAGCGCTTGAGCTCGCCGAGGATGGTAGGCACCGCGAACGAGGAGAACGCGGTTCCGCGCTCGGCGTCGAAGCGATCGACCGCCTTGACCAAGCCGAGGCTGGCAACCTGTAGCAGATCCTCGAACGGCTCTCTCGCGCCGGCGTAACGCCGCGCAAGCTTGCGGGCCAGGGGCAGGAAGCGGGTTACGAGCTCGTCGCGCGCACCGCGGTCTGCGTGCTGCTGCCAGCGAACGAAGAGCTCGGCCGAGTCGGTCCGGGAGATCGCTAGAGAAGTCATGCGTGCGTGATACCCACGAGTAGCTTTGTTCAAGCGCGATTCCCGCCCATCGAGCGGGGTTTGTAACCGTGGTGAGGACTGGGCCTCGCTCCGCTCGGCGTCCGTGGGGCCTCGTTCCCCATCCGGACACTCACCGTCCCCATCCGGACGGGGTACGCGGTCCCACGGATGCTGACCGCGCCGGCGCGGTCAGCGACCCTGCGCCCGCATCAACCGGCGCGCCCGCGCCGGCAGCTCCGCGATCAGCTCGCGCACCTCTGATAGCCCGTCCCTGAGCTCGCGGTCGCCGACCTCGACCGGGAGCATCGAGTCCTGGAGCTCGGACAGGCCGTGGTCGGCGCGCTCGACCGCCTCCACCGCGCGCTCCACGTACACCCGGGGGTCGGCCGAATGCAGACCGCCCGAGCTGCCCTCGAAGCTGTGCCCCGGCAGCCCGTAGCGCTCGGCGAAACCGGCGTGGGTGCGCCGCAGCCGGCCGTAGGCGTGCTGAACCGGACGGAACAGCTCCTCCTCGAGGTGGTCGGCCGTCTGCTCGTCCAGCTCCTCGTAGGCCTCGCCCAGGCTGGCCAGCGCGAGTGCCAGCTGATCGGTCGCCTCGGCCATGTCGTCGAGGAGCTGCGTCCTCGCCTCCCCTGCGCTGTACGCCATGCGCTTACCTTAGCCCGGCCCGCGGACGCTGAATTTTCTCATGGGCGTCGCCATCGCCGCCTATGCTACGCGGCGGACGTGGCGTCGATCGCAAACCTCCTCCGGGGCTCAGAGCGCGAGTTCTTCGATCTGTTCGAGCGCGCGGGGGCGAACATCGTACGCGCGGCCGAGTTGCTCGACGAGATGCTCGCCCGCTACCCGGAGAGCGCGGATCTGGCCCGGGACATCCTCGCCTGCGAGCACGACGGCGACCGCATCACCCACGACGTGATCAACCGCCTGAACCAGACGTTCGTGACGCCGATCGATCGCGACGACATCCTGCAGCTGAGCAAGTCCCTCGACGACATCGTCGACTACACCGAGGAGGTCGCCGACTATCTCGGGCTGTACAAGATCGAGGCGCCGATGGCGCAGGCTCAGCGGCTGGCCGGCGTGCTCCGCGACGCCACCCGTCAGATCGCTGCGGCTATCCCGCTGATCCGCACGTTCAAGGACATCAACGAGCAGATGGTCGATGTGCACCGGCTGGAGAACGAGGGCGATCGAATCACGCGGGAGGCGATCGCGTCGCTGTTCGAGACCGGCATCGACCCGATGGTGGTGATCCGCTGGAAGGACATCTTCGAACGGCTGGAGAACGCGATCGACTCGACCGAGCGCGCCGCCTTCATCCTCGAAGGAATCGTGATCAAGAACGCCTGAGCCGTTGCCCGTCCGATCGAGAGGAGAGAGATGACAACAGCGAGCGGAAGCAGCGCCGGGGGGGCCACCTCCGAGCTTGTCCGGGGCGTCGACTTCGTCGGCATCCCCACCCATGATGTTCCTGCCGCGGCCGCTTTCTACGGCGAGACCCTCGGCCTGCCCCGGTCCGTCTACCTGCCCGAGCGCCACTTCACCGAGTTCGAGACCGGAAACCTGACCCTGAGCATCTACGACCCCGAGAAGATGGGCATGCAGCACGAGCGCAATCCCAATCCGGTGGCGCTCCACGTCGACGACGTGGCGGCCGCCCGGAAGCTGCTCGAGGAGCGAGGCGTGACGTTCCACGGCGACGTCCTCGACACCGGCGTCTGTCACATGGCGTTCTTCTCGGATCCGGACGGGAACGCGCTGATGCTCCATCACCGCTACGCGCCGCGGGAGACCGACATCTGAGCGGGGTCGGCGAATGCCGGCGCGCGTTGGGTTTGCCTTTCCCCGCCGGCGAGTCATGCTCGCCCGAGATCCGCGACTGGCAGATCCACCGCTGCTTCATCTACCTCGACCCCGACTACGCCGGCCAGGACACGGCGCGCTATCCGTGGCTGGCCGACGTGGCGGCGGCGGCGCGCGTGGCGGTGCAGGCCTGAAGGAGACCGCGGTCAGGCCGGCATCTCGACCACGAGCGCGCCGGCCAGCCGGCGCAGCACCGGCTGAAGCTCCTCGTCTTCCTCCGGCTGCCAGCCGTCGAGCAGGCGGCACAACTCGGCGCGGCCGGCGGCGATCAGCCGCTCGCGGGCGACCAGGCCGGAGTCGGTGAGCTCGAGCGTGCGGTCGGGATCGGTCGTGACGTAGCCACGCCGGCTGAGGCCGGCGAGCGGCTCGCGCAGTTGATCGGTTGGGATGTGGAGCTCGGCGGCCAGAGCGGGAGCGCTGTGCGGCGAGGAGCGCTCGGCGATCCGGTTGAGAACCCAACCCTCGGGCGGGGTGATCTCGATGCCGGAATGGGCGACGAGCTGCTCGTAGACGCGCTGGCGCTCTTCGCGCTCGAGGAGCGAGCTGAGGATCCGCTCGAGCTCGCGCTCCGAGCTGTCGTGGCGCGGGGAGGCGAAGCTCTCCCCGACCCCCTCGGCGGCCGCGGTCTGGCGGAGCGGCAGCTCGCGTAGCAGCCAGCTGAGCAGGAAGGCCGCCGCCGACACCACGGCAGCCAGGAGGAACACCGGCTGGAGCGCGGCGGCGAAGGCCTCAATGTAGGGCGTGCGGACCGCCGGAGGGAGATGCTGGACCACGGCCGGGTTGGCCGCGGCGGGGACGTGCACGGCGCGTGGAATCCGCTTGGACAGCTCGCCGGCCAGGTTGCTCGAGAAGATCGCGCCGAACACCGAGACGCCGATCGAACCACCGATCTGGCGGAACAGGGTCGACCCCGAGGTGGCCACGCCGAGGTAGCGGTAGTCGACCGCGTTCTGCACCGCGAGCACGAGCACCTGCATGACCATGCCGAGGCCGAGGCCCAGGACGACCATGTAGGCGGCCGTGTTGAGCGTCGGCGTCGACACCGTGATCGTCGAGAGCAGGGACAGCCCGACGGCCATGACCGCGGTGCCGGCGATCGGGAACATCCGGTAGCGGCCGAAGCGCGAGATCAGGTTGCCGCTGAGGATCGAGGTGACGAGCAGGCCCGCCATCATCGGCGTGATCAGAAGCCCGGATACGGTCGGGCTGTGCCCTTTGACCACCTGGAGATAAAGCGGCAGAAAGGTGATTGCACCGAACAGGGCCAGCCCGATGATGAAGCCGACCGCACTGGTCACCACGAACGTTCGGTTGCGGAACAGCGCCAGGGGCAGGATGGGCTCGGCCGCACGCGCTTCGACCAGCGGGAACAGCACGAGCATCACGACGCTCAGCGCGATCAGTGCGATGATCAGCGGCGAGCTCCAGGCGTAGCTCGTCCCCCCAGGCTGGCGAACAGGACGATCGCCGACAGCCCGGCGGTGAGCACGGCCGCGCCGAGGTAGTCGATGCGATGGTGGACGTGGCCGCTCGCGGACCGGAACGTCGCCCCGATCACCGCCAGCGCGACCAGGCCGAGCGGCAGGTTGACATAGAAGATCCACCGCCAGGACAGGCTGTCGACGAAGAAGCCCCCCAGCAGCGGCCCGATCACCGTGGCGACGCCGAACGTTGCGCCGAACCAGCCCTGGTACTTGCCGCGGTCCCGGGGCGCGATGATGTCGCCGACCGCGGCCATCGTGGTGACCATCAGCCCGCCGCCACCCAACCCTTGCAGGGCGCGGAAGGCGATGAGCTCGGTCATGCTCTGGGACAGGCCGCACAGCGCCGAGCCGATCAGGAACAGCACGATCGCCACCTGGAGCACGATCTTGCGGCCGTAGAGATCCCCGAGCTTGCCGTACAGCGGACCGGAGACCGTCGAGGCGAGCAGGTACGCGGTGACCACCCAGGACAGGTGCGAGAGCCCGCCGAGGTCGCCGACGATCGTCGGCAGTGCCGTCGAGACGATCGTCTGGTCGAGCGAGGCGAGCAGCATCACCAGCAGCAGCGCGCCGAAGATGACGCGCACCCGCTGGGTCTCGCCGCCCGCCTCGTGGTCGAGCGATCCGACCCCGGCCTCGCCCGTGGTCATATGGGGAGGCTACTGGCCTGGAGGCACGCCGATCACGCCGCTACCTGGCATGCCGGCGTCCTGCGTCTGCGCGGCGGAGGCGTCGGTGGTGGTCGGTACGGTGGCGGTGGTCGTCGGTACGGTGGCGCTGGTGGTCGGCTGTGCGCTCGATGCCGCCGCCTGCGCAGCGGAGGCGTCGGTGGTGGTCGGTACGGTGGCGCTGGTGCTCGGCTGTGCGCTCGATGCCGCCGCGCGGCGGCGGCGCGGGATAGCGCGCGGCCATCTGGTGGGCGCCGACCGCGCCCGCCGCGCCGATCGCGGCGGCGGCCAGCGTCCACCCGGGGCCGCTTCGCTCCTTGTCCAGCGCATGATCGAGCGACAGGTCGCCCGGCCCCACCTCGGTCAGCGCGAGCACGGCGGCGATCAGGACCGCGTTGTACTCGTAGCCGCCGTTGGTCACCCACGGGCCGTTCTTGAGATGGACGCGGTTGATCGCGGTCAGCATGACCGAGGTCAGTGCCCCGGCCGCCAGCGGCGTGGCGAAGCCGGCCGCCAGCGCGGCGCCACCACCGGCCTCGGCCAGCCCGGCCGCGACGGCGTTGCGACGACCTGGCCGCATACCAAGGCCCTCGAACATCTGCGAGGTGGCGTCGATCCCGTGACCCCCAAACCAGCCGAACAGCTTCTGCGTGCCGTGCCCGAAGAAAAAGCCCCCCACGGTGAGCCTGAGCAGCAGGCGACCGATCTTCATAGCTCCTCCTGTCTCGAGTTGGGTTCGCGTGCCCCTGAGAAGAGGCGAATGTAGGACGTGAGGCGAATGTAGGACGTGAGGCGAATGTAGGACGTCGGCAGATCATATAGCGCCCTCGATCATCCGGAGGCCACGATATATTCGTCGCCCGTGTCCGTCCATGCCACCGGCGAGCGCGCCGACGGGCCGTCCGCCACGATGTTCGAACAGCGCTGCTCGAGCCCCGGGCTGCTGCTCGCCCTGCTCGGTCACTACGCGATGCGCAAGCTGCGCGAGGTGCACACCAGGCACCAGCTCAGCCCGCGCCAGTTCCAGCTGCTCGGGCTCCTCCACGACGACGGTCCGATCGGACAGCGGGAGCTGGGGCAGCTGATGGAGACCGACCCGAGCATCCTGGTCACCCTGTTGAACCCGCTCGAGGCCGAGGGCCTCCTGTCGCGCCGGCGCGACCCGCTGGACCGCCGACGGCACCTGGTGAGGCTGACCGACCGAGGCGAGCGCCGCCTGGCCACCGCCGCCCGCGCCCAGAGCGAGGCCGAAGAGGAGCTGTTCGCCGGGCTCGACGAGGGTCAGCGAGAGCAGCTTCGTATGCTGCTCGTCGCGCTCAAGGACAGCCTGTCGGCCGACTGCGCCACCCCGACCGAGGATTGCGGACAGCCTTAGAGGAGAATCCGGCCATGTCGCGCTTCACGATCAAGAACCTGATGGAGGTCGAGGACTCCGCCGGCGGGGAGGTGCCGGGATTCGAAGCCCGCTTCGGCCGCAAGCACATCGACTCCGAGCACCTCGGGGTGAGCTACTTCCGCTACGCGCCCGGCGTTCGCTCGCCGGTGGCCCACAGCCATCGTGAGCAGGAGGAGGCCTATGTGGTGGTCGGCGGCTCGGGGCGGATCAGGCTCGACGACGAGATCCATCCATTGCGTCTCTGGGACGTCGTCCGGGTCAGCCCGGAGATCGTCCGCGCCTTTGAGGGCGGGGAGGAGTTTCCCCCATCCCCCCATCCCCCAATCACGCCAGACTCGAGTCCCGGGACGGCGCCTTCCGCGGCGCCAGTGTCCTGAGCTCTTATCATGGCCGTCGGGGCGAACGGTCAGAGTTCACGCCGTGACGTTCCTCCACGCGGGCTGAGCGGGGTTTGTCTACCTGTGCCGCTCGCCCCGACGGGCGCAGCTGTGTATCGAGCACAAGTCTGCCCCGAAAACCGGTCGGATAAAAGCACCCCATGGGGTGACAGCCCACACCCGAGACTGCTATGGGACTGGTGTCTCCTAGAGCCTCCGGCGGTCGCTCCGCCACGCATGCCGGCGGCTCCCTCGCGCTGAGCCGGCCGGAGGTGGGCGATCCGTAAGGTTCGGGACATGCCTCGGCGACCGGATGCGTCGATCGAGCCACGCCCGAACGTGATCCTGGGCGTGCTGCTGCTGGCCGGGCTGGCCTACGCGGTGCTGAGCTCGGCGGTGATTCCCGCCCTGCCCACCATCCAGCGCGACCTGCACACGACCGAGACCGGCGTCACCTGGCTGCTGACCGGCTTCCTGCTCTCGGCCTCGGTGGGGACGTCGATCATCGGCCGGCTGGGCGACATGTACGGCAAGGAGCGCCTGCTCCTGTGGACGCTGCTGGTGCTGGCGGCGGGCACGCTGCTGGCTGCCGTGGCCGATTCGCTGCCCGTGTTGATCGTGGCTCGCGTCATCCAGGGCGTGGCGGGCGGGATCTTCCCGCTGGCCTTCTCGATCGCCCGCGACGAGTTCCCGCCCGACCGCGTGGCCGGCAGCATCGGCCTGATCTCCGCGATCCTCGGCATCGGCGGCGGGTGCGGCCTGGTCCTCGGCGGCCTGATCGTCGAGCACCTGGACTGGCACTGGCTGTTCTGGCTGCCGCTGGCGGTGACGCTGCTGGCCGCCGTGTGCACCTGGCGCTACATCCCCGAGTCGCCCGTCCGCACCCCGGGTCACGTGAACTGGCTGGCGGCCGGGTTGATGAGCCTCGGCATGTGCTGCGTGCTGATCGCGATCGCCCAGACCACCGTGTGGGGTTGGGGCGACCCCAGAACGCTCAGCCTGTTCGCCGCCGGGATCGTGGTGTGCACGGCGTGGATCGCGGTCGAGCTGCACAGCCGCGAGCCGCTGATCGACATGGCAATGATGCGCGTGCGCGGGGTGTGGACGACCAACCTGGCCGCGTTCCTGCTCGGCGCCGGCCTTTACGCCTCGTTCATCGTCTATCCGCAGTTCGCCCAGCTGCCGCGCAGCACCGGGTTCGGCTTCGGAGCCTCGGTCGTGGTATCGAGCCTGTATCTGCTGCCGGCGGCGCTCGGGATGGGGCTGCTCGGCACGGTGGCCGGCCGGATCGCACACCGCTTCGGCTCCAAGGCCGCCCTGCTCGCCGGCACGTCGGTCACCGCGGTGGCGTTCGCCTGGCTGGCCGTCGCCCACGGCCATCCCTACGACATGCTGATCTCCTCGACCGTGCTCGGAGTGGGGATCGGGCTGGCCTTCGCCGCCCTCGGCAACCTGATCGTCCAGGCCGTCCCACCCAGCCAGACCGGCGTGGCCACCGGCATGAACACCGTCATGCGCACGCTGGGTGGCGCGCTCGGCGGGCAGCTGTCGGCCACGTTCATCGTCGGTCACACCGCGCACGGGCTGCCGACCGTGACCGGGTTCAACGACACGTTCGTGATGGCGGCGCTGTTCCTCGTCGTGTGCGTGCTGGCGGGGCTGCTCATCCCGGGGCGCCGGCGGGCGAGCAACACGCTGGTGCTGGAACCGCAGGTGGCGGCGAGCCCGGAATCGGGGTAGGAGCGGCGCCGACGACTCGCGACCGGGAAGCGGCGCACTCGACGAGCGCCACAGCTCGACTGGGCCGAAACCCGTGCCATAGCCGGGTAGGGGCGCACTCGCCGGCTCGACCGCGCCGAGTAGTGCCCCTAGTCGCCATCGCAAGAGGTACACGGGAAGGAACGAAAAGTTGGGATCCGAGAGACGCCCGGAGTAGGCTCCGTGCATGGCCAAGGCACACGACCACCGCAAGCCCAAGGACCTCGCCGCCGACGACGGGCGCGAGCCCGACCGGCTGACCCGCACCCAGTTCGAAAAGGATCTGCTCAAGCTTCAGCGCGAGCTGGTGATCATGCAGGAGTACGTGCGCGCCAAGGGGCTGAAGATCGTGGTGATCTTCGAGGGCCGCGACGCCGCCGGCAAGGGCGGGGTGATCAAGCGCATCGCCGAGCGGACGAACCCACGGGTGTGTCGCGTGGTCGCGTTGCCGGCGCCCACCGAGCGCGAGAAGACCCAGTGGTACTTCCAGCGCTATGTCTCCCACCTGCCGGCCGCCGGCGAGATCGTCCTGTTCGACCGCTCCTGGTACAACCGCGCCGGCGTCGAGCGGGTGATGGGCTTCTGCGACGAGCACGAGTACGAGGAGTTCATGCGTTCGTGCCCGGAGTTCGAGCACATGCTGGTGCGCTCCGGGGTCAAGCTCATCAAGTACTGGTTCTCGATCTCCGACGAGGAGCAGGAGCGCCGGTTCCAGGCCCGCGTGCACGACCCGATGCGCCGCTGGAAGCTCAGCCCGATGGACCTCGAGTCGCGCGCTCGCTGGGTCGCCTACTCGCGGGCCAAGGACGAGATGTTCCGCTACACCGACATCAAGATCGCGCCCTGGTACGTCGTGCAGGCCGACGACAAGCGGCGGGCGCGGCTGAACTGCATCGCGCATCTGCTGGCGCAGGTCGAATACGAGGACCTCACGCCTGCCCCCATCGAGCTGCCTCCGCGCGTCGAAGAGGCGTACATTCGGCCTCCGATCGAGGAGCAGACCTTCGTCCCCGACACCTACTGACCAGCCGCGCGCCACGCGATCGGCTGGGTCAGTAGGCTCGCCCGCCGTGAGCGCTCCCTGGTTCGACGAGCTGGCCGAGTTCCTGCGCATCGAGTCCGTCAGCGCCGATGCGGCGCGGGCGGACGATGTGAAGCGCGCCGGCGAGTGGGTGTGTGGCGTCGTGCGCGAGAGCGGCGGTGAATGCCGGCTCACCGACTGGCATGGTCAGCCGCTGGCCATCGGCGGGATCCAGGCGTCGCGCGATCCGGAGCGCGCCTCGACCGTGCTCTGCTACGGCCACTTCGACGTGCAGCCGCCGGACCCGCTCGAGCTGTGGGAGTCGCCGCCGTTCGCGCCCGAGATCCGCGGCGAGCACATCTACGGCCGCGGCGTGGCCGACGACAAGGGACAGCTCTACACGCTGCTGGCCGGAGCCCGTGAGCTGGCTCGCGCCGGTCAGCTTCCGGTCAACGTGCGCTTCGCCTGCGACGGCGAGGAGGAGACCGGCGGGCACTCGATCGTCGAGTTCCTCCAGGCCGACGAGCGCGGCGCCGACGCGGCGATCATCTTCGACAGCGGCATGATCGGCCTGGGGCGCCCGGCCTTCAACGTTGCCACACGCGGTCTCGTCTATTTCCACCTGACCATGCGCACGGGCCGGCGCGATCTGCACTCGGGCCTCTACGGCGGGGCCGCGCTGAACGCCGCCCACGCGCTAGTCCAGACCCTGGACGCGCTGTTGGCCACCGACGGGCGGCTGGCCGCGCCGCTCCGTCGAGGCGTCGCGCCGCCGACGCCGGAGGAGCTCGAGGGCTGGCGCGAGCTGCCCGCCGGAGCGGACGAGCTGGCCGATCAGGGTGCGCGACCGAGCGATCCGGGCGCGGCCGAGGAGTTCTATCTGCGCACGTTCGCGGAGCCGGCGCTCGACGTGAACGGCGTCGAGAGCGGCTCGCCGCATGCCCAGAAGACCGTGATCCCGATCCGCGCCGACGCCAACCTGTCGATCCGGCTGGCCCCCGGACAGGACCCCGTCGAGATCGGCGGCGAGGTCGATCGGCTCCTGCGCGCCGCTGCGCCGTCGGGCGCCGAACTCGAAGTGGAGCTGCTCTCCTCCGCCGCACCCGCGCGCATCCCGCCCGACGCCCCGGCCATCCAGCGCGGTCTGCGCGCCTTCGAGCGCGCGCTCGGCGTGCGGCCGGCGCTGATTCGCACGGGCGGCACGCTGCCGATCGCCGCCGCCCTGGCCGAGCGGGGCATCCCGACGATCATCACCGGCTTTGCGCTGCCCGACGGCAACATCCACGCGCCCAACGAGCGCCTGCGGGTGGAGTACGTGCCGCTGGGGATCGCCGCCGCCCGGGCGCTGTTCGAGGAGCTCGCGGGGCTTCGGTAGCTCAGGCCAGCGCCGGCGCCTCCGGCAGGCTGGCCAGCGCGGCCTGGAGATCGTCCTCCGAGAACTCGGGGTCTTCGAGCTTGCCGGCCAGGTAAGCGTCGTAGGCGCTCAGGTCGAAGTGACCGTGCCCGCACAGGCCGAACAGGATCACGCGGGATTCGCCGGCCTCGCGCGCTGCCTCCGCCTCCTGGATGACCGCGCGGATAGCGTGCGCGGGTTCGGGGGCCGGAATGATCCCCTCGGCGCGGGCGAAGCGCACGGCCGCGTCGAAGGTCTCGTTCTGCCGGTACGCCCGGGGCTCGACCAGGCCCTGCTTGACCAGCCCGCACACCAGCGGCGAGTCGCCGTGATAGCGCAGGCCGCCGGCGTGCACCGGCGGCGGGACGAACCCGTGGCCGAGCGTGTACATCGGCATCAACGGGGTGAGCCCGACCGTGTCGCCGAAGTCGTAGGCATAGACGCCGCGCGTCAGGGTCGGGCAGGCGGCCGGCTCGGCCGCCACGAACCTCGTCTGGCCTGGTTCCGCATCACCCGGCGCAGGAACGGGAAGACGAGACCGCCGAAGTTCGAGCCGCCGCCCACGCAGGCAACCACCACGTCCGGCTCCTCGCCGGCCATCGCCATCTGACCCAGCGCCTCCTGCCCGATCACCGTCTGGTGCAGCAGCACGTGGTTGAGCACGGACCCCAGCGAGTAGTTCGTGTCGGCGTTCTGGGCGGCCACCTCGACCGCCTCGGAGATCGCGATGCCCAGCGAACCGGTGGGGTGATCGGACTGGGAACGCCCCGCTTCCGTGACATCCGAGGGCGAGCGGTGGACGGTGGCGCCCCAGGTCTCCATCATCGAGCGCCGGTACGGCTTCTGGTCGTAGCTCGAGCCGACCATCCACACCTCGCACTCGAGGCCAAACAGTCGGCAGGCGAAGGCGAGGGCGGACCCCCACTGGCCGGCGCCCGTCTCCGTGGTCAGCTTCTTGATGCCGGCCTGGGCGTTCTCGTAGGCCTGCGCGACCGCGGTGTTCGGCTTGTGCGATCCGGCCGGCGAGCTGCCCTCGTACTTGTAGTAGATGTGGGCGGGTGTGTCGAGTTCGCGCTCGAGCCGGCGGGCGCGAAAGAGCGGGGTTGGGCGCCAGAGCTTGTACGCCTCCCGCACGGGCTCGGGAATCTCGATCTCGGGCTCGGCCGAGACCTCCTGCAGGATCAGGGCCATCGGGAAGATCGGGCTCAGGTCGTCCGGGCCGGCCGGCTCCTTCGTGCCAGGATGCAGTGGCGGCGGGGCGGGGTCGGCGGGATCGTTTACATCCGCCATAAGATTCACCCAATGAGTCGGGATGTCCGGCTCATCGAGCAGGAACTTGACCCGCGTCTCGCTCATCGCCTCTCCTTTTGCATCGCTTCGTCACTCCCAGCGGGCTGGGAGCCTATTCTGTTTGTGGCCCGAAAGGACCGCCGAGCCGGGCGCGTTGGTCTGGTACCGAGACTGGAGGGATCCATGAGCCTGGAACTGCTTGACGCGTGCGAGACGGACGACGGAATTGCCGTCACGTTCGCCACCGAACGAGGCCTCGAGCGCCTGGAGGGCAGCCTCGACGAGATCGCGCACCTGGCCCGAGCCATGCAGCAGGTCGCCGCGCTGGGACAGCTCAACGAGCATGAGCGCGTCTGGGTGGAGGAGGTTTCGGTCGGACGGTCGGTGGTCAAGCTGGGGCTGAACCCGGGCGGTCAGGCCCGGGTGCTGATCCTGCGCGAGGCGCGGCTAGATCTCGAGGCGTGAGGTCCTCGCCAGGACTTTGGCGATGCACCTGACATATACGAGGGTGGATCGCCAAAGTCCTGATCAGGAGCACCCTCCAAGTGCGCGGAGACGCCGGCGGTAGACCCGCATGTCGGCGTGGTTGAAGTCGCCGTGGGTCTGGCTGCGCAGCGCCACCACATCCTCGCGGTGATACGGGCTGGACAGGCTCTCGTTGTGCCCGATCACGTTCTTGATCTGGATGTGGAAGCGACAGCGCAGCCACCGCACCAGGCGCAGGCTGGCCGTGATTTGGCGGCGATCCCCGAGCACCTGGGCGTCGCTGGATCCCACCTGCTCGATGCCGATCGCGGTCCAGTTGAGTCCGACCGTGTGGCGGCACATCGTCCCCAACGAGACCAGCTGGTAGACCGTGCCGTCGGTGTCGATGACGAAGTGCGCGCAGGTGCCGGGTAGCTCGTGCAGCTCGGGGTCGGGCGTGTCGTTGGCGAACGTGTTCCAGGTCGACTGGAACGTGGGCGAGTCGGTGTAGTGGATGACGATCACTCGGGGGTCGACGAGCCGCCAGGTGGGCCGCATGAAGCTGCCGTAGTGCCGGCGCACATAGGCGACCATCTCCGCCTTGCGCTCGGCCCCGAACGGGATCGGGCGCCAAACGATGTGGGGCTTCAACTCGACGAGGGCGCGCGGCCGCGTCGCGCCCGTCGCTGAAGCGCCAGCCGCGGCCAGGGCGAGCAGGAGAGCGACCGCCACCGACAGTCTTCTCATGCGTATCGCGGTCGGCAAGCCGCGCAACTCGGACTTTGGCGCTCAGGCCACTCATTTGTCAGCCCCATCGCCAAAGTCCGGGGCGTCGGCACCTCAGCCGAGCTGCTGGTCGCTGGGCTCCTCGGCTGCCTGCGCGGTGATCAGCCGGGTGCCGCGGCCGTGGGTGAAGAAGCTAAACCCCCACCGGATGAACACCACGAGGCGGTTCTGAAAGCCGACCAGGTACCACAGGTGGACGAGCAGCCAGGCGAGCCAGGCGATGAACCCGCTCAGCTTGAGCCCCATGATGTCGGCCACCGCCGCCCCCCGGCCAATCGTGGCCAGGTTGCCCTTGTCGCGGTAGCGGAAGGGCGCGGTGCTCTGTCCGCTGAGCCGCGCGCTGATCACCTTCGCTGCATAGCGGCCCTCCTGCATCGCCGCCGGTGCCACTCCCGGGAGGGTGACCACGGTGCCGTCCGTCTGGCGCACGCGCACCATGTCGCCCAGCGCGAACACCTCGGGATGGCCGGGGAGCGTGAGGTCCGGCTCCACCGCCACGCGCCCGGCCCGGTCGAGCTCGGCGCCGGTGAGCTCGCCCAGCTTCGCGGCCATGCGGGAGGCGGTCACGCCGGCCGCCCAGATGATCGTCCGGGCGGGGATTCTCTCCGGAGCGGCGCCGCCGGGCTCCTCCACGGTGACGCCGTCGGCGTCCACGCCCACCACCGTCGAGTTCAGCATCGGCGTGACCCCGAGACGCTCCAGCGAGCGCAGCGCCTTGCCCGACAACGACGGCGGGAAGGTCGTCAGGAGGCGATCGGCCGCTTCGATCAGCAGGATCCGTCCCGAGCGCGTCTCGATCGTGCGGAAGTCGCGCCTGAGCGTGTCCCGGGCCAGCTCGCCGATCTGGCCCGCCATCTCGACGCCGGTCGGGCCGCCCCCGACCACCACGAACGTCAGCCAGGCGGCGCGAGCCTCCGGATCTGACTCGGCCTCGGCCGCCTCGAACGCGGCCAGGATGCGGCCGCGAACCATCAGCGCGCTCTCGAGCGACTTGACCTCGGCCGCGTACTCGCTCCAGTCGTCGTGGCCGAAGTACGAGTAGCGGGAGCCGCCGCCCACGATCAGCGTGTCGTAGGGGAGCTTGTCGGGCGCCGGCAGCCCGGCCACCGAGCGCAGCTGCAGCTCGCGAGCGTCGAGATCGAAACCCGCCACCTCGGCGAGCAGCACCCGCACGTTCGCGTAGCGCTTGAAGATCGCCCGCAGGGGATAGGCGATCTCCCCGGGCGACAGCGCGCCGGTGGCCACCTGATACGTCAGCGGCTGGAACAGGTGAAAGTTGCGCCGGTCGACCAGCGTGACCTCGACCGGGACGCGGCGGAGCTTCTGCACCGCCTGGAGCCCGCCGAAGCCGCCCCCGACCACCACCACGCGATGGACGCCGTCACCGGACATATCCGCGTCGAGTACCCGTGGCTCACCGCTCGATGCGGCGCGAGGGTCGGTCGCGCTGAGGGACGGGGACGGGCTCACGCGCCGGGCGCCGTGGGCGGCGAGGCGTCAGGACGCGCCGGCCATGGTCCCTGATCCGAACTCGGGCGGGCTGCGCATCGGGGAGGGGAAGGCCGCCCCGGGGAGGGTCGGGCGGCTTGGGCGGCTGTGGCTGTGGGCCGGACCCGCCGCCACCATCCCCATCCGAATCCCCTGCCGACGCGCCGTCGTCGGGTGGATACAGGATTCTCCGAGGCAGCAAGACGGGCACGAGCAGGACCGTCAGGAGCACCAGCGGCTGCACCGCCGCGCCGGCGCCGGCCATCAGGGCGCCGATCAGCCCACCGATCGCCGCCACCGCCGGGAGTCGCATGAGAAGACTCCTCATGGGATGCGTTGAGCGGCGCATCGATCGAGCATAACGATCCGGCTGAGCCGTCCTAGGGCTCCGGCCAGCCGCGTTCAAGCCGGCTCGCGGCCGTGCCGATCAGCGGGAGGATGGATCACCTGGCGAGCACACCGGTCGATCTGCCGCTCGGCCGGCCTGTCCGGCGCCGGCTGGGCCGGCGCGTGCTCGCCGTGGCCGCGCTCGCCCTGGTCGTCCTCGGGGTGAGCATGCACACGACGGTCAGGGAGTACAAGGTCATCTCCGGGTCGATGGAGCCGACGCTCAAGGTGGGCCAGCGAGTCACCGCCGACCCGGCCGGGAGCCCGCAGGTGGGAGACATCGTCGTGTTTCACCCTCCGGCCGGAGCCCGCACCAATGACCCGGTGTGCGGCTCGGGCTTCCAGGGCGCGGGATCCTCGCAGCCGTGCGATGCCGGCGTGCCGGACGAATCGCCTCGCGTGTTCGTCAAGCGGGTGGTGGCCGGGCCGGGCGATCTGATCGCGATCGTGGACGGGCGCGCAGTCCGGAACGGGGTCCGCGCGAGCGAGCCGTACATCGCGCCGTGCGGCCCGGGCGCCCCGTGCAGCTTCCCCACTCCGGTGAGGGTGCCCGCGGGCGAGTATTACCTGCTGGGCGACAACCGGGGCGCGTCCGACGACAGCCGCTTCTGGGGCCCGGTGCCCCGCGCGTGGATCATCGGGACCGTGGTGCGCTGCAAGCTGCTGGATACGGTCTGCCATCCGGTCCGCTGACCATCTCTCTCCCTCGCTTGTTGCCGACGCGGTTCGGGCTACCCGATCCGCCCGAGTGGCATGCCCCCCAGACTTCTTCCATGAGCCACGACGAGGCCGTTCTCCGCTGCAGGGAGCTCAACGCCGATGAGACCAGTGAACGCCGCTGGTTCCCCAAGCAAGTGGACGGCGACGACTGGGAGGTGGTAGCCGTCTCAGGTCCGGGCCTGCGGTCGCACGGCCCCCTCAAGGAAGGCGCGGAGTCGAGGCCGATTCCGTCCGAACCGCCGGACCCGCGCCCTACTCTCTTCCGCAACATCCCGCCCTACGGCGCCTGACGGCACGGTCCCAGCGCCACGGCGTCGCCGGCCATGACGTAGCCCGAGCGCGGCTCGAGGCCGACCTCCCAGGTAGCGCCGGCTCGACCGCTCGCGCGTTGCCGCGTCAGCGGCATCCGAGAAGCGCAGTCGCGAGTGGCCCAGCAGGGAGATCCCGACCACGATCCCGAAGGGCGGCGCGTCGCGATGCCAGCCGATCGTCGAACCGGCGGGACAGCGCTGCACCAGCGCCCTCGACCAGAGTCCTCGGGTCCTACGCCGGCCAGGTCGGCGCCGGCGCGGCGCGCCGGCTCGATCCATTCCGGGATCGGCTCGCCGTAAGGTGTGAATCATGGCCCCGGCCATCCGGACGACCGAGCTGAGCAAGCGCTACGGCGAGACGGTGGCCCTGGATCGTCTCGACCTCACCGTCGAGCGGGGCGAGGTGTACGGCTACCTGGGACCGAACGGAGCCGGCAAGACCACCACGATCCGGCTGCTGCTCGGCCTGCACCGCCCCACCGGCGGCCGTGGCGAGCTGTTCGGGATGGATGCGTGGGCCGACCCGGTCAGCGCCCATCGCAGAGTGGCGTACGTCGCGGGCGAGCCGTTCCTGTGGCCGTCGCTGACCGCCGGCGAGACGCTCGAGTTCCTGGCCCGACTGCGCTCGCCCGCCGCGGCTGACGATCGCGGCCGCGGGAACGGGACCGACATCGCCTACCGCGACCGGCTGGTCGAACGGTTTGAGCTCGACACGCGCAAGAAGGTGCGAGCGCTGTCGAAGGGAAACCGCCAGAAGGTGCAGCTGATCGCCGCCCTCGCCACCCGCGCTGAGTTGTTGCTCCTCGACGAGCCGACCAGCGGCCTTGATCCGCTGATGGAGATGGTCTTCCGGGAGTGCGTGCAGGAGGCCAAGGGTCGCGGGCAGACCGTGTTCCTCTCATCGCACATCCTGAGCGAGGTCGAGGCGCTGTGCGATCGGGTCGGGATCCTGCGGGACGGTCGGCTGATCGAGCAGGGCACGCTGGCCGAGCTGCGGCACCTCAGCGCGCAGACGATTGAGGTCACCTTCGCCGGCGAGGCGCCGAAGCTCCCACCATTGTCGGGCGTCCGGATCGTCGCCGCCGCCCCGAACACGCTGCGCTTCGAGGTCCAGGGCCCGGTCGCGCCGCTGATCGCCGCGCTGGCCGGTCACGAGGTGCTCACCGTGCACAGCCGCGAGCCGTCGCTCGAGGAGATCTTCCTGCACCACTACGACGGCTCGCATGACGTTGCCGATCGGTGAACGCGTGTCCCGGCGGCGGCGGTCTGCGCGGCCGCCGGCCGGCGCGCTGCCGGGTCCCGGGCTCGCGCTCGTGCGCCGGCGCCTGCTCGATACCCGGGTCCTCACCGGAGCCTTCGCCTACCTGTTCGCGATCTACGCCTACATCCAGCCCTCGGGGTACCGCACCGCGTACCCGAAGCTCGCGGACCGCATCGCCTTCGCGCATAGCTTCGCGACCAACAAGGGACTGCGGCTGCTCTACGGACAGCCGCACGACGTCGCCACCGTCACCGGCTACACGGCGTGGCGCGTCGGCGGCGTGCTGGCCATCGCCGCCGCCGTCTACGGGCTTCTCGCCGCCGTCCGGCTGACCCGCGGCGAGGAGGAGTCAGGCCGCCTCGAGCTGGTGTTGGCCGGCCCCGTCGCACGGCGAACAGTGAACTTGGCTGCGCTCGGCGCGCTCATCACCGGTGCGCTCATCCTGTGGGTGGCCGAGCTCGCCGGCTTCCTCGTGGCGGGACTCTCGCTGGGCGGCTCGGCCTACCTCGCGATCGCGACCGCCTCGATCGTGCCGGTGTGCGGGGCGATTGCCGCACTGGCCGGCGAGCTCGCGCCCACCCGCCGGATCGCGCTCGAGCTGGCCGGCAGCGCCATCGCATTGCTGTTTCTGCTGCGGGTTCTCGCCGACACGGTCAGCGGACTGGCCTGGCTGCGATGGGCGACACCGCTCGGATGGGCCGAGCTGCTGCGCCCGTTCGCCGGCGCCCGGCCGCTCGTGCTGCTGCTCCCGGCGGCTGCCACCCTGGCCCTCCTGACCGCAGCGGCACGGATCGCGGCGGGCCGCGATATCGGCACCGGCGCGCTCCCCTCGCGCGATACGGCCGAGCCGCGGCTGGGCCTGCTGAGCTCGCCGACCGCTCACGCGCTGCGCGGCCAGCGGGGAGTGGTGATCGCATGGGGCGGCAGCGTGGCCGTGTTCTCCTACATCCTGGGGACGGTCGCCAAGAGCATCTCGCCCGCCGACGTCTCGAAGAGCATCCAAAACCAGATAAGCAAGCTCGGCTCGGGTCAGATCACCACCCCGACCGGCTACCTCGCGTTCGTGTTCATCTTCGTCGTGCTCGCGGTCAGCGTGTTCGTCTGCACCCAGATCGGCGCCGCACGCGAGGAGGAGACCGACCAGCGGCTCGAGACCCTGCTCGCGCTGCCGATCAGCCGCCGGCGCTGGCTGGCCGGCCGGGTGGTGCTCGCGGCGCTGTCCGCGCTGGCAATCGCGCTGATCGCCGGACTGCTCGCGTGGGCCGGCGCCGGCACCGGCGGCGCGCACCTCTCTTTGCCTCGAATGCTCGAGGCCGGCGCCAACGCGCTCCCGGTCGCCCTCCTGTTCCTGGGGATCGCCGCCCTGGCCTACGGCGCCGTCCCCCGCGCCGGCAGCGCCATCACCTACACGCTGCTCACGGTCAGCTTCGTGTGGCAGCTCGTGGGCTCGCTCCTCGGCGCCCCCACCTGGCTGCTCGACGTCACGCCGTTCGCCCATGTCGGGCTCGTGCCCACCGAGCCATTCCGCACGTTGGCGGCCGGGGTCATGGTCGCCCTCGGCGCAATCGGGGCACTCGCGGGCGCCGAGCTGTTCCGCCGGCGCGACCTGATCGGTGGTTGATCGCGGGCGCTCAGCAGACGGTCCGTCCGCTAAGCGCCCGGCTCGCCGGTCGATGTTCAGGCGATCTTGGTCAGCGTCGGCTGGGCCGCGCTCGCGGGCCGATCTGGCGGGACGCACACCATGCCCTCGGAGAACCCGGCCGAGCCGATCCCGAACGCCGCGTTGAAGCGGTCCAGGTTGACGACGGTCAGCAGCGCGGTGATCTCCACGAGTTGCTCGTCGGTGAACTGCTCCTTCATCCGCGCGAACAGCTCGTCGGTCACCTCCACGGGCGTCCGCATCACCGCCACCGTGTAATCGAGCGCCAGCTTCTCGCGCTCGGTGAACAGATCGCTCTGGCGGTAGCGCGGCAGCGCCAGCAGCTCCTGGTCGGAGAAGCCGGAGTTTCGGCAGATCTGCGAACCGAGGTCCACGCAGAACTCGCAGCCGATCATCTGCGCGGCCTTCAGCTCGACCAGGTACTTGAGCCGCTCCTCGACGCTGTTGCCCTTTCGCACCGCCTGCTGGAACTTGCCCATGCCGCTCATCATCTTCGGCTGGTGGGCCCAGATCTCGACCGGCTCGATCCCGCTGCCGTGCGCCGCCTCGCGTCCCGTCATCTTCCTCATGCCCTTGCGCATGAACCGGTAGACGAGCTTTACCACCGGGCCGGCCTGCTCCTGCGGTACTCCTTGAATCCGTGCCATCGGGCACCCTCCTGCACATCGCTTGGTTTGCCGTGCTCTGGAGGGCAAGACCCGCCACGGCGCGGAGATGTGACACGCGACTCAGCCTCTCAGCACGCGCAGGGCGTTGAGGATGACCTCAATACGCCGAGCGGTTCGGACCGCCGCTCACGCCGGAGGCGGCGCCGGTTGCGGCCCCGATCCGCTCGACCTCGACGTACGGCAACCACGCCGCACGCGCGGTCCCGCACTCAACGATTCCGCCCTCGAGCGCGCCGCCGAGGCGCAGCGCGTGGTATGCCCCCACCGGCTGTCGATTCGCTCGGTCTGCCACTCGAGCAGCTCGGAGTAGAACGCGCTCGCGGCGTTCAGGTCGCACGTGTGCAGATCCAGATGGACCACGGTCACGTGTGGCTCCTCGTCTTGTTTGTACATGTAGAGACGAGGAAGATGAGAAATCCATCGCTCGCCCAGATCCCGGCGCGAGCCTAGACTCCAGGCCCGTGGCCCCCGGAATCGAGCACACCGTCCGCGTCCAGCTGCGGTGGCGAGACATGGACATGCTCGGCCACCTGAACCAGTCCGTCTACCACGAGATGCTCGAGGAGGGCCGCGTCGCCCTGATCGCCGACCTCATGCGCCGCGTCGGCGCGGAACATGCAACCGGCGGGTACGTCGTGGCCCACGTTGATCTCGACTACCACGCCGAGGTGCGAAAGGATCACGGCGAGGTCGACATCATCGTGCGCGTGACCGGGGTCGGAGCCTCGAGCGTCGAGTTGGAGCACGAGGTCAAGCTGCCGGACGGTCGCCTCGCCGCGTCCGGAAAGACGATCCTGGTTGCCTGGGATCTGGCCGCCAGGACGAAGCGGACGCTGTCCGAGGGCGAGCGCGCCGCGCTCACGTGAGACGGTTGCCGCGCTCGACTGTCTTGTTCCGGGCCGGGTTTGTGGCGATGGCGATCACCGCGACGCTCTTGAGCGACGTCGCCGCGGCAAGCCGCGGCAAGGCGCGGGAAATCGAGTCTTCCCCCGTGACTCCCACGATCACGATCACCTCGCCCGACAACGGTGGCTCCTACGAGCGCCGATCGCGAATCTACGCGCGCTTCCGCTGCAACGAGAACGGGAGCACTACTCCCATCGCCTCCTGCCAGGCGACGGTTGCCCGCGGCCGTCCGATCGACACGACGTCGGACGGCGTCAAGACGTTCACGGTCATCGCCACCGACACGAGCGGCAACACCGTCACCAAGACCGTTCATTACACCGTGTGGGCCTACGTCAATCCGTTGCGCGCGGTCGCGAACCTCCAGTCCAGCCGCGTCGACATGGGCGTGGACTATTCGGGCTCGGGTGCGATCCTGGCCCTCGGCAGAGCGAGGGTGGTCCTTGCCACCGACCGGCTGGCCGGTCCCGAGAGCTGCTGGGGAAGAACCTGCGTGCCGCCACCCGGGGACATGATCGTCTACCGGCTGCTCGACGGGCCCTTCGCGGGCAAGTACGTGTACGTGGTCGAGCACATCACGATCGACGTCAAGGCGGGTGAGACCGTGGGAGCAGGTCGGCGGATCGCAATCCTGCACCAGGGCTCGCCGAACCTGGAAATCGGCTGGGCTTCCGGCCACGGCGCCCAGACGCTCGCGGTCGCGCGCGACCACCAGTGCGCGTGCACCGATCCCGGCGGATGGTCGTCGATCGAGGGGCGGGACTTCAACTCGCTCCTGGTGTGGCTGGGGGCGCCGTCCGGATACCTGACGAAGATTCCGCCCCATCAGCGGATGCCAAGCGGCTGGCCGAGGGTGCCTTCGTCGGATTAGGCCACCTGCGATCCAGGCGGTCCTGCTCACTCCCGTCTCTCGTCTGGCATGACCCGGCAAGATCACCCATGTTGGCGGCGATCAGCACGGGGCCGTCCGTGTGTTCGTCGCACCCGCGTCGGCGACGACAATCAACGGCCGCGCCGAACAATTAGCGCGTGTCCGAGATAGCACAAATTTGTGATATCTCGGCGATGTGTGCTATTACATGTCGCATGCCCCGCGACGAGGAGATCACGTTCGCCGATCACGTTGGCCGCTTCTACGCCCGGCGGTACGGCTATCCCCCGATGGTTGGCCGTGTGCTGGGATACCTGCTGGTCTGCGATCCACGGGACCAGACGATTGCCGAGTTGAGCGAGGCGCTGCTGGCAAGCCGAACCGCGATCACCGGCGCGCTGAACGTGCTGGAGCGCAGTGACGCGATCCGGCGTGCGCGCGCGGCGGGAGAGCGGATGGACCGCGTCCGCTTGGACTTCTCCTCGCCCCAGTCGCGGGGATTTGACATCTCGGAGTATCAACAGCTGGGCGATCTGGCCAGGGAGGGTCTGGAGGTGCTGAAAGGCGCGCCCCCGGAGCGCCGGGCGATGCTGCTGGAGATGTCGGCGTTCGCGGATTTCCTGGTCGAGCGGACTCGCGCGCTTCAGCAAGAGTGGGAGGCGCACCGTGACACGCTGCGCGCCTCAGGTGAGTTGCCGGCATAGGTCTCCGCTTCGATGCCCACCACGTCACCACCGCAACCGATCAGAGGAAGGACGGACATGGCAGATCCCTCGCCCACGCCGGCCATCGTCGTCGCCGGATTGCGCAAGTCGTTCGGCGACCACGTCGTCCTCGACGGCGTCGATCTGACAGTCGACCGCGGCACGGTCTTCGCGCTCCTCGGGCCAAACGGGGCGGGTAAGACCACGATGGTCCGCATCCTCGCGACGCTGCTCGAGCCGGACCAGGGTGAGATCCGCGTCGCCGGTCACGACGTCGCCCGCGAGGCCGACGCGGTCCGCGGAGCCATCGGCATGACCGGCCAGTTCTCGGCCGTCGACGACCTTCTCACGGGACGGGAGAACCTGGTGCTGATGGCCGACCTGTACCACCTCACGCGCGCCGACGCGCGCCGACGAATCGGGGACTTGCTCGAGCGCTTCGAACTGGTCGATGCGGCTGACCGCATGGTCGCCACGTACTCGGGAGGAATGCGCCGCCGGTTGGACCTGGCGATGACGCTGATCGGCGCGCCGCAGATCATCTTCCTCGACGAGCCGACCACCGGCCTTGACCCACGCAGCCGTCGCACCATGTGGGACATCGTCCGCGGCCTCGCCAGTGACGGCACGACCGTGTTCCTCACCACCCAGTACCTCGAGGAGGCTGACCAGCTTGCCAACCGTGTCGCGATCCTCGACAGAGGCCACCTAGTGGCGCAGGGAAGCGCGCAGGAGCTCAAGCGGCGGATTCCCGGTGGCCGCATCGATGTGACCTTCGCCGACCCCGCCGCGCAGCGCACGGCTTCGGGCGTTCTGCGCATTCCGGTGGACGATGGTGATGATGATGATGTCCTCACCCTGCAGATCCCCACCGACGGCAACGTCAGCAGCCTGCGGCACGTCCTACGCGAGCTCGATGAAGCCGCGGTCGACGTCATCGACCTGTCGATTCATACCCCTGATCTCGACGACGTGTTCTTGGCGCTCACGGGGCGAGAAGCCCGCTCAGAGGAACCCAGCACGGAGGAGGCGTACTCGTGACCGGCGCCTACGCGCTGCGCGATTCGACCACGATGCTGCGACGCAACCTGCGTCACCTGCGGCGCTACCCGGGCCTATCGCTGTTTCCGATCTTCATGCCCGTCGTCTTCCTGGGCTCCTCCACGTTCTGAGTGGGTAGCTATCCGGGGCGGCTGGGAGGCTGGCGGGCTTCTTGATCCGCGATGATGGGAGCCTGGTATGCACGATGTCGACCTGTTCCAGCAAGCGCTCGTGTCATGGATCAACGTTCGATGCTCATCCGCTAGATGGAGAGCGTCTTTCTGCTCGCGCTTGCCGGATACGCGACGCTTGGCGTGATCCTGATCGTGGCCCTGCTGACGATGATTCCGGGGGGGCCCGCTAGGCAACCCCGATACGGGCAAGATCATCGGCGACTCGCCGTTTATGGACAGCATCGTCGTGATCACCGCACTGCACCCGAGCATTGGCTTGGTCGGAGTTCCGTTTGGCCCATGACGCCACCCATGGCCCCCCACGCT
The DNA here is from genome assembly GCA_963743345.1 of uncultured Solirubrobacterales bacterium. Classification (GTDB taxonomy): domain Bacteria; phylum Actinomycetota; class Thermoleophilia; order Solirubrobacterales; family Solirubrobacteraceae; genus Palsa-465. Next base: position 180,031 of record CAVUPW010000002.1, read on the forward strand.
CGCCATCATATGCTGCCCACCTCGACGCCGATTCGGCACGACCGACGCCACCTGATCTACGCCAAGGATTCCTGCACTGTCCGACTCTCGAACCCCAAGTCGGTCGACCGTCCCCGTTCCAAGCCGCGCCACCGTCCCTCGATCCGTTGGCGTGAGCGGACTGCTCGGTGGAACCGGGAGGACAATCGCAGTTTGGGCAGCCAATCTGCTCGGTGACGCAGGTATGGCTGGCTCAACGGCGCCGCTCGAATCGACTCCCTGCGCCTACGCCGCGCGAGTGATCGCGATGTCTGGGTGCTTCGTATGCCAATGACGGTGCACTCGAGGGTGCGCCGGCGGGTTCTTCAAGCCACGGTGGCGATATCTCTATTCGCCATCCTCGGCACCGCGTGTGGCGCGTCTCAAAATGCCACGCAGTCCCTCTCGTGCAACGGATCGCCAACGTTATGCTCACGACCCCTGGACGAAGTGATTTTTCCCGCCACGCACAATTCATTCGCTGCATCCCGTGAGCCCGGCTGGTACTTCGCCAGCCAGACCTACCCGATCCCGCGGCAGCTCCAAGACGGCATCCGGGCCCTTCTCATCGACATCCACTACGGCGTGTATGACGCGGCTACAGGACGCGTTCGGACCGACCTCAGGGCCGAAGGCTCCGATCGCAACAAGGTGGCCCAGCAGCTGCCGGCGAGCGCCCTACAGATCGCCGATAGAGTGGCTGGGGGGATCGGCGTCGGGACGCTGAAGGGAACGCCCCGCCCATATCTCTGTCACACGCTCTGTGAACTCGGCGCGGAGCCGCTCGCCGACGAGCTCAGGGCGATCGCGACCTTCCTTGGCGCCCATGCCGACCAGGTTCTGATCGTGATCGTCGAAGACTACGTTCCGCCCTCGACGATCCAGCACGCGTTCGCTGAGGCCGGCCTCACCCGGTACCTCGCAACGCTGCAGATGCATGCACCGCTACCCACCCTCGGGCAACTGATCAAGAACGGCCATCGCCTGCTCGTGTTCGCGGAGGTCGATGGCGGGTCGCCGTCCTGGTACATGCCGGCGTTCTCGTTCATCCAGGACACGCCGCTCGGCGCGCTGCACCCCGGTCAACTCAGCTGCGCCCGTTATCGCGGCGAGCAAGATAGCCGGATGCTCTTGCTCAATCATTGGATCCCGCCGTTCCCGCCGAGCCCCGCGATCAACGCGCAGATCGGCCGGGCGGCATTCTTGCGCGCGCGAATCATGCGCTGCACGCGCGAGCGTCATACCGCTGGGGCGATCGTGGCCGTCGACTTCTATGAGCGGACCACGGTGGTCAAAGTCGCGCAAGAACTCAACGCCCGGCACTGACAATGTGACCCACGGGACCGTGCAGCCTAGCGCGTGGCGCTCGCCGAGGTAGAGCTCCCTCGCTCCGGTGCAGTGACACTCACCAGGGCATAACGAGCGCAATCGATGGTCACCTCTTCGCCCCGGTCAACCGGTCGGCCCGCTCGACGATGCGGGCGACCTCGACGCGGGAATCGGCTCCAAGCTTGGCGAAGATGTTGCGGATGCGGGTCGAACCGACCGGTCTTGGGGCTGAGGAACAGCTCCTCCGCGATCTGGCGGTTGGTCTGCCGGTGGAGCCGAATGCGGCGCGATCTCGAGCTCGCGCCGGGTGAGCGCCTCGACTCCGGTGCCCTCAGCCGCCGCCGGCTGGGAGCGGCGGTGGATGTGCTGGCCGAGCTGGCGCAACTCGCGCTCGGCCGCATCGCGGTAGCGCTGTGCTCCGATGGAGTCCAGCTTGGTCGCAGCGCGCTCGGGCTCGCCACCCCGACCGCGCTGATGGTCGGCACCGGTCGCGGCGCGCAGCTCGGGCTGCTGATCAAAGGCCCGGAGATCCTGCGAGGTCAACCAGGCGGATCGACACAATCGTGCTCGACAAGACCGGCACGGTCACCACCGGACAGGTGACGCTCGTCGACATCGTCGTCGACGACGGTGTCGACCGCTACGAGGCGCTCCGGCTCGTCGGCGGGCTCGAGGACGCCTCGGATCACGTGCCATCGCCAGCGCGGCCATGGCACGGTCCGAGCTGCCGGCCGTCGAGCGGTTCGCCAACCGCGAAGGCCTCGGCGTCCAGGGCATCGTCGACGGACACGCGCTCGTCGCCGGCCGGCCCGCGCTGCTCGCCGACTGTGCCATGCATCTGCCGCCCCTGCTCGAAGCCTGCGCGTCAGACGGCCGAGGCACGCGGCCAGCAGCGATCGCCGCCGGCTGGGACGGGCGCGCCGCCGCGCTGTTCATCGTCGCGGACACCGTCTCAAGCCCACCTCCGCCGACG
>CAVUPW010000003.1:0-26245 GCA_963743345.1 uncultured Solirubrobacterales bacterium
AGCGCGTCAGCCGAGCGAGATCAGGGCGATGCCCGCCACCACTGCCACCGCACCAGCGAACCGCTCCGGACCCATTTCCTCCCGTCCGCTAAGCGCAAGCGCCACGGCGGCCATCACCACACTCGACTCGCGCACCGCGGCCACCGAGGCTGCCGGCGCCAGCCGAAGCGCCGCCAGCGTCAACGCATAGGCGCCGAAGAAGCCGACGCCGGCAAGGACGGTCCGCCAGCCGACGGCGGCGCGCAGCGCGGCGGCGCCGCGCACCCGCCAGGCGCCCAGGACGTAGATGATCGCGGTCAGGCCGAACACCACCTCCAGGTAGGCGACCGGGGCGGCATGGACGATGCCGCGCTTGTCGACCAGCGTGTACCCGGCGATGCAGGCGCCGACGGACAGGGCGAGCGCGAGATCGCGGGGGCGCCCCGACCCCGACCCTCGCACGCCGCGCACGCCGCGCACCAGCACGATGCCGCCCGCCACGAGGAGCACGCCGACAGCGGCCGACACCGACACCGCGGCTCCGGCCACGACCGCGCCGGCGACCAGCACCAGCACCGGAGCCGAGCCGCGCGCGATCGGATAGACGAAGCCCATGGTCGCCACGGAGTAGGCCGTCGAGAGCAGCACCAGGTAGAGCACCTCGAGTGCACTCGACCCGGCCACGTAGGGCAGCGCCGCAGACTCGAAGCGCCAACCGATCAGCGCCACGGGCGCGAACACGAGCGTCCCCACCACGAGCGCCACCGTGCTCGCGCTGTGGGTGTCCTCTGTGCCGGAGAGCAGCAGGTTCCAGGTCGCGTGGACGACCGCCGCGGCCAGGGCGAGGAGCAGCGCGGAGAACGGCATAGGGTCCACGGTTATAGAGCGGAGTCTGCTTGGATGCCGGACGTGGACGTTCTCGCGACGCTGAGCGATTCCGAACGCGAGCTCGCCACGCCCGCGCCGCCACCGCGTACGGCCGGCGCGATGAAGGCGGTGCTGACCGACGCAGCGCTTCTCCGATCCGAACTGGATCTTCGAGCGCAAGCTCGACGGGATCCGCTGCATCGCGATCCGCTCGGGCGGCAGAACGTCCGGCTGCTCTCGCGCAACGACCTGCGCGCAGAACGACGCGCTACCCGGAGCTCGTCGACGCGCTCGGAGCCGAGAGCCAGCGAGCAGTTCGCCATCGACGGCGAGATCGTGGCGTTCGAGGGCTCGCAGACCAGCTTCGCCCGCCTGGCCCAGCGCCACCAGCACTACGTGCCGGTGTTCCTGTACGTGTTCGACGTGCTGTGGCTGGAGGGTCACGACGTCCGCGCCGCTCCCGCTCCGCACGCGCAAGCGGCTGCTGAGCCGCGCTCGAGTTCCACGGCAACGTCCGCTGGACGCAGTACCGCAACGAGCGACGGGCGAGGCGCTGTTCAAGGAAGCCTGCCGCAAGGGATGGGAGGGGCTGATCGCCAAGCGCGCCGAGAGCCCGTACGTGACCACCCGCTCAAGGGACTGGCTGAAGTTCAAGTGCGAGCACGGCCAGGAGCTCGTGATCGGCGGCTACACCGAACCGCGTGGCTCGCGCGTCGAGTTCGGCGCGCTGCTGCTGGGGTACTACCGGGACGGGCGCCTCGAGTACGCCGGGAAGGTCGGCACTGGCTTCGACACCGACACGCTCCACGACCTCGGGTCGCAGCTGCGAGACCTCAAACGCACCGCCCCCGTTCGCCAACCCAACCACGATCAAGGAGCGCCACGTCACCTGGGTCGAGCCGCGGCTCGTGGCCCAGGTCGGGTTCACCGAGTGGACCCGCGACGGACGCCTGCGTCACCCTCGCTTCCTGGGACTCAGAGATGACAAGGAGGCCGGAGACGTGGTCCGCGAAGGATGAACGAGACGATCAAGACAGGGGGGCGTGAGATCAGCATCACGCACGCGGACCGGGCCGTCTTCCCGCAGGCCAACTTGACCAAGCTCGACCTGGCCCACCACTACGAGCGTGTCGCGCCGCTCATGCTCCCCTACGTGCGCGATCGGCCGCTCGCACTCCAGGCCTACCCGCAGGGCATCGAGCAGAAGGGCTTCTTCCTGAAGTCGGTGCCCGATTACTTCCCGGCCTGGGTCAACGCGCGTGACGCTGCCGAAGAAGGGGGGAACGATCACCCACGCGCTGGCCCAGGACGCGGCGACGCTGGTGTACCTGGCGGGCCAGAACGTGGTGACCGTGCACACCTGGCTGTCCCGAGCCGACCAGCCCTTCCAGCCCGATCGTCTGACGCTCGACTTCGACCCTTCGGGCGGCGGCTTCGCCGAGGTGCGCGCCGCCGCGCGGGCCGCCGGCGATCGACTCCGCGACCTCGGTCTCACGACGTACGCGATGACCACCGGCTCGCGTGGCATCCATGTGGTCTGCCCGCTGCGCCGCGGACCAGGCTTCCCCGAGGTTCACGGGTTCGCGCGAAGCCTGGCCGAGGAGATGGTGGCCGACGACCCGGGCCACCTGACGCTGGAATGGCGCAAGGCCGACCGCGGCAAGCGGATCTACGTCGACGTCAACCGGATCGCCTACGCCCAGCACGCGGTCGGGCCGTACGCGGTGCGCGCCCGACCCACGGCGCCGGTGGCGGTGCCGCTGCACTGGGAGGAGCTCTCGGACAAGACCCTGAAGCCGGACCGCTGGACGATCAACAACGTCGCCTCGCGCGTCGAAGAAGGCGATCCCTGGCAGGGCATGACCCGCCACGCGCGTGCGCTGCCGAAGCCCGAGACGGCGCCGCAGCGCTAGAGACCCATCCGCCGCCGGCGACGCCGGCGCTTACCGGTGACCTGCCACGGACCCGGGGTGTAGTCCAGCACCATGTTGACCACCCACACGATCAGCGTGGCCTCCACCAGTGTCCAGAACCCGTGGATGTGGAATCCGTCCACGATCCCCTTGGTGATGACCAGCATCAGCATCGAGACGAAGAACCAGGCGATGCCGAGGGTGAGAATGGCCAGCGGGAGGGTGACGAAGCGCAGAAGCGGCTTGAGCACGGTGTTCAGCACGCCGAACACCGCGGCGGCGGCCAGCAGCGAGCCCACGTTCTTGACCGTCACGCCGGAGAGCAGCCCCGCGACGACGGCGAGCACCAGGGCGTTCGTCAACCACGAGATGGCCAGCCGTACCGCGAGCGGCGGGCCGGGGTCGGGACGCTCCTCGACCACCTCGTAGTCGCGCGCGGGGCTCACCTGCCTAGCGTACTCCCGCCGACCGACACGCGCGGGTGAAACGAAGCGAGGCTCAGTAGCTGAACACGGTGGCGCCCTCGTCGATCCACTCCCATAGCGGCGTGGCGCCACCGATCTGGGCGGCCTCGATCAGGCTGTCCGGGCTGAGCTTGCGCGCGTTGAAGCAGATCGGGCAAACGAGCATCCGGCCCCCAGCCTCCGTGTACTGCTCAAGCAAGGTCTCGAGTGCCGTACACCCATCGCATGCGACGCCCTGGGCGAAGCCCGGAATGGCCAGGCGCACCGCCTCCTTGGTCAGGAACATCGTCACCGGGCGGCCCGACTGCGCCGCCGCGCCCCCGACCAGGAAGGCGACCGTGACCCGCTCGGGATCCTCTAGTCCGGTGGCCAGGTTGATCACGACCTTGCCGTCTGCGCTCATCGTCTACTCCTCTCGGTGGGTTCGATCAGGGCTAACGATGATCGTGCCGAGACCGACGTACATGGGCAAGACCACCCATCTTTAGAGGTGGGCGACCAGCCCGAGGCGCACCGCCGCCGCGCCGGCCGCTCCCCGAGTTCGAGCACCAAGCTTTGACCAGGATGGCCGACACGTGGTGCTCGACCGTACGAGAGGAGACCACCAGCCGTTCGGCGATCTCGGCATTGCGCAGGCCCTCTGCGATTCAGCGCGGTCAGGGCCGGTTCGCGCTGCAGCAACTCGCGATCGTCTGCCCCGGGGGTGGCGGCCATCGCGTCAAGCCCCCCACGCCCGGCGGGCCCGGGCAAGGCGCGCTACCCGAGCGTCAGCTGCCCGTGGGCGTAGTCGATGCTGATCGTGCCGAAATGCGAGAGCACGTCGGACCCGAGCAGCCCGAACGCGTGTCCGTTGGCGCCGGCGATCACCGAGCTCGTGGCGATGATGTTCGGCAGGCGCTGGCCGCCGATGCTCCAGTTCTTCAGCCGCACCTTGCGCGCGCTCTCCGAGCAGCCGACCCCGATGACCCTGATCGGCCGGCCGATCGTCTTCAGGTGCAGCTTCTTGGCCAGAGCATCGTCGACCAGGGTTTTTTCGGAGCCGGTGTCGATCTCGAACAGGAACCTGTGGCCATTCACGACCACTCGGGCCAGGGCCACCGTCGCGCCGTCTTTCGCCTTGAGGATGACCAGGGGGACGGTCGAGGTCGCGTGCGCGCGGGTGACCGACGCATCTCCCCAACCCGTGAAGCCGATCAGCACGAAGGAACCGACCAGTCCTGCGACAGCGATGAGACGACGCATCCTTCCTCCTTCGGGGGGACACTCGGGTGGCAACCGGTGAGGTCGAGCGTAGTCCCTCGACGCACCTGACGCGAGGATCCGCGACGTTCCTCCTCAGCCGGCGGTGACGCTGGTGCTGAGCGCCGGCCCGCCTGCCAGTGTCTGGTAGACGACGCAGTAGCGCTCGGTGAGCTGCTCGAGCGTCGCCAGCTCGGCCGCGTCGGCGTCGGTGTCGAGCTCGAAGGACAACCGGATCGCGCTGAAGCCGACCGGCGCGGCGCGCTCGACGCCGAGTGTGCCGCGGAAGTCCAGATCGCCCTCGGCCCGCACCCGCCCCGACCTCACCAGGATCCCGAGCGACGTCGACACCGCGCGCAGCGTGACGCCGGCGCAGGCGACCAGTGCCTCGAGCAGCATGTCGCCCGAGCAGAGCAGCGAGCCGTCACCGCCGGTGGCTGGGTGAAGCCCGGCCTCGGCCATCGCGCGGCCGGTCTGCACCGAGCAGGCCACGCCGTCGCCCAGTTCGCCGGTGGCCGACAGCATGATCCGGGCGGCTTCAGGCTCATTCCTGTAGCGCTCTTTCAGAGGCGCCTGAAGCGTCCGCAGCTGGTCACGGTCCATCCCCGCGGATATTAGACAGGGCGATCCCGCCGGATCAGACGGTCGGCGCAGGGATCTGGGGATTCACCGGAGACGGCGAGGGGGTCGGGGCCTGGGGCGCTCGAGAGCTGCCGTTATCGCCCGGATCGTCGGGGGCCCGGAGCCACTCCACGATCCGCCCGTGCGCGATCACGAAGTTCGTACGCGCGGTGGTGCCCGCTCCGTCGCCGCAATCCGTGCCGCCCGGTCCCGGACGTCCTGTCAGGCGGAACAGCGCGTTCACGTACCGGCCACGCCGGTCGGTCGTAATGAGCCGCGCGCCGCAGGGTAGCGAGGCATTGGCGGCCTCGGCCTGGGCCCGGTCGCCGATCGTGATCACCAGCGCCTCGCCGGCGCCGTCGCTCCCGTTGACCATCACGCTCGGCAGGGCGAAGTACCGGGCGGCGGACTGCACGTCGCCGTGGCGCAGGGCGTCCGACCACGCCCGGATCACGCTCACCGCGTTCGCCGCCGCCGGAGCGCCGGTGGGCGCCGGCGTCGGCACGGTCCCCTGGCCCAGGTCCGGCGTCGGCGGAGCCGGGTTGGCCGGCGGCACCGGGGCAGGTGCGCGACGGGCGGCGCGCGTCTGAGTGCGGCTGGTGGAGCTGTGCCCGGCGCCCGACCCGCACGCGACCGAGAGCAACGCCATCGTCATCACCGCGATGCACGGAGCCCGGTGAGAGCGGGCGTTCACACCACCAATCGTAGGACCCCGCGAGCGCGGGCTCGCGCCACTACTCGTCCTGCGGTTCCTCGAGCTCCGAGTCGCCGTCGGCGTCGTCCACGTACGGCGCATGAACCACCCCGTAGGTCTGCTCGATGGCGCGGGTGAGACGGTCGATCGCCTCGGTCACGTCCTCGCGGTCGGCCTTGCGCTCGAGCGTGAGGCGGACGCCTGCGATCTCCCGAGCCAGGTACTCGGTGTCGGCCAGCGAGCGAGCGTTGGTCTCACGATCGCGCTCGACCTCGGCCCGGTCACGGTCGGCCTGGCGGTTCTGCGCCAGCAGGATGAGCGGAGCGGCGTACGCCGCCTGCGTGGAGAACGCCAGATTCAGCAGAATGAACGGATACTTGTCCCAGCGCAACGACCAGGCGACGGCGTTCAGGATGATCCACACGATGACGAGGATCGTCTGCCCCGCGAGGTAGCGCCCGGTCCCCAGAAAGCGGGCCAGCCGCTCGGCAAACTGGGCGAACGCGTCCGGGTCATAGGACGGCCCGCCGGAGGTGCCCCGCGGGGTGCTGAGGTCGTCGCGGCGGGCCATCAGCGGCTCACGCGCGTCACTCGCCAGTTCGCGGGGAGCATCCGGTCGAGCACGTCATCGATCGTAACCGCCCCCACGAGGCGCTTCGCCGTATCGGTCACCGGCAGAGCGACGACGTCGTAGGCGGCGAGGCGCTCGGCCACCTCGCGGTCGCTCGCATCGGCCGGGAGCGGCTCCCACTCCTCGTCCAGGCAGCGCCCGAGCGGCTTGCTGGGCGCCTCGCGCAGCAAGCGCTGGACGCCCACCACGCCCTGGTAGCGGCCGGTCGGCGTCTCGAGCGGCGGGTGGCAGACGAACACCTGTGCGGCCAACGGCACCGGCAGGTCCGGATCGCGGATGCGAGCCAGCGCCTCGGCCACAGTGGCGTGCGGGGCGAGGATCACGGGCTCGGGAGTCATCAGGCCACCGGCCGTGTCCGGCTGGTAGACGAGCAGGCGCCGGACCGGCTCGGCCTCCTCGGGGTCCATCGCGCGGAGCAGCTCGGCCTGGCGAGTGGCGGAGAACTCTCCCAGCAGATCGGCCGCGTCGTCGGCCTCCATCTCGTCGAGCACCCGGGCCAGTCGCTCCCGGTCGAGACCCTCCACCAGGCGGACCTGCTCGTCCTCGGAGAGCTCCTCGAGCAGATCGGCCAGCCGGTCGTCCTCGAGCGCCGACGCGAGCACGCGCCGGCGAGTCAGCGGAAGGTTGCGCAGCGCGGCCGCCATCTCGGCCGGATGCAGCCCGCCCAGCGCAGCAGCCTGGCGATCGATCGAGCGCTCGTCGGCGAACAGCTCGCCGGCCTCGCTCCAGTCGATCACCTCCGGCGAGCGCCGGCGGCCGGTCAGGCCGCGGCTGCCGAGCGCGATCGTGGCGACCTCCCAGGCGAACGGCTCGGGCGCCGGCGTGAGGCCGACGTCGACCACCCGCCCGCTGCGCACCCGGCGGCCGAACAGCTCGCCGATGACCAGTCGCTCACCGGGGCGCAGCTCGAACTGACGCAGGTTGATCGACCCTCGGCGTAGTCGTACCCCGTCGCTCTCGATCTCGCCCACCCGACCGGCCCCGACGAACACGCGCCGGCGTCCCACCGCCACCACGAACCCGTTGACCCGAGGCGGCCGTCCGCCGAGATCGAGCACCACGTCCACCAGGCGACCGACGTCTGCGCGGTCGGCTCCGACCAGCGGCAGCCGAGTCAGGCGGCTGACGTAAAGGATGCGGTCAGACACGGTCACAGGGTAGACCGCGCGGACCGCGGTAGTGTCAGGGGAAGGCCTTCAGGAGCCGGAGCGTCGGGGTCGCGCAGGGATGGCTGGAGTAAGGCGTTTCGCGAGATCCGGCACGCGACGCCCCCGGCGGTGGGACTCTCGGGCTCAGGCGCCCGAGAGATCCCTGACCTGGGTCAGGCGGAAGCTGTTACCCGACGGATCGCGGAAGCCGGAGTCGATCCCGTACGGGCGCTCCTCGGGGTCCTCGGTGAACTCCACGCCGCGGCGCTTGAGCTCCTCGGAGTCGGCCCGGACGTCGTCAGTGGTCAGGAACAGCGTGCCGGCGAAGCCCTTCGCCATCAGCGTCTTGACCTGCTCGCCCGTGTCGGCGTCCATCACCGGCGGGCCGGGAATTGGCATCAGGACGATCGAGATGTCCGGCTGGGTCGGCGGGCCGACGGTCAGCCAGCGGAAGTTGCCCATCTCGGGCAGCGTCACGTCCTGCCGGATCTCCATCCCCAGCTTCTGCGTGTAGAAGGCGAGCGCCTCATCCTGGTCGTGCACCCACAGCTGGGCGGTCGAGAGCTTGAACATCGAGTGCTCCTCGTGGTCGGGTTCCAAGTCCCGGTCACACTATTTCCGCCCTGCTCAGTTGTCTTCTCGAAATGTGCTGTTCTCGGGTCTCCCGTAGAAGCGCAGCACGCAGGAGGGGACCATCGCCCAGTCCGCCGCCGGCGGGAACCTGGCCCGGTAGGCGGTCGGCGAGACCCCGAAGGCGCGCGTGAAGCTGGTCGTGAACGACCCGACGCTGGTCAGCCCCACCGAGAAGCAGATGTCCGCCACCGAGCGGTCGGTCGCCCGCAGGAGCGCCGCCGCCCGCTCGAGCCGTCGGGTCAGCAGGTAGGAATGCGGAGACTCGCCGAACGCACGCCGGAACTGACGGCTGAAGTGCGCGCGGGACAGACCGGCCGCCCGCGCCAGGTCGTCCACGTCGAGCGCGTCGAAGTACCGCGCGTCGGCCAGGTCCTTCGCGCGGACGAGGTGGCGAGCCGGCGGAACGAATGCCATTGCGTGCCAGACTAGACGCGGATGGTTCATCGCTGCGGGCTCGCGTTCCTGATCGTGACACTCACGCTCTCGTTCGCGGGGGCGGGGTGCGGGTCTGCCGGTACCACGACCACGACTGTGCTCAGCAGCGCCGGGGCCACGACCCCCAAGGCCCACCCGCAGGCGATCAATCCCACCGCCGGTCAGCAGGCGGTGGCGGTTACGCCCCAGGACCCGATTGGCGATCCCAACGCGCACGCCACGCCGCTCTCGGTGGTCAAGCGCGAGCTTCGCCTCGAGCACGTCGCGGCTACGGTCAACAACGCCCCCTACATCGACCCGCTCCAGTACGTCAACCACTGGGAGCGCACCGACCAGGGCGTCGACGCGACCATGCCGGTCGGGGGGCCGATCCTGGCTCCCTGCCCGGTGAAGATCCTGGCCACGATTCCCGACTGGTACGCCGGTCAGCCGCTGGTCTACTTCGAGCTGCTAAACGGCCCCGACGCCGGCCGGGTTCAGTACGTGGCCGAGCAGATCACCGACATCGCTCAGCCGGGCAGCCTCCTCCAGCAGGGCCAGGTAATCGCGCGCTACGCCCCCGCCGGCACCGCGATCGAGTACGGCTGGTCGACGCTGAACGGCGTGACGCTGGCCCGCGCCACGACCGGCTACGAGGAGGGTCAGGTCACACCGGCCGGCGTGAACATGCGCAACTGGCTGAACGCGCTGGGCGCGAACGCCGGACCCAGCTGATCGCTACCGCGGCCCCCGGCCCTTGTCGCCGACGCGGAGCATCGCGATACTGCAGATCGATGGACGGCTCGCACGAGATCGCGCTGTCCGAGTTGATTGGTGCACTCTCACGCGCGCTGGACGTCGCGGAGGGCGAGCCGCCGGGGCACGCAGCCCGATCGTGCCTGATCGGCATGCGGCTGGCCGACGCGCTCGGGCTCGGTGCCGGTGCCCGCTCGGACCTGTTCTACGCGCTGCTGCTCAAGGACGCCGGGTGCTCGGCCAACTCGGCCCACATGGCCGCGCTGTTCGGTGCCGACGATCAGGTGGCCAAGCACACCTCGAAGCTGGTCAACTGGGCGCGCCCGCTGGACGCGTTCCGGTGGTCGCTGCGAACGGTCGCGCCGGAGGGCACCGTCACCGAGCGGACTGCCCGCCTGCGCGCAATCCGCAACGAGGGCCAGGTGACCCGCTCGCTGATGCGGGCCCGGTGCTACCGGGGTGCGGAGATCGCGCGCAAACTCGGGTTTTCGGAGGCGACGGCCGAGGCAATCCGTGCGCTGGACGAGCACTGGGACGGGCACGGGCAGCCGCTCGGGCTGCGCGGGACCGACATCCCGCTGGCGGCCCGGATCCTCTGCCTGGCGCAGACGGTCGAGGTGTTCCATGCCGACGGGGGGGTGCGCGCCGCCTACCGGGTGGCCAGGAAGCGCCGCGGCGAGTGGTTCGACCCAGCGCTGGTCGACGCCCTCGACTCGTTCCGCTCCGACATCCGTCATTGGGATTCGCTGGCGGAGGCCGACGTGTCCGACGTCGCTCCGCCCGATCGCCGGCTCACCGCTGACGAGGCCAGGCTCGACCGGATCGTCGAGGGCTTCGCCGCTGTAGTCGACGCCAAGTCGCCGTGGACCCATGAGCACTGCAGCCGGGTATGCGCGATCGCCACCGAGATGGCCAAGCTCATGGGCTTCGACGAGCTCGCGCTGCGCCGGCTTCGCCGCGCCGCGCTGCTGCACGACCTGGGCAAGCTCTCGATCTCCAACCGGATCCTGGACAAGCCCGGGCCGCTGACGGATGAGGAGCGAAGCCGCTTCCGGGCGCATCCTCTGCTGGCGGAGCAGATCCTCGAGCGTGTCTCGAGCTTCGGCGAGCTCGCCATGGTGGCCAGCGCGCACCACGAGCGCCTGGATGGGAGCGGCTATCCGCGGGGGCTGACGGCCGACTCGCTCAGCATGCCGATGCGCGTGCTCGCCGTGGCCGACGTCTACGAAGCGCTCATATCCGACCGGCCGTACCGGGCGGCGTACCGGCCACATGAAGCGCTCGAGCTGATGCGGGCCGATGTTCCCGCGCGCCTGGACCCCGATGCGTTCGCCGCGCTGCAGGCGATGCTGCGCGCGCCCGCCGTCGCCGAGGCCGGCGAGCTCACCGGCGTGCCGCGGGCGCTGCGGCGAGTCGAGTAGCCGGCTGGCTTCTAGAGGTAGCCCCGGTACCGCCCACCGCAGCCGACGCCCGCGGGCGCGTGCCGGCGTAGCGGCCGCACGACGAAGAAGAGGAACGCCATCGGCAGCGCGAGCCACAGCACGCGGCTGTGGCTGAGCGCGAGGGCCAAGATCAGCAGAGGTAAGAGCGGCAGGGGCGCTCCGATCCAGGACCGGCGCCACCGTCGCGAGTCCGCTCCGGAGCGCGCGCTCGGCTCGCCGACGGGCAGGTCCAGGAGCAGCGCATCCAGCTCGGCGTAGGTCTTGGCTGTGTAGCAGCGCTCGATGCGCTCCTGGAGCTCGTCGGTGTCGAGCCGGCCGGCGAGGTGCTGTTCGCGCAAGGTCTCGGCCACCGCGTCGCGATCGGCATCGGCCGCGCGCAGGGTACGGTCTGAGGGTCCAAAGTCCGGCATCACGATCCTCCATCGGGTTCGGAAAACGGCCCTCCGCAGTTTACCCTAGAACCGTAGATAGTCAAGGCTACTTGTATAACGCCTCGACTCCGTGGAAGAGCGACCCATGCTCTACATCACGTGGCGGTGTGGCGGCGTCGCGACAAGATCTGGGACAGAGGACGCGTGTTGAGCACGGCTTCGGCGGTGGCCCAGCCGCGCCGCGCCGTGGCCACCGAGAAATCGATGTTGGCCAATCCGCGGATCGAGTGAGCGTCGGTCGAGCACACGATCTCGACGCCGGCTTGCAGCGCCTCGCGAACGTGCTCGCCGCTGAGGTCCAGGCGATCCGGTAGGCCGTTGACCTCGAGCGCAACGCCGGTTTCCAGCGCCACCGCGCAGACACGGTCGAGGTCGAGCGCGTTCTCGGCCCGGCGGTTGATGTAGCGGCCCTTGGGATGGCTCAGGCAGCGGACGTAGGGGTTGCGCAGCGCGGATTCCACGCGTGCGGTCATCTCCCGGCGCGGCATCCGCTGGCCGCCATGCACGCTGGCCTGCACCCAGTCGAGCTCGGCCAGAACGTCGTCGGGCAGATCGAGCCGGCCGTTGGGCAGGATGTCGCACTCGATGCCGCGAAGAATGTGGAAGGGCGCCAAGCGCTCGTTGGCGGCGGCGATCTCCTCTGCTTGACGGCGAACGTCGTCGGGGGTCAGGCCCTGGACCGCGCCCACCGCCGGCGTGTGGTCGCAGATGGCCAGGTACTCGTAGCCGCGCTCGAGCGCCGCCCGGCCCATCTCCTCAACCGTCGCCCGGCCGTCGGACCAGGTCGTGTGGCAGTGCAGATCGCCGCGGATCTGGCCGAGCTCGAGCAGCTTGGGCGGGTCGCCGTCGAACGGGTCTTCGCGCAGTTCAGGCGGGCACCACGGGATACCGAGCGCGCTATAGACCGCCGCTTCGTCGGACGCCTCGGGCAGCGGCTCGAGCGCGGCCACGTAGGCCGGCGCGCCCGTGGCCCTGAGCAGCTCGGTGCCGAATCGCTCGGGCGGCGCCGCGACCAGCTCGATCCCCAAGCCGTCGACGGTGACGCCGACGGCACGGCGGTCGTCGCGCTCGATCATGCCGACGATCTGGGGCAGGTTCGCGAAGCGGTCGACGATCTCCGTGCCGTTGGTCGCGGCGCATACCACCGCGAGCTGCTCGCACGAGTCGCGCCACCGTCTCACGTCGCCGGCTGAGTGTCCTCCGAGCGCAGCGGCGATGTTGCCGATGAGCTCGCGAGCGCGATTCAGCAGCAGGCCCTGGCGCGGACGCGGTTGATCCACCCGGGCCAACGCCTCGAGCAGCCGCGCCTCGGTCTTCGGCCCGATCCCGGGAGCGCTCCGCAGCCGCCCGGCCGCAGCCGCCTCGCGGAACTCCTCGGCGGTGCGAACGCCGAGCGATCGGGCAAGCTCGACCGAGCGCTTGGCGCCGAGCCCGAGATAGCGCCCCAGGCCCACGAGGTCCGGCGCCAACTCGCGCTCGAGCTCGACCAGCTCGGCGATCTCGCCGGTCTCGACGAGTTCGCGCAGCCGCGCCTCGATCCCCGGCCCGATTCCTCGCAGCTCGCGCACCCGACCGCTGCGCACGAGGTCGGCCACCGGCAGCGCCGCGCTCCGGATCGTCTCGGCCGCGCGCCGATAGGCCCGCACCGTGTACGGGTTGGCGTCGGCCAGCTCGAGCAGGGCCGCGAACGCTTCGAGGCGGTCGGCGACGAGGCGGTTGTCCACGCGCCCTAGTTTCGCCGAGGTCAGGCCTCGCGTAGCGGCGAGCGGTCTCCCACCGACGGCTCTAAGTGTCCCGCGCCACGCTCTACCACCACTTCCTGATGCTCACTCGGGCGATCTCGCCCTGCAGCTCATCGCTGACAACCACGTCTGCCCGGACGCGGTTGGTCTGCGTTTCACTCATCCTCTCACCTTCCGTGGCGAAGCCCCGCGAGTAACGTACCGGCCGCGGGTCAACCGGTCAGCCGCAGCGGAGTGGTGAACCGCCTCGCGCCGCACGGCAATTCAAACGCGGGAAGGCGGCCGGCTTTGCGGCGCGCCTGCCGCCTGCCTGCCGCGCCATGAGCGGCTTGCCAAACCCGCTAGCTTGTGGAACGTGGGCGATTTTGTCCTGCCGTGATGGCGCCGGGTTCGCTTCCGCGGGCGTGACAATCGTCGGGGAGAGCTCGATCGACCCGGTTGCCGTGCGCGCCGCGCTCGACCGGGCGCGCCAGATGCTCTGGCGCGACCAGCAGCCCGACGGCTCGTGGGACTCGCCTTGCGACATGGGGGTGGCGCCGACCGCCCAGGTCCTCGTCGCCCTGCACCACGCCGGACGCCTGAATCCGGAGGACGCCGCGGACGGGGCCCGCTGGCTGCGGACGCGCCAGGAACGCGACGGCTCGTATCGCGCCTACCCCACGTCGCGTCACGGCGACCTGGGCACCACGGCCTCCGCCTGGGCGGCGCTTCACGCGTGCGCTCCGGACGACAGTGCGGGCGCCATCGCCGCAGCGCGGGGCTACGTCGAGACGCAGGGTGGGACTGCCGCGGTGATCGGAGCCTTCGCGCGCGGCGAACCGGCCGTGGTCTACCTGGCGCTGGCCGGGCTGGTCGACCCGTCCGAGCTGCCCTGTCCGCCGATGCTGCCGGCGCTCATGCCATCGCTGGTCAGGTTCATGGAGCGCCGCTTCCACTCCGGGATCCTGATGGGAAGCGGCGGCCTCACGCTGATCGCTCATCGCCTGCGCGGCGACTGGGGCCTCGACGGTCCTCCGCGCGGCGCGCTCCCGCGGCGGTTCGCCGCGCGGACGCTGACGCTGCTGGCCACCTTCCAGAACGTCAACGGAAGCTGGAACGCCAATACCGTGCAGACGGCGCTGATGCTCCTCGCCGTGCGTGCCGCGGGACTCCCTGAGGAACATCCGATGGTGGCGCGGACGATGGCCTGGCTCGAGGCGCAGTTCGTGCGCGACGATGACGGTCTGCACGTCGACGCCTTCGGCAGCCCGGTCTGGTGCACCGCGGCGAACGTGCGCGCGCTGCTGGCCGCCGGCGCGTCGCCGAGCGATCCGGGCATGGTCCGCGCGCTCGACTGGCTGGTCGGAGTCCAATCTCTCATCGAGCAGCCCGAGGTCGACAACCGCAACCCGGGCGCGCCGCGAGTCGGCGGGTGGGCCTTCCAGCCGGGGAACGAGACGATGGTCGACAACGACGACACGGGCGCGGTCGTGACCGCTTTCGGCGAGGTCCTGGGCGCCGGCGGGCTCGAGACCGACATCGGCCGGCGGGTCAGGACCTCGCTCGAGCTCGGTCGCGACTGGCTGCTCGGCATGCAGAACCCGGACGGCGGTTGGTCTGCCTTTGTCCACGGCCTGCCGGCCAAGCGCCCGGGACCGCTGTTCTCCGGCCCGGTCGAGGTGTCGCTGGAGGACCCGGTTGCCGCGATCCGGACGCTGATCGACCCGCCGCGCGAGCTCGGCGATCCGTCTACCGAGGACCTGACCGGTCGAGTCCTCGACGGCCTCGGCCGCATCGGGCTGACCACCCAGTCGCCCGCCGTACAGCGCGCGGTCGAGTTCCTGCGGGCCCAGCAGTTCGACCACGGCGGGTTCTGGGGGCGCTGGACGGTGAACTACCTGGCCTCGACCGCCTGTGTGCTCCAGGGACTCGCGCGCGTCGGCGTTGACATGTCGGAGCCGTGGGTGCGGCGGGCCGTCCAGTTCGCGACCGCGCGCCAGAACGCCGACGGCGGGTGGGGCGAGCTGCCCGACTCCTATGGCGATCAGGCGCTCGCCGGCCGCGGCCCAAGCATGCCGCCGCTCACCGGGCTGGTGCTCACCGGGTTGCTCGATGCCGGCGCGGGCGAGTCCCACGCCGTGGCGCGCGGGATCGCCTACCTGCTCGAGCAGCAGCGCCCCGACGGGAGCTGGCCGCACGGCGACTGGCTGCAGGCGATCGTGCCGCCGGATACCTTCTACATCCTGGCCGAGGCCGCCAAGCACTACCCAGCCGAGGCGCTCGCCCGCTTTCTGGGGCATGGCAAGTAGCCGAGATGCACGCCGTTACACGAGCAATCGCACGGCGAAGGCTTCCTCGCGCTGATGATCCTACTCGGGAGCGATTGACGGCGTGCGTCAGCCGCGGGCTAGTGACAGGCGGCCGAGGTCGGCCCGCCGATGCTGCTCTTCGATCACGACCTCGGCCAACGCCTGGAACTCGTGCGTCGGCATCTCCGTCACGGTCTCCTCCGCGAGGGTCTCGCCGGTGCGCCGATGGTGCTCTTCGAGCACGCTCTCGGTCAGCGCCTCGAGCTCGACCGTGGGCAGCTCGGAGATCACCTCCGCGGGCGCGTCCTGAAGTGCTTCGAGCGCCTCGGCCGGCACCGGGCCCTCGTGACGGAAGCGGCGCGCCAGCGTCGCCGCGGTGAGGCAGCCGGAGAGGCTCATGAAATTGCCGCCGGCCAATACGAACGCGTGATAGCCGACCGCGTTCACGAACAGCAGCGACCCGGAGCACGTGGCCGCCAGCGTCCAGCCGAGCGGTGACTGGCCTCGAGAGGAGCGCGCCGTCAGCATCGTCCGCAGCTGCGGGATGATCCCGGAGATGTTCACGCCGCTGGCCACGACCGAGAGCGTCACGATGAAGTGACGGAGGGTCAGCCAGGCGCTGATCTGCGAGATGACGACGTGCATGCGGCGGAGGCTTCTTCCGTCCAGGCGCTCAGGCCACCGCGGTGATCAGGAGCGGGCGCTTCCCCGACGGCGTGGGCACCTCGACCAGGTCTCCCGCCCGGTGGTGAAGGAGCGCGGCCGCCACCGGTGATGCGATCGAGAGGGTTCCCTCCTGCGGCTTGGCGTCGTAGGAGGCAACGATCCGGAACGTCTGGTCGCGTCCGGCCCGCTGGTCGGTGAAGGACACCGTCGAGCCGAAGCCAACCTCCTCCGCGGACAACTGCGGGGCGGACACTTCCAGGTCGCTGGCGGACATCTGAATGATCGACATTTCTCTCACGCTCCTCACTCTGTGCTCGAGCGGCCTGGCGAAGCCCCGCGAGCCGAGCGGAATGAATTTGGCTTTCTACTCAGATGGTCGGCAGATCAGCCGATTTTTCGAGGGGGGCAACCACGGATCGGCCCTCGTTGAGCCGAACCGGCCCCGACGCCGGTCAGCGCGCGGTTACTTCGTGCAGGTCGCCCGCCTCATGCCGAGCGAATGCGTCCGCGGGACGTCTCTGCGGGATCGCCAGCCCGACCAGGAACCCAAGCGCCAGCGCGAGCGCGCACGCGGCAAAGGCGACCGTGAAGCCGTGCGCGGAGGGGTAGCCGGCGGCACCCACGGTTCCGGCCAGGATCGAGGCGACCACGGCGCCGCCGAACGCGCCGCCGACCGTTCTCGTCACGGTGTTCATGCCGGTCGCGATGCCGGTCTCCGCCGGACCGACGTTCTCGATGATGAGGTTCACCATCGCCGCGAAGGCGAGCCCGATCCCGGCGCCGAGCAGAACTGCCGCCAGGTAGATCTCCCAGCGCTCCGTCCGGCCCGCCGCCAGCAGGGCGTAGGCGGTGGTCGTGAGGGCGGCGCCGGCCAGCAGCGGCGGCTTCGATCCGAAGCGCTTCTCGAGCCTCCCGGTCTGGGCGCCCGCCACGAGCATGGCCAGCGTCGAGGGGACGAGGAACAGGCCGGCCCCGGTCACCGAGGAGCCGAAGCCGTAGCCGATCCGTGTCGGCGTCTCGACGAACTCCGGCAGCAGGATGAAGGACGCATACATGCCGAAGCCGAGCAGCGCCGCGACGGCGTTGGTCGTCCACACGCCGCGGATCCGCATCATCCGCATGTCAACGAGGGGATGATCGCTGCGCGCTTCGTTGCGCACCCAGACGACGAGCAGCGCGATGCCGGCGGCGAGCACGGTCAACGTCTTGGCCGACAGCCAGTGCCACACCGGTGCCTCGCTGACCGCGAGCAGGACACCGGCAAGCCCGGCCGACATGAGCGCGGCAGCGGTCCAGTTCACCCGGCCCGGCACGCGGATCGGCGACTCCGGGACGAAGCGATGAATCGCGATCGTGGCCGGCACCAGCACCACCAGCGGCAGCCAGAAGAGCCAGTGGATCGAGAGGTGCTGGACGATCGGACCTGCGAGCACCACGCCGGCGCCCCCGCCCACGCCGGCCAGGGCGGACATCACTCCGACCGCGCCCGCCACCCGCTCGCGCGGGAACTCGTCGCGGATGATCCCGAACGCGAGCGGGAAGACGCCGCCGGCGGCGCCCTGGACCACCCGGCCGAGCAGCATCACCGTCAGTGAGTTGGCGAGCGCCGAGACGGTCGTCGCCACGCAGAGCAGCATGAGCACGGCGACGAGCAGCCGCTCCTTGCCGTACATGTCGCCGAGCCGGCCGATGAGCGGCGTCGCCACCGACGCGCTCAACAGGTAGGCGGTCAACACCCAGCTGGCGGAATTGACCGACGTGTGCAGTGCGTGCTGGATGTCCGGCAGCGCCGGCGCCACCAGCGACTGCAGCAGCGCATACGACACCGCGGCCAGCGCGAGCAGCGCGAACGTGACCTTGTAGTGCCGCCGGGCTGGGGCCTCGGGCTCTTCCCGATCGACTTCGCCGATCATCGCGATTCCGAGAATAGGCGGAGGTGGGGCTCGCGCGCGTTATCGCATCGCGTCGGGCACGGGCGACGATGTCATCGCACTCCTCGATCGCGCCTAATCTAAAAATCTAAGGGCCCGCGCCAGAATTAGTGGTGGAGATTGACGAGTGGCTGGGCGTGTCTGGCGCCGCCGGCTCGCGCCGATAATACCGGGAGTATTTGAGCGCGAGCCGGTGGCGCCAGGCGCGTCCAAACGCCGTCAAGCCAGGCGTCGTCAATAATTCTGGCGCGGGCCCTAAATCTAACTCGCCCCCCGAGCAGATCCTGCGCCGCCATCACCGGGAGGCGTGGGTCGAGCCTCGGAGCGATGACGCGCGATGCCACCTCCCGCAGAGCGCAGCGTGGCGAGGGCGCACCACAGAAAGCACGCCGCCCCGAGACACGTGTTCCAGTTCGCCGCGGCCAGATCCAACATGGAGCCCGTCGACGGGACGACGTGGCCGGCCACCGCGGAGACCCCGAAGAAGATGCAGCCGAGCAGGTTGACGGCGGCCTGCCACCACCCGGGGCCTCCGCGCGCGGGCAGCCACCCATGACGCGGTGAGACGACGTACGCGATTACCCCCGAGACCAGGAAGCAGATCGATCCCAAGGCGTCCGGTCGCCAGACCAGCCGGTTGTACTGCGGGCTCGAGATTGCGGTGTGCAGCGCGCGGAACGTGGTTACGTTGAAGAAGAGCGTCCCGGCGGACTGGATCACCGCGCTCCACCACGCCGCACGGCCCGAGCGATCCGAGCTCCGGCCGGCCCAGGCGAGCCGGCACTACAGCGCGCCACCGGCAGTGAACAGGATCGAGCCGACGAAGAACGTGATGCCATCCGCCGCCTCGCCGACCAGCTGCACGTAGCCCGGGAACGGACCGACGAGAAAGCACGCGGATCCGAGCACGAAGCACAGGGCCATCCACCGCGCAGCGGTCACTGCTGCTCCAGTCCGGCGATCGGGACGATGCGCGTGACGCTACGGATGCCTCGCTCCTCAGCATCACCTGAACCGGATGAACGGTCATCGACTCGGAGGGCGTCCGCGGTCGGGCGGCGCGCCATCCGGATCGTCTCGGTCCGCGTGCGGCTACCACCGGCTCATCGACGAACGCCGGCCCGAACGCGTCGAATCGTCCCACTCGAAGCGCCGCGCAGCCGGAAGGCAGTCGCGAGTAGATTCCCCTCGACCTGCCGCCGAGAGGAGCAGAGATGACAAGCGGAAGACTGGAGCACATCCGGGTGGGGGTGCTGGGCAGCGGCGAGGTTGGGCGGCGCCTGGCGGCTGGGTTCAGCAGCCGCGGCCACGAGGTGATGATCGGCTCGCGCGATCCGGGCAAGGCCGAGCTGCACGAATGGCTGTCGGGCGATGGAGCGGGCGTCCGAGCCGGAACCTTCACGGAGACCGCCGAGCACGGCGAGTTGCTCGTGCTGGCGGTGCTCGGCGATGCTGCCGAGGAGGCGATCGCCGACGCCGGCGCCGAGAACTTCAGCGGCAAGGTCGTCATCGACGCCATGAACCCCCTCGACTTCTCCGGCGGCTTCCCGCCGAAGCTCTCGATCTCGGGCGAGGACTCGCTCGGCGAGCGAGTCCAGCGCCAAGTGCCCGAGGCCAAGGTGGTCAAGGCGTTCAACACGATCGGTAATGCGTACTTCGTCGATCCCCGCTTCAGCGAGGGTAAGCCGACGATGCTGATCGCCGGGGACGACGCCGAGGCCAAGCAGACGGTCCGTGACGTGCTGGCCGACTTCGGCTGGTCCGATGTGATCGACCTCGGAGGCATCGAGGGCTCGCGCGAGCTCGAGGCGATCTGCATCGCCTGGGTCAAGATCGGCGGCGCCCGGGGCGCCTGGGATCACGGGTTCAAGCTGCTCGTCGGCTGAGCGATGCCGGGTCTGGGTCCCGGGAGCAGGGGCGGCGCTACCGCTGAGGGCGGAGCGGTGGGTCGGTGTCGTCGTAGATGCGGGCGCTGGCGAGCCTGCCGCTGGCGCCACGCACGTAGACGGCCAGGCCGGCCTCGGGGGGCAGGTCGGTCCGGCCCCACCGGACCACGTTGTACTCCAGTGCGCATGCCTGGCCGTCGTCTGTGACGGCGCAGTGCTCGAGCGGAATGCCGCCGCCGTTTGAGAAGAACAGCTCATAGAGGCTCGCCAGCTCGTCCTTGCCGCGATGGACATGCGGCCCGCCGGCGGGCTCGCGGACGTAGGCGTCCGGCTCGAACGCCGCCAGCGCGGCGTCGACGTCGCCGACGGCCAGTGCGCGCTGGTACTCGCCGACCACGTCGGGGAGGTGGAGATCGCCGTCTGGCTGTAGGACGGGCGGGCGGTTGGCGTGCCTGCCCGTCAACGGCCATGTGCTGTAGTAGACCCGCAGCTCGACGATGCGCCCGTCCTCGTCGCGGTCAGCGGCGATTGCGGCCGGAAGCTCAACGCGGCCGGGGTAGCCGTCGAGCGCCAGCACCGTCTCTTCGATCGTTCGCCGTGGGGTGATGATTCGCTCCACCTGGCTGCCGACGGCGTTGATCCCAGTCAGCCAGGCGCTGGTCTCGGCGATGAACCGCTCGAAGGCGCGGCGGCCCTTGACCCGGCCACGGATCGGGTGATGAAGCTCCGGCTCACCGGCGAATGACCGGACGAGCGCGTCGGTCTCGCCCGACTCCACCCCGGCGAAGTACGGCACGGGAGCAGCCGCTCGGGCGTCGGCGGCGCGAGTCGAGATCCGCTCCAGTACGGAGGCCGAGAACAGCTCAGGCATCCACGGCATGGGAGGAACCCTCTCACAGCGCCGAGCGGGGGCGGAGGTCTAGTCCCAACCCCCGCCGGGCGGGCACAACTAGGCACCGACGTGCTCCGCCGCGATCACATGCATTTCCTGCCAATTGGCGCCCCTCCGACTGAGCGTGTCAGGTTCTGCATGTGGTACATGCGTTCCGTGCCACGGTCGGCCCCGACGGGACGGAATGGCAGGTTCCGCATGCCGGCGGCCCCACCACCGACGTGATACCGATCGCGGGCGGCGCGGTCGCCGCCCGGGGCCGCACCGACCTCGAGCGGCTGTTCGCGGGCGAGCTCGTGTACACCGGTGCGCTGCGGACCAACGTCGCCGCGCTCCTGTCGCACGTGCCGATCGGCGGGCAGTCCTGCCCGGTGTCGGATGGGCCGCGGATGCAGAGGGTCTTGCGTCCACGCCACTGAGGTCCGTAGAAGAATTAGGTGGTGGAATTGGCGAGTGGCTGGGCGTGGCTGACGCCGCTCCCTCGCCACGATCGTACTGGTGGTACGTGAGGGCGAGGGGGGTGGCATCGGGCGCGTCCAGACGCCGCCAAAACGCCACATAATTCTTCTACGGGCCCTAACGTTGGACTTCGGTGCCCAAGATCGCGACGATCGGCGTCTACGAATTCGATGCCGCCAGCTTCCTCCGCGCCCTCGACGCGGCTGGGATCACCAAGGTCATGGACGTCCGCCAGCGGCGAGGTGTGCGGGGCCCGCACTACGCGTGGGCCAACTCGCAGCGCCTGCAGGCCCTCCTGGCCGACGCTCACATCGCATACGAGCACCACCCCGAGCTCGCCCCGGACACCGAGCTGCGTCATCTCCAGTATCGCGACGATGCCCGGCAAGGCGTCGGCAAGCGCTCGCGCGTCCGTCTCTCCCCTGAATACGTCCGTGCGTACACCGAGGAGATCCTCGATCTCGTGCCCCTCGAGCCGTTCATCCGACAGTTGCCCGTCCATGGCATCGGGGCACTCCTGTGCGTGGAGGCGACCGCTCAGGCGTGTCATCGCTCGCTCGTGGCCGAGCGCTTGGCCGAGCGCTTCGGCTTCGAGGTCATCCACCTGGAGCCCACCGAGCCCGCGGAATTCGATCTCCGCTGAGCCGCCGGCCCGAATGGCGACTCACGCTAGTGGTCGTCCCCGTAAGTGCGGTCGCACCGAGAGGTGCCACTGGTGGATGCTGCGCGAGGACGCAGGATCCGTGGCGGAGCAGCGCTACGCGAGGATCCGAGGACAAAGCGCAGCGCCGCCTCCGGACGACGCCGGCGCGGCCGGTCAAGCGAGGCAGGAGGCCGAGCAGGCCGCAGGCCGGCCGCCTCGAATGCGAGCGTACTTGCGGGGGCGGCCACTAGTGCATCGCGCCGGCCGGCACGGTGTCGAGTAACCCGACGGCGCGGGGCACGCGGCCGTCCTCCAGGATCACCGCTCCGCCCGGCCAGTACGGGTGGGGCGCGTTGGCGTTGTGCACGAGCAGCGGCTCGTAGACCCAGGAGCCGGTATTGAGCACGCGGGGTCGCCCGTGCGGTCCCTGCCAGCGCGTCTCGACGTCGCCGGGGAGCGGACCAAGCCGGTGGACGTGACCGAACAGCACCCACTCCGCATCGATTCCAAGCCTCCCGATCACGTGGTACAGCGCGGGGAGGCTAGCAAGGCGCATCTGAGCGCCGAGGACGCCTGCGGTGAGGCGGGCCATTCCGGGGTGCAGCAGGCGGCGCGGGGCGCGTGGCATCGTGGAGGCCCGGATCAGCTCGGCGACGTCCTCTGCCAGCGCCGCGATGGGGCGCGGGAGCGCTTTGATCACGAACGCCTCCAGGCGGGTGAGTGACGGCCCTCCGGCCAGCTCGTAGTCGATCGGGACCGCGCCGGGTCGCGGTACGCGTCCGAGGAGACCGCGCGTCACGCCGAACGCGGATTCCGGCAGCAGGTGGCGATCGAGGTAGTGGCCGTGCGTCGCCCACACTCCGGACGCGAGCCAAACGCCGGGGTAGTGCACCCGGACGCGCGCCGGCGCAAGCCAGGATGCGACGGAGGCCAGCCCCGGCGTCGCATCGAGCGGGACGACGCTGTCAGGAGCCAGGCCGGGGCCGACTCGCTTGATCCAGTCGGCGATGAGGGCCCGATCGTGATTGCCGGGCACGAAGACCACCTCGCGGCCGCGCCCGAGCCTGCGGCCGATCTCTCGCAGGATCGGCTCGGCGACCTCCATCGCCCGGTCGGCTCGCTTTTCGAGCAGCTCCACGACGTCCCCGAGCAGCACAAGCCGCTCGATGCCCTCGAGCGCCTCGAGCAGCCGGGCCATCGGCTCCTGCACGGTGAGGACGTCGTGCCGCAGACGCGACCCCAGATGAAGGTCCGAGAGCACGAGCGTGGACACGCCGGCTCACGATAGTGCGGAGCCCTGGCCCGCACAGTCTCCGCGCTGGGCCTACAGGAGCAGTTCACTCGACTTCACATGTGCGCCCCTTGTGGCCGCCGATGCATCGCGGAACACTTCGTCCGGCTTACCTGATCCACGTCCCCGAGGAGCCTGCCGATGACCGTTCAGTCGACGCCGTCCGTGCTCGAGACGCCGGCGACGACGCCGGCGTTGGGCGCCCACCACGATGGGCAGGGGGCGAGCTTCGCCCTGTTCAGCAGCGTGGCGGACGCGGTCGAGCTGTGCCTGTTCGACGACGCCGGAACGGAGACGCGCTGGAACCTGCAGCCAGGCGATGGCTTCGTCTGGCAGGGGTACCTACCGGACGCGACTCTGGGTCAGCGCTACGGCTTTCGTGTCCATGGACCGTGGGATCCACCGTCCGGGTCCCGCTGCAACCCGGCGAAGTTGCTGCTCGACCCGTACGCCCGCGCCGTCGCCGGCGATGTCCACTGGCACCCAGCGGTATACGGTCACGTCGCCGGGGATCCGAGCCAACCCGATGAGGAGGACTCGGCGCCATATGTTCCGCGCTCGCTGCTGACCTGCGCGGGATTCGACTGGGGGGACGATCGGCCACCGGGCCCGCCATGGCCGACTCGATCTTCTACGAGGTGCACGTCCGGGGCTTCACGAAGCTGCATCCGGATGTGCCGGACGCGCTGCGCGGAACCTTCGCCGGATTGGCGCATCCGGCCGCGGTCGCGCACCTGAAGCGACTCGGTGTGACCGCCGTCGAACTGCTACCCGTGCACACGTTCGTCAACGACGACTTCCTGGTCGAGCGCGGTCTCAGCAACTACTGGGGCTATCAGTCGATCGGCTACTTCGCGCCCCACAACGCCTACGCCTCGACCGGCGATGGCGGTGGCCAGGTCGATGAGTTCCGCCGGATGGTCCGCGACCTGCACGCCGCCGGGCTCGAGGTGATCCTCGACGTCGTGTTCAACCACACGGCCGAGGGCAGCGAACACGGACCGACCTTGTGCTTCCGTGGCATCGACAACGCCGGCGTACTACCGGCTGGCCCATGATCGCTCGCACTATGTCGACGACACCGGGTGCGGGAACACGCTGGATCTGCACCAGCCTCCAACGCTTCGGCTCGTGATGGACTCGCTGCGCTACTGGGTCCAGGAGATGCACGTGGACGGCTTTCGCTTCGATCTCGCCGCCGCCCTCGGACGCGCCGCGGCCGATTTCGATCCGCATTCGGCGTTCCTGGAGGCGGTCGGTCAGGATCCAGTGCTTTCCCGGGTCAAGCTGATCGCCGAGCCGTGGGACATCGGCTGGGGCGGCTACGAGCTGGGCCAGTTCCCACCCGGCTGGAGCGAGTGGAACGGGAAGTTCCGCGACACCGTGCGCGACTTCTGGCGCTCGACGGCGGGCACGCTGCCCGAGTTCGCGACGCGGATCAGCGGCTCCCGGGGACCTGTTCGGGCACGGTGGTCGCCGGCCGACCGCCTCGGTCAACATCATCACCGTGCACGATGGCTTCACGCTCGCCGACCTCGTCACCCACAACACCAAGCACAACGAGGCCAACGGCGAGGACAACCGCGACGGGAGCGACGACAACCGCAGCTGGAACTGCGGCGCCGAGGGCCCGACCGACGACGAGGCGGTGCTCGAGCTGCGAGCCCGGCAGCAGCGCAACTTCCTCGCCACCCTGCTGCTATCCGAGGGCGTCCCACTGCTGCTCGGCGGCGATGAGTTCGCTCGCAGCCAGCACGGCAACAACAACGCCTACTGTCAGGACGACGAGCTCACCTGGTTCGACTGGGCTGCCGTCGCCGAGCACGGCGACCTGATCGACTTCACCGCACGTCTGTGCCGCCTGCGCGAGCGCCACCCGGTGTTCCGTCGCCGGCAGTTCTTCGCGGCGCTCCCCGCGCAGGACGAGGTCCGCGACGACCTCGACTGGTACCGGCCCGACGGCGTCGCCATGACCGCTGAGGACTGGAACGCCTCGTTCGCGAGGGCGGTCACGATGGCACTCAGCGGCGCGACGGGCGACAACACGCGCACCGACGATCCATTCCTGCTGATGGTCAACGCGTGGTGGGAGCCGCTCCAGTTCATCATTCCCGACGGTCTGCGCGACATCGCCTGGCTGGTCGAGATCGACACGTCCGATCCGGGCATCGCCGAGCAAGCGGTCGACGCGGCCTTCGGCATCACCTTGATCGGCCGCTCACTGGTCCTGCTGCGAGGAACCCAGCGCGCCACCGTCAGTCAGACCGCACCAGCCACGAACGGAGCGGACTCGTTGATGCGAGGCCGTCGATGGGGATGATGGAGACTCGGGCACATGGCCGTCGACTTCCTTGATGAGCATGCGGCGAGAGCCGCGGGCACGTACGCGGCGGCGGCTGATCACTATCTACTGCTTCGCTTCTGGGATCGGTTCGGAGCGGGGACCGTAGCCGCCTGGCCCTCTTGCCCGGGAACGAGGTGCTCGACTTGTGCTGCGGCGCGGGCGCGTCAGCGATTCCGGCGGCTCGCGCGGTCGGCCCGACCGGCCACGTGGTTGCCGTCGACGTCGCGGCGCCACTGCTCGATGCGGCTCGGGCCAGGGCGGCAGACGAGGGCCTCGCCAACATCGAGTTTCGGCTATGCGACGCCAGGCGAACGAGCCTGCCGGACGGCTCGGTTGACGCGGTGATCTGCGTTTTCGGCGTCTTCTTCGCTTCGGACATGGAGGCCTTCACGGCCGAGATGTGGCGGCTGGTTCGTCCCGGAGGGAGACTGGCCATCACCACCTGGGGTGCGGGACTGTTCGAGCCAGCGGATCAGCTGCTTCTGGGAGACTGTCCGTGAGCTGTCACCGAGCCTCTACAAGGCCTTCAACCCGTGGGACGAGATCACCACTCCGGCTCGACTCGCTGGCTTGTTCGGTCGCGCGGGCATCGACAAGGTCGAGGTCGGAGCCGGTTCCCGGCGAGCATCGATCTCGACGATCCCGAGGACTCTGGCACATCGTGCTCGGGTCTGGCTATTGAGCGACCGTGGAGGCGCTCGAGTCCCGATAACGCAGCGCTCCTTCGCTCCAGCCTATCCGACCGCGTACCAGCCGGACGCGTATCGACGCTCCGCACAGATGCTGTCTGCGGCGTCGCGTTCCGCAGCATCTAGTTCTAGTTACTGCGGCTCGGCGACCGGGCTTGTCGAACCTGATCACCTGTCCAAAT
>CAVUPW010000004.1:0-378898 GCA_963743345.1 uncultured Solirubrobacterales bacterium
CGAGCCGGGCGGAATGATGCGCTATGGCCTTCCGGCTTACCGGATGCCCCGCGACGTGCTCAGCGGAGAGATCGAGCGGATAGCGGCGCTCGGTGTGCGCTTCACCAACAACCACCTGGTCGTGGACCTTGACGCGGAGCGCCGCGAAGGCGCCTTTGACGCCGTGTTCGTCGCGGTCGGCGCGCATTTGTCCAAGCGGGTGGAGATTCCCGCCATGGATGCGGGACCGATCGTGGATGCGGTCTCGTTCCTGCGCGGGGTCGCTTCGGGCGAGCGGCCGGAGATCGGGCGCCGCGTCGCGATCTACGGCGGCGGCAACACGGCGATGGACGCCGCACGGACGGCGCGCCGGTTGGGCGCGGAGGAGACGCTGATCGTCTACCGCCGCACGCGCGAGCAGATGCCGGCGCATGAGGAGGAGGCGCGGGACGCCGAGCGGGAGGGCGTGCGGATCAACTGGCTACGGACGATCAAGAATTTTGAGGGCCCCGACCTGAACGTCGAGGTGATGGAGCTCGACGATTCCGGGTTCCCGCAGCCGACCGGACGGTTCGAAACGCTCGCTGCTGACAGCGTGATCCTGGCGCTCGGTCAGGAGACCGATACCGCTTTCCTTCGGGCGGTGCCGGGGGTGGAGTTCGACCGCGACGGCACCGTGCAGGTCTCGACCGCGATGATGACGGGGTGCCCGGGCGTGTTCGCGGGCGGGGACATGGTGCCGAGCGAGCGCACGGTGACGGTCGGGGTGGGGCACGGGAAGCGGGCTGCCCGGGAGATCGACGCGTGGCTGCGGGGCGCGGACGGAGGGCGGCCCCCGAAGCACCCGAAGGCGACGTTCGAGATGCTCAACCTGTGGTACTTCGGCGATGCCGCCCGCCGTCAGCAGCCCGAGCTCGAGCTGTCCCAGCGAGTCGCCGATTTCGAGGAGGTGGTCGGTGGCCTCTCGCCCCAGGAGGCGACGTTCGAGGCGCACCGGTGCTTGTCGTGCGGGAACTGCTGTGAGTGCGATGGCTGTCTCGGGGCGTGCCCGGAGGACGCGGTGATCAAGCTCGGCAAGGGATACCGCTACGAGTTCAACTACGACCGCTGCACGGGCTGCGGGGCGTGCTACGAGCAGTGCCCGGTGCACTCGATCGAGATGATTCCGGAGAGCGCGCCGACACCCCCGGAGGCGTTCATAGCGCGGCCGGATGCGATAGAGGAGCCGAGCTGATGCGCGCCACCGTCGACGGCAACGGTGCGGCGGCGTCGGTCGCCTACCGGTGCAATGAGGTTTGCTGCATCTATCCGATCACGCCCTCCTCGCCGATGGCGGAGCAGGCGGACGAATGGTCGGGCCATGGGCAGGCCAACGTGTGGGGCACCGTGCCGGCGGTGATGGAGATGCAGAGCGAGGCGGGGGCGGCCGGTGCGCTGCACGGCGCGTTGCAGGGCGGCGCGCTGGCGACGACTTTCACCTCCTCCCAGGGCCTGCTCTTGATGATCCCGAACATGTACAAGATCGCCGGCGAGCTGACCTCGATGGTGCTGCACGTGGCCGCGCGCTCGCTGGCTGCGCAGGGGCTGTCGATCTTCGGCGATCACTCCGACGTGATGGCGGTGCGCCAGACCGGGTTTGCCCTGCTTTCCTCGGCCTCGGTGCAGGAGGCCCACGATCTCGCGCTGGTGGCGCAGGCCGCCACGCTGAGGACCCGGGTCCCGTTCGTGCACTTCTTCGACGGGTTCCGCACCTCGCACGAGCTGAACACGATCGAGATGCTGTCCGACGATGACGTGCGGGCGATGGTTCCGCAGGAGCTGGTCCGCGCGCACCGCGGACGGGGGCTGACCCCAGAGCGGCCGTTCATCCGCGGCACCGCGCAGAACCCCGATGTCTACTTCCAGGCCCGCGAGACGGTCAACCCGTTCTATGCCCGTGTCCCCGAGGTGGTACAGGACGCGATGGACAAGCTCGGCGAGCGCACGGGCCGCGAGTACGGGCTGGTCGACTACAGCGGGCATCCCGAGGCCGAGCGCGTGGTGGTGGTGATGGGATCGGGTGGGGAGACCGTGCGCGAGACCGTGGCTTTCCTGCAGGCGCAGGGTGAGCGAGTCGGCGTGGCGCAGCTCAGGCTGTACCGGCCATTCCCAGCTCGGGCGCTGGCGGAGGCGCTGCCGGCGAGCGTCCGGCGCGTCGCCGTGCTCGACCGGACCAAGGAGCCCGGTTCGTTCGGGGAGCCGCTGTTCCTCGATGTGCTCGCGGCACTCACCGAGTCACACGCAGACGGAGAGCGCGAGCTGATGCCGAGCGTGATCGGAGGCCGCTATGGCCTGTCCTCGAAGGAGTTCACGCCCGGGATGGTCGCCGGCATCTTCGAGGAGCTGGGACGCGAGCGGCCAAAGCGGCGGTTCACGGTCGGGATCAACGACGACGTCTCGAGCACGAGCCTGTCCTACGACCCGTCGCTTGACATCGAGCCTGCGGAGACCGTGCGCGCGGTGTTCTTCGGCCTGGGTTCGGACGGGACGGTCGGCGCGAACAAGAACACGATCAAGATCCTTGGCTCCGAGGAGAGCCTGCACGCCCAGGGCTACTTCGTCTATGACTCCAAGAAGTCAGGCTCGCAGACGGTCTCGCACCTGCGCTTCGGGTCCGAACCGATTCGCGCGCCCTACCTCATCTCGCAGGCAAGCTTCGTCGGCTGCCACCACTTCGGGTTGCTCGAGCGCGCCGAGGTGCTCGATCGGGCGGCACCGGGAGCGACGCTCCTGCTCAACTGCCGACAGCCCCCGGACCGCGTCTGGGACGCGCTCGCGCGTCCGGTTCAGGAGCAGATCCTCGCCAAGCAGATCAAGCTCTACGTGATCGACGCGGCGCAGATCGCACGCGATGCGGGCCTCGCCGGGCGGACCAACACGGTGCTTCAGACGTGCTTCTTCGCGATCTCGGGCGTGCTCGAGCCCGAGGAGGCGATCGAGCGGATCAAGACGTCGATCGCCAAGACCTACGGCAAGCGCGGCGCCGAGGTCGTAGAGCGTAACCAGACGGCGGTCGACCGCTCGCTGGAGCATCTCCACCGCGTAGAGGTGCCCGAGCAGGTGACGTCCGAGCGCGAGCCGGCGCCGATGGTTCCCGCGCACGCACCGGAGTTCGTGCGGACCGTGACCGCCGCGATGATGGCCGGCCGCGGGGATGAGCTGCCGGTCAGTGCGCTGCCGGTGGACGGCACGTACCCGAGCGGCACGACGCAGTATGAGAAGCGCAACATCTCCGAAATCGTGGCGGCCTGGGACTCCGAGCTGTGCATCCAGTGCGGCAACTGCAGCTTCGTCTGCCCGCACAGCGTGATCCGCTCCCGCCAGTACGAGCAATCCCGGTTGAATGGTGCGCCGGACGGCTTCCGGTCGGCTCCACTCAACGCTCCCGGGCTTCCGGAGACGCGGTACACGCTGCAGGTCTACGTCGAGGACTGCACCGGGTGCGGGCTGTGCGTCGAGGCCTGTCCGGTCTCGGCGCCCGGAGACGCAGCGCGCAAGGCGATCAACCTCGAGGCGATCGAGCCACTGCTGCCCGCCGAGCGCGAAAGGATCGCGTTCTTCGAGCAGCTGCCGGCAAACGAACGCACGCGAGTCGACTTCGGCACGGTGCGCGGCACGCAGTTCCTGGAGCCGCTGTTCGAGTTCTCCGGTGCGTGCGTCGGGTGCGGGGAGACGCCATACCTGAAGCTCGTCTCGCAGCTGTTCGGCGACCGGCTGACGATCGCCAACGCGACCGGCTGCTCGTCGATCTACGGCGGGAACCTGCCCACGACGCCATGGACCGTCGACGGCGACGGGCACGGCCCGGCATGGTCGAACTCGCTGTTCGAGGACAACGCCGAGTTCGGCCTCGGCCTGCGACTCGCGGTCGACAGCCACACCGAGCTGGCCCGCCGGCGCCTCAGCGAGCTGCGTGATCTGATCGGCGGGGAGCTGGTGGACGAGATCCTCGAGGCGCCGCAGCTGCGGGAGTCCGAGCTCCGCGCCCAGCGCGGACGGGTGGTCGAGCTGGAGCGGCGGCTCGACGAGTGCGACCAAGCGGTAGTCGCCGACCTGCGCAGCGTCGTCGATCACCTGATCCGGCGGAGCGTGTGGATCGTCGGCGGCGACGGCTGGGCGTACGACATCGGGTCCGGCGGCCTCGATCACGTGCTGGCCAGCGGGCACAACGT
This sequence comes from uncultured Solirubrobacterales bacterium, assembly GCA_963743345.1. Lineage (GTDB taxonomy): Bacteria > Actinomycetota > Thermoleophilia > Solirubrobacterales > Solirubrobacteraceae > Palsa-465. The sequence continues at coordinate 4,191 of CAVUPW010000004.1, forward strand.
CAACGTGCTCGTGCTCGACACCGAGATGTACTCCAACACGGGCGGGCAGATGTCCAAGGCGACACCGCTCGGCGCGGTGGCGAAGTTCGCGTCCGCCGGCAAGACAATGCCCACCAAGGACCTCGCGCTACAGGCGATCTCATATGCCAACGTGTACGTCGCCCGGGTCGCGATGGGCGCCGACCCTCAGCAGACACTGACCGCGTTCCGCGAAGCGGAGGCCTACGACGGGCCTTCGCTGCTGATCGCCTACAGCCACTGCATCGGGCAGGGGATCGACATGCGACACGGGCTCGACCAGCAGTACAAGGCAGTGGCGAGCGGCCACTGGCCGTTGATCCGCTATGACCCGCTGGTCCGCGCAGGGGGCGGCAACCCGTTCCTACTGGACTCGCCCAGGCCGCGGCTCCAGCTGAGCGACTACCGAAAGGGAGAGCTGCGCTTCCGGGCGCTGGCCAAGTCCAACCCTGCCGAGGCCGAGCGCCTGGGGGGCCTCGCGCAGCAGACGGTCGACCAGCGCTGGCAGATCTATGAGGAGATGGCCACCCGCAGCGCCGCGGATTTCCCGGCCGACGCCAGGAGGAATCACCACTGATGGAGCTATCGACCAACTACATGGGCCTCGAGTTACGCAACCCGCTCGTGGCGTCCGCCTCGCCGCTGTCCCACACCGTGGACGGCGTCCGGCGGCTCGCGGACGCCGGAGTCGGCGCGGTCGTGCTGCACTCGCTGTTCGAGGAGCAGCTGCGGGAGGAGGCCGAGCTGGACGCCCGGATGGCCGACGCCGGCAGCGAGAGCTTCGCCGAATCGCTGTCCTATTTCCCGGAAGTGGCCGAGGAGGACTACGGCCCACGCCGCCATCTGAACCTGGTCGAGCGCGCCGCCGCGGCGGTCGACGTCCCCGTGATCGCCAGTCTCAACGGCGTCACGCCGGAAGGCTGGACCGAGTACGCGCGCGCGATGCAGGACGCCGGCGCCGCCGCGATCGAGCTGAACATCTACTACGTGCCCGGCGACCCGACCACGTCCGGGCCGCGAGGTCGAGCAGCGCTACGTCGACGTCCTCGAGCGCGTCAAGGACGCGGTTACCGTGCCGGTCGCGGTCAAGCTCGGCCCTTACTTCAGCTCGACCGGCGAGATGGCGCTGCGGCTGGACGCGGCGGGCGCCGACGCGCTCGTGCTCTTCAACCGCTTCCTGCAGCCCGATATCGACACGGAGACGCTCGCGGCGGTGCCCGGCCTCGCGCTTTCGCGCCCGGTCGACGCGCTGCTGCCGCGGACGTGGATCGCACTGCTGCGCGGAAGGGTGCGCTGTGCGCTCGCGGCCACGACGGGAGTCGAAGACCCCGTCGACGTCGCCAAGTACCTGCTCGCGGGAGCGGATGTGGTCATGACCGCCTCGGCGCTGCTGCGCCACGGACCCGAGCACGCGACCGTGCTGCTCGACGGGTTGTCCGCGTGGATGGCGCGCAAGGGATTCAAGACGCTCGACGAGCTGCGCGGCATGCTGTCGGTGCCACCCGACACCGAAGCGGCGGGATACGAGCGCGCCGGATATGTCACCGGGCTGAGAGCCGCCAACATCCGCGCCTACAGCCCCTGGTGAGGCTCTTGCGGGTCGCGCTGTTCATCACCTGCTTCAACGACACGCTGTTCCCGCAGACCGGGCGGGCGGTGGTGACGCTGCTCGAGCGGCTGGGTTGCGAGGTTGATTTCCCCGAGGCCAGACCTGTTGCGGTCAGATGCACACCAACACGGGCTATCGGGAGCGGGGGCTTACCCTGGCGCGGCGGTTCGAGCGGGTATTCGCGGATGCCGATGTGGTGGTCTCTCCGTCGGCGTCGTGCGTGGCCTACTTGCGCGAGAACGGCGCAGGGCTCGACGGCCGGCTGGCCGAGCTTGACAGAGTTTCTGGCTGACCGGCTGGGGGATGGAGGAGGTCCCGCGCGCCTATCGTCACAGCAGGCGCACTGGGCGCCGGCGGGCGATTCGGTCACGGTGGACCTCTTCTGCACGCGCGTCGCGGACTATCGAGCGACCGTGAGACGAGTGCGCGGCTATGAGCTACCGGGCGCGCTGATGGCGGCGTACGAACAGCGCAAGGCCCGCCGCATCGCGGTGTCTGCGCAGGCCCCGCCCCGTCGTCAGATCGGAACACGTCGTCTCGTCCGTGCCCGACGCTGTGGCCGCGCTGGCCGGAGTCATTGGAGAGGGCCGGCCGATCACCACTATCTCGGGCCCGTCGGCCACCGTGGACATCGAGCTCGTCCGCGTTGAGGGCGTCGACGGTCCCCGCACGCTCGACGTGTTCGTCGTCGACTCCACACGGGTAGTTCAAGCGCCGAGGAGGTGACCCGAGAAGGTCAAGGACAAGGGGTTAAACGTCGAACGACGACGCACTCAAAGTGATAGAGTTTGACTTCGAATTGTCTGGTAGTCGAAGGCAGTTCTAGCTGAGATCTCCAGCCCACCTCATACGTGGGGTGGGTGGTCGGTGTTTGTAGTAGAAGGCTGACCTCATCTCGTTTCCTTGCACCTCGTGTTTCACAGGCGAGCGACCTACGGATTACCACAGCCGCAGCACCGATGACGGAGGTACAGGCATGCCCGCTGACGCCGGCTACAAAGAAGCTCGAGCGATCTCGGAGGCGGCTCGGGAGAAGGACTGGAAGCTGCCGAGCTTCGGTAAGGGGCTCTACCTCGGTCATTTCGAGCCCGAGCTGATTTCGCCGCAGCCGGTTCTGCCGGCCGAGGCTGTCGAGAAGGGAGAGCGGTTCCTGGCTGCTCTTGGCGCGTTTTTGCAAGCCGAGGTCGATCCGCAGGCGATTGAGTCCGAGCGGCGGATCCCCGATGAGGTCGTTACCGGGTTCAAGGAGCTTGGCGCGCTGGGTATGAAGGTGCCCGAGGAGTACGGCGGGCTGGGCCTTTCGCAGGTGTATTACAACCGGGCGTTGATGATGATCGGGACCTATCACTCCAGCCTCTCGACGCTGCTGTCGGCGCATCAGTCGATCGGGCTGGCGCAGCCGCTGTTGATGTTCGGCTCGGAGGAGCAGAAGCGCGAGTGGCTGCCGAAGGTCTCCAGCACGCATCTGTCGGCGTTTGCGCTGACCGAGCCGGGGGTGGGCTCTGACCCCGCGAGGGTGACGTGTACCGCGACCCCGACCGAGGATGGCGCGGGCTACGTGATCAACGGCCGTAAGCTGTGGACGACCAACGGGACCGTGGCTGACGTGCTGGTGGTGATGGCCAAGGTGCCCCGTGGCGAGGGTCACAAGGGTGGTATCACGGCGTTCATCGTTCCGAGTGGGACCGACGGCGTGGTCGTCGAGCATCGCATTGAGTTCATGGGGCTGCATGGGATCGAGAACTCCCAGACCCTGTACGCCGACGTGTATGTGCCGGCCGGGAACGTGATCGGCCGTGAGGGCATGGGGCTCAAGATTGCTCTGACCACGCTGAACACCGGCCGGCTGGCGCTGCCGGCGATCGGTGCGGGGGTCGGTAAGTGGGCGACGAAGATCGCCCGCGAGTTCGCCAGCCAGCGCGTGCAGTGGGGCAAGCCGATCGGCGAGCACGACGAGCCCTCGCAGCGGATCGCGTTCATCGCCGCGACCGCTTACGCGCTGGAGGCGATGGTCGACGTGGCCAGCCGACTGGCGGATGAGAAGCGCAACGACATACGCATCGAGGCCGCCCTGGCCAAGCTCTACGGTTCGGAGATGGGCTGGCGGATCGTCGACCAGCTGGTGCAGGTGTGCGGCGGCCGCGGCTACGAGACCGTCCCGTCATTGGTCGCCCGCGGCCTGCGCGGGGTGCCCATCGAGCAGGCGATGCGCGATATGCGCATCAATCGCATCTTCGAGGGCTCGACGGAGATCATGCACCTGCTGATCGCGCGCGAGGCGATGGACCAGCACCTGGACGTGGCCGGGGAGCTGTTCGAGCCCGACGTCCCGCTCGAGCGCAAGGCGAAAGCGCTCGGTAAGGCGGGTGCCTTCTACGCCACCTGGTACCCCAAGCTCGCTGTCGGCCGTGGCCAGGCCCCCCGGTCATATGCCGAGTACGGAGAGCTGGCCGGGGAGATGCGGTTCGTCGAGCGCGCCAGCCGTAAGCTCGCGCGCTCGACGTTCTACGCGATGGCGCGCTGGCAAGCCGGCACCGAGAACCACGGAGCTTTCCTGGGACGAATCGTGGACATTGGAGCCGAGTTGTTCGCGATGTCCGCGACCGTCGTCTTCACCCAGACGGGGATCGGGGAGCATCCCGAGCGGGCGACCGAGACCCAGGAGCTGGCCAAGGCCTTCTGCAACCAGGCCCAGCTTCGCACCGAGCGGTTGTTCCACGAGCTGTGGGACAACGCCGACGCGCCCAACCACCGTCTGGCGCTGGACGTCCTCAAGGGTCGGCACACCTGGCTCGAGGAGGGCATCATCGACCCATCCAGCGGCGACGGTCCGATGGTCCCATCGGCCGAGACAGACCTGGGAATTGCGATCCCCATTGCCGCCGCGACGACGAACGGGTCCGTCTCATGAGCCTCCTACATGAGACCCCGCTGACGATCAACGGCATCGACGAGCTGAAGGCCCACGCGGGCGAGGACTTGGGGGTGAGCAGCTGGCACGATGTCACTCAGGCCGACGTCGACACGTTCGCCAAGGTCACCGGCGACCAGCAGTGGATCCATGTCGATCCCGACCGCGCGCGCGAGACGCCGTTCGGCGGGACCATTGCCCACGGCTACTACACGCTGTCGTTGGCCGCCCGCTTCCTGGAGGAGCTGCTGCGCGTGGACGGGGTGGGCGTCATGCTCAACTACGGTCTCAACAAGTTGCGCTTCCCGGCGGCGCTGCCGGTGGGCGATCGCGTCCGCATGCACCTCCGCCTCGGCGCGGTTGACGACGTGTCGGGAGGGGTCATGGTGACCTCCGAGCTGACCTTCGAGCGCGAGGGTGGCGATAAGCCCGTCTGCGTGGCGGAGGCGCTGATGTTGGCCCTCGCGGCCTGAGGCCTCCGGGGTGGCATGTGACCGTCGCTTCGGCGCCCGAGCCCGAGCCGCTGATCAGGGACGTTCTGCTTCGCGATGGGTCGACGCTGCGGTTGCGGGCCCCGACGCCGGTGGACCTCGACGACATCAAGGCGTTCTACGACGGCCTCTCGCCGGAGAGCCGCTACCTCCGCTTCCACGGCTTTGGCCGCACCGACACCGTCGCGCGCGCGGACGCGGAGGCCACCGGCGTTGATCGCCTGGCGCTGATCAGCCGGCACGACGGTCGCGTGGTGGCGGTCGCCAGCTATGACGGGTTGCGCGAACCGTCACGCGGCGGCCCGGCAGCTCGGGGTTTCGATGTTCGCCTCGCTCGGCAACCGCGCCGACGTTTCGACCAACGATCTGCTCGAGTGCTGGGAGCAGGACGCGCGCACGGCCGCGGTGGCGCCAACCGCTGCCGATTGGCCGGCGGGTTGGGATCCTGAGCAGCTCCGCGGGGGTGGCGACGCTCGCCGCCGACGCGTGTGCGACGCGCGGGCTGGAAGTGAGCGACGCGAGCGAGGCGCAGAATCCTCTGGTCTTGGGGATCAGCGCCGGACCGGATGATTACTCGGCGAGCATCCCGAAGCTACTCGGCGATGCCGGCATCGATGCGCTGATGGTCTTCTACGTTGAGTTCTACGACGGCGACGCGGAGGCCGTGCTGGAGGCGATCTCCGCGGCCTCGGCGGGGGAACCCAAGCCCGTGGTGGCATCGGTGCTGGGGTCGGGCGGCCGGTTGCCCGCGCGCACCGGCTTGGGCGTGCCGAACTTCCTGTTCCCCGAGTCGTGTGCCGCCGTGCTCGCTCGCGCGGCCGAACGTCGCGAATGGCTGTCACGGCCGCTCGGCGAGGCCCCGCACTACCGCGACCTGGACGGGCCGGCGGCGCGTGCGGTGATCTCGTCATTTCTTGATCGCGAGCCCGCCGGCGGCTGGCTCTCGCTCGTTCAGGCCGAAGCGTTGATGGCCACGCACGGGATCCCGGTTGCCGCCTCGCATCACTGTCGCGATGTCGAGCGCGCGGTTGCGGTGGCGGCGGAGATCGGCGCTCCGGTGGCGCGTCATCCCGGCTGCGCCGCGGATACAGCAGCGCGCCTCGCGGCGCAGCGTGTGCGGGAGAACCGCATGCACGGTTCGATGCGGCGGCGGGAGGCACCCCCAGCCAGTCGGGCCAGCACGCGCCGTGCGGCCGCGGAAGCCTCCCGCCGACCCTACATCTTCGACGTGTTCAGCCGCTATGTCGTCGGCTGGACCGTGCAGTACCGCGAGACCGCGCAGCTGGCCAAGGCGCTGATCGAGCAGGCGACCGAGCAGCAGCAGATCACGCCTTGGAGCGCATCGGGCTGCCGCGGTCGGCGTGCACCGTCAACACCTTGAGTGCCGCCGGAGCTACCGACCGCCGCCTGGATCAACAAGCCCGAGACGAAGGAGGTCGCTCACTAAATCCAACCGCGAAGCGTCACATCGAGCTTGACAGGCTCCGCGCGGGCGCCATCTCTGGGGTGATCAGCGATCAGGAGTTGCACGCGACGTACACCATCCCGAGCGTGTTCAATCGTGAAGTGATCAAGGCAGTCGCTCCCGCCGTCGCGAGGGCCGCGGAGGCCAGCGGCGTCGCGCGTCGCCCTGCCGCGGCCACGGCCGACGCGAATTGAGTTCGCTGTTGCTCGGCTGTGTTACCGAGCAGGTCCCCCTTATGGGAACGTTCCCATAAGGGGGATCATCGGAACTCTCGGCTTATGCCCTCTCGGGTTGAGAAGTCCCGCAGATAGCGTCATTGGGGTTTGAGGTGGGGTACATAATCTGAAGGGTTCGGCCGAGATCGTCTCCGACGTGGCTGAGAGGAGACGGTCGGGATGACTGATGTGGTCGAGATGGCTGATGTGTCGAGAGTTGGGGTGTCCGGTCCGCTTGGGCCGTTCGTGGCCTGGTTCGTCACCGAGTTGTCGCGGCAGGGATTCCAGCCGGTGACGGTGGGCAAGCAGGTGGGGCTGTTTGCTGGGGTATCTGCGCAGGTTGGGCGTGGCGCCGCCGGCGAGCAGGCCGGCTTGCGCGGGTCGGGTTGAGGAGCTGCTGTCACGACCTGTCACTCGACGCCAGCAGCGCGTCGACCTGGTCGCGCTCGAGCTGCTTCGGCAACCCCGACAACCGCCACCCCGCAACCGACGGCACCGCGCCGGCCAGCGAACGCTCGAGCGCGCGTTCGAGAAGCAAGAACCGAGCAACGACCGCAGCGCCACGACCGTCAGCTGCGCCGCTCGACGCCCGGTGGATGTCGGTGAGGCGATCGTGGGGTATGAATCCCCCGGGGTCAACGACAGCTCAGGCTGCAGCGTCTGGCAGGCTCGCGCCGGCAAGCCTGGAGCTGCGTTCACGTATTGGAGCGCGCTGGCTACAGTTCCCAGTGGTGCCCGACGTGCGAGGTTGCTTGTCGGGTGTACATGGGGTCGGGCGCGATCGACTCGGCCGCGTCGTGTTCGCCGAGCGCGCGCATTGTCGCGATCACGGACTCGGCGAGCGCCGGCGGGTCATAGCCACCCTCGAGCACGGCGCCGATCGGGGCGTGTGTGTGTTGTGCGAGGTCGCGGACGTGGCGGGCCATGCGTGCGTAGTCTGTGCTCTCAAGTTGACAGCCGCCCAGCGGGTCGGCGCGGTGGGCGTCAAAGCCGGCGGAGATCAGCACGAGCTCGGGACGAAAAGCAGTGGCCGCGGGTAGCACCACGTGCTCCAGCAGCGAGACCCATCGCTCGCCATCGGAGCCGGCGGGGACGGGTAGGTTGATTGTGTAGCCCAACCCGGCGCCGGACCCGGCGTCTCGCAGCGGGCCGCTGTGGGGGTAGGTGTTGGCTTGGTGGATGCTCGCGTACAGCACGTCGTCGCGGCGGCGGAAGATCTCGGCGGTCCCGTTGCCGTGGTGGACGTCCCAGTCGAGGATGAACACGCGCCGCATCCCGAGGTGGTCGATCGCGAGCTGCGCCGCGACGGCGATGTTGTTAAACAGGCAGAAGCCCATCGCGCGCGATCGTTCGGCGTGGTGTCCTGAGGGGCGCAGCGCCGCGAACGCGATCCGTGCCTCCCCGGCGATCAGCGCTTTTACCATCGCGCACGCCGCGCCGCTGGCGTGCCGCGCAGCGCGATACCCCGCCGCGTCAACGTGGGTGTCGGCGTCGATCAGCCCGCCGCCGCCGGCGACGAGCTGCTCGATCATGTCGATCAGGTGCGCGTCGTGGACAGCCTCCAGCTCGGCGCGCGTGGCCATCGGCGCCACACGCCGCTCCCAGCCGAGCCAGTCCACCGCAGCGAGTGCGCCGTCAATCGCATCAATCCGCTCAGGCGTATCGGGATGCTCAGCGATCTCCCCACGCGGATCGTACTCGCGCGAGCCGGGATGCTCAAAGAGCAAACCAGTGTTTGCGCTCGCCTGCGCAGACTCGACCGCGCGATCGCCGAACTCGCCAGCCCCGACGGCACTGCGCCGCCGACGTCGATAGTCGACCGGGACGTCGACGGCCACGGGGCTCACGACCCGGCCCCGGCGCTCGCGCCGAGGCCGAATCCGAGGATGGCAACGATGGGCGAGAGCACGATCACCGCAAACATCAGACACCGCCGTTCCTGTTGACCTTCAATCACGCGGGCAAAGCCCACAACGCGCCGCAAACCCACACAGCGGATCTACGCGGGCGGAGGTCAATCGCGTCGGCTAGTCGCAGCGACAGCAAAGGTCAACTGCAGCAACGTCTGGTCGGCCTGGTCAGCGACCGCTCGACCCTCAACTTACTCGCTTGTGACGATAAGCGCAAGCGCGCCCGAGAGCCCCACGCGATATCAAGTACCGCCAACGCGAGCGGCTCCGGTCTTCGGTCACTACGGTTGGTCACCCTCGAGCACGTGATCGACATCACGCTGGTGCGCTCGTCGCTCCGACCAGGGCCGGACCGCGTGTCGTGCGTCCGGAAACACCGGCGTGTTCGTCGTTAGCCGGCTCGCGATTGAGCTCTTCCCGGGACGGAGTGCGGTGGGCGTCCTCGACAGCCCAGCGCAGACGCTCGACCAGATGCGCGCAATAGAACTCGCTCTCCATGTCGCTGGGCGCCAAGCGCTCCTGCAATGTGATGAGGCCTTCGTCTGTGTTGGTCTCGATCGTGATGTGTGCCATCGCTGTCTTCCTCCAATCGTGCTCATAGGCCGGGTGACTCCGATTGAAGGCGCCCGCGTGAACGGCTCGCGACCTTACGCGAATCGTGCACTGACCGGGAGTACTCGAGGTAAAGGCGGCCGGGCCGCTCCTTCTCCTTTGGTGCCCCGTGACCTCTCGGACCTACGGACACACCGGCTCTAGGCGCTATCGATCGCGGACGCGAAGAGCCGCAATGTGATCTGGGCGGCGACCGCCGTGTTTCCTGGCCCGGTGCCCGCCTGACAACGCGCTCACGGCGTGCCTCACGTTCTTGGAGCTCGAACCCGCCTCGCTTGATGCGGCGATCGTGAGTTGGGCCGGGCGACTTTCTGTCACCGTAGAGATATTCGTGCGGTTCGGCCGGGGTGCTATCGTGACCTGGCCCGGCATTTCACTCGTGCTGTTGTCGGGGTCGCCGGATCGAGCACACGGACGGAATCGAGGAGCGCTGTGCCTGTGGACGGGCCGTTTTCGGAAGTCCCGGAGCCAGTCGCGGGTGGCGCAGCCCAGCAGACCCTTTCAGACGGCGACCAGACCGGGTCTGATGCCGACCAGACCGGCGCGGACTTCGACCAAACATCCTCCGACATCGATCAGAGCGCGTCTGACCGCGACCAGCACGCCTCGGACCGCGACCAGCAGGCGGCGGACCGAGATCAGGTCATCGCAGCCCACTTTCGGCAGCGCACCGGGGGTGAGTCAGAGTGGGAGGACACACGGCGCACGCGTTCGCAGACCGCGATCGACCGCGATATCTCCTCGCAGTCACGGCGCGCGAGCGCACGTGCGCGGGACGGTGTCGCTGAGGATCGCGACAAGGTGGCGGAGGTCCGTGACGGGAGGGCGACAAGACGTGACGATCTCGCCGCCGCGCTTGACGCCGAGATGGCTGAAGTTGAGCGCTTCGATACGGCGGGCGCGAACGGGTCGCTGCTGCCCTCGCAGGAGGCGTTTCGCGACCGTCAGCGCGCTGCTGCCATGCGTGAGCGCGCAGCGCAGGCGCGCGATGCCGCGGCCCGCGAACGCGCGGCGGCTGCATTGGGTCTGCGTGATGTGCGGGCAGAACCCATCCGGCCTGCGGGAGCGCTTCGCGCGTGCCGGCGCCGAGCTCGCGCAGCGCCACGACGGCGCCAGCATCACCGTCGGGCTTGCCCAGGCCGGCGCCGGGGAGCGTCCCGAGCAGCTCATCGCCCGGGCCGACCAGGCGATGATTGCCACGCGCCGCGAGCGCGGGTCAAAGACCTAGGGCTCACGCATGAAGCTGCGGTTCTGAGTGCGCTCGGCGGCGAGCGAGTGACGGGCTTGGCGGCCAGGATCCTCAGACCGTCATGCATCGCCGCTGCGGCAGGGACGTAGCCTGCGTAGTCGACCTTCCGGGGGCGCGAGCGTTGGCCGCCGGGTGGACGCTGGGGCCGAGCATGTCGGCGAGCACCGGCGGCTGGAGCCCGCCGGCGAGGCCGCCGAGCGCCCGCCGGACGGCATGGATCGGGATCGCGACCCGGTTCAACCGCCGCGCATGCGCGACACGTCGGCGGTCTCTGGCGTCAGCTCGGGGCCTCGCGTTCGTGCCGGCGGGTCGGGGCTCCCAACCACCGCAGCTTGCTGCCGCAAGCGTTGCACCGCCCGCCGGCAGCCGGTGCGCGCCTCGACGTGAATGAAAGCCAGGGTCATGATCGAGTCCCGCGAAACGGTCGGTTGAGACGAGCTCCGACACCGCGTCGGGGTCGACCCGGACTTCCGGATCTCCCTTGATGCCGAACGGGCCTCTCAGCTCGGCCGGTTCGGCGCCGCGATGGGCACAGGCCTCCTTTCGTGCCCGCACGGGCCGCTCGATGTTCCGGCGGCCAGCCCTGCAACGCGCGCGAAGGGGGCAGCCGCGAAGCTGCGCCTACTCGTCCTCGCCGACGATTGGATCATGTTGCCCTCCTCGCACCGACTGAGCCAGCTACACCACGCATCTCAACCCGAGAGGACATAAGCCGAGAGTTCCCATGATCGCTCTCGCAGATCCAGAAGAGGAGGGTTGCTCAAACGGGTCGATGTCGCCGGGTCGGAGCCCGGCAATCGCCGCGCCTTGCGCACGGCGGGGACCGGGATGAACGCGGGTCGTCTTACGAACTCGCTCGTGGCTGCTTGGGAAGCAGGCGGTGACCGTCGACGACAGCGGTGGCGACGTCGACGAGTTTGCGGTTGGCGGTACGCGAGTGCTCGCGCAGCATCTCGAAGGCGCTTGCGTCGCTGATGGAGTGGCGTTCCATCAGGATGCCCTTGGCACGCTCGATGAGGGCACGACGCCCGAACGCGCCCTCGAGGTCGTGGTACTCGGCGAAGCGCCGCAGCACGATGTCGATCGAGCTCTGCCAATCCTCGACGTCGGCGTCACTGATGTGGGCGAAGACGCCGCGCTTGGACGCCTCCTTGACGAATTCTGGATCACGCGCGTGGATCAGCACGATCACGGGACACGCGGCTTCCTGCACGATCTCCTCGATCAGGCCGAGCGCGTGGTCGGAGCTTTCCCCGAGCCCGACCAGCGCGACGTCGGGTCGCTCGCGGGCGGTCACCGCTCCGACGTCTGAGACCTCGATCTCGCGCGCGATCACCTCGTGCCCCAGGGCCGCGACGATCGGCGCGATCAGAGCAAGGCGATCCTTCCGCTCGTTGGCGATCAGCACGCGCAGATGCTCGGTGTCGCGGTGGCTCATGAGGGCCTCAAGCCACTCCGATTCTATCTTTTCAGATAGCGACTCTCGATACCACCGCCCACCGACTTGCGACCGGGTGTATGGTGGGGGTTCGCCTCCGCCCTAAAGCTCGGCGGGCGGTTTCTGGCTCCAGCTCTCGGCCGGCGTGGCGTACCGACCGCCTCCGGTCAGCGCCGAGTCCGAGATGAGCGCTGCGTGTGAAGCAGGCCCCAATCAGAGAGAGCCGACAGTTGATTCAACTGGCTTCATCGCCTGACTCGGCCCCGATGAACCTCAAGGGCCACTAGGTCGGCACAGCGCGGTATCTGGCGACGCTCGTCGCGACTGTCCAAGTGACGAGCGACGGGATGGCTGGAAAGAACGCGTAGCCGAACACGCTGCCGTTGCCCGTTTGTCGATGACTGTCAAGAACGTGATGAGGAAAGAAACCGCGCCAATCAGCTCCACGATGCCGGTCCAGCGCGCAAAGACTCCGCTCCGCAGCCGTTAGCAGTCCCGCGGCGATCAGGAAAGCGGCAAAGCCCATTGCGGCGACCAGGAAAGGTCCGGCTGAAGCGGTGGTTACCGCCCTACTCACCACGGGATTCGCGTCGGCACCCTCGGAACTCGCAGCGGCGAGCGTAACGAACGCCATAGTCATTCCCGCGATGCCCTTCCACTGGTTGTCATGCGCCTAGTTCGTCCACTCCTGGTTTCCTGCGGTGTAGTGGGGCGTATTGCCACCGCTTGTCAACCAGCCGATGACAAAGAGCGGGGTCAACGCGACCCCGGATAGGGCGAGGACCCGCTGCCACGGCGGTGGGAGAGCGTCGGTCGCGGCATCTGGGGTGTGCGGAGTCGGCTCGGGTTGAGTCGTCATCGGGCGCTCCCGGAAAGGATCGGGGCATCGCGCCTGAAACCCCAGATCGTGCAGTAGACGCCGAGGAAGAGTTCCCACGCGAACTCCGGGATGGTCACGATCGCTTGCAGTGAGTGCAGCGTGCTACTCGGATGGTTGCCGGTGAACATCACGGCCGTCCCGGACACGATGATCAGCGGTCCGCCGATGAGGCCGAGCCACGTTGCCCGTCGCGGCACCAGGCCCGAGCTGTACATCAGGTAGCCGAGGATCAGCCCGTTCCCCCAGCCGACGACCCAGCCCGGGCCGAGGAGGAACGTCCAGTCCTTGATCGCGGCGAGGGTGTAGGCGATCGTGCCTTCAGCCGGACCCGCAACCTGGTTGCCGCAGCGTGATGATCCCGAGCATGGAGACGATGCCGACGAGGATGAACGTGCACTCGAACAGGCGCGCGGTCACGTAGCCGAGCGCCAGCTCCTCGTTCTGTCGTCTAACGATCGGGAAGATCACGACCGCGGTGCCGATGTTCGCGATGATCAGCAGCAGCTCAAGCAGAGCCCCGAGCAAGACCTGCTTGTCGTGCCCAGCACCCGCGATGTAGCTCACCGGATGTCGGAGCACGGTCTCGTAAAGAAGCAGCGCTGGGATCGACGTGACGAACGTGATGAGGAAGAGCACGCCGAACCAACGCGCCCTCTTCTGATCTCGAGACACCCGTTGGACCCCTTTTCCCCGGTGATGGCGATCAGGCGAATTCCCACACCGCCACCTCGACCGGGTAGAACGTGAACCTAACGCTATAGGACCTTTGTCGAACCCGCTCGACAGCCTCCGTGCGTCTTCCGGCTTGCGCGCCGCGCGCGAGATGGTTCCCGCCTGTCGCAACCGAGTAGGCGGAGGTCTCCAAGAGCCAATCCGGAGGGGGCCGCCGTCTTCTGAGTTGCGACAGAGTTACGACGAACCACCTGTCGCAACCGTATAAGCGGAGGTCACCGGCGCAGCAAACCCCTGCAAATCGCGCTAAGTGGGCGATGTTGGGCTCGAACCAACGACCTCCGCCTTGTCGAGACGGCGCTCTCCCAGCTGAGCTAATCGCCCGGGCTCATAAATGTACCTGGGTGCCGAGCGCCGGGGTAGACTCGCCGGCGAGATGAGGTGGAGGGTCGTGGCGTTGATCGCCTTGGCCGGGATCGTGAGCGTCCCGGCCGCGTCCGAGGCCGTGCAGCCCGGCCACGCCGCGGCGCTCAGGGTGTCGGTCAATCCCAGCGCCGGGTCGACCTCGACCCATTTCGCGGTGAGCTTCCGGGCGGCGCTGACCACCGGGCGCTCGGCCCACAACGTCTACCGGGTCACCGCCAGCGAGCGAGGGAGCGGCGGGTGCCAGTCGGGCGTGGGGGCGGTGGCTCCACCCAGCAAGGCGGGTTCGACCGTGCGGGTCGTGCTCGCGCCGGTCGGATCGAAGCGCTGGTGCCGGGGCACCTACCGCGGACAGGTGTGGGACGTGATCACCATGGCGTGTCCGGTCGGCAAGGCCTGTCCGGCCATCGAGCCGCTGCCGCAGATGGTTGGCAAGTTCACCTTCCGCGTCACGCGCGGCTGATTCGCCTCGCGCGCCCGCACTAGCATCCCAAACGACATGGAGCTCGAGCTTCCCGACGGCAAGATCCTATCCCTGCCCGACGGCGCCACCGGGTCCGACGCCGCGGCCGCGATCGGCCCCGGTCTGGCCCGGGCGGCTCTGGCGGTGAAGGTCGACGGCGAGGTCCGCGATCTTGTGCGGCCGCTCCCGGCGGCTCAGAACGACGGGCCGGCCAAGCTCGAGATCATCACTGACCGCAGCGGCGAGGAGGCCCTCCGGCTGATCCGCCACGACGCCGCGCACGTGCTGGCGGCGGCGGTCATGGACCTCTATCCGGGGGTGAAGATCTCGATCGGCCCGCCGATCGAGAACGGCTTCTACTACGACTTCGACTTCCCCGACGGCGTGTCGCTCTCGGAGGCCGAATTCGAGCGGATCGAGGCCAAGATGCGCGAGCACATCGCCGCCGACGAGCCGTTCGTGCGCGAAGACGTGCCGGCCCGGGACGCGCTCGACCGCTTCCTCCGGGAGGCCCAGGACTACAAGGTCGAGCTGATCGAGGACCTGATCCGCAACGACGGGGTGCCGACCGTGTCGCTCTACACCAACGGCCCGTTCACCGACCTGTGTCGCGGACCGCATGCCCCGTCCACCAAGCGGATCAAGGCGTTCAAGCTCCAATCGGTGGCCGGCGCCTACTGGCGCGGCGACTCGGACCGGCCGATGCTCACCCGGGTCTACGGAACCGCGTTCTTCTCCGACAAGGAGCTCCAGGAGCATCTCGAGCGCCTGGAGCAGGCCCGGGCGCGTGACCATCGGAGGCTCGGTCCTCAGCTCGGCTTGTTCAACTTCTCCGACGTCGCTCCCGGGATGACATTCTGGTTCCCGCCCGGGACCCAGGTGTTCAACTCGCTGGTGGCGCTCAGCCGCGAGATGGGCATTCCGCGGGGCTACACCGAGGTCAAGACGCCACAGCTGTACGACAGCTCACTGTGGAAGACCTCGGGTCACTGGGACAAGTACCAGGAGCACATGTTCATCACAGAGTCGGCCGACACGCCAATGGGGCTCAAGCCGATGAACTGTCCGGGCCACTGCCAGCTCTACGCCCTGCAACCCCACTCCTACCGCGACCTCCCTGTCCGGTACTCGGAGCCGGGATTGCTGCACCGCAACGAGCTGAGCGGTGCGCTGCACGGATTGCTGCGCACTCGGAACTTCGCCCAGGACGACGCCCACGTCTTCTGCGCCGAAGAGCAGGTCCAGGACGAGCTCGAGGGTTGCCTCGACTTCGCCTTCGACACCTACGAGATCTTCGGCTTCGACGTTCGTCTCGAGCTCTCGACGCGCCCGGACGAGCGGCTCGGGTCAGATGAGCAATGGGACAAGGCCGAGGGTCACCTCATCCAGGTGCTCGACCGCAAAGGGCTCTCCTATGACGTCAACCCGGGCGACGGCTCGTTCTACGGCCCCAAGATCGACCTTCACATGACCGATTCGCTCGGACGCTCATGGCAGATCGGCACTGTCCAGCTGGACTACAACATGCCGATGCGCTTCGGGCTCACCTACACGGGCGCCGACAACGCTGACCATCAGCCGGTGATGATCCACCGGGCGCTGATGGGGTCCTACGAGCGGTTCATCGCGATCCTGATCGAGCACTACGGTGGAGAGCTACCGGTGTGGCTGACGCCGGTACAGGCCGCCATCCTCCCGATCAGCGACCGCCACCTCGACTACGCGCGCGCGGTGCGCGACCGCCTCCACGACGCCGGCATCAGGGTCGAGCTCGACGAGCGCACTGAATCGGTGGGCCGCAAGATCCGCGACGCCGAGCTGCGCAAGATCCCGTACATGCTGATCGTCGGCGACCGCGAACAGGAGCGCGACCAGGTGGCGCTGCGCGAGCATCGGCGCGGCGACGCAGGATCGATGCCCGTCGACGCGTTTATCGAGCGAGCCGGGGATCAGGTGAAAAGTCGCTCGAACCCCTAGCTCCGACGCTATACTCAATCCTGTTGATCCACGCGCAATATCACATAGGGCCCGTCACCGCTTGACGCCCGCCCCTCCTCGCAGCTAGTGCCGGTCCCCAGAAAATTCGACCGGCGCCCGCCCGAACGGGACCAGACTCGGATCAACGACCGGATTCGCGTGCCCGAAGTGCGCCTGATCGGCGCCGACGGCAAGCAGATCGGGATCGTGAAGACGCCCGAGGCGCTCGCCTACGCCCAGGAGCGCGACCTCGATCTGGTCGAGGTCGCTCCCGACTCGCGCCCGCCAGTGTGTCGGGTGCTGGACTACTCCAAGTACAAGTACGAGCAGGCCCAGAAGCAGAAGGCGGCCCGCCGCCACCAGCAGCAGATCACGGTTCGCGAGATCAAGTTCCGGCCAAAGATCGCCCAGAACGACTACGACACCAAGAAGGGGCATGTGTCGCGCTTCCTCAAGAACCGTGACAAGGTCAAGATCACGATCATGTTCCGGGGCCGTGAGGTGACCCACCCCGAGCGCGGCACGGCGCTGCTCGACAAGCTGGCCGGCGAGCTGTCGGAGATCGGCGTGGTCGAGCAGTCACCGGTCCAGGACGGGCGCAACATGACCATGCTGCTGGCGCCGTCCAAGGCCGTGCTGGCCGGCGAGAAGGACAAGGCCCCCGAAGGGCGCCAGGAGAAGAGCCCCGATGAGCGCCGCGCCCGGCCGGCCGACGGTGCGCGCGAAGCCGAGGGCAGCGTCGCCGCCGACAGCACGCCGAACGGCGCCGGCGAGGCGCCCGACGCGCCGCTCGAGGAAGACGCCGCCTCCGGCGCGCCGGCTTGAGGAAGACGCCGCCTCCGGCGCGCCGCTTGAGGAAGACGCCGCCTCCGGCGCGCCGCTTGAGGAAGACGCCGCCTCCGGCGCGCCGCTTGAGGAAGACGCCGCCTCCGGCGCGCCGCTTGAGGAAGACGCCGCCTCCGGGGCGCGCGGCTCCCGCTCGCGCGGCGCCGCCGCCTGAGGGCACGCGCGCACGGCAACGTTCGCCACCTCGGCGGCCGTTTGCTTTACTTGCCGGAGTCCTAATGCCCAAGACGAAGACTCATTCCGGCGCCAAGAAGCGCTTCAAGCTGACCGCCAACGGCAAGGTCCGGGGGCGGCGTGCCTTCTCGACCCACATCCTCCAGAAGAAGTCGCCCAAGCGCAAGCGGCGCCAGGCAAAGCCGTCGTGGATCAGTGACCACGACATGCCCCAGGTGAAGACGCTGCTGGGCGCTAAGCGGAGGCAGCGCGGATGACGCGGGTCAAGCGCTCGGTCCACGCGCGCAAGAAGCGCCGCGCAACGCTCGCGCTGACCAAGGGCTTCCGGGGCGACGCCAGCCGCCACTATCGGGTGGCCAAGGAGGCGCTGCTCAAGGCCGACCAGTACCGCTACCGCGACCGGCGCAACCGCAAGCGCGACTTCCGGCGGCTGTGGATCACCCGGATCAACGCGGCGGCGCGCCAAAACGGCATGTCGTACTCGCAGTTCATGCACGGCCTGCAGCTCGCGGGCGTCGAGCTCGACCGCAAGATCCTGGCCGACATCGCCGTCCGCGATGGAGACACCTTCCGACGCTTTGCCGACCGCGCCCGCGAGGCGCTGGCGGCCGGCTGAGCCACGAGCCGACCATCAGCACCGCCAACCGGGCGCCGCTCTTATCGGAGACGGCGCTTTTTTTATGACGATCACCAGCCACCACAACCAGAAGCTCAAGGAGATCCGCAAGCTCCGGATGCGCCGGCGCTGGCGCGATCGTTCCGGGTTGTTCGTGGCCGAGGGTGAGGATTTGTTGTCAGTGGCCGATGCCCATGGGTGGATCGCCATCGAGCGGTATGCCGCGGCGGGCAGCGGTTTGCTCGGAGTCGAGGTCGAGCCGTCGCTGCTGGCGAGCGCGTCCGGCCTCGGCTCGGGCACGCGCACGCTCGCCGTGTACGAGGAGCGGTGGGCGCCGGCGCCGGCTGGTCCGCTGTGCGTGTATCTGCACGGCGTGCACGACCCGGGGAATGTGGGGGCGGTGCTGCGAAGCGCCCAGGCGTTCGGCGCCTCGTCGGTGGCGCTCGGGCCCGGGACGGCCGACCCGTACAGCCCCAAGGCGGTGCGCTCGTCGATGGGCGCGGTGTTCGCGGTACCCCTGGCGCGGGGCACGGTAGCCGAGCTTCCAGGCGTCAAGATCGCGCTCGTGCCCCGCGCCGGCGACCCTCTCCACGGTCTTTGGCGCTCAAGCCACGTATTTGTCAGCGCCATCGCCAAAGAAGCGACGGTGATGATCGGCGCCGAACGTGACGGACTGCCCGACGACGTCGTAGCCGGCGCCGATCATCACGCCCACATCCCGATCGCCACCGACTCCCTGAACGCGGCCATGGCTGCCACCATCGTCCTCTACGAGCTGAGCCGTAGGATGGCGCCGGAATGACGGAACGCATCGACCAGATCAGCGCCGAAGCCGAGGACGCGATCGCAAACGCCACCGACACCCAGGCGCTCGAAGGCGTCCGCATCCAATACCTGGGCCGCAAGGCGGAGCTGCCCAACCTGCTGCGCACCGTGGCGGAGCTCCCGCCCGCCGAGCGCGCGGCCACCGGCAAGGCGGCCAACGAAGCCCGCAAGGCTTTGGAACAAGCCATCGACGCACGCGCCGAGCAGCTGGCGGCGCGCGAGCTAGAGCTGCGCCTCGAGCGCGACCGCGTGGACGTGACCCTGCCCGGTGACCCGCCTCCCCAGGTCGGCCGGCTGCACCTCATCACCCAGACCCAGCGGGACATCGAGGACGTGTTCATCGGGCTGGGCTTCAACGTCGCCGAAGGGCCCGAGGTGGAGACCGTCTATTACAACTTCGAGGCGCTCAACTTCGACTCGACACATCCCTCACGGCTGATGTCCGACACCTTCTACGTCGAGCCGGCGCCGGACATCTTCGATCCGAACGCGCGGCTGCTCAGGGTGCACACCTCACCGGTTCAGGTCAGGGCGATGGAGCTCCAGCCGCCGCCGCTCTACATCGTGATGCCGGGACGGGTGTACCGGCCGGACAATGACGCCACCCACACGCCGCAGTTCCATCAGATGGAGGGACTGGCGGTCGACACCGACATCACGCTGGGCGACCTGCAGGGCACGCTGCTGGCCTTCGCCCGCGCGATCTTCGGCGAGGAGCGCGAGGTCCGCATGCGGCCGCACTTCTTCCCGTTCACCGAGCCGAGCGTCGAGGTCGACGTGTCGTGCTTCAACTGCACCGACGGGTTGACCGCCGACGGCCTGCGCTGCCCGATCTGCAAGGGCGAGGGCTGGATCGAGATCCTGGGCGCCGGGATGGTCGACCCCAACGTGTTCGAATACGTGCGCGACAACGGCTACGACCCCGAGCGGATCCAGGGCTTCGCGTTCGGGATGGGGATCGAGCGGATCGCCATGCTCAAGCACGGGGTCCCGGACCTGCGGCTGCTTTACGACAACGACGTGCGCCTCCTGGAGCAGTTCGGGTGAGGGGGATGACGCGTCGCATACCAGAGGACCACGGCTGATGCGCGTCCCGCTGAACTGGCTGCGCGAGTACGTCGACCCGCCGCTCGACACGCACGCGATCGCTGACCGCCTGACGATGACCGGGACCAAGGTCGAGGCGATCCTCCGCCACGGCGTGGCCGCCCTCGAGAACTTCGTCGTCGGCCGCGTGCTCGAGGCCGAGCAGCATCCGGACGCGGACCGCCTGAGCGTGTGCGTCGTCGACGTGGGCGACGACGCACTGTCGCAGATCGTCTGCGGCGCCCCCAACGTCGCCGCCGGCCAGACGGTGGCGGTGGCCAAGCCGGGCGCGGTGATGCCCGATGGATCGAGGCTGGGCAAGGCCAAGCTGCGCGGCGTCGAGTCCAACGGGATGATCCTGGCCGAGGACGAGGTCGCGATCGGCACCGAGCACGCCGGGATCATGGTGCTCGATGCCGATGGTCTGAGACCCGGCACCCCGCTCGAGCAGGTCCTACCGATCGCCACCGACGTGCTCGAGCTCGAGATCACCTCGAACCGCCCGGACTGCCTCGGCGTCTACGGCGTGGCCCGCGAGGCGCATGCCGCCACCGGAGCGCCGCTGGCCCCGCCGCCCTGGAGCGATGACCCCGGTACGGACGGTGAGGTCCAAGCAGCGACGATCACCGTCGAATGTCCCGACCTGTGCCCGCGCTTCACCGCGCGCGCCTTCGAGGACGTGAAGATCGGACCGAGCCCGGCCTGGCTCAAAGCGCGCCTGATGGCGGCCGGTCAGCGGCCCATCTCGAACGTGGTCGACATCACCAACTACGTGATGCTGCTCACCGGGCAGCCCCTGCACGCGTTCGACCTCGATCGCGTGGCCGGCGCCCGCCTCACCGTGCGCCGAGCTAACAACGGCGAACAGATCGAGACCCTCGACGGCCAGGTCCGCACGCTCGACCACGACATGGTCCTGATCGAGGACGCCGACGGCCCCACCTCGATCGCCGGGATCATGGGCGGAGCCCGGAGCGAGGTCCACGCCGGGACCACCCGCGTGCTGATGGAGGTGGCCAACTGGAACGGAGCGAACATCCATCGCACCTCGCTCAAGCTCGGGTTGCGCAGCGAGGCCTCCGGCCGGTTCGAGAAGCAGCTGCAGCCCGAGCAGGCGATGGAGGCACAGGCGGTGGCCACTCGGCTGATGCTCGAGCTGACCGGCGCCCGCCTAGACCCCGGCACGATCGATGTCGGGGGGGACGGTCCGCCGCCGCAGACGATCCGGCTGCGCGACGCGCGCGTGGCGTCGCTGCTGGGCGCGCCGATACCGCGCGAACGATGCCGTGAGATCCTGAACGCGCTCGAGTTCGGGACCGCCGATGCGCCGGACGGCCTCGACGCCACGGTGCCCACGTTCCGGCGCGGCGATGTCACGCGCGAGGCGGACCTGATCGAAGAGGTGGCGCGGCTCGACGGGCTGGAGAAGCTGCCGGCGACGCTTCCGTCGCGCCACGGCGCCTCGGGACGGTTGACCGAGCGCCAGCGACTGCGCCGACGGGCCGCCGACGCGCTGACCGCTCAGGGCCTGCACGAGATCGTGGGCTGGAGCTTCGCCAGCCCCGAGCTGCCCGATCGCCTGCGCCTCGCCTCCGAGCATCCTCTGCGCGACGCGCTCGAGCTCGAGAACCCGATCTCCACGGACCTGTCGCGTCTGCGCACGACCCTGCTCGGGTCGCTGCTCGACGTCGCCCGTCACAATCGCGCGCGCGGCGCGAGCACGCTGCGCCTGTTCGAGGCCGGCGCCGTCTACCTGCCGGCCGGCAACGGGACAAGGTCGGCGGCGCCTGGCGGCGGCGCCTCGGCCCACCTTCCGCACGAGCCCTACCACGTGGGCGGGTTGCTGACCGGAGCCGCGCAGCCGGCGAGCTGGCGCAAATCCCAGCCGCGTGAGATCGACTTCTTCGCGGTCAAGGGCGTCCTGGCCGGGCTGCTCGACACCCTCCGTGTGACGTGGACGGTCGCGCCGGCCGCCGAGCCGTTCCTGCACCCCGGCCGCTCGGCGCGGATCGTGGTCGTCGGCGCTCCCGTGGGTTGGATCGGCGAGATCCACCCGCTGGTGGCCGCCGAGTGGGATCTGCGCGACACGGTGGCGGCCTTCGAGCTCGACCTCGACGCGGTGCCGGTGCCGCCCACCCCCCTGTACAGCCAGGTGAGCGGCTTCCCCGACGTGCGCGAGGACCTCGCGGTCGTGGTATCCGAAGCGACCAGTGCGGCTGACGTGATCGGCGTGGTGCGCAAAGCCGGCGGGGCGCTGCTGGCCGGCGTGGAGGTGTTCGACGTCTACCGCGACACCGAGCGGCTCGGCGAGGGCAACGTGTCGCTTGCCCTGCGCCTCACCTACCGCGCCACCGACCGAACGCTCACCGATCAGGAGGTGGCTGAGCGTCGCGAGGCGATCGCGGGCGCATTGCAAGCTGAGCTCGGAGGGAGGATCCGTGCCGCCTAGCGTGTCGGTATTCGGGGCGGCCGGCTTCACGGGCGCGCTGACCGCGCGCCTCCTGCACCGCCATCCCTCGTTCGAGCTGAAGAGCCTCACCGCCCGAAGCGACCACGGCCGCCGCCTCGACGACCTCTATCCGCAGCATCGGGTCCCGCTCGTGCTCGAGGAGCTCGACCTCGACCGCCACGCCGACGTCGACGCCGCCGTCGTCGCCTACCCGCACGGCGCCGCCGCGCCGCTGGTGGCCGACCTGCGCGGCCGCGGGGTGCGCGTGGTCGACCTGAGCGCTGACTTCCGCCTGCGCGACGCCGCGGTGTACGGCCGGTGGTATCGCGAACACCAGGCACGGGAGCTGCTTCCCGGCGCCGTATACGGCCTGCCCGAGCTCTACCGCGAGCACATCCGGGGCGCGGACCTGGTGGCCAACCCGGGCTGCTATCCGACCGCCACCTTGCTGGCGCTCGCGCCGCTGGCCCGCACCGGCGCGATCGACGACGTGGTCGTCGACGCCAAATCGGGCGTGTCCGGCGCCGGCCGGACCCCGAGCGAGAAGACGCACTTCGTCACCGCCGATGAGAACCTGAACGCGTACGGCGTGCCGAGCCACCGCCACATTCCCGAGATCGAGCAAGAGCTGGCTGCC
The DNA here is from genome assembly GCA_963743345.1 of uncultured Solirubrobacterales bacterium. GTDB lineage: Bacteria > Actinomycetota > Thermoleophilia > Solirubrobacterales > Solirubrobacteraceae > Palsa-465. Next base: position 27,157 of record CAVUPW010000004.1, read on the forward strand.
CTGGGCGCACCTGTGCGCGTCACGTTCGTCCCGCATCTCGTGCCGCTCGACCAGGGGGAGCTCGTCTCCTGCTACGCCACCCTCGCCGACCCGGGTGCCCTCGGCGACATCGAGGCCCTGTACGCGGAGGCCTATGCGGAGGAGCCGTTCATCGAGCTGGCCGTCAACCCCCCGGGCGTGCGCGACGTCCGCGAGACCAACATCTGCCGGATCTCGGTACATCGCGACGAGCGCACCGGGCGCGTGATCGTGTTCGGAGCGATCGACAACCTGTGGAAGGGCGCGGCGTCGCAGGCCGTGCAGAACCTCAACCTGATGTTCGGGCTGCCCGAGGACGAGGGCATCGGACCGGTCCGCACCGGCGAGCGTGAGGTGATCGCGTGACCATCACCCAGCCATTCTTCACCTCGCGCTGGATCGAGGTGCCAAGCAATGTCACCGAGCTGGCCGGCGGTCTGCCGAGCGGGTTCAAGGCGGCCGGTGTGGCCTGCGGGATCAAGCCGAGCGGCGACCTGGACCTGGGCCTGCTCGTCTCGAGCGCGCCGGCCACCACCAGCGCGGCGCGCTTCACCAGTTCGGGCACCCAGTCCGCTCCGGTGCTGCTCTGCCGCGAGCGCTGCACGCTGCATGGGATCCGCGCCATCCTCGTCAACGCGGGCAATGCCAATGCCGCCACCGGCCGCCCCGGCTACGAGAACGCGGCCAAGATGCAGGGGGCCGCGGCCGTCGCCTCGGGCGTCGGCCCGGTGGGCGCGGTCGCCGTCGCCTCGACCGGCGTGATCGGGGTGCCGCTCCCGATGAGCGCGGTCATGCAGGGGATCGTTGCCGCCTGCCATGCGCTGCGTCCGGACGGGGAGCGCGACTTCGCCAGGGCCATCCGCACCACCGACGCGATCGACAAGCACGCGTGCCTGGACGTCCAGCTCGAGGCGGGGACCGTTCGCCTGACCGCCCAGGCCAAGGGGGCCGGGATGATCTCGCCCCATTTCGCCACCCTGCTCTGCTTCGTGCAGACGGACGCCGCGATTCCGTACGACACCTGCGACCTCCTGCTCGGCGTCACCGTCAAGCGCTCATTCGAGCGGGTGAGCGTGGACGGACAGCTGTCGACCAGCGACACCGTGATCCTCCAGGCCAGCGGCCAGTCCGGCATCCGGATCGAGCCCGAGACCGAGGACGAGGTCCGCTTCGGCGAGGCGCTCGACGCGCTGCTCCGACAGCTCGCGCAGTGCGTCGTGCGCGACGGGGAGGGAGCGCGACGCATCTGTCGCGTCGTGGTCCGCGGCGGCGACGACGAGGCGGTGAACCGTGTCGCGCACGCTGTCGGCGACTCGCCGCTGGTCAAGACCGCGCTCTATGGCGGCGATCCAAACTGGGGGCGGATCGTTCAGGCGGTGGGGATGGCCATGCCGGGCACCGCGCCGCTGGCCGTTGACGTCGCCATCGAAGGAGTCGACGTGTGTCGTCGTGGACAGTACGTTCCGCACGACAGCGGCGCGCTGCGGGAGGCGGTGCAGCGCGATGAGATCGAGTACGAGATCGGCCTGCCCGGAGAAGGCGCGGAGATCGAGCGCTTCTTCTCCGACTTGGGTCATGGATACGTGACGCTCAACGCGGAGTACACGACATGACCAAGTCGCAACTTGTGGTCATGGATACGTGACGCTCAACGCGGAGTACACGACATGACCAAGTCGCAACCTGTGGCCACGAGTACGTGACACTCAATGCCGAGTACACCACGTAGCCCACCGGTGTACGGCCCGGGCCGCGTACGCGACGTCGCCACGCTGCTCGAGGCGCTGCCCTACATCCGGGAGTTCCACGGCAAGACCGTGGTGATCAAGTACGGCGGCGCCGCGATGATCGACGCGGGGCTCAAGGAGGAGTTCGCGCGCGACGTGGTGCTGCTCAAGTACGTAGGGATGAACCCGGTGATCGTGCACGGCGGCGGACCCGAGATCACCAGCTACATGCAGCGCCTCGACCTGCCCGTTCAGTTCGTCGACGGCTTACGGGTTTCCAATCAGGAGACCGTCGAGGTGGCCAAGATGGTGCTGGTGGGGAAGGTCAACAAGGACATCGTGCTGTTGATCAACCGCCATGGGCAGCCGGCCATAGGCCTGTGCGGTGACGACGGCCTGCTGTTCCGCGCGGCGCGCAAGATGGCGCCTAGCGGCCAGGACATCGGGTTCGTGGGCAGGATCGAGCGGGTCGACGTCGACGTGCTGACCCACGTCGCGCAGGACTACATCCCGGTGGTGGCAAGTGTGGGTGCCGATGCCGAGGGCAACTCGTACAACATCAACGCCGACGAGGCGGCCGGCGCCGTGGCCCGCGCGCTCCAGGCCTACAAACTGATGTTCCTGACCGACGTGCCGGGTTGGATGCGGGATCCCGCCGATCCCGACAGCGTGATGTCCGAGGCGGGCGTCGACACCGTCGAGCAGTTGCTGGCCGGTGTCGCCGGCGGCATGCGGCCGAAGCTGCAGGCATGCGTGGACGCCATCCACGGCGGAGTGTCGTTCGCCCACATCGTGGACGGGCGGGTGCCGCACTCGCTGCTGCTCGAGCTGTTCACCAACGCCGGTCAGGGAACCAAGATCGGCCCGGCCGGATGAGCGACGGCGCTCCCGACACGGCGGCTACGTCGCTGCAGCGCCTGCAGGAGCTCGAGCGCGCGTACGCGATGCCCACCTACGTCCGCAATCCGGTCCAGTTCGTGCGCGGCTCGGCCTGCCGGCTGTGGGACGCGGAGGGAAACGAGTACCTGGACTTCCTGGCCGGCATCTCGGTGCTGAACGTCGGTCATTGTCACCCGCGCATCGTGGAGACGGTGCGCGAGCAGGTGGGCCGGCTCACGCATGTGACCAACCTGTACTACACCGAGCCGGCGCTCGAGTTGTCCGCCGCGCTGGCGCGGAGCTCGCTGGGCGGCAAGGTGTTCCTGTGCAACTCGGGCGCGGAGGCGAACGAGGCGGCGATCAAGCTCGCCCGCCGGGCGCGGCCGCAGGGCAGGGTGATCGTGCTCGAGGGCGCGTTCCACGGCCGGACCTACGGCGCGCTGTCGGCCACCCCCCAGGAGTCCAAGCAGGCGCCGTTCGCGCCGCTGGTCCCGGGGTTCGAGGTCGTGCCCAAGGACCCGGCGGCGCTCGCGAACGCCGTCGACGACCACACCGCGGCCGTGTTGCTCGAGCCGATCCAGGGAGAGACGGGGATCCACCCGCTCTCCGACGAGCTGCTGCATGCCGCCCGCGAGGCGTGCGACCGGACCGGCGCGGTCCTCGTGTTCGACGAGATCCAGACCGGGATGGGGCGGACCGGCACCCTGTGGGCCTACGAGCAGACCGACGTCGTGCCCGACGCGCTGACCAGCGCCAAGGCGCTCGGCGGCGGACTGCCGATCGGCGCGCTCGTGTCGGGTTCCCGCCTGGCCGACGCCTTCCATCCCGGCGACCACGGCTCGACCTTCGCCGGTGGGCCGCTCGTCGCCTCCTGCGCCCGCGTCGCCCTCGATATCTGCTCGGATCCGGAGCTGCTGGCGCGGGTGCGCGCCGCCGGCGAGCGGCTGGCTTCAGGCCTGGCCGGGCTGTCGTACGTCGCCGCAGTGCGCGGCCGGGGATTGATGCTCGCGATCGACGTGGCCGACGGCATCGACGCTTCCGAGCTGGCCCGGCGGGCGCTGCTCGAGCAGCGGCTGGTGATCAACGCGACGGGGCCGGCGACGATCCGGCTCGAGCCGCCGCTGGTGGTCTCCGACGAGGAGATCGATCACGCGGTGGCGCGCCTGGAGGCGCTGTCGCCGTGAGCGGCTCCGACCTGCTGCTCCCCGACCGGATGACGATCGAGCTGGTCACCGACGCGCTGGCCGGCGCGCTGCCGATCAAGGACGGCGTTCAGTGCGAGCGTGAACGCACTTACTACGACACGTTCGACGGGTTGCTGCGCGGTGCCGGGCTCTCGCTCCTGTACGAGGACGGCAGGTTGTCGTTGGTCGAGCGGGAGGGCGGGCTGGTCCGAGCTTCGCTGGCGACGGCGCGGCCCGGCAAGCCCTGGTTTGCCGCCGATCTGGAACCGGGTTCGCTGCGCGATGCGGTCCACGACCTCACCGAGGTGCGCGCCCTGCTCCCGCTCGTCGAACTTCACGCGCGCGAGCGTCTCATGTCGGTGCTCGACAGCGAACAGAAGACCGTGGTGCGCCTGTCCCTCGAGGAGACCGCCGCGGTCGATTCGACTCGCTCCGCGACGGCGCTGCGCCCGCGGCTGCGCCTGACCGGCGTGCGCGGCTACGAGAAGGCGCGCCGGCGAGTCCAGGCCGCGCTGGTCGACGATCTCGGCTTCAAGCCGGCCGACGAGCCTCTGGTCGACGAGGCGGTACGGGTGACCGGAGGTGTGCCGGGGGGCTTTCCGTCCAAGGTCGAGGTGCCGCTGCGCTTCGAGCAGCGCGCCGACAGTGCCGCTGCTGCCGTCCTGCGCAAGCTGCTCGAGGTGATCGAGGCCAACTTCGAGGGGACGATTGCCGATATCGACAGCGAGTTTCTGCACGACTTCCGCGTCTCGGTGCGGCGGTCGCGCGCGGTTCAGCGAGAGCTGAAGGGCGTGTTCGCGCCGGGCGAGCTGGCCCACTTCCGCACCGAGTTCCGCTGGCTGCAACTCCAGACCGGCGACGCCCGCGATCTCGACGTGCACGTGCTGGAGTTCGACTCGATGCGAGCGCTCGTGAGTGGCCGGGGTCTTGAATCCATGCGGGACGACCTCGATCCGCTCCTCGAGGTGCTGCGTGCGCGCCGGGTGCAGGCCCGCCGACGCATGGTGACCGCGCTGCGCTCCGAGCGCGCCACGAAGCTGCTGTCCGCCTGGCGCGAGTTCCTGGACGGGCTCGAGGCATCGGACGCGGCCGAGCGGCCTGATGGTGCCCGCCCCATCGGCGCGCTGGCCGGTGAGCGGATCCGCAAGGTGTACCGGCAGATGGTCCGAATGGGAAGCGCGATCGACGAGTCGAGCCCGGCCGAGGACTACCACGAGCTGCGCAAGAAGGGCAAGGAGCTCCGCTACCTGCTCGAGCTGTTCGGCCTCCCGCTCTACCCCGCCGACGTGGTCAAGCCGATGATCAAGACACTGAAGGGGCTCCAGGACGTGCTCGGTCGCCATCAGGACCGCGAGGTGCAGGTCGCGCTGCTGCAGTCGCTCGGCCCCGAGGTGGCCAAGGCGGAATCGGCCGAGCCTGCGCTGATCGCGATCGGCGCGGTGATCGCCCACCTGGCCGACGACGAGCGCGCCGCGCGCAGCGAATTTGCCTGCCCCTTCGCCGATTTCGCCGCCAGGGAGCAGCGACGCCTCGTCAAGGAGACCTTCGCGTGATGAACGAACACCACCTGCCGACCACCACCTACGAAGCCGACCCCGCGCACGTCCACCGCGTGCTGCTCTTGTACAGCGGCGGGCTCGACACCAGCGTCATGCTGAAGTGGATCCAGGAGCAGTATCAGGCGGAGGTGGTGGCGCTGACCGTGAACCTCGGACAGCCGGGCGAGGACTACGAGGTCATTCGGGGCAAGGCCCTGAACCTGGGCGCGCTCGACTGCCACGTGGTGGACGCGCGCGAGGAGTTCGCCCACGAGTACATCGTGCCGGCGATCAAGGCCAACGGGACCTATGGCCTCGGCTACCCGCTGTTCACCGCGCTCGGCCGCCCCCTGATCGCCAAGCTCGCGGTGCAGTACGCCCGCGGGTCCGGGTGCGACACGATCGCCCACGGCTGCACCGGCAAGGGCAACGACCAGGTGCGCATCGACGCCACTGTCGCCACGCTCGGACCGGAGCTGCGCGTGGTCGCGCCGGTGCGCGGTTGGCGCATGGGCCGCGAGGAGGAGGTCGCCTACGCGCGCGAGCATGGGATCCCGGTCAAGGGCGGCACCGAGCAGGCGCCGTACTCGATCGACGACAACCTGTGGGGGCGCTCCAGCGAGGGACGCTGGATCGAGGAGCTCGACCACGCTCCCGAGGACGACGTGTTCCAGCTGGTCACCCGCCCCGAGGAGGCGCCCGACGAAGGGGAGATCGTCACGGTCGAGTTCGAGCGGGGGGTGCCGGTGGCGCTGAACGGGGAGCGGCTCGGGCTAGTCGAGCTGCTCGAGCGCGCCGGGACGATCGGCGCCCGGCACGGGATCGGGATCGTCGACCACATCGAGGACCGGATCGTCGGCTTGAAGGTCCGCGACATCTACGAGGTCCCCGCCGCCACCATCCTGCTGCTCGCCCACCGCGAGCTCGAGACGCTGGTCGGCACCATCCACCAGAACCAGCTCAAGCCGGTGCTGGACCAGAAGTGGGCCTACCTGGTCTACGCCGGGCTGTGGTGGGATCCGCTGCGCTCGGACCTCGACGCCTACATGGACGCGGCCAACGCCCAGGTCACCGGGACGATCGGGATCAAGCTCTACAAGGGGTCGGCCCGCGCGGTCACCCGCTCCTCGCCGCACGCGGTGTACGACGCCCAACTCGCCACCTTCGCCGAGTCCGGCGGACTGTTCGCCCAGGCCGCGTCGCCCGGGTTCATCGAGCTGTGGTCCCTGCAGTCGCGGATGGCCTGGCGACTGCGCGACACGGCTGACGGGTAGCTTGTGGTCATGGGTTACAAGCTCCTCGGATTCGTAGTCTGGCAGGGCGCCAAGTTGTACCTGCGCCGGCGCTACCCTGAGGGTGGGCACAAGCTCGCCATCGCGGCCGTCGCCGGCGGCGTGATCGTCGGCGGCGTCGTGGTCGCGCGCGCCGTCCGGTCCGGCGACGAATAGGCGTCCACGCGCACACGCTTTGCCGTCCGCGCAGGGCCTTACCGTGCGCGCCGATGACCGATCTGCCCTCGTCGCTCGGGATCGAGGCGGTCGAATGCGTCGCCGAGGGCGGCCCGAACGTGACCGTGCGGGTCACCGGCCGCTGGCGCCGACGCCGGCCGGAGCCGCGGGGGCAAGCGACGCTGGTGGTCGAGACCGACACCGGGCGTCGGCGGTTCCCGGCCATGCCGGAGCCGCCCTCACTGACCGGCGCGGCGCCGGGGACCTGGCGGATGAGCTTTTCGGTCCCGGCCGTGCTGGCGCCCGGGCTGCCCGGCCGGACCTTCCTCCAGCTCGGCGGGGTGATGGTGCCGCTTCCGATCGGGGAGGTCGAGATCGCGGCCGACGCGCCCGGCCCGGAAGTCCTCGAGGAGAGGCGGGCGGGCGGGTCGGAAGTCCTCGAGGAGAGGCGGGCGGGCGGGTCGGAAGTCCTCGAGGAGAGGCGGGCGGGCGGGTCGGAGCCGGCCGCCGACAGCGCGCAGCGGCAGGCGGCTGGACTTGCCGCGCACGTCGAGCGGCTGGAGCGCGAGCTTGGTGACGCGCGGGGGCAGTCCGAGCGGCTGTGTGAGGCGATCGGGGAGCGGGATCGCCGGCTGAGAGCGGCCCAGCAGGAGGTCCATGCCGAGCGCGCGCTGCGGGCCGACCTCGAGCAGCAGCTCACCAGGCAGAGGCGCGGCGCCCGCCACGACCTCAACGCCCTGCACGACCGCGTGGCCGAGCTTGAGCGCGAGCTCATCCGCATGCGCCGTGCCGTCGACGAGGCCCAGCACCTGGCCGCCGCCGAGGCGGCGCGCGCCGCGGCCGCGCGGCGGCTGGCTGGCCCGGCGCCGGCCGGGGACGCCGCGCGTGCGCCCGACCCGCTCCGGGCCGGGCTGAGCCTCCGCGAGCTCGAGCTGCACCGATCCGCCCGCGGGGCGCGGCCGGCGGGTGGGTTGCCGCGACCCGTGGAACGAGCGGCCGACCAGGCCGCGCTTCGCCTCGAGGCGGGGATGGTGTCACGGCGCGCTGAGCGGGCAAAGGCTTCCGGGGCCGGCCGCGACACTGCGCGCGTCGCCGCGCTCGAACGCGAGCTCGCCGTCGCCCGCGAGGAGATCGAAGTGCAGCGTCAGCGGTCGGCGCGCGCCTACGAGGCGATCGAGCTGGTCCGTGCCGAGCTGTGCCAGCTGCGTCCCGCGGCTCGGTGCCGTCCGCGGCTCGGATGCCCTCCAGGGCTCCGATCGCCGGCAGCGAGCCGGCCCCTCGCCCGGGCGAGCCGGCCCCTCGCCCGGCCGAGCCGGCCTCTCGTCTGGCCGAGCCGGCCTCTCGTCTGGCCGAGCCGGCCTGCTCGAGCCGGCCGAGCCGAGCCGCTCGTCCGAGCCGACCGAGCCGACCGGCCGAGCCGGCCGCCCGAGCCGGCCGAGCCGACCGAGCCGGCCGAGCCGGTCCAGGCCGAGCGGCTGAGCGAGGCGCTGGCCCGGCTGCGCGAGCGAACGCCGCCCCCGGCGGGCGAGGATGCGGTCGAGCCGGCGGGCGAATCCCCGCCGGCGCCCTCTGCGACCGCGCGGGCGCAGCCGCTCGCGTCGGGTCGGCCGGTAAGGCCGTGGCTGGCCAAGCCGTTCCGCGCGCTCACCGCTCAGGACGCTTCAGCCGCCGGGCGGCTGCTGCTCGCTCTGCTTCCCGCTCAGCGCGCGGCGGACCCACAGCCGGTCGCCTACGACCTGGTCCTGAGCGACGTGCTCGTCGCACACGTCACCGTTGACAGCCTGGCCGTCCACGTCGAGCACGGCGCAACCGCGCGCCCGCCTGCCGAGATCGACTTCCAGCTGGTGGGAGATCTCGCGAGCGTGGCGCGCCTGCTGCGGGCCGGAAGGGTGCGCCGCCGCTTGCGGGTGCCACCGCGCCGCATGGCGCGCATTCGCGGTGACCGGCGCCGGCTGGCCGCCCTCGATCGTCTGATCGAGGCCCGGCTCACGGCCGGCGAGCTCCGCGGCGCCGGCGTGAAGCTCGATCCTCTGCTGGCGCTGACCCTCGCCGCGCTGACGGTGGAGCCCGAGTGGACGGCGGGGGAGCGCTTCACGATCGCCCACCGCGAGCCGGCCGCTCCCTCGCCCGGCGCCTACCTGCACGTCCGCGACGGCAGGCCGTCGCTGGCCTCGGCCGAGCCGCCCCATGGTCCCGTGTCGACCGTGGTGATCTGCGCCGCCGACGAGCTCATCCTGGCGCTCGCCGGCTCGGCCGGCGCCGAGGGGATCGAGGGCGATCGGCGCCCGCTGTCTCTGCTGGCGCAGTGGCTCGAGCGCGCAGAATGCGGCTGAACGCGGACCGCGGGGTTTCCTTACATCCGCGGCGACGCCTATGCTCGGAGAAGAGCAGTCCCGCTGCCGTGAGCCCCCGCCCGTGACCCCTTCCTGCGCCCATCTGCACGTCCATTCCGAGTACTCGCTGCTCGACGGCGCCTGCAATATCGACGCTCTGGTCGAGCGCGCGGCGGCGTTCGGGCAGCCGGCCATCGCGCTCACCGACCACGGCGTGATGAACGGGGCCGTCGAACTGTTCACGGCGGCCCGGCGGCACAACATCAAGCCGATCTTGGGTTGCGAGGTGTACGTGGTCGACGACCACGAGCGCCGCGCTCCAGGCCGGCTCGACCGGTTTCACCTGACGCTGCTCGCGGCCAACCCGACGGGCTACCGCAACCTGGTCAAGCTTTGCTCGGACGGCTTCCTCGAGGGCTATCAACGCGGCAAGCCGTCGGTCGACATGGCCCAGACGGCCGCTAGCGCCGAGGGCGTCATCGTGCTGACCGGGTGCCTTCAGTCGCGCTTCTGCCAGCACCTACTCGAGGGGCGGACGGCCCAGGCCAGGGCGCACGCCGACGAGCTGATTCACACCTTCGGTGCCGACAACGTCTACTTCGAGGTCCAGAAGAACGGGGTGGCGGCGCAGGATCAGGCCAACGAGGGGATCGTGAAGATCGCGCGCGAAGTGGGGCGGCCGCTGGTCGGCACCGGCGACGTCCACTATCTCCGCCGTGAGGATTACAGCCACCACGCCGCCTTGCTGTGCGTGCAGACCAAGTCCACACTCAGCCAGCCGAAGATCAGCTTCGAGGCCAACGAGTTCTACCTGCGCTCCAGCGAGGAGATGGCCCGGGCCTTCGCCGAGTGGCCCGAGGCGCTGGTCTCGACGCTGGAGATCGCCGAGCGCTGCGACGTCGAGCTCGAGCTCGGACGCCAGCTGATCCCGCGCTATCCGACGCCGGGCGGCGAGAGCGAGGGCGAGTGTCTGCGCTCGCTGGTGTTCGACGGGCTGCGCGAGCGCTATGGCGATCCGCCGCCGGCCCAGGCGCTCGAGCGGGCCGACTACGAGCTCGAGGTGATCGAGCGGATGGGCTTCAGCGGCTACTTCCTGATCGTCTGGGACTTCGTCAAGTACGCCAAGGACTCCGGCATCGCCGTGGGTCCGGGTCGTGGGTCTGCGGCGGGGTCGCTCGTGGCCTACTCGCTGCAGATCACTGACGTCGATCCTCTGCGCTACGGCTTGCTGTTCGAGCGGTTCCTGAATCCCGAGCGGGTGTCGATGCCCGATATCGACATCGACTTCTCGGTGCGTGGCCGCGAGCGGGTGATCCGCTACGTGATCGAGAAGTACGGCAAGGAGTCGGTGGCCCAGATCGTGACCTTCGGCAAGATGTTCCCGCGGGCCGCCACCCGGGACGCCGCGCGCGTGCTCGGCCACGACTACGGCGCCGGCGACCGACTGGCCAAGCTGATCCCGGATCCGATCATGGGCCGGCCCCCGAGCTTCGAGGACTGCCTGAAGCCCGGGCAGCCGCTGCGGGCGGAGGTCGACCGCGACCCCACCGCCAAGCAGATCGTCGAGGTGGCGCAGGGGCTCGAGGGGATCGTGCGCAACTCCTCGATCCACGCCGCCGCGGTGGTCATCGCCGACCGCCCGCTGACCGATATCGTGCCGCTCCAGATCGCCGACGCCGGCAGCGATGAGAACGGCGAGCGCGTGTTCCGCACGGTCACCCAGTTCTCGATGAAGCCGGTCGAGCAGCTCGGGCTGCTCAAGATGGACTTCCTGGGGCTGCGCAACCTGGACGTAATCGAGGACGCGCTGGACATCATCGAGCGCTCCAGCGGCGAGCGGCCCGGCATGGCGAGCCTGCCGCTCGATCACGGGCCTACGTACGAGATGATGGCCCGCGGCGACTCGGTCGGCGTGTTCCAGTTCGAGTCCGAGGGCATGCGGGAGGCGCTGAAGAAGGTCAGGCCGGACGAGTTCGATGACCTGGTCGCGCTCAACGCGCTGTACCGGCCAGGGGCGCTGGACCAGATCCCCACCTACGCGCGCGGCAAGCACAACCCCGACTCGATCTCCTACCCGGACGAACGGTTGCGTCCGATCCTCGAGGCCACCAAGGGCGTGATCCTCTACCAGGAGCAGGCCATGCAGATCGCCAAGGAGATCGCGGGCTTCAGCGGGGCCAAGGCCGACGACCTGCGCAAGGCGATCGGCAAGAAGAACCGCGAGGCGATGGCCAAGCTCAAGCCCGAGTTCGTGGCCGGCTGCCGCGCCTCGGGCACCAGCGAGCAGGTCATCGAGTGGCTGTGGACGACCAACGAGCGCTCGGCCGACTACAGCTTCAACCGCTCGCACGCCGCCTGCTACGCGCTGATCGCCTATCGGACCGCCTGGCTGAAGGCCAACTACCCGGCCGAGTACATGGCGGCGCTGATCTCCTCGGTCATGGACACCAAGGACAAGGTGCCGTTCTTCGTCGCCCAGGCCGAGCAGATGGGAATCTCGATCCTCCCGCCCGACGTGAACCTCTCAGACCACGAGTTCGTGGTGGTCGAAGGCAACATCCGCTTCGGGCTGGACGCCGTGAAGGGCGTGGGCTATCAGGCGGTGGAGGCGATCAAGCGGGCGAGGGGCGATGCGGATCCCAGCCGCCCAACCCCCATCCGCCCCTTCCTGAACCTGTTCGACTTCTGTTCGCGGGTCGACAGTCGAGCGGTCAACAAGAAGGCGATCGAGGCGCTGATCAAATGCGGCGCGTTCGGCTCGACCGGCGCCACCCGCAAGGGCATGCTGATGATGCTCGAGCAGGCTCAGGGCGCGGGGCAGAAGGCCCAGCAGGACGCGATGATCGGCCAGGGCTCGATCTTCGACCTGATGTCCGCCGACCCATCTCCACCGCCCGGCGACGGAGAGCCGGGCGGCGACGGCGCGGCCGGGTTCGTGACCCCGAGCCACGCTCCGATCCCGGCGGTGGAGTTCGAACGGGCGGAGCTGCTGGCGGCCGAGAAGGAGTCGATCGGGCTGTTCATCTCCGCGCACCCGCTCAAGGAAGTCAGAGCCGCGCTCGAGCTGCGGGTGGACTGCCCGCTGTCCGAGCTGTCCGGGCGGCGCGACGGCGACTGGGTCATGGTCGGAGGGATGATCACCGAGACCAAACGGATCCGCACCAAGAAGGGCGACCCGATGATGTTCGCCACGCTCGACGACCTGGAGGGTGCGGTGGAGCTGCTCGTGTTTGGCAACGCCCTGGCCGCCGCCGGCGACGCTCTGGCCGCTGACTCGATCGTGCTCGTCCGCGGGCGGGTCGACCACAAGGACCGCGAGACGACCTGCATCATCGTCCAGCAGGTCGACCCGTTCGAGCCGACGCCCGAGGAGGTCCACCAGGCTCGTGACCAGGCCTCCCGCCGGCCGACGATGCCGAGCGCTCTGCGCCTCCGGCTGGACGCCGCGGCGCTGGCCGCCTCCGTGCTGTCCGAGCTCAAGGAGTTGCTGGTCGGCTTCCCCGGCGAGTCCGAGGTGGTGATCGAGCTGAGCACCTCGGTAGGCGAGCGGCGGCTCAAGCTCGGCCCGGACTTCCGGGTCGCCCACAGCCCGGGACTGCACGCGGAGCTCGACGCGCTGCTGGGTGACGCGATCCTCCCAGGGGGCGACGGCGCGGCGCACAACGTCAGCGTGGAGAGCGAGCGCCCGCGGGCGAGCGTCGCCTGACCGGGATCTGGCGTCGCCAACCGGGCGAGCGTCGCCTGAGAAAGCGATGCCAAACTGCACCCAGCCTTTTCGTCCGACGCATTTTGCGGCAAGCTTCCCGTCGTGCTCGACCTACCAGAGGGAATCACCGCGTGTCTGTTCGACCTCGACGGGGTGCTCACCCAGACCGAGCGGCTGTTCGAGGTGCGCATCGGCGGCGTGCTAGCCGAGCGCGAGCACCTGGCCGGCAAGCCGGCGCCCGACACGTTCCTGGCCGGCGCCCGGGCGGTCGTGGTCCAGGACCTCGCGGAGCTGCTGGAGCGTTAGTGGCCGGGAGCCACGGAGGCGAACGCAGGTGATCGGCCCCAACGTGTTTGCGGTCGAGCCGTGGAGAATCACCGAGCGCGAGCTGCACCTCGACCTGCTGGCCCAGACGGAGTCGATCTTCGCGCTTTCCAACGGGCACATCGGCCTGCGGGCCAACCTCGACGAGGGGGAGCCGTCCGGCTCGCCCGGCACCTACCTGAACAGCTTCTACGAGGTGCGCCCGCTGCCTTACGCCGAGTCGGCCTACGGCAATCCGGAGGCGGGGCAGACGATGATCAACGTCACCAACGGGAAGGTGTTCCGCCTGCTGGTCGACGACGAGCCGTTCGACGTCCGCTACGGCAAGCTGCTCCGCCACGAGCGCATGCTCGACTTGCGCGAGGGAGTCCTCCGCCGTGAGGCGGAGTGGATCTCGCCGGCCGGGCAGGGCATCCGCCTGCGCTCCACCCGGATGGTCTCGTTCGTACAGCGCACGATCGCCGCGATCGTCTACGAGGTGGAGGCGGTCGGCGAGCCGGTTCGGATCGGCGTCCAGTCCGAGCTGGTGGCCAACGAGCCGGTCGACGGTGTCGGAGCCTGGTCCAACGGGGGCGCCACCAACGATCCCCGGGCGGCGGCGGCGCCGGTCGCGCCGCTGATCGCCGAACACAGCAACCACGCCGCGCTTCGGGTCACCCTCGTTCATTGCACGCGGCGGAGCGGCCTGCGCGTAGCGGCCGCCATGGACCACGAGATCGAGGGCCCGGAGGGCACCGTGACATCGGCCGAGAGCCAGCCCGACCTGGGCCGGCTGACCGTCAGCACGGAGCTGCGGCCCGGCGAGAAGCTCCGGATCGTCAAGTACATCGCTTACGCCTGGTCGAGCCAGCGCTCGCTGCCCTCGCTGCGCGACCATGCTCACCTGGCGCTTGCCGCCGCCCGGCGCGCGGGCTGGGACGGGCTGCTCGAGGGCCAGCGCGAGTACCTCGCCGACGTGTGGGAGCGGGCCGACATCCAGCTCGACGGCGACGCCGCGCTGCAGCAGGCGGTGCGCTTCGCACTGTTCCACGTCGTCCAGTGCGCCGCCCGCGCCGAGGAGCGAGCGATTCCGGCCAAGGGCCTGACCGGGAGCGGCTACGACGGCCACACGTTCTGGGACATGGACGTCTACACGCTGCCCGTCCTCACCTACGTCTTGCCCGACGCGGCGCGCGACGCCCTGGCGTGGCGCCACGCCACCCTGGACCTGGCCGAGGCGCGCGCCCAGGAGCTGGGGCTGAAGGGCGTGACCTTCCCATGGCGGACGATCCGCGGCCAGGAATGCTCGGGCTACTGGCCGGCCAGCACGGCGGCCTTCCACATCAACGCCGACGTGGCAGACGCCGTCCGGCGCTACCTGTTCGCCACCGGCGACGAGGAGTTCGCCGAGGGGCCGGGTCTCGATCTGCTTGTGTCCACCGCCCGCCTGTGGCGCTCGCTCGGCCACCACGACGGGCAGGGCAAGTTCCGCCTGGATCGGGTTACCGGGCCGGACGAGTACACCGCGCTGGTCGACAACAACACCTACACGAACGTGATGGCGGCGCGCAACATGGAGGTGGCGGGCGAGCTGGCGGTCCGCTATCCGAGCCGGGCCGACGAGCTGGGCGTGGACGACGAGGAGATCGCGAGCTGGCGCGACGCCGCGGCGGCGATCGTCGTCCCGTTCGACTCGGACGCCCGCATCACTCAGCAGTGCAACGGCTTCACCCGCCTGCGCAGGTGGGACTTCGAGGCCACCCCGCCCGAGAACTACCCGCTGCTTCTCCACTACCACAACTACCTGCTCTACTCGAGCCAGATTGTCAAACAGGCCGACCTGGTGTTCGCGATCTACCTGTGTGGAGACCGCTGGGACGAGGAGCAGAAGGCCCGCGACTTCGCCTACTACGAGACGGTCACCGTGCGCGACTCCTCGCTGTCGGCCTCCATCCAGGCGGTCGTGGCGGCCGAGGTGGGGCATCTCGAGCTGGCCTACGAGTACCTGTCCGAGAGCGCCTTCATCGATCTGCGCGACATCGCGTTCAACACCCACGACGGTCTGCACATGGCCTCCCTGTCAGGGGTGTGGCACGCAATCGTGGCCGGGTTCGGCGGCATGCGCGACTACGGCGAGGTGCTCAGCTTCGCGCCACGGCTGCCGTCTCGCCTGAGCCGGCTCCGGTTCGGCGTGATTTATCGGGGCCGCCGGCTGCGCGTGGAGGTGCAACCCGACGAGGCGAGCTACGAATTGCTCGACGGCCAGCCCATCGAGCTGCTCCACCACGGCGAGGCGATCACCGTGAGCTCGGACGCCCCGGTGACCCGCCCGGTCCCGCCGCCGCCCCAGCGTCCCCTGCCACACTCGCCGGCCCACCGCGGGGCGCCGCTCGGAGTCGATTAGCCCGGCGCGACGCCGGGGCCCCGACATGCCCGCGTTCCGGCGTGGCTTGAGCGCTGACTGCAAACGTGTGCATAATCAGCGGGTGGCGATGAGGAAGCTGAGCCTCGCCGGGCCGGCCACGCTGCGCGATGTGGCCAGGTTGGCCGGGGTTCATCCGGGGACGGTCTCGCGCGCGCTGAACCCACAGACGCGCGGGCTGGTCAACGAGCGCACGGCGCGGCGAGTGCTGGACGCCGCGCAGGAGCTCGGCTACCGCCCGAACCCAATCGCCCGGGGCCTGAGGACCAATCGCTCGCACACGATCGGGGTGCTCGTTCCGGACCTGATGAATCCGCTGTTCGCTGCGGTCGTGCGCGGGATCGAGGACGGGCTGCGCGAGGCCGGCTACACGCCACTGATCGCCAACACCGACAACGACTCTGAGCGCGAGCGGGTGGCCTACGAGGCGATGAGCGCCCGGCAGGTCGACGGGTTCATCGCCGCCACCGCGCGGCGGGACCACTGGCTGCTGGCCGATCAGGTGCAGTCGGGGGCGAAGCTGGTGCTGGTCAACCGGCGGGTGGACAGCGACGCGATTCCCGCCGTCACCGGCGACGATCACGAAGGCATCCGGCTGGCCGTGGAGCATCTGACCTCGCTCGGACACGAGCGGATCGCTCACCTGGCCGGGTCACAGGCGCTGTACACCGGCTGGTCGCGTCACCAGGGCTTCCTCGACGCGATGCGGGCCGGCGGCCTCGAGCTCGACCCGGACCTGATCGTGTTCAGTGCGGCATTCACCGAACGCGAGGGCGGGCGGTGCTGCTGCGAGCTGCTCGACCGGCGGCGTGACTTCACCGCGATCGTGGCTGGCAACGATCTGCTCGCGCTCGGCTGCTACGACGCGCTCGAGCAGCACGGCCTGTGCTGCCCGGAGGACGTCTCCGTGGTTGGCTACAACGACATGCCGTTCGTGGACCGCTTCCGTCCCCCGCTCACCACCGTGCGGGTTCCGCACTACGAGCTGGGGGCCACCGCCGCCGCGCTGATGCTGGAGCAGCTCCGCGGAACCGACGTCCCGCCTCGCCAACTCCTGCTCGCACCGGAGCTGGTGGTCCGTGGCTCGACCGCCGCCGCGGTGGCGCAAGCAGATCGCAACACACCCTCCCTTGACACCTCACATTGACGCCGGTAGGGTCGCACACGATTGCAGCAAACGTTTGCAGTCCGGCCGCGTAACCTCTGAGAAGCCGGCCTGCGCACGCGTTCACTGTCGGCACGTCGGCGCAACCCGCGCTGGGAGGAGAAGGTTCCAGATGACAAGGTCGAGAGCTTGGATGGTGGCGGTCGGGGGCGCGATCGTCGCCCTGCTCGCGGGATGTGGCGGCTCGAGCAGCGGCTCATCGAGCAGCGGCGGAGCTCCGGCTCGAGCGCTCAGAGCAAGAAGCCGGTCGTGATCGGCGCGTCGCTTTCGCTGTCGGGGGACTTCTCGGCCGACGGCCAGGCGTTCCAGCGGGGCTACCAGTTGTGGGCGAGCGACGTCAACAAGGCGGGGGGGCTACTCGGCCGCCCCGTCAAGCTCGACATCGTTTCCGATGCGAGCAGTCCGGCTCAGGTCGTGACCAACTACCAGAAGCTGATCTCCTCAGACAAGGCGGACCTGGTGTTCGGGCCCTTCTCGACGCTCCTGACCGTTCCCTCCTCCAAGGTCGTCAACCGATACGGCTACGCATTCGTGGAGGGCGCCGGCGGCGCGCCGGCGGCGTTCGGCAACGGACTGCACAACATCTTCGACGCAAGCCTGCCCGTGGTCGACAACCTGGTGCCGTTCGCCAAATGGGTGGCCTCGCTTCCCGCCTCGCAGCGGCCGACGACGGCCGCGTACGCCACGAGCGAAGATCCGTTCACCCAGCCCCAGATCCCGCAGGCCCAGAAGATCATGAGCGCGGCAGGCATCAAGACCGTCTACAACAAGGTGTTCCCGGCCGAGGTCACCGACTACGCGCCGATCGCGGGCGCGGTGGCGAGCAGCAAGGCCGAGGCAGTCGTGCTGGGCTCGGTCGACGTGCCGACCGTGTCAGCCTTCGTCCATGCGTTCATCCAGCAGCACTACAACCCGAAGGTGTTCGTCGCCACCGCGGGTCCGGATCAGGGAGCCGACTTCCTCAAGGCAGTCGGCGGCCCTTCGAACGCCCAGGGCATCATGTACCCAAACGGCTGGTATCCCGGCTACGCGAACGCGGACAGCCAGAAGCTGGTGAGCGAATACGTCGCCAAGTACGGCGGCAGTCCACCCGACGTCAACGCCGACGTGGCCGAGGGGTACTCGGTCGGCCAGGTGGTCGCCCAGGCAGTCGCCGCGACGCATAGCCTGGACAACTCGAAGATCATCTCCTATCTGCACAGCGGAGTGACCTTGCACAGCGTTCAGGGTTCGGTGAAATTCAACTCACTGGCCATCCCGGTGGGGATGGTCGGCGGCATCTACGCCTACTTCCTGGGGCAGATCTTCCCCCAGTTCGCCTTCGACCCGCTGTTCGACCTGTCGATCGCGCTGATGGCGTTCATCGGTGGGCTCGGGACGGTGTTCGGGCCGCTGCTCGGCGCGCTGGTGCTCGAGTCGCTCCAGCAGTACTTCACCGTGCAGTACGGCGCCAGCCAGGCCTACCTGATCATCTACGGGGCGTTGTTCCTCATCGTGGTGCTGCTGCTGCCCCGGGGCGTGATCCCCAGCATCGAGGATCTCATCGGGCGCCGGCGCGCCCGCGCCTCGGCTCCTGATGAGGGGCCCGAGGAGCCCGGCCGGACCGGCGACGTGATCCAGGCGGGCGTGCGGTGAGCGCGCTGATCGAGGCCGAGGGCGTGTGCAAGTCGTTCGGCGGCCTCCAGGCCCTGTCGGAGTGCTCACTGTCGGTGGCCAAGGGCAAGATCGCCGGCCTGATCGGGCCTAATGGCTCGGGCAAGACCACGCTGTTCAACGTGATGACCGGTTATGAGCGCTGCAGCGACGGCGAGATCCGGTTCGACGGCGAGTCGATCACGCGTGCCACCCCCGAGCGGGTGTTCTCCCTGGGGGTGGGTCGCACGTTCCAGATCACTCGGCTGTTCTTCCGCCTCAGCGTCTCGAGAACATGCTGGTGGCTACCCAGCGCCACGAAGCTGGACGCGCAGCGTGGCCGGCGGGCGGTTCGGCGGCTGAACGCGCCGGCGCTCGAGTTCCGGGTCGCGATCCGGGAGGCGATCATCGAGGAGATGGAGCGCGACGAGGCCGTGGTGTTCTCGGCGAGACATCGCAGCCGAGCAGGGCGGCGTGTTCGCGGTCACGCCGGGATCCAGGAGCGCTTCGGCGCCGAGCGGGTTCGATGATCTCTGAGCTCGCCATCACGGCGCAGCCTTCGAGCCGCGAACGGCCTTCGCATCGCGATCGGTGTAGCGATCCTGGGTGTCTTTCCGCTCGTCTTCTCGAACCCGACCACCACCTCGATCGCGTTCTTCACGCTGGTCTTCAATGGTGGCCGCTTCCGCCTGGAACCTGTTCTCCGGCTCCTCGGGTTACATCGCGCTCGGTCACGCGGTGTATTTCGGCTGCGGCGCGTACACGCTGACGCTCCTGGCCAACCATCTCGGGTTCGCCGCGGGGTGGGGGTGTTCGCGCTGGTCCCGGTCGCGGGGATCGTGGCTGGGCTGGTCGCGGTTCCCACCGGGCTGATCGCGCTCCGAGCTCGGCGTCACACGTTCGTGGTGATCACGATCGCGTTCATGTTCATCTTCCAGCTGGCGGCGTTCAACTTCTCCTTCACCGGGGGCTCCTCCGGACTGCAGCCGCCCACGCCGCTGTGGTCGGTGAAGACCTACAACGCCAACTTCTACTACGTGACCGCCGTGGTCCTGCTCGCCACGGTGACACTGACCTGGCTGGTCCGGCGCTCGCGCTTCGGGCTCCAACTCCTGGCCATCCGCGACGACGAGGAGCGCGCCCGCGGCCTGGGCGTCCGGGTCGGTCGGGTCAAGCTGATCGCGTTCGTCCTGTCGGCCATCCCAGTGGGGATGGTCGGCGGCATCTACGCCTACTTCCTAGGGCAGATCTTCCCCCAGTTCGCCTTCGACCCGCTGTTCGATGCCACCCCCGAGCGGGTGTTCTCCCTGGGGGTGGGTCGCACGTTCCAGATCACTCGGCTGTTCTTCCGCCTCAGCGTGCTCGAGAACATGCTGGTGGCTACCCAGCGCCACGAAGGCTGGACGCGCAGCGTGGCCCGGCGGGCCGGTTCGGCGGCCGAACGCGCCCGGGCGCTCGAGCTGCTCGAGTTCGTCGGGCTGGCCCAGCTGGCCGCCAGCCCCGCCGGCAACCTGTCCTACGGGCAGCGCAAGTTGCTGGAGCTGGCCTCGCTGCTGGTGGCCGATCCGGCGGTGCTCCTGCTCGACGAGCCGACGGCGGGCGTGAACCCGACGCTGATCAAACAGCTGACCGAGCGCATACGGGAGCTCAACCGGACCGGCAAGACGTTCCTGGTCGTCGAGCACAACATGGAGTTCGTGATGGGCCTCTGTCACGAGGTGACCGTGCTGCACCAGGGGCGCACGCTCAAGACCGGCACGCCCGAGCAGGTGCGGGCCGACCCGGCCGTGCTCGACGCCTACCTGGGAGGAGCGGACGACGATGACGACCTCTAGCCCGGCCGTCGGAAACGGGAGCGGGCGCAGCGACGAGGTGCTTCTCACCGTGAAGGGGGTCACCGCCGGCTACGGCGGTGGCGACATCCTCAAGGGCGTCTCGTTCACGGTCGCGCGCAACGAGATCATGTGCATCGTCGGCCCCAACGGCTCGGGCAAGTCGACGCTGCTGGCCACGATCAGCGGCATCCTGCGCCCGCGCCGGGGTCAGATCGACTTCCAGGGCGACTCGCTGGTCGGCCTGGCCCCGCGCCAGATCCTGGCCAAGGGCGTGGTGCTGGTGCCCCAGGCCCACAGCCTGTTCGGAGAGATGACCGTGCTCGAGAACGTCGAGATGGGGGCCTATACGGTGAGGGACGCGGCGCTCGTGCGTCGCCGGCGCGCGGAGATCGAGGAGATGTTCCCGCTCGTGCGCGAGCGCGCCCGCGACAAGGCGGGGAGCCTGTCGGGTGGCCAGCAACGCCTGGTCGAGCTGGCCCGCAGCCTCATGCTGGATCCCTCGCTGATCGTGCTCGACGAGCCGTCGATCGGTCTCGATCCGCCCACCCGGCGCACCGTCTTCCGCATGATCCGGCTGATGCACCAACAGGGCCGCACGATCCTGCTCGTCGAGCAGAACGCCCGCGCCGGGCTGAAGCTGAGCACCCGCGGGCTCGTGCTCGAGAACGGGAGGGTCCGTCTGACCGGCACCGGGCGCGAGATCCTCGAGCACCCGGAGATCGGCTCGCTCTACTTGGGCGGCGGATATCAGGTCCCCACCCACCCCCCGGCCGGCTGATGCGCGACCGGCGGGTGCAGGCCGCCATCGACCACAAGGAGGAGTTCTTCCATCACGCGAACGCCTTCCCCCTGACGCTGCGAGGCGTGGCGTCGTGCGTGACACAGCCCGTCCTGTATGTCACCGGCGGCCTGGATCGGATCGTGTCCTGGCAGCAGAGCCGCCGGGCTCCTCGGCTGCCCTCGGTGGCGCGGCGCCGGACCCGCCGTTCACGGCCGAGAAGCTGTGGCGAGCGCTGCAGCGCTCGCCCTGATCAGCGTCGCGGGCTCGACCGCGTCCACGCCAACCGGCTCGCTCAGGAGTCCGCGCTGCTCGAGCTCGATCCGGATCTTTTCGGCCACGTTCTCGGCCCGCCCGGACGCCGGCGACATGGCGCCTCTGAGCGTGGAGATCCCGGCGCGCGAGCGGCCGTCGCTCAGCCACGGGTTGTACAGCTGATGGTGGCGCGCCGCCGAGCCGAAGTCCCACATGATCGGCTCGTCGCCCTGGGGTAGCAGGCAGAAACGATTCAGCTTGTCCTGCGCCCACGTGCCGATGTGGGTGGCGGTGACGTAGCGGATGTTCGTCATGTCGAAGCACAGCAGCGCGCCCATCGACGACTTCGCCAGCAATCCCTTGATCCGCGCCAGCCGCTCTTCCCGCAGCCGGTCGAACCGGACCCGCTCTTCCCAGTCGACGGCCATCGTCCCGTAGGTGTGCAGTCCCATCAGAACTCCTCTCGGTGCCTCGCGCGGATCGGGCGCCCTGTGGATCTTACAATCGTTTGCAGGATCATCCTGCCCCGCTCGACGCTGCTTGACGCCGCAAGCGAGAGATTCGCTACTGTGCAAACGATTGCACTAACTCGACCGCGCCGTCGGGGCGCATCGCCTGCCATCGCGGAGCATCGCCCGCCCATCGCGGAGCGCGTCACCCGAGAGCAGGCTAGGAGCTGACTCCATGCAGGATGAAAAGCTGAATCGAGAAGAGGCTGGGATGGGTGGGCGCGGGCCGCATGGGCCTGGCCCTTGCCACGCGTCTGCTCGAAGCCGGATGTGATGTCGCGGTGTACAACCGGACCCGAGC
This sequence comes from uncultured Solirubrobacterales bacterium, assembly GCA_963743345.1. Taxonomy (GTDB): domain Bacteria; phylum Actinomycetota; class Thermoleophilia; order Solirubrobacterales; family Solirubrobacteraceae; genus Palsa-465. The sequence continues at coordinate 49,190 of CAVUPW010000004.1, forward strand.
CAAGGCCGAGCCGCTGGCCGACCTGGGCGCGACGATCGTCGACGCGCCGGCCGAGCTCGCCGACCGTTACATCGTGTTCACCACCGCTGGCGGGGCCGAACGACTTCCAGCAGGTGCTGATCGGGCCCGAGGGGCTGCTATCCGGGGTCGGGCGACACCCCGCGGTCGTGGTCGACTCGACCACGATCTCGGCCGAGGCCTCGGCCATCGTCCGCGCCGAGGCGGAGAAGCGCGGTACGGCGCTCCTCGCCGCCCCGGTGAGCGGAAACCCCAAGGTGGTCAAGGCGGGCCGGCTGACCATGGTCACCTCCGGGCCCGAGTCGGCTCACGAAGCCGCCCTTCCGTACCTCAACATCATGGCGGGCGGCGGGGTGACCTATGTCGGCGACGGCGAGCGCGCGCGCCTGGTAAAGGTGTGCCACAACCTGATGCTCGGGATCGTCTCCCAGTCGCTGGCCGAGATCCTCGTGCTGGGCGAAAAGGGAGGCATCTCTCGCGCCGCCATGATGGAGTTCCTCAACAACAGCGTGCTCGGTTCCACCTTCACCCGCTACAAGACACCGGCCTACGTGAACCTCGATTTCTCGCCCACATTCACCCCGCCGCTCCTGCTCAAGGACTTCGACCTCGGCTACGAGGCGGCGCGAGAGCTCGGGGTGCCGATGCCGGTGGCGACGGCCGCCCAGCAGGTCGTGCAGGCCTTGATCGGCCACGGCTACACCGACGTCGACTTCGCCGCGCTGATCGAGCTCCAGGCCAATGCATCGGGACTCGAGCTCGAATCCGAATCCGCACCGGTCTCGGACGGCCTGGAGCGCGCGGCTAGTGACGGTCGACCAGCAGATCCCCATCGAGGCGCCGGCCGTCTACCTGGAGCGCGGGGCGTAGTGACGGTCGACCAAGCAGATCCGGCGCATCGAGGCGCCGGCCGCCTACCTCGGAGCGAGTACGGAGCTGATGCTGCTCATCCGCCTGTTCGAGACCGAGATGCAGCGCCTCTTCCTCAAGGGCGAGGTCCACGGCACCACCCATCTGTGCGCCGGCCAGGAGGCAGTGCCGGTGGGCGTGTGCTCCGCGCTCGAGGCGGATGACTACCTGGCCGGCACCTACCGCGGCCACGGCCATGCCCTGGCCAAGGGCACCGATCCCGCCGCGCTGCTGGCCGAGATGCTCGGCCGCGCCACCGGGGTCTGTGGCGGTCGCGCCGGCTCGATGAACGTGATCGACGTCGAACATGGCCTGGTCGGCTGCTTCGGCATCGTCGGCGGCAGCATCGCGGCGGCCACCGGCGCCGGCCTATCGGCCAAGCGCCAGGGCCGGCGTGGCGGCGGCCATGTTCGGGGACGGGGCGACCAATCAGGGCTACTTCCATGAGTGTCTGAACTTCGCCAAGGTCCTCGCGCTGCCGGTCGTCTTCGTGTGCGAGAACAACTTCTACGGCGAGTTCACCCCGATGCTCAAGGTGACCGCGGGCGGCGACATCGCCGCGCGCGGCCGCCGCTTACGGCATCCCGGCGTAGCACCGTCGACGGCAACGACTCTGTGGGCGGTGCGCGAAGCCGCGCTCGAGGCGGTTCACCGCGCGCGAGAAGGCGGCGGGCCGACCCTGCTCGAATGCCAGACCTACCGCCACCACGGTCACTCCAAGGCCGACCCGGCCAAGTACCGCCCGCCCGAGGAGGTCGAGCGCTGGCTGGCTCGCGACCCGCTGAACGTGGCCAAGGCGCGACTGGCCGGCGCTGGGCGTCGCCGAGCGACGACGATCGTGGACGTCGAGGAGGCGACGAGGGCGCGCATCGAGCAGGCGGTCGGGTCCGCGCTAGGCGCCCCTTATCCCGATCCCGGCGGTCGAGAAGCGCGACCGAGTTCGCGTCATGAGCGACGCAGCTCGAGTTCCGGGTCGCCATCCGGGAGGCGATCATCGAGGAGATGGAGCGCGACGAGGCCGTGGTGTTCTTCGGCGAGGACATCGCAGCCGAGCAGGGCGGCGTGTTCGCGGTCACGCCGGGCATCCAGGAGCGCTTCGGCGCCGAGCGGGTGTTCGATACCCCGATCTCCGAGCTCGCCATCACCGGCGCAGCCTTCGGAGCCGCCGTAACCGGCCTTCGCCCGATCATCGAGATCATGTTCGGCGACTTCATGGGCCTGGCCATGGACTCGCTGGTCAACCAGTCCGCCAAGTACTGGTATCTCTCGAACGAACGGCGCAGCGTGCCGCTCGTGGTGCGCTCGGCGGTCGGGGGCGGCGGGCGTTTCGGGGCGATTCACTCGCAGACCCACGCCACCTGGTTCCAGGGCGTCCCCGGGCTCAAGATCGCCTTCCCGTCTTCCCCCGCCGAGGCGAAGGGGCTGCTCAAGGCGGCGATCCGCGACGACAATCCGGTGATCTTCCTCGAGCACAAGCGGCTCTACTCGGTCAAGGCCCCCACCCACCCCACCCACCCAGGACCCGAGCACGAGGACGCTGTCATTCCGCTCGGCCGGGCGCACATCGCGCGCGCCGGCACCGATATCACGATCGCCTCAGCCGGCAAGGGCGTACCCGATACGCTCAGCGCCGCCGAGCAGCTGGCGCAGCAGAGCGGCGTCCAGGCCGAGGTGCTCGACCTCCGCACCCTGCGGCCACTCGACCTCTAAGCCGTCCTCGAGTCGGTGGCCCGCACCAACCGCCTGCTGGTCGTCGAGGAGGGTCCCGCGACCGGCGGCTGGGCCTCGGGGCTGCTCGGACAGGTCGCCGAGCACGGCCTGCACGACCTCGACGACGCGTGGCTGCTGACCACCGGCGAGTTGCCGATTCCCTACAGCCCGACGCTCGAGGACGCGTTCATCCCGGGCCCCGAGGCGATCACCTCGGCCGTGCGCGAACGCGCCGGCATCGCCCCGGTCCGCTGAGGCCCGCCATGCCCGAGGTCGTGATGCCCCGCCTGTCGGACTCGATGGAGGAGGGGACGATCGTCCGCTGGCTCAAGCAGGACGGCGAGCAGGTGGCGCAGGGCGAGCCGCTGGCCGAGGTCGAGACCGACAAGGCCACCGTGACGTTCGAGGCGGATGCTGACGGCATCCTGCGGATCCTGGTCGGAGAGGGGCAGACCGTGCCGATCGGGGGCCTGATCGCGCGTATCGGCGAGGCCGCGGAGTCGCCGCCACGACCGGCCCGCGAGGAGAACGGCCGCGTCAAGGCCTCGCCGTTGGCGCGGCGCATCGCGCGCGAGACAGGCGTTGATCTCTCGCCGCTGGCCGGCACCGGACCGGGCGGGCGAATCGTCAAGGCGGACGTGAGCGCCGCCGCCCCGGAGCCGGTGCCATCAGCCCGGTGCCACCAGCCCCGGGCCATCAGCCCGGGCCATCAGCCCCGGGCCATCAGCCCCGGGGCCATCAGCCCCGGGACCATCAGCCCCGGGACCATCGGGCCCCGCGGCCCAGCCCGCCCGCGGCAACAAGGGAGCGGTCACGATCCAGCAGCTCAGCCGCACGCAGGTCCAGATCGCTCAGCGAATGGCGGAGTCCAAGGCGACGATCCCAGATTTCACCCTGCACGCCGAGGCCGACATGGAGCAGGCGGTGGCGTTGCGTGACCAGCTGCGCAAGGTCGCCCGTGCCGGTGACGTCGTGCCCTCCTATAACGACCTCGTGGTCAAGGCCTGCGGCCTGGCGCTGCACGAGCATCCGCGCGCCAACGCCGCCTACCGGGACGGCGCGTTCGAGCTCTACGAGCGCGTCAACGTGGGGATCGCCGTGGCCGCCGAGGACATCCTGATCGTCCCCACCGTGTTCGACGCCGACCGCAAGTCGCTGATCGAGATCGCGCGCGAGGCGCGCACGCTGGCCGACCGCGCGCGCCAGCGGGTGATCACCCCGGCCGAGCTGTCCGGCGCGACGTTCACGGTGTCGAACCTCGGGATGCACGGCGTGGCGAGCTTCGCGGCGATCATCAGCCCGCTCCAGGCGGCGATCCTCGCCGTCGGCGAGCTACGGGAGCAGCCCGTCGTGCGCCACGGCCAGATCGTGCCCGGCTTGCGCATGAGCCTGGTCCTGACCTGCGATCACCGCATCCTCTATGGCGCGCCGGCGGCGGAGTTCCTGGCCCGCGTGCGTCAGCTGCTCGAGCAGCCGGTCAACCTGCTCCTTTAGGGCCCGCGCCAGACACGTCCAGACTCCGTCAAGACCGTCAATAATTCTGGCGCGGGCCGTCAGCCCCGGCCGGCACCCACGGCCGGTGCCAGCCGCCGTACCCGGCCACCAGCTTCTCCGCTTGCTCCGGCCCCCAGGAGCTCTTTGCGTACGGCTGCACCCGCGGCGGCGAGTCGAGCAGCGGCTGCACGATTCGCCAGCTCTGTTCGACGTTGTCCTGGCGCGTGAAGTAGGTGCTGTCGCCCAGGAGCGCCGCGTGCAGCAGCACCTCGTAGGGCGTGGCGCCCTCGCCGCCCTCCTGGGCGAACTCCATGTCGAGGTCGATTTCGGCCGGGCCAGGCTGGTCGGCGCGCTGGGCGTCGAGGATCATCCGGATCCCGGTCGAGGGGTCGATCTTGAACACGATCTGGTTGGGCACCGGCCGACGGTGGCCCTCGGGCAGGAAATGCAGGCGGGGTGGGTGGCTGAACAGCAGCCGCACTTCGGTCTGGCGCACCGGCAGGCATTTGCCTGTACGCAGGAAGAACGGCACGCCGGCCCAGCGCCAGTTGTCGATCTCGAGGCGCAGCGCGGCGTAGGTCTCGGTGTCCGACTCCGGCGCCACTCCTTCTATCCCGCGGTATCCCTCGTACTGGCCGCGGACGTAGTGCGACGGGTCGGCGTCGGATATGGCCCGGAACACGGCGAGCTTGGCGTCCTTGAGCGTGGCGGGATCGCCGCCGGCGGGCGCCTCCATGGCCGCCGTGGCGAGCAGCTGCAGCAGGTGGTTGACGACCACGTCGCGCAGCGCCCCGACCGGATCGTAGAAGTGGCCGCGATCCTCGACGCCGAAGTTCTCGGCCATCGTGATCTGCACGCAGGCCAGATGGTGGCGGTTCCACACCGGCTCGAGCACGGTGTTGGCGAATCGCAGGTAGAGGATTTCCTGGAGCCCCATCTTCCCCAGGAAGTGATCGATCCGGTAGAGCTGTGACTCGTCGAGGTGGTGGTGCAGGTCGGCCGCGAGCTTCCCGGCGGACTCCAGATCGTGTCCGAACGGTTTCTCGACCACGACGCGCTGCCCGTCGGACAGCAGCCCCGCCGCGTCCAGCCCCGCCACCACGGTGGCGAACAGCGACGGCGGGATCTCCAGGTAGAACGTCGGGTGCCGGTGGTCGCCGAGCGCGCCGCCCAAGCGTGCGTAGGTATGCTCGTCGCCGAAGTCGCCTCTGACGTAGCCGAGACGACCGGCGAAGCGCCCGAACACCTCGTCGTCGATCTGCTCGCCGGCCTGTTCGATCGATTGGCGCGCGCGGTCGCGCAGCTGCTCGTCGGTCATGTCGTCGACCGCCACGCCGATCACTCGGACGCCCAGCAGCCCCCGCTGCTCGAGTCGGTACAGGGAACGGAAGGTCATCTTGCGGGCCAGGTCGCCGGTTATGCCAAAGACGACCAGCGCGTCTGCCTCACGCTCGGTCACGCGTGCAAGCTATCGCTTATCGGGCGGCTCAAGATGGGGGCGGGGCAGACGTGCAACATAGGGACTAACCCCGCGACCTCTTGGCCCGCGAGCGGACGGACTTGCCGCGCGTCCGCAGCTTCTTGGCCAGCGCCACGTCCTCCGCGGCCGGCGCGCCGCCGTCGCGTCCCGTCTCGAGCACGCAGGGCAGCGTCTCGAAGCGCGGCTCGGACAGGAACACCGCGCAGCCCTTCTCGCCCAGCTCTCCCTGGCCCATGATCGCGTGCCGGTCGCGGTTGGAGCCGAGCGGCACAGCCGAGTCGTTGACGTGCAGCGAGCCGAGGCGCTCGCCTCCCACCGTGCGATCGAACTCGTCTCTCATGTCGGAGAGCGCCTCGCGCGTGCGGACCTCGTAACCCGAGGCGAGCAGGTGACAGGAGTCCAGGCACACGCCCAGCCGCTTCCCGCCGCCGGATGCGTCCAGTAGCGCGGCGAGCTCCTCGAACGAGCGCCCGAGCGTCCCGCCGGCGCCCGCCGTGTTCTCCAGATGCAAAGGGCATTTGTCGGTCTCGGCGAGCGCCTCCTTGATCACCTTGCCGGCGCGCTTGATCGCCTGTTTCACGTCTCCCTGCTTGGCCGATCCCGCGTGCAGCACCACGCCGACGGCACCGATCCCGCCCCCCACGCGCAGCGACTGGATCAGCGACGCACGTGTCTTGGCACGCATCTCGCGGTCCTCGGTGGCGCAGTTGAGGAGGTAGACGGCGTGGATCAGGACCGACTCGATCGGACTGGCCGCCATCGCCTCGCGAAACGCCGCGAAGTCATCTTCGTCGTAGGCGGTCGGCCGCCACATGCGCGGAGACTGGTTGAAGATCTGGATCGCCTCGCAGCCACGCTCGATCCCGCGCTCGACCGCCCGGGGCAGCCCGCCGGCGTTGGACACGTGCGCGCCGATTAGCATGCGATTCTGTAAGTCATGCGCGTTCGCTTCGCTCCCTCGTCGACTGGATCGCTCTAGGTCATGCGCGTTCGCTTCGCTCCGTCCCCGACCGGGGCGCTGCACATCGGTGGCGCCCGGACGGCCCTGTACAACTGGCTACTGGCCCATGGTCAAGCGTACGGCCCCGACGGCGAGCCCGGGACGCTGGTGCTGCGGATCGAAGATACCGACCGCGAGCGCTCGACTCCGGAGAACGTCGAGCAGATCCTCGACGCGCTGCGCTGGTTGAAGCTCGACTGGGACGAGGGCCCCGTGTTCCAGTCCGAGCAGGCGGAGCGCCATCGTGAGGTGCTCGCGCGGCTGATCGAATCCGGGCACGCCTACCACTCCACGGCCACCGCCGACGACGTGCACGCCTACAAGCAGCGCCACGGCTTCGAGCGGGGATACCGTGGCCAGGAGGAGCCGGCCGGCGCGGTCCGGCTGCGCGTACCCGACGAGGGCGAGACGATCTTCGACGACATCATCCGCGGGCAGATCCGGTTCGCCAACTCGACCATCGACGATTTCGTGATCGCCCGCGCGGACGGCTCGGTGCTGTATGTGTTCGCGAACCTGGTCGACGATCTCGACGCCGCGATCACCGACGTGGTCAGGGGCGAGGACCACATCTCGAACACCCCGAAGCAACTCCTGGTGCTCGACGCGTTGGGGATCCCGGCCCCGCGCTACGCGCACCTGCCGCTGCTGCACGGCCCCGACGGGCGCAAGCTCTCCAAGCGCCACGGTGCCGCCTCGGTGCAGGAGCTGCGCGCCGCCGGCTACCTGCCGGAGGCGGTCGACAACTACATCGCGCTGCTCGGCGCCGGGTTCGCCGCCGACGAGGAGTTCTTCCCGCTGGACGAGCTGGCGCGGCGCTTCCGGCTCGAGCGGGTGTCGAAGAACCCCGCGGTGTTCGACGAGCGCAAGCTCCGCCACCTGAACGGCCGCTGGATCCGCGAGCTTGGCACCGACGAGCTGACTCGGCGGCTCGAAGAGTTCACGGGCCGAACCGGCGTGCACGACGCGGTGGCCATCTCCGAGGAGAAGATCCAGACGCTCGCCGAGTTCTGGCCGCTGGTCGGGTTCCTGTTCGATGGGCCGGCCGACGACCCGAAGGCATTCCAGAAGGTGATTCACTCCAACAGCGGGGTGGACTGCCTGAAGGCGGCGCGCGAGGCACTGGCCGATACCGAGCCGTTCACGGTCGACACGGTTGAGGCTGCCCTGCGCCAGGTCGTCGAGAGCCGAGGGGCCAAGCCGGCCAAGGTGTTCCAGCCGGTGCGGGTGGCGATCGCCGGCACCACGATCTCGCCCGGGATCTTCGAGAGCGTCGCCTTGCTGGGCCGAGACGAGACACTTGCCCGCATCGACCGGGCCCTGGGACGTGCGACCTAGACGTCCGACTAAACGAACATCGTATGCCTGCCGATAAACCAGGCTGAGGCGGCCATGAGCTCTGTGGAACCGCCACCCTCCTCTGACATGCCGAGAAAGACGAGCACGACTTCCGTGGCCACGCTAGCCGCAGTCAAGACCCCCACCGATCCCTACGCCTCGCGCGAGCGCCATCACAATGAAGGCCACGGACGTAGGCTGACTGCCGCCTTCGAGGCGCTGGAAGCCTTCCCGATGCTGGCCGAGTCGCGCAACCGCGTATTGCGCCTGTTCGAGAGCGGTGAGCCCTCGACGGCGGACGTCGTGGCCGCCGTCGAGGCCGACGTGGCGCTGGCCGTCACCGTGCTGCGCCTCGCCAATCGCCTCGACGGCCGTATGCGCGGTCGCGTCGAGAGCGCGGTCAAGGGCGTCGAGGTCCTCTCGCCGCGCACCGTGCACTCGATCGCCTCGAAGGCACGTACCTTCGACTTCTTCGAGCGCACCGCGGTGTGGCAGGGCGTGCCCGAGCGCTTCCGGCTGCATGCCGTGGCCACCCAGCGGGCCGCCGACCGGCTCGCCCGCGAGCTCGGCTACGAGGCGCGCGATCGCTTGATGGTCACCTCGCTGCTGCACGACATCGGCAAGCTGGTCCTCGTCCACGCGTATCCCGGCTATCCCCGTCAGATCCATGCCGAGGCGCGCACGCCCGAGGAGCGCATCCAGTCCGAGCGCCGCGAACTGGGCGTCGACCACGCGCTGGTCGGCGGCGTGCTCGCCCGCCGCTGGGGCCTTCCCAAGTCGGTCGCCAGCGTGATCGAGCGACATCATGCCGAGGACGTCGACGGGGAGACCGCCCTCGTGCGCCTGGCCGATATGCTCGCCCACTACACCCTGGGCGGGTCGGTGTCGCCGTCCGAGCTGCTGGCCGTCGCGCGCCAGGTCGGGATCGCTCCCGCCGAGCTGCGCACGGTCATGTACGACCTGCCTCTGCCCAGCTCCGGCGGACGCCGGCGCCAGATCGATCCCTGCCCGATGTCCACGCGCGAGGTAGAGGTCTTGCGCCGGCTCGCGCGCGGGATGGTCTACAAGCAGATCGCCTCCGAGCTCGGCCTATCGACCAGCACCGTCCGTACGCACCTGCACAACGTGTACGGGAAATTGGGCGCGATGGACCGCGCCCAGGCTGTGCTGATCGCCACCGAGCGCGGTTGGATTTAAGGTCCTTAGGTCGCAAGCTTCGCCTGAACCCCCTCCGGCGCCGCCGTGCTCCGGGGCCGAGGCTCGGGAGGTGGTCGCAGTCCACGCGAGGCGGCCCGAAGGGGGTTCCAGGCTCGCTCCCGGAGCTGGTCGAGTGTCGCCGGGGGCGTCTGGCATGGTCAGCCTGATTGCGCATTTAGACCTGACCATTCCTGCGATGATCGGGCTCGCCCATGATCTCGATCACCACGAAGTCGCCGTATGCGCTCAGCGCGCTGGTCGAGCTGCACCACCAGGGCGATCGGGGGCCGGTGCCGATCGCCGAGCTGGCCCGCCGGCGCGGCATCCCGGTGCAGTTCCTCGAGCAGCTGTTCGCCACCCTGCGACGCGCCGGCGTGCTGCGCTCGCAGCGCGGGGTCAAGGGCGGTTACTCGTTCGCGCGCTCGCCGGGCGAGATCACCGTGCTCGAGCTGGTCGAACTGTTGGACGGACCGGTGGGGTCGGACGCTGCCGGAGTGTTCGCCGATGCCGCGGCGGCGGCGCGAGGCGTGCTGGCGCAGTCCACGGTCGCGGCCGTGGCCGAGGCTGAGTCGCGCGCGGCCAGCGCGCCGATGTACCACATCTGACGCCGAGTCGACTACACCGATACTGCTGACCGTGTAGGCGACGGCCGGCGTCGGCCTCTGAACGCTCAATAGCGCGCTCTGCCTCCCGCATGCCGCGCGACGTCAGTTGTTCTGGCGTGAATGCGGGCTGCACAACCATGCCCCGCGCTGTACCCTTCCGGCCTGGCATATTGACCGGCCGAATTCCCGAGGCGTCCAGCGCCCGGGGAACGGGGGACCCACGAGGGGCCATCAGGCTCCACGGGGCGAATCGCCAGCTACTGCTGGCGTAGCGCTTTTCTTTCGGCGCGAGCCCGACAGCTAACCCCGTAGGCGCAAAAGAAAGAAGGCGGATTCCATGAAAAGGCTCTTGGCTGCCGCGATTCCGATCGCTGCACTCATGTTCGGCGCCAGTTCGGCGCAAGCGTTCGGCGGAGGCGGTTCAGCGTCGTGCGCAGCTGGCAGTGTCGACGGTCCCCCGCCCACCACCCCGATGTGCTTCGGCACGATGTTCCCACAGCTCTCCCCGTTCCATTACTCAGACCGGGCCGCGGCCGACCTGGCTGCGACGATGCAGAACCCGAACTCGGATCCGGCGGGCGTCGATCGCGGAACCAACGATGACTCCGCGACGCTGCCCGCGGAGTACACCTACCTCGGCCAGTTCGTCGATCACAACCTGGACTTCGACCAGACGCCGCAGCCGACCACCAACATCGCCGCGAGCTCTTTGACTAACTACGAGAGCTTCGGCTTCGACCTCAACAACGTGTTCGGCGGCGGGCCATCCGTCGATCCCCAGCTGTACGCGTCTGACCACACGCACCTGCTGGTGTCGGGGAAGCTGCGCACCCCGCAGGCCGATGGCTTCCCGACCGTGAGGGGTACGCCCACCGGGGTGTTTGATCTGGCCCGCGACCCGGTCACCGGTCAGGCAACTCTAGTCGAGCCGCGCGATGACGAGAACCAGATCCTCTCCCAAATTTCGGCTGCATTTGTCGCGTTTTACAACGACTTCGTGGACCAGAGCCACAACTATGCGCAGGCTCGTCAGTTGACGGAGGACTACTACCAGGAGATCGTGCTCACCGATTTGCTCCCCGCTTATGTGGGGCAGAACACGATCGACAGGTACTTGACCCGCTCAGGGAACGGCTGGCAGGTCAACACGCCGAATCTGCCGCACGCGAACTTCACGCCGATCGAGTTCTCGGTTGGCGCCTACCGCTTTGGCCACTCGCTGGTGCGCCAGCTCTACCACATCAACGACATCGACCCGCTGAGCACCGACATCGACGACAACGTTGCAATCTTCGACGTCAAGAATTTCCAAGCAGGCGATCTATCAGGCGGCGGGCCGCTCCCCGCGCCGAACCTATCGAAACCGTCGACCTGCACGAGCACGACGGTCTGTACCCAGCCGAATCCAGCGGGGCATCAGATCCAGTGGAAATACTTCGTGCCCGGGCTCGACGCCGACCCGAACGACCGCGGAATCAACTTCGCCCGCAAGACGCAGACGACGATCTCTCCGGCGCTGTTCAACCTCCCAGCCCAAACGATCGCGGGCTGCACCGACGTGGCCAGCCCCGTCTGCAACGGCTCGGGCAGCCTCATGTCGCGAGACTTCGCCCGCGGCAACCATGACGGCCTGGCGTCGGGGCAGGACATCGCCCGTGCGCTCGGCTGTCCAGTGATCCCAGCCAGTTGGATCAACCCCACCTCACACGCCGTGTTCAACAAGGGAACACCGCTGCTGTACTACGTGCTCGCCGAGGCCCAGCGCTCGGGCCAGACACTCGGGTGCGTCGGTGCGAGCATCGTCGCGCAGACGTTCCTGCGGGTACTGTGGGACACGCCGGGCTCGATCCTGCATAACGGCTTCGTGCCTGACCCGAGCCTCGTCAAGCTCAGCCCCGGCGGGCCTCGGTTCAGCTTCGGGGATCTACTCGTGGACACCGGGCTAGCGCCACGCACCTCGTAAAGTCTCGACGGTTCGCGGTCGAGGCGACGCGACCGACCACCTGCCCTGCCGTGTATGAACATCGGCAGGGCAGGTGGTCGCTCGATTACCGGCTCCATGCCACCCCCGGCAACGCGATCGACAAGACCGTCGCCCCAGGGCCGCTGAGAAACCAGCGGGTCTAAGGACCCGCGCCAGACTTACCGACGGTCTTGACGGCGTCTGGACGCGCCTGTCGCCACCGGCTCGCGCTCAAATACTCCCGGGTATTATCGGCGCGAGCCGGCGGCGCCAGACACGCCCAGCCACTCGTCAATTTCCGCCACTAATTCTGGCGCGGGCCCTAACGCGCGTCCGCGCGGTCGCCGAACCCGACGCCGGCCACGACGCGGTCTCAGCCGGACCGTCCGCATCCGCATCCGCGTGCGCCGACGCCCCCGGCCGTTTTCTGCGGCCGCGGTGATGCCGGAGGAACGCCCGTTTCCGTAGGGTTACCGGCCCAAATGGCCGAGATACCGACCAACATCGCCGAGCACGTCGGGCGCACCCCGATGTTGGAGTTGACCCGGATGGTCCCGGATACCCAGGCCCGCCTGTTCGTCAAGCTCGAGGCGTTCAACCCCGGTGGCAGCGTCAAGGACCGCATCGGAGTGTCGATGATCGAGGCGGCCGAGCGGGACGGCGTCATCGAGCCCGGTCGCACGACGATCGTCGAGGCGACCAGCGGCAACACGGGCATCGCGCTGGCCTTCGTATGCGCAGCCAAGGGCTACGACCTCGTGCTGACCATGCCGCAGGGAATGAGCCGCGAGCGCGAGGGGCTTCTGCGCCTCTATGGAGCCCGCGTCGAGATCACCGAATCGCTGGGCGGGATGAACGAGGCGGTGGACGCGGCCCGCGCGATGGCGACCAGCCACGACATCTTCCTGCCCGATCAGTTCTCGAACCCAGCCAACCCGGAGATCCACCGGCGCACCACCGGACCCGAGATATGGGAGTCGCTGGGCGGCGAGATCGACGCCTTCGTCGCCGGCGTCGGCACAGGCGGGACGATCACCGGCGCCGGCGAGGTGCTCAAATCACGCAACTCGCGCTGCCGGGTGATCGCGGTCGAACCGAGCGCGTCGGCGGTGCTCTCGGGCCGTCGACCCGGCCCGCACAAGATCCAGGGCATCGGAGCCGGGTTCATTCCTGCTGTGCTCAATCGCGAGGTGGTGGATGAGGTGATCGCGGTCGACGACGAGGCAGCCATCGAGACCGCCCGCGCGCTCGCTCGTCGCGAGGGCGTCCTGGCCGGGATCTCGGGTGGGGCGGCTGTCTGGGCCGCGATCGAGGTGGCGCGCCGCCCCGAGTCGCGTGACGCCCGGATCGTGACGATCCTGCCCGACTCGGGGGAGCGCTATGTCTCCACCCCGTTCTTCGCGCCGTGAAGCCTGAGGCCGTCGGGGCCGACCGAGCCCGGTAGCTACGCTTTCCGGAATGCTCGGCTTCGAGTTGATCGGCCGCGTCGCGGCCGAGGTACGCCGCGACATCGGTGCCGCGCGCAGTCGCGATCCGGCCGCCCGGGGCGTCGGGTGGTTCGAGATCCTCCTCGCCTGGCCCGGGGTTCACGCGCTGCTTGCCCATCGCGTGGCGCACGCGCTGCACGAGGCCGGCGTCCCGTTGCTGCCGCGGATGATCGCCGCACTGTCGCGGGCGATCACCGGGATCGAGATCCATCCAGCGGCCCAGATCGGCCGTGGCTTCTTCATCGACCACGGCATGGGGGTGGTGATCGGTGAGACTGCCGAGCTGGGCGATGACGTCACGCTGTATCAGGGCGTCACGCTGGGCGGCACCGGTTTTGCCACCGGCAAGCGACACCCGACCGTCCAGGACAACGTGACGATCGGCTCGGGGGCCAAGTTGCTCGGCCCGATCACCGTCGGCCACGGCTCCAAGGTCGGCGCCAATAGCGTGGTGATCCACGACGTGCCGGCGAACTCCACGGTGGTGGGCAACCCGGGGCATCCCGTTCGCGTCGAGGGCCGTCGGCCCGAGGGCCCCGACGCCGACTGGGTGCACCTGCCGGACCCGATCGCGGACGCGATCAAGAGCCTCGCGAGCCGGATCTCCGCCCTCGAGCAGGGCGCCGACGACGCCGTGGAGGGCAATGTCCGGCCGCTGCGGCCGGCCAGCGGCCGCGACGACGCCAGCGAGAGCGCACCAGATACTGCGCATCGGGTCAACCGCTCGGTCGGTCCGAATCCGGCCGGCGGTTAGGGCCTCACTCGCGAGCGGTCACAGCGTCCGGCCCTGCTCGGTGCGGGCGGGTGGGCTCGAGGAGGCCCGCGGCGCCGGCGGTGCTTCGTGGTCGGAGATGTTCACGCGCGAGCTCACCAGGTAGAGCGGCCGGCCCTTGACCTCGTCGTAGATGCGGCCAACGTACTCGCCGATCAACCCGATGGCGATCAGCTGGATTCCCCCGAGCAGCAGCACCGCGATCGTCAGCGAGCTGAAGCCCGGCAAATAGGAGCCCAGGATCCGTAGCACGATGACCACAGGGATCGCGAAGAAGGCCAGCGTCGAGATCAGGAACCCGAACAGCGTCGCGAGCTGGAGCGGCCGGTGGGAGAAGGAGGAGATCGCGTCCAGCGAGAACCTCAGCATCTTCGACAGCGTGTACTTCGTCGTGCCGGCATAGCGCGGGTCGCGCTTGTAGGAGACAGCGGCCTGCCGGTACCCGACCCACACGGTCATGCCGCGCAGGAACCGGTTGCGCTCGCGCATCGACAGCAGCGCGTCGAGTGCGCGCCGGTCGAGCATCCGGAAGTCGCCGGAGTTCGGCTCGAGCTCCACCTGGGCCAGCCGGTCGAACAGGGCGTAGAACCAGCGCGCGGTGGCCAGCTTGAAGCGGGACTCGCCTTCGCGCTGCTCGCGCACCGCGTAGATCACGTCGCAGCCCGCCCGCCAGTGGTCGAGCATCTCCGGGATCAGCTCGGGCGGGTCCTGGAGATCGGCGTCCAGCATTACGACCGCATCCCCGCGAGCATGGTCCAGGCCGGCGGTCAGCGCCGTCTGGTGGCCGAAGTTGCGCGACAGGTGAATGACCCGGACCCGCGGGTCGGTGCCAGCGAGCTTCTGGAGCTCCGCGTCTGAGCCGTCGGTCGAACCGTCGTCGACGAGCACGATCTCGAACCTCAGTCCCTGCAGGGCGGCGCACACCCGGGCATAGAACTGCTCGATGGTCGCCACCTCGTTGTACACGGGGGCGACGACGCTGAGCAGCTTGAGCGAGCGTTCGCCGACCGGCCCGATCGGCTCACCCACGTCGGAATGGTGCAGGGAGGTCACAGCCCGACCGCGCTTCCATGGGGGATAAAGGCGAGCAGCTGGAAGCCGCCCATGATGCCGGTCAGCACGATCGAAGCCTTCCACAGGCGGCCGTCGCGGGCCAGCGCGGCCAGCGGGATGAGCCAGGCCACGTACCAGGGCAGCAGCGAGGCCGCGGTTACCAGGAGCGCGAAGGTGGCCCAGCCGGCCCCCGCGATCCAGTCGAGCTGACCCTGCCACACCCGCCAGAGCAGCCAGGCGAGCGCGACCGCGAACAGCGCGACGAGGATCAGCGTGACGGGATGGCCCACCGTGCCGAGGCCCAGGCGGGTGCCGATGAAGCCGGGGATGCTCTGCCAGTTGCCATTGCTCTGCACGTTCTCGATCGTCGCCGGCAGGTGCAGGGGCCCGGCGCCGAACAGGACGAAGGCGAACGCGCTCAGCAGCGCCCCGGTCACGCCGGCTCCAATCACGAGGTCGCGTCGGCGTGTGCGAGACAGCGGCCCGCGGGCACCGGCCAGCGCGAACGGCAACAGCAGCCCGGCGGTGACCTTGATCCCCGCGCCCACCACGATGGAGCCGGCGCCCAGGCGACCATGCCGCTGCAGCAGGAGCACGATGCCGGCCAGCAGCGGGACCAGCATCAACAGGTCGTTGTGCCCGCCACCGACGCCGTACACCACGATCAACGGGTTGAGCCCGACCAGCGCGGCCGCCTTGACCGGCTCGATCCCGCGCAGCCGCGCGCCGTTCCAGACCAGCGCGACCACGGCCAGGCTCGAGACGGCTGCGATCGCCTTGTAGGCGAACACGTTGGTGGGGATCGTCAGCGGAGCCAGGAGATAGCTGAGCCCGGTGAACAGCGGCCCGTAGACGGTCGGGGTGCCCACCCACTTCGAGCCGATGTACGGGTACAGCGGATCGTAGTGCAACGCGAACGGTCCGGCCAGGTACGCGTTGGCGTGGTACACCTGCCCGATCCGGCCATAGAACTGGTAGCTGAACACGTCGGTCGAGAACAGCGGCGGGGCGAGGACGATCAGCGTGTGCAGCGCCGCGATGGCGCCCAGGACCAACAGCGGGGACAGCCGGCCCGCGGTGCCCACGACGAGCATGTACGAGGCGAACATGACCGCCAGCACCACGGTCAGCCCGATGCCGCCCAGGTCGATGCCGGTGTTCCCGAACGAGCCCTGCAGCCCGACCACCCCGACGGCGGCCCGAACGGGCACGGGCAGGAGGTCTTGAGTACTGGCAGCCGAGATCGCCACCAGGAGCCCCGTGACCAGGATGCCGACCAGCCCGAGCAGGCCGAGCCGCGATTGCGTTGGTGCGACGCGCGCATCGAGGACGGGCGATCGCAGCTCAAAGGCTCCGCCCTGGGTGGCGCCAAGCGGACTGTTCACGCTCATCGCATGTAGCTTGCCTGACCGGGGGTCGGCAAGAGTTTGGTCATTGTTGCCATTACGTTAGGGAACTTGCGGGCGCAATGTTCCGCGCATGGGCCCTCTCCGTCGTCATGAATCACCGGCGGCGCGTGCCTCCCTCGGCTCCGGCCTCGCACGAGTGTCCGACCTCTCACTACCCGTCATCGCGCATCCCGATTGCATTTGCCGCCGGCTTTCGCCGCCCCAGCGCGGCCGGTGCGCTGCGGCGCAGGAGCGGCACCGACCAGATCGCTTCGACGGCGATGCGGGCCGACATCTTGCTCGTGCCGACGCTGCGGTCCCGGAACACGATGGGAACCTCCGTGACCCGGAAGCCGGCCAGTAGGGCGCGGTAAGTGACCTCGATCTGGAATACATAGCCCTCGGCCCGGACGGTCTCGAGCTGGATCGCCTCCAGCACCCGGCGGTGGATGCACTTGAAGCCACCGGTCAGGTCGTGGATCGGGATGCCCAGGATGACGCGGGCGTACAGGCCGCCACCGCGGCTGATGAGCCGGCGCAGGAGGCCCCAGTCTTCGACGCCGCCGCCCTCGACGTAGCGGGATCCGAGCACCAGGTCGGCGGTCCGCGCCGCGGTCAGCAGCGGTTCGAGATAGCGCGGATCATGCGAGAAGTCGGCATCCATCTCGATCACCAGCTCGGCGTCGCCGCTCAGTGCGCGATCGAACCCGGCCAGGTAGGCGCGTCCCAGACCGGTCTTCGCGGCGCGGTGCAGCACCTCGACCGGCGGCAGGGTCTCGGCCAGCCGGTCGGCGATCTGACCGGTACCGTCCGGTGAGTTGTCGTCCACGATCAGCAGGCGGTGAGCGTTGGGCACAAGGCGCTCGAGCTCGGCGACCGTGGCGCGGACGATGCCTTCCACGTTCGCTGCCTCGTTGTAGGTGGGGATAACGACCCAGACGGACGGGTGCATCGCCCCGGGAGCCTAGTGGGACGGGCGGCTGCCTGAGGAGGCGAGCCGCGGGGTCGCCCCGGCCCGGGAGCCTAGTGGGACGGGCGGCTGCCTGAGGAGGCGAGCCGCGGGGTCGCCCCGGCCCGGGCGCCGACTGGTCAATCTCGTGCGCGGGATGCACGCGGCGCTCAGACCCGGCATCATGGGCCGCGGGGCAGATTTATGGAACGCGGCGCAGGACTACGCAACCCGCCGGGCGAGGCGCCCGGCATCCTCCAACCCGCACCCCCGGTGCGCGGCCGCAGCATGGCGCCGCATCATCGGCGTCGCCGTTCGGTGGCGGTCCTGTCGGTGCTCGCGCTCGCGCTGGCGCTGCTCTGGATCCTTCTGATGATCCTGGGCGGCGGCGGCGGCGGCGGTGGCGGGGCCAGGGGATTGTCGGTCGCCGTGCCCCGCGAGGGGTTCTTCGAGCGCATCCGGACTCTGGCCGGCTCGGGCGCCGAGTCCATTGCGTCCCGGGAGATGGCCGCCGA
The DNA here is from genome assembly GCA_963743345.1 of uncultured Solirubrobacterales bacterium. Taxonomy (GTDB): domain Bacteria; phylum Actinomycetota; class Thermoleophilia; order Solirubrobacterales; family Solirubrobacteraceae; genus Palsa-465. Next base: position 67,068 of record CAVUPW010000004.1, read on the forward strand.
GAACGCCGCCATCACACGCACCCTGGCTTACACCCCGTACGTGCGCATCGCGGGCGCTCAGCATCGCGAGATCGCGCTGACCTTCGACGACGGCCCCGGCCCGTATACGCCGGCGGTCCTGGCCACCCTCGAACGCAAGGACGTGCCTGCGACCTTCTTCGAGGTGGGCATCGAGGAGCGCTACTTCTACGCCGCGACCTCGGCGATCGTCGCCGACGGCGACGCGATCGGGGATCACACCCAGGCACACGCTGCGATGTCGAGGCTGTCCGGCGCCGCCCAGCGGACCGAGCTGCTCCAGGAGGCTGTCGCGGTGGAGCGCCACGGAGCTCGCTTCCCCCGCCTGTTTCGCCCGCCCTACGGCATGTGGAACGCCGCCACGCTCGCGCTACTGCACCGCCACCGGATGCTCATGGTGCTGTGGACGGTCGACACCAACGACTACCGGCGGCCCGGCGTGCAGGCGATCGTCAGGACGGCACTGTCGGGCGCGCGTCCGGGAGCGATCATCCTTCTGCACGACGCGGGCGGGGACCGGTCACAGACCGTCGCGGCGCTCCCGCGCATCATCGCCGGACTGCGCCGCCGCCACTATCGACTGGTCACCGTCCCGCGGCTGCTGCTCGACAACCCGGCCCCCCGGACGCAGAACATCGCGGCGGTGATCGGCGCCGGCGGGTAGCCGGCGGCCGAGGCGATCGAGTCAGCGGCGCTGGTACGCGACGCGATTCCAGCTCGGTTCGGGGGCGAGCTGAATCGGCTCGCCGCCCCGGTCGGGCTGGATGTAGACGAAGGCATGCGGCTCGGGGTCGAACCGGATGTCCAGCTCTCCCTCCTTGACGCGCTGATCGAGCCACGCTCCGCGGAAGATCAGCCGGCGCAGCCAGTGGACCAGCGATCGGTCCGACGGTCCGACGAGGTCGGGCCAGCAGTCGTTGACGTGCTCGCCGAGCGCGGAGGCGGGCTCGGCCACCTCGCCGTTGACCACGAGGTTGATCAGATCCTCGCCCTCGTCCTCGTCCACCGCGCCACCGATGAAGCCGAGCTTGCGCGCCGCCTGCTCGCAGCGTTCGCGAAAGTCGCGCTCGTTGAAGGTGAACCGAAGCTCGCCATACTCGAGCACGAAGTCCTCGCCCGAGCTGTAGTTCCCGCGCTGGTACATGGGCCGTCGGCATCATATGGTGGATTCCTCCGCGCCTGCAGCGCGTGAAAGCAAGGTTGCAGGACGCGGCGCGGGAACGGTCGGGATCTCGATGTGCGGGCCTCGGTGTCGTACCCTTGCGGCCATGATGCCGGGGTGGCGATGACCGATGGTGGCCCGGCGTCGGTTGTCGACCCAGACCGGGCGAACGGGACCGAGGGCCACAAACGAGAGGGAGCTCCTCGGGACGGCGTGGGGCCACGCGAGCCTTGGCCGTACTTACCAGCGGTGCTTGTCTGCGTGGTGGGGCTGGTGGCCACCGGCGTGCTGGTATGGATCTCCGCCTCGACGTACACCAACAACGAGAATCGGCTGCTCAGCCTGCGCGTACGCGACGCAGGCGCGCTGATCAGCGGTGCGCTCCCCAGCATCCAGACGCCGCTTGCCTCTGCCGCCGCACTGGCGGATGCCACCAACGGCGACGTGGCCAAGTTCAAGAGCTTCATCGCGCCGTCGGTTGGACCGCAGGGTCGAGGCAGGTTCGTGTCGGTGTCGCTGTGGCGGCTGGGTGCGGGCTCGCTTCGGCCGCTGGCGGTTGTGGGCATGCCCCCGGTGCTGGCCGGCTCGCCGGCGCGCGTGACGAGCTTCTTCACGCAGGCCGCGCGCGGCGGAAAGCTGGGCGTCATCGGTCTGCTCGGGTCGCCGCAGCCCCGTCTGGGATATGCGTTCACCTCGCCTGGGCTCACCGGTCGCTATGTCGCCTACGCCGAAACCGCGCTGCCCCCGAGTCGCCGGTCCCGCTTCCAGAGTTCATCGGCGTTCGCCGACCTCGATTACGCGCTGTATCTCGGGGGGTCGCAGACGAGCGCAAACCTGCTGGTGAGCGATCTGAAGAAGCTTCCAATCCAGGGGAGACATGCCTCGATCTCGATCGCGTTCGGAGACAACGTCTTCATGTTCGTGGTCACGCCCCGGCGGCCGCTCGCCGGGACGTTCGCCCAGCGCCTGCCCTGGCTGACCGCGATCGTGGGACTGCTGCTCAGCCTGACCGCCGGCGCCCTCACCGCTCGGCTGATCGACCGGCGAAACCAGGCCGTGCGGCTCGCTCGCTCGATCGAGCAGGTCGCCGAGGAGAACCGCAGGCTGTATGCCGAGCAGCGCACGATCGCTCGGACGCTGCAGCACGCGCTCCTGCCCGAGCGCCTGCCGAAGATCGAGGGCGTCGAGACCGGCGCCCGCTACGAGACCGGGGTCAAGGGCATCGAAATCGGAGGAGACTGGTACGACCTGATCGCGTTGGATGACCACCGCCTGCTGCTGGTGGTCGGAGACGTGTCCGGGCGCGGGGTCAGAGCCGCGGCGACCATGGCGGCGCTTCGCTTCGCGATCCACGCCTACGCGGCGCAGAACGATCCGCCGGACGCGATCCTGACCAAGCTCTCCAAGCTGGTGAGCGTAGGCCGCAGCGGTCAGCTGGCCACGATCCTCTGCGTGCTGGTCGATGTGGAGGCCCATCGGCTGACCGTCACCAGCGCCGGTCACCTTCCGCCGCTCTTGATCAGCGACGGGAGCGGAACGTTCGTGCGGAGCGAGGTCGGCGTTCCGATCGGCGTCCGCGCGGGCACGGAGTACACCTCCACGTCGGTCGACACGCCTCGCGCGGCGACTCTGCTTGCATTCACCGATGGTTTGGTCGAGCGACGGGGCGAGAGCATCGATGCCGGGCTGGCGCGTCTGCAGCACGCGGCGAGCGAGAACCACGTCCCGCTCGAGGAGCTTCTCAACCGCCTGATCGAAGACCTCCGGCACGACGGCAGCGACGACGACACCGCGATCGCCGCGCTGAGATGGCTGGATTAGGCGTGGGGAGCACGGCCGACATGACGTTCGATGTAGTCGAGGGCAACGATCGAATCCTGACGGTCAGCGTGCGCGGCGAGCTCGACATCACCAACGTGGACAGGCTCGCCTCCGCCATCGCGCCGGCGCTCGAGCGCGAGCCCGCGCGCCTGATCGTCGACGTGCACGACCTGCGCTTCGCCGACAGCTCGGCCATCGCGCTGTGGGTGCAGTGGGCGACGACCGTAGCCGAGATCGAGCTGCGCCGCGCTCCTCCGCTCCTGCGCAGGGTGGTCGAGTCAATGGGGCTCGGCGAGACGCTGAACGTGGCGCCATGAGAGACACTCGAACCTTCCCCCACGAGCCGCAGTCGGTGCCCGCCGCGCGCCGCTTCGCCACCGGGGTGTTGCGCGGCGCGTCGACGGAGACCCTCGAGGCGGTGGAGCTGATGGTCTCCGAGCTGGCCACGAACTGCATCCGCCACACCGACAGCGGCTTCGATCTGACGATCATCCGCAGCGGGTCTGAGATCCGGGTCGAGGCCACCGATCACGCCGGCGGCACGCCGATCATGCGCTCGCCCAAGCCCACCGAGCCGAGCGGCCGCGGCCTGAAGATCGTCGACATGCTCTCGGCCGGGTGGGGCGTGGATCTGGGGCCTGACTCGGGCAAGACCGTGTGGTTCACGATCTCCGACTCGGCTGCCGAGCCGTGTCCGGCGTGATCATCGGCTGACGTCGCAACGTCGCGCGCGAACGACAGGACAATGCCGGTGGCTCGCCCCGGGGTCCAGGCGTGGCCTGCGGTTCCCTTGGTGCACAGTGCCGCCAGCAGCACGATGCCGGGGGCCTCACGGCACGATGCCGGGCGGCCTTACGCCTCACGGCACGATGCGGTCGGCCTCACGATTCCCGCGCGCGCGAGGCGCCCGGCGAAGTCCGGGCTCAGCGGCTTTCCTGGCGCAGTCGCGGGGGGAGGGTGAATTGTCGGCGTTGCAAGCTCTGTCGAGCCGTGAACGTGCGCTCGGCCACGATCCTCCTCGTCGAAGACCACCAGAGCACCCGGACGTTTCTGGCCGACAACCTCTCGGCCGACGGTTATGAGGTGATCGAGGCCGACGGGGTGAGCGAGGCCCGGGGTCTTCTCGAGGCCACCTTCCCCGATCTGGCCATCGTCGACCTGGGGCTCCCGGACGGTGACGGGCTCGACCTGCTGGTCCACGTCCGCGCCGCCGACCGTATCGCCGGCCGCCTCGATCCCGACCTCCCGCTGCTCGTGCTGTCCGGCCGCGTGACCGAGCTCGACCTGCTCCGGGGCTTCGACCGGGGCTGTGACGACTACATGCTGAAGCCGTTCTCCTATCACGAGCTGAACGCTCGAGTGCGCGCGCTGCTGCGGCGCACCCAGCGCCGCCCTGGCACCGGGCGCATGCGCGTCGGCTCGCTCGAGCTCGATCCGCTGAGCCGTCAAGTGTGGGTGCGCGGCGAACCGGTGGCGCTGTCCAAGAAGGAGTTCGCGCTGCTGCGCGCCCTGGCCGGCGATCCCACGCGTGTATTCACGCGCGAGGAGCTGCTGCGCGGAGTGTGGGGGTTCAGGGCCATGGGTCAGACGCGGACGCTCGACTCTCACGCCTTCCGGCTGCGCCAGAAGCTGAACCGGTCCGGCGACCGGTATGTGATCAACGTGTGGGGAGTCGGCTATCGCCTCGTCGACGGAGGCGTCCAGCCTTGATCGCAGTCTCGCTCGTAGGCTGGCTCGCCGCGAGCGGCGCCGGACTGGTGGCCGGCGGGGTGTGGCGGGCGCTCACCGGGCGTATGGAGACGGTCGCGCGCGCTTGCCACGAGCTGCGCGGGCCGCTGACCGCGGCTCGGCTCGGGCTTCAGCTCGGCGCCAGCACCGGCGAGCTCTCGCCGGCGCGCCTGCGGGCGATCGATCTGGAGCTGGGCCGCGCCGCGCTGGCCCTCGAGGACCTGGACGGCGTCCGGGCGCGGGGGCTCGTGGCCCGGCGCCGGCTTGACCTGGTCGATCTCCGGGAGCTGGTGTCGGACTCGGTCGAGGCCTGGCGGGCGTCGGCGCTGGCCCGCGGGGTCGAGCTGCGAGCCTCGTGGTCGGGTTGCCCGGCTTGCGTGTTCGGTGAGCGGCTCCGCCTCGCCCAGGCGATCGGGAACCTGGTTGCCAACGCAATCGAGCACGGGGGAGGAGTGGTCGAGGTGCGCGGGTGCGGTCAGGTGGGACGAGCGCGCATCGAGGTGATCGACGCTGGTCCGGGCCTACCGGCGCCGGTGGCGGAGCTGGCGCGCCGGCCGCAGCGCGGTCGCGGCCGGCGTGGTCGCGGTCTGGCCATCGCCACCGCGATCGTGGCCAGCCACGGCGGACGCCTGGCGGCGGCGCCGGCGCGGCCGGGAGCGCGGCTGGTGCTGGAGCTTCCCGCGGTGGACGCTGGCCGGCTGGTGGACGCCGGCGGGGTGGTGGACGCCGGCGGGGTGGTGGACGCCCCCGGGGTCACCGACGCTGGCGATGATCCCTAGCGAATCGTCCGCGCGGCCTCGTGCCGCCGCTGCTCCGATGGGCCGACTCGCCGCAGTCTCGGAAATCGTCGCTCGCGGTTCACCCATCTCACGTCTGGCCGGCGTCAACGTTGCTCGCTTGACGGTTAACTCCTCACTCGACGTCGGTGACGCGGCGAGTGAGGAGTTCACCGCACCAGGAGCGGGTGAATCTGCATTCACCATCGGGCGGCGGTCGAGTGAGGAGTTAACCGTGTTCACGAGGAGTCCACCCCAGGCGCTCCACTGAATTTTCGGCGTGGTGACGCAGTCACGAGGGTGGCGACGTGTCCGGTCTGTTCGGGCGCGGCCCTCCTGCCGCGTCCCGCCAGGCTGACGCGCCTCGCGCCGTCCGGCAGGCTGACGCGCTTCCGGCCGGCGCGTCCGGCCCCGGTTTCAGCGCGCGGCTCGATTGTCTCGCTCGCCGGCCACCGCCATCGCCACGCCACCGCCATCGCCACGCCACCGCCATCGCCATCGCCATCGCCACCGCCACCGATGCGCGCCCGCGCGCATCGAGTGAGTCCCGACAGCAACCCCGCAGCGGTCTAGTGCCGCCACCTCCCGGTCGAGCCTCGCACACGTCTCGGACGGACCCCCGAGGAAAGCTGCAAGCGCGCGCCCAGCCGGCCCGGCTGCAACGCGCCGTGCACGCCTGCCCCGCCGCCCGGCGGCGCCGTTTCCCATTGGTGGCGGGGGATCGGGCGAGAAGCGCCTCCGAGATAGGTCGAGTGGGAGACAGCGTGGGATCTAGGTTGCATTGTGGGTGGAAGTGGGGTAGAGTGGGCCAGACGCATGGTCATGCAATGCGGAACCCGGGTGGCAGGGCTCCTCCCATCCGGCCACCCGGGTTCGGATTTCGCTCGGCCCCATGAGAACCCTTGATCTTCCGCGGGACGTTCGAACACGCGCTAGACGCGAAGCACCGGCTCACGGTGCCCTCGAAGTTCCGCGCCGCGCTGGCCGGTGGCGTGGTCCTGGCCGCCTCGCCGGAAACGACGGCCGCGGCACCGCGATCGATCGCGATCTGGAAGCCGGAGGCCTACGAGAGCTACACGGCGGCGGCGCTGGCTGGCCTCAGCCCGATCTCACCCGAAGCCCGCGACCTGAAGCGCTTCTTCTTCAACTACTCGCATGACACCGAGCTCGACTCAGCCCATCGCCTGATGATCCCGCCGTCGCTCATGGACTACGCCGGCCTCGACCGTGAGGTGGTCGTCGTCGGCTCGGGCGAGTGCCTGGAAGTGTTCGACCGCGCCAGGTACGGCGGCTACAGCGATGACGTCCTGTCCCGCGTCCCCGACATCGCAGCGAAGCTTGGCCACACTCCTTGATATGACGCGCACGCACGTCCCCGTGCTGGCCGGGGAGCTGATCGACCTGCTCGATCCGCACCCCGGCGAGACGGCGGTGGACTGCACCTTCGGCGGCGGCGGTCACGCGCGCCTGATCGCCGACCGGCTGGGGCCGGCGGGGACACTGATCGGGATCGATCGCGATCCGGTCGCCGAGGAGCGCTTCAGCGAGCTCGCCGCCGAGCTCCCCTGCCGCACGCGCTTCATCCGGGCGGACTTCGTCAGCGCGCTGGAGCAGCTCGACGCGGAGGGGGTGGAGACTGACCTGGCCTACCTCGACCTCGGCATGTCCTCGACGCAGGTCGACACGCGGGAGCGTGGCTTCTCGTACGCGTACGACGCGCCGCTGGACATGCGGATGGCGCCCGAGCAGGAATTGACCGCCCGCGGGATCGTCAACGAGTGGGACGAGCGCCGGCTGGCCCGGTTGCTGCGCGAGTACGGCGAGGAGCGCTATGCGAACCGGATTGCGCGGGCGATCGTCCGCGCCCGCGCCCGCGAGGAGCTCGACGGCACACAGCAGCTGGTCGAGGTGATCAAGAGCGCCGTGCCAATTCCCGCGCAGTTCGCGGGGGGCCACCCCGCCCGCCGGGCGTTCCAGGCGCTGCGCATCGCGGTCAACGACGAGCTGTGCCAGCTCGACGACGCGCTGCCGGCGGTGTGGAAAATCCTCCGGCCCGGAGGCCGGTTCGCCGCGATCTCGTTCCACTCGCTCGAGGACCGGCGAGTGAAGCGGTTCCTGTCCGCCCTCGCTCGCGGGTGCGTCTGTCCGCCCGAGCTGCCCGTCTGCGTCTGCGGCCACCGTCCCGAGGCGGAGCTTATGACCCGGCGTGCGGTCGCTCCGAGCGCCGGCGAGATCGAGGCGAATCCCCGGTCGAAGTCTGCGCACCTGCGCGCGGCGCGCAAGCTGGAGGACGCCTCCCGGTGAGGCCCGTTGCGCTCACCGCTGCCGCGCGGAGCGCCGCGTCGCGCCGCGAGGCGTCTCAGCCGCGCCACGAGCCCCGGCCGTCGCGTCCGGGGCGTCCGCCCCGCCGTGTGTCGGGGCCCGCAGGAGGCAAGAAGGGGAGGAAACGGGTTGCCGGCGCAGACCGTGCGGCCACCGCCGCGCGGGCGGCAACCGGGTCCGCCCGGGCAGCGACGGCCTCCGGCGGTACGACCGCCAGAGCCCGCGCATCCGCGGCGGTGCGGAGCGCCACAGCCGCCCGCGCATCCGCGGCGGTGCGGAGCGCCACAGCCGCCCGCGCATCCGCGCCGCCGCGCCTGGCAAGGTCCACCCGCGCTGCGGGATCCACCCGGTCTTCCCGAAGCGCGCCGGCGTTCACGTTCCGGCCGGCTGCCGCACCGCGTGTGGTGGCGGCTGCCCGGGCGGCGGCGGTTGCGCTGCCGCTCCCGCTACCCGGATTCGGGCAAGCGCCGCGGCCGACGCCGCGGCCGACGCCGCGTCCCGTGCCGCGGCCGGCGTCGCGTCCCGCGCCGGCGAGGGACCAGGATCGCGGGACACGGGGCGGGCTCGCGCGGCGCGCCGGCGCGTTCATCGCCGCCTTGCCCGACCATCCCTGGCTCGATCGGGTCGTCCGCGGCCGGGTGTGGATTCCACTGCTCGGCGTCCTTCTGGCCGGCATCGTGGCGGCTCAGGTCGAGATCCTCAAGCTGGGCGCGACCATGGGCCGGGCGCTCGAGCAGACCACGACGCTGAGTGACCGGAACGAGCAGCTGCGCGGCAGCGTCGCTGCGCTCGCCGACGATCAGCGAATCGAGCGGCTGGCGGCGAACATGGGCATGGTGCTTCCGCCGCCGGGAGCGGTTGGCTATCTGAGCGCCAAGCCGGGCCGTGACGGGTCAGGCGTGATCGACAACCTCCACTCGCCGGATGCCGCGGCGTTCGTCGCGGCGGTGCCAAAGAACGGGGCGCTGGTGACCGGGCCTGGCACCTCGACGCTGCCGCCTGACCCCGGTGCGCCGCCGCCACCGCCCGCGGCGACGACGAGCGCCACCGGCACGGCAACCGCCACCGGCACGGCAACCGCCACCGGCACGGCAACCGCCACCGGCACGGCAACCGCGACCGGCACGACAACCGCCACCGGCACGACAACCGCCACCGGCACGGCGGCGCCGACGTCCGCCCAGGCCACCTCCATCGCGCCGTCGACGGGGACGACCACGTCGCAAACCACCGCTCAGGCCTCGGCGCCGGCCACGACGACCATCCCGCCGGCGTCGACGACTTCGTCGCAGCAGTCCTCGTACGCGTCGAGCGGCCCGCCGAGCGGCGCTGCTGCGATCCAGCCTGCCGCCTCGAGCCAGACGACCGGCGGGGGATAGCGCTTGGCGCTCGTCGATCGCCGCATCGGGATCCTGTTCATCGCATTCGTGGCGCTGCTGGGGATCGCGCTGGGGCGCGCGGTTTACCTCGGCTCGGTGAAGGCGAGATCGCTGGAGCGGGCGGCGGCCACGCAGCAGGTCAGCAACGTGATCCTCCCGGCGCCGCGCGGCGCGATCACCGATCGCCACGGCGCCGAGCTGGCGATCAGCGAGTCCGCCGACGACGTGGTGGCAGATCCGTACCTGATCAAGGACGCGGTTTCGGCCTCGGCCCAGCTGTCGGCGGTGCTGGGCATGCCTCGGCTGACCGTGCTAGGTCGCATCACGAAGCCGCACACCGGCTATGTCCTCCTTGCCCATCTGGTCCCCTCGGCCCAGGCGGCCGCGATCGCCAGGCTGAACATCGCCGGCATCAACCTGACTGCGCAGATGCGGCGGATCTATCCCCGTGGGGGCGAGGCCGCGCAGGTGGTCGGCTCGGTGCACGGCAACGGCGCCGGCGCCGGCGGCATCGAGTACCGATACAACGGCGTGCTGCAGGGGACCAACGGAGTGCGCCGGATCGTCAGCGACGCGATCGGGCAGCCGATCTCAATCGCCGAGGAGCGGCCCGACGATCCCGGCAAGACAGTGTCGCTGACGATCGACTCGGGACTCCAGCAGGAGGTCGAACGCGTGCTCGACCAGGTTGGCAGCACGTACTCGCCCAAGAGCGCCACCGCGATCGCCGTCGACCCGGCCAGCGGCGCGGTCCTTGCCCTGGCCAACTGGCGCTCGTCTACGACCGACAGCTCGGCCGGTCCGGACGACCTGGCCATCGGCCTCAACTACGAGCCGGGCTCCACCTTCAAGGCGATCACAGTGGCCGGCGCGCTCCAGGACGGCCTCGTGACGCCGGACACGCAGTTCGACATCCCGCCAATCCTCCACTACGCGGACCGGGAGATCCACGACGCCGAGGACCACGGGTACGAGACCCTGAACGTGGCCAACATCCTCAAATACTCGAGCAACATCGGCGCCGACCTGATCGGCATCAAGCTGGGAGCCAAGCGATTCGACTACTGGGTTCACCGGTTCGGCTTCGGCGCGAAGACCGGCGTGGATCTCCCCGGCGAGCAGAGCGGGATCGTCCTGCGCTGGTGGAACTACTCGGGCTCGTCGATGGCCAACCTCCCGTTCGGCCAGGGCGAATCGGTCACCCCGATGCAGATGGTGGCCGCCTACGACGCGATCGCCAACGGCGGCGTCCTGCGCGCTCCGCACGTCGTCCAGTCGGTGGGCGGCAAGCCTCAGCCACCGCCGCAGGGCCGCCGGATCATTTCGGCCGCCACGGCCTCGGAGCTGCGGGACATGCTGCGAGGAGTGTTCGCCGATGGCGGAACCGCCTCCGGAGCCGAGATTCCGGGCTACGACATGGCCGGCAAGACCGGCACGGCGAACATCGCGATCAACGGCCACTACTCCGACAGCGCCTACGTCGCCTCGTTCATCGGGATGGTCCCCACCGACCACCCCCGGCTCGTAGTCGCGGTCGTGGTCAACCAGCCGCAGGGCTCGATCTTCGGCGGATCGGTGGCGGCCCCGGCGTTCCAGCAGATCGTCGGCTGGGCGGTCCCGTACCTGGGGCTCCCACCGCACTAGCCGGAAGATCTTGAGGGCCGCCGACGGTTCGCTCAGCGAAGATCGCGGGCCCGCGGCGAGATGCTGACCGGGCCGGTCCGGGAGCCGCCTCCGAGCTCGCGCCGCAGCACCGCGAGCCGGTCGTCCCACTCGGCGCCGACCGAGGCCATCCAATCCACCGCGTCCGACAGGGGACCGGGCGTGAACTGGTAGCGAACCTCGCGGCCCGAGCGCTCGCGGTCCAAGAGCCCGGCCTCGGTTAGGGCGTTGAGGTGCTTGAGCACGGCCTGGCGAGAGATCGGCAGCTGCGACGCGAGCTCCGTCGCGGTGGCCGCGGGATGCGCCGCGATCGCGGTGAGCAGGGCGCGCCGGGTCGGATCAGACAGGGCGCCGAACACCGCCCCGGCGCGGTCATCAGGGGCTGACGAGCTCACGCCGCCACGAGGGCCGGCCCGAACCGGGTGCCGCCGACGCCGGGCAGGGGTACGCCGACGAGGTCGAGAACCTCGAGGGGGCGCGTCTCGACCACGCGCAGGCGCGTGCTTTCGCCCACGGCCTCGATCCGCAACTCGACGCGACTCGCCGGCTCGTCGTCGACGGCCCACCAGAAGGCCAGCCGCTCCGGGGCCGCTACGTCCTCGACCCAGCCGGTCCGGATGCGGTCGCTCGTCTCAAATTGGGCGTCGCCGCCTGGACGCAGATCGAGGAACACGCGGTCGGCCAGCCACCCGTCGCCCGTCACCGTCTCCCACACCGCCTCGGGTGCGACCGGAAGCCACAGCTCACGCTCGATCCGTTCCGTCATCGCGTTCCTCCAGTCGAAAACCTAATTCGCAACCAAATGGTTGCACATGTGCTAGCCTGGGTACTCGCAACCAAGTGGTTGCACTCTAGCAGACGCCAAGGAGGTTCCATCCATGCCACTCGTACCGATGGTCGTCGAGCAGACCGCCCGCGGGGAGCGCTCGTTCGACATCTACTCCCGGCTGCTCAACGACCGGGTGATCTTCCTGGGCGGGCAGGTGGACGAGGAGTCGGCAAACCTGATCGTGGCCCAACTCGTCCACCTCGAGTCCGACGACCCCGACAAGGACATCCACCTCTACATCAACTCGCCGGGCGGCTCGATCTACGCCGGCTTGGCCATCTACGACACCATGCAGTTCATCCGCCCGGACGTGCAGACGATCTGCTACGGGATCGCCATGTCGATGGGATCGCTGCTGCTGGCCGGAGGGGCGCCCGGCAAACGGCTGGCCCTGCCGAACAGCCGGATCCTGATCCATCAGCCCTCAGGCGGATTTGAAGGTCCGGCCACCGACATCGAGATCCACGCGCGCGAGGTGCTGGCGCTGCGCTCGCGCGTCGACGAGATCTACGCCAGGCACACCGGTCAGGAGCTCGAGCGCGTCCACGCCGACATGGAGCGCGATCGCTACTTCACCGGAGCCGAGGCGGTGGCCTATGGCCTCGTCGACCGAGTGATCGAGCACCGCGAGCTGGCGTCGCGTGCCCGCGGCTTCGGACATGGGTAGTCGGGGCGGCCGCGCGACAGGGGAGCAGTCGCGAGCGCCGCATTCGGCCCGCCGGCCCGCAACCGCCGAGCGCGCGGTGGCACGTGGAACGGCGAGCTGTCAGGGCCGGTGTCGCGCGGACGGCTCGCCGGCGGACCTGCCACCTGGGCGGCGCCTCCGGTCGCGCGGCGGCGAGCGCCGACAGGGCGATCACCGCGAGGGGGACGCCGACGACCCACGCCGCCGAAAAGCGTGACGAGGCAGGATGATCACTGGCCTACAGTCGGTCGGCTCGGCCTCACCTCCCTCACATCGAGCGACGGCCGGAAAACTTGAAGCAGATCGGCAACCGAACGGGCGGGTGTTCGGTTCGACGTGGTCGCCTCGTTGCCCGCTTTCTGGCACGCCGTTTGCGCCGGAGATGAGCGTTCGCTCGCCGGGCCCGCGGCATGGGAGCGTATCCGCGTCCGACGCGAGAGGCGCAGCGGTGACCGGCCGTGCCCTCGGCCCGTAGCGCGCGTTTCGCGTTATTTGCGCCGCGGGACTGGATCTGGGTTAATCACCGCGATGAGTCGGGGCCAGGAGGAACTCGAGCGCAGGGCCGCGGACCTCGCCTCCCGACTTCCGGAGGGGCTGGCACCGCTCGCGCGCCTGGCGTACAACTATCGCTGGCGCTGGCACCCGGGCGGCAAGGAGGCGTTTCGCTCGATCGAGCGCCGAGCGCTGGGAGCTGTGCGGCGAAAATCCCGTGCGCCTGCTCCAGGAGGCGTCGGGGGAAGCACTGACGCGGGCGGCTGGGGATCGTGCTCTGCTCCAACGCGTATCGGCGCTCGAAGACGAGGTCGAAGCCGATCTTCGGCGTCCGTGGGTGGGTCCGATCGCGCATGAGCGCCCGATCGCGTTCTTCTGTGCGGAGTACGGCGTTCACAGGTCGCTGCCGATTTACTCTGGCGGACTGGGTGGCTTGGCCGGGGACTTCTTGAAGGAGGCGTCGGATCGGGCGGATGCCGCTGGTGGCGGTCGGCTTGATGTACCGGCAGGGCTACTTCCGCCAGCGGCTCGAGGCGTCGGGCTGGCAGCAGGAGTACTGGCTCGACATCGACCCCGACCGGCTGCCGGCCGCACTGGTCCGAGACGCGGACGGCGAGCCGCTCCGGATCACGGTGCCGATCTTCGGCAGTGAGGTCGGGGCCCAGATCTGGCGGGTGTCGGTGGGGCGGGTCCCGCTGTTCCTGCTGGACGCCGACGTGCCTGAGAACAGCCAACTCGACCGGTGGATCACCTCGCAGCTCTACGTCGCCGACGCCGTCACCCGGCTCTCGCAGTACGTGCTGCTGGGTGTGGGCGGGGTGCGCGCCCTCGCGGCGTTGGGTATCGAGCCCGGGCTGGTGCACCTCAACGAAGGGCACGCCGCCTTCGCGGTGCTCGAACTGGCCCGCGCCGAGCTGGCCGGCGGAGCGTCCCTGCCGGCGGCGCTCGCGGCGGCCCGCGAGCGGACGGTGTTCACGACGCACACGCCGGTCGCGGCCGGGAACGAGACATATTCCCGCGAGGAGGTCGCCGGGGCGATCGGCGGCCTAGCGGAAGAGCTCGGCATCGACCCCGAGGATCTGCTCGCACTCGGCCGATTCCATGCCGAGGACCGCGGCGAGCCGTTCGGCATGACCACAGTCAGCTTGCGCACGAGCCGCACGGCCAACGCGGTGAGCCGCCGCCATGGCGAGGTGGCGCGCGAGATGTGGCGCGAGCTGTGGCCGGGTCGCGAGCCGAACGCGGTGCCGATCACCCACGTCACCAACGGCGTGCACCTACCCAGCTGGATCGGTCCGCCGATGCAGCGCCTGCTCGAGCGCTACCTCGGTGAGGGATGGTGGCGCAACGCGAGCGACCCCGCGACCTGGGCGGCGCTCGACGACGTGCCCGACGCGGAGCTGTGGAGCGCCCGTTGCGAGCAGCGCGCCGAGCTGGTGGAGTTCGTCAAGCAGCGCAGCGGGGTGGACCGTCTGGCCGAGCACCAGCCGCGCGCGCAGATCGAGGCGGCGGCCCGCGCCTTCGATCCGGACGTGCTCACGCTCGGGTTCGCGCGGCGCAACGCAACCTACAAGCGGATCAACCTGCTGATCAACGACCCCGCCCGGGCGCTCGGCCTGTTGTCCGGTCCCCGCCCGATTCAGCTCGTGCTGGCCGGTAAGGCGCATCCCAGCGACGAGGAGGCCAAGCGGGTCGTCCAGGACCTGTTCCGCTTCAAGGACGCCCCGTACGTCATGGAGCGCGTCGTTTACCTGCACGACTACGACCTCGGCATGGCCGCCCGGCTCGTGCGCGGCTGCGATGTGTGGCTCAACCTGCCGCGGCCGCCCTACGAAGCGAGCGGCACCAGCGGGATGAAGGCGGCGATCAACGGCGGGCTGCACCTGAGCGTGCTCGACGGCTGGTGGGCGGAGGCCTACGACGGCACGAACGGCTGGGCGCTTGCCCGGCGAGGTCGACGCCGATTCCGGCGCCCAGGACGCGCGTGACGCGGAAGCCATGTACCGCTTGATGGAAACGGAGGTCGTGCCCGCGTTCTACGAGCGTGATGCCGACGGTCTTCCACGCGCCTGGCTGACCCGGATGCGGGCCTCATTGCGCACGCTCGCTCCGGGGTACTGCACCGGCCGGATGCTCGATGACTACGTGCGTCGCGTGTACGCGCCGGCCGATACCTCTTCCGTGACGGCGCCCGCCAAAACGGCCTGATAACCCCGCGTCGCCAGCAGCGTGCGCCTTCCGGCTCGGCCAACCATCTACGAGATCAACACGGCTGTGTGGCTCGAGCGGCTCGGTCGCGACCGTGGGCGCCCGCTCACGCTTGACGAGGTTCCCGCTCTCGAATGGGACGCGCTGGCGGAGCTGCCCGTAGACGCCGTGTGGCTCATGGGCGTCTGGCAGCGGAGCCCGGCCGGCCGCACCGCGGCGATGGCCGATGCCAATCTGATGGACGCCTACCGCGAGGTGCTTGCCGACCTGCGACCCGAGGACATCATCGGATCGCCCTATTGCGTCCACGACTACGCGGTCGACGGGCGGTTCGGCGGTCCCGCGGCGCTCCTCGCCGCGCGCGAGCAGCTTGCCGCGCGCGGGCTGGGGCTGATCCTTGACTTCGTTCCCAATCACGTGGCCACCGATCACCCCTGGGTGACCGAGAGCCCGGAGTGCTTTCTGCCCGGAACCGAGGATGAGCTCACCCACCACCCGGAAGAGTTCCTACGGACCAGCGCCGGAATACTCGCCAACGGGCGCGATCCCTACTTCCCGCCGTGGCAGGACGTGCTCCAGCTCAACGCCTACGCGCCGGCGCTACGCGAAGCGGCCGTCGACACGCTCAAGACGATCGCCGGCCAGGCCGACGGCGTCCGCTGCGACATGGCGATGCTGATGAGCAACGACGTGTTTCGGCGGACGTGGGGAGAGCGGGCCGGACCGGTTCCCGAGCGCGACTACTGGCCAACCGTGATCGGCGAGATCAAGCGAGTCCATCCCGATTTCACGTTCATCGCCGAGGTGTACTGGGACATGGAGTACGCGCTGCAGCAGCAGGGCTTCGACTACTGCTACGACAAGCGCCTTTACGACCGTCTGGTGAACGAGCCGGCGGAAGCGGTCCGGCAGCACCTGCTCGCCGACCTCCAATACCAGGACCGTCTCATCCGCTTCATCGAGAACCACGATGAGCCTCGGGCGGCGGCCACGTTCGCTGCCGAGCGCGCGCGCGTCGCGGCCGTTGTGATGTCCACGCTGCCAGGGGCGCGCCTCTACCACGACGGCCAGCTGCGTGGCTGGCGAAAGCGCATACCCGTCCAGCTCGGCCGCGGACCCGCCGAGCCCGACGACGCCGACCTGGGCAGCTTCTACCAGCGCCTGCTTCGCACCGTCCACGACACCGGGCTCCGAGAAGGCGATTGGCGGCTGTGCGAGTGTGTGGGTTGGCCTGACAACGATTCCTTCCAACACCTCATCGCCTGGTCCTGGACGACCTCGGACCGCCGTCACCTGGTGGTCGTCAACCTCTCGGGGGCGCCGGCTCAGGCGCACGTGCGCCTGCCGTGGACTGGGCTGGCGCAGACAACCTGGGAACTGAGCGACGAGATCACCGGGCAAAGGTTCACGCGCGCCGGCGACGAGCTCGCAGGCGACGGTCTGTACGTGGCACTCGATCCGTGGGCGACGAACATCCTGGCGATCGCCCGGTGACGCTCGCGACCAACGGAGGCATTCGACCTGTACGGGGACCGCGCATCCCGACCGCGGGCAACTGCGGATGAGTCAGCGTCTCCTCGTCCGCTATCAATTTTCGCCCCCACATCACCCACTTTGCCTCGCGGCGTCGTCAACATCCGGTGACGAGCGGCATCGTCCGGTGCGGCCTGTGTCGTAAGTAGGCTCTGTCCGGATGAGACTCGACCAAGTGATAGCCGGGGCCCCTCAGGGAACCGGCGTACTCGAGATCACCCGGCTGGCCTACGACACCCGGGCCGTCCGCCCGGGCACGCTGTTCTTCTGCGTTCCGGGCTTCACGCGCGATGGCCACGAGTTCGCGCCCGAGGCGATCGCGCGCGGTGCGGTCGCGCTGGTCGTGGAGCGTTCGCTAAGGCTGGGCGTGCCGGAGATCCGAGTCGGGAGCGTGCGGGCGGCGATGGCGCCGGCGGCGGCCGCTTTCTACGGCGATCCGACGGCCCGCCTCGAGACCGTCGGGGTGACCGGCACGAACGGCAAGACCACGACCGCCTTCCTGGTCCGTGCGCTACTCGAGGCCGACGGGCGCCAGACCGGCCTGCTGGGCACCGTGAAGAGCCTGATCGGGGGGACCGAGCGACTCGTCGAGCGCACCACGCCGGAGGCGATCGATCTGCAGCGCACGTTCCGCGAGATGCTCGAGGCCGGTGATGTGGCGTGCTCGATGGAGGTCTCCTCGCACGCGCTGGAGCTCCATCGTGCCGACGCGATCCACTTCGCGGCGGCTATCTTCACCAACCTGACTCAGGACCACCTCGACTTCCACGGCACGATGGAGGCATATTTCCAGGCCAAGCGGCACCTGTTCGTCGAGGCCGATTCCCGCTGCGCTGTGGTCAACATCGACGACCCGTACGGCGCACGGTTGGCGGCTGAGCTGCCGAGGGCGCTCACCTTCGCCGTTGACCGAGACGCGACATATCGGGCCGGCGAGTTGCGCACCGGGTTGGGAGGCTCGCACTTCACGGCGTACGGACCGGATGGCGTCCTGGAGCTGAACTCGCCGCTGCCGGGACGGTTCAACGTCTACAACGTGCTCGGCGCGTTCGCCGCTGCCCGTGGGCTCGGCGTCGCGGCCGACGTCGCGGCCGGCGCGATCGAGACCGCGGGACACGTGCCGGGACGATTCCAGCCGGTGGATGCGGGCCAGGACTTTGCCGTCCTTGTCGACTACGCGCACACCCCGGACTCGCTCGAGAACGTGCTGCAGGCCGCCCGGGGACTGGTCGTCGAGGCGGGCCAGGGCGGGCGCGTCCACGTGGTGTTCGGCTGCGGCGGCGATCGCGACCGGGGCAAGCGCCCACTGATGGGGGAGATCGCCGTTCGCCTGGCCGACCGCGTGATCGTCACCTCGGACAATCCGCGCTCGGAGGATCCGGAGGCGATAATCCGGGAGGTGCTGGTTGGTGCCGGCGCCGACGTCGAACACGATGCCGATCGGCGGCGGGCGATCGGCCGCGCGATCGCCGAGGCCGCCCCGGGGGACGTAGTGGTGATCGCCGGCAAGGGCCACGAGCAGGGTCAGGAGTTCGAGGGCGGTCGGAAGATCCCGTTCGACGACGTGACGGTGGCCCGCGAAACGCTCGAAGGTGCGCCGGCGACCGCCCGGTGCGCCAAGTAGTCTCCCCGCGTAGAGCATGAGGACCTGGACACCCGAGCAAGTCGCGGGGGCGGCAGGGGCCCGGCTCGTCAGTCCGCCGCCGACCACGGGGGGCCCCGCGCGTGTGATCATCGATTCGCGCCAGGCCGGCCCTGGGGCGCTGTTCGTCGGCTTGCCGGGCGAGCACGTGGACGGCGGCCGGTTCGCACCGCACGCACTGGCCGCCGGCGCCTGGGGGGTGCTGACCACCCCCGAGTACGCCGAGGCCGCGCGGTGCGCCGTCCCCGGCACCCTGATCGCGTCTGAGCACCCGCTGCTGGCCATGCAGCGCCTGGCCACCGCGTGGCGGCAGTCGCTGGACGTCCAGGTCATCGGCGTGACCGGTTCAACCGGGAAGACGTCGACCAAGGACCTGCTGCTGGCCCTGCTCTCGCCGCACCGGCGCACGGTGGCCTCGCGCGCCAACTACAACACCGAGATCGGCGTGCCGCTGGAGATCCTGGCCGCGCCGGCCGACACCGAGGTGCTGGTGCTCGAGATGGCGATGCGAGGCGCGGGGCAGATCGCCGAGCTGGCCGGGATCGCCCAGCCGGACGTGGGGGTGATCGTCAGCATCGGGCCGGTCCACCTCGAGCTGCTCGGCACGATCGAGGCGATTGCGGCGGCCAAGGCCGAGCTGATCGCGGCGCTTCGTCCGGCGGGGACGGCGGTGCTGCCGGCCGGGGAGCGCCTGCTCGAGCCACATCTGCGCGCCGATGTCGAGACGATTACGTTCGGGGAGGGAGGCGACGTCCGGCTCGTTCGCTCCGAAGACGATCGCGTCGAGATCGATCTCGCCGGCCGGTCGATCGTGCTCGAGGTTCCGTTCCGGCAGGCGCATCTTCGTCGCAACCTGCTTCCGGCGGTTGCCGCCGCGCACGCCGTCGGGGTGACGCCAAGTGGCCGCCTCGCGCTCGAGCTCACCGCGGGTCGTGGCCAGCACCTCGACCTTCCCGGCGGCGTGACTTTGATCGATGGCTGCTACAACGCCAACCCGATGTCGACGCGCGCCGCCCTTGAAGACCTGGTCGAGACGGCGGGGCGGGCGCCGGGCGCCCGGCCCGTGGCGGTGCTCGGCGACATGCTCGAGCTCGGCCCGAGCGCGCGAGATTTCCACCTCGAGCTGGGCGACGAGGCAGCGCGCGGCGGGGTCGAGCTGCTGGTGACGGTCGGGCCGCTGGCCGCCGCGATGGCCGAGCGCTTCGACGGCGAGGTGCGCTCGGTTCCGGACGCCGCCGCGGCGGCCGACCTGGTGCCGGAGCTGCTCCACCCGGGCGACGTGGTGCTGGTCAAGGGCTCGCTCGCGGTCGGGCTCGAGAGTGTGTGCCGCGCGCTGCCGGAGCGTCTGGCGGCGAAGATGGCGGCGGCGAACGGCGCGAAGGCCGGGGGCTGATGGGGTCGATCTCCGGACGGGTGCTGATCGCGGGCACGGCGGCATTGCTGCTGTCCCTGTTCCTGAGCCCGAAGTTCATCGCGTTCCTGCGTCGTCGTGCGTTCGGGCAGAACATCCGCGAGGAGGGACCAGAAGGACACAAGACGAAGGCGGGAACGCCGACGATGGGCGGCATCATCATCGTGCTCGCGTTCTCGATTCCGTTCCTGATCCTGTCGAAGCGGAATTGGGAGTCGATGGGGGTGTTCGGGGCCACCGTCGCCTGCGCGTTGCTCGGCTTTGCCGACGACTACACGAAGATCGTCAAGCGGCGCTCCCTCGGACTCCGAGCGCGCACCAAGCTGGCGGTCACCATCGCGATCTCGCTCGGCCTGTGGTGGATAGCGACGCAGAAGGGAGGCGTCAACGAGACGCTCAACCTGCGGTTCGTCGACCTGAACGTGGACCTCGGCCCGCTGTTCCCCGTGCTCATCTACCTGGTGGTGGCGGGCACGACCTCGGCGGTGAACCTGACCGACGGGCTCGACGGGCTGGCCGCGGGGTGCGCCGCGATTGTGCTGCTCGCCTACATCGGGATCACGTTCATTACCCCCGGGCAGACGGACCTGACGCTGCTGGCGGCCTGTCTGGTCGGGGCGTGCATCGGCTTCCTGTGGTTCAACAGCTTCCCGGCCAGCGTGTTCATGGGGGACACCGGCTCGCTCGGCATCGGCGGCGCGATCGCCGGACTGGCGGTGATGACCAACACCGAGGTGTTGCTGATCCTGCTGGGCGGGATCTTCGTGATCGAGGCGTTGTCGGTGCTGATCCAGGTGTTCTCGTTCCAGACGTTCCGCAAGCGGGTGTTCCTGATGGCGCCGATTCACCACCACTTCGAGCTGCAGGCGTGGTCGGAGACGAAGATCATCCTGCGCTTCTGGATCGTGGCCGCGGCCTGCGCGGCGATCGCGTTCACGGTGTACCGGCTGAGCATTCGTGGCTGAGCCGCGGCCGGGGCCGTCGCCGGGGACTCACGCGCCGTGAAATCCCGACCCCCGCTTCCGCCGGGGCCGTACCTGGTGGTCGGGCTGGCGCGCTCCGGCGTCGCCGCGGCCCTGGTCCTGCGCTCGCTGGGCGCCGAGGTGATCGGCCTGGACACGGGCTCGGCCGAGCATCCCCAGCTTGTCGAGGCGGCGGGAAGGCTTCGCGAGGCGGGCGTCGAAGTAAGGCTGGATGCGTCAGGCGTCGACCTTGCCGCCCGCGCCAGGACGCTCATCAAGAGCCCTGGCGTACCCCAGGACGCGCCCGTGCTTCGCGCGGCGCGGGCCCGTGGCGCGCCCGTGCTCGGTGAGCTCGAGCTGGCCTGGCGGCTCATACCCAACGAATTCGTCGCGGTGACCGGTACCAACGGCAAGACCACCACGACTGAGTGGATCGGCCACGTCCACCGCGAGGCTGGCCTGAGCGTGGCGGTCGCCGGCAACGTGGGCACCGCCGCGTCGTCGCTGGTGCATCGTCTCGCGCCCGATGCCACCGTGGTCTGCGAGGCCTCCTCGTTCCAGCTCGAGGACACGCTCGCCTTCTCTCCCGAGGCCGCCGTGCTGCTCAACCTCTCCCCGGACCATCTGGATCGCCACGGCACCTACGAGGAGTACGTGGCGGCCAAGCTGCGCATCTTCGCCAACCAGGGCAACGACGACTTGGCGGTGGCGCCGGTCGACCTGGGCGTCGAGGATCTCGGGGGTTGCGCCCGGCGGGTGACGTTCGGATCGGGTCCGGGCCCTGATCTGTCCGAGCGAGCCGGCCAGGTGTGGTGGGTGGAGTCGCCGCTGATCGCCGTCGAGGAGCTGGCGCTGCCGGGCGCGCACAACGTCGAGAACGCGATGGCCACGGCCACGGTGTGCCTCGCCCGCGGGATCGACGCCGACGCGGTGGCCGCCGGCCTGCGCACGTTCGTCGGCGTCCGCCACCGGCTGGAGCGGGTCGCTGTCCAGAACGGCGTGACGTGGGTCAACGACTCCAAGGCGACGAACGTGGCCAGCACGATCGTCGGACTGCGGGCGTTCCCGGCGGGGATTCACCTGATCGCGGGTGGGCGGGGCAAGCAGCAGGACTTCTCGCCGCTGGCGCCCGTGGTGGCCGAGCGCTGTCGGGCGGTGTACCTGATCGGCGAGGCGGCCGGGGAGCTGACGGCCGCGCTCGAGCCCGCCGGCGTGCCGCTGCGGCAGGCCGGCGAGCTGGAGCGCGCGATCGCTCTGGGCCGCGAGGCCGCCGCCCCCGGGGAGATCGTGCTGCTCTCGCCCGCCTGCGCCAGCTTCGACCAATATCCGGACTTCGAGGCACGAGGCGAGCACTTCCGGGCCCTCGTGGTGGGCGGCTGATGGCGAGCCGCGCCGCCGCCGGTGCTCGCGCGGCCGCGTCGGAGAAAGGGCAGCGCGCCGGCAGTCGTGCACGGCCGGCGAGCCGGCGGGTCCCCCCGCCGCTCGAGCACCGCATGCTGCTGACCGCCGCGCTGTGCCTGCTGGCCTTCGGGGCGGTGATGGTCTACAGCGCGTCCTCGCCGCTGGGGGTCCTGTCGCGGGGAGGCAGCGGGGCCGGCCAGTTCGTTCGCTACGTGCTGTTCGGCGGCGTCGGACTGGCCGCCATGCACGTGATGTCTCGGCGGGGCCTGCAGATCCTCACGCCGCGCCTGGCGAACGCGCTGCTGCTCGCCTCGTTCGCGCTGCTCCTGCTGGTGCTGGTGCCCGGCTTCGGGGTGGTCGTCTACGGGGCGCGGCGCTGGTTCTCGGCCGGGCCGATCCAGTTCCAGCCCTCGGAGCTCATGAAGCTCGTGCTGGTTCTCTACGGCGCCCGCTACCTGGCCGATCACCCCAAGCGGATGCGGAGCTTCCGCCAGGCGGTGGCTCCGATCGCCGTGGTGGCCGGTCCCGCCTGTCTGCTGATCGTGGTCGAGCCGGACCTGGGCACGACGCTGGTGATCGCGTTCACCATGGGCGCCCTGCTGATCGCCGCCGGCATGCCGATGCGCTACGTGGCGGGACTGGCCGGGATCGTGGCAGTGTGCGTGATCCTGCTCGCCATCGCCCAGCCCTACGAGCGGGCGCGCCTGACCTCGTTCCTGCACCCCTGGGCGACCGCCACCAAGTCCGGACCCAGCTACCAGGCCGTCCAGGGCCAGATCGCTCTCGGGTCGGGCGGCCTGTTTGGCGTCGGCCTGGGACGCTCGGTGCAGAAGATCTACTACCTGCCGGAGGCGCAGACGGACTTCATCCTGGCCGTGATCGGCGAGGAGCTTGGCGTGCTCGGCATCTTTGGCGTGGTCTGCCTGTACGGGATGATCGCCTACGCCGGCTTGCGCACCGCGCGCCGCGCCGCGGACCGGTATGCCAAGCTCCTTGCCACCGGTCTGACCTCGCTGATCCTGTGTCAGGGGATCCTCAACATCTTCGTCGTGCTCGGGCTCGCTCCCCTCACAGGGGTACCGCTGCCGTTCATCTCCTACGCGCCGACCAACCTGTGCGTGCTGCTCGCCGGCGTCGGCGTGCTGTTGAACATCGCGCGCCCCGGCGCGCGGCTGCACGTCATCCGGAACTCGGGAGTTGACAGCGCCGCGGATCGTGATCGGCGCCGGCGGGACCGCCGGGCACGTCGTGCCCGCGCTGGCGGTGGCCGACGCGCTGCGGGCTGAGGGCGCCGAGGTCGTCTTCGTCGGGGGCGACCGCGCCGAACTCGAGCTCGTGCCGGCGGCCGGCTACGAACTGCATCGGCTGCGGGTTGCGCCGCTCCCTCGCCGTCGTCCCGTCCAAGCGCTGCGCGCCGGCCTGATCGCCGCCGCGGCGGTGCGGGATGCGCGAGGTGTGCTGAAGCGGGTGCGCCCGAACGCGGTGCTGGGGGGAGGGGGTTACGTGGCCGGACCGGTGGGCCTGGCCGCCGTGCTCTCGCGCCTTCCGCTCGTCCTGAGCGAGGCCGACAGCCACCTCGGGCTGACCAACCGGATGCTGGCGCGGTTCGCCCGGCGGGTGTGCCTGGCCTTCCCGATCGAAGGTCTCGGCGGTTCGCGCTTCCTCGTCACGGGCCGGCCCATCCCGCCGCCGGCCACCGACCGCGACGCCGCCCGCGCCCGCTTCGGGATCGGGCTGAGCGAGTCGTGCGTGCTCGTCTTCGGCGGCTCTCAGGGCGCCCGCTCGATCAACCGGGCCGCGGTGCAGGCGTTCGCCGGGGCGCGCTTCCGCGTCCTGCACGCCGCCGGCGAGCGCGACCTGCACGACCTGCAGGATATGCACCCACCCGCCCCGCACTACGACCTGCGCGGCTACGTCTCGCGCTTCGGCGAGGCCCTGCTCGCCTCAGATCTCGTGGTGGCGCGCGCCGGCGGCTCGATCTTCGAGATCGCCGCCCACGGCAAGCCCGCCGTGCTGGTGCCCTATCCCTACGCCACCGCCGACCACCAGACGGCCAACGCTCGGTTCATGGAGAGCGCCGGCGCCGCCGTGGTCATCCCCGATTCCGAGCTCACGCCGGCCCGCCTGGCCCATGAGGTCGGGAGCCTGCTCGCCGACTCGGGGCGGCTGGCCGCGATGGCGCGGGCGTCGGCGGAGCTGGCGCGGCCGAATGCCGCACGCGACATCGCCCACGAGGTGCTGGCGGCGGCGCGGGGCGGGTGCGCGCGTCCGACCGGAATCCGATCAGGACGTTGGCGATTAAGGTGACATATACGTGACTCCAGCGCCAAAGTCCGGCGTCTACGAGCGTTACGAGCCCGTTCGGGGTGATTGCCAGAGGTACGTCGAGGTTACGAGCCCGTTTCGGTGGTGATTGCCCGGAGGTATCGTTCGGGCGACGCGAGGAACGCGCGGGTGAGCTGAACCGCTTGCAGATCGTCATAGTCGGCGACGTTGATGCCGTCCTCGTCGAACTCATAGATCCGGGCCTCCGGCGCGGCGAGCAGGATCGGCGAGTGCGTGGCAATCACGAACTGCGCTCCAGACTGCGCCGCGCGCAGCACGACCGCGAGCAGCGCAAGCGCGCCGGTGACCGACAGTGCGGCCTCCGGTTCGTCGAGCAGGTACAGGCCGTCAGGGCCGAACCGGTTGGAGGCCAGGGCGAGGAACGACTCGCCGTGAGACTGCTTGTGGAGCGGGACACCGCCGTAGAGTGAGAGGTCCGGCGCGAACCGGCGTTCGCTGCCGATGAACGCGGCCACGTTGAAGAAACTCTCCGCGCGCAGGTAGTAGCCGTTTCGCGGCTTGGTGTCGCTGAGGACCGGCGACAGGGCACCACGGAGCACCTTGCGAGGCACCGCGGGCAGTTCGCCGAGCCGCTCGAGCTCCCCGCCCTCACCGGCGAACCCGATCGCCGCCGCGATCGCCGCGAGGATGGTCGATTTGCCACTCCCGTTGTCGCCGGCCAGCAGCGTGACCGGCCGATCCAAGCGCAAGCGCTCGATCGTCGCCACCGCCGGCAGATCGAACGGAAAGCCCTCGCCCCAATGCTCGCGCCGGAAACCCAGCAGGTAAGGACCGGGCCCGAACCGGCGCGTATCCCGCCACTTCGCCACGTGAGAACCGTATCGCCGCATCCCGGGCCGGCGGATAAGCTCCGCCGGTGGACGATCCCCGCACCGTCGCGCTCGCGGGGCTGCGGCGGTGCTTCGTGGTGCCCCACACGCACTGCCCGAGGAGGTGACCTTAGGGCCCGTAGAAGAATTATGTGGCGTTTTGGCGGCGTCTGGACGCGCCTGACGCCACCCCTCGCCCTCACGTACCGCCAGTACGATCGTGGCGAGGGGGCGGCGTCAGCCACGCCCAGCCACTCGCCAATTCCACCACCTAATTCTCCTACGGACCCTCAGAACGGGCGGCTCGGGAAGTGTGGGCCGAGGCGGGCGTTGGCGTTGCGGGCCTCGGTCAGCGCGCGCGCGAGCCAGAACGTCCCGGCGGCTGTGCCGCCGTTGCACTTGCCGCTGCTGGTTCCCGGCACGTGGACCCACATCAAGGCGTCGACGGCGGGATAGCCGGTGGCGGCGGTGGTGGGCGGCCCCGCGCCCCGGCCGGACGGGTTGCACAGGTTCTCGATGCCTTGCTTGCCCGGGTGGGGGTTGAGTCGGGGGCCGTGCCCGTTGTCCGCAGTGTTGATGATGAAGTGCGCGCCGGTCAGGGCCGACACCGTCTCGCCCCAGCGGATCTCGTTGGCCGTCCAGTTCATGTGTGTGTCGTTCGTGAAGAACCCGCGGATGTTGCGCACGCCGACCGCGTTCAGGACCCGGGCGGTGTAGGAGGCTTTGTTGGCGTCGGAGTAACCGCCCTCGATGTAGACGACGGTGTGGGGAAGCGAGGCGACCGCATTGATCTCGTAGCGCATGTCGGCCTCCCACTCGGGCAGGGCCCCGTTGCGGGCCATGCACCTCGAGGAGCCGATCGCGTCGAGCTCGAGCAGCATCACCGCCGGCCGGCGCTCGATGCCCGCCACCATCTCGCTTACCTGGCGCTCGAACGTGGCCCGGTGGAAGACGATCTCGCTCCTCGTCTCGCAAGGGCCGGCCTGGTAGAGGAAGTAGGTGGTGATGATCGGGATCGAGCCGGGATCCGCGGTCATGTTGTGGCAGAAGATCTTCTGGACCTGGGCGAAGATGGCTCCCGGTCCGCCACCGGCCGAGTACCGGCTGAAGCGCTGGGCCTCGGGCTGATCGGCGATCTTCTCGAGCAGCGCGACCCTGTGGGCCAACGTGCGGTTGTGCGCGAGCTTGCGATGCAGGCGGCCGTGCTCGAGGCGGGCCTTGAAGCCGGCCCACGAGAAGCTGTCCTTGTACCGGGTCGGGTCGATCCCGAGCAGCCGCGCGATCGCACCGGCGGCCTCGCCGTGGCGGGGGCCGTCGACGAAGAAACGGGCGCCGGCCAGCGGATCGGCACCCGGAGCAGTGGGCAGATCGAGCGGATTGGACGGATCGCGCGCGGCGGGATACGGATCCGGGCATTGCTGGGCCGCCGCCTGCTGGGCCCGGGGCGGCCGGCGGGCGGCCGCCGGCGCGCTCAAGGCGCCGGCCAGGGCCACGGCGCCCAGCAGCGCGGCCATCGCGGCTGCCGAGAAGGCAGCGCGCAACCGTCCGAAGCATCCCCTGCTCATCACTCGGGGGCCTACCTGGCCGTCTCCGGTGGCCATCGGCGCGATGCGGTGTGCGCACGCTTTGTATAGCCTCGCGTCAGAAAACTTCGAAGCGAGGTGGAGGGATGCTGTTCGGCCAGGAGCACGTGAGGCGCTATCAACAAACCGATGGCGCCGAAGGACACGACTGGCAGGGCACGACGGTGCTGATCCTCACAACCACCGGGCGGCGCACCGGGGAGCCACGGAGCACGCCGCTGATCTATGGTCAGCGGGGCAAGGATCACGTCGTGGTGGCGTCGAAGGGCGGCGCAGAGGAGCATCCCGCGTGGTACCTGAACCTGACCGAGCACCCGGAGGTGACCGTACAGGTGCGGGGCGACCGGTTCAACGCGCGCGCTCGGACGGCCACCGCCGATGAGAAGCCAGACCTGTGGCGGCTCATGACCGAGCGGTGGCCGGCCTACGACGAGTACCAGCGCAAGACGGGGCGGGAGATCCCGGTGGTGGTGCTCGAGCGCCAGGAGTGAATTCGCCGCACGGCGCCGGCGACGCCCGCGCGCGGCGCGGGGACGCCGGCTCACGGCACGCGCATGGCGACACCCGGCCCGCGCCCGGCTCGCCCCGACTGGTCCTCCCGCCGGCTGCACTTCGTCGGCATCGGCGGAGCGGGCATGAGCGGGCTGGCCCTGATCGCGCGCCGGCTCGGCGCCACCGTCACCGGCTCTGACCGCGCCGCCTCGAGCTACACCGAACTGCTGCGCCGGCACGGCATCGAGCCCGCGTTCGGGCACCGGGGCGAGAACGTGCCGGCGGGTGCGGAGGTGGTGTTCTCGAGTGCCGTGCCTCCGGACAACCCCGAGCGCCTGGCCGCGGCGGGGCGCGAGCTCCATCGCTCGGAGCTCCTGGCCCAGATCGCCGCCCTGCGTCGCTGCCTGGCCGTCACCGGCACCCACGGCAAGACCACGACGACCGCGATGATCGTCCACGTCCTGCAGGCCTGCGGGCTCGATCCGGCCTACGTCGTCGGCGGAGAGCTCCGCGGCACCGGCGCCAACGCCGGCTGGGGGGCCGGCGAGTGGATCGTGGTCGAGGCGGACGAGTCGGACCGCTCGCTGCTTCGGCTCGATCCCGAGATCGCCCTGCTGACCAACGCCGAGCTCGACCATCACGCCACCTACAGCTCGCGCCTGGACCTGGAGGACACCCTCCGCGAGTTCATGGGACGCGCCACGCTGAGCGCCGTCGTGTGGGACCGGCCCGCGCTGCGGGCGCTCTGCCCGCCGAATACCGAGGCCTATGACGCTCCGGACACGATCGTGTCGGTGCACGGCTCCCGCTTTGCGTGGCGCGGCATCGACGTCTCGCTCGCCGTTCCCGGGCTGCACAACGCGGTGAACGCGGCCGGCGCGCTCACCGCTGCTGCCCTGGCGGGAGCCGATCCGACGCGGGCGGCCGCGGCGCTGGCCGAGTTCCGCGGCGCCCGACGGCGGTTCGAGCTGCTCGGCCGGACGCAGGACGGCGTGCCGGTCTACGACGACTACGCGCACCATCCGACCGAGGTCGCCGCGACCATCGCCGCCGCCCGGACCCTGGCGCCCGGCCGTCTGGTCGCGGTGTTCCAGCCCCACCTCTATTCGCGCACGCGCGCGCTGGCCGAGGAGTTCGGACGTGCGCTGGCGGGCGCCGACCTCGCGGTGGTGCTCGCCGTGTACCCGGCGCGCGAGCGTGCCGAGGACTTCCCGGGCGTCGACGGGCACCTGGTCGCGGCGGCTACGGCGGACGCCGCTGCGGGTCGGCCGGTGGGGTGGATGCCGACATTCGAGGACGCCCGCGGGTTCCTGCGGGCCATCCTGCGCGAGGGAGACCTCTGCCTGATGATGGGGGCCGGCGACATCGACGCGCTGGGGCGCTCGCTCCTTAGTTGAGACCGGAGCCAGCCGGGGCGATATCTACCCTGCCCGGCATGCCCGACGTTCCCGCAGGAGTGCAGCGCGAGTACCCGCTGGCCCGGCTGACCACGATCCGCACCGGCGGGACGGCCGAGCTGTTCGCCCGCCCCGGCTCGCTCGAGGACCTCGAGCGTCTCCTGGCCTGGGCGGCCGCCGAGGGGATCGCGGTAGGTGTCGTCGGATCGGGGTCGAACCTCCTGGTGGCGGACGCGGGCGTCCGCGGACTGGTCCTCAAGCTGGACAAGGAGCTGAGCACGATCGAACTCGACGGGACCCGGATTCGCTGCGGCGGGGGTGCCCGCCTGCCGGCGGCATCGGCACGGGCGGCACAGGCGGGGTTGAGCGGCATCGAGTTCGGCGTCAACATCCCCGGCACGGTCGGCGGGGCGGTGCGCATGAACGCCAACGCCTACGGCGGCGAGCTGGCCCGCGTGCTCGAATGGGTGGACGTGGTGGGGCCGGGCGGCACGGAGCGTCGCCCCCCCGGCAGCCTGGGCTTCGCCTATCGGCGCTCGAGCCTACGCGCCGGGGAGGTTGTGGCGCGGGCGTGCTTCGCCCTGCACGAGGCCCCCAGCGACGAGGTGAAGGCGACCCTGGCGGACATGCGGGCGCGCCGCAAGGCCGCGCAGCCGTCCGGGATCAAGACTTTCGGCTCGACCTTCAAGAACCCCGAGGATCCGCGCGCGGAGGGCCGCACGGCCGGACAGCTGCTCGATGCGGCGGGCTGCCGCGGCCTGCGGATCGGCGGCGCCGGTTTCTCGGCCAAGCACGCGAACTTCGTGGAGAACCACGACGAGGCGACCACCGCTGACGTGGTGGCGGTGATGGCCGAGGGCCGCCGGCGGGTCCGGGAGAAGTTCGGCGTCGCGCTCGAGCCGGAGGTGCAGGTGCTAGGGCCGGTCGAGCTCCCGGCCGAGTGGAGCCGGGCGTGATCACCCGGCGTCGAGTGCGCGTCCGCCTTCGGCTGGTGGTGGCCGGGCTGGCGACGCTCGCACTGCTGGGCGGCGGCTGGCTGTGGCTGCGTGACTCCTCGCTGGTGGGGGTGCAGCAGGTCAGCATCACCGGCGTGACCGGCCCGGACGCCGCGCGGATCCGCTCCGTGCTCACTCTGGCCGCCCGCAACATGACCACGCTCGACGTCCGGGTCGGGCAGCTCAAGACGGCGGTGGCGCCGTTCCCGGTGGTGAAGGATCTGCGGGTCAGCACCCAGTTCCCGCATGGGATGCGGATCAGCGTGCTGGAACAGCTGCCGGTCGGGGCGCTGGTCGCGGGCGGGCGGGCGGTCGCCGCCAGCGGCGACGGGACGCTGCTCCACGACGTCGCCGCCGGATCGTTGCCGGCCATCCCCGTGCGCTCGCTACCGGGCGGCTCGCAGGTCACCGATCGCGTCGCGCTGGAGGCCCTGGCGCTGCTGGCGGACACGCCGCCCCGGCTGGTGGCGCGGATCGGTCAGGTCACCGAAGCCCCCCCGCACGGCCTGGTCGTCCAGCTCCGCTCGGGCCCAGACATCTATTTCGGCGACGGCTCCGACCTGAACGCGAAGTGGACCGCGGCCACCGCGGTGCTGGCCGATCCGAGCTCGGCCGGGGCGGCCTACATCGACGTGACAGATCCGGCCCGGCCGGCGGCCGGCGCGCAAGCGGTCGCGCCAGCCGGACTGGCCACCGGCGGCACCGCGAGCGGGACGTCCGCTAGCACCCTCGCATCGTCGACCGGGAGCACGGCATCGGCTTCGGGAACGGCATCGGCGGCGGGGGCTTCGCCGCCAGCCGTAATCGCGATAACCGCGGCATCACAGAGCGCCGGCGGGACAGTCTCAACCTCGTCTCCAGGAGGTTAACCCTCGACTAGAGGTTCAGTGTGCCAGGATTTGCAACTCTTCCAGGACCATCGAGAGTTCCGCGATCTGCAACGGAGCTTGCGTCCGGGGCCTGTCCGTTGACTTCCAGCAACTCCAGGCCATAACGTGCGAAACTTCCGCTAAGAGCGACTGCCCACAAAACGCTCAACGCTAACTCAAGGGTCGGACGGTCACCATGGAAAGCGGTAGTTATCTCGCAGTCATCAAAGTCGTCGGCGTCGGTGGCGGCGGCACCAACGCGGTCAACCGAATGGTCGACGCGGGCCTGCGGGGAGTCGAATTCATCGCCTGCAACACCGACGCCCAGGCGCTCGCCATGTGCGACGCCGACATCAAGCTCAACATCGGCCACGACCTGACCAAGGGCCTGGGCGCGGGCGCCAATCCGGACGTCGGGCAGGGCGCGGCGGCCGAGTCGCGCGACGAGATCAAGGAGGCGCTCAAGGGCGCTGACATGGTGTTCGTCACGGCGGGCGAGGGAGGCGGCACCGGGACCGGCGCGGCCCCGGTCATCGCCGAGATCGCCAAGAACGAGATCGGCGCGCTGACCGTCGGGTGCGTGACGCGTCCGTTCGCCTTCGAGGGGAGCCAGCGCGCGCGTCAGGCTCAGGAGGGCATCCAAAAGCTACGCGAGCACGTCGACACGCTGATCGTGATCCCCAACGAAAAGCTGCTGGCGATCGTCGAGCGGCGCACCACGATCCTCGACGCCTTCCGAGAGGCCGACAACGTCCTGCGCCAGGGCGTCCAGGGCATCACCGACCTGATCACGATTCCCGGCCTGATCAACCTCGACTTCGCCGACGTGCGGACGATCATGCACGACGCCGGAACGGCGCTGATGGGGATCGGAAGTGCCAGCGGAGAGAACCGCGCGGCCGAGGCGGCCAAAGCGGCGATCTCCTCCCCGCTGCTCGAGGAGTCGGTCGAGGGCGCCACCGGGATCCTGCTCAACATCACCGGCGGCCACGACCTCGGCCTGTTCGAGGTCAACGAAGCAGCCGAGATCGTCCAGAGCGCCGCCGACCAGAACTCGAACATCATCTTCGGCGCCGTGATCGATGACGGGATGGGCGACGAGGTCAGGGTGACGGTGATCGCGACCGGTTTCGACCATCGCTACAGCCGGCCGAGCACGGCGCGGGAGACGACTCGCCGCGCTCGCCGCGACCGTGACGTCACGATGGACGATGACCAGCGCTCCTCGCTGGAGATCCGCGACGACGAGATCGACATCCCGTCGTTCCTGAAGGATCGTTGAGCATTGGAGTTGGCGCCGCAACCCTGCTCGGGTTGAATTGTTGTAACGGCGTCACACCCCACGGCCGACAATCGATCCAGGGTCGAGTGCTGCGGTGCCTGCGCGCCGAGCTGCTTGCGGTTGCCGGCGCCTGGGCGCTCGCAGCCCCGGCCGCGGCCCAGCCCTCGCCGGCCCCACCCGCCACGATCGACGGACCGAGTGCCGCCATCGCCAGCGTGAGTGGGCTCTCGGTGGCCCGCGACGGCACCGGCGGGCTGGTCTATCTCAAGGCGGTAGGGGGCGTGGCGCACGTGTTCGTCTCGGCCCTCCTCGGCGGCCAGTTCCAGGCCCCCACGGAGCTGGACGCCGGACTTGGAGCCGCCTCATCCCAGCCGGTGATAGCGGCGGGCAACGGCGGGGTCCTTCTGATCGCATTCATCAACGCCGGTGGGCTCTACGTGGTCGACCGGGCGAGCGCCACTGCGTCATATCTCGCGCCGGTGCCACTGGCCTCCGGCGCCGTCAACCCATCAATCCAGATGAGTAATCTGGGCAAGGCATACCTTGTCTTCGCGGTGGCCGACGGAGCCGGCCACGATGTCAGGGCCGCGTATTACGCGAACGGGAACTGGGCGCTTGAGGCCGCGCCGCTCAACGCGATTGCGGTGGCCGACGATGCCGGAACCGGCAGCGGGGCGCCGCAGGTGGCGACGGCCGGCGACGGGGTGGGGATCGTGGCGTGGGGCGAGGGCGGGCATGTCTACTCCCGCCGGGTGTGGGGGACCGCCCCCAGCGTGGTCGACGAGCAGGCAGACATCGCGTCGCCATTGGGCTGCGGCGAGGTATCGGCGGGAAATCCGGCCCTCGCCGCGGGCGGTGACTCCTCGTACGTCGACGTGGCCTACCAGGAGGTGTTCGCGTGTGGGGCGACCCGGCAGGCTCGGGTCCTGGTCAACCGGCTGCGAGGCTCGCAGTACGACGGCGCCGTGCCGGCGGACGGGCTCTCGAGTCCGGGCGCGGAGGGCGCGGGCGATCCAGCGGTGGCCATGACCGAGTACGGACAGGGCTTTGTCACATCAGAGACGCAGACGTCGAACAGCGCGGTGGCGATGGAGCTGGGCAGCAACGGCGCCTACGGCAGCGTGCTCCAGATATCTAGCCTGGCCGGGATCTCACCGCCGGATCCGGTTCCGGCCATCTCCGGGCTGTTCTCCGATCTGGTGGCCTGGCAGCAGGATCCGGGGAGCACCGGGCCGGCGGAGATCCGGGTTCGCTACGAGCCGCGGGCCTCGACGCTCGGCCCGGAGGTCGAGGTGTCGGATCCCGCCGCGGGTCCGACGGACGCTGCCCGCGGGCTGGCGGCCGCCGGCGACGTAAATGGGGACGCGGCGATCGCTTGGGTGCAGGGCGGCGGCGCGTCGACGAGGATCGTCGTCGACCAGCTGTACGAACCGCCCGGAGCGGCCGGACCGGCGAAGTCGCTCGCTTACTCCCAGAGCGCTCACCCGGTCCTCACGTGGTTGCCGGCGGGCACGGGGTGGGGACCGATCGCCTACACCGTGACGATCGATGGGGCCCAGGTGACGCAGACCGCCGGCGATTCGATCCGCGTTCCCGCGGCTCTCCGCGACGGCGCGCACAGCTGGCAGGTGACCGCGACCAATCCAGCCGGTTTGACTCGGACGTCGAAGGCAGCCAGGGTGTTCGTGGACACGGTGGCGCCCCTGCTCACGGTGACGGCGCCGGGCCTGCACGTGGCCGGGCCGCCGATCGCGCTCAGGTTCAAGTACCGCGACGCACCGGCCGCCGGGCTGCCCGCGGTCGACGCCTCGGGCGTCGCCAGCCTCGCCATCCGATGGGGCGACGGCACGATCACCCACCTCAAGCCCGGCACGCACCGGCTGCTCCACACCTATCGCCGGGCGGGTCGCTACAAGGTCACCGTGACCGACGCCGACCGCGCCGGCAACCAGACCAAGGTCATCCGCCGCCTCCAGATCAAGAAGCCCGCGCCGCGCCGGAAGCCAGCGACCCGAAAGAAGCATGGGTGATCGTGCGGGCATTGGAAGCACGGGTGATCGTGCGGGCATTTGTCCTCTCTGCCCTGCTGGTGCTCGGCAGCGCAGGGATCGCACACGCGCAGGGGCCCACATACCGCGCGCAGCCGCCGACCAAGGGCACGCTCTACAGCGACGGGCAGGACGGTCGCTACCTGTTGGGCGGTACGTGGCTCTACCGCGCGGACACCGGCGACGTCGGGATCGCGCAGGGGTGGTGGCGTGACGCGTCGGCCACGGACGGGTGGTCGCTGGTCGCGGTCCCGAACGCCTACAACGCGGGCGATTTCTCCGACGCGAGCATGGCCGGCTACGTCGGCTGGTACCGGAGAGACTTCACGCTTCCATCCGGCGCCTTTGCGCGACACCTCCTCCGGTCAGCGCGTCACTGGATCATCCGCTTCGAATCAGTGAACTACCGCGCCACGGTGTGGCTGAACGGCCATCAGGTCGGATCACATGCCGGCGCCTTCCTTCCCTTCGAGTTCGACCTGACCAACCTGCGCCCGGGTGTGAACCGGTTGACCGTGAGGGTCGACGACCGCCGCGGCCCGAACGATGTGCCGGCCGGTCCGAGTGGCGGATGGTGGAATTACGGCGGGATCCTTCGAGAGGTGTATCTGCGCGCGGTGGGCGGCGCCGACCTCTCGCGGGTGATGATGCGGCCGCTGCTCCGGTGCCCGCGCTGCCAGGCGACGATCGACGCCCAGGCGGTGATCCGCAACGTCACCGGCAGCCCGCAGAAGGTCCGGCTGACGGGGGCCTTTGGGGGCGCCAGGCTCGACTTCGGCGCCGCCACCATCCGTCCGCACGCGACGTGGACCGCGAGTGCGACGGCGAAGATCGCCCATCCCCACCTGTGGTCGATCACCGACCCGTTCCTCTATCGGGCCTCGCTGCGGCTCACGGACACCAAGGGGAGGAACCTTGGCGGCTACGTCCTCCACAGCGGGATCCGGTCGCTCGCCGTCACCGGCGGGCACCTGTTGCTCAACGGCCGGAGCCTGAATCTCCGCGGTGTCGCGTTGCACGAGCACAACATCGCCACTGGCGGCGCGCTGTCAGCGGCGCAGATCCGGCAGCTGATCGGGTGGGTCCGGGCGCTCGGGGCGCACATGATCCGTGTCCAGTATCCGCCGAACCCCTACCTGCTCGAACTCGCCGACCAGTACGGGATTCTCATCTGGGACGAGATCCAGCTGTGGCGACCGTCGACGGCCGCGCTGAACATCCGGTCGGTCGTGGCCACGGCGGAGTCCGACCTCGAGCAGAACATCGTCGATAACCAGAACCACCCGTCGATGATGGTTTGGAGCATCGGCAACGAGTTCCCCACTCCGGTACCCGGGCCCGAGATCAGGTACATCGCCGCAGCGGCCAAGCTCGCCCACAAGCTCGACCCCACGCGTCCGGTTGGAACAACGATCTCGGACTGGCCGGGATTGCCGTGCCAGAGCG
Source organism: uncultured Solirubrobacterales bacterium (assembly GCA_963743345.1). Lineage (GTDB taxonomy): Bacteria > Actinomycetota > Thermoleophilia > Solirubrobacterales > Solirubrobacteraceae > Palsa-465. The sequence goes on from CAVUPW010000004.1 coordinate 102,366, forward strand.
CGGCCTACGCGCCCCTCGACATCCTCGGTATCAGCGAGTACTTCGGCGTGTTCGATGCGGGCGGTGGATCTAACGACGATCGCGATGCGCTGTCGCCGTACCTCGACGTCGTCCGCGCGTGCTATCCGAAACAGGCGTTGCTCGCCGACGAGTTCGGGTTCGACGCCAGCCGCAACGGGCCGGTCGAGGAACGAGCGACCTATGCGTGGCAGGCCAACGAAGTCGCCTTCCACCTCGGAGTGTTCGCGACCAAGCCATGGCTGTCCGGTGCGAGCTACTGGATCCTGCAGGACTGGGTCGCGTGGCCCGGATGGGACGGCGGCGACGCACGCGGGACGGCGCCGTTCGTAACGAAGGGGCTGATCGACTTCAACGGCAACCTCAAGCCGGCGTTCGGCGTGGTGGCGCAGATTTACCACGGGACGCAACAGATCGCGCCGTAGGGTCTGGGGCCGCCTGCGGCGGCGTCCATGGGGCCTGGCGGGCCCGTCCGGTCGGGTTTCGGGCGCCGTGGGCGCCCGGGGCGTGCAAGACACACGGAAGCTCCCTCCGTACCTGCGGCTTCGGGAAATGTGCGCACCGTGGATGCTCTTCGCCCGCCGGCCGGTGGCGGACGAGCGGTTTCGGGCGAAATGCACCGGCGAAACGGATCCGTGGCGGTGGCCGGGTGTAATAGCCTGCACTGCGTTGTCGTCCGCCACCAACTTACGCCGCACTCCCCTGTACGACCGGCACGCGGCCGCGGGGGCCAAGCTGGTCCCGTTCGCCGGCTGGGAGATGCCGATGCAATACGCCGGCATCCGCGAGGAGCACATCGCAGTGCGCACCAACGCCGGCGTGTTCGACGTCTCGCACATGGGCCAGGTGCTGACGCGCGGTCCGGATGCTCTGCGCTTCCTGCAGCGGATGCTCTCCAACGACGTGCGCCGCCTGCCCGAGGGCGGCGCCCAGTACAGCGTGATGTGCCGCGAGGACGGGGGCGTGCTCGACGACCTGTTCACCTACCGGCTGGCCGACCGCGAGTATCTGACGGTTACCAACGCGTCCAACCACGAGAAGGACCTGGCCTGGCTGCGGGCGCACGCCGGCGGGTTCGACGTGGACGTGCTCGACCGTCACGCCGACTTCGCCATGCTGGCCGTGCAGGGCCCGAACGCCTCCCGGCTCGTTCAAGGGCTCACCGAGGGCTCGCTGCCCGCCCGCTTCCACGTCGTGCTGCGCCCGGTGGCGGGCGTGCCGATGCTGGTGTGCGGCACCGGCTACACCGGGGAGGACGGGGTGGAGCTGCTGCTCGACCCCGAGCACGCGACGAAGGTGTGGGATGCCCTGATCGCCGCCGGCGCCATCCCGGCCGGCCTCGGCGCGCGCGACACCCTGCGTCTCGAGGTGGGCTTTCACCTCTATGGCAACGACCTCAGCGAGGACCGCGGCCCGATCGAGGCCGGCCTCGGGTGGTGCTGCAAGGAGGAGACGGGCTTCATCGGGTCGGATGCCGCGGCCGAAGCTCGCAGAGCAGGCACGCCGGAGAAGCTCGTCTCGTTCGCGATCGAGGGGCAGGGGATCGCTCGCCAGGGCAATTCGGTCATCGGCGGCGGCGAGGTGACCAGCGGCACGTTCTCGCCCTGCCTGCAGCGCGGCATCGGGATGGCGTACGTTTCCAGCGCGCGCGCCGAGCCCGGTACGCAGATCGAGATCGACGTGCGGGGCCGCACCCGGCCCGCGGTGATCGAGCGCAAGCCTCTGTACAAAAAGGGAGCGTGAATCCAATGGCCGACCCGAGCTATCCGGACGATCTGAAGTACCACCCCGAGCACGATTGGGCGCGAATCGAAGAAGACAGCGCCACGTTCGGGATCACCTGGTATGCCCAGGACGCCCTGGGGGAGGTGGTCTTCTTCGACCCGCCCGAGCTCGGAGCCGAGGTGAGCAAGGACCAGGCCTACACCGAGGTCGAGTCGGTCAAGGCGGTCTCCGACGTGTTCGCCCCGCTGTCCGGTGAGATCATCGCGGTAAACGAAGCGCTGGGCGACAAGCCCGAGACGATCAACGAGGATCCGTATGGGGAGGGCTGGATGGTGAAGGTGAAGCTGTCCGACCCCTCCGAAGTCGAGTCGCTGATGGACTCGACCCAGTACCAGGCCTCGCTCGACTAGCCCCACGATCGAGGGCATCGGATTTGACCCGCTACACCTCAGCCACCGACGCCGACCGCAGCGAGATGCTCGCGACGATCGGGGTGAGCTCGATCGAGGAGCTGTTCGACGAGATCCCGGCCGGCCTGCGGCTCGACCGCCCGCTGAGCGGGCTCGGCGAGGGGCTCTCCGAGCAGGAGGTGTTCGAGGAGTTCCGCGCGCTGGCCGCCCGCAACGTCTCCGCCGAGGACGAGATCTGCTTCCTCGGCGCCGGCATGTACGACCACTACGTGCCGGCGCTGGTCGACTCGATCATCATGCGCTCGGAGTTCCTCACCCCCTACACGCCTTACCAGCCCGAGATCTCCCAGGGCGGGCTGCAGGCGATGTTCGAGTACCAGACCGCGATGTCCGAGCTGACCGGCCTCCCCGTCTCGAACGCCTCGGTGTACGAGGGGCCGAGCGCGGTGGCCGCCGCCGGCTACGTCGCCAAGCACACGAACAACCGGAGGCGGTTCGTTATCTCCCGTGGCGTGCACCCCCACTCGCGGGAGACACTGCGCACGCACGCGCACGCCTGGGAGATGGAGGTCGTCGAAGCGGGACTCGACGCCGGCGCCACGCAGCTTCCGGAGCTCGCGGACGACGTCAGCGCGGTGATCGTCCAGCAGCCGAACTTCCTCGGCGCGATCGAGGACCTGCGAGCGCTGGCCGACGCCGCGCACGACGCCGGCGCGCTCCTCATCGCCGCCTGCGACCCGCTCCCGCTGGCCATCTTGAAGACCCCGGGGGACTGTGGCGTGGACATCGCGGTGGGCGAGGGCCAGACGCTGGGCAATCGCCTCGACTTCGGCGGCCCCTCGTTCGGCTTCTTCGCCGCCACCGACGCGCTCGTGCGCCGGATACCAGGCCGGATCGCCGGCGAGACCAAGGACGTGGACGGCAAGCGCGGGTTCGTCCTCACGCTGCAGACCCGCGAGCAGCACATCCGCCGCGAAAAGGCGACCTCGAACATCTGCACCGCGCAGGCGCTGAACGCGCTGGCCGGCGTGATCTACCTGAGCTGGCTGGGTCGCCGGGGCATCGTCGAGCTCGCCGAGCTGATGCTTCAGCGCACCGCCTACGCCCGCGAGCGGCTGACGAGCCTCGACGGCGTCACTGGGCTGCACGACCGACCCGTCGTGCGCGAGTTCGCTGTCCAGCTCGACGCACCCGTCGGGCGCGTGATCGGCCGCTGTCGCGAGCAGGGGGTCAACCCCGGCTACGCCCTCGGCCGCGACTACCCCGAGCACGAGAACGGGCTGCTGGTGGCGATCACCGAGCGGCGCACACGCGCGCAGATCGACCGGCTGGCGGAGGTTCTGGGCGCCGCCGTGGCGGCGGAGCGCGGGGCGGTGGGGGCGGCGCGATGATCCGCGAAGGCCGCAGGGGCGGCGCGATGATCCGCGAAGGAGCAGGGGCGGCGCGATGATCCGCGAGGCCGACGACACGCTCACGATCTACGAGCGCTCCAAGCCCGGCCGCCGCGCCTTCGCGCCGCCGAAGCTCGACGTTCCGGAGCGCTCGCTCGACGAGCTCATCCCGGAAACGCTCAGACGCTCCGAGCCGCCCAGGCTGCCCGAGGTCTCAGAGCCCGAGATCGTCCGCCACTACAACCGCCTGTCCAGGCGCAACTTCGACCTCGACACCGGCTTCTATCCGCTCGGGTCGTGCACGATGAAGCACAACCCCAAGCTGCACGAGCGGATCGCCGCTCTGCCCGGCCACGCGCGGCTGCACCCGCTTCAGGACCCGCATCAGGCGCAGGGCGCGCTCGAGCTGATGTGGCGCCTGCAGGAGGCGCTGGGCGAGATTGCGGGGCTGCCGCACGTGTCCCTGCAGCCGAGCGCCGGCTCCCAGGGTGAGCTCACTGGTGTCCTGCTCACCCGCGCCTACCACGAGCACCACGGACACCGCCGGACCAAGGTGCTCACGCCGGACACGGCGCACGGGACCAACCCGGCCACCGTGACCATGGGCGGATACCAGGCGGTCAAGGTCCGGAGCGATGCGAACGGCAACGTCGATCTCGACGACCTCCGAGCCAAGGCCGACGAGGACGTGGCCTGCCTGATGTTGACCAATCCCTCCACGCTCGGCCTGTTCGAGACCGGGATCGAGGAGATCGAGCGGATCGTGCACGGCGTGGGAGCCACGCTCTACTACGACGGCGCCAACCTGAACGCGGTCATGGGCATCTCCCGCCCCGGCGACATGGGCTTCGACATCGTGCACTTCAACCTGCACAAGTCGTTCACCCAGCCCCACGGGGGCGGCGGACCGGGGGCCGGCCCGGTCGCCGTGGCCGAGCGGATCGAGCCCTACCTGCCGCGGCCGCAGGTGGTTCGCCGTGAGTCGAGCACCAACGGCACCGAGCCGTTCTACGACCTCGACTACGACCGGCCCAAGTCGATCGGGCGCCTGCGCGGCTTCCAGGGCAACTACGGGGTGTTCGTGCGCTCCTACGCGTACATCCGCTCACTCGGCGCGCCCGGCCTCAAAGAGGCGTCCGAGAGCGCCGTGCTGAACGCCAACTACCTGCTGGCCCGCCTGCGCCGCGAGGGCGTCATGGAGTACCTGCCGGCCGCCTACGACCGCCTGTGCATGCACGAGTTTGTGCTCTCGGGCGAGCCGATGCGGCACGAGCTGCACATCAAGACGCTCGATCTCGCCAAGCGCCTGCTCGACCACGGCGTGCACCCCCCGACCGTGTACTTCCCGCTGATCGTGGAGGAAGCGCTGATGGTCGAGCCGACCGAGACCGAGACCAAGGAGACGCTCGACCGGTTCGCCGAGGTGGTGGCGGAGATCCTGAAAGAGGCGCGCGCGGATCCGGACATCGCCCGCCACGCCCCGTACAGCACGCCGGTCCGCCGCCTCGACGAGGCGGGCGCGGCGCGGCACCCGGTCGTCCGGCAGGCGATGTAGGGCGGCCACTAGTGCGTTTCGTCGTCTTCGGCGCCGGCGCGATCGGGGGCGTGGTCGGTGCCTGTCTTCATCAGGCGGGACACGAGGTGGCGCTGATCGCACGCGGCGCGCACGCCCGGGCCATCCGCGAGCGCGGGCTTACCTTCGAGCGCCCGGGCGCGGCGGTCACGCTGCAACGTCCGGGTCCACGAATCACCGTCCGGCATCGACTGGCGGCAAGGCGAGGTCGTCCTGCTGGCCACCAAGAGCCAGGACACAGCCGACGCGCTCGCCGCGCTGCGCGCCGCCGCGCCCGCCTCGACGCCGCTGGTGTGCGTCCAGAACGCCGTCGAGAACGAGCGGCTGGCCCTGCGGCTGTTCCCGCACGTGTACGGGGCGGTGGTGATGGCGCCGACGGCCCATCTGGAGCCGGGCATCGTCCAGGCCTACGGGACGCAGGGCATCGGCGTGATCGACCTCGGGCGCTATCCACACGGTATCGACGTGCTGTGCGAGGAGGTGGCCGAGGCCCTGAGCCAAGCGGGCTTCAGCTCCAGGCCGAGGCCGGACATCATGCGCTTCAAGCACGCCAAGCTCCTGGCCAACCTGGGCAACGCGGTGGACGCGCTCTGTCCACCGGGACCGGCCGCCGCCGAGGTCACGGCGCTGGCAAAGGGGGAGGGGAGAGCGGCGCTGACGGCAGCCGGAATCGAGTTCGTGGCCGAGGAGGTCAACGACGTCCAGGCCCGCTGGGCGCGCCTCGACGTGCAGCCGATCGAGGGGCGTCCCCGCGCCGGCTCGTCGACCCGCCAGAGCCTGGTCCGGGGGACGCCCACCATCGAGACCGACTACCTGAACGGCGAGATCTCGCTGCTCGGCCGCCTGCACGGCGTGCCCACCCCGATCAACGACGCGCTGTGCGAGCTGTCGGATCGGCACGTGCGCGAGCGCCGGGGGCCCGGCACGCTCCCCGCCGAGGAGGTCCTGGCCCGCGTCCGAGCGGGACACTACGTGGATGGACCAGTTCGTCGCTGACGGCGCCGCGGAGATCGCCGCCAGGGCGCAGCGCGAGCTCGAGGCGTTGGTCGGCGTTTCCTCGCCCTCGGGCGACGTCGACGGGGCCGAGGAGGCGCTGGCGGTGTGCGCCGCGCTTCTGCCGCCGCAGGCCGACATCGAGCGGGTCCCGTGCTCGACCCCGGGCAGCGCGCCTGACCTGATCGCGCGGATTCAGGGGCAGGGCACGGCCAGGCTCATGCTGCTCGGCCACGTCGACACGGTCATCGGACACTCCTCGCACATGCCGCTGCGCCGCGACGGCGATCGGCTGTACGGCCCGGGCACGGTCGACATGAAGGGAGGCGTCGTGCTGTCGCTCGGGGTGGCGCGGGCGCTCGTCGGGCGGGCTGACATGTACGCCGAGCTGTCGCTGCTGCTGGTCACCGACGAGGAGTGGCGCCGGCACCCGTTCCGCCACGTGGAGAGGTTCGCCGGCTACGACGCCTGCCTGTGCTTCGAGGGCGGACAGCTCAGCGGCGAGCTCGCTGAGGGCGTGGTGGTCAAACGCAAGGCGGCGGGCACGATGCTCGTGGCCGGCACCGGACGCGCCGCCCACTCCGGCAGCGCCCCCGATCAGGGCCGGAACGCTCTGCTCGCGCTGGCGGCCACCGCGATCGAGGTGGCGCGGCGACACGACCCAGACGGGCCGGAGCGGCTGAGCGTGGTGCCGACGATCCTGCGCTCGGGCGACGCGTTCAACGTCGTGCCGGCGGAGGGCGAGCTGCTGTTCGACATGCGAGCGGACTCCAGCGAATCGTTCGAGGCCGTACGCGCCGGCGTGCCGCCCGAGCTCGACGGGGTCGCGCTCGAGGCGGAGATGCAGCGCGTGTGGCCGGGCATGGACTCACGCGAGGCCACGCGCGAGTTGCTCGAGCGGACCACTGCGCGGCTGGGGCGCCGGGTCGTCGGGGTGTGCCGCGGCGGCGCCAGCGACGCCAGCCACTTCGCGCCCAGCATCGCGCTGACGGTGGACGGACTCGGCCCCCGCGGTGGGGCCGCCCACAACCCCGAGGAGTTCGTGCTCGCGCCGTCACTGCGCGAACGGGCCGAGGTGGCGCTGGCGCTGGCCGCCGAGGTCCTCGCGAATTCTTAGCCGCGCCTTCAGATCGGCCGGCGGGCACATGCGATCCTTAGGCGCGTGAGCGTCACGACGTCGCCTCCCAATCGACCCCCGGTCCGCCGTGGGCAGACCCAGCTCGAGGGCATGATCGTGCTCGGCGGGATCGTCGCGATCATGTGGGTCCTCGAGGCGATCAACTCGATCGACTCGAACGCGATCAGCCGGAGCGACGGAATCTACGCTCGCAACGTCGATCACATCTGGGCGATCTTCACGGCTCCCTTCCTGCACTTCAGCTTCCAGCACTTGATCGCCAATACGGTCCCGTTCGTGTTCATGGGCGTGATCATCGCCCTGCAGGGCGCCCGGCGGCTGCTGCTGGTCACGCTGATCGTGATCGTCGTCGGTGGCCTCGGGACGTGGCTGATCGCGCCGGCGAACTCGGACACGGCCGGGGCGAGCGGCGTGGTGTTCGGCTACGCCACCTACCTGTTCGCCCGGGGGTTCTTCAACCGCAACGCGCTCGAGTTGCTCACCGGCCTGGTCGTGGGGGTGGTCTGGGGCGGAGCGCTGCTGTCCAGCGTCGTGCCCCATACGGGCGTGTCTTGGCAGGGGCACGCGTGCGGCGCGATCGGCGGGGTTGTGGCGGCCTACGTGCTGCGGCGCGAGAGTCGCCCGCGCTCACGCCCGGGTCCGACCGATCCGCTCGACCGCCTGCTCGCGCAATAGCTCGCCTCACCCACTAGCCTCCAGCCGAGTGCGGATCTTCTCGGGCATCCAGCCGACAGGTCGCAAGCACCTCGGCAACTACATCGGCGCCATCGTCCAGTGGGTCGCGGGGCAGGACCGCGGGGAAGCGATCTACTGTCTGGTCGACCTGCATGCGATCACCGTCCCGTACGAGCCGGCGGCCCTGCGCGACGCGGTGTACGACACCGCGGCGACGCTGCTGGCCGCGGGCCTGGATCCGGACCGGTGCATCTTCTTTCGGCAGGGAGACGTGCACGAGCATGCCGAGCTGTGCTGGCTGCTCTCGAGCGTCACCGCGTACGGTGAGCTCAGCCGCATGACCCAGTTCAAGGACAAGGCGGGATCGCAGCGCGAGCTGGTGTCCGCGGGTCTGTTCTTCTATCCGGTCCTCCAGGCGGCCGACGTGCTCGCCTACCGGGCGCACGAGGTGCCGGTGGGCGAGGACCAGCGCCAGCACGTCGAGCTGATGCGTGACGTGGCCGAGCGCTTCAACGGCCGCTTCGGCGAAACGCTGGTCGTGCCCGAGGTGCGCGTCCCCGAAGTAGGCGCGCGGATCATGGACCTCCAGTTCCCCGACCGCAAGATGTCGACCACCGGCGGGAGCCCTCAGGGCACCGTGTACGTGACCGACGAGCCGGACGCGATCGTCAAGAAGTTCCGCTCCGCCGTCACCGACTCCGGGACCGAGGTCGTGCGGGCGCCCGACAAGGCCGGCGTCTCCAACCTGATCGAGATCATGTCCGCCGTGAGGGAGAGCACGCCCGACGAGGTGGAGGCCTCGTTCAGCGGCTCGGGTTACGGGGCGTTCAAGCAGGCCGTGGCCGACACCGTCGTCGATTACCTGGCCCCGGTCAGGGAGCGCTACCACGAGCTGCGGACCGACGAGCCCGCCCTCGAGCGGATCCTCAACCAAGGTGCCGACAAGGCCCGGGCGATCGCCTCGGACACGATGCTCGACGTCCGCGTGGCGATGGGAGTCGGACCGGTCCGGACCCGGCAGTAGCCTGCCACCGATGCGGATCGCCGACCTCGAGCTGGACCTCGACGTCTTCGCGGGGCCGTTCGACCTGCTGCTCACGCTCATCCTGCGCGAGGAGATCGACCTGCTCGAGGTGGACCTGGCCGAGGTGGTGATCGCCTACATCGACCACCTCGAGCGGCGCGGCGAGCTGGAACTGGAGGCCGCCACCGAGTTCCTGGTCCTGATCGCCGCGCTGCTCGAGCTGAAGTCGCGGCTGCTGCTCCCGGGCGAGGAGATCGAGGAGCTGATCGAGCTCGATCCGGGCGAGGCGGCCGAGGAGCTGCTGGCTCGGCTGCTCGACGCCCACCGCTACCGGGCCGCCGCCAACCATCTGCGTGAGCGGCTGGCCGCTCAGGAGGGGCACCGCTTCCGCTCGGCGCCGCTCCCGCCGTCGGTTCGCCGGGCCTCGCTCGAGGACGCCGCCGCGGTCTACGACCCCGCGGTTCTGGCCAAGGCGATCGGGGGCCTGCTCCACATCCCCGAGCCGGTCGATGTCCGCCACATGGTCGGCTCGCGGGTGACGGTGGCCGAGCGGCTCGCGCACCTGCGGACACTGCTGCGCCGGGGGAGCTTCAACTTCGACGAGGCGGTGGCGCGGGCCGACCGGGTGACGATCGCGGTCACGCTGTACGCGGTGCTCGAGTTGCACAAGCAGGGCGAGCTGAGCTGGACCCAGGACGAGCCGTTTGGCGAGATCACGATCGAGCCCCGGGCGGCGGGGCGCGGGAACGGCGCGCTGACGCCGGCCGGAGCCCCCGCTCCTCACGCGGTTCCCGAGAGGCTGAGCGCATGAGCCTGGGGCTCGAGAGCACGGTCGAGGCGCTGCTCTTCCTGAGCGCCGATCCGGTCGATGCCGAGGCGCTGGCCACCGCCACCGGCGCCGAGCTGCACGAGGTTGTGGCCGCGCTCGAGCGGCTGCGCGAGCACTACGAGTTCGAACGGCGCGGCCTCGTGCTACGCGAGCTGGCGGGCGGGTGGGCGCTCTCGACCCACCCCGACGCCGAGCCCGCGGCGCGGCGCCTGCTGGCCCGCCCCCGCACCCCGCCGCTCACGCCTGCCCAGGCCGAGACGCTGGCCATCGTGGCCTACCTACAGCCGGTCTCGCGCCCGGAGATCGCCCGCATCCGCGGCGTCAACGCGGAGTCGGCCGCCGCCACCCTGCTCGAGCGCGGGCTGGTCGAGGAGGCCGGCCGCTCGCAGTTCGGCGCGGTTCTCTACCGGACCAGCGAGCTGTTCCTGCGCCTGTTCGGGCTGAGCTCGCTCGACGAGCTGCCCGAGCTCTCTGCCTTCGATCCCTCCCCCGAGCTCGAGGCCGAGCTGCGCGAGCGGCTGCTCCAGGCCGGCGAGGCGCGCGCCGCGAGCTGACCGCAGGCGGCATCGATGTCGCGGCCACGCGTGAGGCGCACGGTGGCGTTCAGCCCGCGGCGCTCCAGTTCGTCTCTGAACGCGGCGATCGCCTTGGGGCTGGAGCCTTCGAATTCCGACTCGGTCGGGTTGTAGGGGATCAGGTTGACCTTGAACATCCGCGGCTCGAGCACCGCCGCGAGCTGTGCCGCCTGGGCAAACGCGTCGTTGACGCCGGCCAGCATCACGTACTCGACGAAGACCTTGCGGCGCTTGCGGGCGTAGTAGGCCTCGCAGGCGGCGATCACCTCGGGCAGTGGATACCGCTCGTTGACCGGCATCAGCTCGGTGCGCAGGGCGGGATCGGCAGCGTGCAGCGACAACGCCAGGCGGATCGGCATCGGGTCCGCCGCCAGCCGCTCGATGCCGGGGATCCAGCCGATCGTGGAGATCGCGGTGCGCCGATGGCCGATCCCCAGGTCGGGAAGGCGCGCGCAGGCAGCGAGGACGTGGTCGAGGTTCATCATCGGCTCACCCATGCCCATGAACACCGCGTGGTCGACTGGGCCGAGGCGGCGGAAGTGGAGCGCCTGGTCGAGGATCTCCGCGGCGGTCAGGTTGCGGCCGAAGCGCATCTGGCCGGTGGCACAGAACGTACAGGTCAGCGGGCAGCCCGACTGCGAGGAGAGGCAGATCGAGTGGCGCCCGTCGCGGTAGCGCATGAGCACGGCTTCGACCGGCCGTTCGTCATGCGTGCGAAATAGCGCCTTGATCGTGCCGTCGGAGGCGCGCGATTCGTGCTCGACTGTCAGGGTCGAGAAGGGGACCGTCTCGCCGAGCGAGGCCCGCAGCCCGAGTGGCAGATCGGACATGTCCGAGAAGCCGGCGGCGCCCCGGGCGGCCCACCGCCACACCTGGCCCGCCCGGTAGCGCGGCTCCCCGAGCTCGGCCAGCGTCGCCTCCAGCAAGTTGGGATCCATGCTGACTATGGTGGCAGCCTCCGAGATGCGACTTGCCAAATACCTCGCCACGGCGGGCGTAGCCTCGCGGCGCGCCTGCGAACCGATCATCCGCGCGGGTCGCGTCACGGTCGACGGCGCCACGGTCACGGACCCGGCCCAAGACGTCTCGGACGCGAACCGGGTGACGGTCGATGGCCGCTCGGTTTCGACCGCTGCCCCCGAGCGGGTGGTCTATGCGCTCAACAAGCCGGCCGGCGTCGTGTCCACCGCCCGCGACCCACAGGGCCGTCCCACCGTGGTGACGATGGTCCCGCAGATCGAGCGTCTGTACCCCGTCGGTCGCCTGGACATCGACACCACCGGCCTGATCCTGCTCACCAACCAGGGCGAGCTCGCCCACCGGCTGACCCATCCCTCGTTCGAGGTCGAGAAGACCTACCGGGCGGTGGTGGGCGGGCCACCCGTCCACGAGGCCGAGCTCCGAAGGCTGCGCGAGGGGGTCGAGCTGGAGGAGGGCCGCACGGCGCCGGCGCGGGTCCGCCGGATCTCGGTCGACACGCTGGAGATCACGATCCACGAGGGCCGCAAGCGCCAGGTCAAGCGGATGTGCGAGGTGGTCGGGCATCCCGTCAGGCGCCTCGAGCGGGTCGCCTTCGGTCCGCTCGAGCTGGGCGACCTGCCGCGCGGGCGGTGGCGCAGGCTGACCGAAACTGAGATCGAGGCGCTGATCGCCGCCAATCACCAGTCTCCTAGCGCTGGATCAGCAGTTCGTCGTTGACGAAGCTGGTCGTCTGCAGCGCCCGTGAGACCGACTCCGAGGTCAGGCGTACCGGCCGCGAGGACACCATTCGCAGGATCGTGAACTGCAGGGCGTGGCGCTCGGACACCGGATGAAAGCCGGCCACCGGATAGCTCGCCTGCATCCGCGAGGGCCACAGGTTGCAGGCCGATCCCCACCAGCAGAAGCCGGCGCCGCGCGGCGAGGTGAACGACACCACGTCGAGCTCGCGGACTCGGATCCCCGCCCGCCCGGCCGTCCGCCCGGGCCAGGACCTCAGGCCCGGCTCGTACAGGGAGAGCGGCAGGAGATCGCGGTAGTGCTGGACCAGGATGGCCCGCCCGCCGGCAGGGGCATGCCCACCCAGCGCGCCGGCCACCACCCGCCAGTTCGGGCGCTCCAGGTTGCGATCGAACGCCACCCCGGCGGCGGTGCTCACCCCGATCGCGCACAGCACGGCGGTGGCGAGCAAGCCCAGGCCGCGCGGCCGCGGCGCCGCCAGCCCGCCGGCCACCAGCAGCGCCGCCGGCGCCCAGATCGCCAGTAGGTTACGGGTGAGCAGATCGTCGAATGCGACCACGACCAGAGCCAGGCCGATCAGCAGCCCGGCCAGGGCGATTCCGCCGGCCAGCAGCGCTCCACGGCGCGCCTCGGCCTCGGAGCGGGTCGCCAGCAGGACCAGCGCCAGCAGCACGATCGCGAGCGCCGCCGGCTCGAGCACCGAATGGGCCGGCCCGTCGAACCCGGCCGCGAACTGGGGAACGAGCTGACCGAGCCGGCGGCCGAACGGTGCGTGCGCGATCCAGTCGGCGCGTCCCGACGACTGCTGAGAGATCGCGAGCGGAATCAGGGCGACGCCGCACACGCCGACCACCGCGAAAGCCACCTGGACCGGGCGTCGGTTGCGGTCGATGACAAGCAGCCAGATCGCCTCGGGCACGACGACGAGCGCCGCGTAGTAGTGGGTGGCCAGCGCGAGCGCGCAGGCGATCACCCAGGCGGCCAGGACGCGCGGCGTCGGCGTCAGGCGAGCGAACGCGAAGGCGAGCAGCGACACGCTCGTCAACAGCGCGAGCAGCTCGTAGGAGCGCGCCTCCTGCGAGTACCAGATGAGCAGCGGGTTACACGCGGCCAGTGCCGCGACGATCAGGCCGGCGCGGCGAGACACCAGCTTGACGCCCGCGCCGTAGACGACCGGGATCAACGCCACGCCGGCCAGCGCCGACAAGGATCGGAGCCCGACCTCCCCGTAGCCGAAGATCCGCGCCCACACCCACGCCACGCAGTAGTAGAGCGGGGGGGTCGACTCGGTCTGGGGAATCAGCCCGAGCATCTTGCCCGGCGAGAAGTGCACGAGCAGGGCGGTGTTGCCCTCGTCGAACCAGAACCCCTGGTGCCCGAGGCGATAGAACCGCAGGAGTGCGGCGAGCACGGTCAACCCCGCTACCGCGACCACCGCGGGATCGATCAAGAGGACGCGGGCAGCCGGCGCAGACGAGCCGTGACGGCGTAAACCGGGTGCCGCCGTGCCGACGCTCACGCGCGGCATGTTAGGGCCCCGGATAGGGCTCCGGACGGTCCCCGCCGGCGCCGAGAGAGCGGATCAGCTCAGCGGCCGCGCTACCGTCTGAAGCAAGCCCGGGCGAACCGCTTAACGAGATTGCAACCGGCGCAGCCCCGGTAATGCGCCATTCACCGGGCAGTATTTCTGACCGATGCGACAGGAGACCGGCCATGTCGACGGACCCCCGGTGCTCGCTTCGAGCACCGGGCCCGGCGTGCTCGCTTCCGGCGCGGCCGCCGCCACCCCGGGCGACGGCGCGGTCGCCCTCCCGCGGCTCGGGGCGCTTCGCCTGCCGCGGCTGCTGCGCTGGCCGCAAGTCGAGCTTGGGCCGCGGGCGGGACGGACCGCGCTGGCCGCGATCACGCTCGGCGCGCTGGTCATGGTGCTGTTCTCCACCCACGGACCGACGATCCTCGTTCCTCGCGCCAGCCAGATCTTCGCCTCGTGGGAGGCCGGGCCGCTCTACCACCTGATCGGCGACGTCAAGGTCGGCGCGCGGGCGACGAACTACGCCCTAAGCGGGCTGATCCTGATCATGCTCGCCGCCTACCTGGTGGCGCTGGCCGCGCTGCGGACCCTGTCAATGCGGATGATCGCGGGCTGCATCGTCGCCGTGCACGTCATCTTCCTGCTCGCGCCGCCCTTCCAGCTCACCGACGTGTTCAACTACCTGGGCTACGCGCGGCTGGGGGGCCTGCACGGGTTGATCCCCTACACGCACGTGATCGGGCAGGAGATGCACGACCCGATCTACCACTTCGCCACCTGGGACAATCTGCACAGTCCGTACGGCCCGCTGTTCACCGCGCTCAGCTATCCGCTGGCCTTCGTGCCGATCCCCGTGGCCTACTGGATCGTCAAGGTGGCCACGGTCGCGCTCAGCCTGGCGCTGATCGCGATCGTGTGCCGCTGCGTCCGGCGCCTGGGGCGCGACCCGCGCTACGCGGTGGTGCTGCTGGGACTGAACCCGATCTACGTCGTCTACGCGGTGGGCGGCTTCCACAACGACTTCTTCATGCTGGTCCCCGCGATCGGCGCGGTGGCCCTGCTCCTGGCCCGGCGCGATCGAGCCGCGGGCGCCGCCCTGATGCTGGCCGTGGCGGTCAAGTTCAGCGCGGTGCTGCTGCTGCCGTTCCTGCTCGCGGCGGCGTGGCCGGCCCGCCGCAGGGTGCGTGACGTGATCGTGGGAGCGGCGCTGTCCGGGGTCGGGCTGCTGGCGATGAGCCTGACGCTGTTCGGGTTCTCGCTGCCCAACCTGTCCGACCAGAGCACGCTGCTCACGCCGTTCAGCTTCCCGAACCTGGTCGGCTACTTCATCGGTGTCGGGGGCGGAACCTCGGGCGTGCTGCGGGCAGCCAACGTGGCGCTGATCGTGGCCGTCGTGCTGCTCGTGCGCCGGCGCGGGGACTGGGTCTCACACGCCGGGTGGGCGACGGTCGCGCTGATCGCCAGCCTCGCGTGGGTGATGCCGTGGTACGTGATCTGGCTGCTGCCGTTGGCCGCGCTCGGCTCGAGCGTGCGGCTCCGTCGTACCGCGCTGGCGCTCACCGTGTTCCTGGTGTTGGTGTTCCTGCCCTCCTCGGGGAAGTTCTGGAGTCTGATCCACTTCAACCCGCTGAGCGGCTCGGCCGGCCAGGTGTCGCAGACGCTCCAGGGCAAGCTATCTTGGTATAGCTAGAGCGATCGCTCGGCGGCGCAGCGCATAACGCACACCGGCCCGGGCGATCGCGCAGGGAAGCTCGGGCCCGGAGCCGGCCGGGACCGGGGATCTCCCAATCGCCGTCAGCCGGAACGCTCATCCACCGCGTCCGGCGTCAGCCGAATTTCCCGATCCTTTGCCCGGGTTTATGCCGTGATTATTAGAATCTTGTTAGCGTCGCGCGCCGATGCGGCTTGAAATCGATCTGATCGACGGGGGCGGAGGCGGGCCGGCGCCCGATCTGCCGCCCGTCCGGATCGCGCCCCGCCGCCAGCGGATCGACCGCTTCGAGCTATCGGTGCTCGCCGTCTTCGCCGCCGTGTCGGTGTTCGTGCTGGTCCTCGACGTGGGCCGGGTGGTGTTCGACGGTGCGGTGTGGACCGGGACCGACGGGGTCTACATCGTCGACCAGATGCAGTACCTGGCCTGGATCAAGGACGCTTCCCACCACTTCCTGGCCTCGAACCTGTTCGTGCTGCGGGACACGCCGGCCGACTACTTCCAGCCGGCGGTGGTCGTCTCGGGCGGGCTGAGCGCGCTCGGGGTCGCGCCGTGGCTGTCGCTCCTGTTGTGGAAGCCGGTCGCCGTGATCGCCTTCTTCTTCGCGGTGCGCGGCTACGCTCGGCGCAGCCTCCCCGGCGTGTGGCCAGGCCGGGTGGCGCTCGTGCTCGCGCTGTTCTTCGGCTCGTTCACCCTCGTCTACGGCACCTGGAGCGTGCTGGGCGACTTGTTCCCGGGATTCCTGTCCTGGGGCTACACGTTCGGACTGATGGCGCTCGCCGCGATGGTCTGGGCGCTGGTGGCCTACGACGACGCGCGCGTGGGGGCGCGCCGGGTGTGGCTGCCCGGGCTGCTGGGCGCGCTGGCCAGCCTGCTGCATCCCTGGAACGGCGAACTGCTGATCGCCCTGGTGGTGGCCGCCGAGCTGCTGATGCTGGGGCGCCGCCGGTACGGGCGCGAGCATATGCGGCTGACCGCGACCACCCTGGTCGTCACCGGCATCCCGCTCCTCTACTACGCGATCCTCGGCAAGGCGGACATCAATTGGAAACTCGCCCAGCTGGCCAGCAAGCACGCGTTCCCGTTCTGGTCGATCGCGCTGGCGGTGCTGCCGCTGTTGCTCCCGGCCATCGTCGCCTACCGCTCCCGCCCAACCACGTTCCTGGCCGCCGCCACGCGGACGTGGCCGCTGGCGGCGTTCGCGCTCTTCCTCCTGTCGGGGACCAGCCTCGGGGCGACGCCGCTGCACGCCTTCCAGGGCATCACGGTTCCGCTCGCCGTGCTGGCCGTCGAGGGCCTGATGCTGCTCGGCTGGCGGCGGCTGCCGCGGCCGATGCTGATCGGCGCGGTGGCCGTGGCGCTGTTCACGATCCCAGCGACGGTCAAGGAGCTGACGATCGCCCACGGCCTGGCGGCGCCGACGCGGGGCAACGCGAACTTCATCACGCGCGACGAGCGGAGCGCGCTCGACTATCTGGCCCATGACAAGCAGCCCGGAAGCGTCATGACCCAGCCCTACCTCGGCACCACCGTGCCGGGCAGGACCGGCCGACGCACCTACGTCGGCGATTGCCTATGGTCCGAGCCGAATTGCCTCGGCCGGGCGACGAACTCGCGTGCGCTGTTCAGCGGCTCGCTCGGCACTGCGGCGGCCCAGGGCTTCGTCCGTAGCAGCGGCGCCCGCTTCGTGCTGGCCGATTGCGATACCACGGCCGACATGCGCAAGCTGCTCGGCCCGATCATCCGCTCGGCGCAGACCTTCGGATGCGCAGCGGTGTATGAGGTCCAGTAGCGGCCGGTCCACCGGGCAAGGACGCCGCCAACGCACAGCGAGACGCTGGCCACGCCGCGTGGCCGCGCTCGCGGCGGTCGCCTTCGCGGGACTGTCGATCGGTGCGGGCGTGGTGGTCAGCCATCGGTCGAACCCTCGTCCGGTCAGCGTATTCCCCATCCCCGGCGCCCGGGTGGCCTCGCCTCAGACGCAGATCACCTTCCGCGGGATGCCGGTCCGCGACCTCGGGAACGTGACCGTCACCGGCTCGCGCAGCGGACGGCACGCCGGCAGGCTCGTCTCGGACTCGGACGGGCAGGGCGGGAGCTTCCTCCCGTCCAAGCCGTTCGTGCCGGGCGAGGTGGTCACGGTCAGGACTCGCCTGCAAATCCAGGCGGCGAGGACGGGCACGTTTCGCTTCACGGTGGCGACGCGGTCGGGGCCGGTTCCGTCCATGCCGCTGAACCCTGCGCCGCGCGTTCCCGGCGACCAACTGATCTTCCAGTCCCGCCCCGATCTGACGCCGGCGACGGTCGAGGTCACCAAGCAGAGCTCGGATGCCGCGCCCGGCGACATCTTCATCACCCCGCAGCAGGGCCCCACCCAGAACGGCGCGATGATCCTGGGCGAGGATGGGCAGCTGGTCTGGTTCCATCCTGTGCCCAAGGGGGACATGGCGGCCGACCTGCGGGTCCAGTGGATGGGGACCCGCCACCCCCACCGGGTGCTGACCTGGTGGCAGGGCTACTCGGGCGCCGGCGTGGGGGCCGGCGAGGACGTCATCTACGACTCCTCCTACCGCCAGGTGGCCACGGTGCGTGCCGGAAACGGACTGACCGCCGACCTGCACGAGTTCCGACTCACACCGCAGGGCACCGCGCTGGTCACCGCCTACTACCCCGTGCTCTGGGACGCCTCGGGGTTGCACGGGGCCAAGCAGCAGGTCGTGCTCGACTCGGTCGTGCAGGAGATCGACGTCCCGACCGGCCTGGTCCTCTATCAATGGGACAGCCTCGACCACGTGCCGTTGGCCGACAGCTATCAGGCGGTGCCGGGCTCGGCGGGCGGACCATTCGACTACTTCCACATCAACTCGGTGCAGCAGCAGCAGGACGGCGACCTGCTGGTCTCCGCCCGCAACACCTGGGCCGCCTACGACGTCGATCCCCACACCGGCGCGATCGTGTGGACCCTCGGCGGCAAGAACTCGAGCTACAAGCTCGGCTCGGGCGTGACGTTCGCCTTCCAGCACGACGTCCACCTGCACACCGAGGGCGACGCCACCGTCACGCTGTTCGACGACGGCGCCGGTCCTCCAAAGGTGCACGCCCAGTCGCGGGGGATCACCGTCCGGCTCAACGACAAGGCCAAGACGGCCACGCTGGTGAGCGAGGACCTGCACTCGCCGGCGCTGGCCGCCGCGTTCGAGGGCAATGTCCAAGCGCTGCCGGGCGGCGATGAGTTCGTGGGCTGGGGTCAGCAACCCTACTTCACGGAGTTCGGCCAGCATGGGCAGATGGTGTTCGACGGTCGCTTCGTCGATTCGAACTCGAGCTACCGCGCCTACCGCTTCCAGTGGACGGGCACTCCGACCAGCCCCCCGGCGGTCGCCGCGACGAGCGCCGGGAGCACGACCAACGTGTACGTGAGCTGGAACGGCGCCACCCGGGTCGCATCGTGGCGCGTGCTGGCCGGCGCGAGTCCGGATGCCCTGCAGGCCGTCCTCACCGCGTCCAAGCGGGGGTTCGAGACCCAGATCCCGATCGCCTCCGAACCGTACGTGGCAGTCCAGGCGCTCGACGCCGCGGGCCGCGCGCTGGCCACCTCGGGCGTCGTGCACGTGACCTAACGAAGGCTCCTACGGACCCGAACTGGCAGACTGCCGCTCCCATGCGGCTGTTCGCGCTCCGCGGCGCCAATACCGTGACCGGCAACGAGGCCGACGCGATCCTGGCGGCAACCGACGAGCTGATGCGCAAGCTGATGGAGCGCAACTCGCTCGAGCCCGAGGCGATGGTGAGCTGCATCTTCACGCTGACCGACGATCTCAACGCGGAGTTCCCGGCCGTGGCGGCGCGCAACCTGGGCCTGAACCGGGTGCCGCTCCTGTGTACCCGGGAGGTTCCGGTGCCCGGCTCGCTGCCGAACGTGATCCGCGTGCTGATCCACTACTACGCGCCCGAGGACCACGATCCCCGCCACGTGTACCTGGGCCAGGCGCAGTCGCTGCGCACCGACCTGGATTCAGCCCAGTAGCTGGCCCATTACGCTAAGGCAGCGCCATGCCGATCGAGTTTGCCGCCCGCACCCGCCGGATCCCCGTTTACCCGCTCGCCGCCGGCTACGACCTCGGGGCCGACGTGGCCATGCTGGCCTCGAACGAGTCGTGCTTCGGCCCATTGCCGTCGGTGGTCGAGGCGGCGTCTCGGGTGCTGGCCGCTGTCAACCGCTACCCGGACCCGTCCTACGCCCCGCTGCGCCGGGCCCTGGCCGATCGCTACGGCGTCCCGCCGGGGCGGATCGCGCTGGGCAACGGCTCGTGCGACATCCTGCTGGCCGCCGGCGAGGCGCTGCTCGAGCCGGGCGCCGAAGTGGTCTATGGGTGGCCGGCGTTCAGCGTCTATCCGCATCTCGCCGCCGCCTCCGGCGCGCGCGCGATCGAGGTGCCGCTCGACGAGGACGACCGCCACGACCTCGACGCGATCGCCACCGAGGTCACCGTGGCCACCCGCCTGGTCATGATCTGCAACCCCAACAACCCGACCTCGACCGCGCTGGGGCTGGAGGAGATCGAGGCGCTCCTGCGCCGGGTGCCGGGCCACGTCTGCGTGATCCTCGACGAGGCCTACTGCGAGTTCGCCCTGACGCTGGGCGACACCTACGCCTCCCTCGAGCTGTTGCGCAAGTACCCCAACCTGGTCCTGCTGCGCACCTTCTCCAAGGTGTACGGTCTGGCCGGGCTGCGGGTCGGCTATGCCCTGTGCGGCGCGGAGGACTTCCGCGTGGCCGTCGACCAGGTCCGCCAGCCGTTCTACCTGAACGCCGCTGCCCAGGCGGCCGCGGTGGAGGCGCTGCGCCACCAGGACGAGGTCGAGCGGCGAGTCACTGAGACGATCGCCGCGCGGCTGGAAATGGAGGACGGCGTGCGCGGCCTCGGGCTGTGGGTGGCGCGGTCGGACGCAAACTTCATCTGGCTGCGGCTCCCGGACGAGATCGAGGAGCCTGAAGTGGTCGATGGGCTGAAGAGCCGGGGCGTGCTGGTCCGGGCCGGATCGTCGCTCGGGCGAAACGGCTCGTTGCGCGTCACGGTCGGCACCGCGGATGAGAACGAGCGCTTCGTGAACGCCCTGCGGGCGTGCTTGGCATCGCCGACCGCGTCTGGTACAAAACCCGCACGATGAGTAGCCGTAGCCGCACGCTGTACGTCTTCCGCGGCTACGCGTACGCCTGGCGATTTAGCTAGGCGCCCGGCTGCCTTCTCGCCCGCGATCGCCAGCGGGCCTGCGCCACCGCCGAGCCGAGCGCCGAAAAACCCCCCGGTCGGGTGAAACCCGCCCAGCCCGCTTTCGTATCGTTCCCCAGGCACCAGAGAGGACAGCTGATGATGATCGTGATGAAACCCGAGGCGACCGAGGAGGAGATCCAGGCCGTCATCGATCGGATCCACAGCGTCGGCGCCCGCGCCCATCCCAGCCGCGGCGAGGAGATCACGGTGATCGGCGCAATCGGGGACCGCGACCACGTCCAGCGGCTCGAGCTCGAGGGCACCCCCGGGGTCGACCGGGTGGTTCCGATCTCCAAGCCGTACAAGCTCTCCTCGACCCAGTTCAAGCACGGCGAGCGAACCGTGCTCGACATCGCCGGGCGCAGGGTCGGCGGGAACAGCTTCGCGCTCATCGCCGGGCCGTGCACGGTGGAGTCGCGTGAACAGACGCTCGAGACCGCCCGGGTCGTGCGGGACGCCGGCGGCACCCTGTTCCGCGGCGGTGCCTACAAGCCGCGGACCTCGCCCTACGCCTTCCAGGGCCTCGGCCAGGAGGGTCTGCGGCTGCTCGCCGAGGCCAAGGCCGAGACCGGGATGCCGATCGTCACTGAGCTGATGGACCAGCGCGACCTCGAGCCGATCCTCGAGGTGGCCGACGTGATCCAGATCGGCGCGCGCAACATGCAGAACTACTCGCTGCTGGCCGAGGTCGGCCGCAGCGGCCGCCCGGTGCTGCTCAAGCGCGGCTTCTCCTCCACGCTCGAGGAGCTGCTGATGGCCGCCGAGTACATCCTCAAGGAGGGCAACCCGCAGGTAATGCTGTGCGAGCGCGGCATCCGCACGTTCGAGACCGCCTACCGCTTCACGCTCGACCTGATGGCCGTCCCGGTGCTCAAGGAGCTCACCCACCTGCCGGTGATCGTCGACCCGAGCCACGCCGCCGGCCGGCGCGACCTGGTCATGCCGCTGTCGCTGGCCGCCGCTGCGGCCGGAGCCGACGGCCTGATCGTCGAAGTTCACCCGAACCCCGACCAGGCCATCTGCGACGGGCCCCAGCAGCTGGTGGCCGACGAGTTCGCCGAGTACGTCGAACGGGTGCAGGCCGCCGCCGCGGTCGCGGGGAAGGCTCTCGGGTGGGTGGGCACGTGATCGCCGCGGGCGTTTGAGGATCGCCACCGTTTGAGGATCGCGCTCGTCGGCGTCGGGCTGATCGGCGGCTCGATCGGGCTCGCTGCCCGCGAGCGCATCGGCGCCACCGTCGCGGGCTACGACACCTCGTCGGACGCGCTCGGAGTCGCGGTCCAGCGGGGCGCCGTCGATGACGCCTGCGCCGGAGTGGACGAGGCCGTCCGCGAGGCCGAGGCGGTGTTCGTCGCGGTTCCCGTCGGCGGGCTCCAGGCCGCCGTCGCCGCGGCGCTGGGCGCCGCGCCGGCCGGCTGCGTGGTCAGCGACGTCGGCTCGACCAAGCGGGCGATCGTCGGCGCGGTTGACGACCCCCGATTCGTGGGCGGCCACCCGCTGGCCGGGGCGGAGACCTCCGGTGTCCAGCACGCCCGGTCGGACCTGTTCGAGGGCGCCACCTGGTATCTGACCCCGACCCCGACGACCTCGGGGATCCTCTACGAGCGCATGCACCGCGTGCTGCGCAGCCTGGGAGCCCGGCCGATGGCGATCGAGCCCGAGGTCCATGACACCATCCTGGCCACCGTGTCACACCTGCCGCACGTGCTGGCCAACGTGCTGGTCAGCCAGGCGGCGCGGACGCTGAGATCGGGTTCGGACCCACCCGAGCGGCTGCCGGCCACCGGGCCGAGCTTTCGCGACGCCACGCGGGTGGCCGGCGCCTCGAGCCGCATTTGGACCGACATCTACCTGTCCAACCGCGACGCGCTGGCCGCCGGCATCGACGACACCATCGAGCGCCTCCGGTCGGTGCGCGAGGCGCTCGACGCCGCCGACGCCGCGGGCATCGCCGCGTGGAACGATGGCGCGGCCGACGACCGCCGCCGGCTGCTGGAGGCCCAGCTGGCCGGCGGACCGCTGTTCGAGCTGCGGGCCTCGGTGCCGAACCGGCCCGGCGTGGTGGCCCAGCTGGCGCTCGAGCTCGGGCGGGCCGGCGTCAACATCGTCGACATGGCGCTCTATCCCGCGCCCGACATGAACGAGGGCGTGATCGCGCTGTGGATCGCCGGCGAGGAGCAGGCGCGGCGAACCGAAGAGCTGGTCGGCACGCTTGGATTCCCCGTGGCGCGCGCGTGAACCTCCGCTTCGACCCGTCCGGGCCCCTACGCGGGACGCTCAGCGTGCCGGCCGACAAGTCGATCTCCCACCGCGCGGCGCTGGTCGGCGCCATGGCCGCCGAGCCGATGCGCATCCGCAATTACCTCGACGCCGCCGACACCCGCTCGACGCTGGCCGCGATCGCGCGGCTCGGCGCGATCGTGGAGGGCCGCGACGAGGAGCTCGCGATCCGCGGCTGCGGGCTGCTGGGCGCGATCGCCTCCGGCGAGCGCATCGACGTCGGCAACGCCGGAACGCTGATGCGCCTGCTGCCGGGCTGGCTCGCATTCCAGCCCGGGGCGAGCTTCGTGCTCGACGGCGATGAGTCCATCCGCCGGCGCCCGATCGACCGCATCGCCCAGCCGCTGGAGCTGATGGGGGCACGGATCGACGCCCGGGAGGGACGCTACCCGCCGTTCACCGTGCACGGCGCACCGCTGCGGGGAATCGACTACGAGCTGCCGATGGCGAGCGCCCAGGTCAAGTCCTGCGTGCTCTTCGCCGGCCTGGTGACCGACACGACGACGGTTGGCGAACCGGTGCCGAGCCGCGACCACACCGAGCGGATGCTGGCCGCGGCCGGCGCCCCGGTGGCGCGGGAGCCCGCGGCCGGCGGCGGCTTCCGCACCACGGTCGGGAACACCGACGAGCTGGAGCTCGAGGTGGTCGAGGTGCCCGGCGACTTGTCCTCGGCCGCGTTCCTGATCACGGCCGGGGTGCTCGTGCGTGACTCCCGGCTCGTGCTCGAGCAGGTTGGCGTCAACTGGACCCGGATCGGGTTCCTGCGCATCCTCGAGCGGATGGGGGCGATGGTGCTGTCGGATCTGGAGCCCCCCGGGTCGTTCAGCCCGAGTGAGCCAGTGGCCGACATCGACGTGCGCAACGCGCCGATCGAAGGCACCACGGTTGAGAGCGAGGAGGTGCCGTTGGCGATCGACGAGCTGCCGCTGGTGGCGCTGCTGGGCTGCTTCGCCGAGGGGGACACGATCGTCCGGGGGGCCGGCGAGCTCAGGATCAAGGAGTCGGATCGGATCGCCACCGTGGTCGATGGGCTGCGCGGGCTCGGGGCGGACATCGAGGCGCTCCCGGACGGGTTCGCGGTGCGCGGCACCGGCGGGCTGCGGGGCGGAGTGCTCGACGCCCACGGCGACCACCGGCTGGCCCTGCTGGGGGCGGTCGCCGGGCTGGCCTCGCGGGAGGGCGTCGAGGTGGTGGGGATGGAGGCGGCGGAGGTGTCCTACCCGCGCTTCGCCGAGCACGTCGCGGAGCTCGTCTCGTGACCGTGGTGGCAATCGACGGGCCGGCCGGCGCCGGCAAGTCGACGGTGGCGCGGGCGGTGGCCGACGAGCTCGGGTTCACCTACCTCGACACGGGAGCGATGTATCGGGCGGTTGCGCTGGCGGCGGCCGAGCGCGGCACCGAGCCGGCCGTCGTCGCTTCAACGTTGAAGATCGAGGCGGAGGGCCAGCGGATCGTGGTGGATGGGCACGATGTGACAAACGACATCCGCACGCCGGCGGTGTCCGAGGCGGCCTCGCGGGCGGCGGCGGACCCTGCGGTGCGACGAGCCGTAGTCGAGCAGCAGCGGCGGATCCTGGCCGACGGCGATTGGGTGGCCGACGGGCGCGACGTCGGCACCGTGGTGGCCCCTGACGCCGACGTCAAGGTGTTCCTGACCGCCGATCCGGAGGAACGGGCCCGCCGGCGGGCGGCCGAGCTCGGCCTGGACCCGCCGCGGGTGCTGGCCGAACAGACCATCCGCGACGAGCGCGACCGCACCCGGGAGCATTCGCCGCTCGCGCCGGCGCCCGATGCCACGGTGCTCGACACCACGCACATGACATTTCCCGAGGTGGTGCAGCGCATCGCCCAGCTCGCGCTTGGCAGCCGGCGCTGAAGAGTGCCAGGCGTGCGCGAATGATCTTCGCCCCGGTTCGCCGTCCAGTCCCTGCGGAGCAACGACTCCGCTGCAGGCGCCGGCTACTGCGCCGGCGCCGGTACGGATCTCCCGACCGGGTAGCGGTTCACCTCCGAGCCACCGGCCGACGCGGCCGACCCGGGGCAGCGGACGCTAGCCTCGGGTCCGCCCATGAAGGTCGCAGTCATCGGATATCCCAACGTCGGAAAGTCCTCGCTGGTCAACCGGCTCACCGAATCCCGCGAGGCGGTGGTGCACGAGCGCCCCGGAGTGACACGTGACCGCAAGGAGCTGCACACCGATTGGAACGGGCGCCCGCTGACGCTCGTCGACACGGGTGGGGTGGACCTGGACGACCGGGCCGAGATGGCCAGGGCGGTGCTCGAGCAGGTGCAGGCCGCGCTGGCCGACGCTGACGCCGCGGTGCTGGTGGTCGACGCGCGCTCCGGGCTACGACCCGGCGATCACGACATCGCGGATCTTCTGCGCCGCTCACCGATTCCAGTCGTGGTGGCCGCCAACAAGGTCGACGTCGCGCGCGACATCGCGCTGGCCGCCGAGTTCCACGCGCTCGGCCTCGGCGAGCCGGTCGCGGTGTCGGCGGCGCAGGGCCTCGGCACCGGCGACCTGCTCGACCGGATCGTTGAGCTGGCCCCGGCTTCGGAGGCCGCGGCCGGAGACGGGGCTGAAGATGACACGGTGCGGCTGGCCGTGATCGGGCGCCCCAACGTCGGGAAGTCCTCGCTGGTCAACCGGTTCGCCGGCGCCGAGCGAGTCATCGTCTCGCCGCTGGCCGGGACCACGCGCGACGCGATCGACCTCCCGATCGACTTCGAGGGCCGGGGCCTCGTGCTGATCGACACGGCCGGCCTGCGCCGCCAGGCCAAGGTGGGGGAGTCGCTCGAGTACTACACGGCGCTGCGCTCCCGCCGGGCGGCGGAGCGGGCCGACGTGGCGCTGGTCGTGTGCGACGCCACCGGGGGGATCACCGCCCAGGACCTGCGGGTGGCCGAGCTCGCCATGCGCAGCGGATGTGCCACGGCGCTCGTGCTCAACAAATGGGACCTGGCCGACGCGCTCGACCTCGAGCACGAGCGGGCCCGGGCCCAGCAGAAGCTCCGGCTGCGCCCGCGCGTCCTCACCGCCAGCGCCAAGACCGGACGCAACGTACAGCGGCTCCTGGCCGAGGCCATCGCTCTGGCCGACCGGAGGGCGGGCCGGATCGCCACACCACAGCTCAATCGGTTCCTGACCGACGTAGTCACGGCTCGCCAGCCGCCGGCGGGCGGTCCCCGGCGCGGCGGGCACCGGCTGCGGCTGCTGTACATGACCCAGACGGCCGAGCGACCGCCGCGCTTCTCGATCCAGGTCAACTCGCGGGCGCGGGTCACGCGCGACTACGCCTACTACATCGAGAACCGGCTGCGCGAGCGCTTCCACCTGGAGGGAGTGCCGGTGATCATCGACTTCGTCGAGCGCAACGAGCGGCGCGGGGGCGGCCGACGCGAAGCCGCCTAAGGGCCCTAACCGGCGAGGCGCAGCGCAGCCGTTCGCTCGCCGGCGGCCCCGTCTACCGGGCGGTACTGGCGGACGAGCCCCAGCGGCTCTCGTCGCTAGTCTTTCTCGACGTCCCCCAGCTCCTACGCCTCGGCGAGCAGACCGGACTGATGAAGATGCTTTCCGACAACGAGTTCCTGTTCACCTCGGAGTCCGTGACCGAGGGGCATCCGGACAAGGTCGCGGACCAGATCTCTGATGGTGTGCTGGATGCGGTGCTGCGTGACGATCCGATGGGCCGGGTGGCCTGCGAGACGTTGGTGAACACCGGCTTGGTGGTGGTCTCGGGGGAGATCACGACGTCGACCTACGTGGATATCCAGGAGGTGGCGCGGGAGACGATCAAGCGGATTGGCTACACCAACGCCGAGTACGGGTTCGACTATCACACGTGCGCGGTGATCAACGCGATCGACAAGCAGTCGCCGGACATCGCGCAGGGGGTCGACCTGGCCTATGAGGCGCGAGTGGATCCCGGCGACGACGACGAGCTCGATCTGGCCGGCGCTGGCGATCAGGGGATGATGTTCGGCTACGCGTCGAACGAGACCGAGGAGCTGATGCCGCTGCCGATCTCGCTGGCGCACAAGCTGGCCAAGCGGTTGGCCGATGTGCGGCGGGCGGAGATCCTGCCCTATCTGCGCCCGGATGGGAAGACGCAGGTGACGGTTCGCTATGTGGATGGGCGGCCGGTGGAGATCGAAAAGGTGCTGATCTCCACCCAGCATCGCGACGGCGCCGAGTCGCTGCTCAGGGACGACCTGTGGGAGCACGTTGTGGAGAAGGTCGTGCCGGACGATCTCTACGAGCCCCGCAAGCTCCACAAGGCGCTCCTGGTCAATCCCACCGGCCGGTTCGTGATCGGGGGGCCGATGGGCGACTGCGGGTTGACCGGGCGGAAGATCATCGTTGACACCTACGGGGGGATGGCCCGTCACGGCGGTGGCGCGTTCTCCGGCAAGGATCCCTCGAAGGTGGATCGCTCGGCCGCCTATGCCGCGCGCTACGTCGCCAAGAACCTGGTGGCTGCCGGCCTGGCCGACCGGCTCGAGGTGCAAGTCGCCTACGCGATCGGGGTGGCCCATCCGGTGTCGGTGATGGTCGAGACGTTCGGGACCGAGAAGATCGGCCGGGCGCGGATCCTCGAGTTGATCTGCTGAGCACTTCGATCTGCGGCCGGGCGCGTTTCGCCAGTACCTGCGGCTGCACCGGCCGGTCTACCAGAAGACGGCGGCGTACGGCCATTTCGGCCGCGAGGATCACGATTTCACCTGGGAGCGGACCGACAAGGCGGCCGCGCTCCGGGCCGCCGCCGGACTGGGCAGCGCCGCCGTGAGCGCGTAGACGCGGCGCTCACACGTGGGGGTGGGTCAGCCCGAGATCCTCGAGAGCTGTGTTGACCGTGCGGACGATCCCGCCCGGGTCCTCCACGCCGCGGAACGAGAAGTCATAGGCGGCGCCGCCCGCGGTGTCGAAGTCGACCGTGCCGATCCCTAGCATCCGCTCCAGCATCCGCTGGCGCGAGTTGACGTTCTGAACACGCTCCAGCCGGGTCTCGTGGTGCTCACGCGATAGCAGGCCGGACCGGATCGTCAAGCGCCGGTTGGTGATCGTGTAGGTGGTGGCGAGGCGCCTGATCAAGCCCCAGACGAGGACGAGCACGAACACCACCAGCACCGCCGCGGTCACCCAGGGCACGTCGACGCTTCGTCCGGTGAGCCTGGTCACCAGCCCGGCGATCACTCCGGCGAGGATCGCGGCGAGCAGTCCGCGGATGTAGAAGGCCAGCATCGAGCGCCACGACGGGTGTCCGTGGAAGAAGACCTGCTCGCCGGGCTCGGGATCCACCGCGGGTGAGGCTACCGCGCCGCCCGGGTCAGCGGCCCACGAGCAGAGCCACGCCGTCAGCGAGACGATCGGCCGTCATCCTGGCCTGACTCTACCCTCCGATGCCTCCGTGCACGCCAACCTTGCCAGCGCCCGCCCACTGATCGCCCGCGTCGAGCCGCTCACCCGCACCCGTGCGGTGCGCGGTCCGTTCGACTACCGGCTGCGGCCCGAGCAGGGCGAAGTGGACGTCGGCACCGTGCTGCGGGTGCCGTTCGGCCGGCAGACCACGCTCGGCGTCGTGCTCGAGCTTGCCACCGAGTCGGCGCTGGCCCCCGAGCGGCTGGCCGAGCCCGACGCGGTGCTTCCGCCCGGGGTCCCGCCCGACCTGGTCGGGCTGGCGGGGTGGATCGCCGAGCAGTACTGCTCGACCCCGGCCCGGGCGCTCTCGCTCGTGCTCCCGCCCGGAGCCGCCGGCGGTACCCGGTCCAAGCCGGTGCTGGTCGCGGCGCTCACCGAAGCCGGGGCGCGGGCGCTGCAGGGCGAGGAGCGGCTGACCGATCGGCAGCGGGCCGCGCTGACCGTCCTGGAGCGCGACGGACAGGTGCTGGCCACCGCGCTGGGGACCGGTGCGCTGCGACGTCTGGAGGCGCGCGGCCTGGTCGAGCTGAGCCCGTTGGGACGCTCGCCCCGACCCTCGACGGTGGCGGTGGGACGCCGGCTGGACGGGATCCCGGCCTTGACCGACGAGCAGCGCCGGGCGCTCGACGCTGTGCTCGCCGGGCTGCGGGGCGGCGAGCCATCCGCCGGGCGCTTCCTGCTCCACGGGGTGACCGGGTCGGGCAAGACCGAGGTGTACCTCCAGGCCGTGCAGGCCGCGCTGGCCGCGGGCCGGGGCGCGGTCGTGCTGGTGCCGGAGATCGCGCTCACGCCGCAGACGGTGGGCCGCTTCCAGGCGCGCTTCGGGGACATCGTGGCCGTGCTGCACTCCGGGCTCGGCCAGCGCGAGCGCCAAGCGGAGTGGCTTCGTCTGCGCAGCGGCGAGGCGCGGGTCTGCGTGGGACCGCGCTCGGCCGTGTTCGCGCCGCTGGCCGACATCGGGCTGATCGTCGTCGACGAGGAGCACGACGGTTCGTATAAACACGAGGGCGATCCGCGCTACGACGCTCGCGCGGTGGCCCAGCGCCGGGCCGAGCAGCACCGCGCGGTGCTGCTGGCCGGCAGCGCCACCCCGCGCCCGGAGAGCGTCGTGACGCTGACGCGGCTGCGCCTGGCGCACCGGATCGACCGCCGCCCGCTGCCGCCCGTCGATGTACTCGACATGCGTGGCGTGCACCATCCGCTGCATCCCCGAACGCGGATGGCGCTGGCCGACGTGCGCGCCGCCGGGACCAAGGCGATCGTGCTGCTGAACCGGCGCGGCTGGTCGAACTTCCTCTCCTGCCGCGGCTGCGGGCACGTTTGGATGTGCCCGAACTGCGAGGTGGCGCTGGTCCTGCACCGCGCACAGGGCTCGCTCGCCTGCCATCACTGCGGACATCGGCGCGGCGCGCCCCGCCGCTGCGAGGAGTGCGGGTCGGTCGCCGTGGCTCGCCACGGGACCGGCACCGAGAGCGTCGAGCAGGAGCTCCGCGAGGCGTTCGGCGATGGGCTGCCGGTGTTTCGCCTCGACGCGGACGCCGCCGCCGGCAAGGGCCGGCTGGCCCAAACGCTCGCAAGGTTCGAGGCGGCGCCGGCCGGCGTGCTGGTCGGCACCCAGATGGTGGCCAAGGGCCACGACTTCGCCGACGTGGCGCTCGGCGTCGTGCTCGACGCCGACCAGACGCTCCGCTTCCCGGACTTTCGGGCGGAGGAGCGGACGTTCGCACTGGTCACCCAGCTCGCCGGCCGGGTCGGCCGCGGCCAAGACGGCGGCCGGGTGCTGGTCCAGACGCTGGCCCCCGACGCCCGTTCGATTGCGCTGGCCGCCCGCCACGACGCCGACGGCTTCGTGGGCCAGGAGCTCGGGCGGCGCCAGGCGCTCGGCTACCCGCCTTACGGGACGCTGATCCGAATCGTCTGCGCCTCTCCGGATCCGGCCGACGCGCTGTCGGTGGCCACGCGCCTTTACGCGTTGATCCTTCCGGCCGACGCCACCGTGCTCGGACCGGCGCCCCTGTTCCGCCTGCGGGGGCGCTCGCGCAGCCAACTCGTCATCAAGTGCCGCGACCGGCTGGCCACGCTGCGGGCGGTGGGCGCCGCCGTCGACGCGTGCGCGGGCGACGCCGTGCGGCGCGGGGTCAGCGTGAGCGTCGACCCCGATCCGCAGTAGCCGGCGGCTCGCTCCGAGCAACGTCCGCACGGAGGCAACGACTAAGGGTCCGTAGGAGAGTTAGGTGGTGGAATTGGCGAGTGGCTGGGCGTGGCTGACGCCGCCCCCTCGCCACGATCGTACTGGTGGTACGTGAGGGCGAGGGGGTGGCGTCGGGCGCGTCCAGACGCCGCCAGAACGCCACATAATTCTTCTACGGGCCCTAAGCTGACAGCGTGTCCTCCGACGGCCTCTCCACCGAGACAGATCCTCAGCCCGAGACGGGCCTCGAGCCCGGCCCCGAGGCCGGCGTCGAGCCCCAGGCCGAGGCCGGAGTCGAGCCCGAGCACAAGGAGCCCGAGCTCGACCCCGAGACCGCCGCGCGTCGGGACGCCGCGCTGGCCCAGATCCGGAGCTTCGGCGATCCTGTGCTCCGCACGAAGGCGCGGCCGATCGAGCGCTTCGACGACGCGCTGCGCCAGGAGGTCGAGCGGATGGGCAGGCTCATGGACGATGCGCTCGGGGTGGGCCTGGCCGCCACCCAGGTGGGCGTCGTGCACCGGCTGCTCGTGTATCGGGTCCAGCAGCAGGCCCCGCTGGCCGCGCTCATCAATCCCGAGGTTGAGTGGTCCGGCCGCGACGGCGAGGCGATGGAGGAGGGCTGCCTCAGCCTGCCGCGGGTGCTGGTCGAGGTAGACCGACCCATCCACGTCCGGGTGCGGGCGCTCAACGAGTTCGGCGAGCCGATCCTGATCGAGGCCTCGGGTCTCGAGGCCCGCGTGATCCAGCACGAGATCGATCACCTCGACGGGGTGCTGATCCTCGACCGGACCTCGCGTGAGCAGCGCAAGGAGGCGATGCGCATCCTGCGCGAGGCTCAGCAGGCCGCTTGACGGCGCCGGCGGCCACGGAGCACGGCGTTCCCCCGTCGCGAGCCTGAGCCGGAGCGTGCGCACCGTCTACCTGGGTACGTCTGACTTCGCCGCGGCCGTCCTGCGCCGGCTGGCCGGCTCGCCCCATCGCCCGGCGCTGGTGGTCACCCGCCCCGACCGTCCTCGCGGGCGGGGTCGCAAGCTCGCCTCGCCGCCGGTTGCCGACGTCGCCCGCGAGCTGGGGCTCGAGTTCGCCCAGCCGCAATCGATCAACGACGAGGCGGCACTGGCCACGATCGCCGCCGTCGGGCCCGAGGCGGTCCTCGTCTGTGCCTACGGGGCGCTGATCAAGGAGCCGCTCCTGTCCGCCCACCCGATGCTCAACATCCATCCGTCGCTCCTGCCGCGCTGGCGCGGGGCGGCCCCAATCGAGCGCGCGATCATGAGCGGCGACGAGCGGACCGGCGTTTCGATCATGCGGCTGACCGAGGGTCTCGACAGCGGTCCGGTGTGCGCCCAGGCCGCCGAGGCGATCGCCCCCGATGACACGTACGGATCGCTGGCGGCGCGGCTGGAGCCGCTGGGGGCCGAATTGCTCGTGCACACGCTCGAAGCCTCGCCACCCTGCCAGCCGCAGGACGACTCCCTGGCCACCTACGCCGAGAAGATCGCTCCCGAGGACCGCGAGCTCGACCCATCTCGCCCCGCGGCTGAGCTCGATCGCGTGGTGCGAGCGCTCACGCCCCACATCGGCGCCCATGTGGTCCTTCGCGACGGCGAACATCTTGGCGTCCGCGCGGCGCGTGTGCTGAAAGGCGATGGACCGCCGGCTGGAGACGTGTCGCTGGACGGGCCCCGTCCGGTGCTGGGGTGCGCAGGCGGCGCGCTCGAGCTGGTCGTCGTGCAGCCGCCGGGCCGGCAGACGATGAGCGGCGAGGACTATCTCCGGGGCCGGCGGAGGTAGCTCGCCGGTGCCCGCCACGCACGGACATCGGACCCCGCGCGCTGGCCGGACGCGCGGTCCCGTCTCGCCGGCGCGAGTCTGCGCGCTGCGGGTGATCCGCCGGGTGTTCGAGGAGGGCGCCTATGCCGATCGTGCCCTGACCGCCGAAGCGGCGGGGCTCGACCCGCGCGACCGCGCGCTGGCCATGGCGCTCGCCTACGGCACCGTCCAACGCCGGGCCACGCTCGATCACGTGGCCGCGCAGCTCGTCGACCGCCCGCTCGAGCGGCTGGACGCGCCGGTGCTGGCTGCCCTGCGCCTCGGCTTGCTCGAGCTGCTGTACATGGGAGGAGCCGCTGAGCACGCGGCGGTCAACGAGACGGTCGAGCTGATCAAGCGGGCCGGCGCGGCACACGCAGGCGGTCTGGTCAACGCCGTGCTGCGGCGCGCGACGCGCGAAGGGGCCGCCATCCTGGCTGGCCTGGACGACGACACTCCCGAGCGCGCCGCCGTCCTTCACTCCGTGCCCGGCTGGCTGGCCTGCCAATGGTGGCACGAGCTCGGGCCCGAGGAAGCTCGGGCGCTCCTTCGGGCCGTCAACCAGCCGGCCGAGTCGGCCGTGCGCGTCAACACGCTCTGCGCGGACGCGGCGGGCGTGGCGGCCGGGCTGCCGGTGGCCAGCCGGCCGGCACCGGGCGTCCCGGAAGGGCTCGTGCTGGACGGCCCGCTCGACGTACAGGCGTCCGAGCTCTGGAAGGCCGGCGCGGTGCAGCCCCAATCCCGGGGGTCGATGCTGGTCTCGCTGGTCGTCGATCCGCGGCCCGGTGCGCGCGTCCTCGACCTGTGCGCGGCCCCGGGGGGCAAGACCACGCACCTGGCCGCCCTGATGGGGGATCGAGGTGAGATCATCGCGGTCGAGCGGCACCCCGGGCGCGCCGCCGCGCTCGAGCGCACCACGGCGCGCCTGCGCGCGACCGCCGTGCACGTCGAGGTGGGGGACGCCGCCGCGGCCCGCAGCGACGGGCCGTTTGACCGCGTGCTGGTCGATCCGCCGTGCAGCGGCCTCGGCACGCTCCAGTCCCGACCCGATCGGCGCTGGCGGATCCGTCCCGAGGCGGTCGCAGAGCTGGCGGTGCTCCAAGCGTCGATCCTCGCCGCCGGCGCGGCGGTGGTGGTCCCGGGCGGAGCGCTCGTCTACTCGGTGTGCACGATCTCGCGCGCTGAGGGGCCGGCCGTCATCGAGACGTTCCTCCGCGACCACCCCGACTTCAACGTTGAAGAACTTGCCACCCGGCATCCGGAGGCGCTCATAAATGCAGCCGCCGGACCCGGCGTGCAGCTCCTGCCGCATCGGCACGGCACCGACGGGTTCTTCATCGCCCGTCTGCGGCGTCGGTGACCGCCCGGGCTCGGCTACGTCGCCGGTGAGCGCCCGCCCCGGGCGTTAACCTTCATCTCGACCTTGACCGAATCCCTGCCCAAGCTCGGCCCCGAGTGCCCGGGATGCGGCGAGCCGTGGCTCCGTCCCACAGCGGCGCCCGGGCGCTACCGATGCGTCTACTGCCTGCAGCGGTACGAGCTCGTATCGGTGTGCCCCAACTGCGGGGAGCACTCGACGATCGTGCGCATGTCGAGCACCGCGATCGTCGCCTGCAACCATTGCCAAGGCAGCATGCTGCGAGCGGTCTAGATTGGCCGGGCAACCCGGCCAGCCGGCGGACGCCACCCTGCGCCTGCTGCGCGAGCGGCGGATCGCTCCATCGATCCTGTCGGCCGATTTCGCGCGTCTGGGCGCCCAGGTTGAGGAGGTGATGGCGGCCGGCGCCCGGGTCATCCACGTCGACGTCATGGACGGCCACTTCGTGCCTCCAATCACCTTCGGTGCGCTGATCGTCGCGGCCGTCGCCGACCAGGTCCACGGGGCGGGCGGGATCCTGGACGTCCACCTGATGATCGAGCGGCCCGAGCGGCACGTGGCCGAGATCGCGCGGGCCGGCGCCGACAGCATCACGATCCACGTCGAGGCAACACCACACGTGCACTACACGCTGTCGAGCATTCGCGAGGCGGGCTGTGGGGCGGGCGCCGCGATCAGCCCGGCCACGCCGGCGGCCAGCCTCGACGAGATCGCCCACGAGCTGCTCGACCTGGCCCTCTGCATGAGCGTCAATCCCGGCTGGGGCGGGCAGGTGTTCATCCCGTGGTCGCTCGACAAGCTGTCCCGGATGCGCCGCGCACTGCCCGAGCATGTGGCGCTCGAGGTCGACGGCGGGGTGCACGACGCGACCGCGCAACCGTGCGTGCAGGCCGGCGCCAACCTGCTGGTCACCGGCTCGGCCGTGTTCGGCTCACCCGATCCGGCCGGCGCCTACGCCAGGATGGCCGCGGCCGCCGGGATCGGTTGAGGCGCTGGCGGTGCCGAGGCCCGCGCTCGGAGCATCCCGCCTCCCGCGAGGCGCGTCCGCGGGATCGGTTGAGGCGCTGGCGGTGCCGAGGCCCGCGCTCGGAGCATCCCGCCTCCCGCCAGGCGCGTCCGCACGCCGCCAGACCGCAAGGAGATTTCGAGAACGTTGCACTAGGCTGCCCGGATGCACCCTGCGAGCCTTCGCGGCGCCCTGGCGCTCCTGATCGTCCTCACGCTCTGCGCGGGCTGCGGATCGAGTGGATCCTCGAACTCGAGCGGATCCTCGAAGGTCAGCGCCAAGAGCTACGTCAGGTCGGTCTGCTCGGCGATCTCCCCGCTCGAGCGAGACGTGGTGACCCGCTCGAGCGCGCTCAACAACACGACCGCGACGGACGCCACCCACGCCAAGAAGACGCTCCAGGGTTTCCTCAACGCGGTCGAGCAGGACTCAGACAACGCCCTGTCGCGGATCCGCTCGGCCGGCACGCCCGACATCTCGGGCGGCCAGGCGGTGGCCTCCACGATCGTCAAGGCCTTCACCGAGCTGCGAGACGCCATGCGGATCGCGGTGAACAAGTCGACGTCGCTTCCCACGAGCTCGGCGGCCTCGTTCAGGACCGCCGCTCAGGCGCTGGGCGCCAGCGTCAAGGGGTCGCTGACCAACATCGACGCCAGCGGTCTGAGCAATCCCGAGCTCGAGAAGGCGGCGGCCAACGAGCCGGCCTGCAAGAACCTGAACAGCTAGGAGCCCCGGCTACGCGGCCGGGGCGCGCTCGGCGCGCTCGGCGCGCCCGGCGCGCACGCCGGTGGCGGCCGGGCCGGCGCGGTAGATGGCCCACAGAAGGCCGCACAGCACGAGCGCCGCGGTGAAGTAGGCGACCTCGACCCGAGTCACCTCGGAATTGATGGTCGGCATCGCCACCAACACCACGAACAGCGCGGCGGACGACAGCCAGGCCACCGCGGCATGGGCATTGCGACCGCGCGCCAGTGCGGCCTGGTTGAAGGTGCCCGCCGCCAGGTGCAGCCCCATTCCGAGCCCGACCACGGCCAGGCCGAAGCGGCCGTAGTGGAAGCCCTTGTCACCGAGCAGCGCGGTCATCACGAACGGGCCGATCGCGAGCAGCCCGATCGCCACCGCGCCTGCGAAGGCGGCGATCACCGTGACCGTGATGCGAATCGCGCGATGGAACTCCTCCGCGCTCTCTCGGGCCTCCAGCCCGGCCAGGTGGGGAAGGATCGAGGTTTGGATCGCCTGGAACAGCTGCAGCGGAGCCCGGACGATCAGAAGCACGTTGAACACGAATCCGGTGATGCCTACGGTTAGCCCCGCCTTGCTCCCCGCCTTGGCCGCGACGATCAGTACGCCGGCGTTCATCAGCGTCTGCTCGGCCAGCATGATCCCGACCACCGACACCGCGAAGCCCGCACCGTGGCGAAGGCTCAGGTCGGCGGCGGCCTCCTCGATCTCGGCGTGAGCGGGTCCCTCGCGCGCTGCGTCGGCCGCGGGCACGCCGGCCGGGGCTCTGAGGCGCATGCGCGAGAAGGCGAACGGGATCACGCACAGCGAGGCGAATGGCGCCACCGCCATGCCGAGGCCGACCGCCGCCTGTCCGGAGGCGATGCCGACCGCCACGGCCAGCGCGAACAGGAAGCGCGAGGTCGACTCGAGGAACACCAGCCCGCCGTACAGGGCGAAGCGCTCGTGTCCGGCCAGCCAGCCGCGGGCGAAATAGCTTGCCGAGTAGGCCAGCACTCCGATGACGAGGATCCAGTACAGCGCGCTCGAGCCGTCGAACATGCCCTGCTCGATCTCGGAGCGCATGGCCAGCGCCACGATCAGGAACAGCGACGCGAACCCGAATTGGATCAGGGCCGGGATCCGCAGCGGATGTCCATGCAGCCCGCGGGCCCGGCGGTCGGCGATCATCCGCGAGAGCAGCTGCTCGATCGGGCGGTAGATCACCGACAGGATCACGAACATGATCGCCCAGCAGAGCGAGATTCGGCTGTAGGAGGCGGGGTCGAGCACGTGACTGGCCACGGCCAGATACAGGAACGTGAAGATGCCCGTGGAGGCGATTCCGATCGAGAGGACTCGGGCGCCCGACGCGTAGGAGGATTGGGCGGGCGCGTCCGGCGGCGCGCCGTTCGCGCCCGGCGTGTCGGCTCGGTTGCGCGGCGCGGTGGCCGTGGTCGTGCTCTGCGATAGCGGCGGGGCCGTCATCCGCCCACCCTCACCAGCAGCATCGTCCACGGAAACGGCGAGCGCGCCTCGGTCACCTCGCCGTAACGGCCGGCGGTACGCACGAAGGTGCGCTTGGACCAGTGGTTGACGTGGCCCGGCGTGTTCCCGAGGTCCTTGAGGTAGGCCCCCCGGGCCACGTTCAGGATGCGCCACAGCGGCTCGCGGGGGACCGAGACCAGAAGGTGCCGGGCGGTCACCCGGGCCATCTCGGCCAGAGTCCGTTCAGGGTCGGGCACGTGCTCGAGCACCTCGATCGCCGCGGCCAGGTCGAACGCCCGATCGGGGAGCGAGGCCAGGCCATCGACGTCCATCGCCCGGAACTCCAGGTTGGCGCGCCGGCGGGTGCTCCACTCGGCCTCGAGCTTGGGATCGGGGAGGTCGATGCCCAGGACCGGCTGGTCGCCCAGCCGCTCGGCCCAGCGGTAGGTGAGGACCCCCTCGCCGCAGCCCACGTCGAGCACCGACTGCGGGTCGGCGGCCGTGAACAGATGATCCAGCGTCGACTCGAACGCAGACATCAGCCGGCGCACCACCGGATTGGTCGAGCCGTACTTGTCGAAGGTGTTGCCGGTGGGAACCGCGGGCGGGCTGCCGGCGGCCGGGGCGAGATCGCGCGCGTGGGTCATACCTCGAGCGCCCTGCGATCCGCCGGGTCGCGCATGGGCTTGCCGGTCGGGGCGGCGTCGCCCGGCGTGGGCGTGTCCGCCGCGGCGGCGTCGCCCGGCGTGAGAGTGTCCGCCGCGGCGGCGTCGCCCGGCGCGCGCGCGGGCGCGCCCGGCTGGTAATGCGAGGGCTTGATGCCGAGTTGCAGCTCGATCCGGCGCACCCGTTCGAAGGTCCGCTGCGAGAGCGTGCGCTGGGCGGCGAGCAGGTCGCCGATCACTCCGAGCGCGCCGAGGAGCATCGCGGCGAAGAACAACACCGCTCCGAGGATCAGCGACTGGACGTGGCCGGCCCGGCCGCCGTGGGCGACGAACAGGACCAGGAAGCGGATGAACAGGGCCAGGGCGGGGAGCCCGAGGATCAGCGCGCCGGTCCAGAACAGCTTGAGCGGCTCGTACTGCGCCCAGACCCGGAAGATCGTCAGCGCGTTGCGGCGCACGTAGGCGCCAGCTGAGGGGAACAGCCGCGACTCGCGCGTTTTCGGGTTGGTACGGACCGGCACGTGGTCGATCGCGACCTCCAGCTTGCCCGCCTGGATGATCGTCTCCAGCGTGTAGGTGAACTTGGAGACGACCTGAATCTGGAGCGCTGCCTCGCGGTTGTAGGCGCGGAAGCCCGAGGTGGTGTCGGGGATAGCGGTCGCCGAGGCGTGGCGCACGACCCAGGAGCCGAGCCGTTGGAGCAGCTTCTTGCCGGCCGAGAACTCGTCGATCGTCATGACCTGCCGGTCGCCCACCACCATGTCGGCCTCGCCGCGCAGGATCGGCCCCACCAGCTTCGGGATGTCGGCGGCCTCGTACTGGTTGTCGGCGTCGGTGTTGACGATCACGTCGGCGCCCAGCTTCAGCCCGGCGTCGAGCCCGGCCTGGAAGGCGGCGGCCAGCCCCTTGTGGTTGGTCAGGCGGACGACGTGGTCGACGCCGTGCTCACGCGCCGCCTCCACGGTCCGGTCGCTGGAGCCGTCGTCGATGATCAGCCACTCGACCGCGTCGAAGCCCGGGACCTCGCGGGGAAGGCGGCCGAGCGTCAGCGGGAGCTGCCGTTCTTCGTTGAAGCACGGGATCTGGATGATGAGCTTCATGGGGGTGGAGCCGGGCTGTGGGCTGAAACGAGCGAACCGGCAAGAAGGAGCGCGCCGAGACGGCCCCGGTCCGGACAACGGTAGCGAGAGCGGCGGCGGGGAGTCGCGCCCGAAGTGGAGGTTTGGGCGCGGCGAGGGGCACCCGAAGCGGCCGTTTAGGAGCGGCGCCTATCCTGCGACCCATACCCCATGTCCGTCACCACCGACATCGATCGCCGCCACCTCGCCCGCGCGATCGACCTGGCCGAGGGAGGACGCGGCCAGGTCAGCCCAAACCCGCTGGTCGGAGCCGTGATCGGCCGCCACGACGAGGTCCTCGGAGAGGGCTTTCACGAGATGCTGGGCGGGCCGCATGCAGAGGTCGAGGCGATCCGGGCGGCGGGCGGCCACAATCTGGACGACGCGACGCTCTACGTCTCACTCGAGCCGTGCTGCCATCATGGGCGGACCCCGCCATGCACCGATGCGATTCGCGATGCCGGGATCGGACGTGTGGTGGTCGCCTCGGACGATCCGAGCGAGCACGCCTCTGGTCGCGGCCTGGGCATACTGCGCGACGAGGGCGTCGAGGTGGTGGTCGCCGACGGTGAGCTGGCCGCCCGGGCGCGCCTGCTCAACCAGCCGTTCCGCAAGCACGCCCGCACCGGCCGGCCCTGGGTACTGTTCAAGTCCGCTATGACGCTCGACGGCAAGGTCGCCACCCGGGGCGGGGACTCGAAGTGGATCTCCGGCGAGCAGAGCCGCCGACTGGCCCACCGCTGGCGGGCCCAGTGCGACGCGGTGGCGGTGGGGATCGGCACCGCGCTGGCTGACGACCCGCAGCTCACGGCGCGGATATCGGATCCCACCCACCCCGTGCGCCCGCCGCGCCGGGTGGTATTCGATTCGCTGGCCAGGTTGCCGTTGGGTTCCAAGCTGGTGCGCGACGCGCGCACGGTTCCCCTGACGGTCGTGGTCTCGCGGGCCGCTCCGCGCGCCGCCACCGACGCCCTGACCACGCACAGCGCGGACATCGTGGTCGCCACGGGGGAGAACGAGACGGCGAGGGTCCGCTCGGCCCTCGACCAACTGGGCTCCGACGGCATCAGCTCGATCCTGCTCGAGGGCGGCCCGCATCTGGCCGGCGCCTTCCTGGACGCCGGGGAGGTCGACGAGATGCGGCTGTTCCTCGCCCCGATGGTCTTGGGCGGGCGCACGGCGCGCGATCCGCTGGAGGGCGAGGGAGTCGACGCGATCGCCGATGCGGCGCGTGCGCTGACGCTCGACTGCGAACGGGTGGGCGAGGACCTGCTGGTCTCGGCGCGGATCAGGGACTGGTAGCTGGTGAATCGGCCGTCGGAAGCGTGTGGGAGAGCCGGAGGCGGGCTGGGGCGGACTGACCCCAGCGAATCCGCCCTGGCCGGGCCGAGCTCCCCGTGTTCGGGCCTAAGAGGGCGGAATCGCGGCGAATCCGCCCTCTTAGGCCGAATTCGCCGCGATTCCGCCTCCGCACGGAGTCGGGTTGAGGAAGGCTGAGGAGGGCGGATTCGCCATGTTCACGGGGCTGGTGCAGGGAGTCGGCCGGGTAGGCGCGATCGACCGCTCGGACGCGGGCGCCCGGGTGGTGATCGAAACGCCACTTGTGAGCGAGCTGTCCGCCGGCGATTCGATTGCGGTCAACGGGGTGTGTCTGAGCGCGGCGTCGCTGGAGAACGGCTCGTTCGCGGCCGACGCCATGAACGAGACTTTGAGCCGCACCTCGCTGGGGGATCTGGCCCCCGGCGCGGAGGTCAACCTGGAGCTGCCGCTGCGCGCCGGTGACCGTCTTGGCGGGCACGTGGTTCAGGGCCACGTCGACGGCGTGGGGCGGATCGCGTGGGTCACCGAGGACGGCTTCGCCCGCCGGATCGAAGTCGAAGCGCCGGCGGAGGTGCTGCGTTATGTGATCGACAAGGGATCGATCGCGCTCGACGGCGTGTCGCTCACTGTCGCGGCGGTGCTTAGTCGATCATTTACCGTCTCTCTGATACCTGAGACCCTGCAAAGGACGAACCTCGGGCAGGCAGCGCCCGGCGACAGAGTGAACCTGGAGGTCGATGTGCTGGCGAAATACGTGGAGAAGCTGATGGCGGTCAGGACATGAGCTCGGTGCGGACGCCGTTTTCCACGATCGAAGAGGCCATCGACGACATCCGCCACGGGAAGATGGTGGTCGTCTGCGACGACGAGCACCGCGAGAACGAGGGTGACCTCGTGCTGGCGGCACAGTTCATCACGTCCGAGGCGGTCAATTTCATGGCCAAGGAGGGGCGCGGCCTGGTCTGTCTGGCGCTGACCCCCGATCGCTGCGACGAGCTCGGGCTCGACCTGATGGCGGCCAAGAACGAGGACCCGCTGAAGACGGCCTTCACGATCTCGATTGACGCCCGCGAAGGCGTGACCACGGGAATCTCGCCGGCCGAGCGCGCCCACACGATTCAGCTGGCGATCAGCGCGGGTGCCCGGCCGGAGGACTTCACCCACGGGGGGCACGTGTTTCCGTTGAAAGCCAAGCCCGGGGGAGTTCTCGAGCGCGTCGGGCACACCGAGGCGGCCATCGACCTGGCTCGCCTGGCGGGCCTGAACCCGTCCGGCGTGATCTGCGAGATCGTCGCCGACGACGGCCACATGGCGCGCGTGCCTGACCTGGTCGGCTACTGCGAGCGGCACGGCATGAAGATGATCACGATCGCCGATCTGGTCGCCTACCGGCGCCGGCACGAGAAGCTGGTCGAGCGCGTGGTGGCGACCCGGCTCCCGACCGGCTTCGGCGAGTTCTCCGCGGTCGGCTACCGCTCGCTGGTCGACAACAAGCACCACGTCGCGCTGGTCAAGGGCGACGTCGAGGGTCGCGAGGACGTGTTGGTGCGCGTGCACTCGGAGTGCCTGACCGGCGACGTGTTCCACTCGCTGCGCTGCGATTGTGGCGAACAGCTCGAGTCGGCGCTGTCGATGATCGAGCGGGAGGGGCTCGGGGTGCTGCTGTACCTGAGCCAGGAGGGACGCGGGATCGGCCTGCTCAACAAGCTGCGCGCCTACAAGCTCCAGGAGGAGGGGCTCGACACCGTCGACGCCAACCTGCGGTTGGGGTTGCCCGCGGATTTGCGTGACTACGGGATCGGCGCCCAGATCCTGGTCGACCTCGGGCTGACCAGCATCCGGATCCTGACCAACAATCCCAAGAAGATCTCCGGCCTGGCCGGGTACGGGCTGTCGGTGGCCGACCAGATCCCGATCCAGCACGTGCCGAATCCCCACAACGAGGCCTATCTGCGCGCCAAGCGTGAGCGGCTCGGGCACACGCTCCACCACCAGGGCCTCGCCCTGGACGAGGAGATGCTGCACGACGAGCACGAGACCGACCGCCGGCGGCGCGAGTCGCAGACATGACCTCGAGCGCGCCGGCCGGACGCGTGGCGCTGTGCGTGGCGCGGTTCTACGCCGAGCTGGCCGAGAAGCTGGAGGCCGGCGCCCGCGCGGCCCTCGAGGAGGCGGGGATAGTCGAGATCGATCGCTTCGAGGTACCCGGTGCGTTCGAGCTTCCGCTCGTCGCCAAGTACGCGGCTCTGTCGGGCCGGTATGACGCGGTGGTGTGCCTGGGGGCGGTCATCCGCGGCGAGACCGACCACTACGACTACGTGTGCAGCGAGGCCGCCCGCGGTATTCAGCAGGTCCAGCTCGACACCGGCGTGCCCTGTGGGTTCGGGGTGCTGACCGTGGACACGATGTCGCAGGCGCTGGAGCGCGTCGCCGGCGGCGCCAAGCGCGACACAGGACGCAGCGCGGTTGAGGCGGCGCTGGCGTCGCTGGCGGTCAAGCGCGCGCTGGCGAGCGAGCCGTACGAACGCTCCGCGGTCTCCTGAGCGCCGACCTCGGGCTGTCGGGCGCGTCTAGTCGCCCTGCGTTGAGCCCTGACTCGAGGGCAGCCCGGGCAGCACCGTGCCCTGCAGCCCGTCGCGGGGCCCGGCAGGCGGTCCGCCGCTAGGGGCCCCGGAGCCAGCGGAGCCGGCCGGACCGGCGCCACCGCTCTGGCGCGTCCGCTGGCCCAGCGCGAGCAAGGCCAGTTGCAGCTGCTCGCGCACAGCCTCGGTCTGGTTGGGGATCTGGAGGCGCTCGTAGAGCACCTTGACGGCGGCCGTCGGGTCGCCGGACAGCCGCAGGGAGCGGCCGAGGTCGTACAAGGCGTAGGCGTAGGTCAGGCTGCCGTGGGGGGCGGCCGCCACCGCCTGGCGCAGCATGGGAACGGCGGCCGAGTAATCGCCGCCCACCATCAGCTGATGCCCGTGCGCCTCGAGCGTCTCGCCCACGGGCGGCGGCGTGGTGGCGGCGGCCGGCGTGGCGGTCACGGTGTGAGCCGGGCGCGGTGCGGACGTCGGCCGAGCGCGTGCCTGCGCGGCCTTGTGGGTTGACGTCGCGACGACCGATCGCTGCCCCGATGCCGTAGAGCGCGCCGGCGAGGAGCCGCCTCCGCCGATCGTGCCGGCGGCCACCACGGCCACGGCGGCGCCGGCGGCCAGCGCGGCGATGGCCGGGAGCCGGGCGCGATGCCGTCGCCGATGGCGCCCATCAGACGGGGGCAACGTGCCTGCACGCGGCGCCGAGGAGCGCGCGGTCCGTCCCCCCGCGGCCGGGACGGCCGCCGCCGCCGGGGCCATCCGCCGAGCGCCGCGTGGTGCCGGGACCGCTGCCGCGGCAGCGCGCAGCGGCTTGGTGGCCGGCGCGGAGAGCGCCGCCTCGAGCGCCTGGGCGAACTCCTGCGCGGTCGGCCAGCGCTGTTCGGGCCGCTTGGCCATCCCGCGGGCCAGGACCGCGTCAACCGCGGGCGGCAGCGCGCGGTTGCGGCTGCTCGCGGCCGGAGGCTCGTCCTCCACGTGCTGGCGGGCCTGGATGGCGAAGTGCGAGGCGGTGAACGGCCGCTTGCCGACCAGCAGCTCGTAGGCCGCCACCGCGAGCGAGTAGCGATCGCTGGCGTCGGTGGCGGGGCGGCCGAGCGCGCGCTCCGGAGCCAGGTAGGAGGCGGTGCCGATCACCTGCCCGGTCGCGGTCATGGTGTCCTCGGTCTCCAGGCGGGCGATGCCGAAGTCCCCGACGTGCAGCACGTGGTCACGATTGAGCAGGAGGTTGGCCGGCTTGATGTCGCGGTGAAGGACGCCCTTGTTGTGGGCGTAATCCAGCGCCGAGGCCGCCTCGTGAACCCATTTGACCGCGTGGACGCGCCGCACGGAGTCGACCCGCAGGGCGTCGGAGACGGTGCCGCCGGCCAGGTACTCCATCACGATGAACGCGCGCGCGGGCTTTCCGTCCACCGGGTCGGTCTCGCCCACGTCGTAGATCATCACGACGTTGGGATGGCCCGAGAGCCGCGCCGCCGCCCGCGCCTCGCGCACGAAGCGCTCGCTGGCGTCCTCGTCGTAGGCGAACCGTTCGGCGAGCAGCTTGATCGCGACGTTGCGGCCGAGCGCTCGGTCGCGCGCAC
Source organism: uncultured Solirubrobacterales bacterium (assembly GCA_963743345.1). Lineage (GTDB taxonomy): Bacteria > Actinomycetota > Thermoleophilia > Solirubrobacterales > Solirubrobacteraceae > Palsa-465. Next base: position 146,510 of record CAVUPW010000004.1, read on the forward strand.
ACCAGACCGACGCCATGCCCCCCGTCGCGATGTGGCGCAGCGGCTCGTAACGTTCCGGGAGCCCCAGGGCCGGGCGGACGCGCGCGTCCGCGGGGGATTGTTCACCCATCGAAACGCCTCATTACCCGTCTCGAAGCATACGAACCGTCGGGACTGTCTCAAAGTTCTGCACGGACGCGACCACCTCCGGCTGGGTACGCGGCGTTTCTGGACCGGCCGGAAGGCTATACTCGCCCGCCATGGCGAAGGTCTGTCACGTGTGCAAGAAGGGCCCCTCGTTCGGGAACAGCCGCAGCCACTCGATGGTGGCCACCCGCCGGCGCTTCGACCCGAACCTGCAGCGGGTCCGGATCGACGACAACGGGACGCCGCGACGGGTCTACGTTTGCACGCGGTGCTTGAAGGCCGGCAAGGTCGCCAAAGCTCCGTGACGGACGACGCTCGGGACCCCGCGCCGGGGTCTGATCCGAGCCTGCTGCGCTTCCGCGCCGTGCTCGAGGCCGGCCTGGCCGCGCTCGAGGCGCGTCGCGAGGAGGTCAACGAGCTCAACGTCTTCCCGGTGCCCGACGGCGACACCGGCGACAACATGGTGCTGACGCTGCGCGCTGTGCTCGACGAGCTCGACCGGCTCGCCCCGGCGTCGGCCGACAGCGACCACGCCGCCATCGTGGGTCGCGACCAGATCGTCGCCTCGGTCGCGCGGGCCGCGCTGCTCGGCGCGCGCGGAACCTCCGGCGTCATCCTCTCCCAGTTGATTCGCGGCGCCGCCGAGGAGCTGGCCAGCCGGCCCGGCGAGCTGGTCGACCCGGTCCTGATCAGCGCGGCCCTGGCCCGGGCGGTCGACCAGGCCTACGGCTCGGTGCGCGAGCCGGTCGAGGGAACGATCCTCACCGTGATGCGCGAGATGGGCGTGCAGGTCGCCTCCGACCTGGCGCGGTTCAGGGACGCCCGCCTGCCGCCGGATGCCAGCGCCGAGGTGCAGAACGCGGTGATCGCCGCGGTCGTCGAGCGCGCGCTACAGGCCGGCGAGAGCTCGGTGCGGCGGGGGCCCGACGTGCTGCCCGTCCTGCGCGAGGCGGGGGTGGTGGATGCCGGCGGCTATGCCCTGACCGTGATGCTGGGCGGCATCCTGGGCGCCCTGCGCGGCGGCGCGGTCCCGCTGGTCGCGCATCACGCCACCGCGCGAGTTGCCCGGCCCCAGCACTCCTCCACCACCTATCGCTACTGCGTGAGCTTCGCGGTCACCGGCACGGGCCTCGAGCAGCGGCGGTTCGTCCCCGCGCTCGAGCAGCTCGGCGACTCGGTGCTGATCGTCGGCGACCCGACGACGCTCAAGGTGCACGTCCACACCGACGACCCCGACGGCGCCACCGCTCTGTTCACTGCTCATGGGGCGATCTCGCATCTGGACATCAACGACATGCGGGCCCAGGTGCAGCGACGCGAGGAGCGGTTGGGCGCCGCACAGCCCCCTGTGTGTGACGCGGTCGCCGTGGCCAGCGGAGCCGGCATGAAGTCGCTGTTCGAGAGTCTCGGTGTGCGTGCGCTGGACGGCGGCCCGGCGCTGGCCCCGACCAGCCTCGACCTGCTGGCCGCGATCCACGCCTGCCGCGCCGAGCAGGTCGTGGTGCTGCCCAACAGCCCGAGCGCGCTCACCGCCGCCCGCCGCGCGGCGCAGCTGTCCGACAAGGCCGTGAGCGTGGTCCCGTCGCTCTCACCGCAGGCCGGACTGGCTGCCGCGGTGGCCCTCGATCCCACCGCCTCCGCCGAGGCCAACGCCGCCGCGATGCGCGCCGCGCTGGAGCATGTCCGCACCGGTGCGGTGGCCCCAGCGTCGTTCGACGACGCGCAGGGGCGCTTCCGAGCCGGCGACGCGGTCGGCTACGTGGAGAAGGAGATCGTGGCGTGGGGCAGGCCCCGGGAGGCGCTCAGGGAGGTGCTCGAGCAGCTCGCGCATGACGCGGAGCTGATCACCTGCCTGCGGGGCGCCGAAGCGCCGCTGGACGACGGGACGGTCCAGGCACTTGCCCACGGAGATGTCGAATTCGAGCTATCCGACGGAGGTCAGCCGGGTCACTGGTGGCTGCTGTCCGCTGAGTAGCCGCGGCGACACCCTCGGTCGGCGGTCGTCCGTCCGTCGGTAGCTTGATGATGCGGGGAGTCTCCTCGACGGATTTCAGGTTCCTCCTCACCGATGGCCGCCACCACATTCGCCACCTCCGACCCGCTCGACGCGGCCGAGCTGCGGGACGCTCCAGTCCGCTATCCGCGGCCCTCGAAGCTCAGCGCCCCGCTCGAGCTCGACGGGGCCAAGGCCCAGCGCGCCGCCGAGACGCTCGGGTTGGCGACGGTCGGCGACCTGCTGGCGCATCTGCCGCGGGACCAGCGCGAAGCGCGCGCGGTGGCCGAGCTCATCCCCGGCGACAGCGCCACCGTGGTGGTGCAGGTCAGAAGCATCTCCTCGCGCTCGGTGCGCCGTCGTGGGATGCGCCCGCTGGTCGAGGCGACGGTGGCGGACGACACCGGCGCGATGAAGGCGACGTTCTTCAACCAGCCCTGGCTCGAGCAGCGCTACCCGGTGGGGACCCGGCTCGCGCTGCACGGCAAGTTCGAGGGCCGCCGCCGGTTCAGGGTCCAGGCGCACGCACGCACGAACGAGGCGGTCTCCGGTTCGAACGCCGCCGCTGTCGCCCACTATCCCGCGACCGAGGGTCTCTCCTCGACGCAGATCCTCGCGCTGGTGCGCGAGCACGCCGATGCGCTCGGCGACGTCGTCGAGCCGCTTCCTGCCGCGGTCCGCGCAGCCGAGCGGCTGCCGGCTCGGGGGGCGGCGCTGATCGAGGCGCACTTCGCGGGCTCCGAGGGCGATTTCGAGCTCGCGCGGCGCAGACTGGTCTTCGATGAGCTGATGATCGTGCAGCTGGCTCTGCTGCGCCGGCGCCTGCGCCGCCGCTCAGCGCAGACCGCCCCGGTGCTCGACCGCGCGCCCGAGCTGACCGGGCGCTGGCTCTCGGGCATGTTGCCGTTCGCGCTCACGGGCGATCAGGCGCGGGCGCTGGACGAGATCGACCGCGACCTGTCGCAGCCCCGGCCGATGCAGCGCCTGCTGATGGGCGAGGTCGGGTCGGGCAAGACGGTCGTCGCCCTGTACGCGCTCCTGCGAGCCGTCGAGCATGACTGCCAGGGCGCGCTGATGGCGCCCACCGAGACGCTGGCCGAGCAGCACTTCGCCACGATCCAGGCGCTGATGCCGGGGGCTCTGGTGCCGGTGGGGCTGCTGACCGGATCCACGCCGGGCCGGAGGCGAGCTGATCTGCTGGGAAAGCTGGCCAGCGGCGAGCTTCCGCTGATCGTCGGCACGCACGCCCTGATCGAGGATGCGGTGCAGTTCGCACGGCTGGGCGTCGCGGTGATCGACGAGCAGCATCGCTTCGGCGTACGGCAGCGGGCGGCATTGGATGCGAAGGCTTCTGGCGGCAAGCGTCCTCATGTCCTCCACATGACCGCCACGCCGATCCCACGCACGCTCGCGCTCTCGAACTACGGCGATCTGGACTACACGGTGCTGCGCGAGCTGCCCGCGGGCCGGCGTCCGATCGAGACGTTCGTGTGCTCGAGCGGGGCCGAGCGCGCCCGCGCCTACGACCGGATCCGGGAGGAGCTCGGCGCCGGGCGCCAGGCTTTCGTGGTCTGCCCGCTGGTCTCGGAGTCCGAGCTGCTGCAGGCGCGGGCGGCGACCGTGGAGTTCGAGCGGCTTCGCGCCGGCGAGCTGCGCGACTTCCGCGTCGTGCTGATGCACGGACAGCTGGCATCCGGGGCCAAGCAGGAAGCGATGGCCGCGTTCGCGTCGGGGGCGGCGGACGTACTGGTGGCGACCTCGGTGATCGAGGTCGGTATCGACGTGCCTAACGCCACGGTGATGCTGGTCGAGGACGCCGACCGCTACGGGATCTCCCAGCTGCATCAACTCCGAGGGCGGATCGGGCGCGGCCCGCACGACTCGATCTGCCTGCTGTTCGGCGCCAAGGACTCGGCACGGTTGCGCGCGTTGGCCTCGTATTCGGACGGGTTCAGGCTGGCCGAGATCGACCTCGAGCTGCGGGGAGAGGGGGAGCTGGTCGGTACGCGCCAGCATGGACTGGCCCAGTTTCGCGTGGCCGAGCTGCCGCGGGACGCGGAGTTGCTGGAGCGAGCCCGGCGATACGCGGAGCTGGTGGCGGCGGACGATCCCGAGCTGGCCGAGCCTGAGAACGCGCTGCTGGCCGACGCGCTGCTGGGCGCGTTCGGGGCCGAGGCGCTGGCCCCGATCCGGGCGTGAGGGATGCGGGTCGTGGCGGGACGTTTTGGCGGCCGCGGGCTGGTCGCTCCTCGCGGCCAGGCCACCCGGCCGACCTCGGATCGCGTGCGCGAGGCGCTGTTCTCGATCCTGCAAGGCTCGGCTCCAGTCGCAGGGGCGCGGGTGGCTGACCTGTTCGCGGGGTCAGGTGCCCTGGGGATCGAGGCGTTGTCGCGGGGGGCCTCTGAGGCGGTGTTCGTTGACACCTCGCCGGCGGCGGTGGCGGCGATCCGGCGCAACCTGAACGCGCTTGGTATCGGCGCCCGCCCACCCCGCCCACCCCTCCCCCAACCGGCCGAGGTGCGCCGCCAGGACGCGCTCGCCTACCTCAGAGCAGCATCTCGCGACGCACGTCTTTACGATCTCGTGTTCCTCGATCCCCCATATCGCCACGCGAGCGCCCTCGGGCCGGAGCTCTCGACGGAGCTGGGACCGGTTCTCGCTCCCGACGCGCGGGTAGTTGCCGAGAGCGACCGGCGGGCACCGCTCGAGCTCGACCTGGCGCTGCTCGACGAGCGCCGCTACGGCGATACCTTGATCCGAATCCATGGCTCCCGATAACCGAATCGCGATGTGTCCCGGTACGTTCGACCCGGTCACGTACGGCCATCTCGACGTGATCGCGCGCGCGTCGGCCATGTACGACAAGGTGATCGTCGCGGTGGTGAACCTGCCCTGGCGCAAGGGCAAGACCGTGTTCAGCGCCGAGGAGCGAGTGAGCTTCGTGCGGAACGCCACGCGCGCGCTCAGCAACGTCGAAGTAGAGCCGTTCAGCACGCTGCTGGTCGACTTCGCGCGCGAGCGCGGGGCGATGGCGATCGTCAAGGGGCTGCGCGCGATCTCGGACTTCGAATACGAGCTCGAGATGAATCAGCTCAACCACCGGCAGGACCCCGGCATCGAGTCCGTTTACCTGATGGCGTCCGCCAAGTACAGTTTCTTGAGCTCGAGCGGGATCAAGGAGCTTGCGACCTTCGCCGGCGACATCGATGATCTTGTCCCCGACGAGGTGGCCAGCGCCCTGAAGGAACGGCTCGGCCGCTAACGAAACAGAGGTTTGCGATGGATGTCTTGGTACTGATCGACAAGCTGGACGACCTCGTGCACAACGCCCGGGCCGTGCCGCTGACCGATCAGGTGCGAGTCGACAAGGAAGAGATCTACGACATCCTCGACCAGATGCGGGCCACGATCCCGGAGGAGATCAAGCAGGCCCGGTGGATCGTCAAGGAGCGCCAGGAGATGCTGGCCGAGGCCAAGCGCGAGGCGGAGCGGATCGTCAAGGAGGCCCGCGAGCGCCAGGAGCGGATGGTCTCCGAGGAGGAGATCACCAAGCAGGCCGAGCGCGGGGCGGAGGACATCATCGAGGACGCCCGGGCGCGGGAGCGAGAGATCCGGCTGGGTGCGGAGGACTACGCGGACGAGATCCTCAACACGCTCGAGGTCAACCTCTCAAAGTTCATCGCGGCCGTGCGGCGGGGACGGGAACGGCTCGCCGGCAAGGAAGAGCCGGCCGAGGTTTCGTAGCGCGCGTTCGTGTCCGGGATCGAAGTCCTCGACACCGACATCACGAAGCTCGACGTCGACGCGATCGCCAACGCGGCGAATACGCAGCTCGAGCACGGCGGCGGCGTGGCCGGCGCGATCTCCCGGGCGGGCGGTCCCTCGGTTCAGGCCGAGAGCAACGAGAAGGCGCCGATCGGGCTGGGGGAGGCGGTCGAGACGACGGGCGGCGAGATGCCGTGCAAGTGGGTCATCCACGCGGCGACGATGGAGTTAGGCGGTCCGACCTCGGCGCAGATCATCCGCGACGCCACCGCGGCGACGCTGCGAAAGGCGGATGAGCTCGGCGCTCGGTCGCTGGCGCTGGTCGCCTTCGGCACCGGCGTGGGGGGCTTTTCGCTCGAGGAGGCGGCGAGGATTGAGATTGATGAGGTTTCCAGGTACCTAGGGGCCGGCGGTTCCGCCATCGAGCGGGTGGTGTTCGCCGTGCGAGGCGATGAGGCCCGGCAGGCCTTCGAACGCGCCCTGGCGGGCTGAGTGGCCCCTTAGGGCCCGTAGAAGAATTATGTGGCGTTTTGGCGGCGTCTGGACGCGTCTGACGCCACCCCCTCGCCCTCACGTACCACCAGTACGATCGTGGCGAGGGGGCCGCGTCAGCCACGCCCAGCCACTCGCCAATTCCACCACCTAATTCTTCTACGGACCCTTACGAAAGCGACCACTAAGTGCGCGCGCTGGTCATCCAGCACGAAGAGGACGCGCCCGGCGGGCACGTGAGCGCCTGGCTCGCCGAGCGCGGGGTCGAGGAGGACGTCTATCGGATCGACGCCGACGGCCGCGAGCACGCCGCGCGCGACTACGACATGATCGTCTCGCTCGGATCGGAGTGCTCGGCCTACGACGACGCCGTGCCGTGGGTCGGCCGGGAGCAGGCGCTGCTGCGCGCTGCGGTGGGCGCCGACGTGCCGGTGCTCGGTATCTGCTTCGGCAGCCAGATCCTGGCCCGGGCGCTGGGCGGCCGCGCGTTGCGCGCGCCGCAGTCGGAGATCGGGTGGGTGCCCGTCCGCACGCATGAGCCGTCGCTCGTCGCGGAGGGACCCTGGTTCCAGTGGCACCACGACACGTTCACCGCCCCGGCGGGGGCCGTGCTGCTGGCCGACAGCCCGGCGGGGCCTCAGGCGTACACGTTCGGGCGGAGCCTCGGCGTCCAGTTTCACCCCGAGGTGACGAACGAGATCGTCGAGGGGTGGGTGCTGTTCGGTGGGGATCAGCTGGTACGCCACGGCGTCGATGCCGATCGACTGCTCGTCGACACGCAGGCGCTCGCCGCCGAGAACCGCTCGCGCGCGTGGCGGCTGCTGGACGCGTTCGTCGATCGGGCCCGGGTCGCGTGACCAACCCGGTGATCGGCATCTGTGCGGTGCGCGAGCGCGCCCACTGGGCCTTGTGGGACCAGGAGGCGCATCTGGTGGCCGACTCGTACGTCGCGCCGGTTCAGCGGGCCGGCGGGCTGGCCGTGCTGCTGGCGGTCGACACGCGCGCGCCGCTCGAGCTGCTCGATCGGGTCGACGGGCTGCTGCTGATCGGCGGTTCCGACATCGATCCGGCCACGTACGTCGCCTTGCGAGACCCGGCCACGGTCAGGCTCACGCGGGGTTCGCTGGCCGCGCGAGCCGTGGGGGAGGAGGACCATCTCGCTCACTGCCACCACCACCAGGCGGTGCTCTCGCTGGGGGAGGGCCTGGTGGTGAGCGGGCAGGCCGAGGACGGCGTGATCGAGGCGATCGAGCTGGCCGACGGGGGGTGGGGGCTCGGAGTCCAATGGCACCCGGAGGCAAACGACCGCAGCCGCCTGTTCGGCGCGCTGTGCGACGCGGCGCGAAGCCATGCGGCGCGAAGCCATGCGGCGCGAAGCCGTGCGGCGCGAAGCCATGCGGCGCGGGACGGGTGGCCGGATCAGCGAATGTCGAAGCCGGAGAGGCCCTCGGGCTCCTCTTCGCGCACGTCGACGCTGTCGACCTTGGCGTGACGCGGCCCGGTCTTCGTGAACTCGATCAGGCGGCCCACGTCGTCCCGCCGGCCTTCGAACACGGCTTCGACGGCGCCATCGGAGCGATTGCACGCCCAGCCGGCGACGCCGTGCGAGCGGGCGCGCTGCCGGAGCGCGTAGCGGAACGCCACACCCTGGACGCGGCCGTGGACCGTGACGCGGCGGCGGATCCGATCGTCTGCCACGCGTCCGATTAAAACCCATTCCTGTGCGGGCCATTCGTTCCGTCCGAGGGATGCGCGATCCTGGTTCGCCTCATGTACGCGCTCTGGTTGTTGATCGGATTGCTGGCCGGCGCCGCCGCCGTGCTGGTCGCGGTTCGCCCCCGGCTGCGTTCGCTGTCGGTCGAGGCGGCGCGAAGCACCGAGCTGGAGCGCGAGCTGGTCCGGGTGCGGGCCGAGCTGGAGCGCGAGCTGGTCCGGACGCGGGCCGAGCTCGAGCGCGAGCAGGCGGTGGCCGCCGAGCGACTGGCGGCGATAAACGATGCGCAGGAACGACTGTCGGCTTCGTTCAAGGTGCTGAGCGCCGAGGCGTTGCAGGCGAGCATGGGCCAGCTGTCGGAGCTGGCCAAGGCGCAGCTGCGCACGGTGCAGGCGGAGGCCAAGGGAGATTTCGACAAGCGCCAGCAGGCCGTCGAGCAGCTGGTGGCGCCACTTCGGGAGCAGCTGGGGCGGGTGGATCAGCAGCTGGTCCGACTCGACCAGGAGCGCCGGGAGTCGCGCGGGCGGCTCGAGGCGCAGCTGAAGACACTGGCCGACACCGGTGAGCGCCTGCGCACCGAGACCGGCGCGCTGGTCACCGCGCTGCGCAAACCCAACGCCCGGGGGCAGTGGGGCCAGATGCAGCTGCGCAACGTGGTCGAGCTGGCCGGCATGGTCCGCTACTGCGACTTCGCCGAGCAATCGGCGCTGGCCGGTGACGAAACGGTGCTCCGCCCCGACCTGGTGGTCAGCCTGCCGGGCGGCAAGCACGTGGTGGTCGACGCCAAGGCGCCGCTCCAGGGCGTGCTCGACGCCTACCAGGCCCGCGACGAGGAGGAGCGCCAGCGGCACCTGCGCGATCACGCTCGGCTCCTGCGCCGCCACGTCAAGGCGCTGGCCGACAAGGCGTACTGGGCCGGTCTCGACTCGGCGCCCGACATCGTCGTGATGTTCCTGCCCGGCGAGCACCTGTACGGCGCCGCGCTGGAGGCCGATCCGGCTTTGATCGAAGACGCGATGGCGCGGCGAGTGCTGATCGCCACGCCGACCACGCTGCTCGCGATGCTGCGGGCGGTGGCCTACGGATGGCAGCAGGAGCGCGTCACCGAGTCCGCCCAGGCGATCTCGGACCTGGGGCGCGAGCTGCATGGCCGCCTTGTGAAGCTGTCGAATCTGCTGGGCACCCTCGGCTCGCGGCTGAACAGCACCGTGCGCGCGTACAACGAGGTGGTCGGCTCCTACGAGGCGCGCGTGCTGCCGGCGGCGCGGCGGTTCGAGGATCACGGGTCGGTGGCGGGCGGCCGCGAGCTGCCGCAGATCGAGCCGGTAACGCTGAACGCCCGGACCGTCCACGCTCCGGAGCTATCCGCCGGCGCCGATGAGAGCGCCCCGGCGGACCCGGTACCCGAGCAGCTTGTGATGCGCCGGCTGCGCGCGGCGGACTAGTCACGTCAGGCCGTGCCAACCCGGCCCTCTGCCCTCTGGGAGATAACCGTCGTGTAGCACCGGTTATCTCCCAAACGCGGTCGAGCGGCTGGCTCAACCGGGTCCGTTGTCACCCCCGGCGGCTGCTTAGGGCTCGCGGGCCCTTAGCGCCCGTCGCCGCGCGACGCCCACCAGCGACGCAGGTCCTCGCGCTGGTGGGGGAGCGGATCGGCCGAAGGCTTGCGCTGCTGCACGTAGGCCAGCGCCTCGTCGATCTCTCGGCCGGTCCGCACGGCGACCACGCCCGCCGCCACCGCGGCCGAGCGCTGCCAGCCGGCACGGCAATGCAGGTAGGTGCGCGCCCCCTCGTCGAGCCAGGCGTTGACCTCTCGGACTGCGGCTTCGAGTGCTTCGGGCGGAAGACCGCCATAGTCGGTAAGGCTCAGGCGACGTTCCTCGATCCCGGCCGCCAGCAACGCCCGCTCGACGGTGCCGCGATCGTCCGGCGGGTACTCCGCGTCCTCGGTCAGGTTCAGCACGCGCTGCACGCCGAGGTGAGTGAGCGCGGCGACGTCGTCCTGGTCGAGCGGGTAGGCGCCGACGAGCAGGTCGTCGAGCACGTCGGCGAACCCATAGGACCGAAACCAGCGGGACACGCCGCAATCATCTCGCGTGGGAAGAATGTAGGCCAGGCTTGTGCTTTTTCCCAAGGGGAGTTCGGCGGTGCACGGCGCGCGAAATGGCGGCGGTAAGCTCGATGGTCATGTCCCCTCTGCGCACCGATACCTTCGATCTGGCCGGATTGCGGCTCACCGCCGGCGAGGGCCGACGACTCGACCTGTACGCGTCGATCGCGCCGCTCTCACTGGCCGGCGAGACCTATCCGGTGCAGCCGGAGCCGCTGCCGGCCCGGCTCGACATCTCCCGCACCACGGGCGACGGATACGCGCTGCGGCTGCGCTTCGAGGCGTCGCTCGCCGGCCCGTGCATGCGCTGCCTGGAGCCGGCCGAGCCCAGCTTCTCGGTCGACGCCCGAGAGGTGTCCCAGCCGGCCGATCCCCGCGCGCATGGTCGCGGCCATCAACGGGACCAGGACGACGAGCTCAGCTCACCGTACATCGAGCACGGGGTGCTCGACCTGCGCGCCTGGGCCCGCGATGCGCTGGCGCTGAGCGTGCCTTCGAATCTCCTGTGCCGTGAGGATTGCGCGGGGTTGTGTCCGGTGTGCGGCGCGGATCTGAACCAGGCCGGATCCGAGCACGGTCACGAGCTTGAACCCGATCCGCGCTGGGCTGCGCTGTCAAAGCTGCGTTTCGAATAGCGGTCGAGCCGATTATGTCGTGAGGCCGGTCGCGAGGCATCGCGCTCGCTGCGGTTCCGCCGACCGCGGGGTTTCGCCGCGGGCGGGCCGGTTACACTGCCGCACATGGCCGTCCCCAAGCAGAAGCAGTCCCACGCCCGGACCACCCAGCGTCGCTCGCAGCACAAGATCAGCGCGCCGACGTACAACGCCTGCCCGCAGTGCCATAGCCCTCGCCTCCCTCACCGCGTCTGCCCGGTCTGCGGCAGCTACAAGGGGCGCGAGGTAGTCGTCCCTGACCGGGACGAGCACATCGCCTGACCCCGAGCTCGTGGTAACCGTCGCCGTGGATGCGGGCGGGGCGGATCTCGGCCCTCGCGAGGTGGCGGCCGGCGCTGCCCATGCGGCCGCCCGGGGCATCCGCGTCCTGTTGTTCGGGCCCGCGCGGGAGATCGGGCCGGTCCAGGCAAACGTCGAGGTCGTCGACGCTCCGATCTCGATCGCCAAGCAGTCCGATCCCGCCCACGCGGTCCGCACCACCCCAGAGGCGTCGATTGTGCAGGCGACCCGTGCGGTGGCCGAAGGGCGGGCCCAGGCGTTCGTGTCCGGCGGATCGACCGGTTCGGCCCTGGCCGCCGCGCTGCTGCACCTACGCCGCGACCGTGGCGTGTACCGGCCGGCGCTCGCCCTGCCGCTGCCCAATCCCGACGGGCCGCCGATCTTGCTCCTCGACGTCGGCGCCAACGCGACCTGCCGGCCCGAGCACCTGGTCCAATTCGCCCACATGGGGTCGGCCTTCGCCCAAGCCGTGCTCGGCATCGCCGCACCGCGCGTAGCGCTGCTCTCGAACGGCGAGGAGCCTGGCAAAGGGACGCCGGACCTGGTCACGGTCCACGAACAGCTTGCCGGCAATCGGGGCGCCGGGCTCAACTTCATCGGCAACATCGAGGGAACCCAGGTCGTCGAGGGCGCGGCTGACGTGGTGGTCATGGACGGGTTCACCGGGAACATCACGCTGAAGCTGATCGAGGGGGTCTCCAGCCGCGCGATGCGGCTGGTCGGCGAGATGGCCGGCACCACCACCCGGGGCCGGCTGGCCAATCGGCTGATCGCTCCCACCATGCGTCGGCTGCAGGAGGCGATCGATCCCGAGGGTCCCGGCGGCGCCTACATGCTCGGGCTCAGGCAGCTCGGCGTGGTCGCCCACGGTCGCTTCAGCGCGCGCGGCTTCGCGCAGGCCATCGACGTGGCCGCTCGAGGCGTGCAGCAGGACGTGATCGGCTGCACCCGCGCCGCACTGCTCGAGGCCGGGGCGCTCCGGCCGCCCCGCCTGGGGTCCTCGCCGCCGGACGACTCCGAGAGCCCGTCCGGCACCGTGGGCGGCTCCGAGAGCCCGTCCGGCACCGTGGGAGGCGAGAGCCCGTCCGGCACCGTGGGCGACCCCGAGAGCCCGTCCGGCACCGTGGGCGACCCCGAGAGCTCGTCCGCAGCGGCGGCTACCGTTTCGACCCCATGACCCGCGACGAGATCTTCGACGTTATCCGCGGACATCTCGCCGACGAGCTCGAGGTGGATCCCGGCGCGATCTCGGAGGCGACCCGCTTCAAAGAGGACCTCGAGGCCGACTCGTTGGATCTCTACACGCTCGTGCAGGAGCTCGAGGACTCCTACGGAGTGCGGATCTCCGACGAGCAGGCGGCGCAGATCCGCACCGTCGGTCAGGCCGTGGACTTCGTGCTGAGCGTGAGCGGGGGGGACGCGCACGTGTCGGCGCCGGCGAGTGCGAGCCGCGATGCTGAGTGAGCGCGAACCGCCGTCCACGCAAGGGTGATCCCGCTGCGCTCCTCCGGAAGCTGCTGGACGAGCTGCCCGAGGACGTGGCCACGCCGGTCTTCACTCACGCCTCGTGGACCAGCCGGCGCTCCGACTCCTACGAACGCCTGGCCTTCCTGGGCGACAGCGTGCTGGCCCTGGCGGTGACCTCGCATCTGTATCCGCGCCTGGAGGCGGACCGGTTCGGCCCGGGGCGGCTGACCAAGATCCGGGCACAGGCGGTATCGGGCCGCTCATGCCGCGCGGTGGCCGAGCGCCTCGGCGTGCCTGAGCGCCTCAGCGCCGCCGCGCCCACCGCGGTGGCCTCGAGCGTGCCGGCCCTGGTGGCGACCGAGCGCGTGCTGGCCTCGGTGATCGAGGCGGTGATCGGGGCCTGCTTCCTGGCCGTCGGCTACGAGCGAACCGCCGAGGCGGTGGTGGCGGCGTTCGCGCCGGAGATCGAGGGCGCGCTCGAGCATCCGGTCGACTTCAAGTCCGCCCTCCAGGAGCGCCTGGCCCGGAAGGGTGCGCTGGTGAGCTACGACGTCGTCGAGGAGGAGGGGCCACCGCACGACCGGGTGTTCTCGGTCAGCGCGACGATCGGCGGCGTCGAGGTCGCCCGCGGCCGGGGGCGGAGCAAGAAGGACGCCGAGCAGGAAGCCGCGCAGGTGGCGCTGGAGGCACTGGAATGAACAACGATCCCGCGCATCCATGTATCTGAAGTCGATCGTGCTCAAGGGCTTCAAGTCCTTTCCGGACCGCACCCGGCTCGAGTTCGGCCCTGGCGTGAGCGTGATCGTCGGGCCGAACGGCTCGGGCAAGTCCAACGTGACTGACGCCGTGCTGTGGGCCCTCGGAGAGCAATCCCCGCTGGCGGTGCGCGGCCAGTCGATGCAGGATGTGATCTTCGCCGGCGCCCCCGGCCGCCAGGCGGCCCGCGGCGCCGAGGTCGAGCTCGTGCTTGACGACAGCGAGGGCAGGCTCGGGCTCGGCGCGCCGGAGGTCGCGATCGTGCGCCGGCTCGACCGCGCCGGAGAGGGGGAGTACCGCCTGGCCGGCGCCCGCTGCCGGCTGGTCGACGTGATCGAGGTGCTGTCGGATACCGGCCTGGGCAAGGAGATGCACTCGGTGATCTCCCAGGGAAGGGTCGAGTCGATCGTGACCTCCAAGCCGCGCGACCGGCGGATGCTGATCGAGGAGGCCGCCGGGCTGGGCAAGCACCGCAAGCGCCGGCGCCGGGCGCAGCTGAAGCTGGCCCGCACCCAGGACAACCTCGATCGGGCCCTCGATGTGGAGCGCGAGGCTCGCTCGCGCCTGCGCCCGCTCAAGCGCCAGGCGGAGGCCGCCGAGTTGCACGCGCGGCTCGAGCGCCAGACGCTCGAGGCGCGCTGGGAGCTCGTCCGCGACGATCTGAGGCTCCAGCACGCCGAGCTCGCCGCAGCGCGCGCCGCCGCCGACGAGGCGCGCGCCCAGCGCCAGGCGCTGGAGAAGGCGCTCGAGGAGGTCGGCGCCCGCCGGGAGGCGGCCGAGGAGGCGCTGGCCAACCGGAGCGCCCATCGCGAGGAGCTCTCACGCCGCTCCTACCTGGCCCAGTCCGCCGCCGAGCGCGTGGGCTACCGGGCGGACGCGGTCCGCGCCGCCGGACGCGACGTCGAGCAGCGCCTGAGCCGCGCCGAGACGCACTTGCACGGTCTCCGCCAGGCGGCCGAGAGCGAGTGGATCGACCCGGCGCTCGGGGAACGGATCGGCGAGCTGGAGCAGGAGCTGGCCCGGCTCGAGCGCGATCGCGAGGCCGAGCTGGCGCGCCAGCTGGCCGAGCTGGAGGCGGAGCTCGCCGCGGCCCGGACCGCGACGCACGAGCGGGCGGCCGCCGTCGGGCGGACGCAGGCGGCTCGCGATCAGGCGCGCGAGCAGCTCGAGCGCATCCGCGCGCAGCTGCGCGACGCCGAAAAGGCCGTCGAGGCCTCGCGTCGGGAGGCGGCGCGGGTAGGCGGGGAGCTCGCCGCCGTCAACCAGTTCCTGCGCAGCCAGGCCGGCGCGCCTGGGGGGGCAGCCGTGCTGGCCGACCAGCTCGAGGTGGATCCCGGCTACGAGGCGGCCGTGGCGGCCGCGCTCGACGGGCGCCTGCGGGCTGCGGTGCTGGGCGACCGGAACGCCGCCGCCGCGGTGCTAGATCGCGCCGGGAGCGATGGCGGTCGCGCCCTCGTGCTGGATTCCGGCGACGCCGCCCAGCCTGAGGCGCCGAGTCGCCCCGCGCCGGTGCCCGGGGCCGAGCGGTTGGCCGACCACATCAGCGGCTCCGAGGCGACGGTGGCGCTCGCCCGGCGGCTACTGCGAGACACCTGGCTCCTCGACGCCCTCGACGAGCTTCCCAGCGACTTCGCCGGCATCGCCGTCACCCGCTCCGGCCGCGTGTGGTCGGCATCGACGCGCGAGCTCCGCCAGGCCCCCGCGGTGGGGGAGGAGCGCGTGTTGGCCGAACGCAACCGGCGCGAGACCCTGATCCGAGCCAGCGAGGCGGCCGTGCAGGCCGAGGTGGAGGCGCGGGCGGGCCTGGAGCGGCTGGCCGAGCAGCTCGCCCAGGCCGACTCCGATTGCGCGCGGGCGATCGACGCCCATCGCGCCGCGGTCAACCAGCGCGACGAGGCAGGGGAGCGGGAGCGCCGCCTTCAAGCGACGATCGAGCGCCGGCGCGCGGCCCCGGACGACGGGCCGCAGGCCGGCCGGCGCATGCAGCTGGCGGCCGAGCTGGCCGCGGCGCGAGCCGAGCGCGACCGGGCCGAGCGCGAGCGCTCCGACCGTCAGGCCCGCATCGAGCGCCTGCAGGCCGCGATCGAGCGAGACCGGGCACTGCTACCCGCCATCGAACGCATCACGAGCGGACTGGAGGGGGTCGCGGCGGCGATCGCCGAGCGTCGCGCCGAGTTCGACGACGCCCTGCGGGCGGACCGCCAGGCCGGGGAGCACGTGGCCGCCGAGCTCAAGGAATGTGCCCAGCAGGAGGCCGCACTCCACGCTCAGCTGCACCAGGCCGGCGAACGGCTGACCGAGGCCGAGGTCCGCCTCCAGCGTGTGCGCGACCGCGCCCACGAGTGCGACCACGAGCTCGGTCAGCTCGCGGCTCGGCTGGAGCTCGATGCCCAGCCGGCCGACGTCGCGCTGGGCGAGGAGGAGCGAGAGGCGCTCCGCAGCCGGCTCGAGCGGCTGGCTCGCCGGCGCGAGCAGCTCGGACCGGTCAACCCGCTCGCCCAGGCCGAATACGAGGAGGCGCTCGCCCACGTGGAGGAACTCGAGCGCCAGCGCGACGACCTGGAGACCGCGCTGCGGGAGCTGAACAAGCTGATCGCCGATACCGACCGACAGATCCGGGAGAGCTTCGAGCAGATGTTCGAGGCGGCAGCGCGCAACTTCGAGCAGGTCGCGGCGCGGCTGTTCCCGGGCGGGCGCGGCCGCCTGCGGCTGGTGCAGGAGCGCGACGGCGTGGGTGGGGCCCGCATCCTGGGCGGTGCCTCGGCTCCGGCCGAGGGCAGCGAGGAGCGCGAGGAGGGAGGGTGAGGAGGCCGAAGCCGGCGCGCAGGCTGCCGACGAGCCGGAGGAGGATCTGCTCGGCGTCGAGATCGAGATCACCCCGGCCGGCAAGGACATGAAGCGGCTCTCGCTGCTCTCGGGCGGCGAGAAGTCGATGACAGCGCTGGCCTTCCTGTTCGCGGTGTTCCTGGCTCGGCCGTGCCCGTTCTACATCCTCGACGAGGTCGAGGCCGCGCTCGACGATCTCAACATCGACCGCTTCCTCGAGCTGCTGCGCACCTACTCGAGCCACGCCCAGTTCATCGTGGTCACCCATCAGAAGCGCACGATGGAGGCCGCCGACTCGCTGTACGGCGTGTCGATGGGCTCGGACGGCGTCTCAAAGGTGATCTCGCGCCGCCTGCCCCCGCAGGAACAGGCCGCCTAAGGGCGCGCATGGCCCGCGACTGGAGGGACCTGTTCATCGTGGACGGCGCGCCGCCGCCTCCACCCGACGCCGAGCCGGCCACCCAGGAGCGGCGCCGAGGCATGTTCCGCCGGCTGCGCGAGAACCTGCGCAAGACCCGGCAGGCGCTCACCTCAGAAATCCAGGCCACGCTGTTCGAGGACCTGAGCGAGGAGACGTGGGAGCGGCTGGAGGAGGCGCTGATCTACGCCGACGTCGGCGCGCGGACCACCGCGCAGGTGGTCGAGCAGCTCGAGCGAGAGGCCACCGAGGGCAACATCTCAGGCGGCGAGGCGCTGACCGCGCGGCTGACCGACCTCCTGGCCGACATCGCCCGGGTCGGTGAGGATCGCATCGACCTCACGGCTCACCCAACGGTGATCCTGGTCGCCGGCGTCAACGGCACCGGCAAGACCACCACGATCGGCAAGCTGGCCTGGCACCTGAGCCGCGAGCTGGGCAAGTCCGTCGTACTGGGAGCCGGGGACACCTTCCGCGCGGCTGGGGTCGAGCAGCTCGAGATTTGGGCGCAGCGCGCAGGCGTGGAATTCGTCAAGGGCGTGCCGAATGCCGACCCCGGCGCGGTGGCCTTCGACACGATCGCCACCGCGCGCCGCGACGGCGCCGACGTGGTGATCATCGACACCGCGGGGCGCCTGCACACCCAGGACGACCTGATGGCCGAGCTCTCAAAGGTCGGACGCGTGATCGCCAAGCAGATCCCCGAGGCGCCCCACGAGACGCTGCTCACGGTCGACGCGACCACGGGGCAGAACGGGCTGCGCCAGGCGCGCCTGTTCTCCGAGGCCGTCGAGGTGGACGGTCTCGTGTTGACGAAGCTGGATGGCACCGCCAAGGGTGGGATCGCGCTGGCCATCGCGCACGAGCTGGGGATCCCGGTCAAGCTGATCGGAATCGGCGAGCAGCTCGAGGATCTGCGCCCGTTCGACCCCACCGACTTCGCCCGAGCGCTCGTGACGCAATAGCGCACGGAGTACGCTGAGGGCCGATGTTCGATTCTCTGGCAGAGAAGCTCCAGGCCACGCTGGCCGACGTCCGCGGACGCGGCACGCTCACCGAGGACGACATCAACGCCGCCATGCGCGAGATCCGCCTCGCGCTGCTCGAGGCCGACGTCAACTTCAAGGTCGTCAAGACCTTCACGAACGCGGTCAAGGAGCAGGCGCTCGGGGCCGACATCATCGGCAAGCTCAACCCGGGCCAGCAGGTGGTCAAGATCGTCTCCGACCAGCTGACCGAGCTGATGGGCGGCGCCGCGCGCGAGCTCTCGTTCTCGCCCCGGCCGCCCACCGTGGTGGTCATGGCCGGCCTGCAGGGCTCGGGCAAGACCACGGCCACCGCCAAGCTGGCTCGTTACCTGCGCGAGCAGCACGGCTCCTCGGTGGCGGTGGCCGCCTGCGACGTGTACCGCCCGGCCGCCGTCGATCAGCTGATCAAGGTCGGCCGGCAGGCCGGCGCCGACGTCTACGAGCAGGGCACCGATCGTGATCCGGTCAAGATCGCCGCCTGGGCACGCGACCGCGCGCAGTCCGAAGGCAAGGACGTGCTGATCATCGACACCAGCGGACGGCTGCACGTCGACCAGGAGCTGATGGCCGAGCTGGCCAACATCAAGACGGCGGTCAAGCCGCACGACGTGCTGCTGGTGGTCGACGCGATGACCGGCCAGGACGCCGTGCACGTCGCCGAACAGTTCGCCGAGGTGGTCCAGTTCGATGGTGTCGTGATGACCAAGCTCGACGGCGACGCGCGCGGCGGCGCCGCCCTGTCGGTCAAGGCGATCACCGGCAAGCCGATCCTGTTCGCCTCCACCGGCGAGAAGCTCGACCAGTTCGAGCGCTTCCACCCGGACCGGATGTCCCAGCGGATCCTTGGCATGGGCGACGTGATGACCCTGATCGAGAAGGCCGAGTCCGCCTACGACGAGAAGCAGGCGGCCGAGCTCGAGCGCAAGCTGCGACAAAAGGAGTTCGGCCTCGACGACTTCCTCGAGCAGATGCGCCAGATCCGCCGCCTCGGCCCGCTCCAGTCGCTCCTCGGCATGCTCCCCGGCGTCGGCAAGGAGCTGCGCGGGGTCAAGGTCGACGAGAAGGAGTTCGACCGCATCCAGGCGATCATCCTGTCGATGACCCCGCAGGAGCGCCGCCATCCCGAGCTGATCAAAGGCTCGCGGCGCTTGCGCATCGCCAAGGGCTCGGGCACCAACGTCCAGGCGGTCAAGCAGCTGATCAAGCAGTTCGAGCAGATGCGCAAGGTCATGCGACAGGTGGCGCAGGGCCGGATGCCCGACCTGGGTGCGCTGATGCGCCAGGCGCGCTGAGGGATCCCGCCGACGCCGGCCCCGGGACGATCAGGTTGGTCCTGACAGCCATGGCGAAGCGGACACGCTAACCTCGTCGACCGATATGGCGGTACGACTTCGACTGACGCGCGTCGGTTCGCGAAAGAACCCGGTCTGGCGGGTGGTGGTGGCCGATCAGCGATCCAAGCGCGACGGCCGCGTGATCGAGATAGTCGGTCACTACAACGCGCAGACCAATCCGTCCACGATCGTGCTCGACGAAGAGCGCGTGCGCGACTGGCTCTCGCGCGGCGCCCAGCCGACCAACACGGTCAGCAAGCTGCTGCGCATTCAGGGCATCCAGTAGCACCCGCGGCGATGAAGGATCTGCTCGAGTACCTGGCGCGTGGTCTGGTCGAGAATCCCGACAAGGTGCGCGTCAACGAGGTGCACGAGGAGGACGGGGCGACCGTGCTCGAGCTTTCGGTCGCCGACGACGACTACGGCAACGTGATCGGCCGCGGTGGCCGCACCGCCGCCGCTCTGCGCACGGTGGTCAAGGCCGCGGCGACCAAGAGCAAGCGCAGGGTGTTCGTCGACATCGTGGACGCCTGATGCCCCTGATGCCCGGCCGGGTGTGAGCGCCGCACCGCACTGGCTCCGCGCGGGCCGGGTGGGGCGCCCGCACGGACTCGATGGCAGCTTCCACGTCACGCGGCCAAACGCACAGCTGCTGCGCGAGGCCGAACGTGTTCTGATCGACGAACGCGAGCTCGAGATCACGCGGCGGGCCGGAACCGACCGGAGCCCGATCCTTCGCCTCGCCGGCCACGACGACCGCGGCGCGGCCGAGGCGCTGCGCGGCAAGGACCTGATGGTGGCGCGGGCGCAGGCGCCTGAGCTGGGGCCCGACGAGTGGTGGGCGGAGGACCTGGCCGGGTGCTCGGTGTCGGACGGCGATCGGCCGGTGGGGATGGTGCGGCGGCTGCTCGAGCTTCCCTCCTGCGAGGTGCTCGAGGTGGAGCGGCCCGACGGCGGGGAGCTGCTGGTGCCGCTGGTCAGCGACGCCGTGCGCGAGGTCGATCTCGATCGGCGGGCCATCGACGTCGACCTGCACTTCCTGGGCGAGGAGTAGCGGCGTGCGCGAGTCGATCTCGATCGGCGGGCCATCGACGTCGACCTGCACTTCCTGGGCGAGGAGTAGCGGCGGCGCTCGGCGAGGCGAGGTCCATGGAGATCGACGTCTTCACCCTGTTCCCTGAGGCGTTCGGGTGGTTCGAGCATCAGCGGCACGTGGCCAACGCGCTGGCGGGCGGTCACCGCCTGGGGTACGTGAACTACCGCGACCACACGCCGCTGAAGGCCGGCCAGGTGGATGACACGCCGTTCGGCGGCGGCGCCGGGATGGTGCTGCGGATCGACGTGGTCGAGGCCGCGCTGCGCGCGCGCTATGGGCGCGATCCCGTGGAGCTGCGGACCCATCGCCGGGTGATCCTGCTCACGCCCGGCGGGCGGCTGCTGGATGATGCGCTGGTCGACGAGCTCGCCCGCGAGGAGGCGCTGACTCTGCTCTCCGGCCGCTACGAGGGGTTCGACCAGCGGATCGTCGATCACTTCGCCAGCGACGAGGTGTCGATCGGTCGCTACGTGCTCGCCGGGGGCGAGCTGGCTGCGATGGTGCTCGTCGACACCGTCCTGCGCAAGCTGCCGGGCGCGCTCGGCCACCCCGACTCCGCGCTCGAGGATTCCTTCAGCGACGCGCTGGGCGGCGCGCCAGAGTATCCGCATTACACCCGGCCGGCCGAATATCGCGGGTGGCGCGTCCCCGACGTGCTGCTCTCCGGCCATCACGCTCGGATCCGGGAATGGCGCCTGCGGCAGAGCGCCGCGCGCGGTCCGCTCCCGTAGTCGCCGCCCGCGCATGCAGCGCGACGCGGACGGTCCGCTCCCGTAGTCGCCGCCCGCGCATGCAGCGCGACGCGGACGGTCCGCTCCCGTAGTCGCCGCCCGCGCATGCAGCGCGACGCGGACGGTCCGCCCCGTAGTCGCCGCCGCGCATGCAGCGCGACGCCGACGGTCCGCTACCATAGGCGCCGCCCGCGCACGTGCGCACATGCGCCGTGGACTACGCCCGATCGCAGAACACGGAGGGTGTGGCAGGGAACTGCACCGTCATGAGCACCGTGATCGACAGCCTCGAGCGCGCCCAGCTTCGTCGGGTACCCACCTTCGACGCCGGTGACCGCCTGCGCGTCCACTTCCAGGTGATCGAGGGCACGCGTCGGCGCACGCAGGTGTTCGAGGGCGTCGTGATCAAGCGACAGGGACACGGCGCGCGCGAGACGTTCACCGTGCGCAAGCAGTCCTTCGGCGTCGGCGTCGAGCGAACCTTCCCGCTGCACTCTCCAAAGATCGAGCGCATCGAGGTGGCGGCCCGCGGCGACGTCCGCCGCGCCAAGCTGTACTACCTGCGCGGCCGGGTGGGCAAGCGCGCCCGGGTCCGGGAGCGCCGCAGCACCACGCCGGAGGTCGCGGTCGAGCGCGAGCTGCTGCACGCGCCGGCGCCGGAGGAGCCCGCGGCGGACGAGCAGCCGGCTGCCCAGGTGGTCGAAACCGACGGCGCCGTCGAATCTGGCGAGGCGGTGGAGCCGGCGCCCGCGCCGCAGGCGAGCGCGGAAGCGCCGGCCAGCGCCGCTGAGACAACAGCCGGAGCGGGCGCGGAGGCCGAGGCCGGAGCGGGCGCGGAGGCCTCCGGCGAGCCCGCCTCTTCGATGGCGCCGCAGGACGCCGGTCCGGCGGCCAGCGAGGCATCCGCCGACGAACCTCAGGAGTGACCAAGGCGAGGAAGTCGCCGGCCGGCACCCTGATCGAGCTGGCGGTGATCGTCGTGACCGCCCTCGGCTTGGCGCTCGCCGTTCAGGCATTCCTGGTCAAGCCCTACCGAATCCCCAGCGGATCGATGCTGCCGACCGTTCGCATCAACCAGCGCGTCCTGGTCGACAGGCTCGGGATGGACTTCTCCTCGCCGCACGTCGGCGACATCATGGTGTTCCACCCGCCGAAGAACTACGACGACGGCTGCGTGAACCCCGACGAGGGCGAGAACCAAGCCGGACAGTACGGCGCCGCGGCCTGCCAGGTGGCCTGGAGACAGCCCTCCTCGCAGACGTTCATCAAGCGCGTGGTCGGGCTCCCGGGCGACCGTCTCTCGATCCAGGACGGACACGTGATCCGCAACGGAAAGCGCGAGCCCGATGCCTACATCGTGCCGTGCAACGGCGATGAGTCCTGCGACTTCCCGCGGACGATCACGGTCCCGCGTGGTGACTACTACATGATGGGCGACAACCGCCCCGACTCGGAGGACAGCCGATTCTGGGGACCCGTCCCGCGGAAATGGATCGTCGGCAAGGCGTTCCTGACCTACTGGCCGCCCGACCGGATCGGGTTCCTCTAGTGGTCGCCTCCGCAAATGCGCTCGCATTCGAGGCACCCCTGACGGCGCTGCGCTTTGTCCTCGGACCCTCATGTAGCGCTGCTACACAGCGGGTCCTGCGTCCTCGCGCAGCATCCGTCAGTGGCACCTCTCGGTGCGACCGCACTTACGGAGACGACCACTTGGCCGGGCGGAGAGCCGGGGTCCGGTCCCGGCTGGGAGATCGGGCGTGAAGGGGCTGATCGAGCTGGTGGTCACGGTCGCGGTCGCGGTGGCGCTTGCGCTGCTCATCCAGGCTTTCATCGTCAAGCCCTACCGGATCCCCAGCCCGTCGATGGTGCCCACCCTCGACGTCGGCCAGCGGGTGCTGACCAACCGGCTGGTCGATCACCCCAGCCTGGGCGACATCGTCGTGTTCCATCCACCCCATGGGGCGGACTTCGAGAATCCGCTCTGCGGCTCCCCCAACCAGGGCAACGGCACATCGCAGGCGTGCGACAAGCCCACTCCGCAGGCGTCGACGCAGACGTTCATCAAGCGCGTCGTCGGGGATCCCGGCGACACCATCTCGATCGTCGACGGCCACGTCTACCGCAACGGCGTCCGGGAGAAGGACTCGTACACCATCCAGTGCAGCCCGGGCACTCCTGCCTGCAATTTCCGGACACCGATCAAGATTCCGCCCGGCGAGTACTTCATGATGGGGGACAACCGTCCGGACTCGGAGGACAGCCGATACTGGGGCCCCGTGCCGGACAAGTGGATCATCGGTGTCGCTTTCTTCACCTACTGGCCGCCGGACCGGATCGGGTTCCTCTAGTCACGCGAACGGCGCGTCCCCGGGGCGTGGCAGCGGTAAGGCGTCCGGCGCGTCCCCGGGGCGTGGCAGCGGTAAGGCGTCCGGCGCGTCCCCGGGGCGTGGCAGCGGTAAGGCGTCCGGCGCGTCCCCGGGGCGTGGCAGCGGTAAGGCGCTCCGGCGCGTCCCCGGGACGTGCCAGCGGGAACGGGTCCGGGCCGCGCCGCAAATCGGCTCCCCGCGCTGCCGGCCGGCTGTTCAGATTCGACCGCGCGCTCGGCGTGAGGTTCGTGGCGGGCGCCGACGAGGCCGGTCGGGGCTGCCTGGCCGGCCCGCTCGTGGCGGCGGCCGTGCTGTTCGACCTCGAGCGGATCGGGCCGGGCGAGGTCCGCACCCTGGGCGCGCTGAACGACTCCAAGCAGCACACGCCGGAGGGTCGGGCCGAGCTCTTCCCGGTGATCCTCCGCACCGCGGCGAAGGTCGCCATCGTGTCTCGCTGTGCTCCCGGCATCGACGCTCGCGGGCTGCACAAGACCAACCTGGCCGCCCTGCGCGATGCCCTCCTCAAGGTGGCCTGCCCGGGCTGTGCGTGCCTGAGCGACGGGTTCCCGGTGGCGGCGATCGGGCACGATCAGCGCGCGGTGATCGACGGCGACGCCAAGAGTGCCGCGATCGCCGCTGCGTCGGTCATCGCCAAGGAGACACGCGACCGATACATGCGCCGCGCGGATGCCGCTCACCCGGGGTGGGAGTTCGCGCAGCACGTCGGGTATTCGACGCCGGAGCATCGCGAGGCGATCGAGCGGCTCGGCGTCTCGCCGCTGCACCGACTCTCGTTCCAGTCGTTGGCCTATCAGCAGCTGGCGCTGGCGGAGCACGCGGCGCTCAGCGACTAGTGCTGCACCAGTGCAACGTTCTCGAAATCCCCTTGCGCTCTGGCGGCGTCTGGACGCGCCTGGCCGGATCCGCCGGCCATCCAAGTACGCCCGGTACGAGGAAGGCCGGCGGATCCGCCCAGACACGCCCAGCCACTCGCCAGACCATCAAGGGTCTTTCGGAACGCTGCACTAGAAGGCGCCCTCGAGGTGCTCCAGGCCCAGCAGTCGGCCCGCGGCGTCGAGCGTTACGCCGATCGCGTCGAAGCGCACGGCGTTGGCATAGGGCCGGTCGGTCCGTTCGATCAGCCAGCTGCCGGCCATCTTGCGGACCTTGGAGCGCTTGAGCGTGTGCACCGATTCCA
This sequence comes from uncultured Solirubrobacterales bacterium, assembly GCA_963743345.1. Lineage (GTDB taxonomy): Bacteria > Actinomycetota > Thermoleophilia > Solirubrobacterales > Solirubrobacteraceae > Palsa-465. Next base: position 170,883 of record CAVUPW010000004.1, read on the forward strand.
GCGGACTGCGCCCAGGCGCGGTCAGCCGGCGGGTCTTGACCTCGCAGAAGGCCAGCGTGCGCCCGTCGAACGCGACGATGTCGAGCTCGCCCCAACGGGTGCGGTAGTTGCGCTCGACGATCCGGAATCCGCGCCGGATCAGGTGCTCGACGGCAAGCTGCTCGCCGAGCCGGCCGAGGTGAGGACGCGGGTCTGCGGACATGCCGATCACGCTACGGATGATCGTGTGACAGGTGGTTCACGCGGCGCAACAATCCTGCGCAGGCCGGGGCGCCCGCCCTGCGCAGAATTGGAACGCGCCGTCAGCCACGCCTGACAGGCCCGCGCGTACGGTGGCCGGGTGCTCGCCCGCATCGCCACGTTCGCCATCGACGGGATCGATCCACGCCACGTGTCGGTCGAGGTCGACATCCGCGGCGGCCTGCCGTCGTTCACCGTCGTCGGGCTGGGTGACGCGGCGGTGCGCGAGTCGCGCGATCGCGTCCGCGCGGCGATCCTCAACTCGGACTTCGAGTTTCCCCAGACCCGGATCACGGCCAATCTGGCGCCGGCCTTCCTGCGCAAGGTCGGGCCGGGCTTCGACGCCGCCCTCGCCGTGGCCGTGCTGGCGGCCAGCGACCAGGTGCCGCCCCAGGCGCTGAAGGCATACGCGGTGTTCGGCGAGCTCTCGCTCAGCGGCGAGCTGCGCGACTCGCCGGGCGCGCTGGCCGTCGCCGAGGGGGCGCGGCGGGCGGGGCTGAGACGACTGATCGTTCCCCGCGAGCAGGCCCGCGAGGCCGCGCTGGTGGAGGGACTGGAGGTGGCCGGGGTGTCAAGCCTGCGGGCCGCGGTCGAGGTGCTCGCCGGGTCGGGCTTTCCCCCGCTGCCGCCCGAGCCCCTCGATCTGCCGGCGCCGGCGCCCGAGCCGGACCTGGCCGACATCCGGGGGCAGGCCGCCCCGCTCCTGGCCCTCGAGATCGCCGCCGCGGGCGCCCACAACCTGCTGCTGGAGGGCGCCCCCGGCACGGGCAAGACCATGCTCGCCCGGCGTATCCCCTCGGTCCTCCCGGCGATGACCCGCGAAGAGGCGATCGAGGTCACCCGGATCCACAGCATCGCCGGCCTGCAGGCGGCGGGGCTGGTGCGGGCCCGGCCGTTCCGTGCCCCGCACCACACGATCTCGGCGGTTGGGCTGGTCGGCGGCGGCGCCCCGCCGCGGCCGGGCGAGGCGACGCTGGCGAATCACGGCGTGCTGTTCATGGACGAGCTGGCCGAGTTCCAGCGCCCGAGCCTCGATGCGCTCCGCCAGCCGCTCGAGGACGGCTGCGTCACGATCGTGCGCGGGCAGCACGCGCTGGTGTTCCCGACCCGCTTCATGCTGGTGGCGGCCACCAACCCTTGCCCGTGCGGGTTCGCCGGCGTGGGCGACCGGTGCCGGTGCGGCGAGTCGGACCTGCGCCGGCATCAGCGCCGGCTCAGCGGGCCGCTGCTCGACCGGATGGATCTGCTCGTGGGCGTGGAGCGACCGAGCGAGCACGAGCTCCGCTCCCCGCCGCACACCTCCTCAGCGCGGACCCGCGAGCGCGTCGCCTCCGCGCGCGAGCGCCAGCGCCATCGGCTGGCCGGCACGTCGGCGAGCTGCAACGGCGAGATGGACGCACGTCTGGCCCGCCGCCACGTCCGCCTCGAGGAGGCGGCCGAACGGGTGCTGGCCCAGGCCTACGCGGTCGGCGCCCTGAGCGCGCGCGGCCGCCACCGCATCGTTCGGGTGGCCCAGACGATCGCCGATCTCGAGGGCCACGGCCGGATCACCCAGGCGGACGTGCTGACCGCGCTCAGCCTGCGCCAGCGCAGCGCAGCCGAGAGCGGGCTCGCGGCATGACCGTGCGCGCATGCGACGGATGCATCGCCCGGACCTGGCTGCTCACCCGCATGGCCGGACATCTCGAACCGGAACGCGGCCACATCGATCAGGTCCTCGAGCTCGAGGATCACGAGCTGATCGCCGCGCTGGGCGGACACCAGCAGGATCAGCTGTGCAATGAGCTCGCCGCGCTCGACGTAGCCGCGATCAGGGCCCGCTCGCACGCGGCCGGCCTCGAGACGATCTGCGCTTGCGATGCGGGCTATCCGCCCGCGCTGCGGGCGCTCCCGGCGCCGCCGGCCGTGCTCCACGTCGCGGGCGACCTGCGCCGGCTGCGCGCGCTCGCCGAGGGAGACGTGGTGGCGATCGTCGGCGCGCGGCGGGCCTCGGAGTACGGCCTGGCGGTGGCGCGCTCGCTCGGGCGCGGGTTGTCCGTATCCGGGGTGAGGGTGGTCAGCGGCATGGCGCTCGGCATCGACTCGGCGGCGCACGCCGGCGCGCTGGAAGTTGACGCGCCGACCATCGCCGTGCTGCCCGGCTCCGCCCACCGTCCGTATCCGGCCGGCAAGCGGGCGCTCCACCGTCGGATTCTCGCCAGCGGGGCGGCCGTGTCCGAACTGGGCCCGGGCACCAGCGTCCGGCGCTGGATGTTCCTGGCCCGCAACCGGATCATCGCGGCGCTGGCGGCCATGACCGTGGTGGTCGAGGCCGGCGAGCGTTCGGGGGCGCTGGTGACCGCCAGGCTGGCCGGCGAGCTCGGCCGCCCGGTGGGTGCCGTCCCGGGGCGCGTCACGACGCCGCAGGCCACCGGCCCGAACCGGCTGCTGGCCGCCGGCGCGGGCGTGGTGCGCGGGCCCCAGGATGTCCTCGACCATCTGTTCGGGGCCGGCGTGCGCAGCGCCGGCACGACCGGCCGGCAACCGCCCGCCGAGCTGCGCGGGTTGCTGGCGGCAATCGCTGAGGGCCACGACACGGCGGCGGCGCTCGCCCGGGCCGGGCTCGAGCCCGAGCAGGGACTGGCGGCGCTGGCGGCGCTCGAGCTCGACGGCTACGTGCGGCGGGGCGCAGGCGGTCGGTTCACGGTGTCGCCGTAGCGGGCGCTGGGATGGTGTGAGCGGCGCGCCGGCGGTCGGTTCGCGGTGGCGCCGTTGCCGGCGCTTGGGATCGTGTGAGCGGCGCGCCGGCGGTCGGTTCACGGTGTCGCCGTTGCCGGCGCTTGGGATCGTGTGAGCGGCGCGCCGGACTACCCTCGTTGAGGTGTCCACGTCGCGCCGCGTTCCCCGCGTCCTCTCGATCGCCGGCTCCGACTCGGGCGGCGGTGCCGGCATCCAGGCCGACCTCAAGGCGTTCGCCGCCTGCGGCGTGCACGGCATGACCGCGATCACGGCAATCACGGCACAGAACACCGTGGGAGTGACCGCAGTCCACCCGATCCCGCCCGAGGTCATCGTCGCGCAGGTCCGTGCCGTGGCGAGCGACATCGGGGTTGACGCGGTCAAGATCGGGATGCTCGGCGACCGGGTCACGATCGAGGCGGTCGCGGGGGTGATCGGCGAGCTGCCGGAGACCACGCCGGTCGTGCTCGATCCGGTGATGGTGGCGGAGTCCGGCGCGCAGCTGCTCGATCCCACGGCGCGGGCCACGCTGAGGGAGCTCCTGGTGTCCCGCGTCACCGTGCTCACGCCGAACCTGCCGGAGGCGCGCGCGCTGCTGGAAGACGACGCCGAGGCGAACGTCGACGCGCTGGCCCGCCGGATCCATGCCCTGGGACCACGCGCGGTGGTGGTCACCGGCGGGCACCGCGAGGAGACGATCGACGTGTTCTTCGACGGCGAGCGGCTGGTCGAGCTGGCCGGGCCACGTCACGCGGACGGCGCTGCGCACGGGTCCGGATGCACTCACTCCTCGGTCCTGGCCGCCCGGCTGGCGCACGGCGACGACCCACTCGAGGCGGCGCGTATCGCCAAGCGACTCGCCTCCGAAGCGGTGGCCCAGGGCCTGAAGCAGATCGGCGCCGGCGCCGGTCCCGTCGACATCCTGGCAATTGCCTCCAAAGCGCCCCAAACCCGCTCGACCGTGCGGCAAGTGGCCGGGCGCCCGGCAGCCTTCTGACATAATCCGCCCGTGCGTTTCCTGAGGATGAAGCCGGGCCATGGAGAGGTTCTGATCGCCGAGGGAGACGTCGAGCGGGCCGAGGACGAGCAGCGCCTGATCGAGGAGTTCCGGCGCCAGCTCGATGCCGGGTTGTGGGCGGCCGTGCCGATGGCGGACGAGCAGGGCCGCCGCGAATCGATCATGGTCCGCTCGTTCGAGGAGATCCCCTGGGACGCCGACCGCGTGATCTTCTTCCCGCGGGCGGCGGGCGGCAGGTAGGGCGGCCGGCGCCGTGCTGCTGGCGCTCGCAGCGACCGCGCTCGTCGCTCTTGCGCTGCTCTCCGACCTGATCGTTCCCCGGCTCGACGACGTTTGGACCCGGTTCCGGGCCCGTCGGCAGCGGACGCCCACCTGGTCGTATGACCCCGGCCGCGAGCGCCGGGCCGAGCAGCGCGCGCGGGCGCTGCTGCGCTCGTGCGTCAACGAGGAGGAGTGGGCGATGTACCGCGACCTCGGCTTCCTCCGTGTATGGGGCACGCTGGCCGACGGTCCCGAGGATGCTGGCGGCACCGGCGGCGCCCCCTATGCCTATCTGATCTACCCCCACCGGCCGATCCTCGCCTACCTGGCCCAGACCCACCGCCTGCTCAACGAGTACTGCGTCACGTTCCCGGACGAGACCCGCCCGTACGGCTCGAGCCGTCTGCCCGACTCCGACGATGTGCTGGCCAAGTGGATGGCGCTGACCGGCGACGAGCGGCGACTGATCTCCACCGCCAACATGCACCTGCCGGGCCGCCAGCTCGACCCGGCCCAGGTGCGGCGCGACCTGTGGCGCCTGTCCCAGTGGGAGCGGGCCCGGATGCGCCAGCTCGCGGGGGGCGACGGGAGCGCGTCGCCCGACCGCCAGGGCGCTGCCTGACCGAGCCGGCTCGAGAAACGGACGAAATACGTCCTGTTCTCGAGCCACCTCTCGCGAGTCGCCACCGTCTAAGGTTCTCCGGCCGTGGACCTCAAGCACAAAAGCCGCGCGCTGACCGACGGCCCCGAGCGCGCCGCCGCCCGCGCCTACCTGAAGGGCATCGGCTACGACGACGAGGCGCTCGCCAAGCCGATCATCGGCGTGGCCAACACCTGGATCGAGACGATGCCGTGCAACTTCCACCTGCGCGCGCTCGGCGCCAAGGTGAAGGAGGGAATCCGGGAGGCCGGGGGCACCCCCATGGAGCTCAACACGATCGCGATCTCGGACGGGATCACGATGGGCACCGAGGGGATGAAGGCCTCGCTGGCCAGCCGCGAGGTGATCGCCGACTCGATCGAGCTGGTGGCCGCCGCCCACATGTTCGACGCGGTCATCGCGATCAGCGGCTGCGACAAGACCATCCCCGGCACCGTGATGGCGCTCTGCCGCCTGGACGTTCCTAGCGTGATGCTCTACGGCGGCTCGATCTATCCGGGCCACTACAAAGGCCAGCGGATCACGATCCAGGAGGTGTTCGAGGCGGTTGGGGCGCACGCGGCGGGTCGCATCACCGATGAGGAGCTGACCGCGATCGAGGACGCCGCCTCGCCCGGCGCCGGCGCCTGCGGCGGACAGTTCACCGCCAACACGATGGCGATGGCCTTCGAGGTGCTCGGGATCTCCCCGGCGAACTACTCCGGCGTCCCGGCCACCGATCCACACAAGGCCGACGTGGCCAAGCAGGCCGGCGAGCTGGTCATGGACGTGCTCAGGCGCGGCCAGACGCCCAGCGACATCATCACCCGCGAGAGCCTCGAGAACGCAATCGCCGCGATCGCCTGCAGCGGCGGGTCCACCAACGGCGTGCTGCACCTCCTGGCAGTGGCCAACGAAATCGGCGTGGAGCTCAGCATCGACGACTTCGACCGGATCAGCGAGCGGACCCCGTTGCTCTGCGACCTGAAGCCGAGCGGCCGGTTCGTGGCCCCCGACCTTTACGCCGCCGGCGGAGTCCCGCTCGTTCTCAAGCGCCTCAAGGAGGCCGGGATCCTCCACGAGAACGCCCAGACGGTGACCGGCAAGACCGTCGGCCAGCATGCCGACGAGGCCACCGAGACCGAGGGCCAGGAGGTGGTCCGGCCACTCGAGAACCCCCTGAAGGACACCGGCGGGCTGGTCATCCTGCACGGCAACCTCGCGCCGGAAGGCTGCGTGGTGAAGGTGGCCGGGTACGAGCGGCGCCGGCACACCGGTCCGGCGCGGGTGTTCGAGTCAGAAGAGGACGCCATGGCGGCCGTCCGCGACCAGCAGATCAACCCGGGTGACGTGGTCGTCATCCGCAACGAAGGGCCCGCCGGCGGCCCGGGCATGCGCGAGATGCTGGCGGTCACCGCGGCGCTGGTCGGCGAGGGGCTGGGGGAGGAGGTCGCGCTGCTGACCGATGGACGCTTCTCCGGCGCGACCCGCGGGCTGATGGCGGGGCACGTGGCGCCCGAGTCGGTGCGCGGGGGCCCGATCGGCATCGTCCGCGACGGAGACCAGATCACCCTCGACGTGGACGCCCGCCGGCTCGACGTCAACCTGCCCGACGACGAGATCGCCGCCCGGGCCAGCGAATACACCCCACCCGAGCGTCCGGCCCCGGCGGCCGCACTCGCCAAGTACGCCAAGCTCGTCTCTAGCGCCTCGCTCGGCGCGATCACCCGCTAAGGGCCCGTAGAAGAATTATCTGGCGTTTTGGCGGCATCTGGACGCGCCTGAAGCCACCCTCTCGCCCTCACGTACCACCAGTACGATCGTGGCGAGGGGGCGGCTTCAGCCACGCCCAGCCACTCGCCAATTCCACCACCTAATTCTCCTACGCACCCTAACGGCACCGGCATGCCCGCCACTGCCCCCGCCGAGCGTTCCCCGTCCTCCCACCCACCGCGCACAACCCACCGCGCAACCGAATTTGCCCACCCCCGAACGGAGGCCGGATTGCAACCGCGCTTGCAAGATCTCGCCCCGCCACCGGGTGAGCGATTGGTGTCAGGGTAGAGGACCGCTAGGATCTACCTGTCGAGAAGGGGTGATCACCGCTGGCCCGAGTTTCCTATCTACGCCCTGAGCGCGGCACGGCAAGGCCGAGCCGCCGTCCGGGGCGGATGGCTCCGCTGCCGCCGCGCGCCTCGCGCGGGCGCCGGTGGCCGTACTTCACCGGCGCCTTCCTGCTGATCGCGATCGTGGTGCTGGTCGCGGGCGCGGTGGCGCTCAAGTCCTCGAAGCCAAGCCTGGCCGCCGACCCGGTGGCACTGGCCAACATCGGGCTGCCGCTCGGCGGTGGGAAGATCGAGAGCGTCAGCGCGGTGACGGGACCGGCCAACAACCAGGTCCCGGTGCGCCTGTCCGGCCAGCAGATCTGGCCCAGCAAGAAGATCCGCGCCGGCGAGACGCTCACGGTCGACGTGGTCGTGAAACGGCCGGGGTGGAACGCGTGGCTGACCGGCAAGACACAGCGGCTGGAGGTCAAGGTGACCGCCCCGCGGGCCCATCTGCTGAATCACTTCCTGACCGCCCCGGCGAACCAGGGGCTGCACCTCAAGTTCGCCCAGCCGGTGGCTACGTTCTCATCCGGCGCCTCGCCGGGCAGCCTGCACCGGCAAACCTTCGGAACGCCTCAGTCGCAGATCACCCTCGCGCGCACTGCGCCGGCCGGGACGATCTGGGTGGCCGCCGCGCCCCGCGCCTGGGAGACCTCGCAGGCGGCCCTGGTGAGCTGGTTCCCCGCCGGCGCCGCCACCAGCGCCGTGGCCAGTCCCGCCCCCGGCTCCACGATCACAGCCAGCACCCCGATCAGCCTGACCTTCTCCAAGCCGTACAAGGAGGCGCTCGGCAACGCCATGCCGCCAGTCACGCCGATCACCCAGGGCACCTGGCACGCGGTCAACGCCCACACGATCGTGTTCCGCCCCGAGGACTATGGCTACGGGCTGGGCGCGAACGTTCGGATCGGCCTCCCCAAGGGCGTCAACCTGGTCGGCGGCCAAGCCACCGGCGACCCGAGCTGGGGAACCTGGAAGGTGCCGGGGGGCTCAACCGCGCGCCTGCAGCAGCTGCTGGCCGTGCTCGGCTACCTGCCGCTGCGCTTCACCTACTCCGGCGCGCCGCCCGGCCACACGATGGCGGGCCAGGAGGCGGCCGCGGTCAAGCCGCCCGCCGGCACCTACAGCTGGCGCTATCCGAACACCCCGAGCGCGCTGCGCAACATGTGGGCGCCCGGCACTTTCGGCGAGATGACCAAGGGCGCGATCATGGCCTTCCAGAACAACAACGGCATGACCGCCGACGGCGACCCGGGGCCGGCGCTCTGGAAGGCGCTGATCACCGCCGCGGTCGAGGACCACCACAACACCTTCGGCTACACGTTCGTCCAGGTGAGCGAGGGCAGCCCCGAGAGCCAGTCGACATGGCACAACGGCAAGGTTGTCGTCTCCGGCCCCGTAAACACGGGCATCCCCGCGGCGCCGACCGCCCAGGGCGTGTTCGCCGTGTTCGAGCACGCGCCGTCGGTGACGATGAGCGGCACCAACCCCGACGGAAGCCACTACAGCGACCCGGGGGTGCCGTGGGTGAGCTACTTCAACGGCGGAGATGCCCTCCACGGCTTCCTCCGCGCTTCCTACGGCTCGGCCCAGAGCCTCGGCTGCGTCGAGATGCCGTACTCCGAGGCCCACGACGTCTACCAGTACACGCCGATCGGGACCCTCGTCGACGTCCAGTAGGTGCGGGCTGCCCGGCGCCCGGGCAACGGCCGCGGATGCCCGGGCCGTCAGGCAGGCGTGATCGCCCTGGCGGCGAATACCGTGCCTCGATGCCCGCGCCGGCGCAAACCTCCCCCTGGGATGCGGCGCTGAGCGCCTTCGAGGACGACCTGCGCCGCCGCGCAGTGGCCGAGAAGACGCGGGCCGCCTACGCGGGGGACGTTCGCCACTTCGCCGACTGGGCAACCGAGCGCGGGGCGCGGCCGCAGGACGTCGACGTCCGCGCTCTGCGCCGCTACGCGGCCGGGCTGGCCGAGCGGGGGATCGCGCCGGCCACCATCGCTCGCCGGCTGGCCGCCCTGCGGGGGCTGTTCCGGACCCAGATCCAGGCGGGCGCCCGGGTCGACAACCCGGCCGAGCTGCTCAGCTCGCCCAAGCGCCCACAGCGCCTGCCCCACGTGCTCAAGGCCGGCGAGGTGGCGGCCCTACTCGACTCGATCCCGGCCGCCACGCCACTCGAGCTGCGTGACCGGGCCATGTTCGAGCTGGCCTACGCCTGCGGGCTGCGCGCCGAGGAGATCGTGACCCTCGATCTCGAGGCGGTCGATTTCGATGCTGAGACGCTGCGCATAGAGGGCAAGGGCGGCAAGACCCGCCTGGTCCCGGTCGGCGAGCACGCTCGCCGGGCGCTCGAGCTCTACCTGGCGCGGGCCCGGTCGATCCTGCAAACGGTCGATGCGGGGGACGGGCGGGAACCGGCATTATTCCTCTCGAAGTCGGGTCGGCGCCTGTCCACCTCGGACGTCCGTCGGCGGCTGGGCGGCTGGGCGCGGCGCGCGATGGCCGGCTCGCCGGCGCTGGCCCGGGCCCATCCGCACGCGCTCCGGCACTCGTTCGCCACCCATCTGCTGGACGGAGGCGCCGATCTCAGAGCCATCCAGGAGCTCCTCGGCCACGCGACTCTTTCGACAACGCAGGTTTACACTCGCGTCGAGTCGGCCCGCCTAAGGTCCACCTATTCGCGCGCCCATCCGCGCGCATAGGGCGAGGCGTAATAACGTCTGGGGCACATTGGACACCAACGTCAAAGCGATCGAGCTACAAGATCTGTGGAGGCGGTTCAAGGCGACCGGAGACGAGCGGGCGCGTGAGCGGTTGGTGGTCGCCTACTCCCCGCTGGTCAAGTACGTAGCCGGCCGCATGAGCTCGGGACTGCCGGCCCACGTCGAGGAGTCCGACCTCATCTCCTACGGGCTGGGCGGGTTGATCTCGGCCATCGAGCGCTTCGACCTGAGCCGGGAGATCAAGTTCGAGACGTACGCGATCACCCGGATCCGCGGCGCGATCATCGACGAGCTGCGCACGCTGGACTGGGTGCCGCGCTCCGTCCGCGCCCGGGCTCGCGAGATCGAGCGGGCCAACATGAAGCTCGAGGCTCGCTTCCAGCGGGCTCCCACCGACGAGGAGATGGCCTCCGAGCTGAACGTCTCAGTCGAGGACTTCCATAACGCCCTGATGCAGATCTCCAACTCCACGATCGTGGCGCTGGACGAGCTGTGGAGCGTGTCGGACTCGACCGGCGACGCGATCTCGCTGCTCGACACGCTGCCCGACCGGGGCGCCCCCGATCCCGAGCAGCTCATGGACCAGTCGGAGCTGCGCGACCGCATCGCCGACGCAATCGCCGCCCTTCCCGAGCGCGAGAAGCTGGTCGTCGCCCTCTACTACTACGAGAACCTGACCCTGCGCGAGATCGGCGAGGTGCTCGGGGTGACCGAGTCGCGCGTCTCGCAGCTGCACACGAAGGCCGTGCTGCGCCTGCGCTCGAAGCTGGCCGGCGAGCTGGACTAGGTTCCCACCCACCACCCGCCCCCGGCCACCTGGGCTGCCTGCGGCGACGTCCATGGGACCGGTTGCGCCCGGCATCCCTGCCGGGCGTGCGTGACCCTTACGCCCCGCCGGGCATGGAAGCCCGGCGGAACGGCCCCACGGACGCCGAGCGAAGCGAGGCCCGGTATCTTCGCTCCAGGGTCACGAAGGAGAGGAGCACGGCATGCACAAGCCCGCGGATCGCATCCGCAACGTGGCGCTCGTCGGCCACCGCGGTAGTGGAAAGACTTCGCTGCACGAGGCGCTGCTGTTCCAGGCGGGGACGATCAACCGGATGGGCTCGGTCGTCGACGGGACCACGTTCTCCGATAGCGATCCCGACGAAAAGGCGCGGCAGATGTCGATCACGGCCGCGATGTCGAGCTTCGAGTGGCAGGAGCGCAAGGTGAACCTGATCGACACCCCGGGGGATCCGAGCTTCATCGCCGACGCGCTGGGGGCACTGCGGGTGTGCGAGTCCGCGGTGTTCGTGATCAACGGGGTGATGGGGGTCGAGGTCCACGCCAACCGCCTGTGGCAGCGCGCCGCCGAGCTCGACCTGGCCCGGCTGATCTTCGTCAACATGCTCGACCGCGAGCGGGCAGACTTCTTCCGCGCGCTGGACTCCCTCAAGTCCGCCTTCGGGCCGCACGTGGTGGCCACCGAGATCCCGATCGGCTCAGAGCACGAGATCCGCGGCGTCATCGACCTGGTCGACATGAAGGCCTACCAGTACGACGGCGCCGGACGAGAGAACTGCAATGAGATGTCGATCCCCGGCGAGCTGGAGGCGCAGGCGCAGGAGTACCGCGAGAAGCTGATGGACGAGGTCGCCGAGAACTCCGACGCGCTGATGGAGCGCTACCTGGAGGGTGAGGAGATCTCCCACGACGAGATCGTCACCGCGCTGAAGGACGGCACCAACCACGGCGTGATCTTCCCGGTCACCTGCGGCGTCGCCACCCGCAACCTGGCCACCAACCGCCTGCTCGACGCGATCGTTGAGGACCTCCCGTCGCCGGTCAAGCACGGCGGACTCGAGGTCGGCGAGGTGACGCTCGAGCCGGTCGAGGACCGGGAGACGTTCGCCTACGTGTTCAAGACGCGGGCGGACCCGTTCGCCGGGCGGATCAACATGTTCCGGGTCTACCAGGGCGTCGTGAAGCAGGACTCCCAGGTGCTGAACACCCGCTCCCACACGAAGGAGCGGATCGGCACGCTGCTCACCTTCGAGGGCACGGGGACAGGCCATCCGACCGAGTTCGGCCCGGGCGACATCGGCGCGGTGGCCAAGCTCAAGGAGACCAAGGCGGGCGACTGGCTGGCCGCCCGCGACGAGCCGATCGAGATGCCCAGCATCAAGCTGCCGGCGCCGGTGATGGCGTTCGCGGTCGAGCCCAAGAGCAAGGGCGATGAGGAGAAGGTGTTCACCGCCCTGCGCCGCCTCCAGGAGGAGGATCCGACCATCGACCTGCACCGCGACGAGCAGACCGGCGAGCAGATCGTGGCCGGGCTCTCGCAGGTCCACGTCGAGGTGATCGTCGAGCGCCTGAAGTCCCGCTTCGGGGCCGAGGTCAACCTCAACCCGCCCCACGTGCCCTACCAGGAGACGATCCGCAAGCCGGCCAAGGCGCACGGTCGCCACAAGAAGCAGACCGGCGGGCGCGGCCAGTTCGGCGACTGCCACATCGAGATCGAGCCGCTGACGCCGGGCGAGGGGTTCGAGTTCGTCAACGCGATCAAGGGCGGCGTGATCCCGACGGGGTTCATCCCCGCGGTCGAGAAGGGCGTGCTCGAGGCGATGCACGAGGGGGTGGTGGCCGGGTACCCGGTCAAGGACGTGCGGGTACGCCTCTACGACGGCTCCTATCACAGTGTCGACTCCTCCGAGATGGCCTTCAAGGTGGCCGGCTCGCTGGCCATGAAGCAAGCGATGGAGCAGGCCGGACCGGTGCTGCTCGAGCCAATCATGCTGGTCACCGTGTCCTCCCCGGAGGACGCCGTGGGCGACGTCATCGGCGACCTCAACTCCCGGCGCGGCCGGCCGCTCGGGATGGAGCCGGTGGGCGCCGGCATGACCGAGGTCAAGTGCGAGGTGCCGATGGCCGAGATGCTCTCCTACGCGCCGGATCTGCGCTCGATCACCGGCGGCCAGGGCGAGTTCACGATGGAGTTCCTCCGCTACGAGGAGGTCCCCGCGCACCTGGCCGGCAAGGTGGTCGAGGAGGCGCGAGCCGAGAAGGAGGCGGTGAAAGCCTGACCCCTTCGATACAGTCGGGCGCCGTGGCCACCCGGGACATCAGGCCGGACCTCGCGATCAACGTCTGCGACGTGTGCGGGCGAACCCTCTTGCGCGGCGAGCACGCCGAGGTCTACATCGACGGCGGCGTGAGGCGCTCGGTTTGCGATCTGTGCAAGCCGCGGGCGCTTCACGAAGGCTGGTTGCGGGAGGGCACCGTGCCCACCTACGACGGCGGGCAGGCGACGTCGAACCGACGGGGGTCGCTGCTGAGCCGACTGCGCCGGCGCCGCGAGCGAGATAACCCGCCCGAGCGTGTGGCGCCCGAGGAGCCGCTCGAGGAGCTGGCGCCTGAGCAGGAGCCCGCCCCCCCGCCGCGGCCGGTGCGGGCGCCGAGGACGGCGCGAGCGCCGAAAGCGCCGAAAGCGCCAAGAGCGCCGAAGCGCCGAGCGCCGAGAGCGCCGAGAGCGCCGAGAGCGCCGGGCAAGCGGGCCGGGGAGCCGGCCCGGGAGCCCCGGCACGTGCGGGCGGTCCCGATGGGCGCCGAGCACAAGATCGCCTCGGCCATCGAGATGTTCAACAACTCCGAGCACCGGCGCACGGTGGCGGGGGTGGCCCGCTCGCTCGGGGCTCCCGAAGTCTCGATACACCCGAATGAGGAGCATCCGAGCCGGGTCGAGATCGTGGCGTCCTGGGAGCTCTGCTGGTACCGCTACGAGGTGGATTTGTCCGACGACGTGCCGGTCGTACGGGTGGCCGCGCAGGGCTACGAGCTCAACGAGCTGAGCCCGCGCGAGCGCGAGCCGAACGCGTCCTATGACCAGCACGGGGCGCTCGAGGTGCCCTGAAACCCGTGCCGGCGCCTGGACAAAGGTTCGATGGTGGACCTCGGCCCCCGCGTCTAGCATCCTGAACCGTGATCTACTGTGTAGTTCCGGAGGAGCTCGCCGACGAGTTGCTCCCGAAGCTCGAGAGCTACTACGCCGACGACCGGGGCGTCGAGGTGATCGTCGACCGCCGCAAGACCTCGCGGCGAGGCCGCACTCCGTCCGGCGGCGGGAATCGCGAACTGCGCGACCGCCGTCGTCCGCGCGTCACCGGCGAGCTTCCTCAGCTGGCCACGGATTGAGACAGTGTATGAGCCGGCGGAGCCGGCGCTCCTCGTGAAGGTGGTCCTGCACGTCGACGGCGGTGCTCGCGGCAACCCGGGCCCGGCGGCCATCGGGGTGGTGGTCTCGGCTCCCGACGGCGAGGTGCTCGAGGAGCTGGGTGAGAGGATCGGAGTGGCCACGAACAACGTGGCCGAGTACCGGGCGCTGCTCAGGGGCCTCGAGCGGGCGCAAGCGCTGGGGGCCAGCGAGGTGGAGATAGTCAACGACTCCGAGCTGGTGGCGCGCCAGCTGACCGGCGCCTACAAGGTCAAGCACCCCGCGATGAAACCCCTGCACGCCGAAGCGATCGCCGCCTTACGGAGGCTCGACGACTGGCGCGTGCGGAGCGTGCCGCGGGCCCAGAACGCCCGCGCCGACGAGTTGGTCAACCAGGCGCTCGACGCGCAGAGATGACGCGTCGTTATCGCCGTCGGGACGCTCCGAACGACACACTGGTTTTCGATGCGACTGCGTCGGGGTAAGCGAGCGGCGTGACCGTCCAGGAATCGGGGCCATTCTTCGGTCTTAGCTTGGCCACCGGTCAGCGCGCTGACCAGGTCCAGGTCGACTTACCGCTACTCTCTCGGCCGTGACCGATCCCCTGACCGAGCTGAGCGCGCGGCTCGAGGAGGTGGCGCACCGGCTCCGTACCTCCGAGCTGGAGGTGGACACGGCGCTCGCCCTCATCGAGGAATGCGCGCGACTGGCCAGCGAGGCCAGCTCTCAAGTCGACCAGCGGACGCGGGCGGCGCTCGAGCCGCTGCCGGATCTTCCCGGGCAGCTGCCGCTGCCGGCCGCGTAGTGCTGCCGACGGCGAGCGAGCGGGACCGCGTGCCGCCCTCCGGCTCGGCGCCCGCTCCGGCCTACCCAGAGCATCTGCGTGCCGCGGTCGAGGTCTATCTGACGTCGCTGCGCTTCGCCGCGGATCCTGAGGCAGCCGGGCTGGAGGAGGCGATGCGCTACTCGTTGCTGGCGGGCGGCAAGCGGATCCGCCCGGTGCTCGCGCTGGCCACCGCATCGGCGATCGACCACGAGCCGACGTGGGTGCTGCCGCTGGCGGTGGCCATCGAGCTCATCCACACCTACTCGCTGATCCACGACGACCTGCCCGCGATGGACGACGACGACCTGCGGCGGGGCCGGCCCACGTGCCACCGCGCCTTTGGCGAGGACGTGGCGATCCTGGCCGGCGACGGCCTGTACGCCGAGGCCTTCGTGCTGCTGCTCTCCCGGCAGGAGGCGGCGCCTGACCGGCTGCTCACCGCCGCCGGCGCGCTGGCCCGCGCCACCGGCGCTCAGGGCATGGTGGCCGGGCAGTACATCGACGTGGCCGGCAGCACCCGGCCGGGGCCCGAGGGCCTGCGCCGCCTGCACGAGCTGAAGACCGGGCGGCTGATCGCCGCCAGCGTCGAATGCGTGCTGCTGCTGGCCGGCCTGGACGACCCTGAGAAGATTCACAGCTTCAACGGCTTCGCCCGAGAGCTGGGGGTACTTTTTCAGATCGTGGATGACATCCTCGACGTAACCGGCTCCCCGGAGACGCTCGGAAAGCAGCAGGGGGCCGACGAGCGACTCGGCAAGCGCACGTACGTGACAGAGTTCGGGCTGGACGGCGCCCGCGAACTGGCCACGCAGTCGCACGCGCGGGCCCGAGCGGCACTGGCGCAGGCCGCTCCTGACCGCGGCGCCGAGCTCGTGCAGATCACCGACTTCATCGCGACCCGATCCTTTTAGATGGCGCCACTGCTCGACCGAATCGACAAGCCGCAGGACCTCCACGGCCTCACCGACGAGGAGCTGCAGCTCCTGGCCCAGGAGGTGCGCGAGCACATCATCGACACGGTGGGGGAGATAGGCGGCCACTTCGGGGCCAACCTGGGGGCATGCGAGATCGCGGTGGCGCTCCACTCGATGCTCGATTCCCCCCGCGACAAGATCCTGTGGGACGTCGGGCACCAGGCCTATCCGCACAAGGTCCTGACCGGCCGGCGCGACCAGCTGCCCACGATCCGCAAGTACCACGGCCTCGCCCCGTTCTGCGCCGTCCATGAGTCCGAGCACGACATCATGGGCGCCGGGCACGCCTCCACCGCGATCGGCTACGCGGTCGGGATCAAAGAGGCGATGCGTCGGGGCCACGGCGAGGACGGGCACGTCGTCGCCGTCGTCGGCGACGGCGCGATGACCGGCGGGGTCGCGTTCGAGGCCGTCCACCAGGCCGGCGGCGAGGGCACGCCGATCGTGGTCGTGCTGAACGACAACGGGATGTCGATCGCGCCGAACGTGGGGGCGCTCTCACGCCACCTCAACCGGATCCGCCTGAACCCCAAGCTGTGGCGCGCCCGCGAGGGCTTCGAGGAGGGGCTGACCAAGCTGCCGGTCGGCATCGGCGCCGCCTTCGAGCGCATGGGTCCGCACGTCAAGGAGTCGATCAAGGCGTTCTGGGCGCCGGGCCTGTGGTGGGAGGAGCTCGACTTCGCCTACATCGGCGTGATCGACGGACACGACGTCCGCGCGATCCGGCGGGCGCTGCGCGAGGCGGTCGCGGCCGAGCGGCCGGTCGTGATCCACTGCGCCACGGTCAAGGGCAAGGGCTTCGCCCCGGCCGAGGAGGGCGGCCTGGAGGGCATGGAGAAGTGGCACGCCGCCAAGCCCAAGTCGATTTCGAATGGCGTCCCCGCCGCCGCGGCGGGCAAGCCGTCTGGGGCCAAGCCGCCGCCGCCGCAGTACACCCAGGTGTTCGGGGAGGCGCTGGTAGAGGAGTGCCGGCGCGACGAGCGGGTGATCGGCATCACCGCTGCGATGAACTCGGGCACCGGCCTGAACATCCTCCAGCGCGCGCTGCCCGACCGCTACTTCGACGTCGGGATCGCCGAGCAGCAGGCCGTGCTGTTCGCCGCCGGGCTGGCCCTGCAGGGGTGCAAGCCGGTCGCGGCGATCTACTCGACGTTCCTGCAGCGGGCCTATGACCAGATCGTGCACGACGTCTGCCTGCAGGAGCTGAACGTCGTGTTCGCCATGGACCGGGCCGGGCTGGTCGGCGACGACGGCCCCACCCACCACGGCGCGTTCGACATCGCCTACCTGCGCTGCCTGCCGAACATCGTGCTGATGGCTCCGCGCGACGAGGCCATGCTGGTCCGGATGCTGCGCACGGCGCTCGTCTACGACGACGGCCCGGTGGCGCTGCGCTACCCGCGCGGCGAGGCAGTGGGCGTGCCGCTGCCGGCCCGCCCCGAGCCGATCGAGATCGGCACCGGAGAGATCCTCCGCGAGGGCTCGCGGGTGGCTCTGCTCGGCTACGGCGCCGGTGTGGCCAAGGCGATCGAGGCGGCCGACATCCTGGCTGAGCACGGCCTGTCGGTCACGGTCGCCGACGCCCGCTTCGCCAAGCCGATCGACGTGGGCCTGGCCGCCCAGCTGGCCGCCGAGCACGAGCTCCTGGTGACGGTCGAGGAGGGTGTGCTGGCCGGCGGGTTCGGCTCGGCCGTGTGGGAGCGCCTGTCCGATGCCGGCCTCGGGTCTCCTCGCATCCTCCGGGTGGGGCTACCCGATCGCTACGTGACGCACGGCGCGCCCAAGCTCCTGCACGAAGAGGTCGGCTTCACCGGTGAGCGCATCGCGCAGCGCATCGAATCGGCCGTGGTGGAGTACGGCGGGGTGCCGACGGCGTGAATTCTCGGGCCGTCCGGAGCGTCCACCAACCGTCGATCTGAGGCGTCGTGCCTAGGGTCTGGGCCCTAGGGAGCCGACATATGGTTGATGGCAACGCAGGAGCTCGAACTCGGTTGCGACTCACCCGATCGCCCGTCGCCGGCGCCGGATCTGTACATCTCGCGCCAGCCAGTCGTCGACGGCCATATGCGGGTCAGCGGCTACCGGGTGGCCTACTCGACTGCGGACGGAAGCGAGCCGGAAGAAACGTCGACGGCCCGGCTGCTGGGCGACGTGCTGAGCGGTGTGGGGCTCGACGAGCTGGTCGGCGAGTCGCTCGCCCATCTGCCCCTTTCCCGCGAGGTACTGCTGGCGCTCGGAGTTCCCCCCGTGCGCCCCGATCGAGTCATGCTGAGGATCGCCTACGACACCGCGCTCGATCCCGAGCTGGCCGGCACGATCGAGGCGCTGACCATGCGCGGCTACGCCCTGTCGCTGTATGAGCTCCCTGGCCCCGAGTTCGACGCCTCGCTGCTCGAGCGTTTCGGGACGGTGGAGGTCGACCTCACCAGCTGGTCCGAGGGCGAGGCGACGCTGGCTGTGCCCCGGATCCGGGCCGGCCGGGCCACGCCGCTGGCCGCCGGGCTGATCGACTACCGCGCCTTCGAGCGGGCGCAGGCGCTCGGCTTCGAGCTGTTTGCCGGGGCGTTCTACGCCAGCCGGCACAAGGCGCGGATCCGCAAGGTCCCGGTCGGGGAGATGGGGACGCTGATCTCGCTGGCCGCCATGCAGGGTGGATCGGCGACCATCGAGGAGCTCGAGCAGGTCATTGACCGTGACGTCGGACTGAGCGTCAAGCTGCTGCGTTACATCAACTCCGCCTACATCGGCATGCGCGGCAGCATCACCTCGATCCGCCAGGCGGTGATGATGCTGGGCTCGCGCGGGGTCTCGCGCTGGGCGCTGCTGGTCGCCCTCACCGGCGGCCCGAGCACGCCCCGCGAGCTGTCCGTGATGGGACTGACCCGGGCTCGGATGTGCGAGCTGCTCGGCTCCAAGCGCGAGGACGTGGGGAGCGACGAGCTGTTCACGGTCGGGCTGCTGTCGGTGGCCGATGCGCTGCTCGACGTTCCGCTCGAGACGATCGTCGAGGAGCTGCCGCTGGCCAACGAGGTCGAGGCGGCGCTGCTTCGGCGCGACGGTCCGGCCGGCGCGATCCTCGACGCGGTGGTCAGCTACGAGCGCGGCGAGTTCGACGCCGCCAGCCTCGCCGCGCACAGCCGGGGAATCGCCAGCTCTTATCGCGACGCGCTCGGGTGGGCGGTCGCCACCGTCACCGAGCTGACCTGAACGGCGTTCCGCGCCGATCGCGTACCGTTCCGCGCTGAAGTGACTCGCGTTCGGATCGACACGCTGCTGTCTCAGCGCGGGATGTTCGCATCGCGGGCGCAGGCCGCGGCGTCGGTCCTGGCCGGCGACGTGCTGCTGCTCCCCGAGCGGCGGCGGGCCGAGAAGCCCGGCCAGCTGGTGGCCGACGACGTCGAGCTCGAGTTGGTCAAGGCGCCGCCGTTCGTCTCACGCGGGGGGATCAAGCTTTCCAACGCGCTCGATTCGCTCGGGCTGAACGTAGCGGGGCGCCGGGCGCTCGACGTCGGCGCCTCAACCGGGGGCTTCACCGACTGCCTGCTCCAGGCCGGGACCGCCCACGTGGTGGCGCTGGACGTCGCCTATGGCGAGCTCGACTGGCGGCTGCGCTCGGATCCCCGGGTCACCGTGATCGAGCGCTGCAACGCGCGCTCGCTCCGTTGCGAGCTGCTTCCCTACGCGCCGGACCTGATCGTGGTCGACGTCTCGTTCATCTCGGTGGCCAAGGTGCTGCCGGCCGTGCTGGGCTGCGCGGCGGCTCGGTTCGACTGCCTGGCGCTGATCAAGCCGCAGTTCGAGGTGGGCCGCGGGCAGGTCGGCAAGGGCGGCGTCGTTCGCGACGCGGGCGCGCGGCGCCACGCGCTGGTTTCCGCGGGCTCGGCGGCGCTCGCGCTCGGGGTCTCGGTGCTGGGCTTTGCCAGCTCGGGGTTGCCCGGTCCGAAGGGGAACCTCGAGACGTTCGTGTGGCTGGCCGAGGCGGGTCGCGGGGAGGTGGACCTCGAGCGAGCCGCGCTCGAGGTCGAGCCGTGAATCCGGTGCGGACTGCCGCGGTGCTTACCCACCGCCGGCCCTCGGAGACGCGGCCGGCTCTCGATGCGCTGATCGAGCTGGCCCGCCAGGCCGGCGCGGTCCTCTACCTCGATCCCGAGGAGACGCGCAAGCACCGCCTCGAGCACGCCCCGGGGCTCGAGGTCGACGTCGAGGGCGAAATCGAGGCCGACATCTGCTTCGCGTTCGGCGGCGACGGCACGATCCTCACCGCGCTGCGGCGGTACGCCGGCACCGGGGTCCCGGTGTTCGCGGTCAACTTCGGAGAGATCGGCTTCCTGGCCACCGTCGACCGGGACGCCGCACGCAGCGGCATCGAGCAGGCGTTTGCCGGCGCCTTCGAGGTGCTCTCGCTGCCGGGGATCGCTCTGTCGGGAGAGGCGGGGCAGTGGCTGGCCATCAACGACGTCTCGATGCACCGTCAGCCCGGCAACCGGGTCGCCGACCTCGCCTACGCGGTGGGCGCCGACGAGATCGGCCGGGTGCGCTGCGACGGACTGGTCGTAGCCACGCCGGCAGGCTCGACCGGCTACAACCTGGCCAACGGCGGGCCGGTGATGGCGTGGGGGGTGGCCGGCTTCGTGGTGTCGTTCATCGCGCCCCACTCGCTGACCGCCCGGGCTCTGGTGGTGGCGCCGAGCGACGCGCTGACCGTGCACAACCGCTCTCGCGAGGAGTCGGTCGACGTGGCCGTGGATGGCCGGCCGGTGTGCACGCTGCCCCCGGGCGAGCAGATCGAGGCACGCTTCGTCGATTCGCAGGGCTGCCTGGCGCAGGTGGCCGGGGCGAGCTTCTATCACCGCCTGCGGGAGAAGTTCGGCCGGCTCTCGTCGATGCGGTAGACGCTCGGCGCGGGGGCCCGGGTCGCCCCGGGGCCGCGCCGCATCGGTCGGGGGCACCGGGTCGCCCGGGGCCCCGCGTCGCATCGGCGCGCACGCCGCGGCGCCCGTCGGCCATGAACACCAGCGCGAATGGGACGAGCAGGGCCAGGAACGGCGTTTGGCGGCCCACCATCGCGCCCAGGTCATGGGCCGGTAATCCGGTGACCCGTGTCGGCGCTCAATCACGCAATCGGTTGCAGCCCGAGCTGGAGGACCTCGGCGGTGTGGAGGGCGCGGCGGCCGGTGCCGGCGGCTATCTGACCGCGGCACGAGAAGCCGTCGGCGACCAGGAGGGTGTCCGCGGCCGTGTCCCGGACGGCGGGCAGCAGCACGCGCTCGCCGATCGCCATTGAAACCTCGTAGCGCTCGCCCGCCTCGTAGCCGAACGATCCGGCCATGCCGCAGCAGCCCGCGTCGGTGAGCCGGGCATCGACGCCGGTGCGCGCCAGCAGGTCGCGCTGGCCGCCGGGGCCGATCAGCGCGTTGCGGTGACAGTGCGGGTGGATGAGCGCTGTCCGGTCGAGCCGCGGCGGCGCCCAGTCCGGCGCGTGGCGCTCGAGGAACTCGTCGAGGGTCAGGGTCTGGCTGACCAGCCGGCGGGCATGCTCGTCGCCCGGCATCAGCTTGCGCAGCTCGTCGCGGAACACCGACGCGCAGCTCGGCTCGAGCACCACCACCGGCCAGCCCG
The DNA here is from genome assembly GCA_963743345.1 of uncultured Solirubrobacterales bacterium. Classification (GTDB taxonomy): domain Bacteria; phylum Actinomycetota; class Thermoleophilia; order Solirubrobacterales; family Solirubrobacteraceae; genus Palsa-465. Next base: position 192,202 of record CAVUPW010000004.1, read on the forward strand.
CCTCGATCGGCGTCGACATCTGGTCGAGCACCCGCCGGAGCATCCGCTTGGCGGTGCGGAGCATGCCGAAGTCGTAGAGCGGCCGTCCGCAGCACAGGCCGGGCGGTGAGAGCAGCGGCGCGAAGCCGGCCGCGTCGAGGACCGCGATGGCCGCCTTGCCGATCTCGGGCTCGAACAGGTTCGTGAACGTGTCGGCCCAGAGGACCACCGGCGGCCTCGAGGAGTCCCACTGCCGCGACTCCCGGCGGCGGCGCCAGGCCTGGAAGGTCTGGGTGGCGAACCGCGGTAGGTCGCGTTCCTCGGCGATGCCGACCAGCCGTTTGCCCTGTTTCGCGATGCCCGGAGCGTGCGTGAGGGCATTGGCCAGCCGCGGCGCGCGCGCCGCGACCGGGCCCCACCAGGGGAGCAGCCCGAGCACGTAGTGACTCAGCGGGCGCCGGCGCCGGGCGTAGTAGTGGGCCAGGAACTCGGCCTTGTAGGTGGGGATGTCGACGTGGACGGGGCAGTCGCCCGTGCACCCCTTGCAAGACAGGCAGAGGTCGAGCGACTCCTTGACGGCGTCGGCCCGCCAGCCGTCGTCGATCGGGTCGCCCTTGAGCATCTCGAACAGCAGGCGGGCCCGGCCTCGCGTGCTGTGCTGCTCCTCTCGCGTGACGTGAAAGCTCGGGCACATGGTCAGGCTGCCCAGGTTGCGGCACTTGGCCATGCCGAAGCAGCGCTCGACCGCGGTGGCGAACGAGCCCTCGTCGTCCGGATACGCGAAGTGGGTGGTGAGTTGGGGCGGGCGGTAGTCCGAGCCGAGCCGGAGCCCCTCGTCGAGCTTGACGTCGCCGATCAGCCGGTTCGGGTTCATCTTGCCGTCGGGGTCCCAGAGCCGCTTGAAGCGGTTGAAGGCGGCCATCAGCTCCGGGCCGAACATCTTTGGGAGCAGCTCGGCGCGGCCGTGGCCCTCGCCGTACTCGCCGGCCAGCGAGCCGCCGTAGGAGACGACCAGGTCGGCGCACGTCTCCATGAACGAACGGAACGTCTTGACTCCGGCCGCCGTCTTGAGGTCGAAGTCCATGCGGGTGTGCACGCACCCCTGCCCGAAGTGGCCGTAGTAGACGCAGCGATAGCCGTGGTCGTCGAGCACCTTCTGGAAGTCGCGCAGGTAGGCGCCGAGTTTGTCGGGGTGCACGGCGGCGTCCTCCCAGTTGCCCTCGGCGTCCATGTAGCCCGGGGCGCGGCTGTCGCCCACGGCTGATTCGCGCACCTTCCAGGCGCTGCCCTGCTCGGCCTTGTCGATGATCAGCTTGGCCTCGAGCTGGGGGCCGGATTTCCGAACCGCCTCGAGCGCCTGCCGGGCGAGCGCGGTGGCCTCATCGGGGTCATCGTGGCCGAACTCGGCGTACAGCCAGGCCCGGCCTTCGGGGAGGAGCGCCCGCTCCTTCGCCAGCCGGTTCTTGGCGATCATGTTCTTGATCAACTGGTCGTCGTACCCCTCGAGCCCGATCGGGCCCGTCTGCAGCAGAGCGGGGACGTGGTCGGCCGCCTGGAACACGTCGGGGTAGCCCAGCACGAGCGTGCGGCGGTGCTGGGGGCTCGGGACCAGGCGGACCGTGGCCTCGAGCACGTTCACGCAGGTGCCCTCGGAGCCGACCAGCGCGCGGGCGACGTGGAAGCCGGCTTCGGGCAGGAGCTGGTCGAGGTTGTAGCCGGAGACCCGGCGCGGGATATCCGGGTACTCCTGTCTGACCCGGTCGGCCACCTCGTCCCGGAGGTCCGTGAGCGCCTTGTAGATCTGACCCTGGCGGTCGCCCTTGGCGATGATGCGTTGGAGCTCGTCGTCTCCAGTGGCCCCGACGCGCATCCGCGTGCCGTCGTAGAGCAGCACGTCGAGCTCGATCACGTTGTCTGACGTCTTGCCCGCCATCAGCGAGTGGGTGCCGCACGAGTTGTTGCCGAGCATGCCCCCGACCGTGCAGTACTCGTGGGTGGCCGGGTCGGGGCCGTAGGTGAGGTGGTGCTGCTCGGCCGCGTCTCTGAGCTGATCGCAGATCACGCCGGGCTGGACGCGCGCGCGGCGATTCTCCGGGTCGAGCTCGACGATCTGGTTGTAGTACTTGGAGTAGTCGAAGACGACGGCGACGTTGGTGGTCTGGCCGCTCGGGGCGGTGCCGCAGCCGCGGGGGAGCACAGGCGCTTGATGCTCCCGGCAGATGGCGATGGCTGCGATCACGTCCTCCGGCCCCCTCGGGATGACCACCCCGATCGGCACCGCGCGGTAAATGGAGAAGTCGTTGGCGTACATCGCCCGGGTGCCCGCGTCGAAGCGGACCTCGCCCTGGACGGCCTGCGTCAGCGCCCGCTTGAGTCTCGAGATGTCGAGATCGGGGCTGCCGGTCGTGGGCCGGCGCCCGTTGCCGGCTCCCCCGAGCTCTCGCTCGAGGCGGGTCGCGCTGCTGGCCATCGCTCTCCTCCTGGTCGTCCGGCCCCTACCGTATCCGGTCGGACTGCTCGGCTGCTCGGCTGCTCGGCTGCTCGGCTGCTCGGCTGCTCGGCTGCGCTCGGCGCTGCTCGGCTCGTTCGCTGTCGTGCTAGCCGGTGAGCTCGAGCCGGATCTCCGGGTCGATCTGCTGGGCGGCGAGCGGGGCGGCTCCGAACGCTCCGTCGGCGGCGCCTGGTACACCCGTGGCCATGCTGCACGAGCTGCGCATCGAGAACCTGCTGCTGATCGACCGGGCCGAGCTGCGCCTTGTCCCGGGCCTCAACGTCGTCACCGGCGAGACGGGCGCCGGAAAGACGCTGCTCGCCCAGTCGCTCGACTTGCTGCTGGGCGGCCGCGCCGGCAGCGGGATCGTGCGCGGGGGCGCGGCCGAGGCATACGTCGAGGGGGTGTTCTCGCTACCGCCGGAGCTGGCCGAGCTCGAGCTGCTGCCCGCCGGCGCCGAGGAGGTCGTGCTGGCGCGGCGGGTCTGGCCCGACGGGCGCACCCGCGCCTACGTGTGCGGACGCTCGGCCACCGTGGCCGACCTGCGCGAGCTCGGCAGCGCGCTGCTTGCCTTCTACGGCCAGCACGAGCACCGCCGGCTGATGCTCTCGGCGGTGCAGCTCGACGTCCTGGACGGCCATTGCGGACTCGGACAGGCGGAGCTGCTTGAGCGCGTGGCCGAGGCGTATGGACGCGTGCGCGCGCTGGAGGAGCGGGCGTCCGGGCTGCGCGAGGTGGCGGCCGGCCGCGAGCGCGAGCTCGACCTGCTGGGGTTCGAGCTCGAGGAGATCGAGCGGGTCTCGCCGAGTGAGTCCGAGGCGCGCGAGCTGGCCGAGGAACGTGAGCGGTTGCGACATGTCGAGACGTTGCGAGGGGCAGCCGGCGCCGGAGCGGAGGCGGTCTCCGGCGACGGGGGCGGGGGGGCGGCGGAGCTGCTGGCGGCCGCCGCCGCTCAGCTGCAGGCCGGCGCCGGCATCGACCCGCGCCTCGGCGAGCTGTGCGAGCGGGTGGCGTCGCTCAGCTATGAGGCGCAGGACGTGGGCGCCGCGCTACGCGCCTACGCCGACGGGTTGGAGGGCTCTCCCGGGCGCCTGGAGGAGGTCGAGGAGCGCCTTGCCCTGTTCGCTCGACTCGAGCGAAAGCACGGCGGTTCGATCGCCGAAGTGCTCGCCCACGCGGAGCGCTGCCGGCGCCGGCGCGCGGAGCTCGAGCAGGCTGAGATGTCGCTGGGGTCGTGCGAGGCTGAGCTGGCGGTGGCTCGGAGTGAGCTGGAGGGCCTGGCCGGGGAGCTGTCCGAGCGCCGCCGGCGGGCGGCGCCGGAGCTGGCTGACGGCGGTGCGCGAGCGGCTGACCGAGCTGGCAATGCCCGACGCGACGTTCTCGGTCGAGCTGCGCCCGCGCGAGGGCGGGTGCGGACCGCGCGGCGCGGACACGGTAGAGCTGATGATCGCGGCCAACCCGGGGCTGCCGGCCGGGCCGCTGCGCGAGATCGCCTCGGGCGGCGAGCTGTCGCGGGTGATGCTGGCGCTGCTCGGCGTGGCGCACGGCTCGGCCGGTGGCGCCGGCGCGACGAGCGGCGGACCCCTCCTTGTGTTCGACGAGATCGACGCCGGCATCGGCGGGCACACCGCTCGGGCCGTCGGCGAGCACCTGCGCGCCCTGGCCGCCGGACGGCAGATCCTCTGCATCACCCACCTTCCCCAGGTCGCCGCCATGGCGGCCCGCCACTTCACGATCGCCAAGGATGCGAGGACCGTGCCGGCGCGCACCACTGTGACGGCGCTCGACGGCGACGCGGTCGTCGGCGAGCTGGTTCGGATGCTCGGCGCGGCCGAGGGCGACCGAGGGGCGACGCGCCACGCCCGCGAGCTCTTGCGCGCCGCCTGAGCCGCGGCCTCTTGCGCGCCGCCTGAGCCGCGGCCTCTCGCCGGAGCCTGGTCGAGCCCCGGAAAATGCGGCTGGTCTCTCGACCAGACCCCGGCGAGCGTCCGGGACGGCCGCTACCTTGAGACGGTCGGAACCCCACTACACTCGGAAGGCGACCGTATGGCGGCAGGCGAGACGCGATTCATCTTCATCACGGGCGGGGTGGTGTCCTCGCTCGGCAAGGGAATCGCCGCCGCATCGATCGGGCGCCTTCTGGTCGCCCGGGGGCTCGACGTCCAGCTCCAGAAGTTCGACCCGTACATCAACGTGGACCCGGGGACGATGTCGCCCTACCAGCACGGCGAGGTGTTCGTGACCGAGGACGGCGCGGAGACCGACCTCGACCTCGGCCACTACGAGCGCTTCACCGACGCCAACACCAGCCGCGCGTCGAACGTCACCGCCGGCGGCATCTACAACACGGTGATCCGCCGCGAGCGCCGGGGCGACTACCTGGGCGCCACCGTCCAGGTGGTGCCGCACATCACCGACGAGATCAAGCAGCGGATCAAGCTCATGGCCGAGGCGACCGAAGTCGACTTCGTCGTGACCGAGATCGGCGGCACGGTCGGCGACATCGAGTCCCTGCCGTTCCTCGAGGCGATCCGGCAGTTCCCGGTCGACGTGGGGCGCCGACGCTGCATGTTCATCCACCTCACGCTGGTCCCATACATCTCGCATGCCGGCGAGCTCAAGACCAAGCCGACCCAGCACTCGGTCAACGAGCTGCGGCGCATCGGTATCGCGCCCGACATGGTGATCTGCCGCTCGGAGTCGATGCTGGGCGCCGACATCCGGCGCAAGATCGCCCTGTTCGCCAGCCTGCCCGTGGAGGCGGTGGTCTCCGCCTACGACGTGCCCGACATCTACCAGGTGCCGCTGGTCTTCCGCACCGAGGGCGTCGACGACTACGTGCTGAGCGAGCACTTCGGGATCGAGGCCCCCGAGCCGGACCTGAGCGGCTGGGAGGCGATCACCCGCCGGGCCAAGGAGGCCACGCGCAGCGTCCGGATCGCGCTGGTGGGAAAGTACGTGCGGCTCGAGGACGCCTACCTGTCGGTGGTCGAGGCGCTGCGTCACGCCGGCACCCACCACGACTCCCAGGTGGAGATCGACTGGATCGACTCCGAGGAGGTCGGCGATCCCGCCGTCGCCACACGGCTCGAGCGCGCCGACGGCATCCTCATCCCCGGCGGCTTCGGCGGCCGCGGGATCGAGGGCAAGATCCGCGCCGCCCAGATCGCCCGAGAGCAACGCATCCCGTATCTCGGCATCTGCCTCGGCATGCAGCTCGCGGTGGCCGAGTTCGCCCGCCACGTGGCCGGGATGGACGGGGCCAACTCGACCGAGTTCGACCTGGAGACGCCGTTCCCGGTGATCGACCTGCTGCCCGAGCAGAAGGAGATCGCCGACATGGGCGGGACCATGCGCCTGGGCGCCGATCCCGTCAAGCTCCACCCCGGGACAAGGATTCGCGAGCTATACGACGAGCCAGTCGTCTACGAGCGCCACCGCCACCGCTACGAGGTCAACAACCATCTGCGCCGGCGCCTTGAGGCGGTCGGGCTGATCTGCTCCGGCACCAGCCCGGACGAGCGTCTGGTCGAGGCGATCGAGCTGCCCGCCGAGGAGCACCCGTTCTTCGTCGCCTCCCAGTACCACCCGGAGTTCAAGTCACGTCCCGAGCGGCCCGCGCCGCTGTTCCGCGAGTTCGTAGGCGCGGCGCTGGCTCACGCCGGCGGCCCGGTGGCGGTCGCCGACGACGGCGACCGGGCTGCCGCGGCCGGCGCCGCACGGTGAGTCGCATCACCGACGCCGAGCGTGAGCGAGCCGCGGGGTGAGGCGCGCCACCGACGCCGAGCGTGAGCGGCTGCACGAGACGTTCGCCGCCGTGTGCCGGATTGAGAGCCCGTCGGGGCACGAGCGGGCGTGCGCGGACTGGGTGACGACCGAGCTGCGGGGCTTGGGCCTCGAGGTCGAGGAGGACGATGCCGGCCCCCGCGTCGGGTCGGACGCCGGCAACCTGCTGGCCCGGATCCCGGGCGCCGGGCCTGAGAGCATCCTGCTGTGCGCCCACATGGACACCGTGCCGCTGACGGCGCCCGTCGAGCCGGTCCGCGTCGACGGCGGCTGGACGAACGCCGGCGAGGGCATCCTGGGCGCCGACAACAAGACCGCGGTGGCCGTGATGATCGAGCTGGCCAGGCGCCTCACCGGTGCCGACGAACCGGCGCCGGTCGGAGTCGAGCTCTTGTTCACGGTTTGCGAGGAGATATCGCTGCTCGGCGCCCGCGAGTTCGACGTCGGCCGCCTGCGCAGCAAGTTCGGCTACGTGTTCGATCACGCCACGCCGATCGGGGAGATCGTGCTCGCCGCGCCCACCCTTCACCGGATGGTGGCCGAGTTCCACGGACGGGCGGCGCACGCCGGCGTGCGTCCCGAGGACGGGCGCAGTGCGATCGCCGCCGCCGCCCGCGCGGTCGCCGCCATGCAACTGGGTCGCCTCGACCCGGAGACCACCGCGAACGTCGGGACGATCGCCGGCGGCACCGCCGTCAACGTCGTGCCCGAGCGCTGCCGGATCGAGGCCGAGGTGCGCAGCATCGACCAGCAGCGTGTGGAGACCCTGGCCACCGAGATGATCGACCACCTGCAAGACGCCGCCGATGCGGCCGAATGCGACCTCGACGTCACCGTCGAGCGGATGATCCAGGGCTTCCGGACGCGAGCGAAGGCCACCCAGGTCACGGTGGCCGAGCAGGCGCTGCGGGCCTGCGGGTACGAGCCGAGGCACATCATCACCGGCGGCGCCTCGGACGCCAACGCTTTCCAGGCCGCCGGGTTTGCCTGTCTCAATCTGGCCGACGGAACCGAGCACAACCACGAGCCGACCGAGCGGATCAGCGTCGACGCGCTCGAGGGGCTACTCGAGCTGGCCATTGCCCTGGTCGAGGAGTCCGGCCGGGGCCTGAACGGAGAGGCAGCATGAGCGCGCAGTTCGAACGCATCGGCGACGAGGTCCGGTTCGAGGGTGGGATCGTCCGCGCCGGCAGCGAGCGCTTCCGCTACTCGGATGGCACCGAGGTCACCCGCGACAAGGTCTGGCATCCGGGCGCGGTGGGCATTGTTGCCCTGGACGACCAGCACGTTTGGCTCACCCGTCAGCCGCGCGAGGTCATCGGTTCGGCCGCGTCGCTCGAGATCCCCGCCGGTAAGCTCGATGTCCCAGGCGAGCCACCCCTGGAAACGGCCAAGCGCGAGTTGGCCGAGGAGATCGGAAAGCGCGCCGAGAAGTGGGAGGAGCTGCTGGCCTTCTTCACCAGCCCCGGCTTCAGCGACGAGCGCGTCTGGCTGTACGTGGCCACCGGACTCTCCGACGCGCCCGAGACCGAGGCCGACGAGGACGAGCGCATCGACATCGTGCCGTGGCCGCTCGAGCGGCTGAACGAGGCGATCGAGCAGTGCGAGGACTCCAAGTCGCTGATCGCGCTGCTGTGGCTGACGGTCCGTCGCAGCCGGTGAGCATCCACGACGAGGCGCGGCGCGGATTTCAGGCCGGCGCGGCCGCCTACGAGCGCGGACGGCCCGGTTATCCGCGCGCGGCGATTCAGTGGCTTTGGAGCAGTTGGCCTGGGACCGGGCGGGCGTGGTCGACGTCGGCGCCGGCACCGGCAAGCTGACCCGGGATCTGGTGGCGAGCGGCGCCGACGTGATCGCGGTCGAGCCGGTTCCGGCCATGCGCGCCGTGCTCAGCAGGGCGTCCCGGAGGCCCGGGCTCGACGGAACGGCCGAGGCGCTGCCGCTGGATGCGGGATCGGTCGACGCGATCGCGGTCGCGCAGGCGTTTCACTGGTTCGACGTCACGGGCGCTGGCCGAGTTTCATCGCGTGCTGCGCCCGGGCGGCCGGTTCGCCTTGATCTGGAACCGGCGGCAGCTCGAGCAGCCGCTGCACCGGGAGATCAGCACGATCATCGAGCCCTACCATGGCGAGACGCCCAGCCATCAGCGGGGAGCGTGGCGCGGGCCGCTCGCCGCCAACGGGCTGTTCGCGGCGGCCGGGGAGCTCGAGGTGCCCTCCGAGCAGGAGCTCGACGTCGACGGGGTGGTTGACCGCGTCGGGTCGACCAGCTTCATCGCCGCCCTGCCGGAGCGGGACCGCGAAGACGTGCTCGGACGGATCCGCGCGTTGGCTTCGGGCTGGCCCGAGCCGTTGCGCCTCGGCTACACGACCGAGGCCTACGTGTACGAGCGACGCTGAGGATCGCCCGGGAGGAGGGCCCATCCGGGCCCCGAATACCCGATCCATGGCCACTGCGCAACCCGTCCAGGACGTCCGGCGGATCACCGATCTGACCTTCGACTTCCTCGGCCACCTCGAGCTGGAGCGCGGGCTGTCGCGCAACACGCTCGAGGCGTACCGCTCTGACCTGCAGCAGTTCGCCGACTTCCTCGAGCGCCACCAGCTCGATCCGGTTTCGGTTCAGACCACCGACCTGAACGCGTTCGTCTCCGAGCTGGCCACCGGGACGCCCGAACGGCCGGCCGCGGCGCCGGCCACGCTCCAGCGCAAGATCGCCTGCTTGCGCTCGTTCTACCGCCATCTGCGGCGCGAGCAGATCCTCGAGCACGACCCGGCGTCCGAGCTGCGCGCCCCGCGCTCGCGGGCGCGGCTGCCAAAGGTCCTCAGCCGCGACGAGGTGTCGCGGTTGCTCGAGCAGCCCCGTGGCGCCGGCCCGGCGGCGCTGCGGGACCGCGCGCTGCTCGAGACGATGTATGCGTGTGGCCTGCGCGCCTCGGAGGCGATCGGGCTCGAGCTGTCCGAGCTCGACCTCGAGGCCGGGATCCTGCGCGCCCGCGGCAAGGGCTCAAAGGAGCGGATCGTCCCGATCGGCGGCAAGGCGATCGAAGCCCTGAGCGCGTACCTCGAGCGGGGCCGGCCGAAGCTGGTCGGTGTGCGACCCGAACCGCGGGTGTTCGTGAACCTGCGCGGCGGTGGGCTGTCCCGGCAGGGCCTCTACAAGATCGTGCGTCGGCACGCGCGGAGCGCCGGCCTCGAGCAGCGGATGAGCCCGCACACGCTGCGCCACACGTTCGCCACCCACCTGCTGACCGGCGGCTGCGACCTGCGCTCGCTCCAGGAGATGCTCGGCCACGCCGACATCGGCACCACCCAGATCTACACCCACCTGAGCACCGAGCGCCTGCGCGACGTGTACTTCGAGTCCCATCCGCGGGCACAGATCGGCCCTTAGGTACGCCCCGGGCATTCCGCGGCCGTCGGTCGTAGAGTGCGCGGGCGTGGGAATCGCGCGACTCGATGAGGGCCGCCGGCGCCAGGACGCCGCTCGGGCATCTTTGTGGCACGTGGACGTACGTCGGCGAGGCGGCCGGCTGCGTCAACGTCGGCGTGCGCCGGATCGAGTTGCCGGCCGGCGGGTGGTCCACGCCGGCACACGAGCACGGGCGCGACGAGGAGATCTTCTACGTTCTCAGCGGATGCGGCCTGTCCTGGCAGGCGGGCGAGGTGTGTGAGGTTGGGCCTGGGGACTGCATCGTCTACCTCGCTGGCGCCGGCGCGCACACGCTGCACGCGCTCGAGGCGCTCGACGTGTTGGCCTTCGGCGAGCGAAACGAGGACGAGAGCGTTGGCTTCCCGCGCCTGGGCATGTCCTACGCCGGGAGCCGGCTCGTCAGCTCGCTGCCCGGCGCGATCGACGGGGCACCGACCCAGTTCGTGCTCGAGTCCCAGCTGGGGCCCCCACCGCTCCCCGGCGCGCCCGGCCCACGGCCACCCACGGTGGTCAACGTAGACGACGTCGAGGCGGTCACCGTCGAGCGCCCGCGCATCGCTCGCACCCGGCGTAACCTGGGCCGCGCCGCCGGCTCGGTCACCACGGGGATCCAGCACGTCCAGGTCGTCCCCGGCATGGAGTCCGCCCCGCCGCACTGCCACTCGCTCGAGGAGGAGATCTTCGTGATCGTGGACGGCGAGGGAGTGATGGTGCTCGGCGAGGACGAGACGCCGATCCGCGGAGGACACGTGGTCTCGCGCCCGGCCGGAACCGGGGTGGCGCACACGTTCCGAGCGGGCGACGGCGGCCTCACCTACCTCGCCTACGGCATGCGCCATCCGGCCGACGTCTGCTACTACCCCCGCTCGGGCAAGATCGCCTTCCGCGGAGTCGGCGTGATCGCCCGGCTCGAGCGGCTCGACTACTGGGACGGCGAGGACTGACCCGCCTCCGGGCGCGGCGACGAAGGAGGACGACGATGGCCGAGAATCCGCCTCGGGGGACGCCCCGTACCACCCCTCCGTGCTCTACGGGGACGTCGACGCGGCGGTTGACTGGCTCGTGAGCATCCGGTGTACGTCTGTGGACGACGTCGATCGCCATCACCCGTCCGCCCGGGCGTCGGGGGCGACCATCCTCCGCGCGCCGGCTGACCAGTTCCACGGGGACCGCACCTATCGGGTCGAGGATCCGGAAGGTGGCCATTGGCCGTTGGCGCAACGCGTCCGTGACGTGGCGCCGGAGGACCTGACGGGTCACTAGCGGCCCGGAGTCGGTCTGAGCTTGATGGGCAGGAGAGCCTTCGTGGTCGTGCTCGACGCCTGCGGGGTCGGAGCGCTTCCCGACGCGGCCGGGTACGGCGACGAGGGAACGAACACCCTCGCGCACCTGGCCCGGGAGGAGGGCGGACTCGAGCTGCCGGTGCTCCAGCGGCTGGGGCTGGGGTCGATCCTCAGCCTGGACGGGGTGCCGTCGGCGGACGCGCCGGTGCTGCACGGGCGTCTGCGCGCGCTGGGACCGGGCAAGGACTCGACCGCGGGTCACTGGGGACTCATGGGCGTGTCGGCCGGGAGCGCCCTGCCCACCTATCCGAGCGGGTTTCCCGGCGAGGTCGTCCAGCTCGTCTCGTCGATCGGCGGGCGCGGGGTGCTCTGTAACCGGACCTGCAACGGCATCGAGGCGATCGAGCAGTGCGGCGCCGAGCACCTGCGAAGCGGTGCGCTGATCGTTTACACAAGCCAGGACTCGGTGCTGCAGATCGCCGGCCACGTGGACGTACTCGAGCCGGCCGAGCTGTACGACATCTGCCGGCGCGTGCGCGAGGCGCTCCCCGCCGAGCATGCAGTGGGAAGGGTGATCGCCCGCCCGTTCACGGGATCGGCAGGGGCGTGGCAGCGGACCGACGGACGGCGCGACTTCTCGGTACCGCCGCCGGCGCGCAGCTATCTGGACGAGCTCCAGGCGGCTGGGGTGGAGGTGCACACGGTGGGCAAGGTCGGGCAGCTGTTCGCCGGCGTCGGCATCGACGTCCAGCATCCCGGCGCCACCAACTCCCGGGCCCTGGCCGAGACCAGTGAACTCATGCGCTCGCTCGAGGGCGGCCTCGTGTTCGCCAACCTGGTGGAGACCGATCAGGTCTACGGCCACCGCCACGACGTGGCCGGCTTCCATCGCGCGCTGCAGGAGATCGACGCGGTAGTCGGGGAGTGGCTCGGGCTTCTGGGCCGCGATGATCTCCTGGTGCTGACCGCCGACCACGGCTGCGACCCGACCGCGTCGCACACCGATCACACGCGCGAATACGCGCCGCTACTGGCGTGGTTCGACGGCCATGGCTCGCGCCGGCACGACGGGGTGCTGGCCGATGTGGGGGCCAGCGTCTACGCCTGGTTGTCCGGTGGCGTCAGCCCCGCGCTGTCTGGCGGTCGGAGCGGCTCTTCGCTGTCTGGCGGTCGGAGCGGCGTCTTCGCTGTCGTGGCGGTCGGAGCGGCTCTTCGCTGCCGGGCGATTCGTTCTTGTAAGGAGGGTCCGAGCGACCATGCCCGAGCTGCCCGAAGTCGAGACGATCCGCCGCCAGCTGGCCCCGCACCTGACGGGCCGCACGATCGCCGATGCCCAGGTCCTCGACTCGCGCTGGACCCGGCCCGAGTCGCCGGCCGCCACCGAGGCTGAGCTGCGGGGCGCCGTCGTGGAGCGGGTCGAGCGCGCCGGCAAGTACCTGGTTTGGTCGCTCTCGGGCGATCGCCATCTGCTTATGCACCTGCGCATGACCGGGACGCTGCTGTTCGACCCGCCCGCCCCGCCGCCGCACACGCGGGTGCTGCTCGAGCTCGACGATGGGCATCGTCTCATCTACGTCGACCCGCGGCGCTTCGGCACCGGGCACCTGCTCCACGGCAAGGCGGCCCGCGACGAGTATCTGGCGGCGCGGATCGGGGTCGAACCATTCACGCCGGCCTTCACCGGGGAGTATCTGCGCCGGCAGGCGCGTGGCCGCACGGCTCCGGTCAAGGCATTCGTGCTCGACCAGAAGCGAATCGCCGGCGTCGGCAACATCTACGCCGACGAGGCGCTCTTCCGGGCCGGCATCCATCCGTTGCGGCCTGCCGGCCGGCTCACGGCCGCCGACTGGGAGCGCCTGCGCGTCGGGATCGAGGAGGCGCTCAGCGCGGGCATCGAGGCCAAGGGTGCCTCGATCGACGACTTCCGCCACATCGACGGCGCCCGCGGCTCCTTCCAGGATCGCTTCCTGGTTCATCGCCGCGCGGGCCAGCCCTGCCCGCGCTGCGGGACGACGATTCGCAAGCTCGCGGTGGGCGGACGCGGGACCTACGTATGCGAGCGCTGTCAGCCGCGCCCGCGGGGTCGGGGCGTGCAGGGGGCCAGGACGGTGGCGGCGCGGGCGTGAGCGCCCGTGTGGGCAGCTCCGGCGCTCGGCTACCTGCATTGCTCGACAATTCGCGCCGAACCAGTTGACCGTGACGAGTTACGCAGCTGGGGCAGGCCTAACTCGACACGGCATCGCATTCCGGCCGCGTGTGACGGACTATGCAGGTCCGGCCGCGCGCACACCGGATTCCGATCATGCAGAACCTGCCACCTGATGCGGGCCGGGCCGACGATGGCAGGTTCTGCATGTGGGGGGTGCACAATCTGTCACGGTCCCACGCCGACGCCCGGAATGGCAGGTTTTGCAGCACGACTGACGCCCGCGTAGCGTCCGTTGCCTGGCGGTTGGCGTGCCGGGCCGACCGGCGCTGACTACGCGGCCAGCAGCTCGTTCAGCCGCCCGGCGCGATCGGCTGCGAGCAGCTCCGTGAACCCACCGAGCGCGTGGCCGCCGATCACGATCTGAGGGAAGGTGAACAAGCCGGTCTGCTCTTGGAGCTTGGCCCGACCGTCCGGGTCGCGTGCCAGATTGATCTCCTCGTACGCGATGCCGCGCTTGGCCAGCAGGGCCTTCGCGCTCGTACAGAAAGGACACGCCGCGGTGGTGTAGAGCGTGACTCGCGCCATAACTTCACAAAGTATAGCGGGTGGGTGGTGGTCGGGACAGGGGGTCGATACGGTTGTGCGCCGGTGCGGGGGCGGGATCGCCATCACTGCACGGCCGGCTCGCAGCCGACCGACGCCACGTGATTCGTGGCCGGCTCGCAGAGAACCGACGCCACGTGATTCGTGGCCGGCTCGCAGAGAACCGACGCGAGGTGATTCGTGGCCCGCACGCTGAGGACCGAGGCGATCGTGCTGCGTTCGATCCGCTACGGAGAGGCGGATCGGATCCTCCACTTGTACACCCCGGGCCACGGGCGGCTATCCGCGATCGCCAAGGGTGCGCGGCGGGCCCGCAGCCGCTTCGGGGCCAGGCTCGAGCCGTTCTTCCACATCCGCGCGATCCTCCACGAGGGGCGCGGCGACCTGCATACCGTCACGAGCGTTGACACGGTCGCGGCGCACGCGGCGCTGCGCGACCACGCCGCCACGCTCGACGCCGCCGCTCGTGCCTGCGACGCGGTGGCGCGCCTGTTCGAGACCCCCGAGCCGCATCCCGAGGTGTTTCGCCTGCTCGCCAACGAGCTGACCCTGCTCGATCTGGATGCCGCGCACGCGCGGCCGGCCACCGGCCTGGCCTTTCGCCTCAAGCTGCTGTTGGCGGCGGGCATCGTGCCCCAGCTCGCCTCGTGCGCCGGGTGCGGCGAATCAGAGCACCTGCAGGGCTTCTCAGCCGCCGCCGGCGGCGTTGTGTGCAGCTCATGCGAGGCGGCCGCGTTCCCGCTCGGTCAGGAGGGACACTCCTTCCTGGTCGGCGCGCTGAGCCGGCCGCTGGCGCAGGCGCCCGATGCATCAGGGTTGGCGCTGGCCCAGGCCGAGCGGGCGATCACCGAGACGGCCGAGCACCACGCCCACGTACGGCTGCGCCCGCTGGTGACCCGGCGCTGAGGAGGCGATGACCCGGCGCGCGGAGGCGATGACCCGGCGCTGAGGAGGGATGACCCGGCGCGGCGGAAGGCGACGACCCGGCGCTCAGGAGGGATGACCCGGCGCTGCGGACGTGATGACCCACGCTTGAGCATGCCCCGGTGCCGAGAGGGGGCCGCCCCGCGCCCGCCGCCACCCGGGTTTCGTCACGGCTTTGTCACAACGCCCCTCGCCCCTCGCGGCGCGCTGTCAGAATCGAAGACGATGAGCGGACAGGTCCTCACCTCGGGCTACGAGCACCCGGCCGGCCCGGTCGCGCAAGGCTTCGCCGGTCGCATCCGGGTACGCGAGGAGCGCGACCTCTCGCCGCTGGCCACCCGCTCGTACCCCGCCCACCGCGAGCGCGACGAGCCCGAATGCGGACTGCGCACGCCGTTTCAACGTGATCGCGACCGGATCGTGCACTGCAAGGCGTTCCGGCGGCTCAAGTACAAGACGCAGGTGTTCGTCTCCCCGGCCGGCGATCACTACCGCACCCGGCTGACCCATACGCTCGAGGTGGCCCAGATCTCCCGCACCGTGGCCCGCGCCCTGCGCCTCAACGAGGACCTGGTCGAGGCCATCGGGCTCGGCCACGATCTCGGCCACCCGCCGTTCGGCCACGTCGGCGAGGACGCCCTCGACCGCTGCCTGTCCGGGCGCTTCGGTCTGTCGTTCATGCACCACCAGCACTCGTTGCGGGTGGTCGACACGCTGGAGCGCGACGGCGCCGGTCTCAACCTGACCGCGCCGGTGCGCGACGGGATCGTCAGCCACTCCGGCCGCGCCGCGGAGCCCGCCACGCTCGAAGGCAAGATCGTCCGCGTCATGGATCGCGTGGCCTACATCAACCACGACATCGACGACGCCGTTCGCGCCGGCCTGCTCTCTTCCGCCGATCTGCCCACGAACCCCATCGAGATCCTGGGCGATACGGGGCCGCAAAGGATCGACACGCTCGTGCACGATCTCGTGGAGCACTCCGAGGAGGCGGGCGACATCGTCCAGGGCGAGACGGTCGGCGCGGCGATGGCGGAGCTGCGGGCGTTCATGTTCGAGCGGGTGTACCTGGGGCCCGAGGCGACCCGCGAGCACGAGAAGATCAAGCGGGTGGTGCGCTCGCTGTTCGATCACTACTGCGCCCATCCGGACGAGATCCCCGCCTCGATTCCCCCGGGAGAGCTCCCACGCCGGGTGACCGACTACCTGGCCGGGATGACCGACCGATTCTGCATCCGCACGTTCGAATCGCTGAGCGTGCCGGTGGCGTTCGCGCCGTGACCACGCGGTGCCGGACCGTGACAAGAGCCGCGACGAAGCCGTGGACGAAGCCGTAACGCAGGGGCGACGAAGCCGTGACGAAGCCGTGACGAAGCCGTGACCCGCTACACGGCCGATTCGCGCGACCGTGTCCGCGACGCGGTCGACATGCTCGCGATCGTCTCCGAGCACACCGAGCTGCGCCGCGCCGGCGCCAGCGAGTACGTCGGGCGCTGTCCGTTTCACGACGAGCGCACGCCGTCGTTCGGCGTCAACCCGATCGAAAAGGTCTACTACTGCTTCGGCTGCCAGGCCTCGGGCGACGTGTTCACGTTCGTCATGGAGACCGAGGGCGTCGACTTCACCGGGGCCCTGCAAACCTTGGCGGATCGCTTCGGGGTCGAGCTGCAGACAGAGCAGGAGGACCCGCGAGCCGCGCAGAGGCGCCAGCGC
Source organism: uncultured Solirubrobacterales bacterium (assembly GCA_963743345.1). Taxonomy (GTDB): domain Bacteria; phylum Actinomycetota; class Thermoleophilia; order Solirubrobacterales; family Solirubrobacteraceae; genus Palsa-465. Next base: position 208,562 of record CAVUPW010000004.1, read on the forward strand.
CGGGAACGACTGCAAAGCCTGCTCGGCCGGGCCGCCACCTACTACGCGAGATCACTGTGGGAGGCACGCGAGGCCCAGGCGGCCCGTGAGTACCTCCAAACCCGCGGCCTGCGCGAGGAGACCCTGCGCGAGTTCCGCGTCGGCTATGCCCCGAGCGCCTGGGACCGGATCCTCGCCGCCTCGCGGCGGGCGGGCTACAGCGACGAGGACCTGCTGACGGTGGGATTGGCACAGCGCTCGCAGAACCGGCCAGGCCAGATCTACGACCGCTTCCGCGAGCGCATCATGTTCCCCTCGACCGACGCGCGGGGGAACGTTGTGGGCTTCGGCGCGCGTGCGATGCGCGAGAACCAGCGCCCCAAGTACCTGAACACGGCCGACGGCGAGCTCTACCACAAGCGCCGGGTGCTGTTCGGACTGGACCGGGCTCGAGCGCCCGCCGCGAAGGCCGGGAGCGTGATCCTGGTCGAGGGCTACACCGACGTGCTCGCGCTCCATCAGGCTGGACTCGAGAACGCAGTCGGGATCATGGGGACCGCTCTGACCGAGGAGCAGATCGCAGAGCTCGAGCGCGTGGCCAAGGTGCTCGTGCTGTGCCTGGACGCCGACCAGGCGGGCCAGGAGGCGATGCTGCGGGCCGCCAAGCTGACCGACGATCGCAACCTGCAGCTCCGCGTCGTCCCGTTGCCCAAGGGCAGCGACCCCGCGGAGCTGATCGAGCGCTCCGGCGCGGACGCGCTGCGCGAGCGGGTCGCCGCCTCCGTCCCGTTCGTCGCCTTCCATGTCGACCGGATCCTCGAGCGCAATGACACCCGCAGCGCCGAGGGACGCGACCAGGCCTTCCGGGAGCTTCAGCCGGCCCTCGAGCACCTCGAACGGGGAACGTTCGGCGACGAGCTTCTCCGGCGCGTGGCAGGCCACCTCGACCTGAGCCCGGAGCGGCTGGCGGACCTGATCAAGGCCGCGGGGCGCCATAGCGTCCCCGCCCGGATGACACAGGCGGGAATGGCCCGCCCGTCCTCCGCCGCGCCGACCAACGGAGTCCATCTCACCGACCAGGGGCTCCGCGCCGAGCGCGCGTTCCTGGCCCTCTGCGTCGCGCTCCCGGAAGCGGGAGCCCGGACCCTGTTCGAGATCGATCCCGAGCAGCTGATCACCAGCGAGGCGATTCGTCGGGCCGCCCGCCACATCGTCGGCCGCACACATACGCCGCTGGCCGACCTGCCTCCGGACGACGAGGAGCTCGCCCGCACCGTCGCCGACCTGGTTGCCCGGGCCGGCCGGGCCGGGCAGGTCAGCGAGGATCAGCTCGTGCACGCCCGCCTGATGCTCGAGCGCGCGCGGCTCGAGCGGGCCATCCGGCGAGCCCGGGCCGAGGGCGCGCCAGGCATCGGCGAGCTGGCCCGTCAGCGAGAGGAGGTGCTCGAGCAGATCCGGCAGGTGGTGGCGAGGCTGGAGCGAGCAATCTAGATGGCCGGACAGCGCCAGCTCGAGGCCGCTGATCAGGCGTTGCACCGAGCTGTACGGCCGTGCCGAGCGAGCTGAGGCCGCGCATGCTGCACGAGGAAGGCAATCCCGCCCACCGCGCCCGCGTCGAGCACAACCGGCATACGATCCTCCTGCACCTGAGCGGGGAAGACGGGCGGGCTGGACCGTGGTGGCGGCCGGCCGCGCTCAAATACTCGCCGGGTCACGATCGGGCAGCGAGACCGGCGGCGCCGAGACCACGCCCAGCCACTCGTCAAGCTGTCCGCCACGTCAGTCGGGCGCGGGCCCTGAGCGCCCTCACCGGATCGTCCGCGCGACCTCGGCCTGCAGCGCCGCCACCACCACCCGGCGGAGCTGCAGCAGCGTGACGCCATGCGTCCGGGCGATGCGCCGGAGCGTCTCTCCGCGGGTGAGCTGCCGCCGCAGGGCCGATTGCGAGACCCCCAGGTAGCGCGCCACCACCCTGAGCTCGAACGTGCGCAGCGGCCCGCTGCGCGGGATGGCCAGCGTGCGTCCGGCCGCGGCGCTTCGGGCCGGCGCGACCAGATCGGTCGGCGGCCGTACGGACAGGATCTCCGGGGGGCGGGGCGACTGCGTGAAGTCGAAATCAGAGCTCAGGTCCCCCAGTTGCGGCGCGTTCTCGCGCACATCGGGACGCGGATCCGGGCGCCCGTCGGTCTGGGCGTTCAGGCGCTGCCCGCCCAGGAAATCGTCCTCGATGAACTTCACGTAGGCGTCGAAGCTGAGTGTCTGATGGTCGATGAACCCCTGCTTGGCGTACGGGCTGATGACCAGGCCCGGCACGCGCAGCCCGTAGCCCTGCTCGTCCACACGAGGTGGCGTCACGTGGTCGTAGAAGCCGCCCCAGTCGTCCCAGGCCAAGAAGATCGCGGTGCTGCTCCAGTCGGGGCCGTGCATGATCGCGTTGATCAGGCCGGTGACGTAGGTCTCGCCGGCGCTGATCAGCCCGGGCGGATGCTCGGACACGGCACCGTTCGGGGTGATCCACGACACCGCGGGCAGATTTCCATTTCGGGCATCGGCGAAGAAGTTGGTCAGCGACTTGATGTTCCCGACCTGGCCGTCCTGCTGGACGTCGGTGAAGTACGGCAGCGGGTTCCAGATGCCGGGCGTCTTGGCGTTCTGGCCCACGGGCGCGCACGACATGGCGGCGTCGTTGTCGCAGTCGGGCTCGTTTCCCTTGTACACGTAATAGGCCCAGCTGACGCCGTACTTGTGCAGGAGATAGGTGAGATCCGTCCACGCGTAGCTGGGGTTGGTCGGCAGCGCAATGCCCACCTGGCGCGCGAAATCGGGCGGGTACTGCGGGCTCTCGGGCGCGCTGCGGCAGCTGCGCGGATCTCCCCGCAGCGAGCAGTAGGCCGACCACTCGGACACCATGTAGAGGTGGGAGGGGAGGCTCCACGAGGCATCCGACTCGAACATGTGGTCCTGGAGCACGTAGTCGTGCCCGTAGGTCCAGTAGTTCGGGATGTCCGAGCCGTCGTGATAGCCCATCACGTCCGGCGTCCCGCCCGAGTTCCCGCAGGCCGGGTTGAAGGTCTGGGCGCAGCCGGCCATGCCCCGCTCCTGCTCGCCCACGAACCCATCCATCTTCCCGCCGTTGATGTCCTTCTCGGCCGCGGCGACGCTGTGGGGTCCGCCCAGACTGCGGTCCTCGCGGTCGTGGAAGGGGTGCACGCACCCGCCGGCGGGATCGGGCACGCAGGGCACCGTTCCAGGGTGGCCCGCCAGGCCCGGGATTCCGTCGGCTCCCGGGTACGTGCCGAAGTAGGAGTCGAACGAGCGGTTCTCCTGCATGATGATCACCACGTGCCGGATCTTGTGGATGCCCACCAGCGGTGGCGTCGGCCCGACCGTGGTGGTCGTGGGTGCGGTCGAGGTGCTGGACGTGGTCCCCGCCGTCGAGCCCGAGCCGGACGTTGTCCCCGGCGTCGAGCCCGAGCCGCCCGAGTTTCCGGACCCGCCGCAGCTCGCCAGCACCAGACAGCCGGCCAGCAGCGCGCCCGCGCGGCGAGCAGCGACGATCAGCCGGGCGCAGCGCCAACCGGTCAAGACCCGGGCCTCCTGCCGTCACTCGAGCGTCGATCAGACAAGCGACGCGATGCTAAGCGCCAGAACCTCATCGTGCGTCACGACCTGGTGAAGGCCTTGCCGGGCCTTGTTGCCGTTGGTTGGAAGATGATTGGCATGGCCGAGCATCCCATTGGTGGTTGGTTAGGCGAGTGTGCTGCGGTGACCGTGGTTCTCGCTAGAGTTGGCGCTCCCAACCGGGAACGTCCAGATCCATCCGGGGTAGCTCAACCGGCAGAGCGTTCGGCTGTTAACCGAAATGTTGTGGGTTCGAGTCCCACCCCCGGAGCTGCCGCCGTCCGGCCGACCTCGGCCACCAAGCCTCACATGAAGCTCTACGTCTGCTACGGGACCTGGAAGCCGGCGCCGCGTCCCGGCGGCCATCCGTGCGGCAACGCGTACCACGCGCTGCGGGACGCCGGATACGAACCCGAGGTACAGCGGTGCTACGGCCTGGGGGGACTGCCTTCGTTCTTCATCCTCAACCGGACCCCGGGGCGCCGGGAGGTCAAGCGCCTGACCGGCGATCACTGGGTGCCCGCCCTCGTCACCGACGACGGCACGGTACTCAGCGGCTCGCGGCCGATCATGGAGTGGGCAGCCGAGCATCCGGCTCCAGCGCCGGCGGCGACCGACGCGGTGGCCTGACATGCGATCCGGCCTGACCGTCTCAGAGCTCGAGGACTGGGAGCTTCACGGCGCCACCTGGCGAGCGCTCGAGGTGACCGACCAGCGCGCCGTGGTCGAGCTCTGCAGCTGCTTTGGGGAGCCGATGGACCTCGTCGAGGGCGACTCTCCAGAGCTGCTCGACTTCGTCCGCGGCCGTCGCGAGCCCTGAAGAGCGAGTCCCTCGACCAGCTCGGCGGCGCGCGCAGCACCGTCATGCTCCGCCGCCCACCCCGCCAGCGCGCGCGCCCGCTCACGCAAAGACGCGTCCGACAACGCGCGGTGCACGGCGAGGCGCAGCGTACTGGGGCTGAGGAACCGCCACGGCAGCCTGACCCCGACGCCGGCCCAGTCGGCTCGCGCCGCGTTCTCGGCCATGTCGCCGCAGTGGGGCACGGCCACCACGGGGCAACCGCAGGCGAGCGCTCGGGCCATGGTCCCGTGGCCGGCGTGGCAGATCACCAGCGCGCACGCAGGCACGGTCTTCGCATACGAGACCCATTCCACCAGCCGCGTGTTGCCCGGCACGTCCACTGGCCCTGAAAGCGGCCGGCGGTTCCAGGTGGCGAGCACCCGGATCGGCAGATGCCCCAGCCCGACCAGCGCGGTCCGTAGCAGCCGGTGCTCGGGATCCTGCGCCGTTGAGGGCGCCACCAGCACCAAAGGCGCATCACCGGGCGGAGGCTCGACCCAGTCGAACGGCGGCTCCCACATGAGCGGTCCCACCACGTGCACGCTGGCCGGCCAGCGCCGCGGGTACTCGAGCTCGGGGAAGGTAGCGACCATGCACAGCCGCTCGCTCAGCCCGCCGTGAAGCCGGTCGACCGGCGGCAGCCCCAGCCGGGCCCGCGTCCGGTTCAGCTCCCCGCGGCCCTGGCGAAGCCCGCCCTGGGTGCGCCGCTGGACCGCGTCCCACAGCGCCCGACCGGCGACCGTGCGCGGGAATCGCGCCCCCAGGGCGTAGGGCGGGAATCCGGGTCCGCCCACTGGGTAGACATGCGGAACCAGCGTGGCCGCCGGAACGCCTTCCAGCTCCGCGGCCATGGCCGGGGCCAGCGTGAGGATGTCGTGCACCACCGCGTGCGGGCGCAGGTCGGCCACGACGGCCCGGGTCTCCGCTGTGGCCAACACCACCGCCTCGTACATCTCGGCTATGGGTGGGAGGGATCCGGATTTCCCGCGGCCGAACAGCGGGTACTCGGGCGCGGCCATGAATCGCATCCCGGCCGCCTCCACCGGCTCGCGCCACCGCGACCAGGTCTCGAACGTCACTTCATGGCCACGCTCGGCCAGCCGCGCCCCGAGCGCCAGCATCGGGAAGGCATGCCCGGGCTCGCCGAAGGCGCCCAGGAAGATTCGACGGCGCTCGCCGCTGTGGCCGCGCAGCCCATCGCGAGCCGGGCTCAAGCCGCCAGCTCTGCCACCGCCCGCAGCTGCTCGATCCGCTCCTCGCGCGTGAACGCGGTCGGGCCGATGGTCAGGGTGCCGACGCCGGCCTCGCGGTACGCCGCCAACCGGTCCCGCACGTGTTCCTTCGGCCCGCACAGCGTGACCATGTCGATCAGCTCGTCGGGCAGCGCCGCGGCGGCCTCGTCCTTCTTGCCGTCCAGATACAGGTCCTGGACCTCGCGCGCGGCGTCCTCGAAGCCGTAGCGTTGGACCAGCTGGTTGTAGAAGTTCTGCTGGCGCGAGCCCATCCCACCGATGTACAGCGCCAGGAATGGGCGCATCCGGTCGCGGGCTCCCTCGCGGTCGTCGGAGACGTACGTGTTGACAGTCGGTGCGATGTCGAAATCGTCGAGCGAGCGCCCCGACCGGGCGGCTCCCTCCTCGAGCGGCGCGCGGACTTCGGAAACGTGCTCCGGAGAGAAGAAGATCGGGATCCAGCCGTCGGCGATCTCGCCGGCCAGCGCGGTGTTCTTGGGGCCGATGGCGGCCAGGTAGATCCGGATCCGGTCTTGCACTGGGGAGATCATCAGCTTGAGCGGCTTGCCGGGGCCATCGGGCAGCGGCAGCTCGAGCGTCTCCCCGTGATACTCGACCCGCTCGCGGGCCAGCGCCATCCGCACGACCGCCACGTACTCACGGGTGCGCTGCAGCTGGCGCGCGAAGCGCTGCCCGTGCCAGCCCTCGGCCACCTGCGGTCCCGACGTGCCGAGCCCGAGCACCATCCGCCCGCCCGAGAGCACGTCGATCGTGGCCGCGGTCATCGCGGTCATGGCCGGGCTGCGGGCCGGCATCTGGAAGATGGCCGACCCGAGTTTGATCCGGCTGGTGCCCGCGGCCAGCCACGCCAGCACGCTGGCGGTGTCTGATCCGTAGGCCTCGGCTGCCCACGCGGAGTCGTAGCCCAGGCGCTCGGCCTCCTGGACCACCTCCAGGTGGTCGGCCGGAGTGATGCCGGGGATCAGGTAGCCGAGGGACACGCCGAGTCGCATTGCATCGTGAACCCTATGCGAACTGACCTGCCCGCGATACTCAAATCGTGAGCGACACCGCCTTCGACATTCTCGAGGAGCGGCGCACCACGCCAATCGAGCTCCTGTGGGACCTCGTGTTCGTGTTCGCCGTCACCCAGGTCACCACGCTGCTGTGGCACGATCTCACCTGGGCCGGATTCGGGCGGGCCATGCTCGTGCTGGCGCTCGTGTGGTGGGCATGGTCGGCCTACGTGTGGGCGGCCAATGCCCAGACGGCCGCCTCGGCGGCCCTGCGAGCCTGCCTGCTCGTCTCGCTGGTGTCGATCTTCATCACCGGGCTCTCGGTGCCCCACGCGTTCGGGAGCGAGGGCACGCTGTTCGCGGTCAGCTACGCGGTGGTGCGCTTCCTGCACCTGGCGCTGTACGCAGACGCCTCGCGGCAGGGCAACGCCGCCTGGTCGGCCATCGCCGGCTTCGCTCTCACGGTAGCGCTCGGAATGGGCCTCTTGATCGCCGGCTCGTTTTTCACCGGGACGGCCAGGATCGTCCTGTGGGTGCTGGCCGCGGCGATCGATTACGCCGGTCCGGCCTGGCTGACGCGCGAGCGTCTGCGCGGCCTGCAGCGGGTCGCGGTGGCGCACTTCGCCGAGCGCTACAGCCTGTTCGTGATCATCTGCCTGGGCGAGTCGATCGTGGCCATCGGGGTCGGGGCGCTGGGTGTGACCGCGGAGCGGTCCCTCAGTGCCGAGCTGGTGGCGGCGGTCGCCCTCGGGCTGCTGATCACGGTGGCCATGTGGTGGACCTACTTCGAGGGGCTGGCCGAGGCGGCCGCCGAGCAGCTTCGCCGGCACGAGGACCCGGTGCTGGCGGCGGCCGACGCCTACAGCTACCTGCACCTGGTGATCGTGGCCGGGATCATCACGTTCGCCGTGGGGGTGAAGGTCCTGGCCCGCGTATCGGTCGCCGCAGCCCTGCCCGGACCGGCCCGTCTGGCCCTGTGCGGCGGCGTGGCGCTGTACCTGGTCGGCAACGCCGCCTTTTCGCTGCGGCTGCTCGGCACGGTGGAGTACGAGAAGCTCGCCGTGGCCGCCGCCCTGCTGGCGCTCTACGCGGTGGGCGGCGGGCTGCCCGCCTGGGTGGTGGCGGGGGCGGTCGCGGCGCTCATGGCCGGCCTGTGCCTGGCCGAGGCGGAGGCCGTGCGGCGGGTTATGAGCGGCCGGGGCAGGGAAGCATCAAGCACCGCGGACGAGAGGATGACCGGATGACGACACACGCCAGGCTCGAGCTGAGCGGTCCCATCGAGGTGGGCTTCGAAGAGGTCCTCACTCCCGATGCGCTGGAGTTCGTGGCCGAGCTCGAGCATCGTTTCGGCTCCCGCCGTCGCGAGCTGCTCGAGGCGCGCGCGCGACGGCGCGAGCGCCTGCGGGCGGGGGAGCTGCTCGACTTCCTGCCCGAGACGCGCGAGATCCGCGCGAGCGACTGGACGGTGGCGCCGGTGCCGCCCGACATGCAGCAGCGCTGGGTCGAGATCACCGGTCCGACCGATCGCAAGATGACGATCAACGCGCTGAACTCGGGCGCGGACGGGTTCATGGCCGACTTCGAGGACGCCAACGCACCCACCTGGCAAAACATGGTGGACGGCCACCGAAACCTGCGCGACGCGATCGACGGCACGATCACCTACCGCGACTCCGACGGCAAGGACTACGCGCTGGGCGAGAACGCGGCCACGCTGCTGGTCCGCCCGCGCGGCTGGCACCTCCCCGAGCGCCACCTCCTGGTCGACTCCGAGCCGGTCACCGGCGCGCTGTTCGACTTCGGCCTATACGTCTTCCACTGCGCGCGCCGCCTGCTGCTGGGCGGCAGCGGCCCCTACTTCTACCTGCCCAAGATGGAGTCGCACCTCGAGGCGCGGCTGTGGAACGACGTCTTCTCCTTCGCCCAGGAATGTCTCGGGATCCCGCACGGCACGATCAAGGCGACGGTGCTGATCGAGACGCTGCCGGCCGCGTTCGAGATGGACGAGATCCTCTACGAGCTGCGCGAGCACTCCGCGGGGCTGAACGCCGGGCGCTGGGACTACATCTTCTCGGCCATCAAGTGCTTCCCGGAGCGCCGCGAGATGGTGCTTCCCGACCGCGGCGACGTGACCATGACGGTTCCGTTCATGCGCGCCTACACGGAGCTCCTCGCCGCTACCTGCCACCGCCGCGGTGCTCACGCGATGGGCGGCATGGCCGCGCTCATCCCCAGCCGCAAGGGGGATCCGGAGGCCAACGAGAAGGCGCTCGAGGGCGTGCGCAAGGACAAGGAGCGCGAGGTCTCACAGGGCTACGATGGCACCTGGGTGGCCCACCCCGACCTGGTGCCGGTGGCGCGCGAGGTGTTCGAGAAGGGACTCGAGGGCAGGCCCAACCAGGTCGATCGCCAGCGCGACGACGTCGAGGTGAGCGCCGCCGAGCTGCTCGACCTCGGCGCGACCCCGGGCGCGATCACCGAGAAGGGCCTGCGCACCGACGTCAACGTGGGCTTCCAGTACATCTCGTTCTGGTTGACCGGCCGCGGCGCCGCCGGCATCAACGCGATGATGGAGGACGCCGCCACCGCCGAGATCTCCCGCTCGCAGATCTGGCAGTGGATCCACCACGGCGTCCAGCTCGAGGACGGCAGCACGGTGACCCCCGATCTGGTCCGCCAGATCCTCGACGAGGAGACGGGGAAGATCCACGAGGCGGTGGGCGACGAGGTGTGGCAGGCGGGCCGGCCGGACGACACGCGCGAGATCTTCGAGCTCGTGGCGCTCTCGCCGGAGCTGCTCGAGTTCCTCACGCTCCCGGCTTACCGGTATCTCGATTAGGGATTAGATTAGGTACCCGCCCACCCTCCCCCGCCCCCTGGGCCTCGTTGCGCTCGGCATCCGTCGGATGTTGCGCGGCGGGCCCGTTAGGCGAGGCAAGGATGCCAAGCGGGCCTTAGCCGCGCTCGCCGTTCCGCCAAGGGAATTCGGCGGCGCCGTCTGAATTCACGCGGCGGGGACGGCGCCGAATTCCCCGGCGTCCATGCCCGGCGGGTCGCCGCGAACCGCTACCGAATCGCCCACCCTGATCTCGCCGCCGGCCAGGATGTCCGCGCGCAGGCCGCCCCGGTGCACCAGCGCGCGCAGAACGGGCCGGCCGGCATGCCGCTGCACGACCGTGCACGGCTCGCACAGCCGCATGCCCCGGCAGCGTACCTCGCCGATCGTGAACTCGCGGCCGACCAGACCGTTCAGATCGATGCCGCGGGTGACGATGTTCCGCCGGTGCTGGCTCGGCTCGAGCGGCGGGTCGAACGACTCGCACACCTCGGCCTCGATCAAGGTCAGCGCGCTGCCCGGCATGCCGGAGGGGAACGTGCCGGTGCCGGCCACGTGGCGGTCGCCCTCGAGCCCTTGGCCGGCGAGCGCGCGCACAGCGTCCGGCAGCTGCGCGGGCTCGCCCGCGGATGCCGCCACCGCGATCGTCTCGACGGTGCCGCCGCTGCCCGGGGCATCCGCTCGCGCCGGCATGGCCAGCGCGATGTCGCTCGCCGCCACGATGAACCCGGCCTCGAGCGCGGCCGGCTCGACCTCGGGTCCGCCGGCGGGATCCCAGACCACGCCCGAAGGCACGCCGTACATCACGACGAACCGCCCGCCGGCCCGCGCGATCCATGGCCCGGGCCAGCTGAACGTCGGCGGGTCGGCGATCCGCGCGAGCCCCAGCCCCAGCCCGCCGAGCCAGCGCGAGACGGTCCATCCGGGCACGGAATCCTCGCCGGCGGACGGCAGCGGCAGCTCCTCGAACGGCAGCTCGAGGGTCGTGGCCAGGCAGGCCAGGAACGAGGCGCTCTCGATCGGGAGATCAGATTCCGGCAGTCGAACCTCGCGCATCACGCGAGATTCTGGCGGTCCGGCGGTGAGGACGCAGCCTCGACAGGCGTGAGCCGCAGGCGACGTGGAGCACGACCAGCGCGCCCACGAAGATGATCAGGTCGCCGGCGCTCAGCACGTTGCCGATCGGCCACGGTCCGGGCACCGGGATGACGTCTCCCAGGAAAGCGAGATGGGGATGGGCCAGCGCCGCCGAGTTGTCGAACCCGGGGCGGCTGGCGATCCCCGCGATCCGCATCGCGGCTCCGCTGGCCGGCATCACGCCGCCGTTGGCGACGATCGCCAGCACGTTCAGCGCAGCGCCGAGCGCCACAAGCGGGACGCCGACCAGTCGCCGGTTGGCGAACAGGAAGTACGCGTCGAGCACGTACGAGAGCACGTGCACCACGGCGTGCAGCCAGTGGCTGCCGGCCGGGATGACATCGGTGATCCCCACCTGCAGCGCCGCAGCGAGCAGCACCGCCCAGATCGCCCGAGGCCGGATGTCGGCCAGGCGACCCAGTCGCCCTCCGGCAAGCGGGACGCTGGCGATGAGGGCCAGCGCGGTGACCACGAGCAACATCAGGCCACGCTCAGCTCAGGGACGATGATCCCGCTCGAGCGCTCGCCGGCCGCCGTAGCGGGTTGGTCGGCGTGGGCGTCCCACCATCGGACCAGCCCGGCCGCCGGCAGCGGCCTGCTCATGTGGAAGCCTTGGGCCAGTTCGCATCCCAGCGCACGCAGGCGCTCGAACGTGAACGCGTCCTCGATGCCCTCCGCCACCGTGCGCAGGTTCAGGTTGTGGGCCAGTTCGATTGTCGAGCGCACCACGATCGCGTTGCGGCTGTCCGAGCTCATGGCACGCACGAATGACTTGTCGATCTTCAGCTCCCCGATCGGCAGATCGGTCAGGTAGGCGAGCGACGAGTATCCGGTCCCGAAGTCGTCGATCGCCACCGACACGCCGAGCTCGGAGAGCTCGTGCATGGTCCGCTTGGCGAACTCGGGATCGACCATCAGCGAGCTCTCGGTCAGCTCGAGGGTCAGCGCATGGGCATCGACCCCGTGCGCCATCAGGAGCTTCTCAACCTCCTCGGGGAAGCGGCGATCGAGCAAGCTCCGCACTGACACGTTCAGCGACAGCGTCAGGTGGCGACCCTCCTCGGTCCACGCCCGGAGGTCGCGCAGCCCCAGGTCGAGCACGCGGTGGGTGAGGTCCTTGATGAGGCCGTTGCGCTCCGCGATCTCGATGAATTCGAGCGGCCCGAGCAGGCCACGCTGCGGATGCTGCCAGCGCACCAGTCCCTCGGCGGCCACCGGCCGGCCGTGTGCGAGCTCCACCTGCGGCTGGTAGTGCAGCACGAGCTGCTCGTCGGCCAGCGCGCGCCGCAGGTCGGTGGCCAGCACGAGCCGCTCGGGTGTGTGGTAGTCGTCCTCGGTGCGGTAGACCTCGAGCGAGCGGTGGCTGGCCTTGGCGCGGTACATCGCGACATCTGCCCGCTGAAGGAGCGTGTCCACGTCGCCGCCGTGCTCGGGGTACCAGGCCAGGCCGATGCTGGCGCCGAGCTCGATGCTGATCCCGTCTACGTCGACGGGCATGTGCAGCGCATCCTGGAGCCGCTGGACGGCTGATTGAGCTGCTCGGCTGTCTGCGCCAGGCATGAACACGGCGAATTCGTCGCCGCCGAGGCGGGCGACGAGGTCCTCGCCCCGGAAAGACGCCCCCAGCCGCGGCCCCACCTCCTGAAGGACGAGGTCGCCGCGATGGTGTCCGAGCGTGTCGTTGACCTCCTTGAAGCCGTTCAGATCGACGAGCAGGAGCCCTCCGCACACCAGCGATGGGTTCTTCAGCGCGGCGCCGACCGACTCCATGAACCAGCGCCGGTTGGGCAGCTCGGTGAGGCTGTCGTGGCGGGCGAGGTGCTCCGCGGTGTCGGCCCGAACGGTCTGCCGACCGCTGATGTACACGCCGACCAACGGGACGAGCAGCAGTGGATAGAGGATCGGGCTGAAGTCGAATACGGTGACCACCACGGGAGCCAGGCACAGGAGCACCGCGCTCACCGAGAGGCCGAAGATCAGGTCGCTGCGCAGGGCCTCCGCAAACGGGGTCCCCATGTACAGCGTCGTGGCGCGCGTGACCAGCAGTAGGTTCACCATGAAATACGCGGCGGCACTTCCCAGCACCGCCAGGAGGTCGATCGCGCCGAACCCGGGGGCCCGGAGCGCCCCATAGGCGTCGAGCCACCAGAGCACGCCGCCGGCAGCGGCGAGCGACAGCGTGTATTGCCCGACGTTGAAGCCGACCTGCCACCACGGCTTGCGCGCGATGCGGTCCTGTACGAGCGACGCGGCGAGCTGCGCGGCCAGGGCGGGGACGAGACCCAAGCCGAGGAGCAGCGCGAAGGAGAACATCACCGACACGGTGATCTCGCCGTCGCCGGACCGGCGCGGCGCTTCGATCGGGAACAGCTCGCCGATCAACACGCTGCCGGCGAGAGCGGCGAACTCAACGACCTGGCGCGTATGCTCGAAATGGATCGAGTACGCCGCGACCAGGCGAACCAGCAAGCCCGCGCCCATCAGCGCGATGAGCACGCAGTAGATACGAACTGACGCGAGGTTGCGGGATCTCATGAGCTCGGTCCGGGCGCCCGGCGGACAGCCGGAGCGCCCGGCCTGCCGTTCGGGACTAGAACTTCCAGCTGGCCCCCGAGACCACGACGAGCGCGACCAGGGAAGCGGCCGACAGCATCAGCTGAGCGGTGCGGAACTTGAATCGGGACATCCATGTCCTCCTATCGATTTTGGAACAGGCTGAGCCGGCAGCCGAGTTATCTCACCAAGGAGATCTCTGGCTAAGCGTCCCCGCACTGTGGCGGGTTTGTCGACTCAATCCAGGCCTGTATCGGGCGTTCGGGCTTCCGGCTTGAGAGGTTTGGACAAGTTTTGTCACCCAGATCGCAGCAGTGGCCCTGCCAGGACTCGAACCTGGGCGCGACGGATTATGAGTCCGCTGCTCTACCGACTGAGCTACAGGGCCGCGATCGACCAAAGGCCGCGATCCGGTGCGACGCTAGCAGCCGCAGGAGGGTGCGGCTGCCTGCTCCGTACGGGCGTTCGGTAGCCTATTAGCACCATGCTTAAGATCGCCGGCGTCCTCGGACAGACCCCCAGCTCCACGGGGCAGACGATCGCCCTGCTGCTCACGTTCCTGGGCATCGGGATCATCGCCAACGTCATCATCATCTACGCCGTGGCCACCGTGTTGGCCGAGCGCAGGGAGAACCAGGAGCGCCGGCAGAGGGACGTGTAGCACTCCGGACGGGGGCGCGATCAGGACGTGAAGGACGCGGGCGGTGGGCGTCGAATCAGACGCCTGCCGATGAAGCAGCCCGCCGCTCCCACCGCGACCGCCCCGCCGACAGGCCATCAGGCGCTGTCCGCCTACATCCGGTCGCGCTTCGACGAGTTCTCCCGCTCGCAGAAGGACGTCGCGCAGTACATCGTCGACCACCTGGACGAGGTGGCGTTCCAGACCGCCGAGGAGCTGGCCCGCCGGGCCAGTACCTCTTCGAGCACGGTCGTGCGCTTCTCACAGGCGCTCGGGTTCGAAGGCTTCCCCGAACTGCAGCAGGCCGCCCGCGACGAATACCGCCGCCGCCCGCCCGGGCTGAGCGGCGGTTCGACGGCAGCGGTCTCGCCGCTGTTCTCGCTCGACCACACCGAGTTCGAGGCGGCGTTGGCCGCCGACCACGTGAACGTCGAGGACACCGCGCACAAGCTTTCCCGGGGCGACATCGAGGCGGCGATCGACGCGATCGTGTCCGCCGGCAAGGTGCTGATCGCCGGAACCGACCAGATGGCGTTTTTCGCCAGCTACCTGCGCCACCTGTTGATGCTGCTCGATCTCCGTGCCGAGATCGTGGCCAGCCCCTCGCAGGAGGCGCTGGGGCGGCTCAGCCGGATCGACGAGGAGACGCTGGTCGTCGGGCTGTCGGCGGGCCGGCCCCACCCGCTGATCACGAGGACCATGAAGCTGGCGCGCCACCGCAAGGCGCCAACGCTGGCGATCACCGACGCCACCCTCTCCGAGGTGGCCCGGCTGGCCCGGATTCGCCTCTACTACTCCTCGAACACGCCGGCGTTCGTCCGCTCGCATACCGCCTTGCTGTCGCTGATCCAGGCCCTCGCCTATGGCGTGTACTCGCGCGACGCCCAGCAATACGACGTGCGCATCAAGGCATTCCGCCTGAAGTAACGGGTGGCGCTCGTCCACCACGAGCTGTGCTTCGGGTGCGGGCGGGTCAACCTGTTCGGACTGCTGCTGGAGGTACAGGAGGTGGCGCCCGGCGCGGTGGCCGGGCGTTGCTTCCTCAAGCAGGATCACCAGGCTATCTGCCAAGCCGCTCAGCGCGGAGCCACCAGCAGCGCCTGGGTGGCGCGGCCGACCCTGCCTCGTGAGTCGAACAGCACGCTCTCGGAGATCCCGATCCCGTCGCCCCAGATGCGCGTCCGCGAGTCCAGGCAGATCCACTCGCCGACCGGCTCGCGCTCGACGTACAGAGTGAGATCCGGGTTGATAAACAGGTACTCGTCCCAGGACAGGGTGGCGCTGATCCCGTTGCCGAAGTCGCCGGCGGCGGCGAGGTGCTGCAGGGCGGACGGGTCCTCGCCGGGAACGAGCGGCCGGCGCAGCCGGAACCAGGCCGCGCACGGTCCCCGACCCCAGCTCCCGGAGACGAACCGGATCTCCATCGCGTCGGGCGCGAACATGGGACGGAACGGAAGCTCGAGCTCGAGTGGCCGACCCTCAGCGGGGCCGGCCGGCGCGCGCGCTCCGTCGACGCCGGCATCGCCGGCGGCAGCCCGCCGCACGCGCAGGGCCCGCGCCCTCACCACCTCGACGCCGTCGGCCGCCATCGAGGCCTCGAGCAGCTGGACGCGGCGTCCGGGGCGGACCACCTCCGCCCGCACCTCCACCGGCCCGATCGGCGCCGGCCGCAGGAACTCGTAGGTCACGCGGGCCAGCGACAGCCCGTCCGCGGTCGGCAACTGCTCGAAGGCGCGCATGAGCAGCGCGGCCGGCGCGCCACCGTGCTGGGCGTTCGCGTCCCACGGCCCGCGCGCGTAGGCGGACGCGACAAAACGTCCATTTGCGGCCTCGAACACTGGCTCCGTGCACATGGCCGGGAACGCTAGCGCCCGGCTACACTCAGCCCGGATGGACGAGAACGCACAGAGCCCTCGCGACGAGGCCACGTTCACCGTCAAGGCCGGTCTGGCCGAGATGCTGAAAGGCGGCGTGATCATGGACGTGGTCACGCCCGAGCAGGCCAAGATCGCCGAGGATGCCGGCGCGGCGGCGGTGATGGCGCTCGAGCGCGTGCCGGCCGACATCCGGCGCGACGGCGGCGTGGCCCGCATGTCGGACCCGGCCATGGTCCGGGGAATCCAGGAGGCGGTGACCATCCCGGTGATGGCCAAGGCGCGGATCGGGCATTTCGTCGAGGCCCAGGTGCTCGAAGCGCTCGAGGTCGACTACATTGACGAGTCCGAGGTGCTCACCCCGGCCGACGAGGCCAACCACATCGACAAATGGGCCTTCAGCGTCCCGTTCGTGTGCGGAGCGACCAATCTCGGCGAGGCACTGAGGCGAATCGGCGAGGGTGCGGCGATGATCCGCTCCAAGGGCGAGGCAGGGACCGGCGACATCGTCGAGGCGGTGCGGCATCTGCGCATGATCCGCTCGGAGATCCGGCGAATGACCACGCTCGACGACGCTGAGCTGGCCACCGCGGCCAAGCAGCTCCAGTCGCCGCTTCACCTGGTCCGTCAGATCGCAGCCGACGGGCGGCTGCCGGTGGTGCTGTTCTGCGCCGGCGGGATCGCCACCCCGGCGGACGCCGCGCTGGTCATGCAGCTGGGCGCCGAGGGCGTGTTCGTCGGCTCGGGCATCTTCAAATCCGAGGACCCCGAACGCCGGGCCCGCGCGATCGTCGAGGCCACCACGCACTACCAGGATCCCGCCCGGATCGCCGCCGCCTCGACAGGCCTTGGTCAGCCGATGGTGAGCCTCGAGACGTCCAAGCTCGAGGCCGAGCAGCTGCTCGCCCCGCGCGGCTGGTAGGCGTGCCGCCCACATCCGCGGAAGCATCCAACGGCGCCGGGCCGAACCCTCAACGCCGAGTTGGCGTCCTCGCGCTGCAGGGCGACTTCGAGGCCCACGCCAAGATGGTCCGGGCGCTCGGCGCACAGCCGCGGGAAGTGCGCGTGCCGGCCGATCTCGAGGGGCTCGACGCGCTGATCATCCCGGGCGGCGAGTCCACCGTGATGACGCTCGGGATCGAGCGGGAGGGGCTGGCCGAGCCGCTGCGCCAGCTCGCCCACCGCGGCACGCCCGTGCTCGGGACCTGCGCCGGCATGATCATGCTCGACCGCGATCACCTGGGGCTGCTCGACATCACCACTCGCCGCAACGCGTTTGGCCGGCAGGTCAGGTCGTTCGAGGCCGACATCCAGATAAGCGGCATGGACGGCGGCCCGATGCACGCGGTGTTCATCCGCGCCCCCTGGGTGGCCGAGCACGGGCCCGACGTCGAGGTCCTGGGTCGCGTCGACGAGCATCCGGTGGCGATCCGCCAGGGCAACATGCTGGCGGTCTCTTTCCATCCCGAGCTGTCCGGGGACGCCCGGCTGCACCAGCTGCTGCTGGACGTCAGCCCGTCGCGGTGACGACGATCAATGATCAATGCCGCGCCCCGGCCGGTCCGCGGGGACGGTCGGCGTAGGCGCGGAACTGTCGCTCGAAAGCGGCCCAGTCGAACGCCGGTGAGCCGTCCGGGCCCGGCGGGGGCTCCTCGTCGGGCGGGCCGTCGTCGCCCCCGGGCGGATCCTCGGAGTCGCTCCCGCGCGAGAGCCAGGCCGCCAGCGCACAGACAGCGATCCCCGACACGTATACGACTCCGGCCAGCACCGCGTGATGGGTCAGCGAGGCGAACACGCCCACCGCGTACAGAGTCAGAGCGGCGAAGACCAGGCGACGCAGCTCGCCGCGGGGGAGGGGCCGTCGGGGGGCGCGAGCCAGCGCACTCACGAGGATCCCGCCCACCAGGACCAGGACCAGGACCAGCTTCCACGCGAGGGACGGCGGCAACGGCATCTCCTGGACGATCATCGACCGCTGAGGCGACCGAATCAAGCCTAGCGGTGAGATTTGTGATGGCCGACGGGAGGGAGGCTAGATCTCGATGCCGTGGCGCATGGTGTTCTCGGTCACCACGTGCGGCTCGACGAACTGGCGCAGGTAATCGGGACCACCGGCCTTGCTCCCGGTCCCCGACAAGCGGTTGCCGCCGAACGGCTGGCGACCCACCATCGCCCCCGTGATGCCCCGGTTCACGTACAGGTTGCCGACCGGCGAGCGCTCGCGCACGTAGCGCACGATCCCCGGGTCGCGCGCGAACAGGCCGCCGGTCAGCGCGTAGGGAAGCCCATCCACCACGTCGCAGGCGTCTTCCACGTCGGCCACCCGGTCGATGGCCAGGAGCGGGCCGAAGATCTCCTCGTTCAGCACCGGCGAGTCGCGCGGGAGGCCGGCGGCCACGGTCGGGGGGCAGAACCAGCCCTGGTCCGGCACCGGCTCGACCCGGGCCGCGATCTCGCCCTGCTCCCGGGCCAGGGCGGCGTAGCGATCGACGCGCTCCTGCGCGGCCTGTTCGATCACCGGTGGTACGTCGGTCCCCAGCTCGTCGGCCTGGCCCACCACCAGCACGCGCACCGCGCCGGCCACGCGCTCGATCAGCTGATCGGCGATCGCCTCGTGTACGAGGACCCGAGCGGCCGCCGAGCACTTCTGCCCGGCGTAGACGAAGGCCGAGCTGACGATGGCCGGGATCGCCTCGTCGAGGTCGGCGTCGGAGTGGATGATCACGCAGTTCTTGCCGCCCAGCTCCGAGACCACCCGCTTGATGTGCTGCTGGCCGTCGGCGACCGTCCCGGCCGCGCGGTTGATCTCGAGCCCCACGGGCAGCGAGCCGGTGAACGCGATCGTCTGGACCCGAGGATGCGCCACCAGCGCGGCGCCCGCGTCGCCCTCGCCCGGCAGCAGCGAGATCGCCGAGGCCGGCACGCCACCCGCGCGCAGTGCCTGGACGAGGACGTGGGCACACCCGGGTGATTGCTCCGCCGGCTTCAACACCACGGCGTTGCCGGTGGCGAGCGCACCGGAGGTCATCCCGCAGGGGATGGCCAGCGGGAAGTTCCAGGGCGAGATCACCGCCGCCACGCCGCGCGGCTTGTAGGCCATCTCGTTGCGCTCGCCGGCGACCTGGAGCAGCGGCGGACCATCCTCCAGCTCGATCGCGCCGCGGGCGTAGTACTCGAGAAAGTCGATCGCCTCGCACACGTCGGCGTCGGCCTCGGGCCACGGCTTGGCGCACTCGCGCACCTCGAGCGCGGCGATCTCGAGCCGCCGCTCTCGCAGCCACGCCGCCGCCCGGAGCAGCGCCGCAGCTCGGTCTGCGGCGCCGACGGCGCGCCAAGCGCGAAAGCCGCGCTCCGCCTCGGCGACCGCCGCGTCGACGTCCGACGCGCTCGCCTTGGTCGCCACCGCGACCACGCGCTCCGGCTCGCCGGGATCGGTCGATAACAACTCGCCGCCCGAGCGCTCGTCGGTCCCGACCATCACCGGAACCCGTAGCGGCAAACGATCGGTGAGGCGGTCCCTGGCCTCGAGGAGCTGCCAGCGGACGGGGGCGCGCCGCAGCTCGAGCACCGGCTCGTTGGCAAACGGGGTGGGCGTCGACACTCCTCGCGACGTTAACAGGCGCCAGCGGCCGCCCCCGCAAATACGGGGCCGACAACTACTGCTCGCTGGCTGGCTGCTCGCCGGGACGCTCTGGTTGGTCATCGGCCGGGCTGCCGCCCCACGGCGGAGGCGGCGGCATCTCGGCCTCCGTGGCGGCCGGCGGGGCCTCCTCGGGCGAGGCGGGCGGCGGCTCTTCGTTTGACGGGGGGAGAGCTCCGGACCCGGCGGGACGGCTTGGTCCTGCGTGGGCGCCGGCGACCACGGCTCCTGGCTTTGCGGCGCGCCCTCGGCCTCGTGCGACCAGGCCGGCGCCGGCGGCTGGGTCCACTCGACTCCAGGCTCGTGAGTCTCCCGCGCCTCGTGGGGCCAGCCGGCGACCGGACGAGGGCCGGCCTGCTCGGTCTGGGTGACCCAGGGTGCCGGCTCCTGCGGCCAGGCCCGCCGCAACGCGCCCTGGGCGGCCACGTCGAACCCGCCCGGCCAGATCGTCGCCTCGTCGTAGAGGGCGTTGAGCAGCACGGCCCCTCTGAGGTTCGCCCCCTGCAGGTTCGCCCCCTCGAGGTTCGCGCCCTCCAGGCCGGCGCCTTCCAGGTTGGCGCTGGTCAGGTCGGCGCGGGTCAGCACCGCGCCGTGCAGGCCGGCGTCCTTCAGGTTGGCGCCGGTCAGGCCCGCGTCCTTCATGTTCGCGCCCTTCAGCGCCGCCCCCTCGAGGTTGGCGCCGTACAGGCGGGCGCCCTCCACGTTGGCGCCCCACAGCACCGTGTCGTTCAGGTTGGCCAGCAGCAGCCCCGCGCCTCTCAGGCTTGCCCCCTCCAGATCTGCGGCGGCCAGGTTGGCCTTGAACAGGTCTGCGCCCTCCAGGTTCGCGCCACTGAGCAGGGCTCGCTCCAGGTGCGCACCGGTCAGGGTGGCGCCCGCCAGCGCGGTGTGGGCGAGTGAGATGGGTGCGTCGGTGTCCTGCGCGAGCACGCGACGGCCAAGGACGGTGAGCGCAGCCTGCACGTCGGTCGGAGGACGCGTCCGGGCATCGCGCGGCGTGCCCGCCCGTGCCGGGGCGCGCGCCGTTGCCGGCACGGCCCGACGCCCGGGCCGGCCACGGCGCATGCTCGCGTACGTAGGCGGCGAGGATCTCGACGATCGGGGCGTGGTTCTCGGACGACTCCCGCGCCAGTCGCTCGAGCGAGTAGATCCCGCCGAGCCGCACGTCGAGCGCGGGATGCCCGAGCTGGTCGACCGCGCGCATGAAGCGCTCGATCAGCAGGCGCTCGCGGTTCTCGTCGCGCCGCTCGTGCGTCGAGCTGCGCAGCAGGTACAGCGCCACCACGCCGGCCAGCGCGCCCAGGATGATCACCAGCAGCGCCACCCGCACGCGGCTCAGCTCGCTCAGGCGAGCGGCGCCGGTCAGGCCCTTGGTCGAGACCAGCCAGGGCGGAGCGAACCGGATCACCAGTGCGCAGACGCCGGCCAGCGCGACCAGGCCCAACGTCAGCAGAACCAGCCCGGAGAGCCTCTTCCTCCAGCGTGTTGAGCGCGTCATGGCTGGGCGGAACTATGGCCCATATCGCGCCGAACGCCGGACGTGCATCAGCTCTTGCACGGGTCGGCTGAGCCACAAATTCGTTCACATCTGAACCACTGGTGCTGGTTAAATCGCTCCGTGGAGCGAGAGGCGACAGACCACGTGTCCTCGGAGTACGCCGCGCTGATCGAGAAGCTCGAGGCGGCTCGGGAAAGCGACGTGGTCGAGCAGGCGCTGGCCGCCGCGCAGCAGCACCTGCACATGGATGCGTCTTACCTCACGACGATCGACGGCCGTCACCAGACCGTCCACGCAATCGTGGGCGACGAGGACGCCGCCGCGCGCTACCAGGGCACGGTCTTCCCGCTGGAGCAGACCTACTGCCTGCGGATGCTGAACGGCGAGATTCCCAACATCGTCCCCGACACCCGCGCCGAGCCGGCGATCCGCGACCTGGACGCCACACGCGAGGCCCGCGCCTACGTGGGCGTGCCCGTGAAACTGTCCGACGGCCGCGTGCACGGCACGCTGTGCTGCGTCAGCCGGGAGCCGCGGGCCGGGCTGGGCCCGGAGGACCTTCGCTTCATTCAGATCCTGGCGAGCATCGTCGCCACCCGAGTGGAGCGGGTCCGGGGTGACCTGGCCCGCCTGACCGAGCGCTTCCGGCGGGCGCCCGGCGCAGACGCCGGCCTGCCGTCCGACTACGCCGAGGCGGTGCGCCGGATCAAGCTCGCCCGGGAAAGCGACATCATCGACCGCGCGCTGAACTCCGCGCGGGAGCAGCTCGGTATGGACGCCGCCTACATCGCGACCGTGGATTCGCGGGAACAGACGATCGAGGCCATGGTCGGCAAGACCAACGCCGACGCCCTCGTGGAGGGTGCGGTGATCCCGGTCGAGCAGACCTACTGCGCCCGGATGCTCACGGGCGAGATCCCGAACATCGTGCCCGACACGAGCGCGGAGCCGGCCCTGCGCAATATGACCGTCATTCGCAACATCGGCGCCTACATCGGCGTGCCCGTGACCCTGTCCGACGGGCGCGTGCATGGTTCGCTGTGCTGCGCGAGCAACCAGCCGCGCGGGGACCTCGGCGAGCCGGAGCTCCGCTTCATGCAGGTTCTCGCTGCCATCGTCGCCGCGCAGATCGAGCGAGCGCACGGAAGCATGGTGCGCCTGGCCAACCGACTCGCCGGCCGCCAGCCGAGCGCCTGACGCCGAGCGTGCGGGCGGCCGAGCCGCCCGCAGCGGTTCCGACTCGTCCCCGTGGCAAACCCGAGGTATGCCTGCACGGTTTCGAGGAGCCCAACCGATGCAGTTTGCCTGGCGATCTCATAGGCCCGGCTGGTCGGTGCCGATGACTGGGTGTCTGACACAGCTTGACCGGGGGATGGATTTGTTCGCTAGGTGGGGAGAGGTGCCGACTCGTGCTGAGACTCGATGAATGCCTGACGGGGCTGCGGATTCTCGCCGTCGACGACGAGGAGGTGAACCTGCTGTTCCTACGGCGGACCCTGGAGCGCGCCGGATGCCGGCACGTGATGACCGAGAAGGACCCCTCGCGGGTTCCGGGGGTCTTTGTGCAGTCCGAGCCGGACCTGGTTGTGCTCGACCTCCACATGCCGGGGATGGATGGGTTTGAGCTCATGCAACGCCTGGCTCCGATCGCGGGGGGTCGCACCGGGGTGCCGTTCCTCGTGTTGACCGGCGACGGCGGTGAGGAGATCAAGCGCCGAGCGCTGGAAACCGGAGCCCGCGATTTTCTGACCAAGCCGTTCAGTCCGACCGAGTTGCTCCTCCGGGTGCGGAACCTGCTCGAGGTTCACCAGCTGCATCGTCGGTTGCGTGAGCAGAACACCAGTCTCGAGCAGGAGGTCGCGCAACGGACGTGCGAACTCGAGCAGGCGCGTCTCGAGGTGTTGGCTCGTCTGGCGCTGGCGGCTGAGTATCGCGACGATGCCACCCAGGAGCACGCGTGGAGGATTGGCCGGACCTGTGGCCTACTGGCCCGTGCCCTCGGACTGGAGGACTGCCAGGCGGAGTCGGTCGAGCGTGCGGCGCCCCTGCACGACATCGGCAAGATCGGGATTCCCGACGCGATCCTGCTCAAGCCCGGCGTGCTTACCGGGCACGAGTTCGCCCAGATGAGGGCGCACACCACGATCGGCACCGAGATCCTGTCGGGGAGCAGCAGCTCGCTTCTGGAGCTTGCCGAGCAGATCGCGTTGACCCACCACGAGCGCTGGGACGCAAGCGGCTATCCGGCCGGGCTGCGGGGAGAGGAGATTCCCGTCGCCGGGCGGATCGCGGCGATCGCCGATGTGTTCGACGCCCTGACCCACGAGCGACCCTACAAGCCGGCGTGGCCGGTTGACCGAGCGGTCGGGGAGATTCTCGCCCAGCGGGGGCGCCAGTTCGATCCGGACATGGTCGATGCGTTCGCGACCCTCGACCACGCCGCACTTCTGAGCCGGGCGCGGGAAGGCCGACTCACCGTGGGCCGGTCGCGACCACTGCCCGCCCGTCCTGTGGCGGGAACCGCCTAGCGTGGCCGGCCGAGCCTTGGGCTTCGCGTCGCAGTGGGCCGCGGTCCGCCACGCGCTCGATCTCGAGCTCGGAGAAACCGTCGGCTGACGGCTGACGCTACGGCGCCGCCAGCAGCTGCTCGATCGGCACCCCGCGGGCCTGCTCGTGCAGGAACGACTCGTTGCTGGTGTTCTCGAGCAGGCGGCGGACCAGATAGGCCATCCCGGCCACCAGATCGCCGATCGGGCAGTAGGTGCGCACGCGGAAGCCGCGGGAGGCCAGCGCGTCCTGCAACTGATCGCCCAGCCCGCGCAGGACCTGGAGCTCGAGGTCCCGATCCTGCGCGCCGAGTCGGCGGTTGTAGGCGATCGCGTGGGCCACCGAGCGCAGGTTGTGCGAGGCCACCGCCACGCGGATCGCCGGACGGGCGTCCAACAGCCGCCGGGTGAGCGCCTCGAAGTTGCGATCGCATTCGGCCTTGACCTCGAACACCGGGGCCGGCCAGCCGTGCTGGGTGGCCTGCACCAGCTCGTGATCCCAGTAGGCCCCCTTGACCAGCCGCACGGTGAGCGGTGGCGTCCGGATCGACGTCCGTGCCCAGTCGAGAACCCGCTCGAGCTGCTCGGGCGAGTCGCGGAGGTAGGCCTGCAGCACCAGGCCGGCCGACGGGCCCCGGGCGAACTCCTCCTCTGAGAGGACCTCGAGCACCAGGTCGAGCACCGCCTCGCGGGAGTCGAGCGACTCCATGTCGATGTGGATGTGGGCCCCGAGCTCGAACGCGTGTCGCAGCAGGGGGCGCAGGCGGGCGGCCGCGTCGAGGCGTCCACGCTCCGGAGCGTCCGGCCGCAGCAGCGGGGTGAGCGCCGAGATCTTCACCGACACGTTGGCGCGGGGGATGGGGCCGAGGCTGTCGCGCTCGAGCGCGTCTCGCGTCGGCCACGCCGCCTGCGTGCGGGCGAGATCGGTCAGCGCCTCATCGCAACGGGCGGCGTAGCGGTCGGCCTCGCTCTGGGTGACCGTGGCCTCGCCGAGCAGGTCGACCGAGCTGGCCACGCCGTCGTTCCACAGGTCGCGCAGCACGCCGAGGGCCGATGCCGGAGTCTCGCCGACGATGAACCGGTGGGCCATGTGGCGCACCCCCGCTGCGGCGGCGGCGCCCAGGGCGCTCCGGCCGGCCTTGATGTCGGCCATTCGCATGGCGGCGGCCAGCGGCGGCGGCGCATCGGGCACCTCGCGCAGGTATTCGCGCAGGTGGCGGGCGAGATCGTCAAGGGAGCGGCAGGCCGGCGTCACGTCGACGAACCGGAAGAGGGCGGCCCGCAGCTGCCGGTCGCCCGAGGCGAGGTCCATGGCACGAGCGTCGAGCGCGCGCAACGGGTGGCGCGCGCCCGAGGGAAACGCCGAGGCCAGGTCGGCGCCGATCTCGCGGATCGAGCGCTCGAGCGCCTCGTCCTGCTCGGTCGATCGCTGCGCGCTCGTCACGATCCAAGGATGTTGACTGCCCGGGCCACCACGAGGCCGACGGTGACCAGCGACGCGACCGACTGTGCACCCATCATCCACTTCGCGGCCGGCGTCAGCGGCATCGTGTCGGTGGGGCTGAAGGCGGTCGCGTTCGTGAGCGAAACGTACAGGTAGTCGATCAGCCGAGGTCGCCAATCCGGGGGTGCCCAGCGCGGATCGCTCATCTGCGGGAACAGAAAATCGGGCCAGTCCCGGTCGCCTCGGATGCGGGCCGCCGGGCCGCCCCGATCCACTTCCCAGTACCACAGCCCGAACAGCAGCACGTTGGTGCACCACAGCACGATCCCGGACAGGATCAGGGCGTGGCCGTTCTCCCTGCCCCCGATCAGAAGGCGGTGGGAGAGCATCACCAGCGAGACGATGTTGGCGGCGCTGACGAAGCCGATCATCCCGATCGCCACGTGTCGCCGAAGCGGGGAGTGCCGCACGTTCGGGTGCGGTGAGACGATCACCAGGCCGATCAGCAGGATGCCTTCGAGGCTTGGCAGCAGCCAGTTTGGGCCGGGCGTGACCTGCTCGGAGAGCGAGAGCTGGAGCGCAATCGCGCAGGCGACCACGAGCTGCGGCTCCCAGAACGGCAGCCACCGCTCGACCGCGCCGAGGACGCCCGTACGCGGCCGACCCTTCATCTGTCGGAGCTCCTCGCTACGGTCCATGGTCCGTCCGGGATAGTGGCACGCCCCCCAGCGATGCCCAAGGACGACTATGCCCATGAAGCGCCTGGTCCTGCTGCCACTTGCTGTGCTGCTCGCCGCGTGCGGGAGCTCCGGCGCCGGCTCGACGACCTCGACCACGAGCGACGCCGCAAGCACCCCGGCCGCGGCGGCGCCCACGGCGACCAGCGCAACGACCGCGACGCCGTCGACCGGCACGACCTCCACGACGACCACGACGACCACGACCACGACCACGAGCGCCACCACCTCGGGCACGCCCCCGTGCGTGGCCGCCGACCTCTCGCTCTCGTTCCTGGGCCAGCAGGGCGGCATGGGCCACGGGGAGATCGGCTTCGTGCTGCGCAACACGAGCGGCACGAGCTGCCGCACCTACGGGTATCCGGGCGTGCTGTTCCTGGACCGCGGCGGCGCGGCGCTGCCGACCATCCCACATCACACCACCCGCGACTTCTTCGGGAGCGGCCCCGCGACGGCGCTGGTGATCGCCCCGGGGGCGAGCGCGTCGTTCCGTCTCGACGTCGGCCATGGGGTGGCGACATCGAATGGCTGCGCCACCGCCTACGGGCTGCAGGTGATCCCGCCCAACGACACCGCGACGCTGCGCACCAGGATTCCCGAGGGCGCCTACGAGTGCCGGGATGCGAACGTCTCGCCTCTGCGGGCCGGCGCCTCGGCGTATCCCTGATTATTGATTTAGGGCCCGTGACTTGTGACTTGGGGCCCGTAGAAGAATTATGTGGCGTTTTGGCGGCGTCTGGACGCGCCTGATGCCACCCCCTCGCCCTCACGTACCACCAGTACGATCGTGGCGAGGGGGCGGCGTCAGCCACGCCCAGCCACTCGCCAATTCCACCACCTAATTCTCCTACGCGCCCTTTGGGGTCCGGGACTTATTCCGTCACGGACCCTCAGGAGCGCTCGACCAGCCATTGCGGCCCGTGCTCGAGCGCGCGGGTGATCTCCTCGGGGGGCAGCGCGCGGGAGAAGTGGAAGCCCTGGGCCAGCCCGCAGCCCAGCCGGATCAGCTCGCGGACGTGATCGGAGCTCTCGACCCCCTCGGCCACGACGTCCATCGACAGCGCGCGCGACATCGCGATGATCGCCTCTGTGATCGCGGTGTCGCGGGGCTCCGTGCCGAGCCCGTCGACGAACGAGCGATCGACTTTGAGCACGTCGAGCGGCAGCCGGGTCAGATAGCTGAGCGACGAGTAGCCGGTTCCGAAGTCGTCGAGCACGAGCCGCACGCCCAGGGCCTTGAGCGCCTGGAGCACCTCGCCGAGCCCCTCGGCGTCGCGCACCATCACGGTTTCGGTGATCTCCAGGCTCAGGCAGCCCGGGTCCAACCCGGTGCTGCGCAGTACCGCGGCGACGGTGTCGTGCAGCGAGCGGCGCGTCACCTGAACGGCCGACAGGTTCACGGACATCGTGAGTGGAGCGGCGTCGGGACGCGCCTGGTACCACTCAGCCGCCTGGCGGCAAGCCTGCTCGAGCACCCACCGGCCGATCGGCTCGATCAGGCCGTTCTCCTCGGCGATCGGGATGAACTCCGACGGGGGGATCTCGCCCCGCTCTGGATGGCGCCAGCGCAGCAGCGCCTCAACGCCGACGATCGAGAAGTTCCTCAGCGACACGACGGGCTGGTACTCCAGGCGCAGCTCGTCCCGCTCAAGCGCCCGGCGTAGGTCGTTCTCGACCCGCAGGCGCTCGATCGCGCGTCCCCGCATGCCTTCGTCGAACACCTCGTAACGGGCGCGGCCCCGGTCCTTGGCCCGGTACATGGCCGCATCGGCGTCACGGATCAACTCGTCGGCCTGCTCGCCTCCGCGGGCCAGCGCGATGCCGATGCTCGTCGTCACGAAGTGCTCCGAGCCCGACAGCACGAACGGCCGGGCGAAGATCGCCGCGATCCGCTCGGCGGTCTCGATCGCGTCGTGCTCGGAGGCGATGTCCTCGAGCAGGATCCCGAACTCGTCGCCGCCGAACCGGGCGACCGTGTCGCTGGCGCGCAGGGCCTGCTTGAGCCGTGGGGCGGCGGCGGTCAGGAGCTCGTCGCCCACGTGATGGCCGAGGCTGTCGTTGACCAGCTTGAAGTGGTCGAGATCGAGGAACAGGATCGCGCAGAGGGACTGTTGGCGCCCGAGCCGGGCCAGCGCGTGCTCGAGCCGGTCGACGAACAGCACCCGGTTGGGTAGGCCGGTCAGCGGGTCGTGCACGGCCTGCTCGCGGATCGCGTCCTCGATCGCCTGGCGCTCCAGCGCATCGGCCAGCACGTTCGCCAGGGCCTGGAGGAAGTCGACGTCGCCGGGGGCGAAGCTCCGGTTGGGCATCGACTGGACCACGAGCACGCCGAACGGCCCGCGCGAGCGGCCCTCGATCTTGACCGACAGCCCGGCGCCGGTCCGCCGGCCGCCGAAGTCCGGCTGCTCGAAGCGGGTCTCGGCGTCCCAGTCCTCGACCACCACCGGGGCGCCCGTGAGCAGCGTGTAGCCGGCCTGTGAGCCCTCTCCGGCGGGGTAGCGGAGGGTTCCGAAGGCGGATTCGGGCCAGCCGATGCCTGCCCTCAGCACCAGCGCGCTCTCCGGGGGCAGGACCTCCCACACGGCGGAAATCTCAACACCGAGGAGCTCCGCTGCACTCGTCACGGCCTCCTGCATGAGCTCGGCCGTGTTGGTTCCCTCGAGCGCGTGCTCGCCGAGCAGCGCGACCGCCGCCTGCTGGGCGGCTCGGCGCTCGAGCTCGGCCTCGACCTTCTTTCGGTCGCTGATGTCCGAGAGAACGCCGTGCCAGCGGAAGATGCCGTCGTGCCCGCGAGTCATCACGGCGTCGTCGCGGATCCACACCACTCGTCCGTCGCGGTGGCGCATCCGGTACTCGATGGCTGCGCCGTGCGGCTCGGCGGTCGCCATGCGGGCCTCGCGCTCCAGCACCCACACGCGATCGTCCTCGTGCAGCCGGTCGCGCCACAGCTCAGGGTCGGCGCACCAGGCCGCCGGGTCGTACCCCAGGATCTGCTCGATCTGCGGGCTGACGTAGTGCCAACGCCCCGTCTGGCCCGCGTCGGCGATATAGACGATGGCCGGAACGAGCTCGAGCAGCTCGGAATGGCCGGCTGCGTCCGTTCCCGGAGGGGCTGGCTCTCGGTCGTTCGCACCTGGCATGCGGGCGCTGTGGTGGTCCCCGGCCATGCTCCCTGCTAATCGGCAGCTTCGACCCGAACCCGTAGCCGCGTCGCCCGATTGCTGTCCGATTGATTACACGCCGACCGCCTCGAACCGAGCGGTGCCGTCCGCCTCGCGCTCGATCGCCTGGCCCGACTCGACCAGCAGATCGAGGTGCCCGAGCACCTCGGAGAGCGTCAGGTAGGCCTGGGTGACCGCCACGTTCCCCCACATGCGCAGCGCGATCTCGTACGCGCTGAGCGGCTCGCCGTCGAGCATCTGCAGCACCCGCGCCGCCCGTCGGCGGTGCATGCGCAGTCGCTCGTCGACGAGCTCGGCGTGGTCGAGGATCGGGTCGCCGTGGCCCCCCAGGACAAGGCGCGCCGGGAGCTCGCGGGTCGCCCGCATCGACTCGATGTACTGCAGCAGGGCGCGGGGGCGCGGCTCCGAAGGCCCCGCCAGCGGGCGCGAGACCAGCGGGTTGGACGAGATGTGAGCCAGCAGGTGGTCGCCCGCGATGAGGATCTCCCGCTCCGCGTCCCACAGGAGCGTGTCCGACGGGCTGTGA
Organism: uncultured Solirubrobacterales bacterium; assembly: GCA_963743345.1. Taxonomy (GTDB): domain Bacteria; phylum Actinomycetota; class Thermoleophilia; order Solirubrobacterales; family Solirubrobacteraceae; genus Palsa-465. Next base: position 237,903 of record CAVUPW010000004.1, read on the forward strand.
CCGGGGCGGTGGAAGATCCGCAGCGTTCGGTCGCGCAGCTTCAGCTCCTCGCCGTCGCGCAGTGGGTGGGTCACCCGGCCGCTCGAGCCAAAGGCGCGGTACGCCGCGGCGAGCGAGCCGAGGACGGTGGCCAGATCGTCGGGCACCCCGTGCCGGCGCATGACCGCCTGGGCGAACTCGTCGTCGGCCGCGGCGCTGCGCGGGAAGTCCGCCAGGTAAGGCCCGAGCTCCTCGAGCGCGGCCACCTCGGCCCCCGAGCGGCGGGCGAGGATCTCGAGCAGGCCGAGGTGATCCATGTGCTGGTGGGTGAGCACGATCAGCTCGAGTTCCTCGATCCGGCGTCCGTGGGCGACCAGCGCGCGTTCGAGGTCGTCCAGCGACTTGCCCGAGTTGGGGCCGGTGTCGATCAGCGTGAGCGGCTCGTCCTCGATCAGGTAGCAGTTGACCCGCCCGACGAGGAACGGCGTGGGAAGCGCGATCAGGTGGATGCCCGCCCGCTGCGCCAGGGCCAGCGCGTCCTCGGCGCTGGTGGCGCGGCGGTTCCGCGTGGTCACGAACGGATCACGGCGAGTACTTCGTCACGTCTGCGCTCCATGTCCTCGCGCGAGCGCAGCGACTCGAGGCACAGGCGCAGCAGCGGCTCGGTGTTGGAGGGGCGGACGTTGAAGTGCCAGTCGTCGTACTCGACCGAGAGGCCGTCCAGGTGGTACTGGTGGCCGTCTTCGTACTTCGACGCCAGCTCCTCCATCTTCCCCTCGCCATTGGAGACCTCGGAGTTGATCTCGCCGGAGATGAAGTAATGCGACCGGAAGGGGTCGAGCAGCTCCGACATGCGCTTGCCGCGGTTGGAGAGCAGCTCGAGTACGAGTAGGGCCGGGATCGTCCCCGAGTCCGCGCAGTAAAACTCGTGGAAGTAGTAGTGGCCGGACACCTCGCCGCCGAACACCGCTCGCTCCTCGCGCATCCGCGTCTTGAAGAAGGCGTGCCCCACCCGGTTCATCAGCGCCCGGCCGCCGGCCTTCTCGGCCACGTCCTTGACCGCCCAGCTCGCGCGGACGTCGTAGAGGACGCTCGCGCCGGGGTTCTTCTCGAACATCGACTCAGCGAGCAGCGCGGTCAGGAAGTCGCCGTCGACGAACGCGCCCTGGTCGTCGATGAAGAAGCACCGGTCGGCGTCCCCGTCCCAGGCGATGCCCAGCTCGGCCTTCTGGCGTACGACCTCGCGCATGATGAACTCGCGGTTCTCGGGCAGCAGCGGGTTGGGCTCGTGGTCGGGGAAGCGTCCGTCGGGTTCGAAGTAGGTCTCGACCAGGTCGAGGCCGAGTCGGTGCAGGAGCGGGCCGACCATCGGTCCGGCCATGCCGTTGCCGCCGTCCACCACCACCCGCATCGGCTTGACCGCGTCGCGATCGATGAACTTGAGAGCGTTCTCCTGGAACTCCTCGTAGACCGGGACCCGCTCGGCGTGGCCGCCGCCAGCCGGGTCGGGGAGGCCCTCCTCGATCTTTGCCTTGATGTCCCCGATTCCCGCGTCTCCGGACAGCGCGATCGCCCCGCGCTTGACCAGCTTGGCGCCCGTGTAACGCTGCGGGTTGTGCGAGGCGGTGCACATCAGCCCGCCGTCGAGGTCTCTCGAGCCGACCAGGTAATAGAGCATCTCGGTGCCGACCTCGCCGGCGTCGAGCACCGTCGCCCCTTCGGCGCACATCCCCCGGCAGTACGCCTGCGCAAGCTCCGGCGCGGTCAGGCGCATGTCCCGGCCCAGTCCGAGTCGCAGCTCGCCGGTCGGTTTGCCTCCGAGATCGCCGATGACCCGCGCGAAGGCGCGGCCGATCTGCTCGGCCAGCCCCGCGTCGATGTCCGAACCGTACAGCCCGCGAATGTCGTAGGCCTTGAAGATCTCCGGATTGGCGACGCTCATCGTCGTGGATCCTATCCCGGAATAATCCGCGTCCGTGCTCTCGACCCCGCCGACCGTGGTGATCCTGTGCGGCGGGCGCGGCACCCGGATCCAGGAACACTCCGGCGAGAAGCCCAAGCCGCTGATCGACGTGGGGGGTCGGCCGATCCTCTGGCACGTGATCAGCATGTACCTCGCCCACGCCTTCCGGCGCTTTCTGCTGCTCACCGGCTACCGGGGCGAGCAGGTGGAGGCATTCGTCTCAGCCGAGGGTTGGCCGGCCGGCGTCTCGATCGGCTGCCTTGACACCGGCATCGACACGCCCACCGGGGAGCGCCTGCGCGCGGCCGCGCCGGCACTCGAGGAGGAGCGCTTCTGCCTGGCCTACGCCGATGGCGTCGCCGACATCGACCTGACGCGGTTGATCGACTATCACCGCGAACACGGTCAGGCCGCCACCATGGCCGTGGTGCAGCCCCGGCTGCCGTTCGGCGTAGCGCGGCTGGATGGCGACGGGTCCGTGCGCGGCTTCACCGAGAAGCCCCGGAGCGAGCTCTGGGTGAACGCCGGATTCTTCTGCTTCGAGCGTGCGGCGCTCGAGGTGCTCGAGCCGGACAGCGTGCTCGAACGCGAGCCGCTCGAGCGCCTCGCCGCGGACGGCCGGTTGCAGGCCTTCCGCCACGAGGGGTTCTGGCAGTGCATGGACACCTACAAGGACTGGATGTCGCTGGAGGAGGTGTGGGCGTCGGGGAAAGCCCCTTGGAAGCTGTGGCGGCAGAGCGATTCAGCCGGATGAGGCTCCCCCTGGCGGTCTCGGCTCGGCCCGCTCGGCATCCGGCCTCGGATCTAGTCGGCTCGACCGTAAGTCGTGTGGCACCGAGAGTGGTCACTGGCGGATGCTGCGCGAGGACGCAGGAGTCGACGTGTAGCAGCGCTACACGAGACTCCGAGGACAAAGCGCAGCGCCGCCAGGGGCCGCTCGAATGCCGCAGGACTTACGGACGGGTCCACTAGGACCCACCCACCCGCCTCGACTCGTCCTGCTGACGCCGAGCGAGGGGAATTCGGCTTTCGTGAGATCACGCCTTGAGTCGCGCGGTGGAGCCGAATTCCCTTAGGAAATCCGGCGCAGTACGGTGTGCGCTGTGTGCGGTGTTGAGCCGGATTTCCCGGCGAGGCCGCCCTAAACTGAAACGACATGTCCGGTCACTCCAAATGGCATTCGATCAAGCACAAGAAGGCCGTCGTCGACGCGCGGCGCGGTCAGCACTTCACCAAGCTGGCGCGTGCGATCTCGATCGCCGCGCGTGAGGGCGGCGGCGATCCCGAGGGCAACTCGGCGCTGGCGCTGGCCATCCAGAAGGCCCGCGACGCCTCGATGCCCAAGGACAATATCGAGCGCGCGATCGCCAAGGGAACCGGCGAGGGCGCCGACATGGACCAGATCGAGACCGTGCTCTACGAGGGCTACGGTCCCGGTGGCGTGGCGCTGCTGATCGAGGCGCTGACCGACAACCGCAACCGGACCGGCGCCGAGCTCCGGCACCTGCTGGGCAAGCACGGCGGCAACCTGGGCGAGCCGGGCTCGGTCTCCTACCTGTTCGACAAGCGCGGCGTGATCGTGGTCGACGCCAACCGTTACGGCGAGGATGACCTGATGCCGGCGATCGACGCCGGCGCGGAGGACATCGCGCTCGACGAGGACGTGTTCGAGGTGATCACCGAGCCGTCCGACCTGACGGCAGCGCGCGAGGCGCTCGCCCAGGCCGGCGTCGAGATGGAGAGCGCCGACCTCACCCAGCGCCCGCGGGCCCGGGTGCCGGTGGACGAGTCAGACGCGGCGAAGCTGATGAAGCTGATCGACGCGCTCGAGGAGTCCGACGACGTGGGGGCGGTGCACGCCAACTTCGACGTCGACAGCGCCGTGCTCGAGCGCGTCGCGCAGTAACGCGCCGCCGTCAGGCGCCGCCGACAATGCCCAGTAACGCCGTCTTGACGTCCAGTCGCTAGCCTCGGGCTCGCATGCGAAATCGGAATTTGCTCACGTCCCTGCCTGCGCTGGTCGCGTTGGTGGCCGCCGGCTGCGGCGGGTCCTCCAAGGCGCCCGGCGTGGTGCTGGCGCCGTCGACCGGGGCCACCCAGGTCTCGGTGCCGACCACGCCCAAGCCGCCGCCGGCGCTGGCCAAGAAGCCGGTGGTCACGGTGCCCAAGGGGCCGGCGCCGACCAAGCTGGTCACCAAGGACCTTGTGGTGGGGACCGGCCAGACGGTCAAGCCGGGCCAGACCGTCACCGTGAACTACGTGGGCGATCTGTACAAGAACGGCAAGGAGTTCGACTCCTCTTGGAAGACCGGCCAGCCGGCCACCTTCCCCCTGACCACGGGCGGCGTGATCCAGGGCTGGGTGCAGGGAATCCCCGGGATGAAAGTGGGGGGCCGGCGGGAGCTGATCATCCCGGCCAGCCTGGCCTACGGGAAGAGCGGGCGGCCGCCGACGATCCCGCCTAACTCGCCGCTCGTGTTCGTCGTCGATCTGCTTTCGGTTGCTTCCTAGGCTCCTCGGCCCTCTTCGTCTTCGGCTTCCCGGGCTTCTTTGCGTTTTTCGCGTCCTTGGCGTTTTTCGCGTCCTTGGCGTTTTTCGCGTCCTCGGCGTTCTTCGCGTCCTCGGAGCTCTTCGCGTCCTCGGGGTCGGCCGCCCGGCGCCGCGCGCGGTACAGCGGGACCGTCTCGGACATGCCCTTCAGCTTGTGCTTGCGGGCGAACGACCAGTCGAACTCCCCGGGGGCGGCGTCGCGTACCTCCTGGGTGCACAGCACGCTGCCGGGGCGCGCCGCGCCGGTCACCCGGCTGGCCAGGTTGACGGCGTGGCCGTAGAAGTCGCCGGCGCGCTGCAACGCTGTCCCGCAGGCCACCCCGGCCCGCAGGCTCGGGAGGTCGGCCGCCTGGACGGCCTCCAGCAGCGACAAGGCGGTTGAGACGAGCGGGCCTGGGTCGGGGCTGACGAACATCGCAGCATCGCCGATCGTCTTGACCAGGCGGACCGGCGGCTCGGTCACATCGTTGGCCAACTCGGCCAGCTTGCTGGCCACGCTGCCGAGCTCCTGCGGCTCGATCTGGGCGCCCAGGCGCGTGAACCCGACCATGTCCACGAAGCACACGGTGAGCTCCTGGGCGCGGCCCGCTTCGCCCGCTTCGCGCTCGGCCCGGCTCAGGACCCCGCGCCTGACTGACTCGGCCAGGTGCTGCTTGTAGGCCGCGCACAGCACCGGGTCGATGGCCGGGACCAGCTGCTCGGCCACCGAAGCGAAGCGCTGCGCGACCTCGTCCTCGGCGTCGCCGGCGTTCAGGAACGCATCGACGAAGGCGGCGGCGGTGGTGGCGGCGAGTCGCGCCATGCCCTCGCCGAGCACGCGGGTGATCTCGGCGATCGCCTCCTCGCCGAGCCCGACGTCGAGGAACATCCGCGTCGACTCGGCCGCCTTGACCTCCTCCTCCCCGAACACGCGGTCGTCCGGCCCGGCCTCGGGTAGGCCGAGCAGGCGCCGCATCCGGAGCATCTGGGCGGCCGTGAGCCCGCTTTGCTGCTCGAGCTCGTTGGCCGTGTGGCGACCGCCCAGCACGCGCTCGACCAGCAGCAGCGGCAAGCGGTCCTCCTTGACCCCCTCCTCGAGCTCGTCGAGCGTGAAGCCCTCGTCGGCCAGACGGTTCAAGAGCCGCTCGCGGGCAGCGCGATCCTCGCCCTCGAGTCCGTCGAGCAAGCCGGCCGCGGCGAAGTCCACGGCGGGGATGGTTGCGCAAATCGACGGGGCCAGGTCGCGCAAGGGTTCGCGACGTTGCGGGCGCGAGCAGTGCACGGTCCGGTCGATCGGCTAGCATCGAGCGTCCTCGTGGGTCCCGTTCCGGCCGGCGCGTGTCGGTGTCGCTGGTGGGCCCGCTCACTTACCCCGGACCGTCACATGCTCTCGATCCTGATGCCCGTCTACAACGAGCGCGAGCGCGTCGAGCGCGCGATCGCGGAGGTGCTCGACACGCCGCTGCCGACCGACTTCGAGCTGATCGTGGTCGATGACGGCTCGACCGACGGCACCCGCGAGATCCTGCGGGGCGGGAACTGGAACGATCGGGTGCGGCTGTTGGAGCATCCCGAGAACCGCGGGAAAGGCGCGGCGATCCAGACGGCGCTGGGGGAGGCGCGCGGCGAGTTCGCAGCGATCTTCGACGCCGACCTCGAGTACGACCCGACCGACCTCGGGCTGCTCATGCCGCCGCTCCTGGACGGGCGCACCAACGCGTGCTTCGGCGTGCGAGCATTCGACGGGTACACAAGCCACTCGTTCCTGTTCGTGCTCGGGAACAAGGGCGTGACGTTCGCCTGCAACGTCCTGTTCAACGTGTACCTGCACGACATCATGACCTGCCACAAGATGATCCGGACCGACGTCTTCCGCAGCCTGTCGCTCCGCTCGCCCGGCTTCGCGATCGAACCCGAGATCACCGCGCGCCTCGTGCAGCGCGGCGAACGGATCTTCGAGGTGCCCGTCCACTACCGCGCGCGCGCCACCGACGAGGGCAAGAAGCTGACCGCGGTGGACGGCTTTCGGGTGCTCGGCACGCTGCTGCGCTGCCGCTTCTCGGATCCGTTCAAGCGGTGAGTGTCACCCAGACACCCGCTCCTGCTTCGGAGTCGCCCGCACGTGCGTCTGCCGAGTCGGGACGGGGCGACGTTCGGTCGTGGGGGCAGCGCTATCCGTTCGTCAGCGCCACCGTGGTTTGCGTGTTGCTGGCGGCTCTGTCGGCCGCGGTGCTTCCCACCGTGCCCAGCTACGACCCCTGGGCCTGGATCTCGTGGGGCCGGGAAGTCGTCGATCCCCATCTGAGCTTCGCGATCAGCGGCGGCCCGTCGTGGAAGCCGCTGCCGTGGTTCTTCACAACGGTGTTCGCCCTGTTCGGGAGTACGTCGGCGCCGACGCTGTGGGTGATCACCGCCCGGGCCGGAGGGCTGCTGGGACTGGTGGCGGCGTACCGGCTGGGATCGCGCCTGGTGGGTACGCCTCGATGGGCGGCCGTGACGGCGGGAGTGCTGGGCGCCCTGGGCCTGGTGGTCACCCAGGAGTGGTTCTACGAGATGTTCCGGGGGACGAGCGAGCCGATGCTGATCGCCTGCACGTTGTGGGCGATCGACCGCCATCTGGAACGACGGTATGGGTGGGCGTTCGTCCTCGGCGTGGCTACCGGGCTGATCCGGCCGGAGTCGTGGCCGTTCCTGATCGTCTACGGCGCCTGGCTCTGGTGGCGGCACCCCCGGCTGCGCGTGCTCGTTGTGTTGGGGTTGCTGTCGCTTCCGTTCTTCTGGTTCGTCCCGCCGTGGGTGGGCTCGGGTCAGCCGTTCCTGGCCGCGCAGCACGCCGCGGAGTACAACGGCGCGCTCGGCCGGCATCCCTTCTTCACCGTGCTTGGGCGGGGACTCGACGTGCAGACGATCCCGGTGCTCGTGTTGGGAGCGGTGGCGGTGATCGTGGCGTGGTTCCGGCAGCCGCGTGACCGGTTGGTCTTGGCGCTTGGCGCCGGCGTGGTCGTCTGGTGGGTGGTGGTGGTGGGAATGACCCTCGACGGCTATCCGGGGCTGGAGCGGTTCTATCTGCCGGCGGCCGGCGTGACCTGCGTGCTGGCCGGGGTGGGCATCATCCGGCTGGCCGAGCTGGCTTCTGGTGCCATGGCCGCGCGCTCGTCCGGTTCGGTTCGAGTCGCCTTGGCCGCGGGCGTGGTCGTGGCGCTGGTCGCCTTGACGCTTCCGTTCACCGCCGGGCGGTTGAACGAGGCCCGCCGGCAGGATCGGATCGCGGGGCAGGCGGTCACACGGCTCGATCAGATGAAGGCCGCCGTCGCCGCTGTCGGCGGCCACGGCGCCGTGTTCCCCTGCAAGTCGAGCTTCGCCGCGGTCAACCACGGCGTGCAGACCGCGCTGGCCTGGCAGCTTCACGTGACCCTCGGCCGGGTGGGGACCTCGATGCGACACCAGGGCGTGATGTTCGTCGGGCCGCACGACACGATCGACGGCGTCGCGGCGCCGATCAATCCGCATCTGACCCAGCGGCGGCTGCTGGCCACGGTCGGCGCGTGGCGCGTCTACCGGATGACCAAGCCGGGCGCGGATCAGCGCTGCGTCGGTTCATAGCTCGCGCCACGTTCTCTCGCGGCATCGTCCGTCTGCCCGAGGAGGCGTCCGGGCCGCTACGCAGAATGGTGTTCGCATGATCGTCCTCGGCATCGACCCAGGCACCGCGAGCACCGGCTACGGCGTGGTGGAGAGCGCCGGCTCACGGCTGCGGACGCTGGCCGCCGGCGTGATCGAAACCCGGGCCGGCACCCCGCCCGAGCGCCGGCTGGCCGAGATCCACGCCCACGTGGGGAATCTGCTGGACCGCTACCGCCCGGCCGCGGTCGCCATCGAGGAGCTCTATTTCGGGGCCAACGCGCGGACGGCGTTCGCCGTCGGCCAGGCGAGGGGGGTGGTGCTGCTCGCCGCCGGCGAGCGCGGCGTTCCCTCGCGCTCCTACACGCCGCAGCAGGTCAAGGACGCCGTTTGCGGGCACGGACGCGCCGGCAAGGAACAGGTCGGGCGGATGGTCGCACGACTGCTCGCGTTGTCCGGGCCGCCCTCGCCCGACCACGCCGCCGATGCGCTGGCGGTGGCGATCTGCGACCTCAATCGCGCGCCGCTGGATCGGGCGCTGGTGGGAACGCGGACGCGGTCCGGGCCGCGCTCCGGCGCGGGGGCTGCGGCGTGATCGCCCTGGTCTCCGGCGCCGTGGCGGTTCGCCGCGGCGACCACGTGGTGGTCGACTGCGGCGGGGTCGGCTATCGGCTGTCCGTGTCGGCCGAGACGCTCAGGCACGTGCCGGCGGTCGGCAACCAGGTGCTCCTGCACAGCCACATGGTCGTCCGCGACGACGCCCTGCAGCTGTATGGATTCGCCACCGAGGAGGAGCGCGAGCTGTTCCTGATGCTGATCTCGGTGCAGTCGGTCGGGCCCAAGGTCGCGCTGGCCGTGCTGTCGGGCGGTCCCCCGCGCGAGCTGCTCAAGGCCTTGGCGGCCGGCGATACCGCCCGGCTACAGGCCGCCCCCGGCGTCGGCAAGCGGACCGCCGAGCGGATCATCGTCGAGCTGCGCGAGAAGGTGGGCGCCACCGCGCCGGTCGCGCTCGCGACCATCCCGGCCGGCGCCGGCGCCCCCGGCGATCCACGCACGCTTGCCCGCGACGGGCTGCTCGGGCTCGGCTACAGCCCGGTCGAGGTCGACGAGCTCCTCGACGGCGCCGAGGGCGAGCGGCCCGAGGATCTGATCGCCCACGCGCTGAGGATGGCTCGCCGATGACCGTCGCGTGGAGGCCGCCTCGGTGAGCCCGGTGCGCGAGATCCGGGACGACCGCCCGCCTCGGATTCAGGCTCCCGAAGCGCTGCCCGACGAGGATTTCGACCGCTCGCTGCGCCCTCGCCGGCTCGAGGACTTCATCGGCCAGGAGGCGATCAAGGACCAGCTGACGGTCTCGATCGCGGCCGCGGCCAGCCGCGGCGAGGCGCTCGACCACGTCCTGCTGGCCGGCCCGCCCGGGCTGGGCAAGACCTCGCTGGCCCAGATCGTGGCCGCCCAACTGGAGGTTCCGTTCGTCCAGACGGCGGGCCCGGCGCTCGAGCGCAAGGGCGACGTCGCCGCCTTCCTCACCGCGCTCGAGCCGCGGGCGGTGTTCTTCGTGGACGAGATCCACCGCCTGCCGCGCGCTCTCGAGGAGACCTTCTATCCGGCCATGGAGGACGGAATCCTCCCGATCACCGTGGGGCAGGGGGCCGGCGCGCGGGTGGTCACCCTCCCGCTGCCGCCGTTCACGCTGATCGGGGCAACCACGCGAGCCGGGCTGATCACCACCCCCTTGCGCGACCGCTTCGGAATCCAGCATCGCCTCGAGCACTACGGCCTCGCGGATCTCGCCACGATCGTCCGCCGTTCGGCCCGGCTGCTCGAGGTCGAGATCGAGGACGCCGGCGCCCGGGCCATCGCCGAGCGCAGCCGGGGCACCCCGCGGGTGGCGAATCGGCTGCTCAAGCGCGTGCGCGACTACGCGGAGGTGCGCGGCACGGGTGTCGTCACCGGCGTGGTGGCGAGCCAGGCGCTCGACCTGCTCCAGGTCGACCACGCCGGGCTGGACCGTCTCGACCGGGAAATCCTGCGCGCGATCTGCGAGAAGTTCGGCGGCGGTCCGGTAGGCCTCTCGACCCTGGCCGTCGCCGTCGGCGAGGAGCAGGACACGATCGAGGATGTCTACGAGCCGTATTTGCTGCAGCGCGGGCTGATCGAGCGCACCCCGCGCGGCCGTGCCGCGACCCGCCATGCCTTCGCGCACCTGGGCCTGGAACCGCCGGGACCGCTATCGCTCCTTTAAGTCCGCCGGGACCGCTTAAGTCCGCCGGGACCGACTATCGCTCCTTTAAGTCCGCCGGAGCCGGGACCGACTATCGCTCCTTTAAAGTCCGCCGGGAACCGCTTAAGTCCGCCGGGGGACCGGCTATCGCTCCTTTAAGTGTTCATGAAGAGCAAGACGGTCGATGGAGCGCCGGCGGCTATCCTCAGGGCGCCGGCTCCGTCGTGAGGGCTCTCATCTCCGAGCCTCCAGGGCTGACGAGCCCGGCGTCACACGGCGCATGAGTCACGAGCATTACTTCATCTGTCCGCACTGCGGCAACCGGTCGATGGGTATCGACCGCAACGCCGGCTTCCGGCGCGAGGCGCGGGGCTGCGAGAAGTGCGGCTTCGCCTACCTGTTCGAGCTGCTCGACGACTACTACCCGGCGCCCAACGCGGCATTCTTCGCGTGCGACTCGGGCGGCCGGATCATCGACTGCGGGCGAGGCTCGTTCGAGCTGACCGGGCTGAAGACCGAGCAGGTGATCGGGCGTCCGGTCAACGATGTCCTCGGGCTGCGCTTCGACGATGGCACCGATCACGTCCGCACCGCGCTGGAATGGGAGGTTCGTGTCCAGGGCAAGCCGGTCGAGGTCAACGCCGAGCACGATCTCCCCGCCCGCGCCGTGGCGGACATCTTTCCCGCCTACGACGACGAGGACGGCGGTGTCCTGGTCGTGCTCACGCCCACCAATCATCGGTGAGAGCCGATCCGACTCACCGCCACACCGCTGTCCCGTACCTCTAGCATCCAGCACAAGCGATGACCGATCGTCAGCGCAATGGGTTCATTCTGCTCCTGGTTGTGGGGCTGATCCTCGGGTCGCTGGTCGTGATCGCCGGGATCCCGGGCGCCACCAAGGCCAAGAAGACCGTGCTCGGGCTCGACCTCAAGGGCGGGGTGGAGCTCGTCTACCAGGGCCAGCCGAGCGCGCAGACGCCGAAGGTGACGCCCGACGCGCTCCAGCGAGCGGTGGACATCATGCGCAGCCGGGTCGATCAGCTGGGCGTGGCCGAGCCCGAGATCCAGACCACCGGGAACAACCTGATCACGGTCGGGTTGCCGAACGTGAGCGACACGGCCCGAGCGGAGCGAGAGGTCGGCACCACCGCGCAGCTCGCGTTCTACGACTGGGAGGCGAACGCGCTGACGCCGAATGGCAAGACCGTCGCCAGCCAGCTCCAGGCCCAGGATCAGTCCGCGACCACGATCAGCCAGGGGTCGGGGACCGCTCTGGCCCCCGGGGATCCCGGCGCCGGTAGCATGGGGCTCTACCAGGCGGTGCAGCTCGCCTCCAAGCAGCAGGGCTGGTCGAGCTCCGCGAACTCGCGCACCGGTCCGCAGTACTGGATGTTCGGAGCGCCTGGCAGCGCGGCGTGCGCGGCGGCGGCTCGCGCTCAGGGCACGGTGCCGGTCGTCGGGCAGCACTGCCTGCTCTCAGGGCCTGACGACAACCTGAGCGATCTCCGCTCGGGGCTGCCGAACGGCGTCAGCGCCTCACAGGGGCAGATCATCACCGTCCCGCGTGGCTGGGTGGTCCTCCAGGCGATCCCGGCCAACTTTGCCCACCCGACCCCGATCGGCTCTCAAAACGCGCAGTTCTACGTGCTGAAGGACAACATCGCGCTCCGCGGCAACGACATCACGAACCCGCAGCAGAGCACCGATCCCAACACGGGCGCTCCGGACGTCACGTTCGGCTTCAGCGGAAAGGGCAAGAAGGCCTTCCAGGACGTGACCGCCGCGATCGCCCGGCGCGGAAGCCTGGTCAGCGGCCTCGGCCAGTCGCTGAACCAGCACTTCGCTGTTGCACTGGACAACCAGCTGATCACGGTTCCCTACATCGACTACAAGCAGTACCCGGACGGGATCAACGGCGACAACGGCGCCGACATCAGCGGCAGCTTCTCGATCACCTCGGCGCAGGATCTGGCCAACGAGCTGCGGCTGGGCGCGCTGCCGATCAACCTCAAGCTGATCTCGGAGTCTCAGGTTTCCGCCACCCTGGGCAAGCAGGCACTGCACTCCGGTCTGGTCGCGGGCATGGTCGGGCTGCTCGTCGTCGCGGTGTTCTTGATCGCCTACTACCGCGTGCTCGGCGTGATCGCGGTCGCCGGACTGGCCGTGTACGGCCTGTACTTCTACGCGCTGATCAAGCTGATCCCGATCACGCTGACCCTGCCGGGCATCGCGGGTCTGATCCTGACCATCGGCGTGGCCGCCGACGCCAACGTGGTGATCTTCGAGCGCGTCAAGGAGGAGATCCGCGGCGGTCGCTCGATCCGACAAGGCATCGTCACCGGTTACAAGAAGGGCCTGACCGCGATCATCGACGCGAACGTGGTCACGATCATGACCGCGTTCATCCTGTTCGTGCTCGCCACCTCCGACGTCCAGGGGTTCGCCTTCACGCTGGGCATCGGCACCTTCGTCTCGCTGTTCACGGCCGTGATGGCCACGCAGGCGATCCTGACCACGATGGGAAGCTCGCGCATCATCCACAGTCCCTCCGCCCTCGGGGCCGGGGGCGAGAAGCGGACGTGGCGCTTCGACTTCATGGGCGCCTCGAGGTACTTCTTCTCGATGTCAGGCGTGATCCTGCTGGTGGGCGCGCTCGCCATCGGCGGTCGGGGTCTCAACCTCGGTATCGACTTCACGTCGGGCACGCGCGTCACGGTCGGGCTCGAGCACGCCGCCAGCCAGCAGCAGGTCTCCTCGGCGATGAACTCGATCGGCGTGTCGAGCTCCACCGTGCAGAGGATCACCGGCGACAAGTCGCTCGGTCGCAACGGCTACCAGATCTCGTTCAAGCAACTGCCCGCGGGCGGGCGGGCAAGGATCCAGCGCGCGCTCCAGAGCCGCTTCGGGATCGCCAACAACGGCAAGGCGTTCGATTACACCTCGGTCGGACCGACATTCGGGAAGAGCGTGGCCAACAGCGCGGTGGTCGCGATCATCGCGTCGCTGCTGGTGATTGCGGCGTATGTCGCGCTGCGCTTCGAGTGGAAGTTCTCGATCCCGGTGATGATCGCGCTGGCCCACGACCTTCTGATCACCAGCGGTGTGTACGCCCTGACCGGTCGCCAGGTGACGACCGCCACGGTGGCCGCGCTGCTGACCATCCTCGGCTACTCGATGTACGACACGATCATCGTGTTCGACCGGGTGCGGGAGAACATCCCGCGGATGCCACGCGCCGCGTTCTCGCAGATCGTCAACCGATCAATGTCCGAGGTGCTCACGCGGTCGATCGCTACGACGGCCTGCACGCTGATGCCGATCATCGCCCTGCTCCTGTTCGGTGGGGTCCCCGGCTCGACTGAGCTGACCGATTTCGCGTTTGCCCTGCTGATCGGCGTGGCGTCGGGCGCCTATTCGTCGATCTTCATCGCCTCGCCGGTCCTCACCCACTGGAAGGAGCGCGAGGCCCAGTACCGTCACCGCCGCGAGCGGATCGAGGGCGAGCTGGGTTACGTGCCCGCGTACGCCACGGTCGGCGCCGACGTCGAGCCCACGCCCAAGCGCCGGCGGCTCGCCGGCCGCCTGACGACGCCCGAGGCGGACACGGTGTCGGCTGCCGAGTTCGAGCAGATGAAGCGGGATATCGCGGAGGAGGAGCAGGAGCCGGGCGGTCGCACCTCGACGCTGACCAAGCGGCTCGCCCATTCGCCCTCCGCCGACGCTCCCGCCCCGCGGACCGAGAGGCCGCGCGCCAAGCCCGCGCCCGGCCGCTCGGCGGCGACGCCCACCCGCAGAGCCGAGCCCGCTCCGGACGCCGCTCCCCAGCCTCACGACGGGACCGACGGCGCCGGCAACGGTACGCCCGGTCCTGACGGCGAGGCCCAACCGCCCGACGAGGTCCGGCCGGCGCCGGACATCGCGGAGAACGAAGGTATGGCGCCGACGCCGAAGCGGCCGCCCAAGCCGCGGTCGCGCAACCGCCGGCACGGGAGGCGCCGCTGATGGGCATGCTCGCCTGGGTCATGATGGGACTTGCCCTGTGGCATTTCACGATCTGGCTGCCCGACCGGTTTTGGGGCGGCATCGTCGGTGCCCTGCTCGGCGCGCTCATCGGGTCCGCGCTGTTCGGCTGGATCGTCAACGGCTTCTCGGTCCCGGGACGCCACGCGACTCATATCGGAACCGCGCTCGAGGCGATCCCGGGTGCGCTGATCGGGCTCGCGGTCGTGTGGTTCGTGGGCGTCCGGAACGAGCAGGCCGCCGGCCACGGCGAACCCGGGCTGGCCTGAACCGAGGCCGAATTCTCAGGCGGCGCTGCAACAACTCTGCGCCAATTCAGCTTCGAACGCCTCCGATCGACCTGAATCGGGCTGAATTGGGCTGAAATCGGGCCGAAATCGGGCCGTTCCGTCGGGGGCGCTCCATACGCTGCCCGGCATGTCCGAGGCAGCCCTCCTGCGCCGAGAGCCGGTCGAGCCCGTATCCGGAGATGCGCTCGTCCATCCTGAGGTCACGCTCCGCGCCGTCCGGGAGCTGACTCCGCCCGTTCCGCGGCTGGAGATCCCGACCTACGACCTGACCGCGGCCCTGGCCCTGCGCCGGCAGCTCGGCGTCAGTCACGTCCTCGCGCAGGTACTCGTCCGCCGCGGCATTTGCGATCCCGCAGCGGCCCGGGCGTTTCTCGATCCGCAGGAGGCGCATGAGCCCGGCGCGTTCGCCGGGATCGATCGAGCGGTGAGCCTGATCGACCGGCACGTCCGACGCGGCAGCCGGATCATCGTGCACGGCGATTACGACGTCGACGGAGTGTGCGCGACCGCGATCATGGTGCGCGCGCTGCGGGCCCGCGATGCCGACGTGGGGTGGTACCTGCCGGACCGGCTGGCGGACGGGTACGGGTTGTCGCTCGGGACGGTTCGCCGGCTGGCCGATCGCGGCACCGGCCTGCTGCTCACCGTCGACTGCGCGATCACTGCCGTTGACGAGGTCGCCGCCGCGCGCGAGGCCGGGCTCGACGTGGTGGTGTGCGACCACCACGCCCCACGGGCGGACGGCGGCCTGCCCGACTGCGAGGTCGTGCATCCTGGCGTCTGCGGGTACCCCTGCCCGGACCTCTGCGGCACCGGCGTTGCTTACAAGGTCGCACAGGCGCTCGGGGCTCCGGGCGTCGAGGACGATCTCGAGCTGGTCGCGCTGGCCACCGTGGCCGACCTGATGCCGCTGGTGGGGGAGAACCGCCGGTTGGTCCGGGAGGGTCTGCGCGCGCTGTCGCGGACCGCACGGCCGGGCCTGCGGGCGCTGATGAGCGCCGCGGGAGCCGACCCGAGCGCGCTCGACACCCATGTCCTCGCCTTCCGCCTCGCGCCGCGCATCAACGCGGCCGGGCGGCTGCGGCGGGCCGACGCCGGCCTGGAGCTGCTGCTCACCCGCGACGATGGGCGAGCGGCTCAGATCGCGTCCGAGCTCGAGCGTGTCAATGCCGAGCGCCGAGCGATCGAGCAGCGGATCGTGCTGGGAGGCCGAGGCACAGGTGGCCGACCAGGGCGAGCGGCGCGCCTACGTGTTGGCCGGCGACGGATGGCATCCGGGCGTCGTCGGGATCGTCGCTTCGCGCGTGGTGGAGCGCCACCACCGGCCGGCGGTCGTCGTTGGCCTCGATGGGGAGATGGGCTCGGGTTCGGCCCGCAGCATTCCCGGGTTCGACCTGCTGGGGGCCCTGCAGGCGAGCGCCGAGCACCTCGAGCGCTACGGCGGACATCGGGCCGCGGCCGGCATGACCATCCGGCGCGAACGGCTCGATGCCTTCCGCGCTGCGTTCGAGCACCACGCCACCGAGGTCCTGAGCCCCGAGCTGCTGATGCCGCATGAGCGGGTCGATGCGATCGCCTCGGGATGCGAGCTCGGCCTCGAGCTCGCCGAGGAGCTCGAGCGCCTGGAGCCGTGCGGCATGGGCAACCCGCGTCCCCGCCTGCTCGTCACCGGCGCCCGCCTGCGCGACCTGCGCCCGATGGGAGAGGGGCGTCATCTGCGCTTCTCGGTCGGGTCGGGCGGCATCAGTGCCCGCGCGGTCGCGTTCGGCTGTGGAGGAAAGCTCGGAGTCGAGGCCGAGGAGCCGGTCGACGCCACGTTTCGCCTCGAGCGAAACTTCTGGAACGGGGCGGTGGAGCCGCGCCTGGTGCTGGGTCACGCCCGGCCGTGCGGCCCGGACCCGATCGAGGTCCTGGGCGAACCGGCGGACTACCTGGCGGCGGTGCTCGAGGAGCTGGCGCGCGACCCGTCTGCCCCGGCGCCGGTCGTGGCGCGGGCGCGCACCGTGCTGGATCACCGCGGGCACAGTCCGCTCGCGGTGCTGCGCGATGCCGGCGCGGCCGGCGGCGAGGTCCTGGCCGTGTGCGCGGACGCCCCGCGCCGGCTGGCCGGTCTCGGCTCTCGAACCGGCGGATTTGCCCTGATCTCGTATGACGCACTCGGGATCGATCCAGCGGTGGCGGAGCGATACGCACAGCTCGTCGCGCTGGATCCTCCGTCCATTCCGCCAGAGGGCGCCCTCCTCGACGCCGGCCGGGGCTTTACCCATTTGGCATGGGGGCAGCCTGAGCTACGCTTTGCGCAGCAGATGCATGAGCTGGAGTACGGCCTACGTGCTTCGCTTGTGGCCCTCTATCGGAGCCTGAGGCTGCGGGGGAGGGTGACCGGCCAGGAGCTCGAGCACCTGCTTCGCGGAGATGGTCCGCACGGTCGCCCGGCCCGCCTGGCGGCCCGGCTGATCAAGGTCCTCGCGGAGCTCGAGCTCGTCAGCCTCGACCGGGACCTGCCGGCCCTGGCGATCGCCGGCGCAGCGTCGACCGCGCTCGAGCGTTCCGCGGCGTACAGGGTCTATGCACAGCGGTACGAGGACGGACGACGATTCCTGAGCAGCGCAAATCATCTTCCAGGAGGCTGAGCCGGGCCCGGCAGAAGGATGGATCGGCTCCGCCGGCGCGTGAGGACGCGCCCGGCTCGGCGCTGTTCGCCGCCTCGCGTCCGCCGGTCGATCGGGTCGCCCGCGCCGAGGCCCATGGCGAGATCGACGGCTCGGAGCTGACCGAGATCGAGCGGCGCCTGCTGGGCGACTTGTTCGCGATCGTCGAGGAGCATGCACACGAGTCGATCGAGCCGATCGACCGCGGCCGCGTCGAGGAGGCGTTCGTGTACGCGTGCGTCCACCACGCCGACCAGCGCCGGCGCTCGGGCGAGGACTTCATCGTGCATCCGGTCGGCGTGGCGAAGATCTGCGCCGGCATGCGGCTCGACACCGCGACGCTGTGCGCGGCGCTCCTGCACGACACGGTCGAGGACACCTCCGCCTCGCTGGAGGAGGTGCACGAGGCATTCGGCGAGGAGGTCGCCGGCCTGGTGGACGGCGTGACCAAGCTGACCGGGCTGACCTTCCAGTCCCGCGACGAGGCGCAGGCCGAGAACTACCGCAAGATGATGGTGGCGATGGCCACGGACATCCGGGTCATCCTGATCAAGCTGGCCGACCGGCTGCACAACATGCGCACGATCTCGGCGCTGCCCAAGCAGAAGCAGATCGAGAAGGCGCGCGAAACGCTCGACATCTACGCCCCGATCGCCCACCGCCTGGGCATCCACGCGATCAAGTGGGAGCTGGAGGACCTCGCCTTCCAGACCCTGCATCCGCGCAAGTACAACGAGATCAAGGGGCTGGTCGCCCAGCAGCGTGCCGAGCGTGAGCGCTACGTCAACCAGGCCGCCGGCTATCTGACCAAGGAACTCGACGAGCTCAGCATCCAGGCTGAGATCTCAGGCCGCGCCAAGCACTTCTACTCGATCTACGCCAAGATGACCAAGAAGGGGCGCGAGTTCAACGAGATCTACGACCTCACGGCGATGCGGGTGATCGTCGACTCGGTCAAGGACTGCTACGGCGCGGTCGGCGTGATCCACTCGCTGTGGAAGCCGCTTCCGGGCCGCTTCAAGGACTTCGTGGCGATGCCCAAGTTCAACATGTACCAGTCGCTGCACACGACGGTGATCGGGCCGGAGGGACGGCCGCTGGAGATCCAGATCCGCACCCGAGAGATGCACGACCTGGCCGAGTACGGGATCGCCGCCCACTGGATGTACAAGGAGACCAGCCCGCGCGGGGACGGCGCGGGCGGGCCGCGCGGATCCGACGGCAAGCTCAAGTGGCTGCGATCGCTGCTCGACTGGCAGCAGGAGGAGGCCGACCCGCGCGAGTTCATGGAGACGCTCAAGGTCGACCTGTTCGAGGACGAGGTGTTCGTGTTCACGCCCAAGGGCGAGGTGAAGTCGCTGGCCTCCGGCGCCACGCCGCTCGACTTCGCCTACGAGATCCACACCGACGTCGGGCACCGGTGCGTCGGGGCCAAGGTCAACGGCAAGATCGTGCCGCTGTCCTACCAGCTTCGTTCGGGCGACATCGTCGAGGTGCTGACCTCCAAGCGCGAGCGCGGCCCATCCCGGGACTGGCTGGCCCTGGTCAAGACGACCCGGGCGCGCAACAAGATCAAGGCGTGGTTCAAGGCGGAGTCGCGCAAGGACTCCGAGCACACCGGTCGCGAGCTCCTCCAGGACCACCTCAGGAAGCAGGGGCTGCCGGCGCAGAAGATCGTCGGCTCGCCGCTCTTGGCCGACGTCATCCGGGAGATGGGCTTCCGCAAGGCCGACGACTTCTACATCGCGCTGGGCGGGGCCAAGATCTCGGCCAAGGTCGTCGTCAACAAGATCATGCAGCGCCTCAAGCAGGGCGAGACGGCCGAGTCAGAGCCGACCGCGGCCGACGACCTGCTGAAGACGCGCCGCCGGCGCACGCGCGCCACCACCTCCTCGTCGCGCTTCGGGATCTCCGTGGAGGGCATCGACGAGGTGATGCTGCGGCTGGCCAAGTGCTGCCGGCCGGTGCCGGGCGATCCGATCGTGGGCTACATCTCGCTTGGCCGCGGAATCACCATCCACCGCGAGGACTGCCCGAATGTAGCCGTGCTCCGCAAGGACCCGGAGCGCTTCACCCCGGTGTCCTGGGACGGCGATCCCGAGACCTCGTTCCGGGTCGAGATCGAGGTCGACGGCTGGGATCGCCACCGCCTGCTCGAGGACATGTCGCGCACGTTCGCCGAGGCCGGCATCAACATCCTCGAGGCGCGCTGCATCGTCAACCACCCGATGGTCAAGAACCGGTTCGTGGTCGAGGTCGGGGACACGCGCTCGCTCGACCAGGCGATCAACCGCCTACGCAACATCGACGCGGTGTTCGACGCCTACCGCGTGACCCCGGCCGCCGCCTGAGGGCGCCGTGGGTGTGATTCATCGGCGTTCCGGCTCGGGTGCCGGTTGGGAGGGCGTCGAGCCGCACGCCTACGACGACGCGTCGCTGGTCGGAGTGCGCAAGCACGAGCTGATCGGGGAGGCGGAGGGCGCTCGCCAGTACCGGATGCGCTACTTCGAGGTGCCGGCCGGCGGCCGGACCGCGCGCGAGCGCCACGCCCACGATCACGGGGTGATGATCGTGACCGGACGCGCCCGGGTGACGCTGGGCGAGGACACGCACGAGGTGGGGGAGGGGGACGTGGTCTACGTGCCGGGCGACGAGCTGCACTGCTTCGAGGCGCTCGGCGATGCTCCGCTCGGCTTCGTGTGCGTGGTCGGGCCGCGCTCACCGGCCCAGTGAGTCGGAGGGCGGCCGGCGGACGGGCTCGCGGCTGGCGGGCGGGTTCCGGGCGGCGCGACGGTCGCCCCTCGCGCGAGCGTTCCGTCTGGTGCGTCGATTCCGGCCGGCGCGGCGGTTCCATCTGGCGGGGCTGGACGTCGCGCTGGCGGCTGCGACTGACGTCGCGTGGCGGCTGGACGTCACGCTGCTGGACCTCGCGCGGCCGCTCGACCCGCACCCTCCGCGGCTCGCCACCGCGCGGCTTCGAGATCACGATCGCCTCGCCGGTGGCCAGCGACTGCACCTCGTTCGGGTGCACGATGAAGCGCTCGACCTGACGCCGCGTCCCGCGGCCGGTGTCGTAGCCGCCGAACCACCGGCCGGCGATCTGGCGGGTCTGCTCCCACACCCATTCGGTGCCCGCTATCTGGGCGATCGTCCGTGCCGACTGGGGCACCTCCTGACGGTGGACGATCTTGAGCGCCGTCACGCCGATGACCTGATCGCGCAGGCCACGGGCGGCCCGATCGAGATCGGCCAGCTCCTGGGTCGCGACCAGGACCGACATCCCCGACTCGCGACCTCGGGCCAGCAGGCCGATCAGATGGTCGGCGCCCAGGGCCGAGAACTCATCGATGCCGATGGTGGCCTGGGCGAGGGCGCCGCCGGAGCGGGGGTCGCCGAGCCGATCTCCAGAGGCCGCGACGAGATCCTGCACGACCAGGGTGCCGAGCTGGGCGGCGAGCCCGCCGTATCGGCTCGAGTTCAGGCTGAACAGCACCACCTCGGGGCCGCGCAGGGCCTCGCGCAGGTCGATCGCCCTCCCGTCGGCGTCCGGCGCCAGGTAGGGCGCCGTGTGCGACTCGGTCAGCACGGCGAGTCGCGTCTGGAGCCCGCGCGCCGCGCTCAGCTGGTCGGGCGTCATTCCGGCCAGGTAGTCCAGCACCCGGGCGCGGAGATCAGGATCGAGCGTCGGCAAGGCGCTCGGCAGGCGATGCGGATCCATCAGCGCAACCACCTCGGCGAGCACCGGCGGGCGGCCGGGATGCGCCGCGGCGAGCACGTTCAGAACGACCTGGACGTAGCGCTCGGCGGCGCGCTGGTAGTGAGGCTCGGTGAAACGCTCGGTCGCCATCAGCTTGTCCTTGAGCTCGGTGGCGTTGCCGTGCTGGAGGGGATTCCAGTGCGCCGAACCGTCGATGCTCCAGCAGGCGAATGGGCGTCGCGCGCCGGCGGCGGCCTCGGCCAGCACGCGCGCGAAGGCCGGCGAGCCCTTCATGTCGATGGCCACCACCGGCAGCCCGCGTGCGATCTGCTCGGTGAGGATCCTGAGCAGCGTGGTCGACTTGCCGGCGCCACTGGCGCCCAGGATGAGGCCGTGAGCCGAGAGCTCCGGATCGGCGAGCAGCACCCGCCGGCGGCGAGCATCGACGCCGAGCGTGACTGCAGCGCTGCGCCGGGCCGAGGAACGCGCCCGGCGGGCGGCGATGCCGCGCACAAGACGCCAGCCATTCGCGACGACCGCGGCGGTGAGCGCCACGGCGACGCCCCAGGGCGCCGGCGCCAGCATGAGCGCGACGAATGCGAGCGCCAGCCAGTAGTGCTGCCGGCCCCGGGCGCTCATCGGGTCGCCTCCGGCTCGCGGCCGAGTCGACCCGGCGCGGTGCGCGTATCGGCTCGGCCGCGCGGTGCGCGTACGGCTCGGCCCGCCGCGGTGCGCGTATCGGCTCGGCCCGCCGCGGTGCGCGTTACGGCGCGCCCCGCCGCGGCCGCCGGACTGGACACGGTCGACCGAACGCGCTGGATGTGAACCCGCGAGGAGACGCCCAGCCGGCGCGCCGCGGCCTCGACCGAACGCCCGACCGCCCAGCTCTCCACCAGGTAGACGACGCCGTCGATCCGCGGGTCGGCGGCATATCCGGTCAGGATCTTCTCCAGACGCGTGCGCCCCTTGGAGGACAGCTCGAGCTCGAGCGCGATCCGGCGACCGTCCGCCGTGCTCAACAGCAGATCTGGATAGTGCAGCCGCTCGCGTCCGCGCGGACCGACACCACCCAGCTTGACCGCGAACGGCTCGTGGGGCGGGTGGGCATCCCGGTCCCGGGCCGCGTCGTGTGAGCGCATGCGTCGCTCGCCCAGGATTTCGCGCACCGGCCCGAACGTGCCGCGCCGGGCGGCTAGCCACAGCCAGGCAACCCCGGCGTCGTGTTGATAGGAGCGCATGTCGATGCGCGGCGGTGGGAGGGCGCTGCCGAGCACCTTGAGGCCGTCGCGCGCGATCAGGTGCATCGCGGGGTGATTGCGGAACACAGCCTCCCTGCGGACATAGCCGGCCTTGGCCAGCCGGGCCAGACGCGCCTTGGCCGCGTCGAGTGTGGTGCCGAGCAGCGCCGCGACGTGGTCGGGCAGCGCCATCCGGTGCTCGGCGAGAAACCACAACAGCTCGAGGTCCTGCTCGCCCAGCCGGGCTCGGCGCGGCGCGCGTGCGCTCGATCTGGTGCGACGGTCGGCCACGACCCCATGAGCCCGCACCGGGGCCAATTCCTCCCCCTGACTGCTCTACAACCCGGGGTACGCGAGCGGGCTCGTGCGAGCTTGATCGCACAGCGGGGCACGGGGTCAGGACACCACCGTGATCCCGCCCGGCGTCACCCCAAACACTGCGTCGTCGGCTTCGCCGATGTAGTCACCGTCGACCTGGAGCGGCAGCGGGCGCTCGTCCAGTGACTTCACCCTGACCCGCGTGGCACCCGAGAACGGGTGCACGTGGCGGTGGCGGCTCACCCTGAAGCGCGGCGAGAGAGCGCGCGTGATGATGGTGGGGATGTCGGTCGGCCGGGCGCGGTCGAGCACGACGCCGGCCAGGTCGCCGCTGTGCAGCGTCGCCCCTTCGGCCATCTCGATCGGCCGCGCGCCGAAGTAGGTGTAGGGCGTGGCGTTCTGGACGATCGCGGTCACGCCGCTGATCGTCTCCTCGCCGAGCTGTGCCTCGAGGCGCGGCGGATGCAGGAGATAGCGCCGGGTGAACGTCTGTACGCCGGTCCAGGTGTAGTACCATTCGCCGAAGCGGGCCTTTAGGTGGGGGTGGGCGTCGACCCGCTCGACCACGCTCGCGTCGAGTCCCGCGCCGGCCGAGAACACGAACGCGCGGTCGTTGACCGACCCGAGGTCCACCCGGCGGGGGCGCCAGTCATCGGCCATCAGCAGCAGGTGCTCGGTCGCGTCGACGACGTCGGTCGGGATCCCCAGCATTCGGCAGTACACGTTCGCGCGCCCGCCGGGCAGGCAGCAGAGCGGCGTATTCGAGCCCGCCAGGCCGTTGGCCGCCTCGTTGACGGTGCCGTCGCCGCCGAAGGCGACCACGACGTCGTAGCCCTCGCGGGCTGCCTCGCGGCAGAGCTCGGTGGCGTGGTCGCGCGCTTCGGTGTCGATCGCGTCCACCTCGTAGCGCCCGCGCAGGGCGTACACGACGAGATTCTTGAGACGGTCGGACACCGTCGTGGCGTACGGGTTGACGATGATCAGCATCCGCCGGCTCGGGGCGGTCCGGCCCAGCGCCAGCGTCGCCTCGAGGCGCTCCAGCAGATCAGCGGACGCGGCGGGCATGCGGGCTCAATACCCGGCCGAAGCGGCGCTCGAGGGTGGGCACGTCGTCCAGCGCATGGTTATCCGCTCAAGCCTGCGCGAGGTCTGGCCAACGTCTGGATATACTTCGCTGCACATAGTTGTACGCATCAAGAGGGGTGGAGGGACTGGCCCTACGAAGCCCCGGCAACCTCCCGCAAGGGAAAGGTGCCAATTCCATCAGGCTCCAACTACAAGCCTGGGAGATGTGGATAGGGACAGGCTTTCCAAGACCTCCGACCCGGACCACTGACCCCGGCGGAGGTTTTTTCATATGCCGCCAGAGTCTCTTCGTTGCAAGGAATGTAAGACAACTTATCCGCTCGAGGCGCGGTACGTCTGCGAGCGGTGCTTCGGCCCGCTCGAGGTGGCCTACCCATCGCGAACGGGCGCGGACCCGGCCGAGCTTCGCCGCCGGATCCAGGCCGGGCCGCATTCGCTGTGGCGCTACACCGACTTCCTGCCCGTGCAGGCCCCGCCGCGGGGGGTGCTCCCGGCCGGCTGGACCCCGCTGCTGCGGGCCGACCGCCTGGCCGAGAAGCTCGGGCTGCGCGAGGTC
Source organism: uncultured Solirubrobacterales bacterium (assembly GCA_963743345.1). Lineage (GTDB taxonomy): Bacteria > Actinomycetota > Thermoleophilia > Solirubrobacterales > Solirubrobacteraceae > Palsa-465. The sequence continues at coordinate 262,078 of CAVUPW010000004.1, forward strand.
TGGATCAAGAACGACGCGGCCAACCCCACTCACTCGTTCAAGGATCGGGTGGTCTCGGTGGCCCTGGCGCGCGCCCGCGAGCTCGGCTTCCAGACCGTGGCCTGCGCCTCGACCGGCAATCTGGCCAATGCGGTGGCGGCACACGCCTCGGCCGCCGGCCTCGAGTCCTACGTCTTCATCCCGGCCGACCTCGAGGAGGAGAAGGTGCTCGCCACCGGCGTGTACGGAGGCAACCTCGTCTCGGTGCGCGGCAACTACGACGACGTGAACCGCCTCTGCACCGAGCTCGCGTCCGAGCGCGAGTGGGCGTTCGTGAACATCAACATGCGCCCGTACTACTCGGAGGGCTCGAAGACGCTCGCGTTCGAGACCGCCGAGCAGCTCGGGTTCGAGCTGCCCGACCGCGTGGTGGCGCCGATCGCCTCGGGCTCGCTGTTCACGAAGATCGCCCGCGGGTTCGAGGAATGGCTGGAGATCGGGCTGGTCGAGGGCGAGCTGCCGACCTTCCACGGCGCCCAGGCCGCCGGCTGCTCGCCGGTGGCCACGGCGTACGAAGCGGGCCAGGACTTCTGCCGGCCGGTCAAGCCGGACACGATCGCCAAGTCGCTGGCCATCGGCAACCCGGCCGACGGTCCCTACGCGCTCGACCTGGCGCGCCGAACCGGCGGATCGGTCGAAGCGGTCACCGACGAGGAGATCCGGGACGGGATCAAGCTGCTGGCCCGAACCACCGGCATCTTCACCGAGACCGCCGGCGGCGTGACCGTCGCCGTCCTGGCCAACCTGGCCGCCCGCGGCGACATCGATCCGACGGACCGCGTCGTCGTCTACATCACCGGCGAGGGACTGAAGACGCTCGACTGCGCCCGCGGCACGTTCGAGGCCTGGGAGATCGAGCCCACGCTCGACTCGTTCGAGCGGGCCGCCGAGCGTGTCGTCACGATGGCGTGATAAGACTGCGGCGCATGGCAGTCACGGTCAAGATCCCAACCCAGCTACGGGCCGCCACCGACGGCGACGCGTCCGCCAGCGTCAACGGCTCGACGGTCGGCGAGGTGCTCGACGCGTTGTACGACCGCTACGGCGAGCTGCGCAGCCGGATCGCCGAGGACGGCGGGCTGCGGCGGTTCGTCAATGTGTACGTCGGCGGTGAGGACATCCGCTTCCTGGACGGCCTCGAGACGCCAGTCTCCGACGGCGACGAGGTGACGATCCTGCCGGCCGTCGCGGGCGGCTGAGCGACGGCCTAGGCGGCCGTCGCTGAGCGACGGCCGCGTAGGCCGTCGTCATCCCTGTGCCGGGGGATGGGATGGAGGTGAGAGCTGCGCCGGGGCATGGGATGGAGGTGAGAGCTGCGCCGGGGCATGGGATGGAGGTGAGAGCGTGGCTCTAGTCGCCGGCAGCTGGTGCGGGTTCGGTGGCTGCGGTGGTCGGCGCGCTCGCGCCGAGCCCGACCGGGCAGCTGACGCCGGTGCCGCCAAGCCCGCAATAACCCCGGGGGTTCTTCTCGAGGTACTGCTGGTGGTACTCCTCGGCGTAGTAGAACGGGCCGGCCTGGGCGATCTCGGTGGTGATCTCGGGATAGCCTGCCGCCCGGAGGCGCACGGCGAACGCGGCCCGGGTCGACTCGGCCACCGCGCGCTGCTCCTCGGTGGTCCAGTAGATGGCCGAGCGGTACTGCGTGCCGACGTCGTTGCCCTGGCGCATGCCCTGGGTCGGGTCGTGGTTCTCCCAGAACGACCTGAGGATCTCCTCGTAGCTCGTCTTGGCCGGGTCGAACACGATCAGCACTGCCTCGGTGTGGCCGGTCCGCCTGGAGCAGACCTCCTCGTAGGTCGGGTTCGGCGTGATCCCGCCTGAGTATCCGACTGCCGTGGTGTAGACGCCCGGTGCCTGCCAGAACACGCGCTCGGCGCCCCAGAAGCAACCCATGCCCACGATCGCCTGCTCAAACCCGGCAGGAAACGGAGGCCTCAGGCGCGTACCCAGCACGGCGTGACGCTCCGGCACCGGCATCTCGCGATCGCGACCCGGCAGGGCTCGCTCGGGCTCGACCATCGTTGTCTTGCTACGCAATCCGAACATTTCCACGAGGGTAGCCGCAGCGTTCGGCCAGACCCATGAAATCCTGGAGAACGCTGCGCTACCGTTGGTGGCATGGGCGATGAGCAGCAGGCTGGTCGGGGAGCACGGCCGGGGCGCCGCGTTCTGCTTGCGCTGGCTGTGCTGATCCCGACGATCCCGGTGGCGATCGGGATCCTGATCGGACAGGGTCAGCCGGGCGCCGGCGCGAGCGCTGCCGGCGCCTTCGCCGCGGTGCCGTCGCACCAGACCACGACGGCCGAGGCGGCCGACTCGGCAAGCACGCCGGCCAACGCGGCCGGCTCGACAAGGCTGCCGGTCCCAGCCGGACCGGGGGCCATAGTCGCGGTGCTCACGCACCCGACAACGCTGCGCGCTGCTCCCGGGGGACGGTCGATCGCGCACCTGAGCACCAAGACCGAATTCGGATCGCCCGAGACCGTCCTGGTCGTCCGGCACGTTCCCGGCTGGCTCGGCGTGGTGGCCACCAAGGCCGGCAATGGCCACGTCGGATGGATCGCCCAGCGGGCTGCCTCGCTGGCCCGGACCGCCTGGCAGATCAAGGTCTCCCTGTCCGCCCGGCGGCTGACCGTCCTCAACGCGAGCAAGGTCGTCGTGCGCTACACGGTGGCGATCGGACAACCCACTTCGCCGACGCCCACCGGGCGCTTCGCGGTCACCGACCGCCTGCTCACCGGTGACCCCGGCGGTCCGTACGGCTGCTGCATCCTGGCCCTATCGGCGCACGCCCCCCACGCCATCCAAGCGTGGAACGGCGGCAACCGCATCGCCATCCACTCCACGCCTGAGGTGGGCAGCATCGGCCAGGCGGCCAGCCACGGCTGTCTGCGCCTGACGCTCGCCGAGGGGCGCTGGCTGGTGGACCACATCCCGCTCGGGACCCCCACGCTCATCAGCAGCTGAGCGCTGCGCGAAGATCATCGACGAGTTCGCCGAGGGCCACCTCCTCGATCAGCTGGAAGTACAGCGTCTTCTCCGCCGCACGGATGTCATCGCCCTTCTCCCGCTCGATCCGCTCGCCGGTCAGCGCCCCCAGCAGCTGGTCGCCGCCCGTCCCGATGTGGCGGTGGATGCGCCAGATCGGCAGCACGATCTCGTGCTGGCGAAACGCGCGGTACCAGGCGATCGCGTGCTGGTAGTTGGTGTCGACGAGCGTCCCGTCGATGTCGAGGACGGCCACGGTCATGGGCCCGGTCCCTCTACCCCCTCGTCGCACAACGGAACCGCGCCGGTCCCCAGCCGCGTCATCTCGACCGGCGGGATGAGCCGCGCCGGCGACGGATCGGCGGCGGCCTGAGCGGCGACACGATCCAGGTCGAGTTGGGTCGCCGAGCCGGCCACGATTGTGTTGCCGGTGCGAGCGCCCAGCGTCCATACCTGGGGATAGGCGGTGGTGAACGCGGCCGCGATCGCGCGCACCTGGCGGGCGGAGCGGTCGTCGAGGACGTTGATCAGCGCCAGCCGCGCCACCCGCGAGCAGTCGCTCGCGGCTTCGACGGTGATCAAGCGCCGAGGCACGGCGGCCGCCACGAACGCGTCGATCGCGATCGCGTCCCAGCTCCCGTCCGGCTGACGCGCCAGGAACGCCCGCCCCTCGACGCAGCGCACCCGGACCCCGGGCGTGCGTCGCAGTCCGAAGTGCCGGCGAGCGAAATCCAGCACCGACGGATCGATTTCGCAAACCTCCTGACGGCCGGGATGGGTGGGGCCCGTGTCCTCGGCCGCCAGCGCCTGCGCTGGGCCCGTATCCTCGGCCGCCAGCGCCCGCGCCAGCGCGCATGCGCCGCCACCGATGTGCAGGACCCGCCGCGCGCGAGCGACGCGCAGCACGATCCGCATCCAGCGCATGTAGTCGAACTCGAGATGAGCGGGATCGGCGAGATCGACGTACGAAGCGTCCATCCCGGCCTGCCGCAGGAGCCGACCCGACGGCCGCAACGGGTCGCGTTCGGCGATCAGATCGCCCTGCGTCGCGATCGTGGTTGGGAGCGCGCGGAGCCGCGACACCACAGGAAGGCTGCCACGACAACCCGCCGCGGGCGCGCATACGCTGCTGCGCCACCATGACCCGGGTATCCGCCAAGCTGAGCCCGGCCGCCGCGCGGCGGATCGCACTGGCCGCTCAGGGCTTCGGCCGGCCGCGTCCTACGCGGCCTCCGAGCACCAACCGGATCGAGAAGCTCGTGCAGCAGCTCGCCGTGCTCCAGCTCGACTCCGTCAACGTGTTCCTGCGTGCCCACTACATGCCGGTGTTCTCGCGCCTGGGGCCCTACGACCGCGCTCTCCTTGACCGGATCGTGGGCCACGGCGAGGGCCCGGTCAACCGCCGGCTGGTCGAGTACTGGGCGCACGAGGCGTCGCTGATCCCGCCCGAGCTCCATCCGCTGCTGCGCTGGCGGATGGCCGACGTGGACCGCGAGGCGTGGGGATCGATCTCGCGGGTGGCCCGCGAGCGCCCGGAGCTGGTCGCCGAAACGTACGAGTTGGTCGCCGAGCGTGGTCCGATCCGAGCGCGAGACACCGGCTCGGTGCGCCCGAAGCCCCGGCCGGGGCACATGTGGAACTGGCATGAGGGCAAGGTCGCGCTCGAGCACCTGTTCTTCACCGGCCGGATAGCCGCCGCCCGGCGGGTCAACTTCGAGCGCCTGTACGACACGGCGGAGCGGGTGATCCCGGCCGAGATTCTCGGGCGGCCGACGCCGAGCCCGGCCGATGCCCAGCGCGAGCTGATGCGGATCGCCGCCCGCGCGCTCGGGGTGGCCACCGAGCCTGACCTCGGCGACTACTTCCGGCTCCCGCGGCGGGACTCCAAGGCCCGCGTCGCCGAGCTGGTGGAAGGGGGCGAGTTGATCCCGGTCGAGGTCGAGGGGTGGACGGCGCCCGCCTATCTGTGGCCCGGCGCCCGGAAACCGCGCAAGCTCCACGCTCGCGCTCTGCTCTCGCCGTTCGACTCGCTGATCTGGTTTCGCGCCCGGACCCTGCGGCTGTTCGACTTCCACTACCGCATCGAGATCTACACGCCGGCGGCGAAACGGGTCTACGGCTACTACGTGTTGCCGTTCCTGCTCGGCGATCGGCTGGTGGCGCGGGTCGACCTGAAGTCGGACCGCACGGCGGGCGCCCTCCTCGTTCAGGGGACGTTCGCCGAGCCGGACGTCGACCGTAGGCAGGTCGCCCGGGAGCTGGCGCAGGAGCTCCGCCTGGTCGCGAGGTGGCTCGAGCTGGACGACGTGGTCGTCGCGCCGCGGGGGGATCTCGCCGACGCGCTGGCCGCCGGAATCGGCGCCGTACCCGCCGCCGCGCAAGTTCGACGCGATCGCGTGTGCCGCACGAGGGTGCCGGGTAGCTGATCACGCATGGCCGAGACCGATCCCGGGAAACCGGTCGACGACCTGGAGCACGAGGCCGACGACCTCGAGCGCCGCAGCCGGAAGCTGGGGGTCAGCACGACCCTCAGCAACTCGGCGGTCTCGATCGGCTCGCTTATCAGCTCGTCCGCGAGTTCGGCCACGTGTGCGCCCAACTCGCGGCCGGCGCCGCCGCGCAGGTCGCCGTCAGGTGCTGGGGCGAGCGCGTCCCGCCACCGCGCTGCCGGGCAGGCCGAGGCGCAGGGAGGCGGGGATCCCCACCACCACGCACAGGATGGAGGCGAGCAGCATGGCGTCGTGCACGGTGGAGGCGTCCGTCCCGCCGGAAAGCGCCAGCCCGCCCAATCCGGCGCCGATGCCGGCTCCAAGCAGGCGTCCCACCGACAGGATCGCCGAGGTCCGTCCGTGCGAGGAGCGCGGGGTGGCATTCAGGGCGGCGCGTGACGTCGGAACGAACAGCATCCCGAGGCCCAGCCCGACCGGGATTAGGGGGATGATCGTGACCAAGCTGGCCAACGGCAGGCCCGGGATCGCGAGCACGGCCAGCCCCCCGCCGGCCAGCACGAAGCCGAGCACCGCCGGCAACCGCTCTCCGTGCTCGTCGACCAGGCGCCCGGCCAGCGGAGCCGCTGCCCCGACCAGGAGCGCGACGATGACAAGGGCAGCCGATGCACCGAGGGCGGAATAGCCGGCATCGCGCTGCAGGTACTGCGAGGCCAGGTAGAAGCAGCCGATCATCACCGCGAAGGTGAGCGCGGCGATCAGCGTGGCGGCCAGCACCACCCGGCCCGGCCGCGACTTGCGCAGACCGGCCTCGCCGGCGTGGAGCGATGTCGGCATCTGCCGTGCGATCGCCCCAGCCGCGATCACTGCCAACGGCACGAGCACCCACCAGTCGGCGCGCCAGCCCAGCCAAACGGTCAAGAGGCCTCCGAGGAGCGGCCCGACCAGGTTGGAGACGCCGGCGCTCGCGCCCCAGATCCCCAGCGCGCTGCCCCGGCGCTCGGGTGGAAATCCGCTCACGGCGCCGGCCAGCGCCGCGGGGCTGACCAGCCCCGCCCCTACGCCCTGCACGACGCGGGTGGCGGTCAGCGCGCCGATGCTCGCGCTGAGCGCGCCGGCGCCCGCTCCGATCGCGAACAGCCCGAGGCCGACCAGCGAGAGCCGGCGCGCCCCGAACCGGTCGACCAGCTCACCGCCCGGCAGGAGCACCAGCGCATACGCCCCGAAGTAGGCGCTCAGCACGATCGCGGTCGACGCGCTCGACACGCCGAGCCCGCGCGCCACCGACGGCAGCGCCACCGTGATCAGCGTCCCGTCGAGCTGGAGCAGCGCCGCTGCACCCGTGCACGCGGCCAGGCGCATCCACGCCTCGTGCGAGACCTCACCACGCGGATCGGGTCCTTCGGCTCGGGCGCGGCGACGGGGCACGGACGCCCCACAATAGCGGCGCCCGCGCGGGTGATCCCGCGCGGGCGCTGGCACTTCTGAGATGGCGGGGGCGTCTGTCCTACGCGGTCTTACGCTCGAGGTTCGCGACCTCTTCAGCCTTGCGATCGACCTTCTCCTGGTCGCGCGCGAGCTCGTCCTTGGCCTCGCCCTTGCGCTCCTCCTGCCGTCCCTTGCGATGCAGCGACTTGTCGCCGGTGACGTCGCCGGCCGCCTGCTTGAGCTTGCCGGTCACCTTGTCCGTGAGGCCCATTTCCGTGCTCCTCTCGTTCGTGGCTGGGTACTCAGTCCCTACCCGGGAGCGACATTTCGACACCTGTGTAGATTTGCTACCGCTGGACGCGGCGGCGTCGACCAGATCAGGTGTCATCGAGGCCATCTGGTACATGCTGACGCATCGAGCTTGTCCGCCCACCGCCGGCCCGCCATTCGCGGCGGAGGCTAGCCGCTGGCGCGCAGCAGGGTCCTCGGGCCGAATACGGTCCACGGCCCCGTGAGGGCCCGCATCTGATCCCACGGGCCGGCGTTGGCGGCCGGTGGCCAGCGCGCCCGTACCCTCCTGTCCACACACCAGCCGACCAACGCGCCCGGCAGGATTTGAACCTGCGACCTTTCGCTCCGGAGGCGAACGCTCTATCCCCTGAGCTACGGGCGCCGGGGGCCTCAATGTTATTCGGCCTCTACGCCGCGCCGCAGTCAGCGACCAGAGAAGCCGCCGGCTCGCCCCGGACGTATCGGGTCGAGTTCACGACGACGTGCAGTGCAGCACAGGCGGCGGAGCCGACGCACCAGAGGCAGATCGCGTGGATCACGTTCAGCTCGAGATAGGTCAGCGCGATCGAGGCCGTGATCGCCAGCACCGTGAACACCATGCCGGCGGTGCGTGCTCGCTGACCCGGCAGCGAGGCGGTGAGGAACAGCATCGCGTAGCCGACCAGGCCGAGCACCGGCAGCGGGATCCCGGCCAGGTGCGCGTATTGCGAGTGCTGGACGGTCACGCAGCCGCCCGAGGTCGCGCACAGCGGCGGCACGTCCTGCAGGTACACAGTGGTGAGGTACGCCGCGATCGCGAAGCCGGTCAGGCTGAGGGCCCGAGAAAGCCAGGTGAGCTTGTCGGTGCGGACGATGCGCGTCCAGGACACATCCGCGTCGAGCAGACGCGAGATCCATGTCGTGCGCGCCGAGGACTCCATCACCCATGAGATCGCCCGAGTGCCCGCAGCGGTAGAGCGGGCGACCCCGCCGGACGCGTACGGGAAACTACGGTCCCGGAACGCCGTGCGGATCGCGATCATCTCCGACACCCACATGCCCCGTGGCGGGCGCTGGCTCCCGGCCGCCTGTGTCGAGCGCCTGAGAGCAGCCGACCTGATCCTGCACACCGGCGACCTGAGCACGCTTGCCGTGCTGCGCGAGCTGGAGGGCTACGGCCGCGTGGTGGCCGTGCGCGGTAACGTTGACGACGCGCAGGTCCGGGCCGCGCTTCCAGCGACCACGGAAATCGACGCCGGCGGCGCCATAATCGCGCTCATCCACGACGCCGGCCCGGCCCAGGGGCGGCTGTCTCGCCTGCGCCGACGTTTCCCGCAGGCCGACGCGGTCGTCTTCGGGCACTCCCACATCCCGCTGCACGAGCGCGCCGAAGACGGGTTTCAGATCTTCAACCCGGGCAGCCCGACCGAGCGCCGGCGCGCGCCGGCGCACACCATGGGGATGGCCAGCGTCGATCAGGGCCGCGTGGAGTTCGAGCTCATCGCTCTCGGCTGACAGACTGGGGTTAGATGGACCTCTCGGTTTTCTTCGCCGGCACGGCGGGCTCGATCCCCACCGCGCGCCGCGGTCTGCCTGCGGTGCTCGTCCGCCGGGGCGGCGATCGCATCCTGTTCGACTGCGGCGAGGGAACCCAGCGCCAGCTCGTGCAATCGGTGGGCCTCACCGAGCTGACCGAGGTGTTCCTCACCCACTTTCACGCCGACCACTGGCTGGGCCTGCCCGGCCTGCTCAAGACGTTCGACCTGCGCGCGCGGAAGCGTCCGCTGGCGATCCACGGCCCGCCCGGGTTGCGTGAGCTGGTCACGCTCGCCATGCGGGTGGCGGGGCGAGTGCGCTTCGAGCTCGAGCTGGTTGAGCTGGCGCCCGGTGACGTGCTCGAGCGCGACGGCTACAAGATCGCGCCGGTGCCCGTCGCCCATCGCGTCTCGAACGCCTTTGCCTACGTCGTCTACGAGAACACGCGTCCGGGCGAGTTCGACCCAGACACGGCCACCGACCTGGGCATCGTTCCCGGACCGGAGTTCGGCCGCCTCCAGCGCGGCGAGACCATCCGCGGCGTACGCCCCGAGCAGGTGCTGGGGCCGCCCCGAGCCGGCCGCAAGATCGTCATCTCGGGCGACACCTCGCCGTGTGAGACGCTCGCGATCGCCAGCCACGAAGCCGATCTCCTCCTGCATGAGGCCACGTTCGCCGAGGAGGAGCGCGAGCGCGCGGCCGAAACCGGCCACTCGACCGCCGGCCAGGCCGCCGGCCTGGCCCGCGAGGCCGGCGTGAGCATGCTCGCCCTGACCCATTTCTCGACCCGCTATCCGGTCGGGGTGCTGCGCGACGAGGCGCGGGCGATCTTCCCGCGCACGGTGCTCCCGCGCGACTTCGACACGATCGACATTCCCTTTCCCGAGCGCGGCGAGCCGGAGCTGATCCGATGGGAGGAGTACCAGGCCGCCGAGGCCGATGCGGAGCAGAGCGAACCGGTGGGGGAGAGCGCCCGATGAGCACCGGCACCATCGAGCGGCTCGAAACCGAGCGGATGATCCTCGAGCGGTTGCGCCTCGAGCACGCCGACGAGCAGCTGCGCCTGCTGCTCGATCCGCGCGTGGCGGCGACGCTGTGGCCGCGGGCCCAGGCGCCGACCGAGGCCGACGTGCTCGACGGCCTCGCCGCGAAGGTCGATCACTGGAGCCGGCACGGGTTCGGGATGTGGCTGCTGCGCGACCGGGAGACCGGCGAGATGGTGGGACGGGGTGGTCTGCAGTACACCTACACGGCAGGTCTCAGCGACGTCGAGGCCGCCTGGGCGATCGTGCCCGAGCGCTGGGGCCAGGGCCTCGCCACCGAGCTGGCCCATGCCTGCGTCGAGGTGTCCTTCGACCACCTCGACCTGATCGAGATCGTCGCCTTCACGCTCCCGGACAACGTCGCCTCGCGCCGGGTGATGGAGAAGTCCGGATTCGTCTACAAGCGCGACCTCGTCCACGCCGGCCTGCCGCACGTGCTCTATCGCCGCGGGCGTGTGAGAGATAACCCGCGCTATAACCCGCGCTATGCATGAGAAATATCCCAAGTGACCGCTGGGCGGGCGTGGATCGCCATCGAGCCACTGCCCCGGCGAGCCCGGGCCCTCTGCCGCCGGACCCCCTGTTACTCTGACTCACGTCGGCCCCTTTAACCCGGTCCGGTGAGGCCAGGAAGGAGCACGGAGAAGATGGCGACGGTCGTGCTCGACCGCGGTGACATGCGCCGCACGCTGGTGCGGATCGCCCATGAGATAGTCGAAAAGAATCCGGACGGAGCGATCGCGCTGGTCGGCATCCACCGCCGCGGAGCGGTGTTGGCGCACCGGCTGCAGGTGCTGACCAGCGAGCTGCTCGAGCCGGCGGTGCCGCTGGGCGACGTCGACATCTCGTTCTACCGCGACGACTACGCGATCCGCCCGAGCGCGCCGGTCGTCCACGCCAGCCACCTCGAGTTCCCGGTCGACGGCCGCACGATCGTGATCGTCGACGACGTCCTCTACACCGGCCGTACCGTGCGGGCCGCGATCGACGCGGTCTTCGACTACGGCCGCCCCGCCCGCGTACAGTTGGCCGTGCTGATCGACCGCGGCCATCGGGAGCTGCCGATCCGCCCGGACTACGTCGGCAAGAACATCCCGACCTCGCACGCAGAGCGCGTGAACGTGCGCGTCGAGGAGATCGACGGAGTCGACGAGGTGACGGTCGGCCCGGCCGGCCACACCGTCCCGGGTGGCGGCATGACCAACTCGGGGCGCCACCTGCTCTCGATCGACGACCTCGACCGGGCGGCCATCGAACGCATCCTCGACCGCGCCGAGTCCTTCGACGAGGTCGCGGGCCGCGAGATCAAGAAGGTTCCCGCCCTGCGCGGCCGCACCATCGTCAACCTGTTCTACGAGTCGAGTACGCGAACGAGTTCGTCTTTCGAGCTGGCGGCCAAGCGGCTGAGCGCGGACGTGGTCTCGATTCGCTCTCAGGGCTCGAGCGTCGACAAGGGCGAGTCGCTCAAGGACACCGTGCAGACGCTTTCGGCCTACGACCCGGCCGCGATCGTGATCCGCTCGCCCCACGCCGGCGCGGCCGGCCTGGTCGCCGGCTGGACCCCCGCCGCGGTGATCAACGCCGGCGACGGCAAGCGCGAGCACCCCACCCAGGCGCTGCTCGACGTGTTCACCCTACGCCGGCGCCTCGGCTCGCTGGACGGCGCGCGCATCTGGATCGTGGGCGACGTCCTGCACTCGCGGGTGGCGCGCTCGAACATCCTGGCTTTCACCCGCATGGGCGCGGCGGTGACCGTTTGCGGCCCGCCCACCCTCATACCCCGGGAGATCGAGGCGCTCGGCTGCGCGGCCACCACGACCCTCGACGACCTCCACGAGGCCGATGTCGTCTATGTCCTGCGCATGCAGCAGGAGCGGATGCGCGATTCGTTCGTGCCGTCGCTGCGCGAGTACGCGGCCCACTACCAGATTACGACCGCGCGCCTGCATCCGGGGCAGCTGCTGATGCATCCCGGACCGGTCAACCGGGGCGTCGAGCTCTCGGGCGAGGCGATCGACTCGCCGCAGGCGCTGATCGGGGCCCAGGTCAGGGCCGGCGTGGCGGTTCGCATGGCCGTCCTGTACGAGCTGCTGGTCGGAGCCCCCACGCTGGCGGCGGTGGCGTGATGGGCACGCAGCGGCCGAAGGCGCCGCCCTCAGGCGCGCCGACCTTGCCCCGAAGGCGCCGCCGTCAGGCGCCGCCGACCTTCGCCTCTTCCACCGTGCCGCACCCCCGGCCGAGCTCCTGATCCGCAGCGCCCACGTCCTCGACCCTCGCGCCGATCTCGACGAGCCGCACGACGTGCTGATCCGCGACGGCCGGATCGCCGAGCTCGGCTCGCCCGGGTCGCTTCCGGGGGTGGGTGGGTCCCCAGAAATCGAGACGGTCGACGCCGCCGGAAGGCACCTGTTCCCCGGCTTCGTCGACCCGCATGTGCACCTGCGTACTCCGGGGCAGGAGTACAAGGAGAACATCGAGACCGGCACGGCGGCGGCCGCGGCCGGCGGCTTCTGCGCGGTGATCGCCATGCCCAACACCGACCCCGTGGTGGACGACGCGGCGATCCTCAGGTCGCTGACCGAGACCGCCCGGCGCGCGGCCAACGTGCCCGTCGGCTTCCTGGCCGCGATCACGCGCAACCTGGCAGGGCACGAGCTGACCGAGATGGCCGAGCTGCGCGACGCCGGCGCGCTCGGCTTCACCGATGACGGCAAGCCGGTGGTGTCGGCCGGCACGCTGCGCAAGGCGCTTCAATACCAGCGGCTGTGCGGCGGCGTGATCGCGCTGCACGAGGAAGATCCCGAGCTCTCCCGAGATGGCGTGATGCACGAGGGCGCGGTCTCGGCCCGGCTGGGCATGGCCGGAATCCCGTCGCTGTCCGAGTCGACCATGGTGGCGCGCGACGGCGCGCTGGCCGCTTATGAGGACGCCCGGGTGCACTTCCAGCACCTCTCGTGCGTGGAGTCGGTCGAGGCTCTCGCCACCGCCAAGGCAGCCGGCGCGAACGTTACCGCCGAGGTCTGCCCGCATCACCTGACGCTGACCGACGACGTGGTCAGAACGCTCGACAGCCGCTTCAAGATGAACCCGCCCCTGCGCACCGAGGACGACCGTCGCGCGCTGGTGGGCGCGCTCTCATCCGGCCTGATCGACTGCGTCGCCACCGACCACGCCCCGCACGCGAGCCACGAGAAGGAGGTGCCGTTCGAACAGGCTCCAATGGGCACCACCGGGCTGGAGACCGCGTTCGCCGTGCTGTTCACCGAGCTGGTCATGCCCGGCGAGCTCGAGCTCGTCACGTTGATCGAGCGCATGAGCGCCGGAGCGGCGCTCTACGGCCTGCCGGTGCCGCACATCGTGCCGGGGCGACCCGCCAACCTGTGCCTGGTCGATCTCGACGCGCGCTTCGAGGTCGGCGCTGGCGGCTACGCCAGCCGCTCGGCCAACTGCTGCTTCCACGGGCGGACCCTCCAGGGCAAGGTGCTGCTGACGCTCGCGGCCGGGGCGGTCGCGTTCAGAACGCAGACGCTCGCCGAGGCGCGGAGCCTCAGGTGAGCGACCCAACCGCCTACGTGCTGCTCGAGGACGGCGCCCGCTTCGACGGCCTGGCCTGCGGCGCCGACGCGCCGGCCGTCGGCGAGATCGTGTTCACCACCTCGATGTCCGGCTACCAGGAGGCGATGACCGACCCGAGCTACGCCGGTCAGCTGCTCATCTTCACCTATCCGCAGATCGGCAACTACGGCGTGTCGGTGCAGGCGATGGAGTCAGACCGCGTGCACGCGCGAGCCGCGATCATGCGCGCCGCGGTCGACCACAAAGACGCGCCGAGAGCCGACCAGGGCTGGCTCACCTGGCTCGAGCAGAACGGGATCCCGGCCGTCACCGACCTCGACACGCGAGCGCTTGTCCGCCACATCCGCGACCGGGGCGCCATGCGCGGCGGGCTCTTCCCGGCCGCGACCCCGGAATCGCAGGCGCGCAGGCTGATCGAACAGGAGCCGGACATGGCCGGGCGCGACCTGGTGCGAGACGTGACGCACCAGCAAGTGATCGTCCTCGAGCCCCCGAGTTCGCCGCCAGGCGAACTCGCAAGCGATTCTGGGTCCGGCGCGACCGGCCCTGGGATCGCCCTCGGCCCCAGAATCGCCATGATCGACACCGGCGTCAAGGCGCTCGATCGTGCGCAACCTGCTCGAGCGCGGCGCCACGGTCGAACTGCACCCGGCCACGTCGACCGCCGCCGACCTTCTGGCCGACGACCCCGACGCGATCTTCCTGGCCAACGGCCCGGGTGACCCGGCCGCCCTCGGCTACATCGTGCAAACGGTCCGCACGCTGATCGGCAAGCGCCCGGTGTACGGGATCTGCCTCGGCCACCAGTTGCTCTGCCAGGCGGTCGGGCTCACCACCTACAAGCTGCCGTTCGGCCACCATGGCGCCAACCACCCGGTGAAGGACCTGACCACCGGCATCGTCGAGATCACCAGCCAGAACCACGGCTTTGCGGTCCTCGGCCCGGACGGCGCCCGGACGATCGACAAAGACGAGGCCGTGCGCTGGGAGACCGACTTCGGCGCCGCCGAGCTGACCCACATCAATCTGTACGACCGCACCGTCGAGGGGCTCACCCTGAAAGACGTGCAGGGCGCCACCGTGCAGTACCACCCCGAGGCGGGACCCGGGCCCAACGACGCTCTCCATCTGTTCGACCGGTTCGTGAACGAGATCCGCGAGGCTGGATAACCGCCGTGCCCCGCCGCGACGACCTGCACAAGATCCTCCTGATCGGCTCGGGCCCGATCGTGATTGGCCAGGCGGCCGAATTCGACTACTCGGGCACCCAGGCCTGCCGGGTGCTGATGGACGAAGGCTACGAGGTGGTGCTGGTCAACTCCAATCCGGCCACGATCATGACCGATCCGGAGGTGGCCACCACGACCTACGTCGAGCCGCTGCTCGCCGGGCCGGTGCGCCAGGTGATCGAACGGGAGCGCCCAGACGCCCTGCTGCCCACCCTGGGCGGCCAGACCGCGCTCAACCTGGCCAAGGCCCTGCACGAGGACGGCACGCTCGAGCGCTACGGGGTCGAGCTGATCGGCGCGGACATCGACGCGATCGAGCGCGCCGAGGATCGCGAGCGCTTCCGCGAGACGATGACCGAGGCCGGGCTGCGCGTGCCGCGCAGCGCGATCGCTCACACGATCGACGATGCCCTTGCCGCGGTCGCCGAGGTCGGTCTCCCGTTCATCGTCCGGCCCGCCTTCACGCTCGGCGGGAAGGGCGGCGGCGTCGTGCACTCCGAGGACGGACCTCGCACGCGTGGTCGGCCGTGGGCTCAAGGCCTCGCCGATCTCCCAGGTCCTGCTCGAGGAGTCGGTGCTGGGTTGGGGCGAGTTCGAGCTCGAGGTGATGCGCGACCGGGCCGATAACGTCGTGATCGTCTGCTCGATCGAGAACCTCGATCCGATGGGCGTGCACACCGGCGACAGCGTCTGCGTCGCGCCGCAGCAGACGCTCACCGACAAGCAGTACCAGACGCTGCGCGACCAGGCGATCGCAGCCATCCGCGCCGTCGGCGTCGAGACCGGCGGGTCGAACGTCCAGTTCGCGATCAACCGCGCCACCGACGAGATCGTGGTGATCGAGATGAACCCGCGGGTATCGCGCTCGAGCGCGCTGGCCAGCAAGGCGACGGGATTCCCGATCGCCAAGATCGCCGCCCGGCTGGCCGTCGGCTACACGCTGCAGGAGATTCCCAACGACATCACGCGAGCCACCCCGGCCTGCTTCGAGCCCGCGATCGACTACTGCGTGGTCAAGTGGCCGCGCTTCGCGTTCGAGAAGTTCCCGGGAGCCGAGGCGGGGCTCACCACCCACATGAAGTCGGTGGGGGAGGCGATGGCGATCGGGCGGACGTTCAAGCAGGCGTTCGCCAAGGCGCTCAGATCGCGCGAGCTCGACTCGAGGCCGCCCCCTCCGCACGACGACGAGGACCTGCTCGGCGCGCTCGAGTCACCCGGCGCCGAGCGCTTCG
The DNA here is from genome assembly GCA_963743345.1 of uncultured Solirubrobacterales bacterium. Classification (GTDB taxonomy): domain Bacteria; phylum Actinomycetota; class Thermoleophilia; order Solirubrobacterales; family Solirubrobacteraceae; genus Palsa-465. The sequence goes on from CAVUPW010000004.1 coordinate 277,866, forward strand.
ACCACCTGCTCGAGGCGCTTCGGCGGGGGATGCAACACCGAGGAGCTTCACCGCCGCACCAGCATCGACCCCTGGTTCCTGCGCGAGCTGTCCGAGCTCGTGGCCGAGCCGGACACCGCGTTCGAGTCGAACCGCACGTATAAGTCCGTCGATACGTGTGCCGCCGAGTTCGCGGCGCGCACCCCGTACTACTACTCCTCGACCGAGCGCAGCGGGGAAAGCGAGGTCGATCGCGGTGGGCGCCCCAGCGTGGTCATCCTCGGCTCCGGGCCCAACCGGATCGGGCAGGGGATCGAGTTCGACTACTGCTGCGTGCACGCCGCCCAGACCGTGCGCGAGCAGGGGCGCGATGCGGTGATGATCAACTGCAACCCCGAGACGGTGTCGACCGACTACGACACCTCGGACCGGCTGTACTTCGAGCCGCTCACGCTCGCGGACGTGCTCGCGGTGTGCGAGGTCGAGAAACCCGAGGGCGTGGTGGTGCAGTTCGGCGGCCAGACCCCGCTCAAGCTGGCCGGGGGGCTGAGCGACGCCGGCGTGTCGATTCTCGGCACGAGCGTCGAGGCGATCGACCTGGCCGAGGACCGCTCGCGCTTCGGCCCGCTGCTCGACGCGCTCGGCTACAAGGCGCCGCCGTACGCCAGCGCAACCTCTGCCGAGGATGCGGTGAGCCAAGCCGAGCAGGTCGGCTTCCCGCTGCTGGTGCGCCCGAGCTACGTCCTGGGCGGCCGTGCCATGGAGATCGTCTACAGCATCGCCGGCCTCGAGGATTACCTGCGGCGCGTCAGGCCGGAGCCGGGCTCCACGATCTACCTCGACCGCTTCATGGAGGACTCGATCGAAGTGGACGTCGACGCCGTCTGCGACGGGACCGACGTGTGGGTGGCCGGGATCATGCAGCACGTCGAGGAGGCCGGGATCCATTCGGGTGACTCGGCCTGCGTGCTGCCCCCGCACGCGCTGGGCGAGGAGATGCTGGCCCAGATCCGCGCCCAGACCGAGGGCATCGCCAGGGCCCTGGGGGTGGTGGGCCTGCTCAACGTGCAGTACGCCATCCAGGACGACGGCCTGTACGTGATCGAGGCCAATCCGCGCGCCTCGCGCACGGTCCCGTTCGTCTCCAAGGCGATCGGACTGCCGGTGGCCAAGCTGGCCTGCCGGGTGCTGCTCGGCGAGCGCTTGGCCGACCTCGATCTGCCGGCTGACACCAGCAACGGCCACGTGTGCGTGAAGGAGGTCGTGCTGCCGTTCGACCGCTTCGCCGGGGCCGACTCGCTGCTCGGACCCGAGATGCGCTCGACCGGCGAGGTGATAGGCATCGCGCGCGACTTCCCGACCGCGTTCGCCAAGGCCCAGGCGGCCGCCGGCGCGACGTTGCCCAACCACGGGCGGGTGTTCATCACGGTGGCCGATGGCGACAAGCCGGCCGCCACCGGGGTGGCCACCGTGCTGCACGATCTCGGCTTCGAGATCATCGCCACGCGGGGAACGGCTCGCGCGATGCGCCGGATGGGCATCCGGGTCGAGACCATCAACAAGATCGGCGAGGGCTCGCCGCACGTGGTGGATTGGATCGAGCGCGGCGAGGTCGACCTGGTGATCAACACGCCGGTGGGCACCGGCGCCCGCGCCGACGGCTATGAGATCCGCTCGGCCGCGATCGCGCGCGGGATTCCCTGCATCACCACGATGGCGGGCGGCATGGCGGCCGCCCGCGCGATCGCCGCCGCCCGGCGCGGCGAGCCCGAGGTCCTCTCGCTCCAAGAGATCCACGGCGTGCGGGAGGCCTCGACCACGTCCAGGCCGACCGAGGTGGCGTGAACCGGATCCCACCCACCCCGCCCCCGCCCACCCCCGCCCCGTTTGGCCGACGTGCGGCCGCCGTAACCGCGCGCGAGGCGCACGGCGCCTACGTCGTCCTCCGCGCCCACGACAAGAGCGGGCCCCGACCCCGGCCCGGCCAGTTCTACATGCTGCAGAGCGCCCACCGATGGGGCGGGGGAGAGGGCGAGCGGCCGTTCCTGCCCCGCGCCTTCAGCGTCTTGCGGACGACACCGGCGCCGGTCGGCCGCGAGCTGCAGTTCCTCATCGAGGACGTGGGCCCAGGTACCAGACGCCTGTGTGAGCTCGAGCGCGAAGACGAGCTGCTGCTGGTCGGCCCGCTCGGCAACGGCTTTGCCGCGCCACGCGAGGGCCGCAGGCCGCTGCTGGTCGGCGGCGGGGTGGGCATCGCGCCGCTGGCAATCTGGCAGGACGAGCTGGATTCTCACCCACCCACCCCGCCCGCCCTCCTCGGCTTCCGGGACGCGGAGCACGCTGTCGGGGCCGCCCTCCTGGCAAATCCCGTCGTGGCCACCGACGACGGCAGCGTGGGCCACCACGGACCGGTCACCGACCTGCTCGCGGACGAACTCGACGAGGTCGAGGACCGCTTCGAGGTCTACGCCTGCGGACCGCCGGCGATGCTGGAGGCGGTCCGGGCGATCTGCGCCGAGCGGGGTGTCCCGGCCCAGCTCGCGCTCGAGTCCGGCATGGCCTGCGGCTTCGGGGCGTGCTTCGGGTGCGTGGTGCCCACCGTCGACGGCTACGTGCGGCTCTGCCTGGACGGCCCGGTGCTCGACGCGGCGGAACTCGCTGACGCGGCGGAACTCGCTGACGCCGAGTTCCGTTGGGAGTTCCGCTGGCGCGGAACTCCATGAGGCGGTTCGCAAATGACGGTCGAGTTCTGCGGCCTCGAGCTGGCTCACCCCGTGATCAACGCCTCGGGAACGTTCGACGCGATCGCCGCCCGGCGCGCGTTCGGCGAGGAGCTGATCGAATGCTTCCCGTTTGCCGCCTTCGTCTCCAAGACCGTGACGCTCGAGCCACGCGAGGGAAACCCGCCGCCGCGGCTGTGGGAACTCGCCGGAGGATTGATCAACTCGATCGGGCTGCCGAACAAGGGCCTGGCCGGGTACCTGGCCCACGACCTGCCCGAGCTGGCGCGGCTGCCGGTGCCGCTGATCGTCAACGTGATGGGCTCGAGTCGTGATCAGGTCGCCGAGCTCGTCGAGGCGTTCGCCGAGCGTGAGGAGGTTGCGGCGCTCGAGCTCAACGTCTCGTGCCCCAACGTCCACACCGGCCTGACCATGGGCGCCGACCCAGGTGAGATCGCGGCGCTGCTTCACCGGATCAGGCCGCTGACCGGCAAGCCGCTGGTCGTCAAGCTGACTCCGAACGCGACGGACGTGCCCGGCGTCGCCCGCGCGGCCGAGGCGGCCGGCGCGGATGCCGTGTCGCTGATCAACACGCTGCGCGGCATGGCGCTCGATCCCCGGACGGGACAGCCCTGGCTGGGCGGCGTGACCGGCGGGGTGTCCGGTCCGGCGGTGCGAGCGATCGCGTTGGCCCAGGTCCACGCCGTGGCGCAGGCGATCGAGATCCCGATCGTCGGCATGGGCGGTGTGCAGCGCGGCACTGACGCACTCGATCTGATGCGCGCAGGCGCAAGTCTGGTCGCGGTCGGCACCGAGAGCTTCCGGGATCCCGCCGCGGGCTCGCGAATCGCCTCCGAGCTGTTCGAACTTGCCGCAAAATAGCGCCGGCGAGCCCAGCGCACGGCCCACACTCGTCCACCTGACGTACGCGATGTGAACATTTTGCAACGAGTTGCAAAACCCCCTGCAAACTTAGGGTATTACCGGAACCATCCTCGACAATGCTCTAGCTCAGCTTGAGGTCGAGTCGAATTGCGGACTTTTGTCTTGATCGCCCCTTCCCAAGATGTATAGTCGCCGCCCATGTCGCCGGTCAGCGAATCGCCCACCAAGCCCACGGCTGCGCCCGAGCGCTCTCTCGTGCAACGCATGGAAGCGCTTCAGAGGGCCAACGACATCCGCACCCGCCGGGCGCAGCTCAAGCGCGACCTCAAGGCCGGTCGTCAGCCGATCGACAGGCTCCTGCTCGAGCCCCCGGACTATCTCGCCACCGCCAAGGTGTTCGACCTGCTCCTGGCCGTGCCCAAGTACGGCCGGGTGAAGGTGAACAAGATCCTCGGCCAGTGCAAGATCTCGCCGAGCAAGACGGTCGGCGGGCTGTCCGAGCGCCAGCGGCGCGAGCTCGTCGCGCTCATGCGGCGGCGCTGAGTTCGGGCGTCGCCGCGAGCCGCCTCGCGACGGTGGAAGCGACGAGCAAGGTGTTCGTGATCACCGGCCCGTCCGGTGTCGGCAAGGGAACGCTGATCCGCGGGTTGCTCGAGCGCATGCCCGGGCTGGAGCTGTCGGTGTCGGCCACGACCCGCCCGCCGCGGCCGGGCGAGCGCGACGGCGTCGACTACCACTTCCTCACGCCCGAGCAGTTCGAGGCACACGTCCGCGCCGGCGACTTCGTCGAGCACGCCACCTACTCGGGCAACCGCTACGGCACGCTGCGCTCGGAGCTGGAGCGCCGGCGCCAGGACGCCGCCGGCGTGGTGCTCGAGATCGAGGTGCAGGGGGCGCGCCAGGTGCGTGCGACGATGCCCGAGGCGGTGGCGGTGTTCATCGGGCCGCCGTCCCGCGCCGCGCTGCGAGCGCGGCTGGTCGGCCGCGGCACCGACAGCCCCGAGCAGGTCGACGCGCGCCTGCGGACCGCTGAGGGCGAGCTCGAGGCCCAGCCCGAGTTCGCGCACGTCGTGGTCAACGACCGGCTCGAGGAGGCCACCGCCGAGCTGGCGGCGATCGTCCGCTCGGCCCTCGCCGACGGCCGCTCCTAGCTCGCTTCGCCTGCACCGTTGCGTGGTTCGCCCCGCTAACCTTTGACCAACACTCCCCTAAGGACGGCACAAGCTTTGATCTCACCCCGCATCGACAAGCTCCTCGAGCACGTCGACTCCGACTACGCAAGCGTGATCGTCGCCGCCAAGCGCGCGCGCCAGATCAACTCCTACTACCACAATCTGGGCGAGGGCACGTTCGACGAGTTTCCTCCCCCGATGGTCGAGACGCGCTCGAAGAACTACCTGACGATCGCGCTCGAGGAGGTCGCCCAGGGCAAGCTCAAGTACCACTACCGGTAGGCCCCGGCCGTGGCCCGATTGCTCCTGGGCGTGAGCGGCGGGATCGCGGCTTACAAAGCGCTCGAGGCGGCCCGTCTGGCGGTCAAGCGGGGCCACGCGGTGCGGGTCATCCAGACGCTCGCCAGCGAGCGCTTCGTGGGCCGCGCCTCGTTCGAGGCCATCACCGGCGGGCCGGTGCTGAGCAGCGAGTTCGAGCCGGACCCCGCGCGCGGCGCCTATCCCGGCGAGCCGCTGCCCGAGCGCGCGCCGATCAGCCACCTGGCGCTGGTCGAGCGCGCCGAGCTGTACCTGATCGCCCCGGCCACGGCCAACACGCTGGCCAAGCTCGCGCACGGGCAGGCCGACAACCTGCTCAGCGCGGCGGCGCTCGCGGCCGCCTGCCCGGTCGCGGTGGCGCCGGCCATGAACAACCGGATGTACCTGAACCCGGCCACCCGCGGCCAACCTCGAGCTGCTCCAGCAGCGCGGCGTCACCGTGATCGGACCGACCGAGGGTCTGCTCGCCTCGCACGGCGAGCAGGGCATCGGGCGTCTCGCCGAGCCGGCCGAGCTGCTCGACGCGATCGAGTCGCTGCTCAGCGCGCCCACCGATGCCGGCCTGAGGTTCCTGGTCACCGCGGGCGGTACGCGGGAGCCGATCGACAGCGTGCGCTTTCTGGGCAACCGCTCCTCCGGCCGGATGGGTTACGCGCTCGCGCGAGAAGCGGTCCGGCGGGGTGCGGACGTCACGCTGATCGCGGCGAACGTGGGACTCGAGGCTCCGGTGGGCGCCCGGGTCGAGAAGGTCCAGACCGCCGCGGAGTTGGCCGAGGCGTGCCGTCGCGAGCTGCCCGACTGCGACGTACTGCTGATGAGCGCGGCAGTGGCCGACTTCCGGCCGGTGGGCGCGGTGGACCGCAAGCTCAAGAAGGATCAAGGGGTGCCCAAGCTCGAGCTCGAGCCGACCGACGACGTGCTCAGCCAGGTGGCCGAGCTGCGGCGGGCGGACCAGGTGATCGTCGGGTTCGCCGCCGAGCACGGCGAGGACGCCGTCGAGCTCGGCCGCGGCAAGCTCGAGCGCAAGCGCCTGGACGCGATCGTGGTCAACGACATCTCGAGCGCCGGCATCGGATTCGAGTCCGAGGAGAACGAGGTCACGATCCTCACCGCCGATGGGGGAGCCCGGCACGTGCCGCGCTCCAGGAAGGAACGAGTGGCGCGCGCCGTCCTCGATGAAGTGGAGCGATTGCGCGCAGCCAAGGGAGGCACCGGGACGGATGGAGCCCGAGCAGACACCCGTAGCCCCGCAAGAGTCTGAGGCCTTCGCCGCGCTGGCGCGGCGGATCGCGACGAACATCGCGAGCGCCGTACAGCTGCGCTCCGAGACCCTGACCCACCTGATGGTGGCGCTCCTGTCCGAGGGTCACGTGCTGATCGAGGACTATCCGGGCGTCGGCAAGACCGCGCTGGCCCGGGCGCTGGCCCGCTCGATCGACTGCCAGTTCGCACGCGTGCAGTGCACGAGCGACCTGCTGCCGGCCGACGTCGTCGGGACCAACGTCTACCTCCAGCGCGAGCAGCGCTTCGAGTTTCGGCCGGGGCCGGTGTTCGCGAACGTGGTGCTGGTCGACGAGATCAACCGGGCCTCGCCCAAGACCCAGTCGGGGCTGCTCGAGTGCATGCAGGAGCGGCGGGTGACCGTCGACGTGCACACCCACGAGCTGGCCCGCCCGTTCGTCGTGCTGGCCACCCAGAACCCGATCGAGTACGAGGGGACCTACCCGCTGCCCGAGGCCCAGGTCGACCGGTTCATGGTCCGGATCTCGCTCGGCTACCCCTCGCGGGGCGCCGAGGCCGGCATGCTGGCCGATCACGAGGCCGGCGATCGCGTGCTCACGCTCTCGCCGGTGGCCACTGCGGCCGACATCCTCACCGCCCAGGACGCCGCCAAGCGCGTGCGGGCCTCCGAGCCGCTGCGCGACTACATCGTGCGCCTCCTGTGGCGCACCCGCGAGGACCCGCGCGTCGATCTCGGGGCCAGCCCCCGGGCCGGCCTGCTCCTGCTGCGCGCCGCCAAGGCCTTCGCGATGATGCAGGGCCGCGACCACGCGCTGCCCGACGACGTGCAGGCGCTCGCCCAGCCGGTTCTCGCCCACCGCCTGGTACTCGCGCCAGAGTCGCCGCGGCGCGCCGCGGCCGATGTGGTGAGCGATGCGGTGGCGTCGGTGAGGGCACTGTGAGAATGGAAACCGCACCCGCCCACCCGACCCCCGCCCACCCGACCCCCGCCGACCCGAGGGGGCGCGCCCGCGGTGAGGCGTGCGGGGGCGGTCGGGGTCGCCGGGCTGGCGCTCATCCTGGTCGCGCTGCTGTTCGACGCCGCCCCGCTGTTCGTGCCCGGCGTGGCCCTGATCGTGCTGGCCGTGACCGCGCCCACCTGGGTGCTGCTGGCTGCCCGGAGCGCCCAGATCGAGCGGCGCCTGGATTCCGAGCGGGTGGTCGAGGACGAGCCGATCGAGGCGACCATCGAGGTTCACCGCGGACACTGGGGCCTGCCCGGAGCCGCCGTGATCGACCCGCTGGCCGGCAAGCCGATCCAGCTGCATGCCCCGATGTCGCTGATCTCCGGCGGGCGCAGCGCCAGCGTGCGCATCGTGGCCTGCTTTCCGCGGCGCGGCATCCGGCGGATCGATCCGCCCACTCTGGTCGTGGCCGACGCGCTCGAGCTCGCCCGGGTGATTCGGGAGAGCCCGTCGCCCCCCGACGAGATCCTCGTGCTCCCGCGGACCGAACGGGTCAAGTGGGTCCCCGGCGCGGGCGAGAAGTGGCGCAGGGCGGCGGGAGCGATGTCGGTCGAGCCGCTGGGCGCCACCGAGGTCGACGGGCTGCGGCCCTACCGACAAGGCACGCCGGCCTCCCGCATCCATTGGCCGGCGCTGGCGCGCGGGGCGGGCCTGCTCGAGCGCCGTCTGCGCGCCGACACCGACAGCCGCCCCCTGGTCGTGGTCGACGCGCGCGGCAGCGGGCCGCCCGAGCATCTGGACGCGGCGATCCGGGCGGCCGCCTCGCTCGTGCTCGAGCTGGGAGGCCGCACCGGCTGCGGGTTGCTGCTGCCCGGCGAGCACCGCCCGCTCGAAGTCGAGCCTGACCTGGCCGCCTGGCCGGTGGCGCACGCCCGCCTGGCCCTGATCGAGGGAGGATCCGACACGCCGGGCGCCGGGCCTCGCGCCGGGCGCCCGCTCCTCGCAGGTCCTGTACGTGGCGGCCACGCCGATGGCGCGTCTGCCAGTGGGGCTGGCCGGCGCCGGCGTACGCGCCGCGGTGCTGGTGATCCCCAAGGCGCTGGTCACCCAGCCGCCACAGGAAGCCACCTTCGAGGTGGCCGGGTGCCTCGGCTTCGTCGTGGGCGCCGGGCGCCGTCCCCGGGAGCGCGCGGAGGAACGGGTGGCATGAGCTCGACCACTCAGGTGGCGGTTCTGGCCTCCCTCGGGCGCGAGGCGGGGCCCAGCCGCCCGGCCGCGCGCGTCGGGGACCGGCCACTCGTGCGGCTGACCGCTTTCGCCGCACTCGGCCTGTACGGCGTGCTGCGCTGGGGGACGCTGATGAACCCGGCGCCCACCTGGCGCCTGCTCGGCCTGCTCGCGGTGGCGGTGGCGCTGGCCGGCATCGGCCCGGTGCTGCTCGAGCGCGAGCGCGCGGTGGCGGCCGTCGCCGGCCGGAGCGAGTCGGTCACCGTGCTGGGGGGTCCGCTGGCGGTGCTGGCCATCCTGGCCGCGTTCCCGATCGCCGGCATCCCGCTGTCCTGGGTGGTTCACCTGCGCGTCGCGGTCACCGCCGACGGGATCAGCCAGGGTCTCTCGGCCCTGCCCGACATCCTCGTCCCCTACAGCGGGATCAACGAGTGGGCGCGGGTGGTGATGGTGCTGGGCGCGGCCGTGCTGCTGCTGGGCGCCGGTCTGCTGCTTGCCTTCGCACCGCCCTCGCTCGGCGACGTACGGCGCGCCGGCGCGGCTCTGCCGCTGATCGCGCTCGTGGTGGTGCCGGCCACGCTCGTGCACCCGCATCTCGCCTATCTGCAGGGCCTCCTGCTGTTCACCCTGCTGGCCTTCTTCATGTGGGGTGAGCGCGTCGCCCCCGACCGCCGCTTCGGCGTGGCGTTGGCCTGCGCGGCGACCGGCGCGCTCGGGATGATCGTCGCCCCAGCGCTCGACCAGCACTCGCCGTGGATCAACTACGAGGCGTTCACCCGCGGCTTCACGCCCGCCCACGTCGAGCGCTTCGATTGGACCCAGCGCTACGGGCCCCTCGTCTGGCCCCGCACCGGCAACGACGTGCTCGACGTGCAGGCCACGCCGAAGGTGTGGAGCGGGGAGTACTGGAAGGCCGAGAACCTCGACACGTTCAACGGGACGGGCTGGATCGCCGGCGGCGTGGGCACCGGCGGGCAGCCGCCGCTCAGCCGGCGGACGATTGCCCACTGGACGCAGACGCTCACGGTGACGATCCGCGCCATGCAGACGACCCAGGTCATCGGGGCGGGCACCGCGTTCGAGCCGCCCGCCCACCTATCGGCGCAGGCACTGCCCGGATCGAGTGCCGGCACCTGGCTCAGCGAGAGCAAGCTGGGGCCCGGAGACAGCTACACGATCCAGGTATACGCGCCTCACCCGAGCACCTCGGCGCTGGCCAAGGCCAGCGCCAACTATCCGCTCGAGGTCCGGCAGTCCGACCTGGCGCTGACGCTCCCGCAGCAGCCGAGGACGGGTGTCCCCGCCCAGGCCGTCCTGTTCCCCGCCTTCGGCGCGCGCGGCGTCGGCGTCGCGGCTCTGAACCAGACCAGTCCCAACCGGGTCAGCGCCGCCGCCGCGATCGAGAATTCCCCCTATGCCCCGGCCTACGCGCTCGCTCAGCGGCTGTCTCACGGCGCCCGCACCCCGTATGCCTACGTCCAGCGCGTGCTGGGCTACCTGGCCAACGGTTACACCTACGACGAGTATCCGCCGCCCACGCAGTACCCGCTCAGGACGTTCCTGTTCCTCAACCGGCTGGGCTACTGCCAGCAGTTCGCCGGCTCCATGGCCCTGCTGCTGCGGATGGGCGGGGTGCCGGCCCGGGTCGCCACCGGCTTCACCACCGGCACCTACGACTCCGCCACGAAGCGCTGGCTGGTCAGCGACGTCGATGCCCACGCCTGGGTCGAGGCCTGGTTCCCGGGCTACGGCTGGATCAGCTTCGATCCCACCCCGCCGGCGGCGCCCGCCCGGGGCGGGCGCTCCTCGATCAACCCCAACGGCATCCTCGGCGGCAGCAGCGGGCTGAGCAGGCTCGGGCGCAGGAACCCAGGTCTGGCCAGCGGCGCGGTGACCAGTGGCACGCGCAGCCATTCGGGCGGCTCGGCGACGCCGTTCCTGCTCGGAGCGCTCGGAGTGCTGGTGGCGCTGCTGGCGGTGGCTCTCATCGCCTGGAGCCGGAGCGCGCCGCTCGACGCAGACGCCCTGCTCGCCGAGCTGGAGCGGGCCCTTTCCCGCAGCGGGCGGCCGATCTCCGACGGGGTGACGCTGGCGGGCCTCGAGCGTCGCTTCCGTACCTCGCCCGAGGCGGCCGGCTATGTGCGGGCGCTGCGCCTGGCTCGGTTCAGCGGTGAGCGCGTGCTGCCGACGCTGCGCCAGCGCCGCGCCTTGCGGGCCCAGCTCCGCGCGGGGCTCGGACTGGGCGGGGCGCTGCGAGCGCTGTGGGCCCTCCCGCCGCGGCCCGAGCGTGCGCGCAGGCGCGCTCGGCCGGGCCAGGCCGCCTGAACCGCCATCCGCCGCCTTTACACTAGGAGAAGATGGAAGGCGTATACGAGCTGTACGTCCGCGGCACCGAGCTGCTCGAGGCCGGGCACAATCACCAGGCGATCATCCCGCTCACGCGGGCGCGCGATCTCGCTCCCGACAAGACCTCGATCCGCGAGGCGCTGGGCCGCGCCCTGTTCGGCGCTCAGCGTTACGAACAGGCCGCGGCCGAGTTCCAGGCCGTAATCGACCGGGCGCCTACCAACGACTACGCGCTGTTCTGCCTCGGCCGCTCGCTGCAGATGCTCGGCCGCCACGCCGAGGCGCGCCAGCCCCTGGCCCAGGCCGCCGGCATGCAGCCCGGCCGGCGCGACTATCGCATCTACCGCGACCGCGCCCGTGCCCGCGCCGCCGGGCACGCCGCCGACTCGTAGCGCGACCACCGACCGGACGGGCCCCGGACGCCGCGCGAAGCGCGGCCAAGCTCGAGCGAGCATCGCGGACACCCGATTGGGTGTCCAGGCCTGCCTACACGGTGCTACTCTGAAACCTGATGTCAAGCGCCGGGTTTGTGTCCGGCGGCAGTACCCGAAGTGGGCGCTGGCCCGCTTTTTTTATGAGTTTTCCGACGGAGGAGACCAGCAGTGAGTAGACCGGAGGGCGCCAGCCTCCAGACCGAGATCGAGGCCCGACTCGCCGCTAGCGAGCCGGCGGTCGAGGTGCTGCTCGTCGAGGTCGTCTCCGGTGGCACGCTGCGACTGTTCATCGATCATCCCGAGGGCGTGACGCTCGATCTGTGCGAGCGCGTCTCGGGGCATCTGAACGACTATCGCGACCGTTACTCGCTCGAAGTGTCGTCCCCAGGGCAGGATCGTCCACTCACCAAGCCGCAGCACTACACGCGCTTCCTCGGCCGGCACGCCCGCGTGCGCCTGCGGGATGCTCGGGATGGACACAGAAGCGTGACCGGCGAGCTGGTCGGCGCATCGGACCGAGATGTGACGATCGCCGCGCAGGAGGGCGTGGTCACGATCCCCTACGAGCAAATCGCCCGCTCCAACCTCGTACCTGGAGACTGAAGTCATGTCGAGAGAGATCGTCGAGGCCGTCCGCGGACTCGCCGCCGAAAAGAACATCTCCTCTGAGAAGCTGATGGAGGCGCTCGAGGACGCGCTCTTGTCGGCATACAAGAAGACGCCTGACGCTGCCCGCTACGCCAAGGTGGAGATGGACCGCGACAGCGGTGACTTCAAGGTGTGGGAGCTGAAGATCCCGCCGGAGCTCGAGGAGCAGCTCCTGGTTGAGGCCACACCCGACCAGCAGCCGACGGTCGATCCCGAGACGGGGGAGATGCGCGAGCCGCTCGAGCCCGAGATCGACCTCGAGAAGCTCAAGGAGTACGAGGACCAGATCGAGACAGAGGACGTCACCCCGCACGACTTCGGCCGGATCGCCGCCCAGACGGCCAAGCAGGTGATCCTGCAGCGGATCCGCGAGGCCGAGCGCGACATGATGTTCGAGGAGTACCGCGACCGGGTGGGCGAGCTGATCACCGGCATCGTCCAGCAGTCCGACTCCCGCTACACGCTGGTCCAGCTGCGCGAGCGGGTGGAGGCGCTGCTGCCCAAGTCAGAGCAGGTCGACGGCGAGCGCTACGACCACTCACAGCGGATCAAGGCGGTGATCAAGGATGTCTCGAACTCGACCAAGGGCCCGAGCATCATCGTCTCCCGCCGCGACCCCGAGCTGATCAAGCAGCTGTTCGAGCTCGAGGTGCCCGAGATCGCCGACGGGCTGGTCGAGATCACCAACGTGGCCCGCGAGCCCGGCTACCGGTCCAAGATCGCGGTCGTCTCGCACGTCGACGGCGTCGATCCGGTCGGCGCCTGCGTGGGGCCTCGCGGCTCGCGCGTGCGCATGGTGGTGTCCGAGCTACGCGGCGAGAAGATCGACATCATCCCCTACAACGACGAGCCGGCCCGGTTCGTGGCCAAGGCGCTCTCGCCCGCGCGCGTGCGCGAGGTGCTGGTCGACGACGCGGGCAAGCAGGCCACGGTGATCGTCCCCGACGACCAGTTGTCGCTGGCCATCGGCCGCGAGGGTCAGAACGCCCGGCTGGCCGCCCGCCTCACGGGCTGGCGGATCGACATCCGCTCAGAGACCGAGTTCGCCGCCGAGGAGGCGCAGCACGGCTACGAGGAGGAGGAGACGCAGGGCCGCTGCCACGCGATCCTCTCCAACGGTCGCCGCTGTCCGAACGCGGCGCTGCCGGGCTCCCACTATTGCGGCATCGAGGCCCATCAGGCGCTCGAGGGCAAGGACACGAATCAGGTGCAAGCCGCCTCCAAGCGCGGCGAGTAGGTGCCTACACTGGGACGTAGATGAACAAACGCGTACATCAGATCGCCAAGGAGCGCGGGCTCCCGGCCAAGGACGTGCTGGAGCGCCTGCAGGCGGGCGGACTCAAGGTGAAGGCGGTGTCGTCCTCGGTTGACGAGGCCGATGCGCGCCGCGTGCTCGGCGACGGCGCCGGCAGCCGCCAGGGCCAGGGCCGGGGCCAGGCGCCGAGCCAGGCGCAGGCGGCGGCCACGCGCACGCCGGCCGCTGAGGCGGCTCCGGCTCCCCGGGCCGACGATGGGCAGCAGCCCCGGGAGGCGCAGAGCCACACTCGCGAGGCGTCCGCCGGACGCGCCCGCACCGAGACCTCGTCTCGCGCCGCCCGTTCCGACGCGCCCTCACGCCCCTCCGGCAGGGACCGAACGGGCGAGGCCGAACGGGCCGGATGGTCCGAACGGGCCGGCCCGCGGCGGCGACGGCGCGGCGGCGTCGGGCGGCGAGAGCACCCCCAAGCGTCCCACGCGCGACTCCCTCCAGGGTGAGCGCGCCCCCGGCAGCGCCGGCGGGCGCCGCCGCGTGGTGATCGACTCGCAGGCTTCGCGGCGTACTACGGGCGCCGCACCCCCCCAATCGAACCAGCCCCCGCGCCGTCAGCGGCGCGGCCGCCGTCGGCGCGGCGTCTACGACGAGGAAGCCGAGTCCCGTCCCTCCAGCCAGACCGCGCTGGCCGAGCCCGATGTGATCCGGATCCGCTCCGGCTCCAGCGTCAAGGACGTGGCCGAGTACCTCGACGTGCCGGTGCCCGAGATCATGAAGAAGCTGATGATGCTCGGCGAGCGGGCCACGATCACGACAACCTTGACCGACGACGCCGTCCAGGTGCTCGCGGCCGAGCTCGGCAAGGACGTCGAGATCACCCACTCCGAGGACGAGACGCTGACCGAGCCGGTGTTCGCCGACACCGACGAGGAGCTCGTCGAGCGCCCGCCGGTGGTGACGATCATGGGCCACGTCGACCACGGCAAGACCTCGCTGCTCGACGCCATCCGCGAGACGCAGGTGGCGGCCGGCGAGGCCGGCGGCATCACCCAGCACATCGGCGCCTATCAGGTCCATCAGGACGGCAGGACGATCACCTTCCTGGACACGCCGGGTCACGAGGCGTTCACCGCCATGCGCGCCCGCGGCGCCAAGGTGACCGACATCGCGGTGATCGTGGTGGCCGCCGACGACGGCGTGAAGCCCCAGACCCAGGAGGCGGTCGATCACGCCAAGGAGGCCGGGGTCCCGATGCTGGTCGCGGTCAACAAGATCGACAAGGAGGGCGCGCAGCCCGACCGCGTGCGCGCCGAGATGGCCCAGCTGGGGCTGCAGCCGGTCGAGTGGGGCGGCGACACCGAGTTCGTGAACGTGTCGGCCAAGACCAGGGAGGGGCTCGACGACCTGCTCGAGACGATCCTGGTCATGGCCGAGGTCGAGGAGCTGCGGGCCAATCCCGACGCGCCCGCCTCGGGGAGCGTGATCGAGTCGAAGCTCGACCCCGGGCGCGGCCCCGTGGTGACGATCCTGATCGGGCGCGGCACGCTCGAGGTGGGCGACGCGCTCGTGGCCGGTGCCCACTGGGGCCGCGTGCGCGCGATGAACGACTTCATGGGCCGGCGCGTCGGGCAGGCGCTGCCGGGCGAGCCGGTCGAAGTGCTCGGGTTCGACGGCGTGCCCGAGGCCGGCGAGCACGTGCGCGTGGTCGAGAACGAGCGGCGCGCCCGCCAGCTCGCCACCGAGCGGGCCACCCGCCTGAAGGCCGAGGCGCTGGCCAGGCGGTCGGGCAAGAGGGTCTCGCTCGAGGACATCTTCAAGCTAGGAGCGCAGGAGCTCAACCTGGTGATCAAGTCCGACGTGGCCGGCTCCCTGGAGGCGATTGAGGACGAGATCGCCAAGCTGCCACAGGACGAGGTGTCGGTCAACGTGATCCGCGGCGCGGTCGGCGGCGTGACCGAGTCCGACGTGATGCTGGCCGCTGCCTCGGACGCGATCATCATGGCCTTCAACGTCCGTCCGGTCGGCGACGCCCGCGCGGTGGCCGAGCGCGAAGGCGTCGAGATCCGCCACTACGCGGTGATCTACCGGGCGATCGAGCAGCTGCGCGACGCCATGCAGGGCATGCTCGCGCCCGAGGAGGTCGAGGAGACGCTCGGCTCGCTCGAGGTGCGACAGATCTTCCGGGCCTCCCGGGTCGGCACGATCGCCGGCTGCCACGTGACCGACGGTCGCATCATCCGCGGCTCCAAGGTCCGTCTCGTGCGCGACGGCACGGTGATCTACGACGGGGAGATCCAGAGCCTGCGCCGCTTCAACGAGGACGTACGAGAGGTGGCGACCGGCTACGACTGCGGCGTGGTGCTCCGGGACTTCGCCGACATCAAGGAAGGCGACGTCCTCGAGACCTACGCCACCCGCCAGGTCGAACGCGAGCTGGTCTGATGTCCGGTCTCCGGCGGAGCCGCTAGCCACGAGCAGGGTGGCCGCCGATGTCCGGCAGCGGCTTCGTCGCGGTGCTGGTGATCGACCTCCACTTCCCCGACGCCGGCAGCCTGAAGAGCAAGCGCAAGGAGCTGTCCTCGATCAAGGCCCAGCTCCACACGCGCCTGGGCGTGGCGGTGGCCGAGGTCGACCACCAGGACCTGTGGCAGCGCGCCAGGCTCACCGCGGCGCTGACCGGCGGGTCGCTGCCGGTGCTGTCCGCCGCGGCCGACAAGGTCGAGCGGTGGATCGAGGCGCGCTGGCCGGATCATGTTCGAATCCAGCGCATCGTCACCTCGGTGGAGGAGTTGTCCGAGTGAGCGCTAACAGGTGCGAACCACGAGCCGGAGCGAGTGGGTAGGATGGGCGACGGCCGGATGCGGCGCGTCGATGAGGCTGTGCGCGCAGTGCTCAGCGACGCGATCGCCAAGGGTCTTCAGGATCCCCGCGTAGGGTTCGTGACCGTGACCGCCGTCAAGACCAGCCCCGACCTGCGCCATGCGCGCGTCTACGTAAGCGTCCTGGGGGACGAGCGGACGCGCGCGGAGACGCTCGACGGCTTGAGCTCCGCCCACGGCTTCCTCCAGGGGCGCGTCGCGTCCGAGCTGTCGCTCAAGCACACGCCGATGCTCACCTTCGAGTACGACGAGTCGATCGATCGCGGCATGCGAATCTCACGCCTGATCGATCAGGGGCCGGGTGGGTGGGGGCCAGATGCATGAGAACGGTGCGGGGGCGGCAACTCGTGACGAGGTCCTGGCCGAGCTCCGCTCGGCCGAGAAGCTGATCGTCGTCACCCACGAAAACGTGGACGGCGACGCGCTCGGGTCGCTCATCGCCATGCAGGAGATCCTGGTCGGGCTGGGCCGCGACAGCCTGATGTTCATCGACGCGAGCGAGTTCCCGATGCCCAACGAGTACCGCTTCTTCACGCTCTCGGGGCTGGTGCAATCGCCGCCCGAGGACCTCGCCGGACGCACGATCGTGTTCCTCGACTGCGGCAACCTCGAGCGCAATCCCGCGGTGGCCTTCCGTCGCGCTGGCGCGCACATCGTCAACATCGACCACCACCACGACAACACCCGGTTCGGCACCGTCAACTACGTGCTGCCCGAGGCGTCGTGCACGGCCGAGATCGTGTGGGACCTCATGCAGGGGCTCGGGGTGGAGCCCACGCTGCACATCGCGGAGGCGCTCTACGTCGGTCTCATTACCGACACCGGTCGCTTCATGTACGAGAACACCGGACCGCGGGCGCACCTGATGGCGGCCGACCTGATCGCGCGAGGGGTCGACGTGCACGAGATCTACCGCCGCGTGTACGAGGGCGTGCCCTACGGCAAGCTCGCGCTGCTGGCCCGCGGGCTCGCCAAGGTTGCCCGCTACGACGGCGGGCGGCTCACGGTGACCGAGCTCGATGCCCGCGACTTCGCCGAGTCGGGTGCCGAGGAGAGCTACTCCGAGGGCGTCATCGACCACCTGCGGGCGGTCGAGGGCACGGCGGTGGCCGCGCTTATCCGTGAGCGAATCTCCGACAACGGCGGCGGTCCCGCGCGCAAGGTCTCGCTGCGGGCCAGCGACGAGCGGGTCGACGTCTCGGCGATCGCGCGCGCCCAGGGTGGCGGCGGGCACCGCCAGGCCGCCGGCTTCTCCACGTCGCTGGACCGTGACGAGCTGGTCACGTTCCTGCGTGAAGAAGTGGCGCAGCAGCTCGCCGCTACCACGTGACCGACGGCGTCGTCCTGTGCGACAAGCCGGCCGGGGTCACCTCGCACGACGTCGTGGCCCGGATGCGGCGGGCGCTGGGGGCTCGCCGGCATGGTCCAGGCCGGCTCAAAGTCGGCCACGCCGGGACGCTCGACCCGTTCGCCACGGGTCTGTTGCTGATCCTGGTCGGCCGCGCGACCCGGGTGCAGCGCTTCCTGATGGAGCTGCCCAAGACCTACGAGGTCACGGCCCGGTTCGGGGCGGTCTCGAGCAGCGGCGACCCCGAGGGGGAAATTGTGGTCACCGGTGTCGTGCCGGATGGAGACCTGACGCTTCCCAGCGGTGCCGTGCGCCAGCGGCCCCCCGCTTTCTCCGCGGTGAAGATCTCCGGCCGGCGCGCCTACGCGCTGGCCCGGGCCGGGGAGGCGGTCGAGCTGCCCGAGCGCGAGGTGTCGGTGTATCGCTTCGAGGAACGCTGGCGCCGGGGCGATCGGCGCGGCTTCGTGATCGAGTGCTCCTCGGGCACCTATGTGCGCAGCTTGATCGCGGAGGTGGGCGACGCCTACTGCGAGGCGCTGCGGCGCACCGCGATCGGGCCGTTCGCGGTGCAGGACGCCGACCCGAGCCGGATCATCCCGCTGGAGGAGTCTCTGCGCTTCCTGCCGGAGGTTCGCCTCGATCCCGGCGAGGCCCGCCGGGCCGGCCATGGCGGGGCGGTGCCCGGCGAGGCGGGTTCCGCTCCCGTGGTGCGGCTGACCGACGAGCACGGCGTGGTGGCGCTCGCCGAGCCGCGGCCGGGGGGCACGCTCGCCCCCATCGTCGGGCTACGCGGCTGATATGCGCCCCGCTTAGCTGTCCCCGCGAATGATTGGCCCCCACGGATGATCTGGCCCCCACTCACCGGAGTCGCGTAGCCTTCCGCGCCGATGCGGGTCACGATGCTCACCGAGGTCCCAGGACGGCCGCGGCGAGTGGCGGTCGGCGAATTCGACGGTGTCCACCTCGGCCACCGGGAGGTGATCCGCGGCAGCGACACCGTGCTGACCTTCGAGCCCCACCCGTTGCGGGTGGTGCGGCCGGAGGCGGCTCCCAGGCTGCTGACCAGCCTCGACGTCAAGGCCGAGCTGCTCGGCCGCCTCGGCGTCGACGAGCTGGTCGTGATCCCGTTCGACGACGGGTTCGCTCACCAGAGCCCGCAGGAGTTCATCGATCAGATCCTGGTCGCGCGCCTGCAGGCCACGCACGTGTCGGTGGGGGAGAACTTCCGCTTCGGGCATCGCGCGGGGGGCGACCCGGCCATGCTCCAGGCCGACGAGCGCTTCGAGACGCGGGTCGTCCCGTTGGTCGAGGTCGCGGGCGAGATCGTGTCCTCCAGCCACATCCGGGGCCTGCTGCTGGCCGGCGAGGTGGAGGTCGCGGCCCGCTTCCTCGGGTCGCCCTTCCAGCTCCGCGGCGAGGTCGTCAAGGGCGACCAGCGCGGGCGCGTGCTCGGCTTCCCCACCGCCAACATCATCCCCGACGAGGCGCTGGTTTGTCCCGGCCACGGGATCTACGCCGCCCGGACCCCCGAGACCTGTGCGGCGGTGAGCATCGGCGTGCGGCCCACGTTCGGGACCGGCCGGGCGCTGCTCGTCGAGGCCTACCTGCTCGACTGGGACCAGGATCTTTACGGGCAACAGCTGCGCATCGACTTCCTCGCTCGCCTGCGCGGCGAGCGCCGGTTCGACTCGCCCGAGGCGCTGATCGCGCAGATGCACCACGACGTGGAGCGCACCCGCGAGCTCTGCCGGCGGTCTGAGGGGTCCTGAGACGACGGCCTGCTAGCCTCACCGGCCGATGGCTATCACCCAGGAACGCAAGCAGGAGCTGATCTCGAAGTTCGGCGGCGGACCGGCCGACACCGGCAAGACCGAGGTCCAGGTCGCTCTGCTCACCGAGCGGATCAATGACCTCAACGAGCATCTGCGCGAGCACCGCAAGGACCACCACTCCCGTCGCGGCCTGCTGATGCTGGTCGGGCGCCGCCGCCGCCTCCTCAACTACCTGCGCGACAGCGACCTCGAGCGCTACCGCACGGTTCTGCGCGAGCTCGGCCTGCGTCGGTGAGCGGGCCCTCGCCCGAGGGACCGATCGCCGCCGGGGCGTCCGTTCCGGATTTCGTGCTGCAGCGCGAGGACGGAAGCGAGTTCACCCGGGCCGACCTCGAGGGCAAGATCACCATTCTCGTCTTCTACCCGTTCGCGTTCAGCCCGGTGTGCACGGATCAGATCGGGCTCTACGAGGAGGTGCTCAGCGACTACCTGGCGAAGCGCGGCGCCATCATGTATGGCGTCTCCTGTGACGCGCGCTGGTCGCAGACCGCGTTTCGGGAGAAGCTCGGCGTGAGCATCCCGCAGCTGTCTGATTTTGAGCCCAAGGGGGCCGCGTGCCGCGCCTTCGGCGTCTACCACCCCGGTGGCTTTCCCCAGCGGGCGCTGGTGATCGTCGGGCCCGACGCCGTGGTGGCCTGGAGCTATCAGGCTCCGTCTCCTCGCGAGCTCCCGGGCGCCAACCTGATCTTCGACGGGCTGGACGCGGTCGCCGCGAGCTCGTCTCGAGCCTGACCGAGTTTGAGCGGTCTGAGCTCGGCCCCGCTGCCGGGACTGTCAGAGGACGATCGGGTTCGGGGCCCGGCGGACGCGCCGGTCGTGCTCCTCTATGCAGACTTCGAATGCCCGTACTGCGCGGCCGAGGCGCAGAAGCTGGCGGGGGTGAGGCTGCGCGTGGTCTTCCGGCACTTCCCGGTACGCACGAGCCACCCGCGGGCCTGGCCGGCGGCCTGCGCAGCCGAGGCGGCGGGCCTCCAGGGACGTTTCTGGGAGATGCACGACCTGCTGTTCGCCGATCAGGGCCGACTCGAGGATCCCCATCTGTGGGCGCGGGCCCGCAGGCTCGGACTGGATCTCGAGCGCTTCGAGGCCGACCGGCGCGCCGCCACGGTCGAGGCCCGGATCCGACGCGACTTCGAGGCCGGAGTGCGCGGCGGGATCGTCACCACGCCGACCGTGATCGCGGGCGACACGCGATACGCGGGTAGGATCGGCGATCAGTTGCTCGAGGAGCTCAGCTCGGGCAGGCGCTGACCCCCGCGGGCGGCGGTGGGCGCCGGCAGCTCCAGCGCGAAGATCGACCCGTGCCCGGTGTTCCGCACCATGCAGCGACCACCGTGGGCCTTGGCGATCGCGTCGACGATGGCCAGACCCAGGCCTACGCCTCCCGTCGAGCGCGCCCGGGCGGCGTCCGCCCGGGCAAAGCGCTCGAAGATCCGCCCCAGCGCGTCCTCCTGGATGCCGGACCCTTCATCCTCGACCTCGATCAGAACCTGGTCGGGGTCGGCGCGACGCGCGCGAAGCTCGATCGCAGCGTGCTCGTGGGTGTACTTGATGGCGTTCTCGAGCAGCGCGTCGAGAGCGGCCCGCAGCCGGTCCGGATCTACGAGCAGCTGGACGCCGACCAGCGGGCCGAGCCGCCAGGCCCGCGGCGCCACCTCCGACCAGCGCATGAACACGTCCTCGAGGAAGGGTTCGAGCTCGTGGAAGTGGAGCAGGCGGAACTCCCGGTCGGACAGGTCCGCCACGCTCTCTCCGACCCGCGCCTGCCGGCGGGGCAGGTCCAGCACGAGAGTTCCAACGCGGATCTCGGCGTGGTCGTCCGCGCTCGCCCATGACACGCCCGCGCTCACCGGTGACACGCCCGCGCTCACCCGATGAGAAAGGAGAGATGACATGGCGTCGATCCTGTTCCTTGGCAGCTTCCTGGCCGGCTCGCTCCTCACGATCCTGCTTCCGATCGGGCTGCTGATCGCGCTGTTGCTCTGGCACACCCGGGCGACCATCCGGGTGCCGAACGATCCGGCCCAAGCCGCGGTACACGCCGCGGGGGCGGCCGAGGCCGAAGGCCGCGCGGAAACCGACGAGACCGCACCGCCGTCGGCTCAGCGGTGATGGACGCCGGCACCGGCACCGGCACCCTGGCGGCCCGGCGCACCCGCACGGCGTGGGTGGCCGCGGTGCTGATCGCGGGGACGCTGATCGGCGCCGGATCCGGTGTGGTTCTGATGCGGTGCTGGCCCACTCGCCCGCGTCGAGCATCGTCACCGAGCGGCCCGCGTCGAGCATCGTCACCGAGCGGCCAGCGTCGAGCATCGTCACCGAGCGCTTTGGGATGCAAGGGCAAGCGGCCTGGGCCGCCGGTACGCGAGCGGCGCCCGCGATCGACACCCTGCTCGACCAGACCGGCCGGCGCTTCTCGCTGGCGGCGCTGCGCGGCCATCCGGTGGCGCTGGTGTTCTTCGACTCGCACTGCAACCAGGAATGCCCCCTTGAAGGGCGCGAGCTGGCCGCCGGGTCGTGTCCACGAACCTCTTGGCCGCACTCCTGTCTCTCAGCGGGGGCGCCTTCTACGTCGGCGTCTACACCCACTGGCTGAAGCGAGCGACCGCGAGAATGGCGGTAGCCACCACCACCACCACCACCGCCGTTGCAGGCAGCGAATGCCGACCGTCATGGTCGTTCTCAACATCGTCTTCCTCGCGGGCGTCGGGCCGTCTCGTCGACGTGGGGCGGCCCGATCGCTGCTCCGGGCTGGCTCAGCCGCCGCCCAGAAGGTGGGTCCGGACGTCCCCGTCCAGGGATCCCTGCGACTCGTACTGGCCGGTGTGAACGGCGACGATCCGGCCCGCCCGGCTGATGAAGATCGTCGTCGGCGTCCCGAGCAGGCCCTGCGGCACGATCCCGGTGAGCTGGGCAGAGCTCATCTGATAGCTGGGGTAGCTCACCGGGTGCTGGGCCAGGAAGGCCCGCGCGTCGCTCGCGTCGTCGTTGACGTCGGCCCCGAGAAATGCGACATGCCGACCGTATTCGGCCGAGGCGGTGGCGAACAGGCCGAACTCGGCGCGGCAGGGCGCGCACCACGCGCCCCACGCGTTGAGCACGATCGGGTAGCCGCGCAGGCCGCGGATCCGGACGGCCAGCGCCGGCTCGCCTGCGAGCAGCTGATCGGCCTGGGCATGAATCGCCGCCAGCGCAGCCGGCGAGCCTGCCAGCTTCGCCTGGACGGCGGCCGCGGTGGGCGGTCCCTGCGGCGCGCGGGCCAGGGCGTTTCGGACCTGGCGCTCGAGCGCCGCGCGACTGAGCCAGCCCGACGTTGAGACGTCGTAGTACCAGAGAACTCGGCCGGTCGGCGAGGTGAGCACGAGCCACGGCTCGTCCTGCACCCCGTAACCGTCGGCCAGCCGGCCGGTGCGGTCGACCCCGACCGGGTAGGTGAGCGGGCGGGCGAGCTTATCCAGGAAGGTGGGGAGGGCTCGCGGTGAAGGCTCGACGCTGGCCTCGTCGACCGCCGTGAGCCGGGGTAGGCGGCCGGCCGTCGCGTCTGACTGGTAGGCGTTCAGTGCCTCGAGGTGGTTGGCGAGGCTCGTGACCTCCTGGTCCCAGGTCGCAAAGAACAGGTACAGCCGTGCCGATTGCCCCGGCCCCAGCGCGACGGTTCCGCCTCCAGCCCGCGACACCTCCTCGCGCACGGTCGGGGCCACGCCTGAGATCTTCGCGTAGGTGAGCCGCGAATTCACGCGGGGGTGCCCCGGCAGCAGACGCGAGGCTTCCTCGGCCAGGAGCTGGCCGAGCTGGGGGACCGCGGCGTAGGACTGCTGGGTCAGGTACAGCCGCGCCAGCCGGCCATCCGGGCCGATCACGAACAGAGCCGGGGTGTGGTCGATCTCGCCCTGTTCGATCGCCACGTCGATCTTGTAGGCCTTCCAGACTTGCTTGAGCGCGGCCAGCGATCCGGTCAGGAAATGCCACTGATGGACCATCCCGTGCAGCTCGGAGTACGCGCGCACGTCGCTGAGCGTGGTCGCGGTCGGGTTTGCGTCGATTCCCAGCAACTGCACCCGCGCGGCGGCGGCTCCGAGCATCGCCCTGGCGTCCACCATCGCGGTCGTGGTCAGCGGGCAGATCGTCGTGCACTCCGAGTCGTTGAAGGCGAGAATCACCACCTTGCCGCGGGAGGACCGCAACGACACCGGCTTGCCGAACTGGTCGGTGAGCGTGAAGTCGGGTGCCTTGGCCGACAGGCGCGTGCCCGGGTCGAGGTACGGATTGCTCTGGAGGGTGTCGCCAGCCGCGTGCGGCCCGCTGGAGGTGAGCTCTGCGCCGCCCACCACGATCGCCGCGAGCACGACGCCGGCGAGCCCGATCCACAGAGCGGCGGGCAACCGCCTGATCCTCCTGAGGTATCGCCTGATGTCCATGCTGCCGCGGAAATCCATGCTGCCGCGCCAGATCGCCGGCACAGCGTCCGCCCTCGGGCTGTGCGCCTGATGGTAGGGAACGCCGTGGGGCCCGACCCGGGCGGATCAGCTCGCCTCGGCCGCGCCGACCTCTGACCGGGGGTTGGCCGCGCCGACCTCTGACCGGGGGTCGGCCGCGCCGACCTCTGACCGGGAGTCGGCCGCGCCGACCTCTGACCGGGGGAACGCTCGCTCGATGTCGGCCAGCGTCGGGGCACGCCCGCGCAGCGGCCGGGTCTCGGCGCCCGGGCTGATCGCGGCTCGGACCAAGTCGAGCTGGCGGGTCACCATGCTCGGCTCGGCCCCGGCGAGCGCGGTGGCCGCCTCGCACACCCCCTTGAGCAGCATCAGCACGTCCATCGCGCCCACGTCGGAGCGCACCGCTCCGACCTCCTTGGCCCGCGTGAGCAGCTCCTCGAGCGCGCCGACCACCTCAGCGTGCGCGGCCCGGATGTCCTGGTTGGCCAGAAACGTGTCGGCCACCGCCTCGAACAGACAGCGGTCGAGCTGCTGGCGCCCCACGACGTCCTCGAGGAACCCGAACAGCGCCTCGCCGGGCTCGGGATCGTCGAGCAGCGTGCGCCCGTAGTGGGTGGCCTCGCTCATCCGCTCGATCACGATCGCCGCGATCAGGTCCTGCTTGGTCGGGAAGTTGCGAAACAGCGTGCCGCGGCCGACGCCCGCGCGCTGCGCGATCTCCGCCACGCCGACCTCGAGCCCCTGCTCGCGGAACAGCTCCTGGGCGGCATCGAGCAGTCGCCGGCGGTTCCGCTCGGCGTCGGCCCTCAGCGCGCGCTCGGTGGGCGTCATGCCGCGGATTGTCCTACGCCGCGACGGCGGATGGCGCCAGCTCCTCGACGTTCAGCGCCTCCAGGTCGCGCCGGCGCACCGCCACGGCCAGGATCACCGCGCCGGCGCCGAGCATCACGGCGGCCGCGATGAACGCGACGCGGTAGCCGGACACCTTCGCAGCGGTGCTGGCCGCGAACAGGGCGGGGCCGTGCGACCGCTCAGCAGGTCGGTCGTCCGGCTCGCGGCGACGTGGAGAGGATGGCCAGGCCGAGCGAGCCTCCCACCTGCTGGGATGTTGAACAGCCCGGAGGCGAGGCCGGCGTCGTTTCGGCGCACGCCGCCGGGAGCACGTGTGATCGGCACGAAGGTCAGGCCCATCCCGATGCTCATCGGCAACCGGCCCGGCAGGCTGGCTATCCGTGGTAATCTGGGACGTGGCGGTCCGCTTAGCTTACCATAACCGGACCGCGCGGTCCGCTTTTTCGCCCGGCTACGACCACGGCCCCGGTCCGGCCCCGGCCCTGTGCCACCGGGCCGGATTTCTCGGCACTCGGCGACGTGCCGGTGACGAGTGTCGAGAAACCCGTGCCAGAGCCGGGTCAACGCGACATTCGCCGCCGGCGCGAGCGCGAGTGTCGAGAAACCCGGGCTCGATCCGAGATCGCGTCCGCTCGACCCGAGATCGCGTCCGCTGCCGCGGCGCGGCGGGCAGGTGTCAGCCCGCAGGCGTCCGATCCGGATCGCGCCGGCGCCTGGAGCCCCGCCGGCAGGCTGATCCGGCCGGCGCCCGCTGATTCCGCCGCCGAGCCGCCCGCCGAGCCGCCGCCGAGCCGCCCGCCGGGCCGCCGCCGAGCCGCCGCCGAGTCGCCGCCGAGTCGCCCGCCGATCGGCCCGCCGAGCCGCCGCCGAGTCGCCGCCGAGCGCCGCCGAGCCGCCCGGCGAGTCGCCCGCCGGCGTCCGCCGAGCCGCCCGCCGAGCCGCCGCCGAGCCGCCGCCGAGCCGCCGCCGAGCCGCCGCCGAGCCGCCACCGTGTCGCCACCGTGTCGCTTACGGTCCCGGCGCCAACCGGGGCCCGCCACCGCCCGCGCCCACCGCGCGGATGGCCGGTCCCCCGCTACCATCACCAGGGTTCGGAACCAACGATGAGATCGAGAAGGACTCCGCCGACCGAAGGGCGGGGTGGGAAGGGAATTGAATATGTCTGACGCCGTTACGCGCGTGTCCGTCGAGATCGAGGGTAGGGAGATCTCGTTCGAGACCGGCAAGCTGGCCAAGCAGGCCTCCGGCGCCGTCGTCGTCCGTGCGGGCGACACCATGGTTCTTTGTACAGCCGTCGCCGGGAACCTGCGCGACGTGGACTTTCTGCCGCTCACGGTGGACGTCGAGGAGCGGATGTACGCCGCCGGCAAGATCCCGGGCAGCTTCTTCAAGCGCGAGGGTCGCGCGGGGGAGAAGGCCACGCTGACCGCGCGCCTGATCGACCGTCCGATCCGGCCGCTGTTCCCGAAGGGCTGGCGGTATGAGACTCAGCTGGTCGCGCTCCCCATCAGCGTCGACCACGTCAACCCGTACGACATCCTGGCCATGAACGGCGCGTCGGCTGCGCTGATGATCTCGAACATCCCGCTGCCCACCCCGGTCGGCGCGGTGCGCATCGGCAAGATCGACGGCAACTTCGTCGTGAATCCGCCCGAGGAGGACCTGGTCGAGAACACCGACCTCGACCTGATCGTGGCCGGCACGGAGGAGGCCATCCTGATGGTCGAGGCCGGCGCCAACGAGATCCCCGAGGCCGAGATCCTCGACGCGCTCGACATCGCCCACGGGGAGATCAAGAAGCTCTGTGCGGCCCAGCGCGAGCTGGCCGAGAAGGCGGGCAAGGAGAAGCTCGCGATCGAGGTGCCGCAGGTCCATGCCGAGCTGTACGAGCAGATCAAGGCCTCCCACGGCGCCGCGCTCAGTGCCGCCACTCAGGTCGAGGAGAAGCTCGAGCGCCAAGAGGCCTGCAAGGCGGTCGAGGAGCAGGTCCTCGACCACTACTCGGGCGACCCCGAGGCCGAGACCTACGCGGAGTACCGGGGCAACGCCCAGCGCGCGTTCGACACGCTCGAGAAGACGCTGATCCGCGAACGGATTGCGGTCCAGAAGAAGCGCCCGGACGGCCGCAGCGCGAACGAGATCCGTCCGATCGACATCGAGGTCGGCGTGTCTCCGCGTGCCCACGGCTCTGCGCTCTTCACCCGTGGCCAGACCCAGGCGCTCAGCGTGGTCGCCCTCGGCACCACGCGCGAGGAGATGCGGCTCGACACGCTCGGCCTGGAGACCGCCAAGCGCTACTTCCACCACTACAACTTCCCCGGGTTCTCGGTCGGCGAGGCCGGTCCGATGCGCGGCCCCAAGCGCCGCGACATCGGGCACGGCGCCCTGGCCGAGCGCGCGCTGGTGCCGATGATCCCCAGCCAGGAGGAGTTCCCGTACACGATCCGCGTCGTCTCGGACATCCTCGAGTCCAATGGATCGAGCTCGATGGCATCCGTGTGCGGATCCAGCCTCAGCCTCATGGACGCCGGCGTGCCGCTGCAGCGCGCGGTGGCCGGGATCGCCATGGGCCTGATCAAGGAGGGTGACGACTACATCATCCTCACCGACATCGCGGGCGTGGAGGACCACCTGGGCGACATGGACTTCAAGGTGGCCGGCACCGAGCGCGGCATCACCGCGCTCCAGATGGACATCAAGATCACCGGCGTGACCTTCGAGATCATGCGCGACGCGCTCACCCAGGCCAAGTCCGCCCGGCAGTTCATCCTGGGCGAGATGGGCAAGGCGATCGACGCGCCGCGCGCCGAGCTCTCCAAGCACGCCCCGCGGATCTCCTCCATCCAGATCGACCCCGAGAAGATCGGCCTGCTGATCGGCAAGGGCGGGGAGACGATCCGTGCCCTGCAGGAGGAGTACGAGGCCCAGATCGACGTGCAGGACGACGGCCAGGTGCTCGTCTACGCGGCCAGCGGCGAGCAGGGAGACGCGCTGGTCGATCGGATCCGCTCGATGACCAAGGAGGTCGAGGTCGGCGACGAGTTCACCGGGAAGGTGGTCAAGACCACCGCGTTCGGCGCCTTCGTCGAGCTGTCAAAGGGCACCGACGGGTTGCTCCACATCTCCAACGTCGCGCCCGGCCGGCGCATCGCCTCGGTCGAGGAGGTGCTCAACAAGGGCGACGAGCTGAACGTCCGTGTGGTCGAGGTCGACCGCGAGCGCGGCCGCATCGGCCTGCGCCTGGCCAGCGACCCCGATGTGGTCGGCAAGACGGTCGAGGAACTGGCGGCGGTCGGCACCGGCGACAACGGGCCTCCGCGCCGGGACCGCGGCGACCGCGGAGGGCGTGACGGCCGCGATCGCGGCCGCGGTCCCCGTGATCGTGATCGCGACCGGCCCCGCGAGGGGGACCGCGATCGTGATCGCGACCGGGCCCGCGAGGGGGACCGTGGACGCGTGCGCGACCGTGACCCCGAGCGTCCGCGCTCGTAGGCACCCCTAAGTGCTCCAGGAACACCGGCTGACCACGCTCGACTCGGGGGTTCGGGTCGTGACCGAGGCGATGCCCTCGGTCCGCTCGGTGTCGGTCGGGTTCTGGATCGGCACCGGCTCCCGGGCCGAGAGCGAGGCCGAGGCCGGCCTGTCGCACCTGCTCGAGCATCTCCTGTTCAAGGGCTCCGAGAAGTACGGCTCGCTCGAGATAGACCAGATCTTCGACGGGATGGGCGCGGAGCTGAACGCCGGCACGGGCAAGGAGACCACCTCGGTGTTCGCCCGGGTGATCGACGAGCACGTGCCCGAGGCGTTCGACGTGATGGCCGACATGGTGTTCCGCCCGGCGCTCAACGACATCGAGTCCGAACGGGCGGTGATCCTCGAGGAGATCGCAATGTACGAGGACGATCCCCAGGAGAAGGTGTTCGACCTGTTCGGCGAAGCCGTGTTCGGCGAGCACCCGCTGGGCCGGGCGATCATCGGGCGCGCCGAGGTGATCGCTGAGACACCGGCTGAGCAGATCGCTCGCTTCCATGCCGAGCGCTACCAGCCCGGGAACGTGGTGATCGCGGCGGCCGGCGCGGTCGACCACGACAAGTTCGTGGATCTCGCCGCCCGTGCGATCGCCGATCGCCTCGCGCAAAAGGCTCCGAAGGCTCCGCCGGCGCCGGCGACTGGAGCCCCACGCCGGCGCTTTGAGCGCAAGGACACCGAGCAGTACCACGTGTGCCTCGGCGGCACGGGGCTGGCTCGCCACGACGAGCGCCGATTCGCCCTGCGCGTGCTCGACAACGTGTTCGGCGGCACCTCCTCCTCGCGGCTGTTCCAGGAGGTTCGCGAGCGCCGCGGCCTGGCCTACGCGGTGTACTCGTTCACGAGCGCATACCAGGACACCGGCCAGGTGGGGCTGTACCTCGGCACGCGCCCCGACAACATTGGAGAGGGGCTCGCCGTGGTCGCCTCCGAGCTGGCCCGACTGCGGGAGGAGCCCGCCACACCCGAGGAGCTCGCGAGGGCCAAGGAGAACCTCAAGGGCCGCGTGGTGCTCGCACTCGAGTCGACCGGCGCCCGCATGAACCGCCTGGGGTCCGAGCTCTTGGCCGGGATGCCGCTCCTCTCGCTGGACCAGACGGTCGAGCGGATCGACGCAGTCTCGCTCGAGGATCTGGCTGCCCTGGTCGACGAGCTGTGGTCGCCCGACCGGCTGTCGGCCGCCGGTATCGGCCCCGACGAGACGCGCTTCGAAGAAGCCCTCGGCTCGATCGCCCCCGCTACCCTGGTGGAGACCGGCTGACCGTGGCAATCCGCGTCGCCGTGGCCGGCGCGGCCGGGCGGATGGGGCAGACCGTGTGCCGCGCGGTCGAGGCCGCCGAGGATCTCGACCTCACCGGGCGTGCCGACCCGGCGCTGGAGACATCCGTCACGGCCGTCCTGCCGGACGCCGAAGTCCTCGTCGACTTCACGGTCCCGGCCAGCGCCATCGCCAACGCGCGCGAGGCGGCGGCGGCCGGCGTCCACGTGGTGATCGGCACCACCGGCTTCGACCCGGCGGAGCTGCGAGACGTCGAGGGCGCCAACGTGTTCGTCGCGCCCAACTTCGCCATCGGCGCCGTGCTCATGATGCAGTTCGCGGCGCTGGCGGCACGGCACATGGCCAAGGCCGAGATCATCGAGCTGCACCACGACCGCAAGGTCGACGCGCCGAGCGGTACCGCGGCGCGGACCGCTGCGCTCATGGCCGAGGCTTCGCCGATCCGCGCGACCCCGCCGATTCACTCGATCCGCCTGCCCGGACTGGTCGCCCACCAGGAGGTCATCCTGGGCGACGTCGGCCAGACCCTGACGATCCGACACGACTCCATCGACCGCGAGTCGTTCATGCCGGGCGTGCTGCTCGCCATCCGTCGCGTCCAGGGGCTCACCGATTCTCCGGTCGTCGGCCTGGAGAAGCTGCTCGAGAAGAGCTAGTCGCCGGCGCCGGCCACGACCGCCTGCGCCGAGTAGGTATGGCGGCCCATTCTCCACGCGGGGCACGGGCGCTTCGTCAGCGTGGCCACACTGCCGCCGTCGCCAGCCGAGCCGCGCGCTATCTTGGTTCTTGAGAGCGCTAACAGGGATAGGAGGTTGGTCATGACGTGGGAACGCAGCTTTCTCGTGGTGGCAAACGTGACCGCGACCTCCGACGAGCTGATCGAGGCGCTGAAGGCGCGCGCGCCGGCCAGCTTCACGCTGATCATCCCGGCCACGCCGTTCGGCGGCGGGCGAGAGGCGGCGGTGGCCAAGCTCGAGCAGGCGCTCGAGCAGCTGCGAGCGGCGGGCCTGGAGGCGCAGGGAACCGTCGGCAACGCAGACCCGATCCTGGCCGTGACCGACGTGTGGGACCCCAAGCGCTACGACGAGATCATCGTCTCGACGCTGCCCATGCGCCTCTCGAAGTGGCTGCACGCGGGACTGCCCGAGCGGATCGGCAAGCTGACCGACGCGCCGGTCACCCACGTGCTATCCCAGCCGCCCAAGCCAGAGCCCGCGGTGGTCCCGGCGCCCGCGCGCACCGAAAACGGCATGGGCCCGCTTTCGGTGCTCGCCTGGGGCGCCCGCAAAGAGCACTGAGCCGCAGCCCGGTCCGCCGGGCTCCCCTGCGATAATCAGGCTCGATGCCCGCCAACCTTGGCACCATCCTGACCGCGATGGTGACCCCCTTCGACACCGATGGCCGCGTCGACGAGGAGGCCGCCGTCGCGCTGATGCACCACCTGGTCGAGCACGGCTCCGACGGCCTGGTCATCTGTGGCACGACCGGCGAGGCGTCCACGCTCGACGACGAGGAGCACCTGGGGATGATCCGCCTGGCCGTCGGAGGAGATGCGCGGCCGCTGCACGATCGTGGCCGGCGTCGGGTCCAACGACACCCGCCACGCGGTGCACCTGGCCGAGCGCGCCACCGAGATCGGCCCCGACGCGCTGCTCTCGGTCAACCCCTACTACAACCGGCCCAGCCGACGCGGGATCGTGCGCCACTACGAGGAGGTGTGCCGCGCCACCGACCTGCCGATCGTGCTCTACAACATCCCCCAGCGCACCGGGTCGGACATGCCCAACGACCTGCTGGCGGAGCTGGCGCAGCTCGAGAACATCTTCGCGGTCAAGCAGGCCAACGCCGCCAACCTGGCCGAGGTCGACGGCCTGCAGATCTACGCGGGCAACGACGACCTGCTGGCCGACGTGCTCGACATGGGGGAGGCGGGCGGGATTCTCGTGGCCAGCCATCTGTTCGGCGAGGAGATGCGCCGGATGGCCGACGAGCCCGACCGGCGGCGCGAGATCGACCAGAGCCTCAAGGACGTCTACCGCGACATGACGGTAGCGCCGCTGGCCTGCGCCACCAAGGCGGCGCTCACCATGCTCGGGATCCTGCCAAACGCGACGCCTCGCCTGCCCTATGTGGAGCTCGACGGGCGGGAGCTGGACGTGATCCGGTCAATGCTCGAGCGCCACGGGCTATTGCAAGCTTCTCGGGCGTGACCGGAACTCTCCGCGTCCTGCCGCTGGGAGGTCTGGGCGAGATCGGCAAGAACATGACCGTCGTCGAGTACGACGGTCGGATCGTGGTGGTCGACACCGGGCTGCGCTTCCCGACCACCGACATGCTGGGGATCGATCTCGTGTTGCCCGACTTCGGCTACTTGCGCGAGCGCTCGCGCGACATCGAGGCGATCGTGGTCACGCACGGTCACGAGGATCATCTCGGCGCGCTGCCGTGGGTGATGCGCGAGCTCGACGACCTCCCGCCGGTGTTCGGCGGCAGGCTGACCGTGGCCATGGCCCGCTCCAAGCTCGACGAGCACAAGCTGCGCGACGTCGTGCTTGAGGACCTCCGGCCGGGCGAGGAGCTCCAGCTCGGGCCTTTCCAGCTCGAGCTCGTGCACATGACCCATTCGATCCCCGACTCGTGCGCGGTGGCCCTGACGACCGAGGTCGGCACGGTGCTGCTGACCGGCGACTACAAGTTTGACCAGACCCCGGTCGACGGCCTGCCGGCCGACGTCTCGCGGCTGGCCGAGCTCGGCCGCGAGGGCGTGCTGCTGTTGTGCGGCGACTCGACCAACGCCGACCGGCCCGGGTTCTCGCCCTCCGAGCGCGACGTGGGGCCGCGCCTGCAGGAGGTGTTCGCCCGTGTGGAGGGCCGGATTATCGTGACCAGCTTTGCCTCGAACATCCACCGCGTGCAGCAGGTGATCGACGCCGCGGCCAACCTCGGGCGCAAGGTCTCGCTGGTCGGCCGCTCGATGCGCAAGAACGTCAACATCGGGCGCTCGCTCGGCCACATCGAGTTCCCCGAGGGGACGTTGATCCCGCCACAGGAGGTCGAGGACTGGCCCGACGAGAAGATTGTGGTGATCTCCACCGGGTCGCAGGGCGAGCCGCTCTCGGCCCTGCGCCGCATGGCCCACAACGACCACCGGATGATCAAGCTCCATCGCGGCGACACCGTCGTGTTCTCGGCCACCCCGATTCCGGGTAACGAGCGCGCGGTCAACGAGACCGTCGACCGCCTGTTCCACATCGGCTGTGAGGTGATCACCCCGCGCGAGGCGCCTATCCACGCCTCCGGTCACGGCTACACCGAGGAGCTCAAGCTGATGCTGAACCTCGTCAAGCCGCGCTACGTGATGCCCGTGCACGGGGACTACAAGCGGATCCGTCTGCACGCCGAGCTGGCCGCCGCGGTGGGCATCGACCCCGAGGACGTGTTCCGGGGCGAGAACGGCCTCCCGCTCGAGCTCGATGCCGGCGGCGCGCGGTATGGCGAGCCCGAGCAGTCCGGCATGATTTTCGTCGACGGCGTCGACATCGGCGACCCGGCTGACGTGGCCCTGCGCGACCGCCGGATGCTCTCGGCAGACGGCATCTTCATCGTGGTGGCGACCGTGTCAGAGCAGACCGGCGAGTCGGTCGTCCCGCCCGAGGTGATCTTCCGGGGCGTGCCGTTCGTCGAGCAGGCCGACAGCCTGGTCGAGGAGATACGGGACGAGGTGGAGCGTTCGCTTTCGCGGGCGGCGAACGACGGCGTGCGCGAGATCGATCTGCTCCAGCAGGAGCTACACGACGACCTTGCTGCGTTCGTCTATGACCGGCTTCGGCGCCGGCCGATGGTGCTGCCGGTCGTCGTCGAGGTCTGAGCGTCGCCGGCGGTAGAGCGCGGCCAGCCCGCCCAGAGCGACCGCGAACGAGGTCACGGTCGCGATCCCCAGGCCAGCGCGCGCGCCGGCAACGGCCATCAGCCAGCCCACGATCGGGCCGCCGATCGGGGTGGAGCCCTGGAAGGCGACGAACCACAGCGACATGACCCGGCCCCGCATGTCGGGCGCGGCGGTGAGTTGGAGCGTGGAGTTGCCCATCGACATGAACGAGATGCTGCCCCAGCCGACGAAGGCCAGGGCCGCGAGCTCGAGCGGCAGGCTGGGCGCGAGCGTGGCCAGCGCGAGAGCGGCACCGAACCCGGTGGCGGCGATGACGAGCGGTTGCAGCCCGATCTTGCCGCGCGCAGCCACCACGAGCCCGCCGAGCACGGCGCCGATGCCCATCGCGGCGGTCATGAACCCGAAGCCGGTCGAGCCTACGTGGAGCCCGCGGCTGGCCATGACCGGCAGCGTCACCTGAAACTCGTAGGTCAGGCAGCCGGCCGCCCCCATCATCAGGAGCGGGACGGCGAGGTCCGGCGTCCTGCGCACGTAGCGAAAGCCCTCGCGAAGCTGGCCGCGCGCCCGCGGATTGGGAGTGGTCGGGTTCAGCGCGCTGCGATCCATGGCGAGAAGCGACCCGATCACGGCTGCGAAGCTGGCTGCGTTGAGCAGGAAGCAGATCCCGATGCCCACGGTGGCGATCAGGATGCCGGCGATGGCCGGACCGATCACCCGGGCGGTGTTGGCCATGACCGAGTTCAGGCTGACCGCGTTGCGCAGGTGCTCGGGCCCGACCATCTCGAGCATGAACGATTGGCGAGCCGGATTCTCGAAGGCGTTGTTGAGGCCGAGGAGCGCCGCCAGCACTCCGATCTGCCAGTACCGAACCTCGCCGGCGACCGTGAGCACCCCGAGGATGAGCGCCTGCACGCCCATCGCGCTCTGGAGGATGACCATCAACCGGCGCTTGTCGACCCGGTCGGCAACCACACCGCCGTACGGGCCGAGCAGGAGGACCGGCAGGGTCTGGAGGCCGATCACCACGCCGAGCGCCGTGCTCGAGTGGGTCAGCGTCAGCACCAGCCACGCCTGGGCCGTCATCTGCATCCAGGTCCCGGCCAGCGAGATCGCCTGGCCGCCGTAGTACAGACGGTAATTGGGAACCGACAGGGCGGCGAAGGTCACGCGGCCAGCCCGGATCACCCGCGTCAAGGCCGCTCTCCCGTCTTGAGGAGCTCGGCGAGACGCTCGAGCGGGCCGAGCGCGCCCACGATGCGCTCGCGCTGTTCCGCGTCAAGGTCTTCCAGGGCCACGTTCAGTGCGTCGGTGCGCTCGCGGCGGATCCGCTCGGCCAGACGCTTGCCCGCCGCGGTCGGCTTGACCCAGGCGGCGCGGCGGTCGCCCTGGTCGGCCGAGCGCTCGACCAGGCCGGTCTCGAGCAGGTGCGCGATCGCTCTGGAGAGCTGCGTAGGGTTGATGCCCTCGAAATCGGCCAGGTCCGACAGGCGGATCGGGCCCTTGTGCGTCACCGTTTGCAGGACCGAGATCCTGGTCGGCGTCAGCCCGGCCGCGCGCGCGGCCGGAGTGGGGCGCAGCAGGCGCGAGAGCCTGCCGATCACCGCTCGCAGGCGGGCGGCGGTCTCGACATCGAGCTTGGTTGACGTGGGTGTCACTGATTCGCTTATCGGCCCAGATACTTGCTTGCTGATAAGCAATTTTAGCAGTCGCCGCGGCCGGCACCGGCGGCCGTCAGCGGTTGCGGCGCCGGCCGGGCAACGCGGGCTCGGGCGGGGCCGCCTGCGGGGCGGTGGTCTGGCGCGGGATCTTGATCACGAACCGCGCGCCCCTACCGGTCGCGGGATGCTCGAGCGCGACCGTGCCACCGTGCGATGCGGCGACCGCGCGCACGATGGCCAGACCGAGCCCCGACCCGCGCGTGCCGGTCCCGGAGCCGCGCACGAAGCGGTCGAACACGCGTATGCCGAGCTCCGGAGGTATCCCCGGACCGTCGTCCTCCACGATGAGGACCGCGGTGCCGTTGTCGATGGCCGTCGACGCGCGGATGTGCGTGCCCGCCGGAGTGTGCCAGGCCGCGTTCTCGATCAGGTTGAGCGTGAGGCGGTGCAGTTCGTCGCGTACGCCCGGCACGACGGCGGACTGCGCGTCGATCGACAGCTCGTGGTCCTCGGCCATCGGCCCGAGCTCGGACGCCGCCTCGAGCAGCACGTTGGCGAGGTCGGTGGGGCCGCGGGACTGCGTCCGGCGCGCGTCGGCGCGGGCCAGCAGCAGCAGGTCGCCGACCAGCCGGCGCATGCGGCGGGCCGAGCGCAGGGCGGCCTGGGCGGTGTCTGCCTGCTCGCCCCCCAGCTCCTCGGCCAGCAGCTCGAGGTTGGCCAGCAGGCTGGTCAGCGGCGTGCGCAGCTCGTGCGAGGCGTCCGCCACGAACTCCCGCTGGCGCTCGAGAGCGGCATGGGTGTCCGAGCGGGCGGCATCGAGCGAAGCGAGCATCCCCTCAACGGTGCGGGCCAGCTCCGCCACCTCGTCCTCGGCCTCCGGATGGGGGACGCGCAGACTGGGGTCGCGCGTGCGCTCGATCTCGCGGGCCGCGGCCGTCAGCTGCTTGACCGGGCGCATCGCACGGGCGGCGGTGGCCAGCCCGCCCAGCAGCGCGAGCACTGTCCCGCCGATCACGCCGAGCAGCAGGATCACGTGGACCCGGGCCGAGGTGCGATCGACGTCGGACAGGGGGCGGGCGTAGAGCAGCCACACCGTGCTCGGCCGCACGTCCAGCTCCTGCGCGACGACCTGATAGCCCTCTTCGCGGAAGGTGCCCGGCTTGATCGGCAGCGGGAATTGCGGCGTCGCGGGCAGGAACTTCACCCCCTTGACCTTCACGTCCTTCTGCGTGCACAGCAGCGAGCCGGCCTGGTTGAAGATCCGGATCTGGACGTGCTCGGCGCTCGTGAAGTCCTTGAGCGACACGGTCTGGCTGTTGCAGTTGAGGAAGCCGCTGTTCGAGATCCACTTGAGGCGCAGCGCGCGCGCGAGCTGGTCGGAGTTCGTGCGCACCTCGTCGTTGAACTGCCCGCGCAGCTGCCGGTCGGTGAGGACGCCAACCAGCGCGGCGAAGCTGGCCAGGATCACGCAGGTCAGCGCGGCAGAGCCGCCGGCCAGGCGCCAGCGGATCGGGACCCGCCTATACGCGGAGAACGTAGCCCGCGCCGCGGATCGTGTGTAGGAGCCGAGGCTCGCCACCCGCTTCCAGCTTCCTCCGAAGGTTCGAGACGAACACTTCGATCGTATTAGTCATCGAGAACGGGTCATAGCCCCACACCTCGTCCAGCAGCCGCTGGCGCGAGATCACGATCCGTTCGTTGCGCATCAGGTACTCGAGCAGCTCGAACTCGCGCTGGGTCAGCTCGACCCGGCGGCCGCCCCGCGTGACCTCGTGCGTGTCGGGGTTCAGCTTCAGATCGCCCATGGTCAGCGTGGCCTGTCCCCGCGGGGGGCGGCGCCGGAGCAGGGCCCGCAGCCGGGCCAGCAGCTCCTGGCGCTCGAACGGCTTGACCAAGTAGTCGTCGGCGCCGGCATCGAGGCCCTCGACACGCGCCTCGACGCCGTCGCGCGCGGTCAGCACGAGGATCGGGACATCGTCGCCGGTCTGGCGCAGGGTCTTCGCCACGTCGACGCCGTCCAGGCGCGGGAGGCCCAGATCGAGGATCACCAGGTCGGGCAGGAACGCGTGAGCCTCGTCGAGTGCGGCCACGCCGTCGCCGGCGATCCGCACCTCGTAGCCCTCCATCCGCAGCGAGCGCTGGAGGACGTGCGCGATCGCGTCGTCGTCCTCTACCACCAGCACGCGCGGTGTCCGCTCATAGTCCGCCATTAGTCCGCCATCCCGTTTGTTTAGATGGTACGACCGCCCACCAGGGCAGGAAGGCGGCTCGGCGCGTCGAAGGCAGTTCACCCGAGATGGCCGCCCGCAAGCGCTCCAAGACGCCGCCCAAGCGCGCGACGCGCTCGCTGCTGGCTGCCCGTACGTCCTGGCGGCTGTCGCTGCCCGAGCTCGAACCCCATCACGTGGACATCATCAGCCTGGGTCTGATCGCGCTGGGTGTGCTGCTCGGCGGCGTCGCCTACGCCGGGTGGGACGGGGGGGCGCTCGGCAACGGTGCGGTGACCGCGCTGCGCTTCGTGCTCGGGGCGCTCGGCTACGTCGTGCCGGCGGCGCTCATCGTCGCCGGCGGGTTGGTGCTGGCACGGGAGGTGCGACCGCCGGTTCGGCCACTGCGCAC
The DNA here is from genome assembly GCA_963743345.1 of uncultured Solirubrobacterales bacterium. Lineage (GTDB taxonomy): Bacteria > Actinomycetota > Thermoleophilia > Solirubrobacterales > Solirubrobacteraceae > Palsa-465. The sequence goes on from CAVUPW010000004.1 coordinate 315,353, forward strand.
CGGCGTGCTGTGCCTGGTGGGCGCGATCACGTTGGCGCTGGCGGCGGGCACGCTGGGCGTGGGACCGGGCGCGTTGCACGGCACCGATTTCTGGCGCGCCCCTCTGTTCGAAGACCGCGGCGGGATCGTCGGGCAGGCCGAGCTGTGGGTGACCTCGCGCCTGATCTCCACGCTGGGGGCGGACATCCTGGCTGTCTTCCTGTTTGTGGCGGGCGTGATTCTGGTCACCGGCGCCGGGGTTGCCGGCGTCGTGCGGGCCACCCGCGCCGGGGTCGTGGGCACCACGCGCGTGATCCGGCGCTCGACCGACGGCATGGCGGCGACGAGAGGCCGGCCCCCCGCCACCGCGGCGGCGCGCGCACGGGTCGCGGCGTCGGAGCCGGCCGAGCCGCTGTTGCCGCCGGAGCCGGCCGAGTCGCTGTTGCCGCCGGAGTCGGCCGAGCCGCTGTTGCCGCCGGAGCCGGCCGAGCCGCTGTTGCCGCCGGAGCCCGACACCTCGGAGCTGATCGTGCGCAGCACGCACGTGGAGGCCCCCCCAATCTCTGATGAGGCGATTGACCGCGAGGAGCCCGAACTCGAGCCCGAGCTCCCCGAGCCCCCATCCGAGGTGCCCCACGCTCGTGGCGAAGTCGCTGCGGAGGACTTGACTCCACAGGGCCGCTACCGGGCCAGCATCACCGACGACCCCAGCTTCGTCTGGCGGGTCCCGTCGGCGCGATTCCTGGTCCGATCGACCGGCGAGGCGGCTCGGCCCGACACCGCCGGGCAGGAGCAGGTGGCGGCCACGCTGCTCGAGACGCTCGGCCACTTCGGGGTCGAGGCCAAGGTGATCGGGCGGGTGACCGGGCCGCACATCACCCGCTACGAGCTCCGGCTGGCGCCCGGGACGAAGGTGTCGAAGGTGGCGCAGCTGAAGGACGACCTCGCCTACGCGCTGGCCGCCACCGAGATCCGGATCCTCGCACCGATCCCGGGCAAGCAGGCGGTCGGGGTGGAAGTCCCGAACGCCCGGCGCCGGATCGTTCACCTGGGCGACGTGTTCCAGGACCCCCCCGCCGACTGGTCGCCGGTGACGGTGTGGCTCGGAAAGGACATCGCCGGCCGCGCGATCGGGGCCGACCTGGCCAAGATGCCGCATCTGCTCGTGGCCGGCACGACCGGCTCAGGCAAGTCGGCCTGCGTGAACGCGATGCTGTGCAGCGTCCTGCTCCGCGCCGATCCACATGCGGTGCGGCTGGTCCTGGTCGACCCCAAGCAGGTTGAGCTGAATCATTACGAGGGAATCCCGCACCTGTTGACGCCGGTGATCACCAGCCCGCGAATGGCGGCCAACGCGCTGCAGAACCTAGTGCGTGAGATGGAGCAGCGCTACGGCACGATGTCGCTGGCGCGGACGCGGAATCTGCCCGAGCTGAACCGCGCGCGCGAGAAGCGTGGCGAGCCGCCGCTCCCGTACATCCTGTGCGTGATCGACGAGCTGGCCGACCTGATGATGGTCGCGCCGGCTGACGTGGAGGACTCGATCATTCGCCTGGCCCAGAAGGCGCGGGCCGTCGGCATCCACTTGGTGCTCGCCACCCAGTCCCCGCGCGTGGACGTGATCACCGGGATGATCAAGGCCAACGTGCCCTCGCGCATCGCCTTCGCGGTCTCGTCGCAGACTGATTCCCGCGTGATCCTCGATCACAACGGCGCCGAGTCGCTCCTGGGCCAGGGCGACATGCTGTTCTCGCCGGTCGGGACGAGCAAGCTCCAGCGGATCCAGGGCGCCTACATCGACGAGGAGCAGATCGCCGAGCTGACCGACCTGTGGCGCCGGCAGGGCGAGCCCGAGTTCCACGACGAGCTGCTGGAAGAGGTTGCCTCCGGGGACGGCGACTCGGCCTCGTCCGATGATCCCGAGTTCAATCCCGACGAGGACCCGCTGCTCGAGGAGGCGATCGCGCTGGTGGCCCAGATGGGGACCGCGTCGACTTCGATGCTCCAGCGCCGGCTGCGCCTCGGCTACACGCGCGCCGGGCGGCTGATCGACATGCTCGAGCGGCGTGGGATCATCTCCGGCTACGAGGGCTCGAAGCCGCGCCAGGTGCTGATCACCGAGGCCGACGTGCCGCGCATCCTGTCTCACCTGGCCGAGGCCGAGGGTCCGGCCGTGCCCCCTCCGGTGCGCGTTCCGGACGACACTGACGAACCATCCTGATCGCCGTGCGCGGCCGGCGCTCCGAACGCGAGCGAGGTCCGGTCGGTCCGCCGTCCGACGCTAGCCTTCGCAGGCGAATGGCTGACATCGGCACGACACTGCGCGAAGCCCGGATCCGCGCCCGAATCGACATCACCGAGGTCGAGGCGCGGACCAAGATCCGGGCCAAGTACCTGCGCGCGATCGAGAACGAGGAGTGGGATCTGCTCCCCGGGCCGGTCTACGTCAAGAGCTTCCTGCGCACCTACGGGGACTTCCTGGGCGTCGACACCCGGCTGCTGATCGACGAGTACAAGCGCCGCTACGAGCGCCCAGCCGACCAGGATCTGCGGCCGATCACGCCCCTGGGGCGCGAGCGCGAGCGTCATCGGCGCCGGCTACGGCTCGGTCCGGTGGCGGTGATCGCGCTGGCGCTGGCGGCGGTGGCGGCTGCCCTGTACGTTGTAGGGACGCTCAATCCGTCGAGCAGCTCGTCGACGACTTCGTCTTCCAGCTCGGTGGCATCGCAGACGTCTTCGACCACCGCGGCGTCTCATACCACGACCGCTCGCCGTCGGGCCTCCAAGCGGCATCGTCCGGCGCCGCCGCCGAAGCCGAACACCGTGACGGTCAAGCTGGTCGCGACCAGCCCGGTGTACGTGTGCGTGGAGGACGGCAACGGGAAGCGCCTCATTCCCGGAGTGATCTATTCCCCGGGGCAGACGATCCCCACCGAGACGTCGCGCAAGCTGATCATGACGTTGGGCAACAGCGCGGTGCAGATGAAGGTCAACGGCAAGAGCGTGCCAGTGGGTCCCGGGGCGCCGGTCGGCTACGCGGTGACGCCCGGGAAGACGACGGTGCTGCCCGCCGCCCAGCGTCCCACCTGCGCATGAGCTCCTCGTCCTCATCCCATGCGCCGGTCAGAGCAGGGATTCTGATCACCGGCACCGAGGTGCTGACCGGGATCATCACCGATCGCAACGGCCCCTGGCTGTCCGAGCGGCTCGTCGAGCACGGGGTGGACGCCGCGATGATCCAGATCGTCGGCGATCGCCCGGACGACCTGACGGCCTCGCTCCAGTACATGGCCTCCGAGGGCATGGCGTTGGTCGTCACCAGCGGAGGACTGGGACCGACCGCAGATGATCTGACGGCGGAGATCGTCGGCGCCTTCGCCGGCCGCGAGATGGTGCTGGACGCTGATCTGGAGGAGCGGATCGCCGAGATCCTGCGGCCCTTGATGAGCCGTTGGCCTGGGTTGGATGCCGACGCGATCCGGGAGGCGAATCGCAAGCAGGCCGTGGTGCCGGCCGGCGCCACCGTGCTCGATCCGGTCGGCACGGCTCCGGGCCTGGTGGTCCCCCCGGTTGATGGTTCGGGACCGACCGTCGTGGTGCTTCCCGGCCCACCGCGCGAGCTGCACGAGATGTGGGAGAAGGCAGTTCAGACCGACGCGTTCCGTGCGGCGATCGCCGGCGCAGTTCAGTACCGCCGGGGGATCGTACGGCTGTACGGGATCCCCGAATCCGAGATCGCCAACACCCTGCGCGCCGCTTCGGAGGCCGGTCTCGAGCTCGAGCCACTCGAGATCACGACCTGCCTGCGACGCGGCGAGATCGAGGTGACCACGCGGTATGAGGCGCCGGCCGAGCCGGCCTATGACGCGTTCGTCGAGTTTCTGGTCGCGCGCCACCGGGGTGAGCTGTACTCCCGAGATGGGTCTACCGTCGACGCGCAGGTCGCCTCGCTGCTGGTGCGGTCCGGCCGGACGGTGGCGGTCGCCGAGTCGTGCACGGGCGGGCTGATGTCGGCGCGTCTGACCGAGCGCGGCGGGTCGTCGGAGTACTTCGTGGGCGGTGCAGTGGTGTACTCCAACGAGGCGAAGGTCTCGCTGGCCGCGGTCGATCCTGGGTTGATCGAGCGGGTTGGGGCGGTATCGGTTGAGGTTGCCGAGGCCCTGGCGTCCGGCGCTGCCCTGCGTTTCGACGCCGATTTCGGGATCGGGATCACGGGGATCGCCGGACCGGGCGGCGGCAGCGAGGAGAAGCCGGTCGGCACCGTGTGTTTCTCGATCTGCTCCCGCGACGGTGCCCGCCTGACGCGCGGGATCCGCCTGCCGGGGAACCGTTCGGACATCCGCGAGCGGTCGACCACCGTGGCCATGCACCTGCTGCGACGCGTGCTGTTGGGCGAGGGGATGGCCGTGGCGGAGGCCGGCGCCGGCGTCGAGCGGACGTGAGGCGGCCGGTGTGGTTCCGCGGCCGGCGTCGAGCGGACGTGAGGCGGCCGGTGTGGTCCCGCGGCCGGCGTCGAGCGGACGTGAGGCGGCCGGTGTGGTCCCGCGGCCGGCGTCGAGCGGTCCCGACTCGGTCGGTGTCGTCCCGCCGCGGGTCGTGAGCGCCGCCGGCGCACCCTCCTTGCCGGTGACCGACGGGCGCGCGCGCCTGTTCGTCGCCCTCGAGCTACCGGCCTCCGCGCGCGACATCCTCGCGCGATGGCGCGGCGCGGCCTTGCGCGAAATCGCCGCCCTGCGGCCTGTCCCGGTCGAGCACCTTCACGCGACCCTTTGCTTTCTCGGCTCGCGCCCCGTGCAGGACATCGACGAAATCGCGGCCGCGTGCGGCGTGGTGGCGGGCGAGCCGATCGCCGAGCCGCGTCTCGGCGAGGCGGTGTGGCTGCCGGCGCGCCGCCCCCGCGTGCTCGCGGTGCGGCTGGAGGATGACGGGGCTCTGGCGCGGATCCAGGCGGCGCTGTCAGCCTCGCTCGCGGCCGGCGGCTGGTACGCACCTGAGCCCAGACCCTTCCTGGCGCACGTCACCGTCGCACGGGTCGCCAAGGATGCCCGGATCAAGGCGCCGGCACTGGAGCCTCCGCCGGCGGTCCACGTGCGCTGCTCGCGCGTGACGCTGTACCGATCGCGCCTCGGCTCGGCGGGCGCCCGCTACGAGCCGCTCAGCTCGGTCGAGCTCGGGTCCGGGCCGGGTGCGGCCGACCCGCTGTCGGTCGTGGGCCACTTCCACGCCGAGCAGGCCCGCGTATACGCCGGCGGCGCGGTCGAGGGCCTGCGTGAGCTGCTGAGCGAGGATGTGATGTGGCATGTGCCGGGCGCCAGCGCGATCGCCGGCGAGCATTGCGGCGTGGATGCCGTGCTCGCGTACATGGACCGGCGCCGGCGGATCATGGATGGGACGTTCAGGGTCACCGTGCACGGCGCCGCGATGATCGCCGGCCGGGTCGTGCAGCTCGCCGGCGGTCGTGCCGTGCGCGATGGGGTGGAGGTGACGTGCGAAACGGTCGGCGTCTTCCGGGTGGACGCCGGGCGGATCGCCGAGTGCTGGCTGATCCCGTTCGATCAGCCGGCGTTCGACCGGATCTGGTCGTAGTGGGCTCGTCCGTAAGTCGGTGTGGCACCGAGAGTGGTCACTGGCGGATGCTGCGCGAGGACGCAGGAGTCGACGTGTAGCGGCGCTACACGAGACTCCGAGGACAAAGCGCAGCGCCGCCAGGGGCCGCTCGAATGCCGCAGGACTTGCGGACGGGTCCATGAGCCGGCGCCGCTGGCGATCCCCCGGGCCGGCGATGACGGATGGCCGCCCACTCGCCCGGCGTCCCGGGGGAACGGTCGTTCACTCGGCTCTGGAGCGGTCAACCGCCCACTCGGGCGGCGGCGGGCCGCGAGTGGGCACTTATCCGCCCTGCGGGCTGCGCGGCGACATGCGCTGCAGGAATCGGCGATCCTTGGGTCATGCGCGTGGCAGTCACAGGCGCCACCGGGCTCATCGGCCGAGCACTCGTCGCGGCGCTGCTACGGCGTGGCGACGAGGTCGTAGCTCTCTCGCGCGATGCGGGCCGCGTACGGGAGGTGCTGGGCGACCGGATCGAGCTGCACGCCTGGCCGAGACCAACTGACGAGCCACCGCCCGAGGCCGCGCTGGCCGGCGCCGACGCCGTGGTGCACCTACTCGGCGAGCCGGTGGCGCAGCGCTGGACCAGCGAGTCCAAGGAGCGGATCCGCACCTCGCGCGTGGCCGGCACCCGCTCTCTGGTGCAGGGGCTGCAGGCCCTGGCGCCCGAGCGCCGGCCGGGCGTGCTCATCTCCCAGTCGGCCACCGGCTTCTATGGACCGCGTGACGATCGTCCTCTGGATGAGTCGGCACCCGCCGGCGATGACTTCCTGGCCGGTGTGGTCCTCGACTGGGAGCGTGAGGCGCTCGCCGCCGCGCCCGAGATCCGCGTCGTGCTGACGCGCACCGGGGTCGTGCTGTCACCGGAGGGCGGCGCACTCGCCAAGATGCTCCCGTTCTTCCGCGTCGGCATCGGCGGGCCGGTCGCCGGCGGCCGCCAATATGTGCCATGGATCCATCTCGACGACGTGGTGGGCGCGATGCTGTTCTGCCTCGACAACGCCGCCGGCCACAGGGCCAATCAACCTGACCGCTCCCAACCCGGTCACCAACACCGACCTCTCCCGCACGCTCGGTCGGGTCCTCAGGCGCCCGGCCGTCCTGCCGGTGCCGGCGCTCGCGTTGAAGACGCTGTACGGCGAGATGGCGCAGATCGTCATCACCGGCCAGCGTGCCGTGCCCACCCGGCTTCAGCAACTCGGCTACGACTTCCGCCACCCCGACCTCGAGCCCGCTCTGCGGGACGTGCTCGGGCGACACTAAGGGCCCGTAGAAGAATTATCTGGCGTTTTGGCGGCATCTGGACGCGCCTGAAGCCACCCCCTCGCCCTCACGTACCACCAGTACGATCGTGGCGAGGGGGCGGCGTCAGCCACGCCCAGCCACTCGCCAATTCCACCACCTAACTCTCCTACGGACCCTTAGTAGGTGCTTTGGTGAGTTGTCACGCGGTCTGGGTCGGCCGGCGGTGGGGGGCCCGGGACGCTCACCGGCGCAGAGGCCCGAAACCGCCCGTCTGACGCGGGCTTTCGGGGTTGTGCACCCCCCTGGATGCATATGTACCGGAGGCGGTTCTGGTTCGGGGGCTTTCGGGTGTTGTGCACGGGTGGCTGACGGCGGAACGCGCCAGCGGGACCTGCCATCGGGGGGATGGCCGGGTGTCTGTCGTTGCTGCGTTCCCAGCACCCACCAAAGCACTATTAGGACCCGCGCCAGAATGATTGACGGCCTTGACGGCGTCTGGACGCGTCTGGCGCCACCGGCTCGCGCTCAAATACTCCCGGTATTATCGGCGCGAGCCGGCGGCGCCAGACACGCCCAGCCACTCGTCAATTTCCGCCACTAATTCTGGCGCGGACCCTGAGACCTCGCCGCCGCGGCGGCCGCGGGCGTGATTGGCAGCCGCGCCCGCGGCCCGTCCCGCCACTGCGACCCAGCCCGGCCACCACTCCGCCGGTGCCACCGGGCCCGCCGGCGCCACCGCGACCCAGCCCGGCCACCACTCCGCCGGTGCCACCGGGCCCGCCGGCGCCACCGCGACCCAGCCCGGCCACCACTCCGCCGGTGCCACCGGGCCCGCCGGCGCCACCGCGACCCAGCCCGGCCACCACTCCGCCGGTGCCACCGGGCCCGCCGGCGCCACCGCGACCCAGCCCGGCCACCACTCCGCCGGTGCCACCGGGCCCGCCGGCGCCACTGCGACCCAGCCCGGCCACCCGCCCCCGCCGGCCCACCATCAGCCCCTTGTCGCACAATTCGTACAAAGCTGTTCGCCTTCTGTGCCGAACGCGTCTTGTTCTGTTTCAGGACACGGCTCTAGCGTGCCGGTTCCGTCCGCCAGCCCTCCTACCGTGGTGGATTCAAAGCGCATAGACAAGGAGCCGAACGGAAGATGAGCGAGAACGACAAGCCCGGTGTGAGGTCGGGGGGCACGTCCGACCCGAAGTCGGACGCCAAGCGGCAGGCCGCGTTGCAGGGCGCCTTGACGCAGATCGAGCGGCAGTTCGGCAAGGGCACCGTCATGCGCATGGGGGATCCGGGCGCGCGCGTGGCCGTGGACGCGATTCCGACCGGCGCCCTACCGCTCGACCTCGCGCTTGGGATCGGCGGCGTCCCGCGCGGCAGGATCATCGAGATCTTCGGTCCGGAGTCATCCGGCAAGACCACGCTCGTCTACCACATCCTCGCCGAGGCGCAGAAGCTCGGCGGGGTGTGCGCGTTCATCGACGCCGAGCATGCCATGGACCCGCTGTATGCCCGGGAGATCGGCGTCAACATCGACGAGCTGCTCGTCTCCCAGCCGGACTACGGCGAGCAGGCGCTCGAGGTCGTCGACATGCTGATCCGCTCGGGCGCGGTCGATGTGATCTCGATCGACTCGGTGGCGGCGCTCACCCCGCGGTCCGAGCTCGAGGGGCAGATGGGCGACCAGACGGTCGGCGTCCAGGCCCGCATGATGTCCCAGGCGATGCGCAAGATCACCGGCGGTCTCAACCGCACCCAGACCCTGTGCGTGTTCACGAACCAGATCAGGGAGAAGGTGGGCGTGATGTTCGGTTCGCCTGAGACGCAGCCGGGCGGACGGGCGCTCAAGTTCTATTCCTCGCAACGCCTGGACATTCGCCGCATCGAGACGCTCAAGGACGGCACCGAGGCGGTCGGCAACCGGGTGCGAGTCAAGGTGGTCAAGAACAAGGTGGCGGCGCCGTTCAAGCAGGCCGAGTTCGACATCGAGTTCGGCAAGGGCATCTCGACGTCGGGCTGCCTGATCGACTACGGCATCGAGCACAACATCATCACCAAGTCGGGCTCTTTCTTCTCCTACGGCGAGGAGCGGCTCGGACAGGGGCGGGGCAACGCCAAGGCGTTCCTCGACGAGCATCCCGACGTGGCCAAGGAGGTCGAGGCCAAGATCTACGCGGCTCTGGGCCTCAACTACCGCGACACGGTCAATTCGATCGAGCCCCATGAGGAACCGGCGCTCCAAGCGGTCGGTGTGGGAGCGGCGGCTCAGGGACGGGCAGCCTGACCAGGGACGGGCAGCCAAAGCCAGGCGAGGGCAGCCTGACCAGGGACGGGCAGCCAAAGCCAGGCGAGGGCAGCCTGACCAGGGACGGGCAGCCAAGACCAGGCAACGGCAGCATGACCGAATGGAAGGGCAGCCCGGCCACACTCGGTTTTCCAGCTGCCGGCGACGACGTCGAGCAGGCGCTCGGGATCGCGTATCGCTACCTGAACCGCCGCGAACGCACCCAGGCGGAGGTGCGCTCGCAGCTGGCCCGCGCCGGGGTGGAGCCACAAGACGTGGAACGAGCGATCGCGACGCTAGCCGAACAGGGATACCTGGACGACGCTCGGTTCGTCCGCCTGTTCGTCCAGGACAAGCGCGAGCTCGAGGAGTGGGGGAAAGACCGGATCCGCCAGACTCTGCTCGCGAGGGGCGTCGATCCCGACCTGGTTGAGGAGGCGTTGACCGAGCCGGACGGCGGCAGCGAGATCGAACGCGCCGTGGCCCTCCTTCGGCGCCGGTTCCCCTCGCCGGCGGGGGACCGTCGCGAACGAGACCGGGCGCTCGGCGTGCTGCTGCGCAAGGGCTATGACGCCGGGCTTGCGCTGGACGCGATCACGGTCCACACCCGGGGCAGGGACGAGTTCTAGGCAGCCGTCCCGCCGGCCGACCTACCGCGGACGCCGTTCCGCCGGCCGACCTACCGCGGACGCCGGCACCGGGCGGGGGAGGGTGTGGTGCCGGTCGGGCGCGGGCGCAGCCGCGGTTCGGGGGAAACGTGGCGGTGAAACAACGCCGTCGGCCCCCTCGCCGGCTCCGTGCGTCATTGCGCCGGCAGGCCGCCGGTACTACGATCCCATCAGCGAACGAATGGCCCACGGGGCCACAAGAACACCAGCAAACTGCGTATATCTTGGATTCCGGACTTAGTGTTGACGGCAATCATCATCGGGCCACCTGGTCCATTCAGACAAGACTCAGAACCCGCCACGTAGCCGCCGACTGAAGGCAGGCGCCAATCGCCTTGCCGGCATCCGTTCGTGCAGCCTTGCACGGGCCGCTCGGTCGCTCCAAAAACCAAAGCGTTTGAAGTGGTTCCGGCTGGCTGGTCGGAACCACCAGGAGAGGATCGACCATGGAATCCATCGTTGCCGCAGCGCTGATCGCGGTGGGAATCGTGCTCGCCGCGGTCATCTACGGTCGGATGCACGGTGCACGGACGGCGCCCGGCGGCGACCCGATCGCGACCGCGCGGGTTGTCGAGGTGGTGTCGCCTGACCCCGTGCGCCGTGACGCGGACCTGCTGGAACGGACCGCGGTGGTGACCCGCCGCGAGGAGGCCCTGACACGAAAAGAGGCGGAGCTGGAGAAGGAGCGAGCCGAGCTCACCCAGGCGCGACAGGAGGTCAAGCGCTCGCTCGAACAGATCTCCGGCCTGTCGGCCGGCCGCGCGAAGCAGCTCCTGCTCAAGGAGGTGGAGGAGCAGGCCAAGCACGACGGCGCGCGCCGCATCCGGCAGATCGAGGAGGAGACCAAGCGCGAGGCCGAGCGCCGAGTCCGCAACATCCTGTCCGTCTGTATGCAGCGGCTTGCCGCCGGACACGCCGCCGAGACCACGGTGTCGGTGGTGCAGCTCTCGGCCGACGACATGAAGGGGCGGATCATCGGACGTGAGGGTCGCAACATCCGCGCTCTGGAGAACCTCACCGGCGTCGACTTCATCATCGACGACACGCCTGGCGCGGTCGTGCTGTCCAGCTTCGACGGCGTGCGCCGCGAGATCGCCCGGCTGACTCTCGAGAAGCTCCTTCAGGACGGTCGCATCCACCCGGCCCGTATCGAGGAGATGTACTACCAGGCGAAGTCCGAGCTCGAGAGTCACATCGTGGAGATGGGCGAGCAGGCCGTGTTCGAGGCCGGCGTGCAGGGCCTGCACCCGGAGCTGGTCAAGTTGCTCGGTCGCCTCAAGTTCCGCACGAGCTACGGCCAGAACGTCCTGGCCCATTCGATCGAGGTCTCGCATCTGGCCGCGATGATGGCCCAGGAGCTCGGCGCCAGCGCCAAGACCGCTCGTCGGGCCGCTCTCCTCCATGACATCGGCAAGGCGGTCACCCACGAGGTGGAAGGGCCCCACGCCCTGGTGGGCGGGGAGCTCGCTCGCAAGTACGGCGAATCCGAGGCCGTCGCGCACGCGATGGAAGCACACCACAACGAGGTCGAGCCGCAGACGATCGAGGCAGTGATCGTGCAGGCCGCGGATGCGCTGTCCGGTGCCCGCCCGGGAGCCCGCGGCGAGTCACTCGAGCAGTACGTCAAGCGCCTGCGCGACCTTGAGCAGATCGCCACGCGGCACGACGGCGTCGACAAGGTCTACGCGATGCAGGCCGGTCGCGAGATCCGCGTGATGGTGGCGCCGGGCGCCATCGACGACGACGCCGCCACCGCGCTCTCCTACGAGATCGCGCGGGAGATCGAAAAGGAGCTCGAGTACCCGGGCCAGATCAAGGTGACGGTCATCCGAGAGTCCCGCGCCGTCGAGTACGCGCGCTGACACAAGTCGCTCGAGGTTCGGTTATGGATGCCCGAGCCTCGAGACCCGCCCGGGCCGGTCGGTTATTGGTCGTGACGGTGATGGTGCACGAACACGCCGTGCGAGGTCCAGGCGGCGAAGTCCGGGATCAGCATGATGGCCAGCACGAGGCCAGCCACGAGCGCCCCGACGATGGCGATCCAGCGCCCCATCGTGCCGGGAGCCGCTCCGGCCAACTGATCCCGCCCCTGACGGCCGATGCCGAGTGCGCGAGCCACGGCCGGTAGATGCCCGAGCACGTGCAGGCTCGTGAAGACCACCCACACGATGAACGTGACCTTGTGCAAGAGCAACCACGGATCACGGTGGCTTGGGCCGAGGATCAGCAACGCGATCCCGGTGGCGAACACGCCCACGGTGGAAAGCAACACGATCGGCCCGATCAGGCGCAGAATCAGTTCGGGCGGGCCCTTGGCGACGTATGCGGAGTTGCCGGTGTAGTAGCGGATGAACCGATAGCCGGTGCTCGCCATCTTGAGCAAGACCGGTCCGATCAGCAGCATTCCGACGAACAGGTGCACCGATATGAACTGGCGCAGCTGCGGGATCGTGAACCCGATGACCGCCAGCAGCACGATGAGAATCGCGCCGGTGACGGACGTCAGCTGCTCATTGCCGTCGGTGCCGCCGCCGGTCACCGTGCTCCCGCGCCCTCGGGCACCGCGCGCACGCGATGCTGCATGACCGCGCTCCGGGCGCGCCAGGATCACATCGTCGCTCGTGCCCACGCGGTGAATCTTCGGCCCGCAATCGAAGGCCCGCGTGAGTCCTCGATGAGAATGCTCTTTTCTCGGGACGTACGCTTGGCGAGCCCGGTTCTATGATCGACCGACTCCAGACGCCGGAGGCGCCGTAGGTTGGGCATGCCTGGACAGATCCTTGTAATCGAAGACGAGCCGGGGATCGTCGACTTCCTGGAACGCGGCTTGCGTGCCCAAGGATTCGGCGTGATCACGGCCATGGACGGGACGAGTGGTGCGGCTGCCGCGGTCGGCCAGGACATCGACCTGGTGGTCCTCGATCTGATGCTTCCCGGGCGCAGTGGACTCGACGTCCTGGCCACTTTGCACGACGCCAAGCCGGGACTGCCCGTCATCGTGCTGACCGCGCTCGGGGAGGTGGAGCATCGCGTGGCGGGCCTCGACGCCGGGGCGGTCGACTATCTGACCAAGCCGTTCTCGCTGACCGAGCTGGCCGCCCGCATCCGGGCCCAGCTGCGCGCCGCGGCCCATGCCCCGCGCACCACGCTCACCGCGGGCGACATCGAGGTGAACCTGATCACTCGCGAGGTGCGCCGCGGGGGTGAGCTCGTGCGCCTGTCCACCACCGAGTTCGAGCTGCTGTCCTACCTGATGCACAATCGCGGTCACGTCCTCTCGCGGGAGCAGATTCTGCGCGCCGTGTGGGGCTACGAGTACGACCCCGGCACGAACGTGGTCGACGTCTACATCGGCTATCTGCGCCGTAAGCTGCGCACCCAGGGCACGAACGCGCCGATCGTGACGGTGCGCTCGGTCGGCTACCGCCTGGATGTGAGCAATTAGCGTCCGTTCCCGACGGTCCTCGACCTCCGTTCGCTCGCGACTTCAATCTGCCCTGCCGGCTGGGCTTCGGTGGCGGTTGACCGCGTGGGTGGCCGGTGTGATGCTCGTGTCGGCCGCGGTCGTCTTCCTCGTCGTCTATCAGGACACCGGATCGCAGCTGGAAGGCGAGATCGATCGGGACATCAGCGGCGATACGTCCCAGCTGATCCAGTCGCTCCAGCCGCTGAAGGGCCAGAGCCCATCCCGGATCAGCGCCGCCGCCACGCGATACGTGCGCGCCCAGCACTACACGGCCACCTCGACGCTGCTCTTCATGCTGATGCCGGGCGTGGCGACCGCCAGTAACCATCCGGAGGCGTTCGGCGGCCGGGCTCCGGAGCCCGGCGAGACCGAGGCCGATCAGCTGCGCGAGAACGCCGAGGGTCGCACGCTCCTCGTGCCGCGCCTCGGATACGGGGTCGTGCAGGTCCCCGACGTGGGCCGTGTGCGCATCTTCGAGGAGCGCGCGGATGTCGGCGGCGTTCAAGTGATCGCCGGCGCCGGCGAGCCACTCGCCCTGGTGGAGCGTGCTCAGCACGGCGTGGCTCGGGCGTTCGTGCTGGCGGGCGCCGTCGTGCTGGTGCTCGCATTACTGGCCTCCTACCTGGCGGGAGCGCGGGTGTCGGCGCCGCTGCGCCGAATGGCGCAGGTGGCCACCCGAGTCGACGCAGGCGATCTCTATCCCCGCATGGAGATCCCCGGTGACCGGGTGGACGAGGTCAGGGTGCTGGCTGAGGCGTTCAATCGCATGCTCGACCGCCTATCCGAGGCGTTCGCCCGCCAGCGCGAGTTCGTGGCCGACGCATCGCATGAGCTGCGCACGCCGCTCACGGTGATCAGCGGCCAGCTCGAGGTGCTGGCAGCTCAGGAGAACCCTTCGAGTGCGGATGTCACTCGGGTGGAGCAGCTGGTTCGCGCGGAGATCACCCGCATCAGCCGGCTCGTCGATGACCTGCTGGTGCTCGCTCAGGCGGAACGCACGGATTTCCTACGGGTCGAGACGATCGATCTGCGACCGTTCGTCACCGACCTCTGGGACGGCGTGAGCTTGACCGCGAACCGCAACTTCGAGGTCGGGACGATCGTCGATGGATCGCTGCGGGCCGACCCTGATCGTCTCGCCCAGGCCCTGCGCAATCTTGCCCGCAACGCGATCGAGCACACCACCGAGCACGATGGGCTGGTCTGCCTCGACGTGCGGCCGCTCGCGCCCGACCGGATCAGCTTCCTGGTCAGCGATGACGGGCCGGGCATCCCGGAGCACGAGCGTGAGCGGGTGTTCGAGCGCTTCCACCGCACCGACAGCGGCCGCACCAGGGCGACCGGCGGGGCCGGACTCGGGCTGGCCATCGTGCGGGCGATCGCGGAGGCCCACAAGGGCACTGTGCGAGTGCGCGAACCGCGGGACGGACGTGGCGCCAGGGTCGAGCTCGTGCTGCCGGGCTACGACGCGCGCTGAGCGCCGAGCGCGCTTTGTTAGAGGTCGATTGCGTCGACGGCGCGGAAGGCGCCGAACGTCTTGACCAACCCCGTGGCATGAACAGCGGTTGGCGGTGTCATCTATCGCTTCCTTCAAAATCGCGGATGTAGTGCGATTCGAACGCTACGCGGCGCGAGTTTCACCGCGGCTACGTGGCGGTTTCGCGCGATTGCCGTCGCTACTCTTGGCGACGATGCGCCGTTACCACGTCACCACGTTCGGCTGCCAGATGAACGAGCACGACTCCGAGCGGATGAAGGGGATGCTGGACTCGCTCGGGTATGCCGAGGCCGCCGCGCGGGAGGAAGCTGACCTGATCCTGTTCAACACCTGCTCCATCCGGGAGAAGGCGGACAGCCGGTTCGTGGCGCACCTGGGCGAGGCCAAGCGGGTCAAAGCCGAGCGGCCCGAGGTGATCGTAGGCGTGGGCGGATGCTGGGCCCAATCGGTGAAGGAGGAGGTGTTCGCGCGCTTCCCGTTCGTCGACGTCGCGTTCGGGCCCGGCCAGGTTCACAAGCTGGCCGAGTTCCTGGTCAGCGACTCGCTCACCGCGCAGGGGTACTTCGAGTTCGAGGGGTTCACCGGACACCTCCCGGCCAAGCGAGCCCGCGAGCATCATGCCTGGGTGCAGATCAGCGTCGGGTGCAACTGCGTGTGCTCGTACTGCATCGTCCCCTCGACGCGTGGGCGCGAGGTCAGTCGCCCCGCGCGCGAGCTGGTGGCGGAGGTGGAAGCCCTGGCCGCCGACGGCGTGCGCGAGGTCACGCTGCTCGGTCAGAACGTCAACTCCTATGGGCGCGATCTCCCGCGCGAGCAGCGGACCACCTTCGCCGGGCTCCTCGGGCAAATCGACGCGGTCGAGGGGGTCGATCGGATCCGTTACACGAGCCCACATCCGAAAGACATGCGCGAGGACGTGATCCGCGCGCACGCCGAGCTGCCGGCGCTGTGCGAGCACATCCACCTGCCGCTGCAGTCCGGCTCGAGTCGCGTGCTCAAGCGGATGCGACGCACCTACACGCGCGAGCGCTATCTGGACCGGGTGGCGATGATCCGAGAGCACGTCCCCGACTGTGCGCTGACCACCGACATCATCGTCGGCTTTCCGGGTGAGACCGACGCGGACTTCGCGCAGACCCTGGAGCTGGTGGACGAGGTCGGCTACGACGGCGCCTTCACGTTCATCTACTCGCCGCGGCGCGGGACCGAGGCCGCCGGACTCCCCGACCAGGTGCCCCACGAGGTCAAGGTGGAGCGCATGCAGCGTCTGGTGGACGTGGTGCAGCGGCGGGCGCAGGAGCGGGCTGAGCGGTTCGTCGGGCGTACGCTCGAGGTGCTCGTCGAGGGTCCTTCGCGAACCGATCAGTCGCGGCTGCGGGGGCGCTCCCGGCACAACAAGGTGGTGAATTTCACCGGCCTCGGGGCAGCCGGAGAGCTCGTCGAGGTCGAGATCCTCCATGCGACGAGCCAGACGCTGAGCGGCCAGGAATCGATTCTGAGCCGAGCCGCGGGTTAATTCGTCCACTTTTGCCGATTCGGTCAAGTGGACATACGTCCACTGGCCGATTGCGCGCACGGTTCGGGGTCTGAGGGGGCCGAAACGCTGTTTGTGGGAGTGATCCGCACATCCCTGGAGCGATGATGGCCACTCTGGCGGCGGTCACCCATATGCCTGCTCTCGGGCTGGTTGGCGAGGACGGTCGCCTGGAGCGGAGCACCGAGCCCTTTCGCCGCTGGTATGCCGACAAGCAGGAGCTCTGCCTGCAGGCGCCCGAGCTCAAGCGAGTCCTGGAGGGATATGCCAACGCCTCCGTGCTGAAGCTCGACGGGGTCGCAGTCGATATCGCGGCGATGGCAGACCGCGACGGCGGTCGCCACATTCTCATGACGCTGCCGACCAGCGAGCTGCCCTCGCTGGGTGACGCGGGCGAGGCGCTCCTCGACGGGGCGCTGGACGACAGCCCTGCGCTCGTCTGGCTGAAGGACCTCGACGGTCGCTACGTCCGGGTCAACTCCCGTTTCACCACTCTTCTCGGGACCTCCGAGGAGCGGCTTCTCGGCCGGACCGACACTGAGCTTCCGCCGGCCGAGACGGTGGACGGCCCGCGCGCGCTGGAGCGTGAAGAGGGCGCCGAGGAGCCGCTCCAGCTCGAGTACATGGTGGGGTCGTACCAGGGTCGTGACGCGCTCGTGGTCCTGCGCTTCCCGGTCGGCGATCGCCAGGGGGTTCCGACGCTCGTGTGCGGCGTCGCGGCGCCTGCCTCGGAAGCGCAGGTGGCGCGCGGCGAGGCGGCGCGGCTGCTGCGCGTCGAGCGCTGGAGCCGCCTCGACGCCGACAGCGTGCGGGCCGAGCTCCTGGCCGACTGGGGCCTGCTCCCGGACGCCAGGGGCCGATCGGCTGCCACGACGCCCGCGACCGACCATGCGGCCGGGTCGGCCGAGCGAGAGGCGGCGGTGGCGGAAGCGCGGGCCGAGCGCGCCACCGCGGTGGCCGAGCGCGACACCGCCCTGGCTGCGAGCGAGCGTCTGACGGCCGAGCTCGAGGCGACGCAGGGGCGACTGGCGGAGCTCGAGCGGGCACTCAAGGCCGCCCGCGAGGACAGTGCGCACGGTGACGCCGAGACCAAGCTCGCCGAGCGCGCCGCCGAGCTCGACCGCGCCCTGGCCCGGGAGCACGAGCGAGCCGAGGAGCTCGAACGCACGCTGGGTCTCGTGCGAGCGCGGCTCGGCGACGATGCCGAGGCCGCCCGCGCCGAGGTGCAGCGCGCCCGGGCCGACGCCGACGCGGCGCGAACCGAGGTGCAGCGGGC
Source organism: uncultured Solirubrobacterales bacterium (assembly GCA_963743345.1). GTDB lineage: Bacteria > Actinomycetota > Thermoleophilia > Solirubrobacterales > Solirubrobacteraceae > Palsa-465. The sequence continues at coordinate 332,910 of CAVUPW010000004.1, forward strand.
GCGGGCCGACGCGGAGGCCGCGCGCACGGATCTCGAGAAGGCCCGCGCCGACGCCGACAAGATCCGCGCGGCGGCCGACGCCGATCTCGACAAGGCGAGGGCCGAGGCCGAGGACCTTCGCGCCGCGGCGGCCGCCGAACGCCAGTCGACGCAAAGCGTCCAGGCCGAGCTCGAGCGCGAGCTGCGCCAGTCACGCGACGAGCTCGCGGCGCTCGAGCGCCAGCAGGGCGCGGATGACTCCGGCGCGCAGCTGCGCGCGGCGGAAAAGGCACGGATTGCCGCGGAGGCTGCACTGGCCGACGCGATCGCCGACCGCGACGCCGCGCTGAAGGCCCGTGCGGCGCTGACCGGTGAGCTCGAGCACGAGCGCAAGCAGGTCGCCGCTGTGCGCGACAGCGCCTCCGGGACGGAGGATCGGATCCGGGAGCTGACGGCCGGACTCGAGCGCGAGCGGGTCAGGGCGGCTGGGCTCGACCCGGCGCAGGCGCGCATCCAGGAGCTCGAGCGCGAGCTTCGCACCACCGTGATGCGCGTCGACAAGGCTGACGTCGAGCTGCAGGTCTACACGGAGCGCGCGGGCAATGCCGAGAATGACCTGAAGGCCGCGCTGGAGCGGGCCCAGGAGGCCGAAGGTGAACTCCGGCTGGCGGTCGGCCGGGCCGACAGGGCGGATGCGGCGGCCGAGCAATGGAAGGCCCGTGCCAAGCAGGTCGAGCCCGAGCTCGAGCGCGCCCGCGCCCGGATGGAGGCGCTGGAGGACAAGCTCGAGGAGGCGCGGACTCGGGTGAGCGAGCTGGAGACCGAGCGCAGCCTGGACCAGGTGCGGCTAAGCGAGCTGGAGGCCGAGCGCAAGCTGGATCGGGCTCGGGTGAGCGACCTGGAGGCCGAGCGCGAGCTGGGCCGAGCTCGGGTGAGCGACTTGGAGGCCGAGCGGAACCTGCATCGGGCTCGCATCGAGGAGCTCGAGGACAAGGTTCGGCAGGGCGAGGCGGGCGCGGTCGAGCTGGACGCAGAGCGCAGCCAGGATCGGACCCGGATCCAGGAGCTGGAAAGTGCGCTGGAGCGCGTCCGGGCCGAGGCGCAGGAGAGCGAGGGCGTGATCGCGGACCTAGAGGCCCGCGTCGAGGAGGCCGAGTCACAGACCAAATCGGTCGTGGCGGCCCTGCCGGTGGCGGACGTGGCGGACCCGGCTCCGGAGGTTGATGCGCCGAGCGCAGTGTCCACCGTCGCCGAGCTCGCCAGGGTCGAGACCCCGGAGGAATTCGGTCCCGCCCAGCACCCGGAGGAATTCGGTCCCGCCGAGCACCCGCAGGAATTCGGTCCCGCCGAGCACCCGGAGGAATTCGGTCCCCCCCACCAGGCGGCGGAATCCGGTCCCGCCCACCACGGCCAGGCCGCCGGTGGGGTCAGCTGGCAGCCGACGGCAAAGCGGACGCTGTCGGCGTCTCTCGCCCGCGAATCGGTGTGGCGGAATGTCCTCAAGGAAACGGTCCAGGTCCTCGGCTCCGAGGGCGGCTGGGACACGGTGACCGCGTGGCTGCCCGATGAGACAAACAATTTGGGCTGTGCGGCCACCTGGACCGCGCACCGGGGTCTCGACCGGTTCGAGTCGCTCACCTGGGAGGTCCCGGTCAAGCGCGAGGGCTCGCTGCTCGACCAGGCCCTGCAGGCGCCGCACCTGACCTGGCTGACCGACATCGACACGGTGGATGACGCGCGGCTTCAGACCGCCGCCGCTCACGGGATGAACTCGGCGCTGCTCCTGCCGGTGCGGAGCGGCACCAGCACGATCGGGCTGCTCGAGCTGCTCACCCGCGACAGCGTCGAGCCCGACGCACAGATCGCGCTGTCGCTCGAGGCCTCCGCCCTTCAGCTCGGGCGGTTCGGGCATCTGCTGAGCCTCGGCAAGTCCGCTTAGCCCGCGCCGGGCTCTCGCTGCCAACCCGCTGCCGACCGGCGGAAGTTTTCGGTCTGGTCCGTCCGACGCTTATGCGAACATGCGTTCGTATGCGCTGGAGCAACCTCGAAATGGAGGCGGAGGAGCGGGCACGCCTGCCCGGATACAGGGAGGAGGCTGTGATCCGGCACTTCGACGCACCTGAGGCGGTCGAAACCAGGTTCTACGAGGTCCGCGCCAAGTCGATCCTCAACCGTGTGCCGGAAGCATCGCAGGTGCCGTTCCGGTGGACGATCAACCCGTTTCGCGGCTGCACCCACTCCTGTACCTACTGCTTCGCCCGGCCGACGCACAAGTACCTGGACTTCGACGCCGGGCGGGACTTCGAGCGCGAGATCGTCGTCAAGGTCAACGCTCCCGAGTTGCTGCGGACCGAGCTGGCGCGGCGATCGTGGACGCACGAGCACGTGGCACTCGGCACGAACACCGATCCGTATCAGTGGGCCGAGGGACGCTACAAGCTGATGCCGGGAATCTGGGAGGCGATGCGCGACGCGGCGAATCCATGCTCGGTGCTCACGAAGTCTCCGCTTCTCCTGCGCGACCTGGAGCTGATGAAGCAGATCGCCGATCGGGCGGAGTTCAGCGCCGCGCTGTCGGTGCCGACCGTCGACGAGCGGGCGTGGCGGGCGACCGAACCGCGTTCGCCGAACCCGCGGGCGCGGCTGGAGGCGGTGGCGGAGCTCACCCGCGCCGGAATCCGGACGGGCGTGCTGGTGGCGCCGTTGATGCCGGGCATCAACGACGCGCCGGAGCAGATCGAGCCGATCCTGCAGATGGCCTCGGAGGCCGGCGCGGCTTATGTGACGGGTATCGCACTACACCTGCGCGGCGAAGTGAAGAATCTGTTCTTCGAGTGGCTGCAGCAGCACCGGCCCGACCTCGTGCCGCTCTACAAGCGGCTGTACCGGCGCGGCGCCTACATGCATCCTGACGAGCGCAGGCGGATCACCCAGGTCGTGAAGGGCGTCGAGTTGCCGCCGGGAGAGAGGATGCGTGGGAGGCCCGAGCCGCAGAGCGCCGATGTGCCACATGGGGTCGGCGATCGCGGTGGGGCGGGTATGAAAAGCGCGGCGCGGGTAAGCGAGCGTGCGGGTGGATGGCGCGGCGCACGAAGATCCGACGAATCGGCTGGAGGCGCCGGCGCCGCCGATCAAGACCATCCGGGCGGCGTCGGACACGCGGGGTGGCAGTCCGACCAGGGGCGCCTATTCTGAAGCTCGACGTGAAACCTCGGCCAGGAGGTGGTGATAGGTAGAGCGTGACCGACGAGGAGAACAAGCCAAGACAGATGCGAGAACGCTTCAGGCCATCGCGGCCGGACTTCCGCTTCGACCAGATGTTCGAGACCCACAGCGAGGCGTGGGAGCGGGTCGGGCTGACCGTCGACATCAACCAGCGCACGTTGCGCAACGCGCAGCGTCGGGCCGTCGTGCTGCTGCCGATGTTCGTCGCCGTCATCGTGCTCTTCAACGAGCGAAGGACCTGGTTTGGGGTCGGCGGGAGCAGCCCGTGGGATACGCCGGTTCGGATCGCGGCGGTTCTGGCCCTGATGGCGCTCGGCTGGGCGGTGGCGCGCGACATCGGTCGCGCCGGGGCACCCACGCTGTTCAAGCGGATGGATCCGTCGACCGCGGGAACGGTCGGCTTCATCGTCCGTTTGGTCACCGTGGCGATCACGCTCGGGCTCGCGCTCCGGTTCGCCGGCGCCAGCGCCAGCTCGCTGATCGCCGGCAGCGCCTTCACCGCGGTGATCCTCGGTCTGGCCGCCCAGCAGACTCTCGGCAACCTGTTCGCCGGGATGGTGCTGCTCAGCGCGCGCCCGTTCCGGGTGGGCGAGCGGGTAAGGCTCCAGGCCGGCGCGGTGGGAGGACAGCTCGAGGGCGTGGTCAGTGCGCTGGGGCTGCTCTACACGACGTTGGCGCGCGGCGAGGACCGGATCATGGTCCCCAACAACGTGGTGCTGTCGGCCGCGGTTGTCCCGCTCAGGGAGCCCGAGCCCGTCGATGTGCGGGTCCGGCTGGGCCGAGGCATCCGGCCAAGCCAGGTGCAGGCGATCCTCGATGACCGGGTGAGGACGCCGACGCGGCGCTCAGCCATCGTGCTGCTCGAGGAGGTCGACGGGGAGGACGTGGTGGTCCGCGTCCAGGCGACGCCCGATCGTCCCGGCGACGGCGCGCAACTCGCTGACGAGGTGATCGACGCGCTGTCCTCCGTGACCGGGGAGCATCCGATCGTAGACAACGAAAACGAAGACGCCGTCGTCGAGAACGAGAACGAAGACGGGAAGTCTCGCGGGGAATGGGACCGCGCCGCCTCGCGCCGGCGGTGACGGGCGCATCCACGGTCGCGCCGGTGGTGACGGGCGCATCCACGGTCGCGGCGGTGGTGACGGGCGCATCCACGGTCGCGGCGGTGGTGACGGGCGCATCCACGGTCGCGGCGGTGGTGACGGGCGCATCCACGGTCGCGCCGGCCGTCGAGCGTTGACGCGGAGGCTGGTCGATGCAAGCCATCATGCTTGCGTTTCCGACCAGTCCCCGGGCTTCGGGCCGGGGCGGCCGCGACCCGCGCGGCCTGTAACCGCCCACCGCGGCCGTAACCGCCACTAATCTAATCCCCTGCGCCGGCCGGCGCCCGGACCAGCTCGCGCGTGGCGGCCACGATCGCCTTGGCGTCGATGCCGACCTCGTGCAGCAGCTCCGCCGGCTTGCCGGAGCCCGGCATCTCGCTGACCGCGAGCTTGCGCACCCGGACGCCTTCGACCTCGGCCAGGGCGGCCAGCACGGCGTCACCGAGGCCGCCCTCGGGCCAGTGATCCTCCACGGTCACGATCGCGCCGGTGTCGACGGCAGCCTGGCGAAGCGTGTCCTCGTCGACCGGCTTGACCGAGTAAAGATCGATCACGCGGGCCGCGATGCCCTGCTCGCCGAGCGCATCGGCCGCCTTCAGCGCCTCGTGGAGCGTGACGCCGGCGCCGACCAGGGTGATCTGGTCTTCGTCGGACGAGCGCAGCACGCTCGACCCGCCGATCTCGAACCGGTCATCCGGGTCGTAGATCGTGGGCGTCGCGCCCCGGTGCGTGCGCATATAGGCGATCCCGGGATAGTCGGCCATCAGCCGCACGAGCGAGGCGGCCTGGTTCGGGTCGGACGGATACAGCACGATGCTCGAGTGCACAGCGCGGAACGCGGCCAGGTCCTCCAGGGCCATCTGGGACGGGCCGTCCTCGCCGATCGAGGCGCCGGCGTGCGAGCCGGCAAGGCACAGGTGGGCCCGGCTGATCGCGGCCATGCGGACGAAGTCGTACGCCCGGGTGAGAAAGGCCGCGAAGGTCGAGGCGAACGGTCGGAAGCCACGCACCTGGAAGCCGACCGCGGCGGCGATCATCTGCTGCTCGGCGATGTACATCTCGAAGTAGCGATCGGGGTGGGCCTTGGCGAAGATCTCCGAGTAGGTTGAGTTCGACACCTCTCCGTCGAGCGCCACGACATCGCCCCGCTCGGCACCCAGCGCGGCGAGCGCCTCGCCATAGGCGCGGCGGGTGGCGACCTCTTCGTCCGGGCCCCACCGCGGCCATGCCACGTCGCGGTCGGGGTCGATTCGCCGCGGCGCGGCGTCTCCCGCAGGCTTGGGCACCTCGACCTGGAGCGAGCGCTCGCCTCCGAGCTCCTGGATCGCCTTCTGCGGATCCGATAGCGGCTTTCCGTGCTTGCCCTCCTGGTCTTCGACCTCGCGCGCTCCCTTGCCCTTCTTGGTCCGCGCCACGATCACGGTGGGGCGGCCCTGCGTATGGCACGCCTCGGCGTACGCGCCGTCGATCTCCTCGACGTCGTGTCCGTCGATCTCGATCGCGTGCCAGCCGAAGGCGCGCGCGCGGCCGGCATACGAGTCGAGATCCCAGCCGTGCATGGTCTCGCGGGTCTGTCCTAGACGATTGACGTCGATGATCGCGGTCAGGTTGTCGAGCTGCTCGTGCGCGGCGTGCTCGAACGCTTCCCACATCGAGCCCTCGGCCATCTCGCTGTCGCCGCACAGCACCCACACGTGGTAGGGGATCTGCTCCAGGCGCTTGCCGGCGAGCGCCACGCCTACGCCGATCGGCAGGCCCTGCCCGAGAGAGCCGGTGGCCACGTCCACCCACGGCAGCACCGGGGTGGGATGGCCCTCGAGCCGGCTGCCCAGCTTGCGGAACGTGAGCAGCTCCTCGTCGGCGATCGCGCCGGCCGCCTTGAGCGCGCTGTAGTAGAGCGGCGAGGCGTGGCCCTTGGAGAAGATCAGGTGGTCGTTGCGGGGATCATCCGGCCGACCGAAGTCGTAGTGCAGGTGCTTGGCCAGCAGCACGGCCACCAGGTCGGCTGCCGACATCGATGAGGTGGGATGGCCCGAGCCGGCCGCGTCGCTCGCTCGGATCGAGTCGACGCGCAGTTGCTGTCCAAGCTCGCGCCAGAAGGCGGCGTCGTCCATGAGTCGATCGTACCCACGGACGGCTGCGGCGGAACCGGTCGCCGCGTGAACGGGCCGGGGCACTCGTGGTGCGGCGGAAGACATTGCCGGCAGGGCCCTACTGGCGGGAGAGATTGCCGGCAGGGCCCTACTGCTTGTCGCGCTGCGCGGCCACGATCTGGGCGGCGATCCGCTCGCTGCCCAGGCGGCGGCTCACCGCCGCGCTCAGCGCCGGCGCCACCGAGGCGACGGCGGTGCCCAGCCGCAGGCTCACCGGCGCCACCTCGACCTCGGCGCGGTTGCGCTCGATCGCCGACAGCACCGCCTCGGCCACGTCCTCCGGCGAGCGCGTACCGACTCCCATCGGCAACGCGGCTCCGGAGTCGGCGAACATGCCGGCGTCTCGGATGAAGCCCGGGAGCACCACCGAGACGCCGACGCCGTGGCGGTGGAGATCCTCGCGCAGGCCGAGCGCAAAGCCCCGCAGACCGAACTTGGTCGCCGAGTACACCGACGAGGCCGGGACGGCGGCCTTGCCCTGCAGCGAGGACATCAGGACGATGTGGCCGCGGCCGCGCGCCACCATCCCCGGTGCGAACGCGCGAGCCAGCGCGATCGGGGCCCGGAGGTTGATCTCGAGCATCCGGTCGATCTCCTCCTGGGAGAGGTCGCCCAGCAGTCCACCGGCCGGAACGCCGGCGTTGGCGATCAGCACGTCGACCGGGCCGGCCTGCTCGACCAGCCGCGCCAGGTCATCGCGGTTCGCGAGATCGCACGCGATCACCCGCGCACGGGGGTGGGCCGGGGTCACTTCCACGGCGGCCAACTCGAGCGCCAGCGGCTCGAGCACCTCGATTCGGCGGCTGGTCAGGATCAGCTCTGCGCCGGCGCGCGCGACCGCTCGAGCCACCGCCTGACCGATGCCGCCGCTGGCGCCCGTCAGCAGCACCGTGCCGGCTAGGCGGGTCATGGACCCTTCGGGAACACGGCGAGCGTCGCCGTGAAGCCGTGCAGGAAGCTGCGCCCCCCGACGGGGCCAATCTCCCCGGCGGCGAAGAACCCCGCCGCCGGCGCGCCTCGCAGCTCGCGCTCGATCGCCACCGCATCGTGGTCGGGGACGCCGAACATGGCACTCCCGCGACCGTTGCAGGTGAAGACCAGCGCGCCGGCCGGCGGTTCGCCGGCGAGCGCCTCCACGCGGAGCTGGAGCGCCCGCCGCAGATCGTCGTCGGCCGAGCGCGCATCGCGGGCGTGCAGCCGCACCACCTGACCGGCCGCGACTTGGGCGCCCACGACGAGCCCGCCGGAATCGGACTCCGCCCCGAGCACACCGCGCACCAGGAAGTCGCCCTGCTCGTAATCGGGCTTGCCGCCGTCGATCACCACCCCGATCAGCAGCCCCCCGGCGACCAGCCCGCGCTCTCGGGGCGAGAGCTCGGAGATGATCAGCTGGAGGGTCTCGAGCGCCGGACGTCCGGCCAGTTCGTGAATGACGTTGCCCTCCGCCGCGGTGATCGTCAGCTCACGACCGACCGGCGCGGCGCCCTGCGATACGCACGGCAGCATCTCCACGCCCTGCAGGCTGACGCCGACCGCGCCGCCGTCGCACACTGCCTCGTCGAAGAACAGCGCCCCGTCTCCGGCGGCGGTACGGGCGCTGGCGATTCCGCCAAGCACCGGTACGGCTGGAGCGTCGGCGGCCAGCGTGTCGAGAAGGGCGTCGGTGGGGAACGAATAGGGGTCGGAAAGCAGCAGGACTCCACTTGAGCCGTCGAGACTGGGCAACCCGGCGACCTCGTACACGGGCTCCTCCCCGACCAGCGCGGCGTGAAACGGCGTCGCCTCACCACCGTCGAGGGCCGCGGCCCACACCGCCAGTCCCGTGCCCTGCTCCAGCTCGCGGCCCTCGCCGAGGACGCCGCCCGCCCCGCAGCCGACGAGCGCGCCCGGGGCGAGAGAGGCCTGAACGCCCTCGAGGATCGCCTCGGGCACGACCAGGTGCGAGCCGCTCGCGAAGACCAACGCCAGGTCGGCCGGCGCGCCACCAAGCGCCACCGCCGCCGCTTGGCCGGCCGCCGTCCCCGCCTCGAGCGGGTCGTGCTCGGTGGACACCCCGGTTCCGATCCGGATGCTCACTCGATCGCTCCGGCGCGCATCGTTGCACGATACTCCGGGCCCGATCCTTCCCGGACCATCGCGTGCACGATACTGCGGGCCGTGCCGCGCACGGAGGTGATCGCCCTGTTCGGCCCGACCGGCGTGGGGAAGACGCAGGTCGCCATCGAACTCGCTCGCCTGCTGCGAAGCGGAGGTGAGAACCCCGTCGCGGTATCGGCCGACGCGCTCCAGGTCTACCGGGGGCTCGAGACGCTGACCGGAGCGGCCCGGCCGCACGAGCGAGCTCGGCTCGAGCATCGGCTGCTCTCGTTCCTGCCCGTCGACGCGAGCTTCAGCGCCGGGCAGTACGCCGAGCTCGCGCACGCCGAGATCGACGGGCTGCTCGAGGCTGGCGCGAGGCCGATCGTGGTGGGCGGGACCGGGCTGTACCTGCGCGCCGCGCTGGCCGAGCTCAACCTGCGTCCGCCGCCTCCGGCGGGAGCGCGCGAGCGCTGGTTGGCCGAGCTCGAGCGTCGCGGCCCCGCCGCGCTGCACGGCATTCTGCGCGAGCGTGCGCCGCAGGCGGCGGCAGAGATCGAGCCGGGCGATCGCCAGCGGATCGTGCGGGCGCTCGAGCTGCTCGACGCCGGCGAGCTCGAGCCACAGGCCGAGGACTCGGAGCTGTGGACGGCCGATACGCGCCGCAGCACGCTCCTGGTCGGGCTGGTGATGGAGCGCGGGCAGCTCTACGAGCGGATCGACGCCCGCGTCGACGCGATGGTGGCCGCCGGAGCTCAGGACGAGGTGCTCCGCGCGAACGCCGCGGGTGCATCGATCACCGCCCGCAAGGCCCTGGGGTTCCAGGAGCTCCTGGCCGGAGACATCGAGTCGATGAAGCGCCGCACCCGCAACTACGCCCGGCGCCAGCTGACCTGGATGCGCAAGCTGGCCGCCGTCCAGACGATCGACACGACCGGCCGCACGCCGGCGGATGTGGCCGCCGAGGTCCTCACGCGGTGGCGGAGCACTCCGCCGTGACCAACGTCACACGCTCCCCCCGACGGGATCAGCGGGGACGACGGCGCCGACCTGGCCGCCGGCATCACGAAGCAATCGGCGAAAGACCTGGCGATCCTGCTGCGCTTCGGCCCGCTGCCGGTGAACCTCACGGCAGCGGGGTGAAACGGGTACAGCACGACGGCGGCGGCCACGACGCACGCCATCCATACCCACACCACCTTGCGCCCTGGTCCGATCCGCGCGATCAGGTCCGCCACCGCCAGGTAGACCCCCGGCATCACGATCACCATGTAATACAGGTAGCTGGTCCGGCTCTCGACCAGGCTGGCCGCGACGAATGGCAGATAGGTGCCGAGAAACCAGGCCAGACCGACCAGGCCCACATCGTCAGTCGCGGAGCTGCCCCCGCGCCGGCGGGAACGTTCCACGCGGATCGCGGCGAGCAGCAGCCCGGGAAGCGCGAGCAAGAGGATCGGGGGGCTGATCAGGCCCAGGAAGTGCACCGCGGGCTCCACCTGGTTGAGCTGGGCCGTCGGACGGGACGGGTTGATCCGCAGGTAGGTGATCGGCTTGACGTCGACCAGCCAGTCCCAGGGATAAGAGGCGATTCCCTGCGGCCCGTGGGGGCTCGTCTGGTTGGCGGCGTAGTCGAGTATGTGCGCCGCGTGACCGAGCGGGCCGTCGGGCACGAGCTTGCCGGTCTGCGGGCTGTAGGGGGCGGCGATCCAGCCCATCACGGTCAGCCCGGCCAGGAACACCCCCGCGGACGCCGCCGCACAAACGCCCAGCCGCCCCACGCGCAGCCATCCCTCGCTTCGGGTCCGCCACCAGCGCAGGAGCTCCAGCGCGATCAGGGCGAACAGGACATACGGGGCGACCTCCTTGGCACACGCCCCGAGTCCGACCGCCGCGCCGGCCAGGACCGGGCGATCGCGCAGATAGAGGACCGCCGCCCAGATCATCGCTGCCGTGGAGTGGATGTCGAGCGTGCCGATTCGGCTGTGCACCAGCAGCAGGTTGTCGGCGGCCATCAGCGCGGCCGCGCCCACTGCCAGCCAAGGCGCGCCCCCGGCCGCGCGCGCCAGCGCGAACATCCCCAAGATCGCCACCGTGCCAAGCAGCACGCTGGGCAGCCGCCAGGCCACCGGACCGTCCCCGAACAGCTCGATCCCGCCGGCCATCAGCAGCTTGGCCAGCTGGGGATGCTCCGAGTTCGCGTCCACGCCCAGGGGCGCATTGGCGTAAGGCGCGCCTTGCGGCGGTCGGATGCCGGCGATCACCCGTGCGGCGTTCACGTAGTAGGCCTCGTCGAAGACCAGGACGTGGTCGGTCGGAGAGCGGCAGGGCGCCTGGCACGGCTCGCCGATCCAGGCCAGGCGGGCGAGCGTCGAGACCAACAGCAGCCCGCCGAGCAGCCACAGGTGAAGGGGGCCCGCCCGTGCCCGCCCGCGCACCGTCCGTTCGTGCTGGCGCGTCACCATGCGCGCGCGACGGTACACATCTTGGTGGTCGGCGGCGCCTGACGCCGGCGCCTTAGACTGCCCGCCCGTGGAGTTCGAGAAGTGGCATGCGCTGGGCAACGACTACGTCATCGTCGAGGCGGCCCATCTCCCGTTCGAGCTGACCTCGCCGCGGATCCAGGCCATCTGCGCCTCGCATACGGGCGTGTCGGCCGACGGGATCCTGCTCCTGTCAGAATCCGAACACGACGGATACGTGGCCCGGCTTCGCATCTACAACCCCGACGGCTCCGAGGCCGAGCTGTCGGGAAACGGGGCCCGCGAGGCGGTTCTCTACCTGCGCCGGAAAGGGTGGACGGACGCCGATTCGTTCGCGATTCAGACCGCGGCCGGGGAGATACGCCCCCGGATCCTCTCCGACACCGAGTGTGCGCTCGACATGGGTCGCGCCCAGCTGCAGAGCTCCGGCTTCCCGTCGGGCGGGCCCGACGGGCGCGGCGAGCTGATCGCCGGAGGGCGCACCTGGCGCTTCCAGCATGTGCAGGTCGGCAACCCTCAAGCGGCGATCGGAGTCGACAACGAGGAGCAGCTCAACGCGCTTGATCTCCAGGCGATCGGCCCGGAGATCGAGCACCACGATCTGTTCCCGAACCGGACCAACGTGTCGTGGTTCGCCGCGCTCGGACCGGGACGCATCCGCGCGCGGATCTTCGAGCGCGGGGTGGGGGAGACCCAGGCGAGCGGAACCGGCGCCACCGGGGCGGCCGTCGCCTACGTGCTCCACGGCGGGCAGTCGCCGGTGACCGTCGTGCTGGACGGCGGCGAGCTCGAGGTCGAGGTGGAAGGGGACCTGCAGATCAAGCTCTCGGGCTGGGCGGTGCCGGTGTACCGCGGCACGCTCGCCGAGCCGTTCCTCGAGGAGTTGCATGCGAAGAAGTAGCCGACTGGACCTGATCCCGCCGTACATGTTCGCCGAGCTCGAGCGCAAGGTCCGCGCCAAGCGGGCGGCCGGGGTCGACGTGATCAACCTGGGGATCGGCGATCCGGACACGCCGACGTATCCACAGATCGTCGAGGCGATGCAGCGCGCGGTGACCGACCCCAGCACCCACAAGTACCCGAGCAACCGCGGCCGCCAGGAGTTCCGCGAGGCGGTTGCCGCCTTCTATGCGCGCCGCTTCGGCGTCGAGCTCGACCCCCAGACCGAGGTGATGGCGGCGATCGGAGCCAAGGAGTGCATCTTCAACCTGAACCTCGCGTTCCTCGATCCCGGTGACGTGACGCTGGCCTCCGACCCCGGCTACCCGGTCTACACCGGCGGGCCGCTGCTGGCCGGCGGTCAGCCGGTGCTGATGCCGCTGCTCGCGGAGCGTGGTTTCGGCCCGGACCTCGAGGCGATCACCGCCGAGCAGCGCGAGCAGGCAAGGCTGATGTTCCTCAATTACCCGAACAATCCGACCGGCGCGGTCATTCCCGACGGACTGTTCGAGGAGGTCGTCGCGTTCGCCCGCGAGCACGAGATCCTGGCCGTTCACGACAACGCGTACAGCGAGACGACCTATGACGGGTACGTGGCCCCGTCCTTCCTGCAGACGCCGGGCGCCAAGGAGGTCGGGGTCGAGGTGTTCTCGCTGTCCAAGGGCTACAACATGACCGGCTGGCGCTGTGCGGCGATCGTGGGCAACGCCCAGGCGATCGATCACTACTGGCACCTGAAGTCCAACATCGACTCCGGCAACTTCGAGGCCGTCCAGCTCGCCGGCGCGGCGGCCCTGGGTCCCGGGCTCGAGGCCGAGAAGCAGAAGATGAACGCCGTCTATCAGCGCCGGCGCGATCTGGTGTGCGACGCGCTCGCCCAGGCCGGCGTCGAGGTCACCGCGCCAAAGGGGACGATCTACATCTGGGCGCCGATCCCTGCCGGCTTCGAGTCCTCGGCGGCGTACTGCGAGCACGTGCTCGAGCAGGCCGCGGTGATCATCTCCCCGGGCGGCGCGTACGGCGCCAGCGGGGAGGGGTACTTCCGGATCTCGCTCACCACGCCCGACGAGCGGCTGCTCGAAGCGGTCGAGCGCATCCGGCAGCTGTGAGCCGCACCCGGCTTTGTATGGCTTTGTATGGCTTTGTACCGGCTTAACACCATTCCTACCGATATCGATTCCTCGGGCGGATAGAAGGTGAACAGTCAGGTGCCGCAGCTACCATCAGCTTTGTGGAGCGAGAGCGTCAAGCCACCCGCCAATCGTCCCTGAACGGGCAGCGGCCGCGCGGCCGGGCCCGCCAGCGGGCGTACCTGATCGCGGTCGTCCCGGACGGCGATGAGGAACAGCTCGCCGAGCTGCGGGAGCTGCTGCGCACCGCCGGCGTGGCCGGCGTGGGGGAGCTGATCCAGCGGCGCGACCAACCGCATCCGAACACCTATCTCGGCCCCGGCAAGCTCGACGAGCTGAAGGCCGAGCTGGCCGACTCGGACGCCAACCTGGTCGCGTGCGACGACGAGCTGTCCCCCCGCCAGGAGCGCAACCTCGAGGCGGCGCTCGGCCTTCCGGTGATCGACCGGACCGCGATCATCCTCGACATCTTCGCCTCCCACGCCCACACGGCCGAGGGCAAGCTTCAGGTCGAGTTGGCGCAGCTCGAGTACAACCTGGCCCGCATGCGCGGGCTGTGGACGCACCTGGAGCGGCTCGGCGCGGGTCGTATCGACGGCGGCATCGGCACCCGTGGACCCGGCGAGACGCAGATCGAGACCGACCGGCGGCTGGCCCGCGACCGGATCTCGGCGCTCAAGCGCAAGCTGGACCATGTCCGGTCGAGCCGATCGGTCATGCGGGCCGAGCGCGAGCGCACCCATCTGCCCTCGGTGGCCCTGGCCGGCTACACCAACGCCGGGAAGTCGACGCTGCTGAATGCGCTGACCGGCGCCACCGTCGGCGTTCGCGACCGGCTCTTCCACACGCTCGACCCGACCACCCGGCTGCTGCGCACCGGCGGCCGCGACTATCTGCTGACCGACACGGTCGGCTTCATCCGCAAGCTGCCCCACCAGCTGGTCGAGGCATTCGGCGCCACCCTCGAGGAGACGCGGCTGGCCGACCTGATCCTGCACGTGGTCGACGCGTCGGTTCCCGAGGACGAACTGCTGGCCATGACCGCCGCGGTGGAGGACGTGCTGCTCGAGATCGGCGCCGATGCCGTGCCCGAGCTCCTCGTTCTGGCCAAGGCCGACGGCATCGACGATGAGCGGCGGGCCGAGCTTCAGCGTCGCCACCCCGGTGCGGTGCTGGTCTCCGCCGTCACGGGCGAGGGGATCGACACGCTCACGCAGCGCATCGAGGAGGAGTTCGCCCGCACCCTCCACGACGTGGAGCTGCTGATTCCCTACGAGGCCGGCGCGCGGCTGGCCGAGCTGCATCTCCTCGCGGGCGACCTCGAGCGCGAGGACACGCCGGACGGCGTTCGGGTGATGGCGCGGTTGCCGGCGCCGGTGGCCGCCCGCTACCAGCCGTACGCGCGCAGCCGGCCGTCCGCATGACGCTGAGAGTGCGGCGGCTGGACGCCCGCGCACGGCTGCCGACCAGGGCGTATCCCGGCGACGCCGGCCTCGACCTGTGTGCCCTGGAGGAGGGGGTGCTGGCGCCCGGCGAGCGCGCCTCGGTGCGCACCGGCATCGCGGTCGAGATCCCCGAGGGGGAGGCCGGGCTGGTGCTGCCGCGCTCGGGTCTGGCCACCCGGCACGGGATTGCGCTGGTCAACGCCCCTGGCCTGATCGACTCGGGCTACCGCGGCGAGATCCGGGTGCTCCTGCTGAACACCGACCGGTCGGCACCTTTCGAAATCGCCGGAGGCGATCGGATCGCGCAGCTCGTGCTGATCAAGGTCCAGACGCCGCCCGTGGTCGAGGTGGAGGAGCTCGCGGTGTCCGAGCGCGGGCCCGGGGGATTCGGCTCGAGCGGCTAGTGGACCAGTCCGGTCGGCAACGTGACCTGCGCGCGCGCATCCGCCAGGCTCGGGTGCCACGTCGACGAGCGTCGCGTAGAGCGTAGGAGAATTAGGTGGTGGAATTGGCGAGTGGCTGGGCGTGGCTGACGCCGCCCCCTCGCCACGATCGTACGGTGGTACGTGAGGGCGAGGGGGTGACGTCAGACGCGTCCAGACGCCGCCAAAACGCCACATAATTCTTCTACGGGCCCTAACCAGAGGTGCCGGGCGCCTGCGGCATGGGCAGGATCCCCTGCTCCTGCAGGAACTGTTGGGCCACGATGGCGGGATCCTGGCCGTATAGGACTACCTGCGCGTTCAGCTCTCGCATGGCATCGAGCGTGAGCAGCGCGCTGACCCGATTGATCGTCGCCGCGAAGGTCGGGCCCTCGGCATCCAGGGCCTTGGCCGAGGCGACCGGCACGACGTTGCCCCAGCCGAATACGTTCTCGGGGTCGTGTAGCAGCGGATAGCTCCCGGTCAGCAGCTGGGGATCGGTGGTGTTGACGACCGCCGCCTGCACGGTCCCGTTGTCGAGCGCCTGATACTGGGCGCCGATCTCGAGCGGCTTGAACGTGGCCGGGACGACGCCGTAGGTGCTCTCGATCGCGGGCAGGCCGGTGGGGCTTTGCTCGAACTGGGCCGGGCCGCCGACGGTGAGCTGGGGCGACACCTTGACCAGGTCGGAGATCGACTGCACCTCGTTTTCCACCGCGTAGTTGAACGCCACCGCGATCGCGTTGGTGTCGCTGAACGGAGTTGGGTCGAGCAGCTCGAGTCCGTGCCTCAGCGCGTAGTGCTGGCCGGCCAGATACGCCTCGGTGCGCGTCCTCGACGGTTGATGGATCCCGGCGACCTGGCTGTCCCACGTGTCGAGATATTCCGGGTACATGGCGAGCTGGCCGGTGGCCAGCGCCTGTTGCACGACCTGCGTCGGACCGATGTTCGGGTTGAGCGTGACCTGGAAGCCTTGCGCCTTGAGCGCCTGGTAGTAGAGCTGGCCGAGAAGGAACTGCTCCGGTGTGTTCTCGTCGCCGATGGTGACCGGCGGCTTGCCCGCGCCCGGCAGCGTCACGGTGGCGGTGGTCGTCGTGGTGGCGGTAGTGGTGGCGGTAGTCGTGGCGGTAGTCGTGGCGGTGGTGGTGACGGTGGTGGTCGACACCGACGGCGTGGTGGTCGCCGCCGCGGTGTCTGAATGCGAGCCGGCTGAGCCGGCTCCGCACCCGCCGGCCCCGATCGCGGCGAGGCCACAGGCGAAGGCCGGTCCGAGCCATCGTGCGGTAAAGCGTGCCCCGCGCGCCATCAGGGGCAGAGTCTCACACTCCGGCGGCGTGGCGCGCCTCGGCGTGGGCGGCGGCCTCGAGCCGGTCGTCGAGCGGCTCGAGCGGGGCGCGGCGGCCGAGCGCAGATCCGATCAACCAGTCGGCGAACCACACGTTCTTCGGTAGAAGCGGCCCATGCAGATACGTTCCGATCACGTTCCCGCGACGCACCCCCTCATACCCGTCCTCGCCGTTGTTGCCGTAGCCCTTGAGCACGCGGCCGAGCGGCGACTCGCCCAGGCCGAGCCGGGTGCGCCCGCCGTGATTCTCGAACCCGGCCAGCACACGCCGGGCGCCGGGCTCGAGCTCGACCTCGATCGCCACGTTGCCGATCAGTCGCGGCTCCTCGGAGCGGACCGTCACCAGGTCGACCAATCCCACCCCGGGCAGCGTCTCCTCGCCGAGCTGGTAGGAGTGTCCGAGCAGCTGATAACCGCCGCACACCGCGAGGACGACCGCTCCGCGCTCCGCCGCAGCGTGGAGGGCACTGCGCTTGACCTCGGCCAGGTCCAGGGCGCACAGCTTCTGGTCGCGGTCCTGGCCGCCCCCGAGGTAGTAGAGGTCGGCGCCGTCGGGATCGAGATGGTCGCCCAGCCCGCTCGGCGTCACGCTGAAGGCGATCCCGCGCCAGCGGCAGCGTCGCTCGAGCACGAGCAGGTTGCCTCGGTCGGCGTAGATGTTCATAAGGTCCGGGTAGAGCGCGCACACGCGCAGCTCAGGCACGGAGGATCACCACCTCGCTGCCCGAGTAGTCGTGGGTCTCGGGCACGTGCTCGCGCCCGGCGGGGGTGAAGCCGGCGGCGCGGCCCTCGCGCTCGAGCCCGCGCGCGGTCAGGCGGTCCAGGCGGATCAGGTTGTCTTCGACGGTTCGCTCGCCCGCCGGCGTCACGGTCTCCCGCCGGCGCTCCAGCACGAAGCCGGCTCGGTCCGCGCGGACCGCGATCGGCTGGCTCGAGTACACGGTGCCGTCGTACTCGCGGACGTCCGGCATGGGCATCGCCATACCGTCGACCACCTCGTACAGGTCGAGGACCTCGGCGATCGCCACGGCCAGCACGCCGCCGCGCGATCAGGTGGCGGTGGGCGCAGCGCAGGAACGCGGGCCCGACCGTCCGCGCCTCCGAGGAGCTGGATCGTCTGCATCGGTACGATGACCAGCGGGAATCGTTCGCTCCAGATCGAAGTCGCGAGCGTCCGCGACGACGGTGTGGCAGATATCTCGCGACTATTTCGCGAGTTTCTGGTAAGCGCGTGCTTGAGGGCGGCAATCAGCTCGGGGTCGCGATCAACGGCCGTGACGCGGTAGCCGGAGCGGACGAGATCCAGCGTCGACGCGACCCGTGCCAGCGCCGACGTCGAGGATCGGGTCACCGTACGGGCGGCCAGGGAGCGCCACAGCGCAAGGTCCTCGACGTAGGCGCCGCACTCCACGTCGTGCCAGATGACCACGCTCATACCGGGGCCGGCTCCCAGAACGGCACGGCGTGCCCGCGCTCGGCGAGTCCCGCGGCGCAGCTCGAGTAGCGCTGTGTACGTCGGGAGGACGTACAACCGGCCGACGGCGCGTGCGGCCAGGGCGTGATCCAGCCCGGCCGCCACGCCGGAAACCACGACCAACCGATCCTCGGACACGCCCGCGTACTTCAGCCGTACCGCGAGCTCGCCGGCGCGGGTGCCGGCGCAGGTCACGCGGCGCACCCGCCCGGCCAGCATCTCGAAGTCGGCGTCCCACACCCACGAGACGTCCCGTCCGTCGGCCGTGCGGTCGTTGAGGATCGCCAGGAGATCGAGTTCCCGGCCTCGATCGCGAGCGTGCGCAGAATCTCGTTGGCGCCGGCCGGGTTCTTGATCAGCAGTACCTGCACGTCCACGTCCCCGACCGCGATCCGCTCTGCTCGCCCGAACGCGGCGCGCACCTCGCGCAGCCCGTCGACCACCACATCGAGTTCGACCTCGAGCGCCAGGCACAGCGCGGCCGCGCCAAGCGCGTTGTAGACGTTGTATAGCCCGGGCAGGGGCAGCGCGACGCGGGCCCGACCGGCCGGAGTGACCAGGTCGAACGAGGAGCCCGCGGTGCCGTCCAGCGAGATTCGCTCGGCCGCCACCGCGGGCGCCGGGCGCTCCTGCCCGCACACCGGACAGCGATAGATGCCCAGGTGCCCGAGGTACACCACGTCGTACACGTAGGCGGCGCCGCAGCGCCGGCAGTGCTTGGAGTCCGAGGCGTGCTGCATCTCGGGGATGGCCACCGACGGATCCTCCACTCCGAAGTAGGTAACGGATCGAGCGCCTCGCCCGAGGTCGGCGATCAGCGGATCGTCCGCGTTCAGGACCAGTCGGGCGCTCGGAGCGGCCGACGACGCGGCTACCGCCGCCCATCGGTCGGCGATCGTGTCGAGCTCGCCGTAGCGGTCGAGCTGGTCGCGGAACAGGTTTCCGAGGAGGATCGCGCGGGGATCGAGCTGGAGCACCACCCGGTCGAGCCAGAACTCGTCGAGCTCGAATAACCCGAGCTCGCCGGCGATCCGCCCTCCGCCACGGGCGGCGGCCACCAGCGTGGAAGCGACGCCGCCGGCCATGTTGGCTCCCGCCCGGTTGTGCACCACGGGCACGCCGGCGCGGGCCAGCACGGACGCCACCATCGCGGCTGTCGTGGTCTTTCCGTTGGTGGCCGAGACCACCACGGATCCGCGCGGCAGCCGAGCCGACAGCTCGCGAATCGCGCCGGGCTCGAGGCGGATCAGGACCTTGCCGGGGAGGCTGGTTCCTCCGCCGCGTCCCGCTCGGCGGGCCAACTCTCCCACCGCCCGGGCGGCGGCGATCTTGGCGCCCAGGGTCCGCGAAGAAATTAGTGGCGGAATTTGACGAGTGGCTGGGCGTGACTGGCGCCGCCGGCGAGCTCGATAATACCGGGAGTATTTGAGGGCGAGCCGGTGGCGCCGGGCGCGTCCAGACGCCGTCAAAGACGTCAATAATTTCTGCGCGGGCCCCAGCAGCGTCATCCCGGCACGATCATCCGGACGGCGCCGGGCAGCACGCGGATGGTGACGGGCAGCTCGGCGATCGGTTCGCCGTCCGCATACAGCGTGAACGGCCGCGTCGCCTCGATGTGCACCTCGCGTGCCCGGACGACCGAGACCGCCTGCTGGCGGACATGACGGCCGCTGAACACGGTGGGGGCGAGGCGGAGGTAGCGAACGCGGGACATGTCCTCGATCGTGACGACGTCGAGCAATCCGTCGGTCAGCGAGGCGTCCGGGGCGAGCAGCATCCCCCCGCCGAAGAACGTGGAGTTGGCGACCGCCACCGAGTAGCCGGCGAAGCGCCGGGGCTCGCCGCCGTCCAGCCCCACCGAGAACCCGGCCGGCTTCCAGCTCGGCAGGGCACGCAGCAGGCCGTACGCGTAGACCAGCCCGCCGCGCACGAGCGTGGTCTCGTTTGCGATCCGGTTGACCACCGAGTCGAAGCCGCAGCTGGCGATGCCGGCGAACGTCTGGCCGCTCGTCTCGCCCAGGTCGAGCTCGCGCACCACACCGGAGGCCAGTACAGCGCAGGCCGGCACCGGTTTCCGCGGGATCCCGAGCGCCCGACAGAGGTCGTTGCCCCGCCCGCCCGGCAACACCCCGACTACTCCGTCCGACCGCTTCAAAGCGCCGGCGATCGCGCCGATCAGCCCGTCGCCGCCGAACGCCACCGCGATCTCCCCCTCGGCGGCCGCGGCCCGGGCGAGCTCGCGCGCATGCTCGAGGCTCTCCGTGTATTGGACGTGGTGCTCGAGGCCATGGGAGCGCAGCGCCGCTTGCACGTCCGCCAGGACGCGCGCGGGCCGGCCCCCACCCGCCGCGGGATTGACGATCAGCGAGAGTCGGGGATTTTCCGGCGATTGCCGCCTTAGTAGCACCGCCAGATCATGCCGCAGACCCTCGCCGGCGCCCGTCGAAAGCGAATTGCTAGCCTTAGCCCGGCATGGCGCTCGTGCTCGACCTTCGACTTCTTCTCCTCCCCCCTCGGGGGGAATAGCGCGTGGGCGGCCGCACGTAGCCGCGAGACCAGCACCGAGAAGAAGCCGAGAGAAGCCGAAGGCTTCTCTTAAGGGAAATTCCCAGTCGAACGAGGTTAGCTTTTGACGCGAGTATGGGAATTTCCCCGATTTCGAGACATCGAGGAGTGACATGAGCAAACCCGAGGACCCCGGCCGTGAGGCGCCGCCGTCAGGCACCGCCGACAGTTCCAAGGTACTGATCTTCGACACCACGCTGCGCGACGGCGAGCAGTCGCCGGGCATCTCGCTGAACACGCAGGAGAAGTTGGAAATCGCCCAGCAGCTGGCCCGGCTGGGCGTCGACGTGATCGAAGCGGGCTTCCCGATCACCTCGCCCGGCGACTTCGAGGCGGTGCAGGAGATCGCCCGGAAGGTGGAAGGACCGATCATCGCCGGCCTGGCCCGAACCCACGTGGCCGACATCGACGCGGCCTGGAGCGCGGTCAAGGACGCGGGGCGGCCGCGTATCCACACTTTCATCTCCACCTCGGACATCCACATCCAGTACCAGCTGCAGACCACCCGGGATGACGTCAAGGGGCAGGCCCGCGCTGCCGTTGCGCACGCCAAGCAGTACGTCGACGACGTCGAGTTCTCGCCGATGGACGCCACCCGCGCCGACATCGAGTTCACCGCGGAGGTGTGCCGGATCGCGATCGACGAGGGCGCCACCACGATCAACATCCCGGACACCGTCGGCTACACGATGCCGCACGAGTACACCGAGTACCTGCGGGGCCTCTACGAGCTGGTCCCCGGACTCAAGGACATCGTCCTCTCCGTCCACTGCCACGACGACCTGGGGCTGGCGGTGGCCAACTCGTTCGCGGGGCTGCTGGCCGGCGCCCGTCAGGTCGAGTGCGCCATCAACGGGATCGGGGAGCGCGCCGGCAACGCCTCGCTCGAGGAGATCGTGATGCTGCTCCACACGCGCGAGCGCGCGGTGGGCCTGTGTACCGGCATCCAGACACGCGAGATCGCGCGGACCTCCCGCTTAGTCTCCCGCCTGACCGGCTACTCGGTGCAGCCGAACAAGGCGATCGTGGGACGCAACGCGTTCGCCCACGAGTCGGGCATCCACCAGGACGGCGTGCTCAAGGAGCGAACCACCTACGAGATCATGGACGCCACCACGGTCGGCCTGGAGGCCAACTCGATCGTGCTCGGCAAGCACTCCGGGCGTCACGCCCTTCAGCAGGCGCTGGCGGACCTGGGGTTCGAGCTGTCCGGCCAGGGCTTGAACACGGCCTTCAGGCGCTTCAAGGAGATCGCGGACAAGAAGAAGCACGTGACCGCGATGGACCTCGAGGCGCTGGTCACCGACGAGCTGCGCGAGGAGATCGTCGCCTACCAACTCGAGTGGTTCGACGTCGAGGCCTCGTCGCGCCGGCCGCCCCACGCGACCGTGGGGATACGCACGCCTGACGGCGAGGAGGTCACCGGCTCGTTCACCGGCGACGGCCCGGTCGATGCGATCTTCCGCGCGATCAACGCCGCCACCGGAAGCGACGCGCGCCTGCGGGAGTTCCGGGTCGACGCGGTCACCGGCGGCCAGGACGCACTCGGCGAGACCTCCGTGGTGCTCGAGGTGGGCGGGATCAGCGGCTCGGGTCAGGGCGTCTCGACCGACATCCTCGAAGCGGCCGCCCGTGCCTATGTGCGCGCGCTGTCCAACGCGGTCCGCAAGCGCGGGATCATGGCCGAGGCCGAGGCAGCGACAGCTGCGGCGGCTTCGGGGTCACCCGTGCAGACACCGTGACGAACGCCAGTCCCTGTCGGTAGCCCGCAGAGAGCACACGCCCGCGAGGCTCGCGGTCCATGTAGTTGGTCCCCATGATCTCGGCGCACTCCTGACTCGGGGCCAGCATCCGGACCGCGGCGCCCCGGCGTCGCAGCGCCAGCGACTCGAGCGACACCGCAGTCCGCGAGACGCCGCGCACCACCGCGAGGACCCCGGTGGCGCCGGGGACGTTCGCGGTCGGGTTCAGGCACAGCACGTGGGTGTCCCGTCCGCCCGGCGCCGCGTCCAGGTTGGTCGGGCTCCACACGCCGCCGTCCACGTACTCGCGCCCGCCGATGGTGACTGGCGCGAACAGCCACGGCACCGTGCACGACGCCGCCACCGCCTCGGAGACCGCGGCCCGGGGCGCCCCGGGGCTGCCGAACACGACCCGACGCCCGTTGCCCCGGTCGACCGCGATGACCCGCAGCCGTCCGTCGAAGCGCGGCTCGAGCCGCTCGATGTTCCGCCGCAGATCGCCCAGCGTCGCCGTCGGGCGCGGGAGGCGGCCCAGGAGGAGAGCCCGTGCCACCGCGCCGCCGGGGGCGGCCAGCCCGAGCGCCATCGGCGCGAACGTCGCGGCCGCCGCCATCGCCCAGGCTCCTGCCCGCCGCGCGGCGGCCAGACCGGCCGCGGCCAGCCCGTCGACCGGTCGGGCGCCGTTCGAACGGTCACCCGCATCTTCCTCTCCGTCGAACGAGGACGGTCGGCGCGGGGATTGGCCGGCGACGAGGTGGGCGGCGACGATCGCGCCGGCCGAAGTGCCGACGTAGTAGTCGCAGTCGCGCAGGTCGAAGCCGGTGGCGTCCTCGATCCCGGCCAGGACGCCCATCATCCAGGCCTCGCCGAGCACGCCGCCTCCGCCCAGCACCAACACGTCGGGGCGTGATCGCATCATCGGGCCGGGTCGGATCGGATCATCGAGCGGGGCGTGATCGCATCGTCGAGCCTCAGGCTACTCGGGCGACGCTGTCCAGCCCGTGTACGTGATAACGTACGCGCGTATGTCGATTGGCGCGATGACCCAGAACGGCGTCGGCTCGAGGATCCGGGCCCTGCGCGAGGCGATGGACCTATCGCTGCGTGACCTGGCCGAGCGCTCCGGGGTGAGCGCGCCGATGCTCTCGCAGGTGGAGCGCGGCGAGACCAGCCCGACCCTGCACGTGGCCACCCGGATCGCCGCCGGCCTGGAGCTGCGGCTCTCGCAGCTTCTGCGGCTCGACGAGGACGGAGCGGTGACGGTCGTCCGCGCCGGCGAGCGCCGTCAGGGGCCAGGCGCCGTCGTCGGCCACAGCTACGAGATCCTCACCCCGCCGTTGCCCGGCCAGCGCGCGGAGCTCTCGCGCCACCTGCTGGCGCCCGGAGCGGTCACCGGCGGTCCGGGCGACCCGCCCAGGCACGAGCCTGGCAGCCGCGAGACGGCGCTGGTGGAGCGCGGCACGGTCGTCCTGCACTGCGACGGCCAGCGGTACGAGTTGCTCGATGGCGACTGCGTCACATTCGACGCGGACTTGAATCATCATTTTGAAAATCCAGGCCCTGAGGAAGCCGTCCTGCTGGCGGTCCTCAGCGCCGGGCTGCGGAGGAGCTGATGCCTAAGACGCTGTTCGACAAGATCTGGGATGCCCACGAGGTCAAGCGTGGACTGATCTACATCGACCTGCACCTGGTGCACGAGGTGACGAGCCCCCAGGCCTTCGACGGGCTGAGGCTGGCCGGGCGCAAGGTGCGCCGGCCCGACCGGACACTGGCCACGGCCGACCACAACGTGCCCACCGACGGCACGCCGGTGGCCGCGCGGATCCGCGACGAGCTCTCGCGTAAGCAGGTGGAGGTGCTCGAGCACAACTGCGAGGAGTTCGGGATCCCGATCTACTCGTTGGGCTCGGACCGGCAGGGAATCGTGCACATCATCGGCCCCGAGCTCGGCGTGACCCAGCCCGGGATGACGATCGTGTGTGGCGACTCGCACACCGCCACGCACGGGGCGTTCGGGGCGCTGGCCTTCGGGATCGGCACCAGCGAGGTCGAGCACGTGCTCGCCACCCAATGCCTGGTGCAGTCCAAGCCGCGCTCGATGCGGATCCGCTACAGCGGTGCGCTCGGGTTCGGCGTGACCGCCAAGGACCTGATCCTGGCCACGATCGGCCAGATAGGGGTGGACGGCGCGGCCGGCCACGTGGTCGAGTACGCCGGCGAGGCGATCGAGTCGCTCTCGATGGAAGGGCGCATGACGATCTGCAACATGACGATCGAGGGCGGCGGCCGGGCCGGGATGATCGCCCCTGACGACACCACGTTCGAGTGGGTGATCGGCCGGCCGGGCGCGCCCGACTCGGTGCCTGAGTCGTGGGGGGAGCTGCGCACCGATGAGGATGCGGTGTTCGACAAGGAGGTGGAGGTCGACGCCGGGGCGCTCAGTCCGATGGTGACCTGGGGCACCACGCCCGGCATGGTCGTGCCGGTCACCGGCGCTGTGCCCGAGCCGCACTCCGATCAGGACGATCGCGCGCTCGAGTACATGGGGCTGCAACCGGGGACTCCGATCGAGGAGATCAAGCTCGACCGAGTGTTCATCGGCTCCTGCACCAACTCGCGGATCGGGGACCTGCGGGCGGCAGCCGAGGTCGTGGGCGGCCACCGCGTCGCCGAGGGCGTCTACGCGATGGTCGTCCCGGGCTCACAGCAGGTCAAGGCCCAGGCTGAGCGCGAGGGGCTCGACGAGGTGTTCACGCGCGCCGGGTTCGACTGGCGCGGTGCGGGGTGCTCGATGTGCCTCGGCATGAACCCGGACGTCGCTGCTCCCGGCGAGCGCGTCGCCTCGACCTCGAACCGCAACTTCGAGGGACGCCAGGGCCGCGGAGCCAGGTCACATCTCGTTTCGCCCCAGATGGCGGCTGCGGCCGCAATCGAGGGCCGTTTCGTCGACATCAGAGATTGGATCCCACCCACCACCCCCAACCGGTCATGAAAGCCATCGAGACGATCACGGGGCGGGTCACGGTGCTGAACCGCGACGACGTCGACACCGACCAGATCATCCCCAAGCAGTTCCTCAAGCGCGTGGAGCGGACCGGGTTCGGCGAGTTCCTCTTCTACGACTGGGCCAAGGAGCCGGGCTGGGAGCTGCCCCGCAATCCGATTCTGGTCACCGGGCGCAACTTCGGGTGCGGCTCGAGCCGCGAGCACGCCCCGTGGGCGCTCGAGGACTATGGCTTCCAGGCCGTCATCGCGCCGAGCTTCGCCGACATCTTCCGCTCGAACTGCACCAAGATCGGTCTGCTTCCCGTCCAGCTCGACCCCCGAGCGTGCGCATCGATCCGCGAGGCGGGCGAGGCGCAGGTGGACCTCGCCGCGCAGGAGGTCCGGTGGCCCGGTGGGACGGCGAGCTTCGAGATCGATCCGGACGTCAAGCACCGCTTGCTGAACGGCCTGGACGACATCGCGCTCACGCTCGAGGAAGAGGACGCTATTGCGGGCTACGAGAGCGAGCGGGAGCGTCCGGGTCCGCTCACGACCGCGCTGGCATGAGCGTCGACGGCTCCCGCGACTGGGATGCGGCCACGTACGACCGCGTCTCGGATCCTCTCAAGCCGGGCGGGCAGCTGGTCGCCCAGTGCGGCGGCCGGGGCAACATCGACGCCTTCCGGACGTTGGCCGACGCGATCGCCGGCGAGGAACCGTTCGTCCCGTACTTCGCCGAGTGGCAGCGGCCCTGGAACTATGCCGGCGACACCGAGACCGGGGCAGCGACGTGCAAACCTGGCTCGAGCCCAAGTCGGTCAGGCCCGCCGATCCCCGCGCCTTCGTCCAGACCGTCTGCCTGGTCCGGCATCTGGACCCGCTCCCGGATGATCTGCGCGGTCCGTTCGTGGACCGCGTGCTCACGCGCTCAGGCGAGCCGTTCATGCTCGAGTACGTGCGGTTGAACATGACCGCGAGACGTCCGCACAGCGCTGAGACAGCGACTGCCGTGGCGAGAAAAGAGGAGGCCCACCGAAGCGGGCCTCCTCGGGCGTCGATGGGCCGCATCCGCGCGCTACGTGAGCGCGGCCCTCGGATGCGGAACACCGACGGTGCCCTGCTGGTTGTGGCACTCCAACCCCTCCCACAAGCCGTCCGTGGGATCCGGCAGGCGCCCTGATGCCGGAAAGCTACGGCTCGGTGGCGGAGGCCCACAACGGCATTACTGGCAGTGCGCTCCTGCCTCGCCGGGTGGTTTTCAGCCACCTTATCGGGTGGGTGGCACCAACCCTGCCGGGTCGGCGAATCAGACCACGCGGGGTGGTATGTCAGGGAGATCCCGCGCCAGGAAGTTTTGCCGCCGCCGCGCCGTCTCACCTGACGATGAGACTGAAGCGAATCGGTTTGCCGGTCCTGCTGGGCGCCCTCCTGATCGGCGGGTGCGGTGGCGGGGGAAGAGGCGCCACCTCGAGCACCCATGCCACCTCGACCTCGATCGCGGGGTCGAGCGCCACCTCCGCCTCCACGGCGAGCTCTCGCGCCGCCAGTCCTTCTGCCTTCGCCTGGCTTCACCCCGCACCACCCCCGCCGGACTGGCCGCTCGCCCACCTGATCGGCTCCACCACGCTCGCCTACCCACCCAGCTGGCGCCGGATCCATTCGGATCCGGGCACGGTGGCGGCCGCGCTCGTCGATCGCCATTCGGGGTTGGTCGTCGACTACCTGAACGCGACGCCGCAACAGGGGGAGGAGACCCTCCAGAACTGGGCCACCTTCCGTCCCGACCACGACCGGGACGAAGGCGATAGTCACGTGCAGCTGTTGGCGTCGGCGCGCGACCTACCGTTCCGGAACGGACGGGGTTCCTGCGTGGTCGATCGCTACCGGACCCCGCGCACGAGCTATCAGGAGATTGCCTGCCTGGTTCGCGGCGCGCGCGGGACCAGCGTGATCGTCGCGGCCACGCTGGCCGCGATGTGGCGCCAGACGGCGCCGGAGCTCGAACGGGCCGTGTCGGCTTACGTGGCGTAGCGGGCCGGGCGCCAAGACGCTCGTCTCACGGGCTGGAGAGCACGTTCCCGCAGGCGGGGGCCCGGGCCGGCGCCCGGGCATCCGAGGCGCCCCATGTAAAACGCCCGAAAGCGCCCGCTCGGCCGCGGCCCGTGGGACATAAGCATCTGGCAGATGCTTATGTCCCGGGGCCGACCAGAGCCACGGCGCTTTGTCGCTCACCGCTGGTCGCGACGCTCGATTGGTAGCGTCCCCCGCCGTCATGACCCACCGCGTAGTCCTCCTGCCCGGCGACGGCATCGGCCCCGAGATCACCGAGTCCGCGATCGAGGTCCTGGACGCGATAGGCGCCGACCTCGAGTACGAGGAGCACCTCTTCGGCGGCGCCTCCATCGACGCTCACGGCACTGCCCTCACCGACGAGACGCTCGCCGCCTGCCAGAACGCCGACGCCGTGCTGCTGGCTGCCGTGGGTGGACCGAAATGGGACACCACCGATCCGAACCAGCCCCGCCCCGAGCAGGGCCTCCTCGGGCTTCGTAAAGGCCTCGGCCTGTTCGCCAACCTCCGGCCGGTCAAGCCGATCCCGGCGCTGTATGACGCCAGCCCGCTCAAGCGCGAGCTGATCGAGCGAACCAACCTGACCGTGGTGCGGGAGCTGACCGGCGGGATCTACTTCGGCGAGAAGACACGTACGGCCGATCGCGCCTCCGACGACTGCGTCTATACGCGCGCGGAGATCGAACGGATCGCACGCAAGGCCTTCGAGACGGCCCAGTCGCGCGTCACCAGCGTCGACAAGGCCAACGTGCTCGAGACCAGCCGCCTGTGGCGCGAGGTGGTCAGGGAGGTACACGGCAGCGAGTTCCCGAACATCGAGCTCGAGCACCTTCTGGTCGACAGCGCCGCGATGAAGCTGATCGCCGCTCCCCGCCACTTCGAGGTGATCCTCACCGAGAACATGTTCGGCGACATCCTTAGCGACGAGGCGGCGATGTTGACCGGCTCGATCGGGATGCTTCCCAGCGCCTCCCTCGGCAGCGACGGGCCCGGGCTGTTCGAGCCCGTGCACGGCTCCGCTCCGGACATCGCGGGCACGGGCGCGGCAAATCCCCTCGCCATGATCCTCTCGGCCGCGCTGTTGCTCCGGCACGGACTCGAGCTTGACGCCCAGGCGGCGGCGGTAGAATCGGCGGTCGAGCGAGCGCTGGCCGAGGGGCTGCGCACACCCGACCTGGGGGGCACGGCAAGCACTAAAGAAGCCACCCAGGCAGTCCTGCAACACCTCTAAGGGAGTACAAGTGGAACAAGCGGACCTCATCTGGCACAACGGCGAAATGGTTGCCTGGGAGGACGCGAAGGTCCACGTACTCACCCACGGCCTGCACTACGGCACCGGAGTGTTCGAGGGCATCCGTGCGTACGAGACCCCGACGGGCACGGCGATCTTCCGCCACCACGACCACCTCGACCGCCTGTTCAAGTCGGCCGAGCTGTACTACATGCCGATCCCCTACACGCTCGAGGAGCTGCGCGCCGCCACCCACGAGCTGATCGTGGCCAACGAGCTACGCGAGTGCTACATCCGCCCGATCGTCTTCCGCGGCTACGGCCAGATGGGGCTGTATCCGCTCGACGCACCGGTCGAGGTCTCGGTCGCGGTTTGGCCGTGGGGCGCCTATCTCGGCGAGGAGGGCAAGCTCAGCGGCATCCGGGCCAAGGTGGCGAGCTGGCGGCGCATTTCCCACGACGCGCTGATCCCCCACGCCAAGGCATCGGGCCAGTACCTGAACAGCGTTCTGGCCAAGATCGAAGCCTCCAAGGCCGGCTACCAGGAGGCGATCCTGCTCGACTCCCAGGGGTTCGTGTCCGAGGGCTCGGGCGAGAACATCTACGTGGTGCGCGACGACGTGATCCTCACCCCGCCGCAGACGGCGGGCATCCTGGACGGGATCAATCGCAAGTCGGTCATCCAGATCGCCCGCGATCTTGGCTACGAGGTGGTCGAGCGCAACCTGGCCCGCGCCGAGCTGTATCTGGCCGACGAGGTGTTCATGACCGGCACCGCGGCCGAGCTCGTGCCCGTGCGTGAAATCGACGACCACGCCATCGGCGGCGGCGAGCCGGGAGCGGTCACCCGCGAGATCGAGCGGGTCTTCGACGACGCTCTGCACGGCCGCGACAGGCGCTACGCGGACTGGCTGGACGTGGTCGAGGTGCCAACCAAGACCGCGGCGGGATGACGCACATCGAGCTCTACGACACCACCCTCCGCGACGGCATGCAGGGGGAGGGCATGTCGTTGTCCGCGCAGGAGAAGCTGCGTGTCGCGCATCGTCTGGATGAGCTCGGCATCGATCTGATCGAGGCCGGCTTCCCGGACTCGAATCCCAAGGAGATCGAGCTGTTCGACCTGCTGAGCCAGGAGTCGTTCCGCCACGCCCAGATCGCCGCGTTCGGGATGACCCGCCGGCGCGGGACCCGCGCCGAGGCCGATCCCGGTCTGCGCGTGCTGGCCGATTCGGGCGCGCCGGTTTGCACGATCGTCGGCAAGACCTGGGGACTGCACCTCGAGAAGGTCGTCAAGGTCGATCGCGACGAGAACCTCCGCATGATCTCGGAGTCGATCGCCTTCCTGGTGGCCCAGGGCAAGCGGGTGGTCTATGACGCCGAGCACTTCTTCGACGGCTTCGCCGACGATGCCGCGTACGCGCTCCACTGCGTGCGAGCGGCGGCCGAGGCGGGCGCCGACACGATTACCTGCTGTGACACCAACGGCGGCACGCTCCCGGACCGGATCGCCTCCGCCATGGCCGAGGTGGTGGCGACGCTGGCGCCGCTCGGAGCCCGCCCCGGCATCCACTGCCACGACGACGCCGGCTGCGGCGTGGCCTGCACGCTGGCCGCCGTCGAGCGCGGCGCGGTCCATGTGCAGGGCACGATCAACGGCTACGGGGAGCGGTGCGGGAACGCCAACCTGGTCACGATCATCGCGAACCTCCAGCTCAAGCTGGGCTACGACTGTGTAACCGACGAGCAGCTCGCCTCGCTCACCCAGGCCGCCCATTTTCTCGACGAGCTCTTGAACTTCACCCCCGACCCCGACCAGCCATACGTGGGGCGCAACGCGTTCGCCCACAAGGGCGGTATGCACGTCGCCGGCGTCAACGCGGACCCGGCCACCTTCGAGCACCTCGACCCGGACGTGGTGGGCAATCGGCGCGAGCTCCTGATCTCCGAGCTGTCTGGCAAGGGCACCGTGCACGCCCGCGCCCGCGACGCCGGGATCCCGCTGGGCGACGAGCAGGCCAGCCACCTGGTCGAGCGGATCAAGGAGCTCGAGCACCGCGGCTATCACTTCGAGGCGGCGGACGGGTCGTTCGAGTTGCTGATCCGCAAGGAAACCGGCGAGTACGAGCCGCTGTTCCGCCTGGAGTCGTGGCGGGCGATCGTGGAGAAACGTGCCGACGGCCGCGTCGAGACGGAGGCTACGATCAAGATCTGGGTCGATGGCGAGCGCTACGTCCGCACCGCCGAGGGCAACGGGCCGGTCAACGCGCTCGACCGCGCGCTGCGCGATGCCCTGGCCGAGATCCACCCCCACCTGCGCGACATCGACCTGGTCAACTTCAAGGTCCGCATCCTGGACGAGACCAAGGGCACCGGCGCGGTCACACGCGTGCTCCTGGACGCCTCCGACGGGGAGCAGGTGTGGGGCTCGATCGGCGTCTCGGAGAACGTGATCGAGGCCTCGTGGGAGGCGCTGGTCGACTCGCTCGAGTACGGAATGCGTGTGGCCAGCCGGCCGGCGGCGGGCGACGAGGCGGCCTCCACCCGGCGCTCGTGACGCTCCGCGCGGTGAGCGAAGCGGTTCCGCTCGCGCGCCCGGTGCTGGGCGAGGCCGAGGAGGTGCGGGTGCTCGAGGTGCTCCGGTCGGGGCGGTTGTCACTCGGTCCGCTCCTGGGCGAGTTCGAGCGAGCCTTCGCCGCCCGTGTCGGCGCCGTCCACGCCAGCGCGGTCTCCAGCGGGACGGCCGGGCTGCATCTCGCGCTCCGGGCGGTCGGCGTCAAGGACGGCGACGAGGTGATCACCACTCCGTTCTCGTTCGTGGCCAGCGCGAACGTCGCCGTCTACGAACGGGCCAGGCCAGTGTTCGCCGACATCGATCCGGTGACCTTGAATCTCGCTCCGGACGCTGCCGCGGCGGTGATCAGCGACCGCACCACCGCGATCCTGCCGGTGCACGTGTTCGGGTATCCGGCCGATCTCAACGCCTTCGAGAAACTGGGCCTGCCGATCGTGGAGGACGCCTGCGAGGCGCTCGGCGCGATCGATGCCGACGGCATCCCGGTCGGCGGGCGCGGCCACCCCGCTGTGTTCGGCTTTTACGCCAACAAGCAGCTCACCACCGGCGAGGGCGGCATGGTCACCACCGCCGACCCCACGCTCAAGGAGCGGATCGACTCCGAGCGAAACCAGGGGCGCGCTCCGAACATGGACTGGCTCGACCACGACCGGCTCGGCTTCAACTACCGGCTGTCCGATCTGGCCTGCGCCCTCGGCCTGGCCCAACTCGAGCGCCTGGACGAGATGCTGGCCGGCCGCGTCCGCGTCGCGGCCGCTTACGCCGAGCCGCTGAGCGGCATCGAGGGGTTGCAGCTTCCCTGTGCGGATTCTGGCCAGGCGCGGCGTGGCTGGTTCGTGTACGTGGTCCAGCTCCCGAGCGGGTTCGACCGCGACTCGGTGGTTCGGGCGCTCCAGGCGCGCGGCATCCCTAGCAAGCCGTACTTCCCGGCGGTGCACCTCATGAGCTACTACCGCGATCAGTTCGGCCACCGCGAGGGCGAGTTCCCCGTCTGCGAGGACATGGCCGCGCGTTCGATCGCGCTGCCGTTCTTCCCCGAGATGACCGAGTCGCAGGTCGAGCGGGTGGCCGAGTCGCTGCGCGACGTGCTCGGACAATAGCCGTGTCGCGTTTCTCCGAGCCGCCGGATGCCGCCTTTCGCGCGCTCAACGACTCGCTGTCGTTCGACTGGCGTCTGGGTCCCTACGACGTTCAGCAGTCGCGCGCGCACGCAACCATGCTGGCCGCCCAGGGCATCATCTCCGCCCCCGAGTGCGACGAGCTCTATCGCGCGCTCGACCAGGTGGAGCGCGAGCTGTCTGACGGGGACTTCCCATACGCCGAAGGGGACGAGGACATCCACATGGCGATCGAGCGCCGGGTCACCGAGCTGGCCGGGCGGGTCGGCGGCAAGCTCCACACGGCGCGCTCGCGAAACGAC
This sequence comes from uncultured Solirubrobacterales bacterium, assembly GCA_963743345.1. GTDB lineage: Bacteria > Actinomycetota > Thermoleophilia > Solirubrobacterales > Solirubrobacteraceae > Palsa-465. The sequence continues at coordinate 365,271 of CAVUPW010000004.1, forward strand.
CAGGTCGCCACCGACGTGGCCATGTTCGTGCGCGCCCACGCCTTCCGGGCGCTCGATCAGGCCGAGCAGGCCGCCCGCACGCTGGTCGACCTGGCGGAGACGCACCTCGACTGGCCGATGCCCGGCTACACCCATCTCCAGCGCGCCCAGCCCGTCTACCTGAGCCACCACCTGCTCGCCTACTGCTGGATGCTGCTCCGCGATCGGGACCGGTTCGCCGCCGCGGTCGCGTCCGCCACCGCGGCCCTGCCGCTCGGCGCCGGCGCGCTGGCCGGGGTCAACTTCGACACGGATCGCCGGCTGGTCGCGCGGGAGCTCGGCTTCAGCTCGGTGGCCGAGAACTCGATCGACGCCGTCTCCAACCGCGACTTCGTGCTCGACTACCTGGCCGCCGCCGCCACCTGCGCCACCCATCTCTCCCGCCTTGGCGCGGAGATCGTACTGTGGTCGAGCGAGGAGTTCGCCTTCTGCGAGGTGGCCGACGGCTGGGCCTCTGGGTCTTCGATCATGCCGCAGAAGAAGAACCCCGACGCGGCCGAACTGCTCCGGGCCAAAGCACCGCGGATCGCCGCTCACCTGGTTGGCCTGCACGGCGTGCTGCACGGCCTCCCGCTCACCTACAACAAGGACATGCAGGAGGACAAGGAGCACCTGTTCGATGCCGCCGACACGATCGAGATGTGCCTGGACGCCGCCGCCGGGATGCTCGGATCGATCCGCTTCCGGCGCGAGCGCCTGGCCGAGGCGGCCGCGGACGAGCTGCTCGCCGCCACCGACGTGGCGGACCTGCTGGTGCGGCGCGGGGTGCCGTTCCGCGAGGCTCACGGGGTCGTGGCAGGCCTGGTCCGTCGTGCCCTCGATCAGGGCAAGCGCCTGTCCGAGCTGAGCCGCGACGAGCTCGCCGCGCAATCCCCGCTTCTCGACGACGGGTTCTACGCCGTCCTGCGGGACGGTGCCTGGCTCGAGAGCAAGGTCTCCGAGGGCGGCACTAGCCTGGCCCGCGTCCGCGAGCAGCTCGAGCGGGCGCGCACCGCGCTCCGATGAAGCCGGCCTTCTACGCGCGCCCGGTGGTCGAAGTGGCGCGCGATCTGATCGGCTGCGTGGTCGCGCACGACGAATGTGCCGGGGTGATCGTCGAAACCGAGGCCTACCACGATTCCGAGCCCGCCTGCCACGCCTACGTCGGTCTGACCGAACGCACCCGCGTGCTATTCGGCCCGTCCGGCCGGGCCTACGTGTACCGCTCGTACGGGATCCACGCCTGCCTGAACGCGGTTTGCGAGCCCGCCGGGGTCGGCGCCGCGGTGCTCATCCGCGCGCTCGAGCCGGTGCAGGGGATCGAGCTCATGCGCGCCCGCCGCGGCCTCGATCGCCTCGAGGACCTCTGCTCGGGGCCGGGCAAGCTGACCCAGGCGCTCGGGATCGAGCTCGTTGACAACGGCTGCGACCTCTCCCGCGGTCCCGTCGTCATCGAGCGGCGCCTGCACGCCTGGCGGGACACCGGTGTAGCGGCCAGCAAGCGGATCGGGATCACCAAGGCGACCGAGTTGCCATGGCGCTTCTGCGCGGTCGGGAGCCGGTGCCTGTCACGGCCAGCGCTGTCGCGCGCTTAGGGCCGGCGCGTCAGCCCCCGCCGATGCCGGCGCTGTCGCGCGCTTGCCCTTAGGACCGCGCGTCAACCGCCGCCGATGCCGGCGCCGCCCGAGCCCGAGCTGCTGCCGCCACCACCGCCGGTCGTGCCGCCCGCGGTGCCGCCGCCACCACCGCCACCCGTCGTGCCCCCGCCGGGGGTTCCGCCCGCCGTGCCGCCCCCACCGCCGGCGCCCGTCGTGCCGCCGCCGACGTTGCCGCCGGCGGTTCCACCGTTGCCGCCGGCGGTTCCACCGTTGCCGCCGCTTCCACCGTTTCCACCGTTTCCACCGGTGCCACCACCGCCGCCACCCGTTGTGCCGGCCGAGCCACCGCCGCCGGCATTCGTTCCGCCGCCGGTATTGGACCCGCCGGTCGTGCCGGCGCCGCTGGTGGTCGGCGTGGGCGAGGTCGGGGTGCCGCTCGAGCCGGCGCTACTCGGCGCACTCGAACCCACGCCCGTGGTGTCCGTCGTGCTCGACGTCTTGCTCGAGTGGCCCTTGGGTGGGTTCTCGGCGGCCAGGATCTGCAGGGCCTGCTCCATGAAGTTGTGCCAGATGATCGCGGGATACGTGCCGCCCTCGACCGGCGCCCCGTTGAAGTCGCTGGTCATCGGGACCAGCCGGTTCGGGAAGCCCACCCACACTGCGGTGGTCATCTGCGGGCTCCAGCCCACGAACCACGCGTCGGCGTAGTTGGTGGTCGTCCCGGTCTTGCCGGCCACATCCACGCCGGAGATCTCCGCCTCGGTGCCGGTCCCGTGCTGGACCACGCCGGTCAGCATGTCGTGCACGGTGGCCGCCACCGGCGCCGGCAGGACGCGCTCATAGTCGGGATGGTCGATCAGGTTCTTGTGCGGGCAGACCGTAGGGCAGTAGATCTGGGCGATCCCCGTCGGCCCTTTCCTCGGCGCACCCAGCACGGGGTCATACACCCGACGGCCGCCTTCCGCGAACGTCTCGTACGCGTGCGCCATGTCGAGCGGTGAGACGCCGACCTTCAGCCCGCCCAGGATCATCGCGTAGTTGTGCGAGACGGGCGTTCGGATCCCGGCGCGGCGGGCGAAAGCGGCGATCTTCTTGGTGCCGACGTGGATCCCCACCTGCGAGTACACCGAGTTGTCGGAGATGTCGGTGGCTGCTGCCAGCGAGATCGGCCCCGAGTAGGTGTCGCCGAAGTTGTGGACGATGAAGTGCTCCTTGCCACCGCTGTCGGGGACGATGAAGTCCTGCGGGGCGGAGTCGACGATCGAGCCAGGGCCGTACTCGCCCGACTTCAGCGCCATCGCCAGCGTGAACGGCTTGAAGGACGATCCCGGCTGCCGGTGACCCTGCGTGGCCAGGTTGAACGGGTACTGGTTGTAGTCCTCCTGCCCGTCGACGATCGGCCCGCCGACCATTGCTCGCACCTGGCCGGTCTTGTTGTCGATTGCCACCAGCGAGGCGCTGGGCAGGTTCTCCCCGGTTGGCAGCTCCTGCGAGATGGCCTGATCGGCCGCCGCTTGGAGCTTCAGGTCGAGCGTGGTGCGGATCTTCAGCCCGCCGTAGTAGGCCCGGTACTCGGCCACGTTCTGCGGCACGCCGCGATGCAGCCCCATCGCGGCCAGGATCTGCGGTCGCAGCCAGCTTGTGAAGTACGGCGCCGCGCCCGGCTCCTGGGGGCGCTGGAGATCTGCGCTCGTCGGGAGCGGCGTGTTGACGTACTTCTGATAGTCGCTGAGCGAGAGGTGGTGCAGCTGGAGCATGTCCTTGAGCACGACCTTGCGCCGCTCGTAGGCCGCGCGCTGGTTGGACAGCGGGTCGAACGCGCTCGGGTCGGCCACCATCCCGGCCAGCAGCGCCGCCTCGTCCGGAGTCAGCATCGAGGCGCATGAGTGACGCGGCGCGTCGCCGCAGCCAGAGCTTGACTGCCCGGGCGCGGCAGCCGAGTTGTAGCCGTGCACCTTTCCGAAGTACACGCGCGCGGCGGATTCCACTCCGTAGGCGCCGTTGCCGAAGTAGATCGAGTTCAGGTACTGGGTGATGATCTTCTCCTTGTGCCACCGACGGGTCAGGTGGTAGGCCAGTGCCGCCTCGCGCAGCTTTTCGAACACGGTTCGGTTGTCCTGCTCGAGCAGCGCGTTCTTGACGAACTGCTGCGCGATCGTCGAGGCGCCCTGGCGCGAGCCGCCGGTCACGTCGGCCACGACGGCACGTGCGATGCCGCGCAGGTCGACCCCGGGATCGCTCCAGAAGCGCCTGTCCTCGACCGCCACGATTGCCCGCCGCATCCAGGGTGAGATCTGCTGGAACTGGTCGACCACCTCGTGGTTGGGCGGTGCGAACAGCCCGATCAGGTGCCAGTGGTCGTCGTACAGGTACGAGTTGACGGCGGTGCGGTACTGCTGGCGGTTCTCGATCTGCGGCAGGTCCGACGCGACCGCCATCATCATCCCGAACACGGTCGAGATGACGGCCAGGATGGCGAGGCCGATCAGGATCAGGAGGAGCCGCAGCTTCTTGACGCGCCACGTGCCCGGGCGGCGGGGGCGGCGTCCGCGCCAGCGGAAACGCCCGCCGCGCCTCGGCGGCCGCCCTCCGTTGCCCCGTCGTTGCCCCCTCCGTTGCCCCCTCCGTTGCCGTCACCGCCCCGTCCGCGTCGTGACGGGTCGAGCGGGAGCGGCGCTGGCGGCGGATCCGCCTGAGTCGGGATGTCCACGTCGTCGATCATGCGATCGCGGGTGCTTCGGATTCGGGCCCGGCCGCGCGCGCGGCAGCCACTTCGACCGTGCATCGGGACGCGGCGGCGAGAGGTCCCGTCGGCCGCGAGAGTCTAGCATTGCCCCGGATGGAGCCAGAGGTCAGGACGGAGCTGCCTACGGCGCCTCTGCCGGCTGGCGCCAGCCCCCGGGAGGCGGCTGTATGGCTGGCCCGAAACGCGGTCGACTGCCTGCCCGAGGGGGAGCTCGAACGCAAGCTCGAGCCAGGCCGGGCCCTGCGCGTAAAGCTGGGCATCGATCCCACCGCGCCTGACATCCACCTCGGCTTCACCGTCGTCCTCCAGAAGCTTCGAGAGTTCCAGGATCTCGGTCACGTCGTGGTGCTGATCGTCGGCGACTACACCGCGCGCGTGGGAGATCCCAGCGGGCGCTCGGCGACGCGCCCCGAGCTGGCCCCGGCCGAGATCGACGCCAACGCGCGCACCTTCCAGGCGCAGGCGCTAAGGGTGCTCGACTCCGAGCGCCTCGAGATCCGCTTCAACAGTGAGTGGCTGGACATGACGATGGCTGACCTGTTCAAGCTGGCGCGGACGACCACCATCGCCCAACTGCTCGAGCGCGACGACTTCGCCAAGCGCTTTGCCGCGCACGAGCCGATCTCGGTGCTCGAGCTGCTGTACCCGCTGCTCCAGGGCTACGACTCGGTGGCGGTCCGAGCCGACGTCGAGCTGGGCGGAACCGACCAAAAGTTCAACCTGCTGCTCGGGCGCCAGATCCAGCGCCTGTATGGCCAGCCGGAGCAGGTGATCCTCACCATGCCTCTGCTGACCGGCACCGACGGCGAGCTCAAGATGTCCAAGTCGGTAGGCAACTACATCGGGGTGGCCGATGCCCCGGACGACATCTACGGCAAGACGCTGAGCATTCCCGACGGCTCGCTCGAGACGTGGTATCGCCTGCTGCTCGGCTCCGAGCCGCCGATCGACCTCGGCCCCCGGGACGCCAAGCGAGCGCTGGCCCGGGCCCTGGTGGCCCGCTTCCACGGGCGGGAGTCCGCCGAGACGGCCGAGCGGGAGTTCGACCGCGTCCACATCCAGCATCGGCCACCCGAGGAGATGCCGACCGTCACCTGGCCGGCCGACCGCCCCGCGCTCCACCTGCCGGCGCTCCTGGCCGATGCCTTCGGGATCTCGACCTCCGAGGCCCGCCGCAGCCTGGCCCAGGGCGGGGTCAGGCTGGACGGGCAGGTGGTCGGCAATGGGACCCTCGACCTGCCCGCGTCCGCGGTCGACGGCAGCGTTCTCCAGCTCGGCAAGCGTCGCTTCGTCCGGGTGCAGGTCGCGCCGCACGTCGGGTGAGCCTTCGGGTGGCTAAGGGCCCGTACCGCCGGCGGCCCGGTGTCCGCCGATCCTCCGCGGTCTCGGACTAAGGCCGGCCTCCGACCGGCCGACAACCCGGGAGCCACCGCTCAGGGGTGGGCGGTGGCATCATCAACTTGCGGGGAGCAGGTGGCGGCGCGATCCTGGCGCTATACTCATCGGTCCGCTCCGGAATCGCAGACGATTTCGGGCGCGCCCCGGGAAGGAAGCCCCTTCCGAAGAGGTGCGACGGTCTTTGAAAACTCAACAGCATGCGCACACTTCGACCGACCCCTCGGTCGAGATGTGTGTCCAGGTTCGACGCCGTCGCTCGCAGTGCCCCTCGGGGCCTCGATCGACGGTGCCAGATTGACCCCGTCATGCGTCCCGGGCCCTTTGGTGTACATCGGGCCCCTCGTGCGGACGCGTGGGCCTGTTCCACCAGCGGACGGGCCCGGGTCCACCACCATGCTCGGTGGCAGCGTCCGCTCCGGCGGACCGGACCTCGACGACTCTTTGTGAAGCGGGTCGCCTTCGGGCGGCTCGTCTCAGCAGTTCTTCACGGAGAGTTTGATCCTGGCTCAGGACGAACGCTGGCGGCGTGCCTAACACATGCAAGTGGAGCGACGAACCAGGCTTCGGCCTGGGGCTAAGCCGCGAACGGGTGAGTAACACGTGGGTAACCTGCCCCGATGATTGGGACAACCCGAGGAAACTCGGGCTAATACCAAATGTGCCCTACGGCCAAAAGGCCGGTGGGGAAAGGAAGCTTCGGCCTCCGCATCGGGATGGGCCCGCGGCCCATTAGCTTGTTGGTGAGGTAACGGCTCACCAAGGCGACGATGGGTAGCTGGTCTGAGAGGACGATCAGCCACACTGGGACTGAGACACGGCCCAGACTCCTACGGGAGGCAGCAGTGGGGAATCTTGCGCAATGCGCGAAAGCGTGACGCAGCAACGCCGCGTGGGGGAAGAAGGCCTTCGGGTTGTAAACCCCTTTCAGTTGGGACGAAGCTTCGCCGGTGAATAGCCGGCCGGAGTGACGGTACCTTCAGAAGAAGCCCCGGCTAACTACGTGCCAGCAGCCGCGGTAATACGTAGGGGGCAAGCGTTGTCCGGAATCATTGGGCGTAAAGAGCGTGTAGGCGGCTCGGTAAGTCCGCTCTGAAAGCCCGGGGCTCAACCCCGGGAGGCGGGCGGATACTGTCGGGCTAGAGTCCGGAAGAGGCGAGTGGAATTCCTGGTGTAGCGGTGAAATGCGCAGATATCAGGAGGAACACCAATGGCGAAGGCAGCTCGCTGGGACGGTACTGACGCTGAGACGCGAAAGCGTGGGGAGCAAACAGGATTAGATACCCTGGTAGTCCACGCCGTAAACGATGGGCACTAGGTGTGGGGGGTGTCGACTCCCTCCGTGCCGACGCTAACGCATTAAGTGCCCCGCCTGGGGAGTACGGCCGCAAGGCTAAAACTCAAAGGAATTGACGGGGGCCCGCACAAGCAGCGGAGCATGTGGTTTAATTCGACGCAACGCGAAGAACCTTACCTGGGCTTGACATGTTCCTGACAGCCGTGGAAACACGGTCTCCCTTCGGGGCAGGATCACAGGTGGTGCATGGCTGTCGTCAGCTCGTGTCGTGAGATGTTGGGTTAAGTCCCGCAACGAGCGCAACCCCCGTCGCATGTTGCCAGCATTTAGTTGGGGACTCATGCGAGACCGCCGGTGACAAACCGGAGGAAGGTGGGGATGACGTCAAGTCATCATGCCCCTTATGTCCAGGGCTACACACGTGCTACATTGGCGCGTACAGAGGGTTGCGATACCGCGAGGTGGAGCGAATCCCTTAAAGCGTGTCTCGGTTCGGATTGCAGGCTGAAACCCGCCTGCATGAAGGCGGAGTTGCTAGTAATCGCGGATCAGCACTGCCGCGGTGAATACGTTCCCGGGCCTTGTACACACCGCCCGTCACACCATGGGAGTGAGCAACACCCGAAGCCGGTCGCCTAACCCTTTTGGGAGGGAGCCGTCGAAGGTGGGGCTCGCGACTGGGGTGAAGTCGTAACAAGGTAGCCGTAGCGGAAGCTGCGGCTGGATCACCTCCTTTCTAGGGAGCCCAATTGGGCAGCGATCGCCTCGAGCGATCGCCCTAGCATGTCGACCGAACCTGCTGAATCGCCCTGAGGGCGATTCAGTCGGGAGAAATCTGCTCACACCGGTGGAAACACCGATGTGCTACGGGCGGATTTCTCCCAATGTCATCGGCGCCAGCCGATTACATCGCATGCTGTTGAGTTTTGAGAGACCGGCTCGCCGCCGGCGCTCGAGGACCTGGTCCCGGGCTCTTACGTGCGAGTCGCACCTCTTCCCGGACCTTGAAAACTGCACAGTAGCCAATGACACGGGTATCACCGGGCGGAGCCGCAAGGCTCCTCCCACGGGGATCTCGTCAGAGATTCCCCGATCACCGTCAAGATATTAAGGGCACATGGTGGATGCCTTGGCACCAAGAGTCGATGAAGGGCGTGAACGGCTGCGATAAGCCCCGGTGAGGCGCTGAATAGCCATTGACCCGGGGATGCCCGAATGGGGAAACCCAGCGTCGGTAATGCGACGTTATCCCGCGCTGAACACATAGGCGCGGCGAAGACAAGCGGGGGAAGTGAAACATCTCAGTACCCCGAGGAAAGGAAATCAACCGAGACTCCCTGAGTAGTGGCGAGCGAAAAGGGATCAGCCTAAACCCGGCGTGTGTAAGCGGTCACGCGTTGCGCGTCGGGGGTTGTAGGGCGCCGATCCGGATCGTGACCGGTCCGGCGGAAGTTACAAAATCGTGTGATAGTCGAAGCGTGTGGAACCACGCACCACAGAGGGCAATCGTCCCGTAGACGAAATCGCACGGTCTTCCGCAGGCGTTCCTGAGTAAGTCCGCACCCGTGAAACGCGGACTGAATCTGGGGGGACCACCCTCTAAGGCTAAGTACTCCTTGGTGACCGATAGCGGACTAGTACCGTGAGGGAAAGGTGAAAAGTACCCCGGAAGGGGAGTGAAATAGTACCTGAAACCGCGTGCCTACAAGCGGTGGGAGCGGCCTTGTGCCGTGACCGCGTGCTTTTTGCATAACGAGCCGGCGAGTTACTCGTCTGCGGCAAGGTTAAGCGATGAGCGGAGCCGTAGCGAAAGCGAGTCCGAATAGGGCGACATAGTCGTGGGCGGTAGACCCGAAGCTGAGCGAGCTACCCATGGGCAGGTTGAAGCGGGGGTAAGACCTCGTGGAGGACCGAACCGACCTAGGTTGAAAACTGGGCGGATGACCTGTGGGTCGGAGTGAAAGGCTAATCAAGCTCAGTGATATCTGGTTCTCTCCGAAATATATTTAGGTATAGCCTCGGATCAATTCCGTGGCGGCCGTAGAGCACTGTTTGGACTAGGGGCCCTACCAGGTTACCGACTTCAGGCAAACTCCGAAGACCGTCACGGTTACTCCGGGAGTCAGTTGCTGGGGGATAAACTTCAGCGTCAAGAGGGAAACAGCCCAGACCGCCAGCTAAGGTCCCAAAGTGCTAGCTAAGTGGGAAACGATGTTTGAATGCAGAGACAACCAGGAGGTTGGCTTAGAGGCAGCCATCCTTGAAAGAATGCGTAACAGCTCACTGGTCAAGTGTTCAAGCGCGGACAATGTAACGGGGCTCAAGCTAGTCACCGAAGCTGCGGGTGCGAAGACCTTCGGGTTCTTCGCGCGGTAGGAGAGCGTTCCGGCGCCAGAGAAGCGGCGGCGTAAGCCAGCCGTGGAGGCGGCGGAAGTGAGAATGCCGGCATGAGTAACGAAAGAGGGGTGAGAATCCCCTCCGCCGATTGCCCAAGGGTTCCTGAGTAAAGTTCGTCTGCTCAGGGTCAGTCGGGACCTAAGGCGAGGCCGAAAGGCGTAGTCGATGGCCAACGGGTTGATATTCCCGTACCACGTCGCTTCCGTTTGACCGATGGGGGGACGAGGAAGGCTATGGGATCCCAGGCGATGGTTGTCCTGGGCTAAGCATGTAGGGGTGGCTCTAGGTAAATCCGGGGCCGCATAACCTGAGGTGCGAATGCAGCTGGCTCTAAGCCGGCGAGTCCCGGAAGCCCTGCCTCCAAGAAAAGCCTCTAGGGAGGAAGCGCGTGCCCGTACCAAAACCGACACAGGTGGGCAAGTGGAGCACACTAAGGTGATCGAGATAACCCTCGTTAAGGAACTCGGCAAAATCGCCCCGTAACTTCGGGATAAGGGGCGCCCCAGTAGGGTGAACCTCCTCGCGAGGGGAGCCCGAGAGGGCCGCAGTGAATAGGTTCAAGCGACTGTTTACCAAAAACACAGGTCTCTGCTAAGTCGTAAGACGACGTATAGGGGCTGACGCCTGCCCGGTGCCGGAAGGTTACGTGGAGGTGTTAGGGCTTCGGCTCGAAGCACCGAAGCTAAGCCCCGGTAAACGGCGGCCGTAACTATAACGGTCCTAAGGTAGCGAAATTCCTTGTCGGGTAAGTTCCGACCTGCACGAATGGCGTAACGACTTGAACGCTGTCTCAACGAGGGGCTCGGTGAAATTGCAGTCTCGGTGAAGATGCCGAGTACCCGCGGCTAGACGGAAAGACCCCGTGAACCTTTACTACAACCTGGTATTGGGGTTCGATGCATCTCGCTCAGGATAGGTGGGAGCCTTGGAAGCGCCGGCTGCGGCTGGCGTGGAGGCATCCTTGAGATACCACCCTTGGTGTATTGGATCTCTAACAGCACGCCGTGAATCCGGGTGCTGGACAGTGACAGGCGGGTAGTTTGACTGGGGCGGTCGCCTCCCAAAATGTAACGGAGGCGCGCAAAGGTTCCCTCAGCACGGTCGGAAATCGTGCGTAGAGTGTAAAGGCAGCAAGGGAGCTTGACTGCGAGACTGACAGGTCGAGCAGGTGCGAAAGCAGGCCTTAGTGATCCGGCGGTAGCAAGTGGAAGCGCCGTCGCTCAACGGACAAAAGGTACTCCGGGGATAACAGGCTTATCGGGCCCAAGAGTCCACATCGACGGCCCGGTTTGGCACCTCGATGTCGGCTCGTCGCATCCTGGGGCTGAAGTAGGTCCCAAGGGTTGGGCTGTTCGCCCATTAAAGCGGTACGCGAGCTGGGTTCAGAACGTCGTGAGACAGTTCGGTCCCTATCTGCCGTGGGCGTTGGAGAGTTGAGAGGATTCGTCCCTAGTACGAGAGGACCGGGATGAACGCACCTCTGGTGTATCTGTTGTCCTGCCAAGGGCACCGCAGGTTAGCTACGTGCGGATCGGATAACCGCTGAAAGCATCTAAGCGGGAAGCCGGCCTCAAGATGAGCTCTCCCATCTCCTTGAGAGAGTAAGACCCCTGGAAGATCACCAGGTTGATAGGCCGGATCTGGAAGAGTGGTGACACTCGTAGGAGACCGGTACTAATGGGTCGAGGGCTTGACGGATATTTGATATCCGTGCATTGGCACTGTGCGGTTTTGAAGGCCCGGGAAGGGGCTGGTCTCGACCGGTTTCCGGTGGCTATGGCGAGGGGGAAACACCTCTTCCCATTCCGAACAGAGCCGTTAAGCCCCTCCGCGCCGATGGTACTTGGCCTGCAAGGGCCTGGGAGAGTAGGTCGCCGCCGGTTTATCTTCACAGCGCGAACGACAGGATGGACACGATGACGGACGCCCGGAGCGCAGGCGCAGATCCGGGCGCCCCGGGGGAGCGGATCGACGGTCGCCGTGATTGGACGGACGATCGCGGCGCCCGCATCGACGTCCCGCGGCGTCCTGTGGTTGCGTTTTTCCGTGCAAACCCGCAGGTTTTCGTCCTGCTGATCATCTGCCTGGTGCTCGGCCTAGGCACCTTCCTGGCGGTTCTGTTCGGTCTCGTCACCGCCGGCTCCGATCAGACGACCGGCGAGCCGAACGGCGTGATCCTCGGCGCGCACCTCACACTCGGATGGACTGGCTGGCTGAGGTTCTGATCGCGCGTCCCGCCGTGGCCGAGGTCCGCCGAGGCGCTGGCCGGGGGTCCTAGCCGCCTCGGTGGCGCGCAGCATGAGCTGTGCCGCCCGCACCCGCCCACTCTACGGCGCCCGTAGATGCAGAGATGGCACGGCGCGGCTATTCAGTTGGTTAGGGCGTGTCCGCTGTCGCGCATAGACGGTCGCTGGACGACCTCGCTCTGCATCCGCTGAACAGGGCAGAGGCAGTGGGCCGGCGCCGCTGGGACGCTGCCGGCGCGCCGCGCGCGCTGCCAGCGCAGCGGGCGACGGTGCGGATGCGTGGCCCAGCGCGGCACCTCGAGGTGCGCGTCAGCCGGTGGGTCGCCGACGAGCATGTCATCGACGACGTCCAACCAGGCGCGCAGACGCTTCATGGAAGACTGGAACATATGTTCGGTAGCCTAAGAGAAGGCCCGGACGGAATGGCGGGTATGTTGCGACGTGCAAGAGGAGTTGCCGGCAGCGCGGTCTTGGAGTGGGCCTCTCGGTAGCAATGGAACAGGAACGTACGCTAAGGGCCCGTAGCAGAATTATGTGGCGTTTTGGCGGCGTCTGGACGCGCCTGACGCCACCCCCTCGCCCTCACGTACCACCAGTACGATCGTGGCGAGGGGGCAGCGTCAGCCACGCCCAGCCACTCGCCAATTCCACCACCTAATTCTCCGACGGACCCTAAGCCGGCTCGCCAAGCCCGCGTAGTGCGTCAGAGCTCCTCGATCCCTCCGGGCGGCGGGTCGAGAAGGATGCACCGCGGCGCGCAGCCGGCGGTCGGCTCGGTCGAGATCGGGTAGCTGCTTGGTCAGTGCGGCGGCGTTGGGTGCCGCGGCTCGTACAGGCCGAGCTCGACGCCACCAGGCAGCCTGATCGCGGTCACGAGGCCCCAGCGCTCCTCCTCGATCGGGCGACTGAACTCCACTCCCTTGGCTGCGAGCTCCTCGACGGCGGCGTGGATGTCGTCGCACATCAGGTAGAGCTCGTGGCGACCGGCGGCGTCCGTCGGGTGCGCCGCCACCTCGGCCGGCGGCAGGGCGAAGATCAGCCAGCCGTGACCGGCATCAACGTGCGGCAGCTCGAGTACGTCGCGGAAGAACGCCCGCACGCCGTCTGCGTCGCTGGTGTAGATGATCGAGTGGGCGCCGGTGATCATGGCGCTAAGGGCTCACGTCAGAATTATTGACGTCTCTGACGGCGTCTGTACGCGCCTGGCGCCACCGGCTCGCCCTCAAATACTCCCGGTATTATTGGGCGAGCCGGCGGCGCCAGACACGCCCAGCCGCTCGTCAGATCCTGCCACTAATTCTGACGTGAACCCTAAGGTCTCACGCCGCCGACCCGATTGACGACCACACCTCGATCTTGGTCGCCACCCGGTTGACGAGTAGCCCCGGCTCGAGGAGACGCAGTGACTGCTCGAGCAGCTCCTGCCCGGTCTGGTCGCCCTCCAGAACGACGATCTTGACCGCCTCGGCCATGCCGGCGGGACCATAGCCGACACGGTGCGTACTGCGATGGTGAGGTTTCCCGCGGGCAGGGAAGAAACTGTTCGCGCCCTGACCCACGGATGCGCACGGGAAACGGGGACGGCCCAGCGGCGCGGGTGCCATGATTTTCCGTAGCGCCGGGACCCGCCAGACGCCATGAGAAGATCCCCCGACGACCCGACCCTCGGTGGCTCGCTGCGTCCGCGTGGCCCCATCCAGCTGGCGCTCACGACGCGCAATGAGCCTCACACCACTGTGATAGGGGTCAGCGGCGAGGTCGACATCCTGACCGTCTCGAGGCTCGGCGCGCGGCTCGACGAGGTCATCCGCAAGCGCCAGGGCACGATGGTGATCGATCTGAGCGAGGCGGAGTTCATCGACTCGATGGGCCTGCACGCGCTACTGAGCGTTCAGCGCCGGCTGATTCGGCAGTCCCGGAGGCTGGTCGTG
>CAVUPW010000005.1:0-113929 GCA_963743345.1 uncultured Solirubrobacterales bacterium
TGGGCAAGCGCTCGATCAAGACGACGGCCAAGCAGCAGGGCATCCGCCTGGCCGTGTCGATGCTCGACCTGACCACGCTCGAGGGCGCGGACACCGCCGGCAAGGTTCGCCACCTGTGCGCCAAGGCGGTGTGCCCGGCGCCCACCATGCCGGAGATTCCGAGCGTCGCGGCCATCTGCGTGTACTCGTCGCTGGTCGGCGTCGCACGCGAATCGCTACGAGGCACCGGAGTCAAGACCGCCGCCGTCGCCACCGGCTTCCCGGCCGGCCAGGTCTCCTGAGGCCAAGCTCCGCGACACCGAGGACGCCGTCGCAGGCCGGCGCCGACGAGATCGACATGGTGATCTCGCGCGAGGCGTTCCTGGCCGGCGACGACACGCGGGTGATGCAGGAGATCGTCGCGGTCAAGGAGCGCTGCGGCGACGCGCACCTCAAGGTGATCCTGGAGACGGCCGAGCTCGGCTCCTACGACCACGTCCGCCACGCCTCGATGATCGCGATGGAAGCCGGCGCGGACTTCATCAAGACCTCGACCGGTAAGGCGGCGGCCGGGCGCGACGCCCGGCGTATGCCTGGTGATGCTCGAGGCGATCCGCGACTACGCGGAGGGGACCGGGCGGGTGGTCGGCTTCAAGGCGGCCGGCGGCGTGTCGACGAGCAAGGCCGCGCTGCATCGCCTGGTGCTGGTCAAGGAGACGCTGGGCGACGAGTGGCTGACGCCCGGACCGCATCCGGATCGGCGCGTCGTCCGTGCTCAATGATCTCCTGATGCAGTACGCCAAGACCGAGAGCGGCCGCTACGGGCGCGCCGAGGACTTCTCCAAGGAATGAGCACCGAGACGCGAACCAGCATCGTCTGGGACTACGCGCCGGCTCCCGAGTCGGCCGACCACGTTCGCTTGAAGGACCGCTATGGCCTGTTCCTGGACGGCGAATTCCGGGACCCGGCGGGTGGACGCTACGTGCCGACGATTAACCCCGCCACAGAGGATCCGATAGCGGAGGTTGCCGACGGGGGCCCGGACGACGTGACCGCGGCCGTGGAGAGCGCCTGCGCCGCGCAGCCCAAGTGGGCAGCGCTGCCCGGTCTGGAACGCGCCAAGTACCTGTTCCGCATCGCCCGCCTGATCCAGGAACGCTCGCGCGAGCTGGCGATCGTCGAGACGATGGACGGCGGCAAGCCGCTCCGAGAATCGCGCGACGTCGACATCCCGCTGGCCGCCGCCCACTTCTTCCACTACGCCGGCTGGGCCGACAAGCTCCGCTACGGCGTCAACGCGCGAGAAGTCGAACCGCTCGGCGTGGTCGGGCAGATCGTCCCGTGGAACTTCCCGCTGCTGATGGCGGCCTGGAAGCTCGCGCCGGCGCTGGCCTGCGGGAACACCGCGATCCTCAAGCCGGCCGAGACCACGCCGCTGACCGCGCTGCTCCTGGCCGAGATCTGCCAGGAGGCGGAGCTTCCGCCCGGCGTGGTCACCATCCTCCCGGGCAATGGCGACACGGGTGCGGCCCTTGTCCGCTCGAAAAAGATCGACAAAATCGCCTTCACGGGATCGACCGCGGTGGGCCGTGACATTCAGGCCGCGCTGGCGGGCACGGGCATCCCGCTGACGCTCGAGCTCGGCGGCAAGTCGGCCAACATCGTGTTCGAGGACGCCGCGCTCGACCAGGCCGTCGAGGGGATCGTCAACGGCATCTTCTTCAACCAGGGCCACGTCTGCTGCGCGGGATCGCGGCTGCTCATCCAGGAGAGCGTGCACGACGAGGTGATCGCCAAGCTCTGGCAGCGAATGCGCCGTCTGCGGGTGGGCGACCCCCTGGACAAGAACACCGACGTCGGCGCGATCAACTCGGCCGAGCAGCTAGCGCGGATCGAGGCGCTGGTCGCGGCCGGGGAACACGAGGGCGCCGTTCGGCGCACGATCGAGTGCGACATGCCCGACCGCGGCTACTGGTTCGCGCCCACGCTGTTCACCGACGTCTCGCCCGCCCACCGGATCGCGGTCGAGGAGATCTTCGGGCCCGTGGTCTCCGTGCTCACCTTCCGCAGCCAGGCCGAGGCGATCGAGAAAGCCAACAACTCGCGCTACGGCCTGGCGGCCGGGATCTGGACCGACAAAGGCGCCAAGGCGTTCGAGGTGGCGCGGGCGCTCCAGGCCGGCGTGGTGTGGCAGAACACCTACAACCACTTCGATCCGACCGCTGCCTTCGGCGGCTACAAGGAGTCGGGCTTCGGGCGCGAGGGCGGCCCCGCGGGGCTGCGTCCGTACCTCCGGGTGATCCAGTGAGCGCGCGGCTCGCGGTTCGCAAGACCTACAAGCTGTGGATCGGCGGCGCGTTCGTCCGCTCGGAGTCGGGCCGCTACGACGAGGCGGGCGGCGTGAACTTTCCCCGGGCCTCGCGCAAGGACGTTCGCGACGCACTGGTCGCGGCGCGGAAGGCCGCCGGACCCTGGGCCGCTCGCGCCGCGTACAACCGCGGGCAGATCCTCTACCGCGCAGCCGAGGCCCTGGAATCCCGCGCCGAGGTGATGGGCGTGCCGCGCGACGAGGTGGACGTCGCCGTCGACGTGCTGCTCCACTACGCCGGCTGGACCGACAAGCTCCACGCGGTGCTCGGCGGCGTCAACCCGGTCGCGGCGCCGTTCCTGTCGTTCTCGCTGCCCGAGCCGACCGGCGTGGTCGGGATCGTCGCGCCGGACGTTCCGCCGCTCCTCGGCCTGGTGGCCGAGCTGGCGCCGACCCTGGCCGCAGGCAACACGGCCGTGGCGATCCTGTCCGAAACCCAGCCGCTCCCCGGCCTCGACCTGGCCGAGGCGCTCGGCGTCTCCGACGTGCCGGCCGGCGTGGTCAACCTGTTGTCTGGACGGCGCGCCGAGCTGACAAACGCGCTGGCCGCCCACCGCGACCTCAATGCAATCGTCGACGCCGCCGGGGACGCCGAGCTGTCGGCCGAGACCGACCGGCTGGCCGCCGAGACGATCAAGCGGGTCCGCCACGGCACCGCGGCGACGAGCTACGAGGACGCCACGAACTATGCGCTGGAGCGTCTCGAGGCGGTCACCGAGCTCAAGACGGCCTGGCATCCGGTCGGCGCCTAGGTCGCGAGTCACCTAGATGCCCGAGCTATGCGCCCGGGGGGACCTAGATGCCCTAGCTATGCGTGCCGGGGGAGCGTGGGCATCCCGTAGGGCCTGGTCAGGTCCCGGCCGCGGTCGTCCTCGACGAGCGCGCCTTCCAGACGCAACACGCGCCGCAGGATCGCCAGCGACGAGGCGTACGTCGAATCCATCCCGTAGTAGCTGAGGCCGCGCGCGCCCAGCGTGCGCGCCTGCGTGTAGGGGGTGTCAGAGGCGTAGTGGATGATCCCGAGGTCGATCGGAAGCTTCGAGAAGTTGACCGCCTCGTGCACCGGGTGGCGGTCGGCGTCGGCGATCTCGTACACCGCGTTGCAGTACGGGCCGGTCTCCATCTCGACGACGGTGAACGCCTCGCGGTAGTAGAAGTCGAGGTAGGAGCGGTTCTGCAGGAACGTGCTCTTGACCGTCACCGCCCGCTGGTTGTCGAGACCGGTTCCGAAGCGCAGGTCGGCGGCGAGGTCGTCGACGCTGAACGCGTTGTCGAGCCAGTACGTCGAGCCCGAATGCTCGTCGTGGACCACGTTGGAGATCATCACGTCGCCGACGTCGGCGTTCAGCGTGGCGGCCTTGCCGAGGACGTAGACCCCGCGCAGCCCGGCGCGGTCAACCGCCACCTCGCGCAGGATGTTGTAGGCCGCGACGCCCAGCGGATAGTCGATGTTCACGATCACGGCGCCGCTGGCCGCCAGGGCTGCCGCGTCGACTTCGCCGACGCGTGGATCGAGCGCCCGGGGGTCCAGCGCGGCCAGCGAGATGACCTGGGCGGGCACCCGCAATGCGGTCCTGCTTCGCAGGTGGGTGACCCCCTTCTCCCGCTCCGCCGCCCGGCGCTCGGCCGCGGCCTCCGGACCCCGCTCGCCGAAATACAGGCGCGCCACGAAGTACAGGAAGTTCTCCCAGGAGCCCTCGCTGCGGCCCTCGCGGAAGGCGGTCAGCTCGTGGCGCAGGATGTCGTCCTCGTCCAGCTGCTCGACGAACGACACCAGCTCGGGCTCGCGCTTGCGGGCGATGCCGGTGACGATGTTCACCAGGCTGTGCGAGTTCGAGCTGACGAAGTAGAGGGGACGCTCGGTCAGCCCTTCCACGGCCAGCTCGGCGCTGACCGGGGTCCACCAGCGCCGGGTCAGGCGCGCATACCCGGTGTGGGTGCCGCCCAACATCCGCACCCGCAGCGAGAGTCGGCGCTCGCCGATCAGCCGGATGCGTTCCCCGAAGCTCTCCCCCCACGCGTCGCGCAGCCGCGCCCAGTCGTCGGGGCTCCCGCCCAACTCCCGCGCGCACTCCTCGGGCGGGACGTCGGGGGAGCTCGCCGACGGCCAGCCCGCAGCACGCTGCCGGACTCGGATCTTGTTCCACTCGATCTGGAAGGCCACCAGCGTGGGCACCAGGTCGTCGACGTCCGAGGAGCTGGCCAACAGCACCGCGAGCGTGCCGCCGCCGTTGTCGTACCACCGGCGCCGGCGGGCGGGCGCCTCGGCCTCCTGCCAGGACTCGACCGGGATGCCGCTGGCGGTGAGCTGCTCGACGTCCTGGCCCATGACGACAAGCTCGGCGCCCACGATCCCGTCCGGCAGGCGGCGGACCGCGTAGAGGAATGCCCCGAGGTCGAGCTCCTCGCTGGCGGCCAGCGGGTGCAGGCTCGACCCCATCGCCATGTGCGAGGGCTCGAGTACGCGCAGCTGCGTCTCACCGCTCGAGCGCAACAGCGTGGTGTACGTGCGCTGGTAGAGCTCGACCTCGTCGCTGAGGCGGACCTCCCCGTCCGCGAAACGGGTCAGGGCTAACCGGGCGACCGCCATCGGCTACCCCCTCACGTACGGAATGCCGTCCGCCGCCGGCGGCCGCGAGCGGCCCACGAGACCCGCGACAGCGATCAGGGTGAGCACGTACGGCAGCGCCTCGAACAACGTCCCGAGCGTCTGATTGACGCCGGATACGCGGTCGGACATCGCGTTTCCGAATCCGAACAGGAGCGTCGCCCACAGCGCGCCCCAGGGCTTCCATTTGCCGAAGATCATCGCCGCCAGCGCGATGAAGCCGCGACCGTTGGTCATGTTGTTGCTGAACGACCCGACGAAGCCGACCGAGAGGTAGGCGCCGCCGAGCGCCGCGAACATGCCGGACACGATCACCGCGACGTACCGGATCCGAAATACCGACAAGCCGACGGTGTCGGCGGCGCGCGGCTTCTCGCCCACCGACCGCAGCCGCAGGCCCCCGCGCGTCCGGAACAGGTAGAAGGTGAGCGCGGGCACGAGCGCCAGCCCGACCCAGGTCATCAGGTTCGCGTCGCCGAACGCCGCCCCGAAGAACCCCACGTGCTGGATCCCCGGGATCTTGACGTTGGGGATCATCGAGATGCTCAGCGGCGTGCCGTTGGGTCCGTAGTGGTACTCGAGGAAGTAGCCGGTGATCCCGAGCGCGAGGAAGTTGATGCCCGTGCCGCTGACGATCTGGTTGGCCCGCAGGTGGATCGAGAAGACCGCGTGAAGCAGCGCCAGCAGCCCCCCGGCGAGCATCGCGACGACGAGGCCCCAGACCCAGGAGCCCAGCACGTCGGCACCGTAGACGCCCCAGAAGCAGCCCATCAGCATCATGCCTTCGAGGCCGATGTTGATCACGCCGCTCGACTCGGAGATCACCCCACCGAGCGCCGCGAACAGCAGCGGCGTCGCATAACGGAGCGTCGCCGCCACCAGCGCCGACCAGGTGAATACGGACTCGAGCGTGGCGGTCGACGAGTTGGCCGATGCCGCCGCGCCGGCGGTCGCGAACAGGGCGACGACGATCGCCTCGGATCCGAGCTTGCGCTCGCCACCGGCGATCGACCACGCGCCGGCCAGGATGGCGAGCACGGCAAGGACGATCGACGGCGCCATGCCGCGGACCTCGATCGGGGGGATCGTGATCACCCAGGCGATCGCGCCGAGGACGATGCCCGTGATGCCGATCTGCTTCGCCGACACGCCGCGCACGGGCGCCACCGCGATCGTGCCCACGCTCACGCCACGCACCCCGTGGAAAATACGAAGTGTTCGCCGCTCACGCCACGCCACCCTGGTTTGTGCTGACTTCCTCAGAGCGCCGGCGCTTGAAGACGACGCCGATCCGCCGCCCGCCTTTCAGCAGCCGGAGCGTGATCACGTCGGTCGAGACGAGCAGGATGATGATCCCCTCGATCATGAACGTCAGGTACTGGACGAGCGTCGGGTCGATGCTCAGGTTGATGTTGCGATTCGAGGTACCGGTGAGCAGCGCCCCGAACAGCAGCGCGGCGGCGACGGTGCCGCCGGCCGTGTTCCGGCCGAGCAGCGCCACCGCGATTCCGTAGAAGCCGATTTGCGAGGTCTGGATGTCGTTCGTGAACAGGTTGAACTTCCAGCCGAGGATGTCGAGCGAGGCTGCCACGCCCGCAAACGCGCCGCAGATCAGCATCACGCGGATCCAGGTGCGGCCGACGTTCATCCCCGCGTAGCTCGCTGCCTCTGGGTTGAAGCCGACTGTGCGCGCCTCGTAGCCAAGCCGCGTGCGCTTGATCAGCAGCCCGAACACGACCGCGAGCGCGAGCGAGATGAAGATCCCGACATCGAGGCCCTGGAGCGAGGTGCTGCCCCAGAAGACCGGCAGCTTCGCCCCCGCGACGACGCTGTTGGACACGGGCGTCGACGGCATGTGCGGGTTGTGCAGCGGGCCGCCGAGCTGGAAGCAGTAGACGCCGAGCCAGATCGCGATCCAGTTGAGCATGATCGTGGAGATCACCTCGTTGGCCCCTGTGGTCGCCTTGAGGAACCCGGCGATCCCGGCCCAGGCAGCGCCGGCGGCGGCTGCGGCGACGATCGCGAACACGACGTGGAGCAGCGGCGGCATCCCGGCGAACGAGGAGCCGACCCATACGGCGACGATCCAGCCGACCGTGTACTGGCCCTGGCCGCCGATGTTGAACATGCCGGCGCGGAACGCGAACGCGACCGCGAGGCCGACGAGGACTAGCGGTGTAGCCTGGAGAAGCGTCTGCTGGAGGTTGCTGGCAGCGGTGGCGCGCTCAGACCCGCTGACCCATGGGAACAGCCAGTTCAGGCCGGTCCCGTTGAAGATCGACTGGTAGGTCGAGAGCGGATTGTGGCCCGTCGCCAGCACGATCAGCCCACCGGCAATGAATGCGATCACGGTCGTGAGGACCGGCACGACGACGCCGCTGGCGCCCCGCCGGAACGCGGTCAGAGTTGCTGGCGACCGGGCCGCGGCGCCCTTGCTCTCGTCGGCTTCGGCGTGGAGTTCCTCTTCGAGCAGGCTCACCGCGCCACCTCGGCGGCCTGCGCCTTCCCACCGGTCATCGCTATGCCAAGCTCCTCCTCGCTCGCGTCAGGCGGGAACTCGCCGACGATCTTACCCTCGTAGATCACGAGGATCCGGTCGGCCAGCGCCTTCACCTCCTCGTACTCGAGTGACACGAGCAGCACCGCTCGGCCCTTGTCGCGCTCGGCGATCAGCCGGCGATGCACGAACTCGATCGCGCCGACATCGAGGCCACGGGTGGGCTGGTGGGCGACCAGTACCTTGGGGTTGCAAGCGATCTCGCGGGCGACGGCGACCTTCTGCTGGTTGCCGCCCGACAGCGCCGCGGCGTATGTCTCGGGTCCACCGCCGCGAACGTCGAACTCGGCCAGCAGCTTCTGCGCGCGTTCCTTCATGCGCCCGAGACGCAGCCAACCGTGCCCGCAGAGTTCCGGCGATCGATACTCACGGAGCGCCAGGTTCTCGGCGAGCGTGAACGGGAGCACGAGCCCGCGGAGCTGGCGGTCCTCGGCGATGTGGGCCACGCCGGCATCGGTCGCCGCTCGCACCCCATGACCGGCGATGTTCCGACCGTCGATCACCACTTCGCCCGATTCCGGTGCGCGCAAGCCGGTGATCGCATCGACCAGCTCCTGCTGGCCGTTCCCGTCGACGCCCGCCAAGGCGACGATCTCGCCCGCCCGTACCGAGAGCGACAGCCCGGACACCTTCTCGAGGTCGCGGTCGTCGCGCACGGACAGGTCGCGCACCTCGAGCAGCGGCCCCGCGGGCTTGCCCGAAGTCTTTTCGACCGAGAGCATGACGTCGCGGCCGACGACCAGACGCGCGAGGCTCAGCTCGGTCGCGCCCTCGCGCGGAACCGTCTCGATCTTCTTGCCGCGCCTCAGCACCGTGATCCGATCGGCGACCTCGAGCACCTCGCCGAGCTTGTGAGAGATGAACACGATCGCGGTTCCGTCCTGCTTGAGGCGGTTGAGCACGCCGGTCAGCTCCCTGACCTCCTGTGCCGTCAGGACGGCGGTCGGCTCATCGAGCACGAGAATCCGCGCGTCGCGATACAGCGCCTTGAGGATCTCGACGCGCTGCTGGGCGCCGACCGTGATGTCCTCGATCACCGCGTCGGGGTCGACAACCAGCCCGTAGCGATCCGAGAGATCGCGCACCCGGTTTCGGGCCGCCTTCAGGTCGAGGACGCCCCTCCGGCTCGGCTCCTGGCCGAGCACGATGTTCTCGGCGACGGTCATCACGCTAACCAGCATGAAGTGCTGGTGGACCATGCCGATCCCGAGGTCGATCGCAGCCGACGGTGAGCTGATCTCGACCGGCTGGCCCTCGATCAGGATCTCGCCCTCGTCCGGCCTATACAGGCCGTACAGAACTGACATCAACGTCGACTTGCCGGCGCCGTTCTCGCCGAGCAGCGCGTGGACCTCCCCCGGCACCACGTCGAAGTCGACTCGGTCGTTCGCCACGACCGAGCCGAACTTCTTCGTGATTCCCCTCAGCTCGAGGGCTGGGGGGCTTGACGCCGGCACGGGGCGCCCTCCGTGTTACTTCGTGACCAGGAGGGTGGTCGGAGGCTTGACTTGCCCGGATTTCATCTGAGCGACGATGTTGTTGATCTGGGACTCGTACTGGGCGCCGGCCGGACCGATCTTGCCGATTCCCACGCCGCCGTTGGTGATGTCCTCCTGCAGGTTGCTCGAGAACTGTCCGTTCTGGAGGTTCTTGATCGCCGTGAACACGCCGGTGTCGACCTTCTTCTCGGCCGACGTCAGGACGTAGGTCGGCGAGAGGTAGCTCTGGTCAGCGTCGACACCGATCGCCTGGTCGTGGTTCTGCACGGCCGCGGAGATCGCGCCGAGCCCGCAGGCGCCGGCGACCTGGAAGACGACCTTCGAGCCCGCGTTGATCTGGTTGAGCGCCAGCTCCTTGCACTTGTCCTCAGCGACGAAGTCCTGCGAGTACGCGTTGAGCAGCTTGGCGGACGGGTCCGCCGCCTTGACCCCGGCCTGGAAGCCGGCGATGTACAGGTTCACGGGTGGGATGCTCTGGCCGCCGACCGTGGAAGCGGTCGTGTAGCCCTTTTGCTTCAGGTAGAGCCCGGTGAGGTAGCCGGCCGGGTAGCCGGCCTGCTGCTCGGCGAAATCGATCCCCTCGATGTTCTTGGCCGTGTCCGGAGCCGTGCCGCCAGGGCTGTCGATGATCGCAAAGTGCGTGTTCGGATACTTCAGCGCGACCTGCTGGAGCGGGGCGGCCATCAGGAAGCCGACCGCGATCACGAGCTTGTTGCCGGCCTGCGCGAGCCGGGTGAGGTTCGGGACATAGTCGGCGCCGGAGGTCGACTGGAGCACGGTGCCCTTGACCCCGAGCTGATTCTCGGCCTGGAGCAGGCCCTGATACGACAGATGGTTGAAGCCGTGGTCGTTGAGCCCGCCGATGTCGGTCACGAGACCGACCTTGAAGCCGGATCCGTTTGACGACGCGCTCGTCGTGCTGCTGCTGGTGCTACTAGATGCGGCCGCGCTGCCGCCGCCCGAGGTCGTGCTACTGCTGCTGCTGCTACTACTGCCGCACGCGGCTAGCCCCAGGACAAGCACCGCGGTCGCGAGAGCAACGAGGCCGACCGGCCTGATCCTCCCCATAACGTAGATCTCCTTTCCACAGGACTGAATGGGCAACCATAACCTCTGCGCGGGACGGCGGGGAAGTCGCCTAACGTGCTCTTCACCGATGACCACGATCGTCCGCGCCCACGTCGCACACACGCCGCGCGATCCGTTCGAGGAAGGGACGGCGCTGGATGCCTTCGCGGATGGTGCGGTGGCGTTTGCTTCCGGACGCGTTCTCGCTTGTGGGGCGTATCGCGATGTCCGTGCCGGCCATCCCGAGGCCGCCGTGTTGGACGCCCGATCCACGATCCTGCGGCCCGTGGAGGACGTCCTCGGCGCCCGCGTGGAGGACGTCCTCGGCGCCCTGTTCACGCTCGCACGGGGGGAATTGATCGCCGAGGTTCGGGTGGCGGGCCGGATCGTCTGGTCTCCTGCGGCGTTGTCCGGAAGGTCGGGCTGAGCTTGCGGCGCGCGACCGTCGTTGTGCTCGATGCCTGCGGGGTCGGGGAGCTCCCCGACGCGGCCGCCTACGGCGATGCGGGCTCCAACACGCTGGCGCACCTGGCGAGCAGGGGCTGGTCGAGACCGATCAGGTCTACGGCCACCGCCACGATGTGGATGGCTTTCACCGCGCCTTGATCGAGATCGACACGGCGGTGGCCGAGTGGCTCACGCTGCTGCGCGACGACGACCTCCTGATCCTGACCGCCGATCACGGCGTCGACCCGACGTCACCCCACACCGATCACACGCGCGAGTACGCCCCGTTGCTCGCCGTGTACGCCGGTTCTGACGGGCGCCGGCACGATGGGCTGCTGGCCGACGTGGGCGCGAGTGTGGTGCGCTGGATCACTGGTGGCCGCGCACCCGGTCTGCCCGGCGAGCCGTTCGTGTGAGTCGGTGACCGAACAGAGCAAGATCGTCATCGTCGACACCGGCTCGCAGACCATCGGCGTGATCGTCGACGCCGTCGAGGAGGTCCTCACCGTCGACGAGGATCAGATCGACGAGGCGCCGACGGCGGACCACAGGCTGATCGACTCGATCGCCAAGATCGGCGGCCGGCTGGTGATGGTGCTCAATCCGCCCGGGCCGGCGGTGGCGTTCGGCGCGGCGTGAGCTGATCGCTCAATCTTCGCCTAAGCGGGGAAGGATCAGATGCGATGGGTGCAGCTCGTCGTGCAGCAGCTCGACGGTGACCGGTCGCAGATCAGTCGCCGTCATCGGGTCCTCGTCCGTGCCCGGATTGCGGGCGTAGCGCGGGTGGGCGCCGGAGGACAGTTGCAGGCGGACGCTGTGGCCTGCGGCGAAGCGATGCCCGATCGGCCACAGGTCGAAGCCGACGTGGCAGCTCCCGTCGTCCAGCTGCTCGAACTGCTCTGGTCGTACGCGCGCGAGCGCATCGCAGACATTCCAGGAGGCGCCCTGCTCATCCACGTCGCAGACCCGCGCGAACAGGTCGAAGTAAGGCGAGTCGGCGCGGGCGTATAGCTCGACGCGCACCGGTCCGATCGCCTCAAGCGACGCGGGGAGCGGGGTCGTGGTGTACGTGACGACGTCGGGCCGCGCTTCCAATGGGCGGTTGTCGACCACCGGCTCGCGCGCCAGGAGCACCGGGCCACCGATCGACGGCGTTGGATCGCTCGGGTCGTAGCGGTACCGGTCGCCGGAATTGTGACGGTTCGCAGGTGGCTGCTCCTCGAGGCGGCGTGAATCCGCTAGCCACAGGCGGTGCTCCCCGGTGCCTGGCGGCGGCCACGTCGCCAGCTCGCGCCAGCCTCCCCCCGGTGGCTCGCCTGTGACGCGCAGCCGGACCGGCGCGCGCCGGGCGAGCCGGTCATCGCCGAGCAGGTGGGCGCGAAGCCAGCCCAGCCCTTCGCGAACGCCCGCGGCCATCCCGCCCGGCGCGGTGTGCGTCCATGGGCCGATGATCAATTGCACCTCGCGTCCAGCGGCCTGCAGGGCGCAGAAGTCCTCGAGCATCCAGGGGAGGAAGATGTCGTACCACCCACCAATGAGCTGCACCGGCGCGGCGACCTTCGTCACGCCGGCCGTGTAATCGCGCACCACCCAGTAGGCGTCCTCCCGGTGTCGGTGGGCCATCGCTTCGCGGTACCAGGTGACCTGGCCGCCGGTCGCGAGTTCGTCGAGGTCCGTGAGCGGCAGCCTGGAGAACAGCGCCGGCAGCCGGCGCAGAGCGCGCGCGATCGCGATCGGTGCCGCCCGCCGCTCCTGTTCGGCCACGATCACCAGCCAGGAGGCCGCGGTCTCGAGCGAGAGGCTGCCACCCGCGTAGGTCTGGCCATAAAGCTGGGACGCACTCACCTGGATGGCGAGACCGGCCAGTTCGGCTCCCGCGTCCGCGGCCACCGCCCACTGCACCAGCCCGAGGTAGCTGGGGCCGATCATCCCGATCGGGCCGGCGTGCCAAGGTTGCCGGCGGATCCAGCGCAACATGGCGAGGCCGTCGCCGCGCTCGTCGAACGGGCTGAAGGTGCCCTCCGAGCCGAAGGTGCCGCGAACACTCTGGATCACGACCTGGAGTCCGCGCTCCGCCAGCAGTCGCCCGAAGATCAGCCCAATTGCCTGCCGGCGCCCGTATGGCGAACGCACCAGCACCGTCGGCTGCGCTCGACCCATGTCCGCACGTGCCACCCACCGATCGGCGAGCAGAACCGCCCCGTCATCCATCGAGGCCCGCAGGTCGCGCTCGTTGACGACGTCGCGAGTCTGGGCGCGCGGCAGATGCATCCGCCGGGCGAGGAGCGCGCTGGCCAGGCTCACCGTCCCAGGATACGGCGACAAGGTCGAGAGAACCCACTCCGCGCGGTGGCGCGGATATCGTTCGAGATATCGGCTTTCGAACGTGGGGAGGGAGCGAGATGAGCGGTGGCAGTGGGTTGACCTGCCGGCGGACGACACGGTCGTGGCGGCGTCGTCGCCGCGATTGCGGTGGTGGCCGGATCCGCGGGAGCGTCGGCACACAGCGCGATAACCGCGGCCGCGAGGTGCGCCGTTCCGCAGCTCGAGGCAGCGCGGTAACCGCGGCCGCGAGGTGCGCCGTTCCGCAGCTCGAGGCAGCGCGGTAACCGCGGCCGCGAGGTGCGCCGTTCCGCAGCTCGAGGCAGCGCGGTAACCGCGGCCGCGAGGTGCGCCGTTCCGCAGCTCGAGGCAGCGCGGTAACCGCGGCCGCGAGGTGCGCCGTTCCGCAGCTCGAGGTCTGGTGGGGCCTGGGTGAGGGCGGCGGCACCGCCGGCAGCACCTTCTACCCGCTGGAGCTCCGCAACGTCGGTCACCAGCCGTGCACGCTGAACGGATTTCCCGGCGTTTCCGCCGTCGGCAACGGCGGGAGTCAGATCGGTCCAGCCGCCAGCCGCAACGGACAGCACCATCGGACGGTGACGCTGGCGCCAGGTGCCACCGCGCACTCGATCCTCCGACGCGTTCGTTGGTGGGGACGGAATGCGTTCGAAGTGCCTTCGCGTCACAACCGCTTGGCAGATAACTCGCTCATATCGCGGGTTATCTGCCAAGCGCCGCATCCGCACGCCCACGCCGGCTCGATCCGCGTCAAGCGCACGCTCCGCCCGTGGCGCCGAGTGGATCAGCCGGCACGCGCCGCCGCCTCGTCCCGCTTGCCGTCGAGCACGCGCAGCGCTTCCTCCAGCGCGCGCTCCTGCTGGCTGATCGCCAGATCGAGCTCGTGGCGGCGGGCGCGGACGGTTCCCAGCGCGACCGGGCCCGGAGCGGTGACCGTGACCTCGCGCAGCTCCGCTTGTAGTCGCTCGAGCCGGTTGCGGATCCGGAGCGGCGCCTGACGATCGACCTCGTACACGCCCGGCGAGGAGGTCTTTCGCACCAGCGGAGACCGGCTCAGCTGGGTCAGGAACACAGCGACCGGGTCCTTGCCGGCGATCCTGAAGCCGGCTTGGACGAGGATCTCGTACCAGCGACGGTAGTGAAGCGCGTCGATCGCCTCGGGCTGATCGAGCAGCACGCGTACAGCGAGCTCGCGGATGGCCGGGCCGCGGAGCACCGGGGTTTCGTCGCTGGTGTCGTCCCGCGCTCCGGCGGAGGCGTTCGCCGTACACGCCGAGATCGGGGCAGGGTCGGATTCGGGAGGCGCGCCGGCAAGCTCGGCCAGCACCTCGAGGCGACGGTCGGTGGACGCCAGGGCGTCGTCCAGCTGGCGGAGCTCGTTCACGCGTCGAGCACGCTCGCGCGTCAGGCGCTCGCGATACCGCAGCAGATCAGTCTGCTCAGCCACGGCGGCGCGCAGGAGTCGGCTCGAGGGGGTCGGAACGGAAACGGTCATCAATCAGTTGCCGGTGGTTCTACCGCGCGCCGCGAGTCTCCAATGTGGATCGGATGTTCATAACTGGGTCTCTGTATTGATTGCGCCACTACGTAGCTGTTGAAAAGCGTGTGGAAAAGACCGGCGTTGCTCGCAAAGAGCGGCGAATCCGCTGGCGGATCCGCCTGTTGACGACGAATTCGCGCCGAAATTGCGCATTCGTCGGCCGGGCGCGAGTTCCGTCCGACGCCGCCGTCATGCTGCGGAGCAGGATCAGCCACGTAGCTCTTCGGAGGACTTCGTATGACATTGCGCGAACCGCTCTCTACGTCGGATCGCCCCGAGGAGCGGGATCGCAGCCGGAGTGTGCCGCCCGAGCTGGCCGAGACGGACCGCCTGATCGCAGACCTCGCCGCTCTCGTCGATGCCGGCCTGGTGGTCGTGCACGAGCACGTGCTGGGGCCCGTGCGCTACGGCGCCGCAGCGCCGCACGATGCGCGGCCGGATCGTCGAAGCGCGCGACCGGCCCGGACCTCGCGTTCACCGAGCTGTTCCGGCGAGCACCGGCCTCAGGTCGGCGTAGGCTTGCCACCATGAGCGAGCGCAGACGAAACCGTCGGCCCGGGCGAGCATCTGCGCCGCGGCGAGGCGCTCCTTCGGCGGGCGACCCCACGAGCCGAAACGCCAACCAGCCGCGATTGTCCGCCGGGAGGATCGGCGGCGGCGACCGGCCGGGCGCCGGGCGTGGCAAACCTCGATAGGTTGACGCGATCCGTCGCCTTCCGCACTAGACAGCTGAGATGAGTGAGCCGTTCGAGCTGGACCGCTTCGTGGCAGCCCAGGATCACGGCGGGACGTACGACGCCGCAGTGTCGGAGCTGCGCGCCGGCCGAAAGCGCAGCCATTGGATGTGGTTCGTCTTCCCGCAGATCGTGGGGCTCGGGCAGAGCCCCACGTCCAGGCGCTATGCGATCTCGTCGCTGGCTGAGGCGGAGGCGTACCTCGCGCATCCGGTCCTGGGACGCCGCTTGACAGAATGCGCCGAGATCGTTCGCGACCTCCAGGCACGCAGCGCCGACGAAATCTTCGGCGGGATCGACGCCACGAAGCTCCGCTCCTCGATGACGCTGTTCGCGCAGGCTGACCCGGCGAACCGCGTGTTCCGGGAGGTTCTCGAGGCGTACTTCGAGGGCGCCCGGGATCAGGCGACGGAGCGGCTGCTCGCGAGCGGCGGCTGAGTCGCCGGCGCCGACGATCGCTTCGCCGACCATCGGGGCCGCGGCAAACACCGCGACGAGCTCGACCGGATCATCTCCGAATGTGCCGCGAAGCACGACGCCACCGAGATCGACGCGCTGCTGAGCAAGCCCGAGGAGGAGTGGCTCGGCGGCAACTCCTATTTCACCGCGGGCGCGATCCGCACCGTTCACGGCGGACTTGAGGACGCTCTCTCGCTGGTCGAGCCGATCGGTCGCGCTCGCGTCGAGGCGACCGACCTCGAGCCGTACGACGCCGAGGCTTTCCGCGAGGACATGCGGCGCCTGACCGAGGGCCGGGCCGACGCGGAGGTGGTCGAGCTGCTTATCGGCGATTCGCGGCCGACGGTCGGCTGGCTGGCCGACCAGGGCCTGCACGATCAGCTCGTCGAGCTCGGCCGCGCTGATCGTGGATCGCGGTCGGCGGGACGTCGTCACAGCAGTGCCGCCTGGACGGGCTCGATCGGCGGGGTCCACTTGCGGACGGTCGCGTTGGAGTCATCGCGCGCCCGGCGTCGAGCGGTGTCGGGGCCGTCGAGCTCGCCGAGTAGGTCGAGCGCCGCGAGACGCACGCCCGACTGCCCGCCGGCCAGGCCGCAGGCGACCACCGCGCTAGCGGGGCCACCGCATAGCGTTCGGTGAACGCGAACACTCATACTAAACGTGCGTGATACACGAACGAGGGCGTCGAACGGAGACGGCGGGCCGGCGAGCGTCACCGGGCAGCGGATTCGGGCTGCACATCACCGAGCTGCTCGGGGAACCCGTCCCGGCGTCTCGACTCGACGGCGTCGAGATCATCCGCAACTGCGCGGCCACGGTACGGGGAGTGCGTCGTGGAAACGGCGTCCTCTATCAGCTGCTGGGCAGCGGCCGCGATCACACGATCCAGCCGTACCTGCTCTCGTTCGACCCCGGCGGCGGATTCGACCGGGACATGATCGGCCATCCCGGCGAGGAGATCGCCTATGTGCTGCACGGCCGGGTCGAGCTCCTGATCGAGAACGAGTGCCACGAGCTCAGCCAGGGTGATCTGATCCGCTTCCGGGCCGATCGTCCGCATGCCTTCCGCAACGCCTCCCACGTCGGCGTGGCGGCGGTGATCGGAGCGGCGACGCCGCCGTGGTAGCTCTGCCCGAGCTCGACGAGGTCGTCACGCCGGCGTTGATCGTCGATCGCGCTCGCCTGCTTACGAACATCCAGGAGATGGCGGCGCGCGCGGCGTCTCTCGGCGTCGCCTTGCGACCCCACGCCAAGACCCACAAGTCACCGGCGATCGCAGGGCTGCAGCGCGAGCACGGCGCCGCCGGGCTGACGGTGGCGACAATCACCGAGGCGGAAGGCTTTGCCGCCGAAGGCATCGACGACCTCGTGCTCACCGCGCCGCCCGTCGGGGATTGGCGGCTCGAGCGCCTGGTCGCGCTGGCCCGTCGCGCCGGGATTCGTGTCGTCGTCGACGGCGCCGACGCGCTCGCCTCGCTCGCTGGCCACGGTGACCTCACGCCCAGCGCCCGACCGGCTCATCCTCGATTCCGGCTCGAAGGCGCTTGCCGCCGAGCGGCTGACCACGCTCACCCCCGGATTCGGGACGGTAGACGGGCACCCTGAGCTGGGCGTCGCACGCCTGTACGAGGAGCAGGCGATCGTGCACGCCGACGAGCCGAGCGACATCCCGGTCGGCGCCCGCGTTCGTGTCGTGCCCAACCATGCCTGCGCGGCGGCGAACCTCCACTCCCAGATGCTGGTGGTTGAGGAGGGGGTCGTCGTCGACGTCTGGCCGGTGGCAACCCGCGAGTGGAGACAGATCTAGGCAGACAGGAGGCCGGCATGGAGCACCAGATAGACGCCCAGCGCATCCACCACAACTGGGACAACACGCTCGAACCGACCCTGCGGGTCGCGTCGGGCGACGTCGTGCACTACGACATCCTGATGGCCGGGCACGGTCAGGTGCACGAGGGCGACACGTTCGAGCAGACCAACTTCGATTTCGACACCCTCTACAACCTGCTGGGCCCGCTGTACGTCGAGGGTGCCCGGCCGGGCGACACGCTGCGCATCGAGATCCTCGACCTGACACCGGGCGAGTGGGGGTGGTGCGTCCAACTCCCCGACCTGGGCACCGTACCTGACCACTTTCCCGATCCTTACCTGCGCACGTTCGACCTGCGCAGCGGCACGCACGTGGACTTTGCTCCTCACGTCAAGATCCCGTTCGCACCGTTCCTGGGCACGATGGGCAATCACCCGGACGAGCCTGCCACCGCGTCGGCCTTCCCGCCCCACAAGGGCGCGGGCAACATCGACACCCGCCATCTGACCGCCGGCTCGACGCTGTGGCTGCCCGTCTGGTGCGAGGGCGGGCTCTTTTCCTGCGGGGACCCGCACGCTATGCAGGGCGATGGCGAAGTGTGCGTCGCGGCGATGGAGTGCGACATGCGCGCAAGCCTGCGCTTCTCGGTCGAGCAGCGCACGATCCCGGCCCCTTACTTCCGCACCGCCGGCGCGCTCACGCCCAGGGTCGACGCCGGGGGCCACCACGGTGCGATGGGTATCGCACCGGACCTGATGGAAGGCACACGTAAGTCCGTGCTGGCGATGATCGATTGGATCGTCGCCGAGCACGGGCTGACCAGACAGGACGCGTACATGCTGTGCAGCCTCGCGGGTGATCTCAAGATCCTCGAGGTCGTCGACGCCGGAATGTGGAACGTCGGATTCACCCTGCCAATTTCGATCTTCGTCGACTGAGGAGCCGCGACGTGAGCGAAACGACGCCTCACCACGAACGCCATAACCACTTCGAACACCACCACCACGACGATGTGGAGAGTGAGCTGCTGCTGCGGCGCCGATATCGAACGCGCTGTCCTACGTGCACCCGCGGTTTAAGATGCCCTGGGTGGCCACCATGCTGGTCGGCGTGCTGGGCGCGATCCTGTGCGCGCAGTCGAGTCTGATCAGCGTCGTCACCTTCACCGCCGTGCTGATCATCATCCTGTACGCGCTGATCGCGATCTCGGCCTTGGTCAGCCGTGTGCGGCAGAAGGACCTCGAGCGGCCGTTCCGCATGCCGCTGTGGCCGGTGTCGCCTCTGATCGCGCTGATCGGCGTGGGGCTCGCGCTCAGCCAGCAGAAAGGCAGTGACCTGATCATCTGCGCGGCGATCTTCGCCGGCGGGGTCATCTACTACTTCGGGTTCCTGGCGCCGCGGTCGGACCGGTACTGGTCGCACCTGACGGTGCCCGAGCACGAGCTGTCGGCGGCCGCGGAGACGAACCGGTGAAGGTCTTCATCTCGGGCCCCACCCACCCTCGATGAGCACGGTCGATCCTGTGACAAAGGTGGCCCCCGCCGAGGCCGCCGACTGGCCGCTGGTCCTGGACGGCGAGCTGATGCGCGCCGGCGAGGCGATGATCCCGGCCGGCGACGACGGCCTGATCCGCGGTGACGGGGCGTTCGATGCGTTCCCGGTGGTGGACGGCCGGCCGTTTGCCCGGGCGGCCCACCTGGATCGCCTCGAGCGCTCCTGCCGGGCCTTGGCCCTGGACTGCCCGCGCGAGCAGATCGAATCCGACATCGACCTGCTGCTCAGGCAGGCGCCGGACGGTTACACGGTCGTGCGCGTTGTGCTCACGCGTGGCGGCCGGCGGATCTGTCGCCTGGAATCTCCCGGCGACCGGGAGTCGCTCGCCAGGCCGGTGCGCCTGCTGCCGGTCACCTACGACCCATCGGTGCTGCTGAGCGGGGTCAAGTCGCTCTCCTACTGCGCCAACATGCTGGCCTCGCGGCGGGCGCTGGCGGCCGGCTATGACGAGGCACTGCTCGTGCGCTCGGACGGCGTCGTGCTCGAGGGTCCGACGTGCTCGATCTTCTGGGTGCGCGACGGCCGCCTGCAGACGCCGGCGCTCGATACCGGCATCCTCGCCTCGATCACGCGCCGGGTGATCGTCGAGCGTATGGCGGTCGAGGAGGGGAGTTTCCCGCTGGCGCACGCGGCCGGCGCCGAGGAGGCATTCCTGGTGTCGACCGCGCGGCTCGCCCAGCCAATCGCGCGGATCGGCGAGGCGATCCTTCCGGCCGCGCCGGGGCCGCAGACGCTGCGGGCTCAGCAAGCGATCGAAAAGGCCATGGCCGAGCACGCCATCGCCTGACGATCGAATGCGCGCCCGTGACCACGGGATCACGATCGGGGACGGCACGCCCGGGCCGTCGGACGCGATCACCGACGTCGCGGGCGTGCGGGTCGGGCACCGTGGCCGAGACGTGGGACGGTCTGCTGAACGACCTCAACGGATTTCACGTCCGGCCCGAGCACGTGCACGACGCGTTCGCCGCCGCGCGTGGCGGCGCCGTCCAGGAAGGAGCGGTGGGAAGCGGCACGGGCATGATCTGCCATGGCTTCAAGGGCGGGATCGGCACCGCCTCGCGCGTGGTGCGGGTGGAGTCCGATTCCGACGGCGGCCACACCGTGGGGGTCCTGGTGCAGGCCAACCATGGGCGGCGTGAGCGCTTCGCGGTCAACGGCGTGCCGGTCGGCCGAGCACTCGAAGACATCCCGCTCCCCGGGGCTCCGGACGGTGTCTCGGGCCGCCGCCTGGGCGATCCGGCCGGCGCCGGCTCGATCATCGTGATCGTCGCCACCGACGCGCCGCTGCTGCCCCACCAGTGCGCGCGGCTGGCCCAGCGGGCGGGCCTCGGGGTGGCCCGCGTGGGAGGGGTGGGCGAGCACACGAGCGGCGATCTGTTCCTGTGCTTCGCCACCGGCAATCGGGGCATGACGGCGGGGGGCCTCGACGAGCGCGCACCGCACACCTTCCCGCTCACGATGCTGGCCGACGTCTACATAACCGCCCTGTTCGACGCGGTCGTGGAGGCGACGGAGGAGGCGATCGTCAACGCTGTACTGGGCGCCACCACCACCGAGGGTCGGGACGGCATCGTCGCCCACGCCCTGCCCGGCGAGCGGCTGGTCCGGGCGCTGGCCGAGGCGCAACGGGTGTAGGGCGCGCGGCCTTGTGCCGATGACCTGCACAGTTCGACGATCCGAGCGCGAGCCGCGCGGGCGTGACGGATTGCGCAGGTGGGGCATGCGTAGCCCGTCACGGCGCATCGCGACGCGGCGGAGTGTCGACTCACGCAGGTCGGACGGGGCGCCGGCGCCGGCGCCCCTCGCCGAGGCCACCGTCGCCCGGCTCTACTGGCCGGCCGGGCGGCGGATCGTGCGGAAGTCGCTGGCCAGATGGGCGTCCAGGAGGTAGGCCCAGGGCATCAGGAAGTAGCCCTTGATGCCCCAGCCCGTCCCCCACGAGTTGCGGACCAGGCCGTAGTTGGGCTCGTCCTTCAGATAGCCGACGAGCAGGACCTCGTGGCCGCCCAGCACCTTCTCGCCGCGCGTGGGCAGCGGGACGATCCCGGTCTTGGCGACGTCGGGTGACTCGAATGTCTCGTACACCGAGAAACCGAAGGCCATCGTCTGGCGGTTGGACAGCACAGCCTTCATCGAGTCGAGGTTGCGCGGCACGGCCCGGTAATTGGAGATGCGGTGTTGCTGCGCCTCGGCGTCGAGACTGGCCGGCGGCTCGTCGGAGAACTTGGCGATGTCGTAGGGCCAGTCCTGCTCGAGCGGCACGCCCAGCTTCTGACAGACCTTGAAGCCGTCGCGGCCGAAGGCGCCGGTGTCCTGGTCGGCGGGAGCCCCTTCGAGCTTTCGCTCGTAGTAGTAGATCCACAGCCGAGACAGCGTCCCGGGGTCGGAGCTGTTCAGCTTCGCGTCGTATTCCACGGCGGCCGCGACCGCGTTGGCGGTGCAGCTGCCGAGGTGGCCCTGGTCGAACACCCCGGGAAGGTCCGCGCGCGGGTCGACCTCGTCGAGGATCTTCAGCTCCGAGGCGTCGGCGACGTGGTCGCGCAGGTCGGGCAGCGATGGCTTCCAGCCGTAGCGATGGATCTTGCGCGGCGTCAAGCCCGCGGATTCGAATGCGTCAGCCATGTTGCCCCTTCCCCCGGTCAGGAGCCGTCGGACTAACCACCCCGCCCATCCGGCCCCGCTGTTCGCCTAAGACCTAACAGCCTACCCGGCGGTGGAGGCGATCGTCAACCGCGGAGGGTTGGCGGCCAGCGCGACGAGCACCGTGCGGCGGCGTCGGCCACGCGGTCCGCGGTGGCATCGATAGCGTCGTTCAGCGGCCCGCGGTACTGCTCGGCGAAGAGCCTGGAAGTGAGGCCTGGCTCGAGCAGAGCGTCGAGAAGATCCCGGTCCCGCTTCCTGTCTCGATCGGCTGAGATGCGACAGGCGGTTCGAGAGCGGGCTCGCTCAGAGCCCGCTCTTGACCGCGGCCTGCTCCGGGGCGGCGGGGTCGGCGCCGCCGGCGCATACGCCCGTGTCCACCGGTGGTGGCTTCCCGGACTGCGCCGTCTGGTCGCCGGCCAGGCGGCCGTTCTCGGCCTGCCATAGCGGTGACCGGGGCCCGGCCACCTCGTAGTTGGCGTCGATCGTGCGCTGGGTCGAGCTCTCCTTGAGCTTGGCGGCGCCGATCTCGGAGGGGGTGGCCACGCCGAAGTGACCCTCCCAGCACGCCCACGGCGTCCTCGCGATGTCGACCAACGGCGTGGTGGCGGCGCGGATGGCGAACCGGCCCGAACCGCACACGACCCAGTCGGCCACTCGGCCCCGGATCACCCCGAGCGCCGGGTTGAAGCGCAGGCTCTCGCGGCAGTGGGCGTCGTAGGTGGGATGCCCGCCGAGCGCGGCTTGCACGACGGGGTGCGTGCCGTCGAAGGTGAGCAGCGGGCTGTTCCACGCGTAGTACTGACCCTCGTTCGAGTGGCGCGCCGTGTACAGCCACAGCGGTTGCCTGGTCCTGGCGTCGAGCAGCACGGTGACGTGCTCCCAGTCACCCTGGTGCAGGTCGGTGTTCACCAGGTCGGCGGCGACCGGCGCATCGCTCATCAGGCCCGCGTCGAACACCGTGGGGTAGTAGTTGTAGGCGTAGAAGAACCAGTATTGGAGGGCGATCAGCTTGCCGGTGATCGCGCGGTCGGGCGCCGGCCAGGTGGCGGGATTGGTGTTGCGGGCGTAGTAGAAATACACCTGGGCCGTGTTCCACGGGTCGAGCAGACCGGGGTCGGCGAGCCTCTGTCGCAGCCTGGGCACTCCGCCGGGGCGCGTCTGTTGACCGCGCAGGAACGCGGCGAGCTGGACGGCGGGATTCGAATCGAGCGGCGGCGAGACCGGATACTCGAGGAAGTCGTCCGGGCCACTCCCGGGCTGACCCAGATCGGCCATGGTGGGAGCCGCCCGGGCGGCCTTGGCCGGACAGACCGTGGCCGGCAGATGCTCCAGACAGGTGACCTGTCCGTTCGGCCCGCGGTCGGCCAGCAGCGCCCCGACCGACACCGGCCAGAACGGATCGGCCGCGGTGACCAGCACGGTCGGCTGGTAGCGACGGGCCAGTGCGGCGATCCCCGGGCTGGTCTGCTCGATGGGCACCTCGCCGTCGGCGGCCCGCCCGCCGGCCGGAGCCGGCCCGGCGATGACGCCGGCGCCGAGCTGGGGCGCCGGGTACCCGACACTGGCGGCCGGCAGCGGGTCCCCGGCGCAGGTGGCGCGGATCGAGCGCACCTCCGGCCGGATCCAGGCCGGCGTGCTCGCGTCGATGCCGAACGTGTGCAGGAGAACGGTGGGCAGCGATGGGCGCAGCCCGGAGTCGACCACGAACGGCGTAGTCGACGTGGTCATGCTCTTGATGTCGGCGGCCGGAATGACCGCCACCCGCTCGTTGGTCGAGGTGGCGTCGGCCAACGGGGTGCAGGTGACGAGGTACACCCCGGTGCTGTTGCGGGCCAGGTAGCCGCCGACCCGCACTCCGGTGGGCGTGGTCACCGTGGCCTGGGAGAACGTCACCGGCGGCAGGCCGTAGTAGGCCACGCCGACCAGCGCGTAGACGGTGAGCAGCATCCACGGAAGGGGGGAGAGCACGAACGAGAGATGTCGCGGGTGTGTGGTGGCGACCACCGCCCGGCCCTGCCGGCTGCGGACCTTGCCGTACTGGCGCCCGAGCGAGGCAACCCCGCCCCAGGTGAGGAGCAGCACGCCGACCGGAGCCGAGGACACGAGCGCCACAACGACGACGACCACCCAGAGCGCGGCGTGAAGCCACCGGTTGCCCCACAGCGGACCGAGCCAGGCGAGCCCCACCGCCAGGATCGCCGTCACGACCGCCCAGGGGAGGAGCAGGTCCCACCACGGACCGGGGGACCAGGCCTGGTCGATCGGCGTCTTCAGCACCCGCGCAGCGGCCAGGCCGAACGTGGCGGCGATCACCCCGACGTCGAAGCCGGCGATCACGCGCACGAATCGGTCCCCCACCGGGGCGTCGAGGTGCGTGGCGGGTCGATCCCGGTGTCGCTCGGCGGCCCCGGGCCGGCCGTGCTTGATCACGCTGTGCCACTGGGCCCCCGTCCGCTGCCACGTCCCGGTGTGAACGGCGTAGGCGACGAGGCACATCGCGCCGAACACGATCGCCATGATCACGACGAGCCGCAGCCCGGCCAGGAACACGACCTGGTTGTCGATCATCGGCAGGGACGCCTCGACCGGCACGCGTGCCGCCGCCAGCCGCACCCACGTGATCAGCCAGCCGATGATGTAGATGTAGGCCACCGCCGCCACCAGCACGAGCAGGACCTCCACCACCTCCAGCCAGTCGGCCCGGCGGTCGCGGTCGTCGGGGCTCACTGCGACGCGGGGCGGGGGAGTGCCGGCGCTCATAGCGCGAAGCGGTGTGGGGGAGTGCCGGCGCTCATGGTGCGGGATGCGGTCTGGGGAAGCGGTGCGCGGTCTGGTTGGGAGCGGTGCGGAGCCGGCGCTCATGGCGTGAAGCGCTGCGCCGAGATCCCGACTCGTTCGGTGAACGGGCTGTCGAACACGCCGCTCGAGTTCAGCTGGTTGTGGACGCGCAGCCAGTCCGGATAGCGGGGGTACATGGCCTCGAGCAGCCCTTCGCTCGCGGTCAGCGTGTTGACCTGCCCCCAATGGGGGCGCCCGCCCAGCTTGCTCAGCTCCTTCTCGTAGGCGGCGATCAGCTCGTAGCCGCCGTCGCAGCGGCTCAGCTCGATCAACTCGATCATCATCGTGTCGCGACCCTGCATCATCGACATGTACGCCGGCGATGCCTTCACGAAACGGAACGAGATCGGTGAGCTCTGATACACCTCACCGAGGCTCCGCCACTGCGACGCGACGCGGATGATCGCATCGGCTGCCTCGATGTGACGCCCGTCCATCGGAACGCCGATCTCGGCTGAATAGGCCGGCAGCAGGTTGGCCGCGCCGATGTTCAGCACCTTGTAGGAGACCTCGTCGTACTCCTTCTTGATCAGCGCGCGGATTGCGCCCTCCATCATCATCGGCGACAGGCTGGGCTTGACGTCAACGATCAGGTTCAACGCGTGCGGGGTGAGCGGAAAGGCGGATGCGGCTTCGACCAGCCAGTTACGCGTGCGCTTGTCGAGCGGCTTGCGCGACGGCTTCGACGTGTAGTTACGGGTCGTGACCAGGCACGGATAGGCGTGCTTGCGCTGATAGGGGCTGAACAGCACCTCGTAGTGACGGTTCGCGCGCAGCACCTCGCCGTCGATGAGATCGGCCCGCACCTTCTCCCAGGGGTGAAACTCACGAACCTCTCTCAGGTAGTACTTCGGCTCGACCTCGAGCATGACGGTGCAGATCACCCCCATGCACCCCATGCCGACCGCCACCGCGTGGAACCAGTCATCGTCCTGGATCAGCGTGCGGCGCTCATCGTGACGCGCCTCATACGCGGCACGGTCGGTGGGACCATCCGACGGCTCGATCCGGTACACCACGCCGCCGGCGGCGACGATGTCCAGGGAGCGCACGAAGTCGTTGAGCGGACCGAAGGTGATCCCCGAGCCATGCGTCGAGGTCGAGATTACCCCGGCGATCGTCTGGTGGTCGTAGCCGCCCATGTTCGACAGCGCGAGGCCACGACCATCGAGGTAGGCGTTCAACTCCTTGATCCGGATGCCGGCCTCGGACCGGACCAGCTTGCGCTGGGTCCACTCGTCCCGCAGGAAGTCCGGCTCGCGCGCGACCGGCCGGGAGAGCCCGTCGGTCTTCAACAGAAAGCCCCGGGTCAGGGCGACGTCCGACCACGAGTGGCCTGAGCCGACGGCGCGCACGGTCACCCCGGCCTCCTCGGCCGCGCGCACGATCGCGCTCACCTCGTCGATCGACCCGGGGTCGTAGATGCGCAGCGGATCGATCCGCTGGTTGCCGAGATGGTTCTTCCAGGCGTGGCGGACCTCGAAGCCGGCCATCACGGCCCCCGCTCCGCCAGCAGATGCTCCACACCTCGCTCGGCCAGAGCGGCGATCGTCTTGGACGGATTCACGCCCAGGGCGGTCGGGACGATCGAACCGTCGAGCACGTACAGCCCGTCGTAGCCGTGCACCCGGCCCCGGTGGTCGGTGACGCCCCGGGCGGGATCGTCGGCCATCGGGCACCCCCCGAGGGGATGAACCGTGATGAACTTGCCGAGCGGACCGGCGTCCAGCGCGAAGAACGACTTGGCCTGGGCGGCGTCGGCAAGCTGACCGGCGACCTCGCGCATGCCGGCGAACAGACCGGCGCTGGCCGATCGGCTCCAGCGGATGTCGAAGCAGCGCAGCACCGGGGTGAGCCGCATCTGACCATCGGCGGCGTCCCGTCCGATCATCAGGAATACCAGCGAGTCGCCGATCGGCTCCTGGCGCTTCAGCTTCACGTTGCGATGGGTCACGTGACGGTCGGTGAGCCCAAGCCTGGTCGCCGCGTTCTTGACCTGGAGCACGACGCGACCCCAGCCGGTCAGCGCGTTGACCTCGCGGACGGCGGCGAGGATGCCGCCGAAGTTCCCGGGCAGCCCGCCGTCGGCCACCATGAACCGCCGCTCGGCCGTGTAGTCGATCCGGCTGGTCATGCTCGGGCCGTACTCGGTGCGGGCCCCCGCGACCCCCGGCGCGGCCGGATCCAGGGCCAGCGCCAGCGCGTCGCCGTTGCCCGAAAAGCGACTCCCGAGCGCCGGCGACAGCCGACTCAGCCGGCCGCGGTTCTTGAGCAGAAGGCGGCTCGTGCCGACCGTTCCGGCGGCGAGCACGAGCAGCGGCGCCTCGACCGAGCCGCTGACCCGGTACTGGAGATCGCGGAAGCCGACCCGCCAGCGCCCGCCGGCGCCGCTCGGCGGATCGACGCGGAGCACCTCGCGCAGCGGGAAGACCTCCGCGCCATGCGCCTCGGCCCGCGCCAGGTATGTGATGTCAACCGTGTTCTTGGCCAGGACCGGGCAGCCCAGATCGCAGCGACCCAGGTTCTGGCAGCCCTGCTGGAAGGCGCCGCTGAACGGGTGGCGTCGGCTCTCACCGAAGTGCACGGCGAGGGGGAGACGCTCCGCCGTGCGGCCCGCGGTCTCGGCCATCGAATCGAAGGCGCGGATCTTCGGAAGCTCGGGCGTGGCCGGCGTCTCGTGCGGGTCGAGCGCCTCCTCGGTACGGTCGTAGTAGGGGCGCAGCTCGGGGCCGTTGATCGCCTCCGGCCAGGGCTGCTGCTCGAACACGTCGTCGGGCGCCCGGAGCTGCACGTTGGCGTAGACGAGCGACCCGCCACCGACCCCGGCCGCGGTGATCACCGACAGGTCCTTCATCAGCCGCAGGTCGAGCATGCCGCCCGGGTTCAGCGACGGGTGCCACAAGGCAAGCGGGGCCTGCTCGGGCCGATCGGGAAAGTCCCCGGGGCCGAAGCGCCGCCCCCGCTCGAGCACGCAGACCCGCATGCCCTGCTCCGCCATCCGGCAAGCGGTCACGCCGCCGCCGAACCCGGAGCCCACGACCACCACGTCGTATGCGCTCTCCACAACCCCGTCCTTCTTCAGATGCCCTCGGCCCGGACGCTATCCCCTCGCACCAGCATCGCTCAGGATGGCAGAACATGTGCAGGTTCGGTGAATGATTCGTCTCAGACCCAGCGGCGGGCCCGGGCCGCCTTCCCGACGCTACCGTGAGAGCCGGATGACGCGCGAGAACCTGATCACCCGGGACGGGAGAACCTGCGTGTGGTGCGGTCGCGAGCCGTGGCCGGCCGATTTGACCGCGGAGCATCTCCTGCCGCGCTCGCGTGCGTCGCGTTGCGCAGGCATGCCACCGGTGACCACTCGTCGGTGTCGCCGTGCGCGACTTACGAAAGCGACCACTAAGCCGGTGGTCGCCTACGTGCGTGCGCAGCGCCAGGATGGGTACCAGCCCAGGGTGGATCTGCTCGAAATCGCCCTCGCGCGTCTTCGCCGCTCTGAATCCCCCGCCCACGCCGAATACGCGGAGCGCCAGCTGACGCTCCTGGACCGGATCTGACCGGAGGTTTCTCAATGCTGGTCACCATCGCAGGAGCGCACGGGAAGATCGCCATGCGGCTGGCCACCCGGCTGTCCGCCCGGGGGGACGCCGTCGTCGGGCTGATCCGCAATCCCGATCACGCCGCCGACGTGCAGGCCGCTGGCGCAGAGGCCGTGGTGTGCGATCTGGAGCAGGCCACGGTGGAGGAGATCGCCGCGGCCGTGCAGCGCGCCGAGGCCGTGGTGTTCGCCGCCGGCGCCGGGGCCGGCAGCGGTGCGGAACGCAAGCTCACCATGGACCGGGACGGCGCGATCAAACTGCTCGAGGCCACGGCGGATCGCGCGGTTCCGTACGTCATCGTGAGCTCGGTCGGAGCGGAGGATCCGCCCGGCGACGATGACGTGTTCAGCGTGTACCTGCGCGCGAAGGCGGAGGCGGACGCCGCCGTGCAGGCAAGCGACCGCGATTGGACGATCGTCAGGCCCGGTCGCCTCACCGACGAGCCCGGCACCGGCCGGGTCCAGGTCGACACCACCCCGTTCCGCGGCGAGGTCCCGCGCGAGGACGTGGCCGTCGTGCTCGAAGCCGTGCTCCACGACCGCCGCGCCAGCCACCGGATCCTGTACGTAAACGGTGGCGAAGAGCCAGTTGACCAGGCGCTCGCTCGAGCGCTCGAGTCGTCATAGGAGAGCCATATGCCATCCCTGCATCCGCTGCGCCCACCCAGAGCTGCTGCCACCCCGGCTTGGCCGACGTTCGCCGGTACCGCGACGCTGATCGGAACCAGCAGCAGCGGGGTCACCGTGTACGTCGACCAATCGCTGGGGACGCAGGGTGCGCAGAACGGGCACTCGCTGCTGTCCGCGGCCGACAACGTGGTGGCCCAGAACAACGCGATCTTCGGCATCACCGGTGGTCCCGTCGACGCCATTGTGTACGCGATCGGCGGCGCCACGGACGGCACCGGAGGGGCCGATCACGGTGGATGCGACTTCACGACGGGGAATGCGATCGAGGTGGACGCCTCGTTCGGCAGCCCGAACCGTGTCATCGCCTTGTTCGAGGCGGAGCTCAGCGAGTGTGCGATGAACGGAAGTCTGTGCGGCTACAGCACCGGCGAGGCCCTGTCGCGCTGGTGCGCCGCTGTGGTCAGCTCGAACGCGCTGGCCGACTTCGCCACCGCCCCTGCCTGGGCGCAGGCCGGGATGCCGGATTGGGTCGACCAGACCGAGCAGACTGACCAGGACGCGGCGAGCACCGGTTGCGGCATGGCGTTCATCTCGTGGCTGCTCAGCCAGGGCCACCACCTGCCCCAAATTGCCCAGGCCATGGTCGCGCTCGGCGACTCGGGCACCCTCGCGGAGCTGTACGCGCAGCTCACCGGCGATGCGGCGACGAACCCGTGGTCGAAGTTTCAGCCCGCCGTGTCAGCGCTGCCGGGCGGGGTGACGAACGACGATCCTTTCAACGGGTTCTCGCAGGCGATGCCGGCCTCCGGGCGCGTGCGCTGACCGGTACTCGCTCCGGCCGCGAGACCACACCGGCCGAGGCAGGCGCGGCGCACAACCCTGTCGCCAGCAATCCCAGTACGACACGCCTCACCGTCTGAAGTGTCGCAGCGAGTTCAGGCAGATTGGCGGACCGCGTCGCGGATCGCCTCGGCGGTCACGGTGGCGGCAACCGTCCCGAGCACGGTGACCGTCCAGGAGGCGTGGCCACCGATCCCGCGGCGGCTGACCGGCCGGCGGGCGATCGTCCCCGGCGCGGGGGGCCGGCATCGGGCGGGCCATCGCCGCTCGTTTCTCGGCCGAGGGGCTGCTCGCGTGATGGTCGACGGCGGGTTCACGGCTCAGTGAGCCGTGACGTTCGGGGCGAGCGAGCTCACGCGGTCAGGCGAGCGTGGCCAGCGCCACCGGCACCACTCGTGCGGCGCCGGCGCGCCGCAGCTGCCCGCCGACCATGGCCAGCGTCCACCCGGACAGCCGCCGGTCGTCGAGCAGCGCGCCGGTCCCTGGAGGCGGCGCTCCCACGATGCGGAAGGCGCCGCGCACGTTGGCCACCTGCTGGGCGGCGTTGGCCATC
Source organism: uncultured Solirubrobacterales bacterium (assembly GCA_963743345.1). Taxonomy (GTDB): domain Bacteria; phylum Actinomycetota; class Thermoleophilia; order Solirubrobacterales; family Solirubrobacteraceae; genus Palsa-465. The sequence goes on from CAVUPW010000005.1 coordinate 30,070, forward strand.
TCGCGCTGGGGTGGGCGGTCGGCCACGCGCTCCACGAGCGGGACGAAGTCGATCCCCGGCGCCTGCGCGACGCGCGCGCCAAGCCGCTCCAGCACGCTGCCGAGCCTGACCGACGGCACGCAGGTCAACCAATCCACGCCGACGGCGCGCAGGATGTCCGACAGCGCCGCCACAACGTCGTCCTCGAATTCGCCGGCGCGCACACCCCGCTCGATCGCGGGCCACCAGCCGCCGTCGCCGAAGCGGGCGAGCGCCCAGCCCGGGCTCGACGCGCACCTCTTCTGGGATCTTCCGCATCACGCCGGCCGTGTCCGGAGCCATCTTCTTGACCTCGAGCTCGATCGGCGTCGCACGGAGGTGACGTCCGGCCGCCTCGACCAGCGCCGGGTCGAGTGGGACGGCGAAGCGCGGTCCAGCGCACACGGCGCACCGCCCGCAGTCGGCCGGGGCGGGGTCGTCGAGCTCCTCCTGGAGCACGCGCATCAGGCACCGTCCGTCGGTGCCGAAGGCGGCCATGGCCCGCTGCTCGGCGCGGCGCAGCGCAGTGACCTGGGCGTAGCGCTCGGCGTCATAGGTCCAGGCTGCGTCGGGGACCAGCTTCCAGCGGGTGCCGGCCCGCGTGACCGCGCCCTCCACGTCGAGGATCTTGAGCATCGCCTCGATCCGCGACATGCCGAGGTTCACCACGGCCATCAGCTCGCGGGTGGTGCGGCCGTCGTCTCCGGATGCGTCGAGGTCGTTCAGCACCGCCGCCACGTGCTCACGCGCCGGGAAGGCCTGCTCGATGAAGAAGTCCTGGATCGAGCGGTCCTCGCCGCCGCGCAGCAGGACGATGTCGGCGTGCTCGATGCCGCGCCCGGCCCGGCCGATCTGCTGGTAATACGAGATCACCGACCCGGGCGCCTGATAGTGCACGACGAAGCTCAGATCCGGCTTGTCGTAGCCCATCCCGAGCGCGCTGGTGGCCACGACCGCCTTGACCTGGTTGCCGAGCAGCCGGTCCTCGATCGAGATGCGGGTGTCGGTCTCGTGCTCGCCGCTGTAGGCGACGGCGGCGATCCCCCGCGCCGAGAGGAACGCCGCGACCTGGTCGGCATCGCGCCTGGTCAGCGTGTAGACGATCCCCGATCCCGGCAGCTCGGGAACGTGAGTGGCCAGCCAGGCGAGACGCTGAGCCGGCTGCGGCAGGTCCAGCACCTCGAGGCGCAGGCTGCGCCGGGCGAGCCGGCCGCGATAGGTCCGGAGGTGCTCGGCTCCGTCGGCCGCCGGCTGCGAGGCCACATCGGCCGCCAGCTGCGAGGCCACATCGGCCACCACCCGGTCGTTGGCGGTAGCCGTGGTGCCGAGCACCGCCACGCCCGGAGGCAGCCGATCGAGCATGTCCTTGACCCGCCGGTAGTCCGGACGGAAGTCGTGGCCCCAATCCGAGATGCAGTGCGCCTCGTCGATCACCAGCAGGCCGACGGAGGCGGCGAACAGAGGCAGCATCTCGTCGCGAAACTGGGCATTGTTGAGGCGTTCAGGGCTGATCAGCAGAAGGTCCACCGTGCCCGCATCGAGCCGATCTCGCACCAGGTCCCACGCGTCGCGGTTGGTGCTGTTGATCGTGTGCGCCCGTAGTCCAAGCCGCTCGGCGGCGGCGATCTGGTTGCGCATCAGGGCCAGCAGTGGGCTGACGATCAAGGTCGGCCCGGCGCCCGCCTCGCGCAGGAGCGCGGTGGCGATGAAGTACACGGCCGACTTCCCCCAGCCGGTGCGCTGGACGCACAGCACCCGGGCGCGGTCGAGGACCACGTCGCGGATGGCCTCGAGCTGATCGGGGCGAAACCCCGCCCCGGGATCCCCGGTCAACGTGCGCAGCCGGTCCAGCGCCAGCGCGGGGAATGTGTCAGCCGGAGTCGTCAGCACCGACTCCTAGAGTCGCAGACGGCCCGGAAATCACCCCCTCGCTACGTTCCAGACATGCTCCACGTGCATCGAGCCGAACGCGCCGACCGCCTGGCCGAGGGGCTCGCCGAGACGCTCCTGGCGCCGCTGGAGGACCCGTTCGCGCCGGACGTGGTGGCGGTCCCCACGCGGGGGATCGAGCGCTGGCTCACCCAGCGGCTGTCCCTGAAGCTCGGGGCGAGCGAGATCCGGCGGGACGGCGTATGCGCAAACGTCGAGTTCCCGTTCCCTGGCCGGCTGATCATGGCGGCGGTGGCCGCCGCGACCCGGCTCGATCCCGAGAGCGACCCGTGGCTGCCGGAGCGTTCGGTGTGGCCTCTGCTGGAGGTCGTCGACGACTTCCTGACCGAGCCGTGGTTGGCCACGCTGGCCGGTCACCTGGAGGGGGCGCGTGGCGAAAGCGAGGAGCCGCCGCGGCGGTTCGGCGTGGTGCGGCACGTCGCGGATCTTTTCGACCGCTACGGCGTGCACCGGCCCGGCATGGTCCGCGACTGGGCTGCCGGGACTGACCGGCTCGCCGGCGGCTGGCAGGTGGAGCTGTGGCGTCGTCTTCGCGAGCGGATCGGCGTCCCCAGCCCGGCCGAGCGGCTCGACAGGGCGTGTGAGCGGATTCGCCGCGAGCCTTCCGTGCTCGAGCTGCCGCCGCGGGTGTCGCTGTTCGGGCTCACGCGGATGCCGCGCTCCTACCTGGAGGTCCTGGCCGCGATCGCCGCTGGGCGCGAGGTGCACCTGTTCGTCCTTCACCCGTCCCCGTCGCTCTGGAGCCGGGTCGTCGCGGAGCTGGCACGCGGCCCGACGATCACCAAACGGCGCGAGGACCGGACCGCCGGGCTGCCGGTCAACCGGCTGCTCGCCTCGTGGGGCCACGACGTGCGCGAGCTTCAGCTCGTTCTCGCCGACGACCGGCGAGAGCATCGATCACCACCACGACGACTTCGCGCGGACGAGCCGCAGACGCTGCTCGCGGCCGTACAGCAGGACATCCGAGAGGACCGCCAGCCGTCCGGGCCGCCGCTCCCCGCTCAGCCGGACGGGCGTCTGCGGCTCGACCCGGACGATCGAAGCGTCCAGATCCATGCCTGCCACGGCCGCGCGCGCCAGGTCGAGGTGCTGCGGGATGCGGTGCTCCACCTGCTCGCGGAGGACCCGACGCTCGAGCCCCGCGACGTGATCGTGATGTGCCCGGACATCGAGACGTTCGCGCCGCTGATCCAGGCGACGTTCGGCTCGGGTGCCACCGCGGGCGATCACGAGAAGGACCCCCGGATGAAGGCAAAGAACGGCTGCCCGACCTCCGGGTCAGGCTGGCCGACCGGGCGCTGCGCCAGACCAACCCGGTGCTCGGCGTGGTCAGCCAGGTGCTCGCGCTCGCCGATCAGCGAGCGACCGCCTCGCAGCTGCTCGACCTGGCGGCGCGTGAGCCGGTCCGTCGGCGCTTCGGCTTCGACGACGACGATCTCTCGCGGATGCAGGACTGGGTGGCGGGGAGCGGGATTCGGTGGGGCTTCGACGCCGCGCACCGGGAGCCGTTCAAGCTCGGGATGGTCAGCGCCAACACCTGGCGCCGGGGTCTCGATCGGGTGCTGGTCGGCGTGGCGATGACCGAGGAGGAGCGACCGCTGCGTGGGGGGCGTCCTTCCTCTCGACGACGTGGACAGCGGCGCGATCGACCTCGCGGGCCGGTTCGCCGAGTTCGTCGACCGCGTTCACGCAGCCGTCGATGCGCTGTCGCACCCCCAGTCGGTCCGCGGCTGGACCGAGGCCATCGCCGCCGCCGCCGACGCGCTGACCTCCACGAGCGAACGCCAATCCTGGCAGCGACGCGAGCTCCAGCGCCTGCTGGACGATGTCGCGACCGAGTCCGCACGCGACGGTGGGGAGCGGGACGCGACGCTGGAGCCGGCGGACGTGCGCGTGCTGCTGGCCGACCGGTTGCGAGGACGTCCCACCCGGGCCAACTTCCGCACCGGCCATCTCACCGTCTGCACGCTCGTTCCGATGCGTTCGGTGCCGCACCGGGTCGTCTGCATCCTCGGGCTCGACGACGGGGAGTACCCGCGGCGCGCCCGCCGCGACGGCGACGACCTGATGCTCGCCGAGCCGCACGTTGGCGACCGTGACCCGCGCGCGGAGGACCGTCAGATGCTCCTGGACGCGCTGCTGGCCGCCACCGAGCGGCTGATCATCACCTACACCGGCAACGACGAGCGGACGAACGTGCGCCGGCCGCCGGCGGTGCCGGTCGGCGAGCTGCTCGACATCGTCGAGCGCACCGTGCGCTGCGACTCAGGGTCCGCCCGCGAGGCGGTCGTGATCCACCATCCGCTCCAGCCGTTCGACCCGCGGAACTTCATCGCGGGGAAGCTCCTCGCCGGCGAGCCGTGGGGATTCAACGCGCAGGCGTTGGCCGGGGCGCGCGCACTCAGCGGCCGCCGCATGCCGCGCGGCCGTTTCCTGCCCGAGGCCCTTCCGCCCCGGAGCGATCGGGTGGTCGAGCTGGGTCTCTTGGTCCGGTTCGTCGAGCATCCGATCCGGGCGCTTCTGCGCGACCGGCTCGGGATGAGCGTCAGCGACTATTTCGACGAGATACAGGACGCGATGCCGGTCGAGCTGGGGGCGCTCGAGGAGTGGGGCGTCGGGCAGCGGCTGCTGGAGGGCGTTCGTGGCCGGCGGAGAGCTACGGGCGTGCATGCAGGCAGAGATCGCGCGCGGCGCGCTCCCGCCTGGCGAGCTGGCCCGGCCGCCGCTCGCCCGGATCGGCGCGATCGTCGAGCAGGTGACCGAGGCGGCACGGGCGCTGGCCGATGGAACACCCGATTCGCTCGACGTCAGCGTCGCGCTCCCGGACGGGCGAACGCTGGCCGGAACCGTGACCGGAGTGTGCGGGGACACGGTCCGGGCGCTCTCCTACTCGCGGGTCAGGCCGCGCGACCGGCTGCGCGCCTGGGTGCGGCTGCTGGCGCTGAGCGCGGCGCGCCCGGGGTCGCCGTTCGAGTCGGTGGTCATCGGCCGGGCGCGCGCCGGGGTGCGCGGCGCGGGCGTGACCGTGTCACGAATCCCGCCCCTCGGGGACACGCCGGATTCCCGGCGCCAAGCGGCCCTCGAGCAGCTCGCCGTGCTCCTCGATCTCTACGACCGCGGGATGCGCGAGCCGCTGCCGCTGGCCTGCGAGACCTCCGCCGCCTACGCGCAGGCGGTGGCCGTCGGCGAGGACGGTGAGGCCGCGGCTAGGGCGGCGTGGGAGACCGTGTTTCGCTACGAGAAGGAGGACCGCCAGCCCGAACACCTGCTGATCCACGGCGACGCCGTCCCGCTGGCCCGGCTCCTGGCCGAGGCGCCGCGGCATGACGAGCGCGGGGACGGCTGGGAGGAGGCGGAGCCGACGAGGTTCGGGCGCTACGCCATGCGCCTGTGGCGCGGCCTGCTCAGCGTCGAGGAGATCCGCGATCAATGAGCGCTGTCGAGGCCTACACCGAATTCGACCTCTGCGGGGAGCTGCCGTCGGGCGTCACGGTCCTCGAAGCGAGCGCGGGCACCGGCAAGACGTACGCGATCGCCGCGCTGGCGGCGCGCTACGTGGCCGAGGGCACGCCGCTCGATCGGCTGCTGCTGATCACCTTCACGCGGATCGCCACAGGCGAGCTACGCGATCGCGTCCGGGAACGGCTGGTCGGTTGCGAGCAGGAGCTGTCGGCGATCCTCGCCGGCGCCGCGGACCTGGTGCCCACCCACCCCCTACCCACCCTACCCGCCTACCCACCCACCCCCTACCCACCCACCCCGATCCGGTGGTCAGCCTGCTCGCGACCGGGTCGGCTGAGGAGGTGAGCCGCCGGCGCGACCGGCTGGCGCGTGCCGTGGCCGACTTCGACGCCGCCACGATCGCCACCACGCACGGCTTCTGCCAGGAGGTGCTGGCGGAGCTCGGCACGATCGGCGACCTCGACCGCGAGACCGAGTTCGTCGAGGACGTCTCCGACCTGCTCGAGCAGACGCTCGACGATCTCTATGTGCGGCGGTTCGGTCCTCGCAGCGGCGGCGTGGCGAGGTTCACGCGGGCGCAGGCGCTGCAGGTCGCCCGGGCGGCGGTGGAGAACCCGATGGCGGAGCTCGAGCCGCGGGACGAGCCCGAGGACAGCACGGCGGCGATGCGGTACCGCCTGGCAAGGGTGGTGATCTCCGAGCTCGAGCAGCGAAAGCGGCGGCTGGCGATCATGACCTACGACGATCTGCTCACGCGGCTGAAGCAGATCCTCGACGGACCGAACGGCCCGGCGGCAAGGGAACGCCTGAGCGGCCGCTACGACGTGGTCCTGGTCGACGAGTTCCAGGACACCGATCCGATCCAGTGGCAGATCCTGGATCGTGCGTTCGCGAAACAGGGGGTGAGGCTGGTACTGGTGGCCGATCCCAAGCAGGCGATCTACGCCTTCCGCGGCGCGGACGTGTACGCCTACCTGGTAGCGGCGGCCACCGCCGGGGAGCACGCGACACTGGCGGTCAACCGCCGCAGCGACCAGCCTCTGCTCGACGCGTTCGACGCGCTGTTCGCCGACGCGCGACTCGGTCACCAGCAGATCGTCTACCGGCAGGTCAGGGCCGCGCCGGCACACCGGACATCGCGTCTGCGCGGGGCGCCCGGCGACGCCGCGCTTCGGGTACGGGTCGTGCATCGCAGCGAGCCGACGATCGAGCAGACGAATTACGGATACGCCAGGGCGCCCGCGGCCCGCGAGCACGTGGCTCGAGATCTCGCAGCGGATGTCGTCCGCCTGCTCGGCTCGGGTGCGACGCTCGAGCACCGGACTCCCGACGGCGAGCCGGCCGGCGAGGAGCCGATCTGCCCCCGGCACATCGCGGTGTTGGTCCGGACCCACGCGAACGCCGAGCTGATCCGCGCACAACTCGAGGCGGCGCGGATCCCAGCGGTCATCAACGGCGGCGGCAACGTGTTCGGCACGGCGACGGCCCGCGCCTGGCTGCGGCTGCTCGAGGCGCTCGAGCGGCCCGCATCGACGATCCGCGCCAGGACCGCCGCGGCCACGCCCTTCCTCGGATGGAGCGGCGAGCAGATCGCCACGGCCGCCGAGCCCGAATGGGAGGAGGTGCACCGGCGCCTGCACCACTGGAGCCGCATCCTCCGCGACAGCGGCGTCGCCGCGCTCGCCGAAGCCATCATGGTCAGCGAGGACCTGGCCGCTCGGATGCTCGCCGAGACGGCGGGCGAACGTCGCCTGACCGACCTGAACCACATCGCGCAGCTGCTGCACCGCGCCGCCAGCTCCGAACGGCTCGGCGTCACCGCACTGCGCGCCTGGCTGGCCGAGAGAACCGCCGATGCCGGGCGCGAGGATCCCGAGGACGAACGAACGCGACGGCTGGAGTCGGACGCCGAGGCGGTGCAGGTGCTCACCATCCACCGCAGCAAGGGCCTCGAGTTCCCGGTCGTGTACTGCCCGTTCCTGTGGGAGCCGAGCTACATCCCGCGTGACCCGGAGCCGGTGTTCTTCCACGATCCCGGCGCCGGGTTCCGGCGCACGGTCGATGTGGGGCTGGACGGGCGGGCGTGGGATGCTCACGTACGCCGCCATCGCGACGAGCAGCGGGGAGAGGATCTGAGGCTCGCCTACGTCGCGCTGACCCGCGCCAAGCACCAGGCGGTGATCTGGTGGGCGCCTTCCTACGACAGCCGCCACTCGCCCCTCGGGCGCCTGCTGTTCGCCAAGGGCCCAAACGGGAACGTCGCGGCCGAGGGACGATCCACTCCCGGTGACGAGGCTGCCGACGCGCGCTTTGCCGACCTCGCCGAGCAGGCTCAGGGCGCCATCAGCGTCGAGCGATCGGCACTCGGCCTGCCGGCGACGTGGAGCCCGCCGGTCGAACCGTCCGTCGACCTGGCGGCGGCCCGGTTCGGTCGGACTCTCGACCTGTGGTGGCGCCGGACGTCCTACAGCGACATCACCTCCGACGCGCACGACCCGATGGTGGCGAGCGAGCCCGAGCAACCGGTTGTGGACGACGAGCCGGCCGCGCCGACCCCGGTGGCGGTCGAGTCAACCGGGCTGGAGCGCGAGTCGCCGCTCGGGAGGATGCCGGTCGGGGTCGACTTCGGGACGTTCGTCCACAGAGTGCTCGAGGCGACGGACTTCGCCGCCGTCGACCTCGACGCGGAGCTCGCCCGGGCGCTGACGGCCGCGCGGTCGCGCGGTCCGCTGGAGCTGGGCGAGCCGGCCGAGCTCGTCGGCGGCCTGCGGGCCGCGATCGAGACCCCCCTCGGCCCGCTCCTGGACGGGAGGCGTTTACGCGACATCTCGCGTCGCGACCGGCTCGACGAGCTGGAATTCGAGCTGCCTCTCGCCGGAGGTGACTCGCCGACCGGACAGCTCACGCTCCGAGCCATTGCCCGGGCGCTCGAAGCGCGCTTGCCGTCCGGGGACCCGATGGCCGCGTACGCCGGGCGGCTCGCGGACCCGGCGCTCCGTTCGCAAGTGCGCGGGTTCCTCACCGGCAGCATCGACTTGGTCGTCCGGATCGACGGGGCGCGCTTCGCGATCGTCGACTACAAGACGAACTGGCTTGGCCCGGCCGATCAGCCGCTCACGCTGGCGGCGTATCGACCCGAGGCCCTTGTCGCCGAGATGAGCCGCGCCCACTATTCGCTGCAGGCGCTGCTCTACACGGTGGCGCTGCACCGCTACCTGCGCTGGCGGCTGCCCGAATATGACCCGGACCGGCATCTGGCCGGCGTGGTCTATTTGTTCGTCCGCGGGATGGCGGGCGACTCCGAGCGCGGGGTGTTCGGCTGGCATCCGCCGGGGAGGCTCGTGGTCGCCTTGAGCGACGTGCTCGGCCGGGGGACGGGATGAGCGCGCTCGCGGATCCGTTCGAGGCGCGCCGCGCGGTGAATGCCGCTGGGCTTCTGCGCGCCTTCAGCGACACGGGGCTGCTGTCGGCGGCCGACGTCCACGTCGCGATGCGATTGGCCGCGCTGGCCGGCGAGGAGGACGATGCGGTGAAGCTGGCGGTCGCGCTCGCCGTACGCGGTCCGCGGCTGGGACACGTGTTCGTTGACCTGGCCACGATCCGCGACAGCGCGGCAGTCGAGTCGGACGAGCCCGTGGACCTGTCGACGCTTCCGTGGCCCGCCCCCGGCGACTGGATCACCGCCGTGCGCGTCAGTCCGCTCGTCGCGCTCGGTGACGACGACACAGGATCCGCCGAACCGTCGCCGCTACGGCTGCTCGGCACCCGGCTCTACCTCGATCGATATTGGCGGGAGGAGCGCGCGGTCGCGGCCGATCTGAAGCGACTGGCGGCGCGCGACCCGGAGGTCGACGAATCCGCGCTCGAGGCCGGGCTGCAGATCCTTTTCCCGCGCGAGGCCGATCGACGTCAACGCGATGCGGCCGCGGAGGCGGTCCGCCGGCGCTTCGCGGTCGTCGCGGGCGGCCCGGGGACCGGTAAGACGACAACGGTGGCGCGGATCGTCGCGCTGCTGGCGGGGCAGGCCGCCGCGGGCGGCGTGCGGCCGCCGCTCGTCGCGCTCGCGGCGCCGACGGGCAAGGCGGCGGCGCGGCTCCAGGAGGCGGTGCACGACGAGACGGCGCGATTGCCGGTCAGCGACTCCATCCGCGACCTGCTGATGGGCCTGCGCGCGTCGACGCTCCACCGGCTCCTCGGCTGGCGGCCCGGCAGCCACAGTCGCTTTGCCCACCATCGTCTGGCCCGCCTGCCGCACGACGTGGTGATCGTCGACGAGACCTCGATGGTGTCGCTGTCGCTGATGGCGCGGCTGGTCGAGGCGGTCCGACCAGACGCGCGGCTGGTGCTCGTGGGGGACCCGGGCCAGCTCGCCTCGATCGAGGCCGGTGTGGTGCTGGCCGACGTCGTGGCCGTCGGGCAGGGCGTCGTCGTGCTCGAGCGGGTGCACCGCTACGGCGGAGGCATCGCGCGGCTGGCCGGTGCCGTGCGCAGCGGCGACGCTGACCAGGCCGTAGCCGCGCTGCGTTCGGCGCCCGAGGAGATCACCTGGCTGGCGAGCGACCTCGAGGCTGGCGCCGCCGCCGAGCTGCCGCTGGTGCGAGAGCGGGCGGTGGCGGCCGGCGCCGCCGTGTTCGCCGCGGCGCGCGACGGGGCGGCGCGCGATGCGCTCGCCGCGCTGGCCACGTTCCGGCTGCTCTGCGCGCACCGCCGCGGGCCGCACGGCGTGAGCGACTGGACTTCGCAGGTGCAGGCGTGGCTGGGGGCCGAGGCTCCCGATCTCGACGTCGAGCAGCGCGACTACGTCGGGCGGCCGCTGCTGGTCACCCAGAACGACTATGAGCTCGGGCTCTACAACGGTGACACCGGCGTCATCGTGCAGAACCCGGGCGGGCATCCGATCGCTGCTTTCGAGCGCGGGCGCGATCTCCTGCACTTCAGCCCGTTGCGTCTGGGATCCGTCGACACCGTGTACGCGATGACGATCCACAAGAGCCAGGGGTCGCAGTTCGACACCGCGGCGGTGCTGTTGCCGCCGGCCGGCTCGCGCATCCTCACCCGCGAGCTGCTCTACACCGCGATCACCCGGGCCCGGCGCGAGCTCATCCTGGTCGGGAGCGAAGAGGCCTTGCGGGAGGCGGTGGAGCGGCCGGTGGCGCGCGCCTCGGGCCTTGGTGAACGTCTATCCGCCTGAGGTCGCTCCTTGACGCGATCGTGGGCCAGCCTGCTCGCGGTCGCGGTAAGGTGGACCGCGCACGGACTGGAGAGGGACCCTTGTCGATCAGCGCCGATGGTTACGAGGATCTGCGCGCGGCGAACGCCGTCCAGGACTAGCGCGCGTGACCGTTTCCCAGCGGCCGGGGCGCCCGCCCGGAACCTCGCGCCGGGCCGTCGCCCGGACGGCGCTCGAGATGTTCGCCGAGCGCGGCTTCGAGGACACCACGGTCGACGACATCGCCGAAGCGCTCGGTGTCAGCCGCCGCACGCTGTTTCGCTACTTCGCGTCGAAAAACGACATGGTCTGGGGCGACTTCGACTGGGTGCTCGCGCGCCTGCGGCGCTGCCTCGACGCCACGGGACCCCGCGAACCGCTGCACGAGGCGCTCGGCCGGGCGGTCGTCGAATCGAACCGGTACGAGGAGGACCAGCTGCCCGAGCTCCGCATCAGGATGCGACTCATCACCGGCGTGCCTGCGCTTCAGGCCCACTCCGCGCTGCGCTACGCGGAATGGCGTGAGGTGATCGCGGTGTGGGTCGCTCGACGGGTCGCTTGCCAACCCGGCGATCTCATCCCCCAGACGGTCGCCCACGCCGCTCTCGGCACCTCGATGGCCGCCTTCCTGGTCTGGGTCGACGATCCGACCAGCGATCTGGTGGCAAACCTCGAGGAGGCCTATTGCCTGCTCGGGCTCGGCCTGCGCGAGCTCGGCGCACATTAGCCGCGCGGCAAAAGCGCCCAAAGCCTGAACAACTTTCATCAATCTTCATCAACACGCACGGGGCAATACTCACATTGGGTGTGCCAAGTGTGGTGAGATATGCAGGGCATTTGCCGGTACCCGCTCACGTTTGGGGGCAAGCGTGGAAGTCTCCGTTCGTAGGTTCGTTTCACTGTTCGCCGTCACCATCACCGCGGCGCTCGTTGCCCTTCCCGCGGTAGCGACGGGCGCCGGCGACGCGGCGAAGCCATGCGCCTACGCGACGGCGCTCCAGAACGACGGCGAGCGGCAGGCCGCCCATGCGGCGTACCTGCAGGTGCTCAAGCAGGACCCCCTCAGCCGGTGCGCGAACCGCGGTGTCCGTGAGACCGAACCGGGTGGGTCGGGCTGGAGCACCGCCGGCAACATCGCGAAGGTCGCGGCCGACGCCCTCGGCGCCATCGTGCTCGCGCTGCTTCTAATCGCCGTCGCCGTACTGTTGCTGCTCCAGCTTCTGACCCGCATGCCGTGGATCCGTGACCATTGGCCCGCGAGGGGAATCCGCCGACCGGTGTTCGCGGTCGAGCCATTGACGGACACCGGAACCGATCCGCTCGGCTCGGCGGTGGCGGGTCTGATCCGCGGCCGGGTAACGTGGCGAACGGATCGCTTCGGCCTCAATCTGGTCAGTGGACAGGCCGGTGTCGCGTCTGCCTTCAGCGGGCTTGGCGACGTGTCGGGCGACGCCAAGGCCGCGGTGGCGGTTCTCGCGGCCCTCACCGCGCTGCTTCCGCGTCGGCGCTTCCAGCTCAGCGGGCAACTCCAGCCGGGCGGTGACGAGGGGGTCGGCATCAGCCTCGAACTCAGCCAGAACGGCGATGCCGTGGCGCTGCAGTCGTTCTGGGCGGAGTCCTACCACTACACCGGCGACTCGGACGCGACTGCCTACCAGCACCTCGCTGTCGCGTGCGCCGCCTGGGTTGACATCTGGATGACGAAGGCGCTCGACGCCGGCGGACTCCTGACGAGCGATCCGCACAGCTGGGCGTTCTTCCGGAGCGGGGTGGACGCCCAGCGACTGGGGGACCGCAAGCGCGCCCGAGCGCTCTACGAACAGGCTCTGGCCTCAGACGGTACGAACGTGGGGGCTCTCGCGAACCTCGGCATCCTCTGCCGCCGCGCGCGCCAGTACGCCGACGCGGAGGACTACCTGCATCGAGCGCTGGTCCCCACCGAGGGGACGAAGATGGCGCCGCATCTGCGCCCAACCGACAACCCGGACTGGTACCGAATCAAGTATCAGCTTGCTGCCCTTTACACGAACTGGGCGGCGGACAGCGAGCCGGGAATGAACAGGGACAGGCGGGCCCAGCGCGCCGCTGCCGAGGCGAAGGAGCTGGCGATCGTGACCCTTGCGGCCATCGACAGCCTCAAGAACCCCCGAGGCGGTCGGCGCGCCGCGCCGCGCGCTTATCTGACGGACACCCTTCGCCCGTTCCTCGAGGGAACGATTGAACCGTCGCTGCTGACGCTGTTGGCGGGCACCGTTTCGCCGCTGCCGCCGCGACCGACAGGTTGGCCAGGCGAGCGCCCGACGCGTGAGGACATCCGTGCCTCGCTCGCGTGCGGACCCGATCGATCCATGGCAGCTGATCTCCTACGTGGAACAGGGCCCGAACCGTCCGCCGGAAACCCAGTTCAACCTCGCGTGCTTCTACACCCGCGCCGGCGACCTGACGGTGGCTTCGAAGCGGCTGCTGCGCGCGGTCCGCGAAACGCAGCACCAGGAGCGGCAACGCCTGGTCGACGTCGCGTTGATGGATCCGGTGCTCAGCCCGCTGCTCGAGAAGCGTCCAGGACTCAGGGCCAAGCTCTACGAGATGCTCGACGTGCAACCGCCGTTCCCGGACTCGGAACAGCTCGCCCAGCACTTCGACCTGCAGGACCGAACGATCAGCCATTTCCAGTCACTCGGCTGGTCGGTCATGTGGAACGTCGACATGAAGGACGTCGATCTGACCGCATCAAAGGACTCGCAGACCGTGCTCATCAGGCTCCCTGGTCCCAGCCCATCGGGCGAAACCGTCGATGCCGTGATCGGAGTCATGCGGTTGTTCGAGCAGCAGCATCCGGATGTCAAGCACGTGAAGGCGTCGATGGTCATTCCCGCCGTTACCGACTACCCGGCGGACGCCATCGCGGCTGCTCGCGACCGGGGTATGGAGGTTCTCCAGGACACGGGACGCGGCTTCAAGCCCGTCGACGGACCGTGACCTGACGCGAGCCGGAGGTCACGTATCGTCCGCCCGGTGAGAATCCGGCACGCCGCAGCCACCGAGGCGCCGGTGCTCGAAGCGCTGCAGCGCCGGCGCAGACCCGGTTCGGCCCGGCGGTGCGAATGCGGCGAGCACTTCGGGATTGACGGCCGCGTGGCGGTGCGACCGTCACAGTCGGAGGGCCCACCCGGCGGCGTTCGGTTGCGCTCAGCGCCGGCGCGCCGGCGGCGGCGTCCGCGGGAGGAGGGCCCTGAAGTCGCGCTCGCGCAGGCAGCCGATCCAGATCCCAAGGCCGCGGGTCGACTCGTCGGCCAGCCGGAGCGCCGCGAAACGCAGCGGGTCGAGTTGCGGACGCTGGGCGAGCCAGTCGCCGAAGGCCATGGCGACCACCAGACCGCCGACGCGAGCGGCCAAACGCCGTCGGCGTCGGCGGGCGACGGCCACCCCCGCCAATGCGAACGGAGCCCATGGCCCAGCCAGCGCCCGCCCGAGATCGCGTCCCTCGCGGACGGTGATCTCGATGCTGATCCGTGCCGCTCGAGCCACCGGGTGCGGCAGGTAGGCGGCCAGTGTCCGGCCAAGACTGACCGCGCGCACGCCGGCGAGGGCGAACAGCGGCGCCGCCGACCCGGTCAGGGCCGCTCCCCAGGCGACGGCTGCGCGCGGCGAGAGGAACACGACGGGCACCCGCTCGGGGTGACGCATGAGCAGCGGCGCGACCGACTCGTTGTAGGCCACCCGCCGGCAGTACCACACGACCGGCCGGACGCGATCCTCGTGGGCGACGACGACCTCCGGCTCGTAGCGGACCTGCCACCCGGCGTCGTGCAGGCGCCACACCAGATCGACGTCCTCGCCGAGCACGAGCCCCTCGTCGAACCCGGCGCCGAGCGCGTCGCGTCGCGCGAGCATGGCGGCGCTGGGCACGTACCAGACGGTGCTGTAGGGACGCACAAGCGAGGGACGCGAACCCATGTCGAGGGCGGAGCGCGCGCGCTCGTAGGCGGCGATCGGGCCGCGCTGGCGCTCGGAGGTGCGGACACGAGGAGCGACCAACGCCACCGCCGGATCGCCCAGGTGATCGAGCAGCCGGCCGGGAAACCCCGCCGGCGGGATGCAATCGGCGTCGAGGAAACCCACGAGTGGCGAGCTTGCCATGCGCAGACCCGTGTTCCGTGCCGCGGCCGGGCCCTGGTTCTCGCGATGCCGTACGTACCGTGCGCCGACCTGCTCGGCGACCGCGGCGATCGGCCGCGGATCGGGTGAGCCGTCGTCGACCACGATCACGCTCGGTCCGCCGAGCAGCGGCGCAAGGCAGGCCCGCAGGCGTTCGGCATCTGCGTAAACCGGCACCACCACCGTCACCTCGCGGATCGCCTCGCGCGGTTGCCGCGGGGGATCGGGGTGGGCCAGGCCGGCGTCGAGCAGGCGGCGGGCCAGACGGCGCTCGGCCTCATCGCTACCGACTGGCTGGCCAGCCAGCCAGCCATCGACGAGGCGGGCGCCGCGAGGAGAAAGGGTCAGGACCCGGAACGGTGAGCCACCGACGACGATGGTGCCGCCCTGCGCGAGCTGGACCCCAGCGGCCGGGCGAAGGCGCCAGCCGGCGGGGACGCCGGCGCCGGGAGGGAGGTGGCTGCCGGCGGGGACGCCGGCGCCGGGCGGAGGCACCTGCCGGCGGGAACGAGCCGCGACATCACCACTAGGCGGTCAGCCCGCCATCGACGGGCAGCACCGCCCCCGTCAGAGCCGACGCCTGCGGCCCACACAGCCACACCACAGCCGCCGCCACCTCGCTTGGCTCGAGCAGCCGCCTGACCAGATGCTGGCCGGCGAACTCCTCTTGACTCGCGAGACCGTACACGTCGGCGCTCGCGGCGAGCATCGCTCCGCGCGTCGAGCCCGGGCAGACCACGTTGGCCAGCACGCCCGTGCCGGCGAGGTCGGCGGCCAGTGCGCGGACGTAGCCGACGACCGCCGCCTTGGCCGCCGAGTAGGCGGCGAGCTGGGGCATGGCGCGCAGTGCGGCGGCGGAGGCGATGGCCACAAAGCGCCCGTTGCCGGCGACGACCATGCCCGGCACCGTCGCCGCGGCAAGGCGCCAGGTGCCGTGGAGGTTCACGTCGACCAGCGTGGTCCAGACGGTCTCCTCGGTGCCCCAGGCCGTTCCGGCGGCGATCACGCCGGCCGCGGCCACCGCGGCGCGCGGCGTACGGCCGGCGAGAACGTCGGTCAGCTGGGCCGTGAAGTCGGTCGCGGCGACGTCGGCGCACAGGATCTCCACGCCGGGCGCGCCCGCGGCAGAACACCGTTCGGCGACGGCGTCGAGGTCGGCGAGCGCCGGCATCTCGTAGGCGACGCCGGGCTGGGGCGCACACGCATCCGCGAGCACGAGCGACCGGCCGCCGGCGGCCAGCTGCAGGGCGACGGCCGCGCCGATGCCCCGGGCCGCGCCGGTGACGACGGCGAGGTCGCCGTCCTCAGGCATGGACCGGGTCGGGGACGAGAAGCGCGTCGAGCACCCCCGTGCAGCCGGCGACGAGCTCGATGAGCAGGCGCTCGCCTTCTGTGGCGGTGGCGCCGCGCGGATCGCCGAGCACCCCATTCGGGCTCACCGGCCGCACCCCGTCGCGCCGCAACCTATCCATCAGCGCACTCAGCGGCGCCACCTCACCGGCCTCGGCGGCATCCATGTGCACGACGTCCGGATCGAGGTGCAACAGCAACGCGGTCTCGGTCCGACCCGCGTGGGCATCGCCGGCCGCGAGCGTCACGTGAAAGGCACCGTAGCGCCGGCCCTCGAACCGCAGGCGCTCCAGGGCGGCGTCGACCGCAGCCCGATTTCCGCCGTGCGCGTTGACCAGCAACATCCGATCCCAGTCGCGCGAGGCGTCCCGGCCGAGCTCGACCAGCAGCTGCATGAGCGCATCCGTCCCGATCGACAGAGTGCCCGGAAACCCTGCGTGCTCGCCGCTCGACCCGAAAGCCACCGGCGGCGCGACCGCCACGCCGTCGCGGCCCGCCGCCGCGCCCTGCGCGACCGCGACGGCAATGCGGGTGTCGGTGTCGAGCGGCAGATGCGGCCCGTGCTGCTCGAGCGATCCGAGCGGGACGAGCAGGGCTCTCCGCTGAGCGCGATCAACCTGAACCCACTTCAAGTCAGCGAGATTTGTCACAGAGTGCTAAATTATCGCGCCCGATCGCCGCCGAGGAGAGGAGACAGGGTGAGCATCACGCCGGAGGAGCTCGAGAAGACGGACGTCGAGCCGGAGGCCGTGGAGGACACGCCGACGCAGCGTGACGCCGAGGAACTCGTCGTCGACGACCTGCTGGTCGAGGACGTGTCGATCGATGGCATGTGCGGCGTCTACTGACCTGCTCGACCGAGGCTGGCGGGTCGCGCCGCAGGTGGCGGTGCGTCCCGAGCCGTTCGGCGCCCTCGTCTACCACTTCGGCACGCGGCGGCTCACGTTCCTCAAGAGCCGACTGCTGCTCGACGTCGTGAAGCGGCTTGACCAGCACGACAGCGCCGGGGCGGCTTGCGACGCCGCGGGCGTTCCGGCGAGCGAGCGCCACCGCTACGAGCGTGCTCTGAACGCGTTGGCCGACGCCGGCATGATCGTGCCCGAGGGACAAGCATGAGCGCAACCGCGGCGCCCGCCACGAGGCTCGTCGACCAGCTCGAGCACGGGCTCGACGCGCCGATCTGCCTGACCTGGGAGCTGACCTACGCCTGCAACCTGGCCTGCGTGCACTGCCTCTCGAGCTCGGGCCGGCGCGACCCGCGCGAGCTCTCCGCCGCCGAGTGCATGGCGGTGATCGACGAGCTCGAGCGCATGCAGGTGTTCTACGTCAACATCGGCGGCGGCGAGCCGACGGTGCGGCGCGACTTCTGGGAGCTGGTCGACTACGCGGTGGCGCACCACGTCGGCGTGAAGTTCTCGACCAACGGGTCGCGCATCACCGCGGAGCGCGCGGACAGGCTCGCGGTGTCCGACTACGTCGACGTGCAGGTCTCGCTCGACGGCGCCACCGCGGAGGTCAACGACGCGATCCGCGGGCCCGGCTCCTACACGACGGCGATCACCGCCATGGAGCGGCTTGCGCAAGCCGGCTTCGAGGGCTTCAAGCTGTCGGTGGTCGTCACCCGCGAGAACGTCTCGCAGCTCGACGCGTTCAAGCGCCTGGCCGATCGCTACCACGCGCAACTGCGACTGACCAGACTGCGTCCGTCCGGTCGGGGCGCCGACGTGTGGGATCGCCTGCACCCGACGGCCGGGCAGCAGCGCGGGCTCTACGACTGGCTGCTCGCCCATGGAGAGGACGTGCTGACCGGCGACTCCTTCTTTCACCTGAGCGGGTACGGCACGCCCCTGCCCGGCCTGAACCTGTGCGGGGCGGGACGGGTGGTGTGCCTGATCGACCCGATCGGCGACGTGTACGCCTGCCCGTTCGTGATCCACGACGAGTTCCGCGCCGGCAACGTACGCGAGCCCGGCGGGTTCGCGCACATCTGGAGACGCTCGGAGCTATTCGAGGATCTGCGCCGGCCCCAGAGCGCCGGCGCGTGCGCGAGCTGCGGCCTGTTCGACAAATGCCGCGGAGGCTGCATGGCGGCCAAGTTCTTCACCGGGCTGCCGCTGGCGGGTCCCGATCCCGAGTGCGTGCTCGGGCACGGCGAGCGCCTGCTGGCCGGCCGGGGTGACGCTCCGATCCCGAAGCCGTCGGTGGACCGGTCCAAACGGAGGTTGATGCGCCCGCCCGCCGTGGCCTGTAACGAGAGCCCGCTCGCAGTGGTGTCGGTGCCATGAGCCTCGGTCGCAACCCCTGGTTCGAATCGGTCGCGGTGGCCCAGCGCCGGGCCAAGCGCCACCTGCCGAAGTCGGTGTACTCGGCGCTGGTCGCGGGCTCGGAAGCCGGCTGCACGCTCTCCGACAACCTCGCGGCGTTCCGAGAGATCGGCTTCGCTACAGCGCGATCTCGGTCTCCAACCACGGCGGCAACAACGTGGACGGCACGCTCGCCTCGCTCCGCGCCCTGCCCGCCATCGCCGATGCCGTCGGCGACCAGATCGAGGTCGTGCTCGACGGCGGGGTCCGGCGTGGGAGCGACGTGGTCAAAGCCCTGGCCCTTGGCGCGAAGGCGGTGATGATCGGGCGGGCCTACCTGTGGGGGCTGGCTGCCGCCGGTCAGGCCGGGTCAATGTGCGCGCCTCGCCGAAGTTACGCGTAGAGCGTGCGCAGGCCCGGTACGAGATACGGCGGAAGGTTCGTCTCGGCGGCGACCCGTTCGAGCCAACCGGGGTCGTCGGCGACGGTCAGCGCATCGAGCTCGACCGGCGAGAGCAGCGAGGACAGCGGCACGCCGGGCGGCGCAGCCGGCGCCTTGTCGGTCGGGCCGGTGATCGCGCCCCCCAGTCGCAGATGGGGTCGCTGGGTGAAATCGGTGTGCTCGAACTCGTCGAGCGCCAAGCGGGGATGCCCCGGTTGCAGCCTGGGTGCAGCGGCGAGCGCCTCGGGTCCCGTGGGCTCCGGCTGGGCGGCCTCCTGCTCCAGCCGCATCGACTTGAGGTTGTGGAGCGCGTCGGCCAGCTTCGTCCTCGCCTGGCCGTAGCTCAGGGCGGCCACGTCCGGATCCTCCGTGGCCTGCGTGAGGTAGAGCACGCGCGGTTCCCCGCCGACCGTGATGCTCTCGAGCCCGAGGCCGTCGGCGACCATCAAGGCCGGCGTGCCGTAGCGTGGCGTGCCGTTGATCGCCACGAGCTGGACCGCGCGCTCGTCACCGTGGAACAGTGGCTGCACCGGATCTTGGTCGGCCTGACCGGCCATCACGACGAGGTCGGCCCGCTTGCCCACCTCGATCGAGCCGAGCTCCTTGTCCCAGCCGAGGATCTCGGCGCCTTGGAGCGTGGCGAGACGGACCAGTTGCTCGTCGCCGAACGGATGCCCGTTGTTCTGGCTGTAGACGAGCGCGACCTTGAGCTCGCCGAACAGACTCTTCGAGCCGCTCGGAGACCAGTCCGACCCAAGCCCGATCTTGAACGGCGCCCCCGGGTTGCCCGCGCCCCCGCCGCCGCCGCGACGTCGGCGGTCTGGCCGTAGAGCAGCAGGTTCGAGAACGGCGACCACACCATCGACGCGCCGTGCGAGGCCATCACCCCGAAGTCGGCGGGCTTCAGCGCGACGCAGTGGATGCCGGCCAGCGACGGCGCGATCGCCCACTTGTCATCCGGAAGCTGGAGGGCCTCGAAGTGCTTGTGGGCGGCGTCGTCCGTCCCTTCGCTCAGGTGCAGCAGCAAGCACTTCTTGCGCTCGAGCTGGGCAAGGAACCCCTGAGGGTCGCTCGCCTCGACGTCGGCGATGCGGCTGCCGGCCGCGGGCAGCTGGGGATCGCCGGTCTCCTCGACGTTGCGCACGATTCCGCGGTAGTAGCGGCGTACGCCCGGCGCGCTGAACAGCGCGATGCCTTGCGTGGTGGTCACGCCGCCGACCAGCGCCTTGCACTCGACGTAGCGGACCAGGGCGGGCAGGAGGTCGGTCGCCTCGCCGATCGTCTTCATCGGCGCGGTGATGAGCTGGTGGTACTCGGCCGAGTTGCCCCAGGTGTCGCGGTTCGTGTAGCGCTGGGGCACGTGCCAGAGCGGCAGCAGGTTGTAGGCGATGTGGTTGTGCAGCTCGATCAGCCCGGGCAGCACGGTCCCACCCGTCTCGAGCGGGACGATGCCCTCGAAGCCGGGAGGAGGCGCGTCGCCGCGCTGGGTGATCGCGGCGATCACGGCGTCGGAGATCCACACCGTCCCGTCCATCACCACTGTGGACGGCGCATCCATGGTCACGATCCGACCCGCTACGCCCCACTTCGGGCTGGTGTTGGGGTCGATCGGTCCGGCTCCGGAACCGCTGCCGCGGGCGGCTTGGTTAGTCATCATGCCTACCGTACACTTGCCGCGGGGACCGTTCCATGACGCATGCGTTCGACCCTGGGCCGGTCAGCGAGCCATACGCCTCGCTGATCAGCGTCTACCCCGGCGGCGAGGCCTATCCGCCGGACTCCTTCCGCGTCGAGTGGGGCCCGATCTTCCACCGAGGTCGGCTCGACGGGAGCGCCCGGCTGCTGGTCATCGGGCAGGATCCCGCCCAGTCCGAGGCGATCGTGCGGCGGATCCTGGTGGGGGAAGCCGGCCATCGCACCCAGGGGTTGATGGCCAAGCTCGGGTTCGAGCGCAGCTACGTCCTGGTCAACACCTTCCTCTACTCCGTGTACGGGCAGACGGGGGGAGAGCAGCACAAGGACGACCCCGGCATCGTCGAGTACCGCAACGACTGGCTGCGGGCGATCTTTGCCGCGAACGAGATCGAGGCGGTGCTGGCTCTCGGCTCACTGGCCGACGACGCATGGCACAAGTGGAAGCAAACGCCGGTGGCGCAGGGCTACGCGCCCGGCTACCAGCACGTCACGCATCCCACTCAGCCCGAGTCGAGCTCGGGCGGCGATCCAGCGAAGCTGACGGCCGCGATTGCCGCGATGCTCCAGAACTGGAACCAGGCGCTTTCCGCGCTCCACCCGCTGATCCAGCACCCGGACGTCTCGGGTCCGCTGGTTCCGTACGGCGACGCATTCAAGCCCGACGAGCTGGTCGAGATCCCCGAGTTCGACGTGCCGGCCGGATTGCCCGAGTGGATGCGCTCGCCGACGGCATGGGCTCAGCGCGTGGGCGCCACGCCGGCCGCCAAGCGGGCGAACATCACGATCACGGTTCCTCCCGGGGTCCTTACCTCGTAAGTAATCGACGTGCCGGTGGGCGGCTGGGATCTTGCTGCCCATGACTACACACGAACTCAGTTACTCGGACGTGAGCGCGCGGCCGGCACTGGCCAGCCGCTGGCTTCCGCTCCCCGTCGTCCTCGCCGGCACGTTCATGGTCGTGCTTGACTTCTTCATCGTCAACGTCGCGCTTCCGTCGATGCAGTCCGACCTCGGCGCGAGCGACAGCGCGATCGAGTGGGTGATCGCCGGGTACGCGCTGACCTCGGCGATCTTCGTGATCACGGCCGGACGGCTCGGCGACCGGTTCGGCCGCCGGCGCATGTTCTCGATGGGCCTGGCGCTGTTCACGCTCGCCTCGGCCGGCTGCGGCCTGGCCGCGACCCCGTTTCAGCTTGTGATCGCCCGGTTGGTGCAGGGGGTGGGCGCGGCGCTCCTGACCCCCAACGTGCTGTCGCTGATCGGCGTGCACTCGACTGGTGCCGGTACGCGGCTAACCCCCGGTCGCCAACTCGGCCGCGATCTCCTGCGCGCCCTTCAGATGCACCTTGGGAACGTCGAACGCCCAGGTCGAGCCGTCCTCGAAGGACACCTCGAGGACGCCGGCGATCTTCCCTTTGTCCACGGTCGCCGTCCGCACCGCCGCGCGCGGTGCGGACGCGATCACCTCGTCCGTCGGCTTGGGCTTGAACGCGCCCCGCTTGGCCTTGCACAGCCGTAGTTGCTCGCGTGAGACCGATAGGTGCGCGATCTCGCCCTTTTTCAGCGGCGAGGCGCCCTCCGTTCCGGCCGACGCTGCCCGCTCGGCGCTGATCGAGCCGAGCGCTCCCAGCACCTCGCGTCCGGCCACCGCGGCCACCACCGAGCGGACCATGCCCCGCGGCTCGACGAACGTCGCCGCCACTACCTGCTCTGAGCCTGCATTCTCTAGACCCCTTGTTCGTTGCATCCGTAGACGCCCCGCCGTGGAGAATCTTTCACGAGCCGGTGCTCTGGGCGAGTGGATTGAGGGCCGTCAGGTGATGGTGAACACGAATCGGCCGGGGGTGCACCGCACGCCTGGCGTTACGCCGATGCTGTAGGTCCCCGGGTCGATCCGGTGTCCCGCCAGCCGGCCGGGCAAGTGGATGCGGCCGCTTCCCGAGCGCACCGAGCGCGGCAGCGCGCCGAGGCGGACGAAGCCGTCGCCGCGCACCCATCGCCGGATGACCAGCTTCAGGCTGACCGACCCCCGTGGCGCTCCAGCGCAGCACGGCGTCGCGCGAGAACTGAGCCAACGCGAAGTGGCTCGGTGGCATGGTTAGGTTGACGTCCACCGCGTGTCTCGAGCGCCGTGCGGCAGCCGACTCCGCGTGGACGCGGACCACGCACGCCAATCCCCGGGGTCCGTGGTGCAACTGCGCGGTTCCCAGCGACGGCGGCGAAGCGGAGCCGCCGGCCGCGGACGGCCGGTAGGGGATCGCGGCTGTGGACCGCCGGGGAGTGGCGGTGGATTCGGGAGCGGAGGCAGCGTCTGCCCGAGCGGCGCCCAGGCGAAACTCGAGATACGTATGGTTCGAACGCCGGCCGGCGCGACGTTGTTGAACCGCCAGTAGTTGATGACGGGAACCTCGGTCGAGGGCGTCGGCACGCCGCTGGTGACCGTCCAGGCGAGCAGCGTCGCTCCCGTGGCGTCGGTGATCAGGTAGTCGATCCGTCCTGGTGACCAGGTGAACTGATTGACGTACGGTGGATGGGAGGAGTAACTGAAGTCCCGCTCCTCGGAGCCGTTCGCGTTGGCGTTCTGCCACACGGTGGCCGAGCCCGTTGGCCGGGACATGTTCCCCCAATGCGACGGCTCGATGTCGATCTCGTTGTTCGACGGGTCCGACCCGCCGTAGGTGAACATGCCGAGCACATCGCTGGCATCGAGCGCGCTCAGGTCGGTCGCCACGACCCATCGGTAGGTGCCGTAGCCGAGATGCTGTTCGTTATCGACCTCGGAGCTCGTCCACTGCCCCGAGGAATCCTTGACGATCGAGAGCAGCAGGTCAGCGCCCTGAACCTGCACGTTGGCCGTGGAGTCCGACCAGTCGTTCGGCCCGGGTTCCTCCGCCGGGCCCGGCGGCCGCACGTCCCAGTTGTAGCCAGACCAGGAGATCGTCCGCGCGGCACTGGTGGCGACGCTGGGCAGGAGCGGCTGCAGGGCGAGCAGCGTCAGGACGAGGAGGCTTTTGCGAAAGACGGGCAAGGTGCTGCAAAGGGTCCCGGTTGCGCCGGAGGGCGGGCGGGAACCCTATCTGTCTTCCACAGCGCATGCCAGCCTCAACCTTCGCCGGCGACCGCGCCGGCCATATGGTCGACGGCAGCGAGCCCGCGCCACAGGGCGCGGGCTCGCGAGGATGGCTGGGCTCGCCGGCCTGCGAGCCTAACCCATGTCGGGCGCTACTTCACTCTGAAGTACACGGTCTTCACGCTGCTATTGCCGACGTTGTCCTTGGCGGTGATCCGCAGGACGTAGCGCCCACGGATGGACAGTTGGACCTTCTTTCCGGAGGTCACCTTGGAGGCCTTGCCGCCGACCGGGCCGAGTGTGGCCGACGTCGAGGCGACTCCGACCGGATCCGTGGCCGAGAACTTGACGAGCAGCATCTGCCTGAGGCGATACGTCCTGCCGCTTGGGCTGAGCACTGTGATGCTCGGCCGGGTCCGGTCCGCGGTGACGCGGAAGGTGACTGTCTTGGTCATGGCGTTGCCATGCGTATCGCCGGCAGAGATCCGCAGGACATAGCGACCGGTCTTGGAGAGCCGGATCCGGGTGCCGGACGTCACCGTGCTCGCCTTGCCACCCACTGGTCCAAGCGTGGCGGTGCAGCTGGCAGCGCCCGGAGGAGGCGCTGCAGGCGTACGTCACGAGCAGCGTCGAACCGAGCCGGTAGTACCGCGCCGTGGGGCTCGCGACCGTGACGTTCAGCGCACCGGTGCCGCCTCCGGAGGTCGCCGAGACGTTGACCGCGCTCGTAGCCGCCGAGCTGTGTGCGCCGTGACCGTCGCTTGGCGACCACCTGAACGCTGACTGTCTCGCCGGCAACGACGGCCGAGCCCGGCAGGGTCGCGGTGGTGGCCCCGGCGATCGGCTGGCCGTTGTGGAACCACGTGTACTGGTAAGTGAGCGGGTCGCCGTCGGCATCCGCGAACCCGGTGGGTGTCGCGGTCAACGTCTGGTCCGCCGTTGGCGAGGATGGGGTGATGGTCACCGCGCCGCTGGTGGGGGCGGTGTTGTCGACGGCCACCTGAGCGCTGGCGGCGGGGCTTTGACCGCCCGATGGATCGCGCGCTACCACCTCGACGCTGACCGTGTCGCCGTGGGTGGCGTGACCTGCCTTGGACAGGTCGAGCGTCGGGCCGGTCTCGCCGGGCACGACGGTTCCGTTGATCATCCAGGTGTACTGGTAGGTGAGCGTGTCGCCGTCGGCGTCGGCGAACGCGGTGGGTGTGGCGGTCAACGTCTGGTCCGCCTTGGGCGAGGATGGGGTGATGGTCACCGCGCCGCTGGTGGGGGCGGTGTTGTCCACGACCACCTGAGCGCTGGCGGCGGGGCTTTGACCGCCCGATGGATCGCGCGCTACCACCTCGACGCTGACCGTGTCGCCGTGGGTGGCGTGACCTGCCTTGGACAGGTCGAGCGTCGCGCCGGTCTCCCCGGGCACGACGGTTCCGTTGATCTTCCAGGTGTACTGGTAGGTGAGCGTGTCGCCGTCGGCGTCGGCGAACGCGGTGGGTGTGGCGGTCAACGTCTGGTCCGCCTTGGGCGAGGATGGGGTGATGGTCACCGCGCCGCTGGTGGGGGCGGTGTTGTCCACGACCACCTGAGCGCTGGCGGCGGCGCTGCTGTTACCCCACTGATCTCGAGCCGACACCTCGACGCTCACCGTGTCGCCACGGTCGCCGTAACCGGCTCTCGACAGGTCGAGCGTCGCGCCCGTCTCGCCGGGGACCACGGTTCCATTTACCTTCCAGGTGTAGACGTAGCTGAGCGGCGAGTGGACGTAGTTCGAGAACCCGCTCGGCGTGGCGGTGAGCGTGGTGTTGGTCGTTGCGCTCTGCGGTGCAATCGTCACCGTTCCGGCGGTCGGCGGGTAGATGTCGGCCAGGGCATGCTTTACGGTCACGACGTCCGAGCCCAGCCCGGCGGACGAGATGTAGGCGAGCTGCGCCTGCAGCTGGGACGCCGTGATGTCGTACTGGCCGGGAGTCGATCCGTCAGGGAGGACCTTGTGGTAGACGAGCACGAGCCAGTAGTTGTGCGCCTTGGCGTAGTCGATCCAGGCCTGGAATTGCGCCTGGGTCGTGGTGGAGGTCATGTTCTGCGACGCGGAGGTCGAACGGCTGAAGGTCGGTTGGGTTGTTGTAGCCGACCTCGGTCGACCGGCCCGACGTGTATCCGGCGGCGCGCGTGGCCACAAGGACGCGGTCGTCATAGAATCCGAACGGATACGCGATGCTGGTCACCTCTCCGGCGCCAACCCCGGGGATCGCCTCGAGCGCCGTCTTGGAGTCAGCGACCTCGTGGGTCAGCTGCGCGTCGTCACTGATCGCCGTCAGGTCGGGTGGGTGGGTGACGCTGTGCGAGCCGATCTCATTGCCGGCGCTGGCCAGGGGAGAGATCTGGTCGGCGGTCATGTATCCGGCGGTGCCCACGAAGCTGCTCGGAATGTAGAGGGTGCTCCTGAATCCCGCCGCGCTAAGGAGAGGCCACGCGGTCTGGTAGAAGCTGTCCGTACCGTCGTCGAACGTCAGGCTGATCAGCGGCGTGCTGAAGCCCGCCGGGGTGGCCTGCTCGGTCATCGCGTAGTCGTCGGTCTCCAGATATCCCGGAGTGGCGATGACGTGGGTGAACATCGCGTACACGGCGTCGGGCGGCATCGTGAAGCCGGTCTGGAACTGCGTCCACGTCGACGCCGGCGCGATCCGCGCCTGGAGGTTCACCCAGGTGCCGTCGCCGGTGAGCGCCTGGCTGGCGGTCCAGTACTCGACGCTGACCGAGGTGGTGACGTCCGACTTGTACCAGTCCGAGAGTGTGTAGTACGCGCCTCCCGTCACGGCGACCGGTTGCGGCCACCACTTGGCGTCGCCGTCGGTTTGCCGAGCACTTATGGTGGTCAGGAGCGAGTGAGTGCCGCTTTGGGCGCCATCCGTCGACCAGGTGCCGGTGGCGGCTAGCTGGCCGTCCGTCGACCAGTACGAGAAGTTCCAGTTGGTGGGTGTCGTTCCGGTGCCCTGCTCGACGTCCGAGTTCAGGAGCAGCTGGTCCCCGGGCGCCGCGAGCGCGCTGCCCGCCGCCGCGAATCCCATCGTCAGCGTGAGCACCAGGCTCGCGACGATGAACAAGTTTGCGCGTCTCATTTTCTGTGCCTCGATTGTTGGGAAATTTGGATATCTGGTGTGTTTCGGAAGACCACATCGCGGAGGGTGGGCGGGACCTGTGGCGAGACCCGCCCACCGGCGCGTGCTAACGCGTGACGACGAGGTACAGGGTTTTGACCGCGGCGTTGCCGTGACGGTCCGTGGCCGTGATACGCAGGACGTACCGTCCCGGGCTCGAGAGCCGCATGGTCTGGCCGGAGCGGACGGTGAGCCCGCGCTCGCCGACACGACCGAACGTCGCAATCGACTTCGCGATGCCCGAGGCGTCCTTGATCGAGAACCTCACGCGCACGCTGTCGCCGAGCTTGTACGTCTTGCCCAGCCGGCCACTCACGGAGATCCGCGGCGCGATCTTGTCGACGACCGTGAAGGTCACCGCCTTGGTAGCCGCGTTGCCGCTGCGGTCCTTCGCGGTGATCCGCAGGACGTAGCGCCCAGTCTGCGCCAGCTGGACGTCCTGGCCCGAGGCGACGCTCTTGGCCTTGGAGGAGATCCGGTTCAGCGTCGCCGTGCAGCTCGCGACTCCTGAGTTCGTATCGGTGCACGAGAACTTGATGGGGAGCTCGTTATCGAGCTGGTACGCCTTCGCCAGCGGGCTGGCGACCGCGATCGACGGTGGCGTTGTGTCGAGCGCCGGCGTGACCGGCGGAGCGGAGACGGCAACCGTGGCGCTGGCTGGATCGCTGATGCCGTTGTGCCCGTCGTCGGCCCTCGCGTCGACGCGGATCTGGCCCGGGAGGACTGCTGCGGCGGGCAGGTTCGGGCTGGTGGCGCCGGCGATCAGCTGGCCGTCGTGGTACCAGACGTACTGGTAGGTGAGGCGGTCTCCGTCAGCGTCGGCGAACCCGCTGGGCGTCGCGGTTAGGGCAGTCCCCGCCGTCGGCGAGGACGGTGTGATCGTGACCGTTCCCTTCGTCGGCACAGCGTTGGCGAGCGATACGCTGGCCGTCGCGGTCGGGCTCTTGGCCCCGCTCGGGTCGGTCGCCCAGGTGTCGACGGTGATGATGTCGCCATGGCCGGCCGACGTCAGCGTGAACGTGGTGCCGGTTGCGCCTGACACTGAGGTGCCGTTGACGGACCACTGGTAGTGCTGCGTTAGCGTGTCGTTGTCGATGTCGGTGAACCCGCTCGGGGTTGCGGTCAGCGTCATCCCGGCCTGCGGTAAGGTCGGGGAGATCGTGACCGTGCCCACGGCCGGCGGGGAGTTGGGGACCGTGACGGTCGCGCTGGCCGCGTCACTGACGCCGTGGTGGCCGTCGTCGGCCTTGACGTCGACGCGGATCTGGCTGCGAACGACCTCGGCGGCGAGCAGCGTCGGGCCGGTGGCGCCGGCGATCGGCTGGCCGTCGCGGTACCAGACGTACTGGTAGGTGAGGGTGTCTCCGTCAGCGTCGGCGAACCCGCTGGGCGTCGCGGTCAGGGCAGTCCCTGCGACCGGCGCGGACGGCGTGATCGTCACCGTTCCCTTCGTGGGCACGGCGTTGTCGACCGACACGTTGTCCGTCGCGCTCGGGCTGTTGGCCCCGCTCGGGTCGGTCGCCCAGGTGTCGACGGTGATGATGTCGCCATGGCCGGCCGACGTGAGCACGAACGTGGTGCCGGTTGCGCCCGACACCGGGCTGCCGTTGATGGACCACTGGTAGTGCTGCGTTAGCGTGTCGTTGTCGATGTCGGTGAACCCGCTCGGGGTTGCGGTCAGCGTCATCCCGGCCTGCGGTAAGGTCGGGGAGATCGTGACCGTGCCCACGGCCGGCGGGGAGTTGGGGACCGTGACGGTCGCGCTGGCCGCGTCACTGACGCCGCCGTGACCGTCGTCGGCCTTGACGTCGACGCGGATCTGGCTGCGAACGACCTCGGCGGCCGGCAGCGTCGGGCCGGTGGCGCCGGCGATCGGCTGGCCGTCGCGGTACCAGACGTACTGG
This sequence comes from uncultured Solirubrobacterales bacterium, assembly GCA_963743345.1. Classification (GTDB taxonomy): domain Bacteria; phylum Actinomycetota; class Thermoleophilia; order Solirubrobacterales; family Solirubrobacteraceae; genus Palsa-465. Next base: position 58,783 of record CAVUPW010000005.1, read on the forward strand.
TAGGTGAGGCCGTCTCCGTCAGCGTCGGCGAACCCGCTGGGCGTCGCGGCTAGGGCCGTCCCCGCGATCGGCGCGGACGGTGTGATTGTGACCGTTCCCTTCGTGGGCACGGCGTTGGCGAGCGATACGCTGGCCGTCGCGGTCGGGCTCTTGGCCCCGCTCGGGTCGGTCGCCCAGGTGTCGACCGTGATGATGTCGCCATGGCCGGCCGACGTCAGCGCGAACGTGGTGCCGGTCGCACCGGACACCGGGATCCCGTTGATCGACCACTGATAGTGCTGCGTCAGCGCATCGTTGTCGATGTCAGTGAACCCGCTCGCCGTGGCGGTCAGCGTCATTCCGACCTGCGGTGAGGCCGGGGAGATCGTGACCGTGCCCGCAGTCGGCGCGGAGTTCAGGACGGTGACGGTCGCGCTCGCCGTCATGCTGTTCATATTGTGCGAGTCGCTTGCGTAGACCTGAACGGAGACGTTGTCCCCGTGGTCTCCGTGACCGGCCTGCGACAGATCGAACGTCGGGCTGGTGGCGCCGGCAATCGCGGCGCTGCCCACGTACCACTGGTAGTGATAGGTAAGCGCGCTCCCGTCGACGGCCGAGAAGCCGGTCGGCGTGGCGGTCAGCAGCGCATTGGTCGCGGGTTGGCTCGGGGTGATGGCGACGGTGCCCATCGTCGGTGGGATTTGCCCTGCGAACGACTTCAACGCGTCACGAACCGTCATCACCTGCAGACCGTTGTTCTTGACCTGGGAAGCGACGTAGGCCAGCTGCTGGGTGAACTGGCCTACCGTCGTGTCGTAGGCGTCCACGCAGCCGTCGTCGTCGGGCTGTGCGCACATGGAGGTTCCGTCAGTCCAGACTTCGTGATAGACGATCACAAGCCAGTACTTGTGCGCCACGGCGTAGTCGACCCAGCTCTGGAACTGCGGCCATCGTCACGCTGGGCGTCATGTTCTGGACCTGGATGTCGTACGGCTCAAAGCTTCCGGGGTTGTTGTACCCGGCCTCCGTGGAGCGCCCGGACACGTATCCGGCCGCCTTCTCCCCCGCGATCACGTTGGAGTCATATGAACCGTACGGATACGCGAAGTCGGTCACCGTTCCGGCCCCGAGCCCGATGCCGCCGTTGGCCGTGCCCTCCAGGAACGCCTTCGAGTCCACCAGCTCCTGCGTCAACGTGGTGGTGGGATACCCGTTCACCTTAGTGACCCCGGTGGTGGCGTCGCAGATCGGAGTGCAGGTCGTGAGGTCGGCGTGGGTCATCGAGTGGCCGCCGATTTCGTGACCTTCCTGTGCCTCGCTTTGGATCTCCGCTGGGCGTCAGCATGAACGAGATAGTCCTTGTTCATGAGGTCGCCGGTGGGGATGTACTGCGTGGACTTGAAGCCGTACGTGTCGAGCACCGGCAGCGCATTGTTGTAGTCGTTCTGCGAGCCGTCGTCGAACGTCAGGCTGATCATGGGGCTGGTGAACCCGGGCGGGGACGCCTGCTCGGTCATCGCGTAGTCATCGGTCTCCAGATAACCGACCCGCGGCAGGTAGTGGACGAAGATCGCGTAGACCGCGTCGGACGGCATGGTGAACCCGCTCTGGTACTGCGTCCAGGTGGACGCCGGGGAAATGCCCGAGAATAGGTTGACCCACGTGCCGTCGCCGGTCAGGGGTTGCGACGCCGTCCAGTACTCGACGCTGAACGCGCTGTTGGCGTTCGACTTGTACCAGTCGGACAGCGTGTAGTACGCGCCGCCGGTGACGGCGACGGGAGCCGGTGTCCACTTTCCGTCGCCGTCCGTGGGACGGGCCGTGATGTCGACGCGGAGCGAGTGCAAGTCGCTGTGCGCGTCGGTGGACCACGTGCCGGCCCCGACGAGCTTGCCGTCCGTCGACCAGGATGAAAACGACCAGTTGTCGGGTGCCGTCCCGCTTGCGCTCTGTTCGGCCCCGGGGTTGAGCAGCAGTTGCTGGCCTACCGCCGCCGAGGCGCCCGTCGTGCCGATGGCAAGCGGGAGGACCAGTACGAGCGCCGAGAGGAGATGTGTTATGGTGCGTCTCACGGCGCACCGCCTTTCCGAGGAGAGGAATGGGATTGAATTGGGTTTCAGGAAACGGCCCGCCATGTCTATTTCTCCTTGCGAGGAATAGAGCGGTTGATGGCGACTCCTGTTGTCACCACTAGCGTGGCCGCGAAGAGGTACATGAGGACCGACACGCCGAGCAACGCGATCACGAGCGCGGCGATGATGTCGATCACGAGGAATATGGTGGGTGTCATCGGAAACATGGCTTCGATCCCTCTTACCAATGTGCTTCGCCTCGGGCGAAGAAGGCGAGGTACACTGACCGCCACAAGACCGCCTCGAGGAAGAATGCGTAGTAGAGCTCCTCGACCATCAGCCCAGCTATCAGCATGTACTGCCATCCCAGTTCCTTCACCTGCACGACCCGGATGATCGAGGCGAAGGCGAACAGCAGCAGGAGCCAGGGTGAGAACGAGATGTGCCCCAGGGTGAGAACTAGGTAGAAGAGGGTGAGGAGGAAGAGCCAGCGGGAGGCGGCCGCCCAGAGGGAGAAGCTCAGCCAGCCGATGTCGCTGCGCACCCCGCGGCGGAAGCCATAGGTGCGCAGGGCCTCGAAGGCACCGCGGTACCAGCGAAGCCGCTGAGCCCACAGCATGTGGACCGTCGGCATGAGATCGGTCTGGGCCTCGCACGCCCTCGGCGCGAGGGTCATGTAGCCGTTGACTCGCAGGGCGAGCGAGAGCTCGTAGTCCTCGGTGAGGACGGGCTCGTAGAGGTGGCCGCGGCTCCGGTAGACGGAGCGCAGCGCCCCAATCGAGAACATCGTGGCGGCCCCGGCCAATACAGGAGCGACGCCGCGTCTCGAGCGGGTGATCTTCGCCGCCCTGGCGTACTCCATCATCTGCAGCACGCCCAGGGCCGTGTCGAGCGGGAGACCCGAGAAGTTCGCGCAGACCCCGCCTAGCTGTAAACCGCGGCCGCGCCCCTGCTGATACTTGGCCAACGCGCAGTCGACGAAGGCCGGGTCGAGGATCGTGTCGGCGTCCATCGTGAGCAGGTAGTCGCAGTCGCGCAGCGAAGGCTCGAGGACGCCCCAGGCCTGGTTGAGCGCGCCGCCCTTCTTGCCGCGGTTGCCGACCGTCTCCCAGACCTCCCAGCCCGGGCGAGAGCGGGCGATCTCGACGGTGCGATCGGTGCTGTTGTCGCTCACGACGATGCGCCGATCGGGCTGCACGGTCTGCGCCTCGACCGACTGCATGGTGGCCTCGATTCCCACCTCCTCGTCGTGAGCGGGGATCAGCAGGACGATTTGGCTGGAGGTGGGCATGCTGCGGCGGTCCGGACGGCCGGCACCGTCGGATGGCGCGTCTCCGGATGGCAGGGTCGGGGGGTGGATCAATGGCCCAACCGGGATTGCCGGCGCCGGCGGGACGATCCGAAGCGGCGGTGGCGAGGGCGCCTCGGCGGGGGCGGGTTCGGTAGGAGCGGGAAGCGCGCTCATGGCTTCACCGCCGTCGCGTGGAAGGCGAGACCGTTCGCGCCAGTCACCGCGTGCTTGGTCGTGGACACGAGCCCAGGGCACATGCCGAGGTCACGCAGGCCGGCCACGATGGCGGGAATCGCCTCGACCGTCTGTTGGCGGCCATCCACGAGCCGGACGATTCCGCCGGGGCTGACCTGCTCGGCGAGCTGGGCGATCGCGGTGGCCGAGAGCGCGGGGTCCGAGGCGTCGACGGTCCAGTACACCGAGGTGAGGCCGGTGCGGAGAACATCCGCTTCCACGGCGGCGCTCGTCGCGCCGAAGGGCGGCCGGAAGAAGACGTTCGGGTAGTCGAGGACCTTCGCCGCCGCCTCAAGCTCCTGGTAACGACGGGCCTGCGAGACACGGGTCATGTCCGGAGCGCTGTAGGTCTCGTTGGCCACCTGGCCGGCGCTTCGCTGGAGCTCCACGAGATCCTCACGGGCCACCGCTCGCTGCCCGATGTCGAAGAAGGTGGCGACAGCCCGCGCCTTTGTCAGCGCCACCACCAAGTTGCGGGTGGTCGACGCGAACGGGCCGTCATCGAAGGTCAGCGCGTAGTAGCCCCGTTTGGCCACGCACCGAATGTCGGCTATCGCCCTGGCCGGCGTCTGATGACGATGCCTCGGGCTGATGTCGCCCAGCGTGAGCACGTCGGACGCGCCGGTCGTGGTGAAGATGATGGCCACCGTGAGCGGAATCGACACCGTGCAGATGCCGAGGACCGAGAGGCCGGCCAGCTTCAGCCACTTCAGGAGCTGCTCGCCGCGGCGGGGCGCCGGCGAGCGATCAGTCGGGCTCGACCCGGTTGGCTGGGTGACAAGCAGGCGCATTGGTGATCCCAATCTCGCACCGGGTCGCCTCACGGCCCAGGGGTCTCATATCTGAGAAAAGTTCACGGTGTGAACTTTGGTGCGATCGGATCTGGCGCGGCGGTGCAGAACAGGTCTCCGAGCGCCGCTGCGAGGAGCGCCGGGTCGTGCCGGCCGGGGTCAGCGCTCATGAGCGGGCGCGCCAGCGCCGCCAGGTCGAGCGCCGCCAGTTCCGAAAACGCGAAGTGAAGACGGGCCGCGGGGTCATAGAGCACGACGTCCGGTCGTACGCCGTGGCGCTCCAGCGCCGCAAGGTGATCGGCGGCCGACATGCCCGCCGTCTCGGGGGCCTGCGGCTCAAGGTCGCAGATCCACACCAATGGTGCGGAGGCGGCCGCCAGCGCGGAGGCGATCTCGGGCACCGAGGACGCCGCGAGCACGCTCGTGTACAGCGACCCCGGCGCGAGCAGCACCCAGTCGGCGGCGCTGATTGCGTCGATCACGAGGGGCGAGACCGTGGGCCGCTCCGGGTCGAAGCGCAGCATCCCGATCCTGCCCTCTGCGGCGCCGATCGCGGACTCCCCGCGGATCTCCCGGCCGTCGACCACGGCCACGAGCGACACGCCCTCGGTTGTCGCCGGAAGCACTCGTGCGGAGAGACCAAGCTCGCCGCTCAGCCACCGGCTGGCGGTTTCGAGGTCGCCGAACGCCTTGGTGAGCGAGCAGAGCACGAGGTTCCCCAGCGGGTGCTCGCCGAAACGGGTGAGCGCCACCGGGGCGGCCAGGGCACGACCGGGCAGGTTGCGCTCGCCGGTCAGGGCGATCAGCGAGCGCCGCATGTCCCCGACCGCGGGCCTGCCCCAGCGGCGATGCAGCACCCCGGACGAGCCCCCGTCGTCCGCCACGGTGACGATCACGGTCAGGTCGAGCTCGTGCATGCGCAGAGCGCGCAGGACAGCCGCGACTCCATGCCCTCCACCGAGTGTCACCACGCGTCCGCGCATCGACGGCTCGCTATTCGACCGTGACGGTCTTGGCCAGGTTGCGTGGTTGGTCGACGTTCAGGCCGCGCCTGCGCGCCAGGTGATAGGCGAACAGCTGGAGGGGCACGATCGCCAGCACCACGGACAGCACCGGGTCGGTCCTGGGCACGTAGAAGACGTGTTCCGCGTGCTCGGCGATCTGCTCGAAGCCCTCGCTGGCCACCGCGAGCACGCGCGCGCCACGTGCCCTGACCTCCTCCAGGTTGGAGATCAGCTTTGGCAGCACGCTCTCCTCGGTCGCCACGGCGATGACCGGGGTCTCCTCGCCGAGCAGGGCAATCGGCCCGTGCTTCATCTCCCCGGCCGCGTATGCGTCGGTCGGGACGTATGAGATCTCCTTGAGCTTGAGGGCGCCCTCGAGCGCCACCGGCAGGCCGGCCAGGCGACCGAGATACAGAAAGAACGGACTCCAGGCCAGCTGCTCGGCGACGTCGCGCGCGTCGTGGTCGACCGCCGCCAGCACCCTTTCCATCCGGTCGGGCAGCAGCTCGAGCTCGTAGCGGAGCTCGGTCTGCTGCTCGGCAGAAATCGTCCCGGCGTTGGTCGCCAGCTGCAGGGCGAGCTCGCAGAGCAGCGCCACCTGGGCCACGAACGTCTTCGTGGCGGCGACGCCCAGCTCGAGCCCTGCTCGCGTGAACAGGACGGCATCAGCCTCGCGAGTGGCCTGGCTGCCGGCGACGTTGGTGATCGCGACCACCGTCGCTCCCCGTTCGCGAGCCAGTCGCATCGCGGCCAGCGTGTCCGCCGTCTCGCCCGACTGAGTGATCCCGAGCACGAGCGTTCCCCGCTCGATGATGGGATCCTGATAGCGAAACTCGGACGCCACATCGACCTCGACCGGGATCCGCGCCCACCGCTCGATCGCGAGCTTGCCGGCCAGGCCTGCATGGAACGACGTCCCGCAAGCGACGATGCGGATCTGCCTGACCGCTCGCAGGCGCTCGGCGGAAAGGCGAGGGTTCTCGGCCTGCGTGTCGGCGCGGTAGCTCGACAGCGTCTCGCCGATGGCGGCCGGCTGCTCATAGATCTCCTTGAGCATGAACGTCTCGAACCCTTCCTTCTCCATCCGGTCCTCGCCCCAGTCGACTTCGAAGCAAGCCGGCGCGTGCACCCGGCCGGGGCCGTCGATCACGTTCACCTCATCGGCGTGCAGCTCGGCGATCTCCCCGTCTCGAAGGAGGGCGACCGTGTGCGTATGCGGTAGGAAGGCCGCGATCGAGGAGGCGATGAACTGCTCGCCGTCGCCGAGCCCGATGACCAGCGGGCACTCGTGACGGAGGGCCACCAACTTGCCGGGCTCCTCCGCGCTGATGGCGGCAAACGCATAGTGCCCCGCGAGCTCCCCCCGCGCGCGCCGGACGGCTTGGACCAGATCACCCTCGTAGTAGAGCCCGATGAGGTGAGCCACGATCTCCGCGTCGGTATCGGAGCCGAACCGGACCAGGTCCCGCTCGAGCTGATGGCGAAGCTCGAGGTAATTCTCGATGATCCCGTTGAGCACGATCAAGATCCGGCCGCTACCGTCGGTGTGCGGATGGGCGTTCTCGACCGTGACGGCGCCGTGAGTGGCCCAGCGTGTGTGGCCGATGCCGATCGTGCTCTCACTTCCGCAACCGGGTGAGGATCCCCGCCCGGTCACGGCCGCGCCGATCTTTCGCGCCCGGGCACGTGCGTCCGCCGCCAACGCCAGTCGCAGCGAGTCCAGGTTTCCGACCGCGCGCAAGCGCTCGATCCTGCCGTTCTCCCGCCAGGCCAGACCGGCCGAGTCGTAGCCTCGATACTCCAAGCGAGTGAGGCCTTCCATGAGGACGTCCTGCGGACGCCTGTAGCCGATGTAGCCGATGATTCCGCACATTTTCGGTCTCCTTGATTGGACGTCGGCTGGAGATTTCAGCCCGTTCGACGACGGCCGGCCATAGGTGCGCCGGCTCATCGAGTGTTCAGGTGCTGATCGCGCCCGCTGGGGCGGGCGGCGCTCAGAGGCTCTCGCCGCTCGGGTCCGCAGTGGCGCGCAGCGCGATGATCACGCGGCTCAGCAGCTCCAGCTGCGCGGCGATCTCGGTATGTCGCCTCCGCAACGTGCGGAGCTCGCCGGCCTGCGCGCCGGTCGGGCTGAGCTCGGCCAGCCGCGCCTCGGTTCGCAGCAGCTCACCGTCGAGAATCAGCACGTAGGCGTGCAACTCGGTCAGCGCGTCGCAGACGCGGTCCCAGCCATCGATTGCCGATCTGTCTGCTGTCGGTGGCACGACGTCAGCTTCGCCGACTTTGCCCTGCGCGCGCATGGCTCAGGTGGTACATGCCGCGTTCACCCCGCGCGCTGGACAGCGACGGGGCGATCAGAGATTCCCCGGCGGTACCTCGAGCTCGGCGTGCGCGATCAACGCCAGCGCGGCACGGCGGTTTGGCGTCTGCAGCTTGTGTTCGACCGAGGAGATGTGCCGCCGCGCGGTGACCTCCGAGATCCTCAGATCGCGCGCTATCTCGGCGGTGGACTCGCCGTCGGCGAGTCGAGTGACCACCTCGAATTCGCGGGAGGTGAGCTCGATCCGCCTGTCCGAGCCGGCGAGGCGCAGGACGCGCCCGCGGCCACGACCGCGGTAATCCTGGACGAGCCGGGCCACGAGCCGCCGGGGGATCGCGGCTTCTCCCGAGACCACGCCGGAGATAGCCTTGGCGAGCCGAGCAGCGGACGTGGTCTTGAGCAGATAGCCGTCCGCACCGGCGCGAACCGCCGCGAACAGGTCCTCGTCGCGATCGGATCCGGTGAGCATCACGACCTTCGTGTCGGGCAGCCCCGCCTTGATGCGCTGGGCGGCGACGATGCCGCTGCCGGGGAGGTGGACCGCGAGCAGGCAGACGGTCGGCTGGTGCCTGACCGCCGCCGCCACCACCTCCTCCGCGCTCTCCGCCTCGGCCACGACGCGGAGACCGCCGGCCTCGAGCGCACCGCGCACCCCCACCCGCATCCCGCTCTCGCCCTCGCCGAGGACGACCGTGACCTCGGCTGAGCCGATCTCTTCCTCCTCGCTCGTGGCAGTGACGTTCATAGCCGTTGCGGGTGGCACTGATCACACCATCCCTGCGCGCACGGCGTGGACCGCAGCCTGGATGCGGTTCTCGACCTGCAGCTTGGCCAGGATGGTCGATACGTAGTTCTTCACGGTGTGCTCGCTGAGGTACAGGGCCTCCGCGATCTCCGGGTTACCCATCCCGCGGGCGAGCAGTTCCAGTACCTCGTGCTCGCGCGGGGTCAGCTCGGCGCGGGTCAGATCAGGCTCGATCTCGGAGGGTTCGCGCAGGCGGCGAATCAGTCCGCTAGCGATGCGGGGCGAGATCATCGACTCACCTCTGGCCGCCGCTCTGATGCCCTCGACGATCTGCCCGATCGGCGTCTCCTTCAGGAGGTATCCGCAGGCGCCGGCCAACAGCGCATCCATCACGTGGCGTCCGTCTGCGGCCACCGTGAGCACCAGGACGCGGGTGATCGGAGCGGCCGCGGTCAGACGCTGGGTCGCCTCGATGCCGGACATGCCGGGCATGTTCAGGTCCATCAGGACCACGTCCGGATGAAGCTCGGAGGCCTGGCGAATCGCCTCGGCGGCCAGGCCGGCGTCCCCGATCACGCGGATCCCGCGCTCCTCGAGCAGCTGGATGATCCCGTTGCGGAAAAGCTCCTGATCGTCGACCACGAGTACGGTGGGATGGTCTCGGCTCATCGTGCACCCGCCCTTCGCCTTGGAAACGTGACCTCGACCTCCACTCCGCCCTGCGCCGCTGGGCCGCGTCACCAGATGCCCACCGAGCGCCGCCGCGCGGGCGCGCATCATCTGCAGTCCGAGGCCGCCTCGGCCGCTCAGCTTGGCCTGGGACATGCCGCGGCCGTCATCGCTGATCCGGAGATGAACCCAGTCGTCGTCGCAGTCCAGCAGCAGCCCGACGTGATGGGCGCTACCGTGGCGCGCGGCATTGACGATGGCCTCCCGCGCGATCCGGACCACGTCCTCGCGCTGGCTCGGAGCGAGTTCGGTTGGGTCCTCGCCGTCGTCACTCGGGATCCGCACGTCGACCTCGATCCCGAACCGAGCCGCGACCTCGTCCGCCACCTGGCGAAGCGCCGCGTCGATCGTCGCCGCGCCGGACGCGGCGAGGTCGACGATCACCCCCCGCGAGGTGGCCACCGCATGCCGCGCCGCCAGCGTCAGCGGGTGCTCGGGTCCAAGCTCCGACGAGAGCGTTTGGCCTTGGAGCGCGATGAAGGCGAGGTCCTGAGCCAGGCCGTCGTGCAGGTCGCGGGCGATGCGCTCGCGCTCGATCGCCAGGGCGGCTGCCGCGATCGCGCGCCGCGTCTGAGCAAACCGGCTCACCGCTGCCGCCAGCAAGAGGCCGTAGGCCGCCAGCCGGAGGCCCTCCCGCGCGGTCACCCAATCTGAGGCCATCGCGGGTAAGGCCAGGTACTGGAGCCTGGCCGCGGCGAGCAGGAACGACGCGCTGCCGAGGACACGAGAGTTCCTCTCAGGGCGGCAGAAGAACGCCGCGCCCGCTACCAGCAGGAGCGTGCTGGAGAAGAGCGCCTCGGTCAACAGCAGCGGGTGCGCCTCCGTCGCCGTGATCCCGGTCGGCGAGGTGATGACGCCGAGCGCCGGCTGTCCAGCCATCAAATCGGTCACCGTTGCCAGCCCGATCGTCGCTGCCCCGACTGCTCCGGCGGCGCGTAGCGGCCCAATTCCCGCGCCGGACAGCCTGCCGTCGGGAGTGAAGGCGGCCGCCACGAACGCGACCGCGGCCAGTGCGTCACAGGCGACCTGGGAGCCCGATCCGAGACTGAACACCTCGGACCCGGTGAGCGCCGGCAACGCCGAGAAGACGAAGTCGGTGAGTCCCGCGGTCGCGAGCGCGGTCAGGAGAAGCAGGTCGCCGCGCCTGCGCTCTTGTCTAAAGCTCGCCAGCAGCAGCCCAGCGCCGACCAGCGCCGAGGTCGCGATGAGCGTCTCGATGGCCGCCCTCGCACCGGGGGCGTCGAGATGGATGGGGCGGGGGATCCCGAACAGGATCGCCGACCCGGCGAGCACCGCAGCCGCCCGGACAGCGCCTCGCTTCATCCAGCGGTCGGCGCGCTCCGCCGCTGCACGCGCCGGTGATCGGTCGCTGGGGGCCGCCGCTGGCATACTCACTCGAACGGGCCCATCGATGCGTCGATCCCCCGCGACGACAGCCATCCCGCCGGGACCGTGCGTTGGCCCGTGCCGACGGGTCATCTCGTGGCTCGCCGTTCCCGCCCCCGCGGATCTCTGTTGACCTCGCTGCTTCCTGCATTGCAGTCAACCTTCCTTATGTTGCGCCGGCCCCACGGCGCACCCCTGTTGCTTTTCAACCAGATCCTAGGAAAGTGAGAGATGGTTAGGATCCGATCGGAATACGACATCCCTCTACGTGGATGTCCGCGCGCGGGGTGCGGGTTTTCCGTTCACGTTTGAACGGAGGGCGAGCCGGCAGGCCCATTGCCGTGGACCCCGCCCGAGGCGACACTGAGCGGCGGTAGATGAGCCACTGGCTTGGAGATTCGATGGGTTCTCGCTTCCGTCTCAGCCCTGCGAGTGGGCCGCACCAGTCGGGCCGCCCGACGCGGTTTCCCTTCTGGGGAACCGCCGGGTGCGTCGTAGCGCTCGGCGCCTTCGTGCTCACTCCCGCGGGGATCGCCGGCGCCGGCATTCATCGCGTCCCGGCGTCGCAGGCCCAGCCCAGGATCTCCGTCGCCAGCCCGACGGCGAAGATCTACCCCGCCGGTTCGCGGCTGCTGGTCAAGTTCTCCTGCACCGCTCCGTCCGGCATCGCGAGCTGCAGCGCCAGCCTGGCCGGTGCCGGGAGCAAGCGGCGCAGCGTGGTGTCCGGGAGCCGGGTTGTACCGGCGCACACCGGGAGCTACACGTTGCGGATCACCGCCCGAGACCGGCACGGGAGATCGACCACCACGATGGTGCAGTTCCTCGTCGAGCGCGTCATTACCTGGTCCGGCTACACCTGGTTCGTCCGGCATCCCGGCTGGGGCGGCCCTGGACCGAACCACTGGTCTGATTCGACCGCCAGCGCCCGCGTGAGCGGCACCGACCTGGTGCTCTCGATCGTGAGGGACAAATCAGGACGGTGGACGAGCAGCGAGATCGACAACCAGCGCCATCTCGGCTATGGCACGTATCGATGGGTGGTGGCGTCGGACCTGAGCGGCGGGGATCCCAATCAGGTGCTCGGCCTGTTCACATTCGGCGGGGCCGGGCCCTTCGGGGACGAGGTCGACATCGAAGCATCCCAGTGGGGCAATCCGCTCGCGCCGGATGGGTCCGTGGCCGTGTGGCAGAACTCTCGCACCCACGCCACCCAGTTCACCACGTTCACCTATTCCAACCATCCGCCGTACATCACCCAGTTCACCTGGTCGCCGGGCCGAGTCAGCTTCATGGTCACGGACGCGACCGGGACCGTCCTGCTGGAGTGGACCGCGATCGGCGGGGTCCCGACACCGTCGAGCGAGGTGCCGGTCATCAACTACTGGCGCTTCCACGACGTGCGTCCAACCGGCGTCGGCACCGTGCGGATCGCCAGCTTCACCTGGACGCCGCTTGGCGGCTAGCCCCGAACCCGTGACCAGTGTGGCGCAGCCTCTCCGACCGGTCCCTGCGCTGCCGTCAACCCCGCCCGCGCCGCTATCCTCGACCCGCGCTATGTCCATCAGCACAAACCAGCTCAAGAGCGGCAACCACGTCGAAGTGGACGGCACCGTCTACAAGGTGATCGAGTTCCAGCACGTGAACCCGGGCAAGGGGGCGGCGTTCGTGCGCACGAAGCTCCGCCGGGCCAGCGACGGGGCCGTCATCGACAAGACGTTCCGCGCCGGGGAGAAGCTGCGGTCGGTCCGCAGCGAAGGCCGGAACATGCAGTTCCTGTACGCCGACGGCGATGGCGCTCACTTCATGAACACCGAGACCTACGACCAGATCGCCCTGCCCACCGACGCGCTCAAGGACGCGCTCAAGTGGATCAAGGCCGGCGACCAGGTCGATGTCCTGTTTCTCGACGACAGGCCGAGCGACGTCCAGGTCCCCGGCTCGGTCGACCTCGAGGTCACCGAGACCGAGCCCGGCCTGCGCGGCGACACCGCCTCCGGCGGCGGCACCAAACCCGCCACGCTCGAGACCGGCGTCGTGGTTCAGGTTCCGCTCTTCATCTCCGAGGGCGAGACGATCCGCGTGGACACGCGCGAGGGCAGGTACCTGTCGCGAGCGTAGTCCCGGGCGGCGTGGAGCTCGTCTACGGCAAGCACTCGGTCCGGGCCGTGTTCCTCAGACGCCCGGGGGACGTCAGGCGCGTGATCCTGGGCGGGAAGCCCTCGTACCACGGGGATCTCGTGAGCATGGCGCGCCAGGCCGGCGTCGAGCCCGAGCTCGTGGCCTGGCCCGAGTTCCGGCGCCTGACCGGCCTCACCGACGACGACAAGCACCAGGGAGTCTGCGTGTTCGCGAAGCCGCGCCGGGTGTTCGCCGAGCACGAGTTGGGTCGCCTGGCCGACCGGCGCCTGGTCATAGCGCTAGACCAGATCTCCGACCCGCAGAACCTCGGCGCCATGTTGCGAACCGCGGCCTTCTTCGGGGCCGACGCGATCCTGCTGCTCAAGAACCGCTCGGCCGAGCTGACCCCCAAGGTGGCCCGCATCGCGGTGGGCGGCGCCGAGTTCGTCGACGTGTACCGCGTGATCAACCTGGCGCGCAGCCTCGACACGCTTCGCGGGCACGGGTACTGGGTGTACGGGCTGGACGAGCGCGGCGAGCACACGCTGCGCGAGACCGCGTTCGATCCTCAGTCGGTGCTCGTGGTCGGCGCGGAAGGCCAGGGCCTGCGCCAGCGGACCCGGACGAAGTGCGACGCGCTGGTGCGCATACCCGGTGGGCGTGAAGGCGTGGAGAGCCTGAACGCGGCGGTGGCAACGGCGATCGCCCTGGCCGAGATGGCTGGGTCTGGGGTGGCCGCGGCCCCGGGCTAGACGGGGCGATTCACCGCAGACCTGCCGAGCAACCGGAATATACCGCGGCGATCTCGACCAGGCCTCTCATCCCCTGGGAGGCTTCGGCTGCTGCGGGAGCGGCGCGTCGTTTGGTGGCGGGAGCGTCGAGCCGTCGCGCAGGATGATCGGGCCGACCGGCGCGGGCCGGCCGGCCGGAGGCGGCGGGGCGGGACGCGGCGGGATCGGCGGGCTGGATCCGGCGGGAGCTCGAGCGCGCTTCCGTAGGCCGTCGGCGGAGGATTCGGCGGGCGGCCGGGATCGACCAGGTCGGCCAGCCCGGGGTCGGAGTCGGCGCGCGGCACGCCCAGCGCCGGCAAGCCGAGCAGGTCGATCGCGGTCTTGGGGATGCTGGCGTGCGAGCACCAGCGACTGTCGATGCCCGGCGTGACCGCCCCGCCGAACATCAGCAGGGGAACCCGGGGCCCCAGGGCCAGCTGGACGTTGTCCGGCGTGTACTCGAGCACGGGCGTCCGCACGTCATCGTCGTAGCCGCCCCAGTCGTCCCAGGTCAGCATGAACACGGTGCTGTCCCAGCCGCCGCCCCGGACGACGGCGTCGACCGACTGCCAGATCTTGTCCATGCCCTCGGTGACGTTGGCGGGGGGATGCTCGTCGTACGGGCTGTTGTGCCACAGGAGCACCAGGGCGGGCAGCTTGCTGGACTGCGCGTCGCTCACGAACTGCGAGGAGGACACCACGTTGGGTGAGCCCTTCAATTGCGCGTAGAAGCCCACCGGATAGTCGTTCGACGCCGCATAGGCGCGCCACGAGACGCCGTGCGCCTCGGCCAGGCCCGGGAGCGAGGGCATGTCCCACACCGGTGGCGTCTGCCGCGCGGACGGGTTCTTCAGCGTGGGCGACTGCCCGCCCACGATCAACAGGTGGTTAGGCGTGGAGTTGGTGCCGTAGCCGGCGCAGTGGTTCTCCAGGAAGGCGCCACTGAGCGCGAGATGAAGGTAGTACGGCAGCACCGCACGCGTGTCGAACTGGACGTGCTCGCCGGTGGCGGCGCCGGTCAGCCACTCGAAGTAGGCATGCCGATCGTGCGGCTGGTCCTTGGCCGGGGGATTGGGCGAGAGCGGCCAGTCGCCGGCCACGGCGGCGCCGAAGGGCGCCAGGCCGCGGAAGTAGTTATCGGTGGTGTGGTTCTCCTGGACCATCACCACGACCCGCTCGACCCCACCGGCCATCTCGATCTCCTCTCTTGGCGCTGCCGCGGCCGCGGATCCTACCGGGCGATCCCGCTTCTCAGTGCGTTCACTCGGTCGTCGTGGCGTGTGACATGAATTTCTCGCGTCCCCTTGTAATCGGCCGGATGGTGAGTTACCCCTGGCCAAGCAGCAAGGAGACGAGTCTATGTTCACCTCCATCGAGACATATTCCCCGGCCGTCGTCGAGACGCGATTCATGCTCGCGCAGTGCATGGTGCGTGGATGGATTCACGACGACGCAGCCCTCGCTGGAAGGCCGGCGCCCTGATTCCGGGCGCGAATACCGACCCATCGCGAGGGCGACCCAACGGGTCGCCTTTTTTGCTCCTCGAGGTGACCCCGGACCGCGACGTGCGAGTGACGCGCACGTGACAGTTCCGCGTGGCTGAACGCCACCGAAGTTTCACTCACCACACAAATCAAATAGGAGGGCCTCCGATGCGAGGTAACCCGCAGGCAGCGAGTCTGCGCCTGCGCGCCGTTGCGCCTGGCCGGCGCTGGTCGGCGTGGCTGGTGCAGGCTCAGAAGAGTCGGCGCCGCGCCCGGCTGGAACAGGGCGAGGTCATCACGCGCCTGGAGGCGGACGAGCGCTGCGTCCGGCGATCGGGCGAGTACACCCCCAGGCTGCGCCCGTGGCTGTGAGCGTCTTGCGCGCTCCGCCCTGACCGACGTGCCTGGCAGATAACTCGCGCTATTCGCGAGTCATCTGCCAAGCGCTGACGACGCCCTATCGTGGGAGAGGACGACTATCGCCAACGACGGGAGCAGCATGAATACGCGCAAGCTTGGATCGCTCGATGTCTCCGCGCTCGGGCTCGGATGCATGGGCATGTCGGCCTTCTATGGCTCGGCGGACGAGGGCGAGGCGATCGCCACCATCCATCGCGCGCTCGAGCTCGGCGTCAACTTCCTCGACACCGCGCAGCTCTACGGCCCGCTGACCAACGAGGAGCTGGTCGGACGGGCGGTCAACGGACGGCGTGACGAGTACGTGATCGCGACGAAGTTCGCCCGCCGGATGGACGACGCGACGCCCGGCGACATGTCGACCGTGGGAGCGCTCGACGGCTCGGCCGACCATGTCCGCAGCTCGATCGACGGGTCGCTGAAGCGGCTGGGCACCGATCACGTCGACCTCTACTACCAGCACCGTGTGGATCCGAATGTGCCCATTGAGGAGACGGTGGGCGCGATGGCCGAGCTGGTGGAGCAGGGCAAGGTGCGCCACATCGGCCTGAGCGAGGCGGCGCCCGACACGATCCGCCGCGCAGATGCGGTCCACCCGATCACGGCCGTGCAGACGGAGTACTCGCTGTGGACGCGCGATCCGTCGGAGAACGGCGTGCTGGCCACCTGCCGGGAGCTCGGCATCGGGTTCGTGGCCTACGCACCGCTCGGCCGCGGCTTCCTCTCGGGCCGCTTCAAGTCGCCCGACGAGCTCGACGCGAACGACTTCCGCCGCCATGGACCGCGCTTCACCGGCGAGAACCTCGAGGCGAATCTCAGACTGGCGGCGAAGGTGGCCGAGATCGCCCAGGAGAAGGCGGTCACGCCGGCCCAGCTCGCGCTCGCGTGGGTGCTGGCCAAAGGCGATGACGTCGTCCCGATCCCCGGCACCAAGCGGCGCACCTACCTCGAGCAGAACGCGGCCGCGGCAGACGTGGAGCTGACCGACGAGGACCTTCAGCGGATCGAGGCGGAGCTGCCGGCGGTGGCGGGCGACCGCTACGACGAGACCGGGATGGCCGCGGTCAACCTGTGAGCCTCGACCAGGTACGCGACGCTGCCGCGCGGCACGTCGGCGACGAGGACGTACCCGGGCTCGTCGCCCTCGTGGCCCACGGTGACGAGGTGCACGTCGAGGCTCTCGGGACCCTGTCCATCGGCGGAGCGCCGGTGCGGCGCGATTCGCTGTTCCGGATCGCGTGATCGTTCTAACGCAGCGCCTGTGGCCGACCAGCACGCCGCCGGCGGTGCATTCGGATATCGAGGCCGCCGCCTACGCGGCAGTCGGCTAGGCGACCGCGTACCTTCCGCGCATGTCGATCTCCACCGCGCTGCGGTCGGTCGCCGCGATCCGCTACGTCACGCCGCTGCGCGAGGGCGGCTCGCTGCCGGGCCTGGTGGAGGCCGACGACGACGGGCTCTACGTCGTCAAGTTCCGCGGCGCCGGGCAGGGACTGCGGGCACTCGTGGCCGAGGTGATCGTCGGCGAACTGGCCCGGCGTGTCGGTCTGCTCGTGCCGGAGCTGGTGGAGGTGGAGCTCGATCCGGTGCTCGGAGCGGCCGAGCCGGACCCTGAGATCCAGGACCTGATCAGCGGCAGCGCCGGCTCGAACCTCGGCGTTGACTTCCTTCCCGGCGCCTTGCCGTACACGCCGGGATGCCCGTGGTCGCCCGGCGAGCGCCTGGCGGCGGACGTGGTGTGGCTCGACGCCCTCACCACCAACGTGGACCGCACCCCGCGCAACCCGAACATGCTGCTCTGGCACGACCGGCTGTGGCTGATCGATCACGGCGCGGCCCTCTACCTGCAGCACGGCGGCCTCGATCCGGAGGCGCACGCCGAGCGTCCGTTTCCGCTCATCGTCGACCACGTGCTGCTGCCCTGCGCAGGGTCGATCCTGAAGGCGCACGAGCGGCTCGCGCCGGCGGTGGACGGCGCGCTGCTCGCGGAGGTGGTCGGGCTCGTGCCGTCGGACTGGTACGCCGGCGACGGCGCCGACACGTACGTGGAATATCTGCTGCGCCGGGTGCAGAGCGCGGCATTCGCCGCCGAGGCCGAGCGTGCCCGAGTCGGCGCGTAGCCCGTTCTCCTACGCGGTGCTGCGCGTGGTGCCCCGGGTGGAGCGCGGCGAGCGCTTCAACGCCGGGGTCGTGCTGTTCTGCCGGCAGCGCGACTTCCTCGGGGTCAGGGTCGGGCTGGACGAGCGCCGGCTCGCCGCCCTCGCGCCCGACGTCTCGGCCGCCGAGGTTCGCGGACACCTCGAGGCGCTGCGGCGGGTAGCCGAGGGCAGCCCGGACGGCGGGGCGCTCGCCAAGCTGCCCCGATCCGAGCGCTTCGGCTGGCTGGTGGCGCCCTCGAGCACGATCATCCAGCCCTCCGATGTGCACACCGGACTCACGTCCGATCCTCTGGCGACGCTCGATGCGCTGTTCGCCGAGCTGGTCGACCCCGTTCCGGCACCGTGACCGAGCCCGTGATCGTCGTGCACGGCGGCGCGGGCGGGTTCGGGCCGGAGCTCCGGGAGCGCGCGGCGGAGTATCACGAGGCCCTCGCCGCCGCCCTCGCCGACGGCGCCCGCGCGCTCGAGCGCGGCGGCGGCGCCGTGGAGGCGGTCCGGGCCGCCGTGATGGCGATGGAGGACTGCGCGCTGCTGAACGCGGGGTACGGCGCCGTGCTGTGCGAGGACGGGTCGGTCGAGCTGAGCGCCTCCATGATGCGCGGGAGCGACCGGGCGGCCGGCGGCGTGGCGCTCGTACGGCGCACGCGCCATCCGGTGGCGGCTGCGGCGGCTCTGCTCGACGAGCCCGAGGTGCTGCTGGCCGGGGAGCGGGCGGACGCGTTCGCGGCGGCATGCGGGCTCGCGCAGCGCGACCCCTCGGAGTTCGTGACCGAGCGCCAGCGCCGGCGCCTGGCCGAGCGGCTGACCGGAGACGGCGAGACGGTGGGCGCGGTGTGCCTCGACGCGGACGGGCTGCTCGCCGCCGCCACCTCGACGGGCGGCCTTCAGGGCCAGCGCCCGGGGCGGGTCGGAGACTCGCCGGTGATCGGCGCCGGCACCTGGGCAGATCGCCGGGTGGCTGTGTCGTGCACCGGCCAGGGGGAGGCGTTCGTCCGCGCCGGCGCGGCCCGGCTGCTGGGCGCGCTGGTGGCGCAGGGAGTCGGGCTCCGGGACGCCGCGCAGTCGGTGCTGGACGAGGTGGCCGCGTGCGGCGGGGCCGGCGGCCTGATCGCGGTGGACGCGGCCGGCACCGTGACGGCGCCGTTCTCGACGGACGCGATGCCGCGCGGGCTGCTGCGGCCCGGCGAGGCGCCGGCCATCGAGATGCCCTAGGGCATACCATTGGCGCCGATGGGGACGACGAACTCGGCGGGCCATCGCCTGCGTGCGAAGTGGGAGGCCGGCCAACCTGCGTTCGGTCTGTGGGGCGGGATCCCGACCTCGCTGACCGCGGAGCTGGCGGCCGCCGCCGGCTACGACTACGTGTGCGTCGATCTCCAGCATGGCCTGAGCGACGAGGCGATGATGATCTCGATGTTCCAGGCCACCCAGGCGGCCGGCGCCGCGCCGCTGGCCCGGCTGGCCTGGAACGAGCCCTGGCTGATCATGCGAGCGCTCGACGTGGGTGCGGTCGGCGTGATCCTGCCGCTGATCGACGATGCGGCCGGGGCGCGTCGGGCGGTGGAGTCCTGCCGCTATCCGCCGCACGGCAGGCGCTCGTACGGGCCGATCCGGGCAGAGTTGGTGGCCGGCTCGGCCTCGCCGGATGATCTCGGAGCCGGGGCGCTGTGCTTCGCGATGATCGAGACGCGCGAGGGGCTCGACAACCTCGAGGAGATCGCCGCGACGCCCGGCCTCGACGGGCTGTATATCGGGCCTTCCGATCTGTCGATCGCGCTCGGGTTGCCGCCCGGCACGGTGGTCGCGGACCCGACCGTCGACCGCCCAGCGCTCGCCGAGGCGATCGAGCGCGTGCGGCAGGTGTGCGATGCCAACGGGCTGATCGCCGGGATGCATTGCGGCGGCGGCGCGGCGGCCGAGCACTACGCCAAGCAGGGGTTCCGGCTGATCACGGTCGGCGTCGATTCGAGCCTGTTCAAGGCGACGATCAGCCGCGAGCTGAGCGCGGCCAGGGGAGCCTAGACCGGTGCCGCACGCGCCCGACCTGGTGGGCTGCGCGCTCGACGGCCGGTACGAACTGCGCGAGCTGATCGGCGAGGGGACCTTCGGCCGGGTGTATCGGGGCTACGACCGTCGGCTCGCCCGCGGCGTGGCCATCAAGGTGATCAAGCCGTGGTGGGCCGAGGACCCCGACTGGGCCGAGAGCTTCGAACGCGAGGCACAGCTGCTGGCCCGCGTCAGCGACCCCGGCATCGTCCAGATCTACGACGTCGGGCAGGCCGAGCAAGGGTTCTACTACGTGACCGAGCTGGTCGAGGGCGAGAGCCTGGCCGCGCGGCTCCGGCGCAGCGGCCGGTTCCCGCCGCGGGCCGCCTGCGAGATCGCCGAGCAGCTCTGCCGCGCGCTCGCGCATGCGCACGCCGAGCAGATCGTGCACCGCGACATCAAGCCGGCCAACGTGCTGATCTCGACGCGCGGCCAGGTCAAGGTGGGCGACCTGGGGATCGCGCGCCTGGCCGAGGGCACCACCGAGGGAGGGACGGCCACGATCGTGGGCACCCCGCGATACATGGCGCCCGAGCAGGCCAGCGGGCTGCCGGTCACCCCCGCCACCGACCTGTACAGCGCCGGCATCGTGCTGTACGAGATGCTGGCCGGCCATCCGCCGTTCAACGGCGATTCCGCCGTCGAGATCGCACTCCGCCACGTCCAGGAGCCGCTGCCGCCGCTTCCCGCGGGGACGCCGCGGTCGCTCGAGCGGATCGTGGCGCGGGCGCTGGCCAAGGAGCCCGCCGACCGGTACCAGAGCGCCGCGACGATGGCCGATGAGCTGGCCCACGCGCACGCCCGGGCCGGCGCGCACCCGGAAGCGGCTCGGGGCTCGGATACCGCCCCGCCGGGGACCGATTCGACGAGGGTGGCGCCGCGCTTCACCCCACGTCGGAACGTGAACCCGGCGGCCCGCCGGCGCAGCATCGGCGCGCTCGCGCTGGCGCTTGCCGTGCTTGGCGCGATGGTGGCCGGGGCGATCGCCTTGTCGGCGGGCCCGACCGTGCCGGTCCCGGCGCTTCACGGACTGACGCAGGGGGCGGTCGGGGGCAAGCTCCGTCGTCTGCATGTCCGCGCGGACTTCGTATCTCACTTCGCTCGCGCCAAGAAGGGCACCGTGGTGGCCCAGACGCCGGCCCCCGGCACCCGGGTGAAGGAAGGCTCGGTGATCCAGGTCGTGTTAAGCAAAGGACCGCCGCCGGTGGCTGTCCCGAAGCTCGTGGGCGAGAGCTCGAGCGCCGCCGTCGTCAAGCTCCACCGGATCGACCTGAAGGCCGAGGTCAGGTCGGTGCCGGCCCCGGGCACGGCGCCGGGGATCGTCACCGGCCAGTCCGCCGCGGCCGGCCACCACCTGTCGGTGCACTCGACGGTGATGCTCTCGGTGGCCGAGACACCGACCTGGAAGACGGTCATCTCGTTCTCGGGCTCCGGGAGTGCGCACTCGCTCCCGTTCCACATCCGCGGCTCGCAGTGGCGGGTCGTCTACCGCATGTCCTACGACGGAACCTGCGACTTCGTGCTGTTCTGCAACGGCCCCAGCGCCCAGGTGCTCGGGGTGGGCAACAACTCCACCGATCTGTCGTTCGGCCTGAACGACGGCGATACGCAGACGCGGATGTTCCAGACCGGCGCCGGCGCGTACCAGATCGTGATCAAGCCGGGCTGGGACAGCGCGCGGTGGTCGATCACGGTCGAAGACTGGTACTGAGCCGCCCGGACGCGGGCAGCCGCCCGGACGCGTTTCTCGGGGCGGACTCGCGCGCTGCGGGTGTGGCACTCTCGCCAGCGATGGAAGCAACCCGACGGGTCGTCCTCACCACCGAGAGCGCTGATCGCATCCGCGCCGAGCTGGAGCAGATCGCCGAGATCGACCTGGTCGTTCGCTACGAGCTCGCGCACGCTCGCGAGCCAAAGGTGCTGGGCGCGGGCCTCGACGGAGCCTGGGCGACGATCGCGGGCAGCGAGCCCTACACGCGCGAGGTCTTCCAGACGGCGCCGCAGCTCGACGCGATCCTGAGGTGGGGCACCGGCTCTGACGCGATCGACGTCGCGGCCGCCACCGATGCCGGCGTGGCCGTGATCACCACGCCCGGGGTCAACGCCGAGGCGGTGGCGGACATGGCGCTCACGCTCATGCTGGCCTGCATCCGCCGCCTGCCCCGGCTGGACGAGGCCGTGCGGACGGGCACCTGGCGAAGCGACGGCCCGACCCGCGACCTTGCCGGCGCCACCGTGGGCGTGGTGGGCCTGGGTGCGATCGGGCGCGCCGTGACCCGGCGGCTGCGCGCGTTCGGCTGCCGTGTGCTGGCGCTCGAGCCGAACCCGGACCAAGAGTTCTGCGCGCAATACCAGGTCGAGCTGAGCGACCTTGAGGCCATGCTGCCGCAGCTCGACGTGTTGACGCTCCACGCCCCGGCCAACCCAGCCTCGCGTCGGCTGATCGGCGCGGAACAGCTCGCGGCGCTCCCGAACCATGCGGTCGTGGTCAATACCGCGCGTGGCGAGCTGATCGATCAGGCCGCGCTCGTACACGCGCTCGAGCACGGCCGGCTAGCCGCCGCCGGCCTCGACGTGTTCGAGCGCGAGCCCGTCCCGCCCGATGACCCGATCCTCCAGGCGCCCAACACGGTGCTGAGCGGACACATCAGCTCCTACACCGAGCTGGGGCTGGGACGCACCGCCGAGGCGGTGCTGGCCAACCTGCGCGAGCTACTCCGCGGACGGATCCCCGCCAGCTGCCTCAATCCGGAGGCCTGGCATAACCGAGCTCGCTGATCCAGCCGAGGCTTTCCTCGGTGGTCGAGGTGGACGGGTTGTACTCGAGTCCGACCCACCCGCGGTAGCCGCTTCGCTCGAGGAGGTCGAGGACGAAGCGATAGTTGATCTCGCCGGTCCCGGGTTCGCCCCGTCCGGGCGGGTCGGCGATCTGGACATGGCCGATGCGCGGCAGCAGCCGCGTGATGGTGTCGGCCAGGTTCCCCTCCATGCGCTGCATGTGGTAGCACGTCGTACTGGAGTTCGATGTTGTCCGCCCCGACAGCATCCAGGAAGCTCATCGCTCTGGCCGTCGTATCGAGCAGATAGGGCCCGTTCTTGTACGAGTTGACGGCCTCGAGTCTGATCGGAGAATCGCACGGGCTAAGGCGTGGGAGAGGGAGGACAGGCGCCCGGAAGCGCCGAACAGACGGGCATCGTATGCCCCTGCGCCGCCGCCGCGTCTGGACGCTCGCCGCCTGCCTGATGGCCGCAGCATGCTTGGCCGCACTCGCTCCCGGCCCCCTGGTTCCGGTCGCCACGGCCGAGAGCAACGGTCTTGCCCAGACCCCGCCGATGGGATGGAACGACTGGTACTCGGCCTTCTGCGGAGTCAACGCCCAGCTGGTCGAGCAGACCGCCCAGGCGATGGTCAGCGATGGTCTGAAGGCCGCCGGCTACGACTACGTGAACATCGACGACTGCTGGATGGCCTCGAGCCGGGACAGCGCCGGCAACCTGGTCGCGGACCCGAGCAAGTTCCCGGGCGGGATCAAGCCGGTGGCCGACTTCGTGCATGGCCTCGGACTGAAGCTCGGCATCTACGAGGACGCCGGCACCGCCACCTGCGCGCACCTGCCGGGAAGCTTCGGCCACGAGGCTCAGGACGCGGCCACGTTCGCCTCCTGGGGCGTGGACTACGTCAAGTACGACCGGTGCAACATCCCGTTCGGGGACTTTCCGGGCGAGACCGAGCAGCAGGTCCAGCAGACGCTGTACACGCGGATGAGCAGTGCGCTCGCCACCACCGGACGTCCGATCGTGTTCTCCACGTGCAACCCGGATCCGGGCGACGATCCCTGGGCGTGGAGCGGTCCGATCGCCAACCTCTGGCGCACCACCACCGACATCCAGGACAACTTCGGCTCGATGCTGGTGAACTTCGAGGGCACCGTCGACCTGTTCGGCGACGCCCGGCCCGGAGCGTGGAACGATCCAGATCTGCTCCAGATCGGCAACGGCGGCAGCAGCCTGATCGAGTATCGGTCTGAGTTCAGCCTGTGGGCCGAGATGGCCGCGCCGCTGATCGCCAGCACGAACATCGCCGGACTGTCGCCCGCCGCGCTGACCATCTACGAGAACCGCAACGTGATTGCCGTCGACCAGGATCCGCTCGGTACGCAGGGCGTTCCCGTCTCGCGCTCAGGCGGGCTGTGGGTCCTGACCAAGCCGCTCCAGAACGGCGACCGCGCCGTCGTGTTGTTCAACTCGACCAACACAGCGGCCGACATCGCCACCACGGCCAGCGCCGTCGGGCTGCCGGATGCTCGGGCGTACCGCCTGCAGGACCTGTGGACGGGCGCCGTGACCGAGACCGGCCGCTCGATTAGCGCGTTCGTCCCGGCACACGGCGTCGTGATGTACCGAGTCAGGCCGGCCGGGCGCCCGCGCGGAATCCCGGCGCAGATCGTGCTCTCGCTCACGCCGGCCGCCGCCGCGCTGAACCTCGCAGGCTCGACCACGGTCAAGGAGACATTCGCCAACGACGGCGTGTTCCCGGTGAAGGGGCTCAAGCTGTCGTTCCGGGCCGTTCCCGGCTGGCACATCAAGCGGCTGGGCCGGGCCAGGATCGCCCGCGTACCCGCCGGGCACCGATTCACGGTGACCTATCGCGTCAGCGCGCCGGGCTCCGGTCCGCCGGTCACGCTCGCGCGTCTCGCCGGCACCGCCGCGTATGACCCGCCGCACGAAGTACACGGCAGCGTGTCGGCAAGCCTCGGCGAGCGGGTCTTCGCGCCGGTGCCGCGGCCGTTCGAGACGGCTGACACCACCGGCTACGCCGCGACGTTCGGCGCACGGGACGGCGCGTTCGCGATCAGCGCCAGGGGAGCCGGCGTGCTGCAGCCCGCAGGCGCGCCGCCGACCGACTCCTACGCGGCGATCTACGAGCGCCAGCGCGCCGCCGCCTCGTCGACCGTGCAGGTGACGGTCACCTCGGATCCCGCTGGCGGAACCGCGGGGGGTGCGGGGCTGATCGAACGGGACGCGATGAGCGCACCGGCCGGATCGCCCGCGGGCGTGGTGCTGTTCGTGAGCGGTAGCGGGACGATCGTCATGTCGTGGAACGCATTGGGCGGACGGGAGGTCGACTCGCGCGCCACAGTCCCGAACGTGATCGCCCACGTGCCGGTGGCGTTGCGGCTGATGCGCAGCGGGAGCACGTACACCGGCTACTACTCGACCGATCGAGGCGTCACCTGGCGGCCCGTCGACACCGTCACGGTGGCGGCCGCGGCTTCGGCCGGCAACCAGGACGTCGGCATCTTCCATGCCTCGGGGTTGCCGACGTGGACGACGACCGCGACGTTCGCCGGCCTGAGCATCAGCTGACCGAACCATCGAGGTAGATCTGAGTCTGGCGCCGCACGCCGATCACGCGGCTGCATCACAGCACACATGATCGGCTTGCGGCATCGAGCGTCCATGCCCGGCGGATGGTGCCCTTCCGGTTAGAGCAACCCCCGAAGCTCTGGGAGAGACCCGACGTGAATCGTGTATCCCCGCTCCGGAAGGGCTTCGACCGCTCCACCACGGCCCCCGTATGTGGCCCCCGTGTTCTGTTCCCGGCCCCGTATGGCCCCCGTGTTCTGTTCCCGGCCCCGTATGGCCCCCATGTCTCGTTTCCGGCCCCCAGCCCATGTCGTCCCTCGATCGGACCCTTTCCTGGGGAAGCCGCCCCCTTGCCCCCGAGTCTTGGCTTCCGACTGTGTCCGCGAGTGGCTCTTCGTCATGGCGAAAAGGTAAGGCCGCCAGGCGGCGATTACAGCCACCCCTAGGGTGGTTGTCTCACACCTGGCGGGGCGAACCCGAGACCGCGCTCAGAAGTCGCGCGGCGCGAGCACGCCGGACTCGAGCACTGCCGCCACCAGGCGCGCGCGCTTCTCGTTCTGGGGCAGCTTGCTCAAGCCGTACCGGTCGAACAGCACGCGGAGGTGGGCCTTGACCGCGTCGACGGTCAGGTAAACCTCCTCGGCGATCTGACGGTTGGTGGCCGGCGTGGCGGAGGCGGAGTCGTGCACCGCGCGGCACAGCGCGATCAGCACCTTGCGCTGCATCGGCGTGAGCGGGATCGCCGCGGGCGTGTCGATGGCCGAGGCGGTCTGCGTGATGCCGCCCGTCGTCTCGCGGTAGGTCACCGGGGTGGCGCCGAACACGAGCCGGTCCTTGTCGCGCAGGCGCCGGCGCCCGATCACGCGCACCCCGTCCACGAACGACCCGTTGCGTGAGAGGCCGTCGTCGACCAGCGTCCAGCCACGCCCGACCTGCTCGAGCAGCGCATGGGTGCGCGAGACCTCGGCATCCCAGGGCAACGAGATGTCGGCGGTCGGGTCGCGACCGATCGTCACCCGCCAGCGCTGTTGGTCGAGCAGCAGCAGCCGTTGCGCGCCTTCCTCGGTCCGCCACACCACGAACGGGTAACCCGTCCGCTCGGCGGCGATGACCTCCTTGAGCTCCGCGGGCGTCTGCACGACCCTCGTCCGCCGAGGCTCGGCGCCCGTCTCGATGGTGGGTTGCCGGCTCATGTGGATGCCCCTCGTCGGTGTAACGCTACAGGACGGCAGTGATGGGCCGAGAAGGCGATCTTTACGCATTCGCGACGCCCCGACGCGCCTAGTTTCCTCGGCTCCGGGTAGACATGCGAAGTCGCGCTACACCCAGAGCCGGCGCGGCCGATAAAGGGCTCAGAAGTCAGTTCTCGAGCCCAACGAGACCGGGATCATCATCATGCTAAGCACCCCAGCTCCTGTCATCAGCGCAGTCAGCGTGCGCGTCCAGTTTGGTCAGGCAGCGAAGGCGTGCGGCCACACCGCCCACGTGGGCACGTGCGCCGCCTGCCAGCGCGCCCAATTGGCCAAGTGGCGTGCCCAGCTCGCGCAGGTAGCCCGCTGATCTCCAGCCGCTGATCGCGCCCAGGGACCGGCGCCGCTGCGTCGGTCCTACGGCCCCACCTGCAGCGCCTCGACGCGATCCTCGTCGCGGAATGCCGCTCAGCCGCCGCGACCGTCGGAGTCGACCAGCGCCCGCCAAACCCGCTCGGGGCTCATCGGCAGCCGGCGCATGCGCACGCCGCCGGTGGCGGCCGCGATCGCGTTGGCCACCGCGGCGGCCACGCCTACGACCGGCGCCTCGCCGACTCCCTTGGCCCCGAACGGCCCCTCGGGCGCCGGCACCTCGACGATCTCGGTGTCGATGCCCGGAACCCCGCCGGCGGTAGGCATCGCGTACTCGACGAAGGATCCCGTGGCGGGCTGGCCGTGCTCGTCGTAGGACAGCTCCTCGAGCAGGGCCCACCCGAGGCCCTGCGCCACACCGCCCTGCATCTGCCCGGTGACCAGCGCCGGATTGAGCGCGCGACCCACGTCCTGGGCGATCACGTGCCCGAGGATGCTCACCGCCCCGGTCTCCTGGTCCACTCGCACGTGCGACAGATGGGCGGCGGCCTGCGGAGCCGCCGGCAGCGACACGCGGCCGAGGCCCTCGACGGGCGGATACGGGCTGCCGAACGTCAGCACCTTGCCGGCGAGCTGCTCGAGCGCCATCGCCTTGGCCGGGACGCCCACCGGCTGGACGGCACCGTCGACGATCTCCAGGTCCTCGGGCGAGATCTCGAGCTCCTCGGCGGCGACGTCGAGCAGCCGCTCGCGCGCCTCGCGCGCGGCCATCTCGACCGCGCGGCCGACGGTGTAGGTGATCTTGCTGCCGCCGCTCATACCGGCGTAGGGGGCGCTGGCGGTGTCCGCGTAGACGACCCGGACCCGATCGAGCGACACGCCGAACGTGTCGGCGGCGATGGCAGCGAAGCTCGTCTCGACGCCGGTCATGTCGGCCGCCCCGGTGACGATCGTCACCCGTCCGTCGGAGTCGAGGCGGCAGGCGGCGGACGCCGGCTCATAGCCGCCGGGCCACCAGCCGATCGATGCGCCGATGCCCTCGCCGGACGGAAGCGATTCGCGGCGGGCCCAGAGCGGATGATCGCGCACGCGCTCCAGGCACTCGCGGGCACCGAACACCATCAGCTCCTGGCCGGCCACAGTCCGATCGCCGGCCACCAGAACGTTGCGCAGTCGCAATTCGAGCGGGTCGAGGCCAAGTCGCTCGGCCAGCTCGTCGAGCAGCGACTCGACCGCGAACGCCGCCTGGGGTGCGCCGGGCGCCCGGTAGGCGCCAAAGGTGACTCGGTTGGTGGCCACCCCGTAGCCGGTCAGCTCGTGGGCCTGCCATCGGTAGGGGCCGGCCGTCAGCATGGCGGCGATCGCCTCGACGCCGAAGTCCCGGGTCGATCCCCGATCGGACAGGACGCGGGTCCGGATGCCGGTCAGGCGCCCCTCGCGGTCGGCGCCCAGCTCGACATCGAGCACCTCGGCGCCGGCCGGGTTGGCGGCGGCGAAGTCCTCGCTGCGGGTCATGGCCAGGCGCACGGGCCGGCGCAGGACGATCGCCGCGCCGGCGGCCAGCGGGTCGGGAATCAGCAGCTTGCCGCCGAACCCGCCACCCAGCGGCGCGGCGCGGACCCGCACCCGGTCGGCGGCCAGCCCGAACAGCTCGATGATCTCGTCGCGGGTGTTGAAGGCGGCCTGGGTCGAGGTGCTGATCACCAGGTTGCCTTCGGGGTCGAACCAGGCGGTCGCTGTCTGCGGCTCGAGATAGCCCTGGTAGACCCACGGCGTCTGGAAGCGCGCGCGCACCACGATGTCGCTCGCCGCCAGCGCGGCGGACACGTCCCCGTTGGCCACGCGCACCTGGCCGAGCACGTTCTCGGAGAGCTCCTCGTTCGGCCCTTCGTCGCCGGCGGACACCGACGCGTGCGCATCGGCCACGTCCGAGCCGCCCTGGTCGTCGCTCGTCCGCACCCGGGCGAGTGGCGAACCCGGCCGGGCGGCAGCCTCGAGGTCCAGCACGGCCTCGAGGTTCTCGAGCTCGACCCCTATCAGCTCGAGCGCGTCGGCGGCGAGCGCCTCTGACTCGGCCACGACGATCGCGATCGGTTGGCCTGCGTAGACGATCTCCTCGCGAGCGAGCGGCTCGCGCGAGCGCTGGGGGCCGGTGGCCACGATCGGGAGATCGCTTGCGGTCAGCACCGCCACGACGCCGGCAGCGGATCTCGCCGCGCTGGTGTCGACCGACTTGATCAGCGCGTGGGCTTCGTGCGAGAGCAGCAGGCGGGCGTGCAGCAACCCGGACACGGGCAGGTCGGCGGCGTACTTGGTGGCGCCGCGGACCTTCGGCTCGGAGTCGCGACGGGGAGTCGGGACGCCGATGGCCGACTCGGGGCCGGTCGTACGGGCTTCGGTGGCGGCCACCAACTCAACGTATCAAGCGCAGGTTCGAACTTGGCACCGATCGCGCCGCGTGACGGCTGGCAAATCGAAGCCTGGTCGAGAAACACAAGTATGTGTCTTGCGTTTCTCGACCAGGCTTCCCGATCGCGACGGCGGGGGGCCGGCGCGGGGCCTACCCGCCCGGCCCGGCGTTGATCTCCCGCACCACGCCGGCCACCGTCGGCTGGGGGCCGAAGCCGGTGAGCACCCAGGTCGCTCCGGCCTGCGCCCACGGGCCGACCGCCTCGCCGGGTTCGATCTCCACCACGAGGTCGAACCGCGCCGAACCGGCCGGCCGCAGCGCTTCGATCTCACCGGCCAGCCCCGCGAGCGCGTCCGGTCCTGGGAGCTCGATCGGGAACACCCCGTCCCAGGCGAGCGCCCGCCGAACCGGACGACGGTTCGGCCAGCGAGCCGCCACCCACACCGGGATCCTCGGCTGCTGCACCGGACGTGGCTCGAACTCGCCGCTCCAGAACGCGGCCAGCCGGATCAGGCCCTCGTCGAGCAACCGCGCCCGCTCGCGCGGATCGACGACCTCCCCGTAAGGCTCCACCTCGGCCGGATTGCTGCTGCCGACGCCGACGCCGAGGGTCAGGCGGCCCCGACTGAGGTGGTCGAGCGTGATCGTCTCGCGGGCCACCTTCTGCACGCGCCGGCGCGAGAGCGGCGTGACCATCGGACCCAGGCGCAGGCGCTCCGTGCGGGCCGCGATCGCGCTCAGCGCCACCCACGGGTCGGCCACGGCACGCACGGGCGGCCGGTAGACGATGTGATCCCATAGGAACACCCCGTCCCAGCCGCCCGCTTCAGCGGCCAGAGCCAGCTCGACGAGTACGAGCGGGTCCGCCAGCTCGTCAAACGGGGCCAGGAACAGCCCGCGGCTGACGTCACGGTCGGCAGATGGTTCCATCAGCGACCACACGAAGTCTAGTGGTCGCCACCGTATTCGTGATGGGACGTCCGCGAGGGCGCCGCTCGGCGCGGGCTGCAAAGATCCCTGGTGTGGAAGACGGCACGACCACCACGCGATTGGATCCGGACACCGGCGAGCGCTTCCTGCCGCTGCGCCGCCAGCTGGGCGTGAGCTCGTTCGGGATGAATCAGATCGTGCTGCAGCCCGGACAGCGCGGCCGGATTCACCGCCACCGGGCGCAGGAGGAGGTGTACCTCGTGCTCGAGGGCACGCTGACGCTCCTGCTGGAGGGCGATGCGAGCGAGCTCGGCAAGGGGGAGCTGATCCGGGTGGCGCCCCAGATCCGGCGTCAGCTGGTCAACCGTGGCCCAGGCCGGCTGGTCCTGCTGGCCCTAGGCGGCGCCGCCGAGCATCAGGGCCGTGACGGCGAGGCGTTCAAGGCGTGGGATGACCAGAGCCCCGTATCGCCGCAGGAGCTCGCGATGCCGCCCGACCTCGACCCGGGCGAGCTGCGCTCGTGACGGTCCTGCATCCCACGGCCGCTCGATTCCAGGAGCGGTTGCACACGCTCGGTCTCGATGTCTCGGTCGAGGTGCTTCCGGAGTCGACGCGCACCGCCGGCGAGGCGGCCGCAGCCGTCGGGTGCGAGGTCGGTCAGATCGTCAAGTCGCTCGTGTTCATGCGCAGCGAGGAGCCGGTGATGGTCTTGTGCGCGGGCGACCGGCGGGTCGCCGCGGAGCGGCTCGGGCTACGGCCGGCCAGTGCCAATGAGGCGCGCGCCCGCACCGGCTTCGCGATCGGCGGGATCCCGCCGCTCGGGCACGAGCGCCCGCTTGAGACGCTGATCGACCAGTCGCTGCGTCGCTTCGCCACCGTCTGGTGCGCGGCCGGCACGCCGCACGCGGTGTTCGAGGCCGACACCGAGGCGTTGATCGCGGCGATCCCCGGTGGCGCGGTGCTGGACGTGGCGCAGTGAATCAGCGAGAGGAGAGCAGATGACTAGCAAAGCCGACTTCACCGACCAGGAGTGGAAGACCGTACTCGAGGGGCCGCCGAGCGCCGGCGTGATCGTCGCCGCGGCCGACAGCGGCGGGACATTCCGCGAGACGTTCGCGCTCGCGAAGGCGTACGCCGAGGCGCGCAAGGAGCACGGCCAGAGCGAGTTGCTCGACGAGATCGAGTCGGCCAAGCCGGAGATCGATCACACCCGCTTTCACTCCTTCGACGAACTCAAGGCCAACGGGCTGAACCATGTGCGCGAGGCCATCGCCGTACTCGAGCGCAAGGCCACGCCGGAGGAGATCGAAGCGTATAGGCGATTCGTGCTGACGCTTGCGGAAAAGGTGGCCAACGCCCATCGCGAGGACGGCATGGCGATCAGCGGTCCGGAGCGGGCGGCACTCGACGAGATCGCGGCTGCGCTCGGCGCGACGTAACACCCATCGCGGGAGCGGCGGGCTTTTGTCCGCTTGCGCACAAGCAGCGATCCGGTGCGCTGATCGCCGCGGCCGGCGCTGTGCTGGCGACCGCGCCGGTCGCGTTGCTTAGTGGTCGCGGCCGTACTTACGGCGGCGGCCACTTAGGCGTGCACGCCCACGCCCTGGCGACCGGCGACCGGCGACCGCGGACCGGCTCGCATCAAGACGCGACGAGTGACGCGCGGAGAGGCGGCTAGGTGAAGAGAACAGGGGCTCCTACTTCAGCATTCCGCGCGCGGCCGACGTCCACGCCGTGGTCACGTCGCGGATCCACTTTGCCTGCGTCGTGGCGAGCGAGGAGATCCACTCGACGTCGCTCTTACCGGGGCCGCGCTCGAGCGAGCTTGCGATCGCCTTGAGCGCCTTCTCGTAGGCTGTCAGCGTCGCCTCGCCCGCCGTCCTGCTCTCCTCGATGATCCGCTCGTTCAGCTTGCGGACGCGCTGAGCCACCGCCTCGACCCGCGCATCGGCTGCACTCGCGGCCTGCGACGCGCTCGCGCTCGCGGACTCTGCGGCGCGCGCCGCGGTCGAGCGCGACGTGCGCGCGCTGGAAGAACGTGTGGACCGAGAGCCGGTCGCGCCGCCGCCGCTGCTGCTGCGCCCCGCGCCACTCGAACGGCTACCGCTCGACCGGCTGCTGCTTGACCGGGTGCCGCTCGAGCGCGAAGACCGGCTGCCGCCCGACGAGCTACCCGAGCTCGATCCGCTGCTTCTTGCCTGGGGCATTCCTTCCTCCTTGTGTGATGGACCGACGCACCCTACTTGCCGAAGGCAATGCTCGCCAGCGTTGGCATTGTGCATGCACGCTCGTGTCCCGGGTGAGTGTTGGACGCGCGCTCATGGTGAACGCGCTTGACGCACGACAAGCTACCCATTTGCGCGCGCAATGCGCGCGCGGTGCCGGGCATATCGCAGCGGCTCGGGCGTGCGATGACCGAGCGACGCGATCAGCACGACGTCGATCGCCGCCTCGAGCGAGGTGCGCCAGCCAGGGTGAACCGCGAGCGGGCGCGCGCCGGTCCTGGTCCGCAGCCACACGCCGACCACGCTGCCGTCGAGTGACAGCGGGGCTCGTGCGCCGCGCACATCCTCCGGCCACGCGCCGTCAGCGAGCAGCGGCCGGTGGGTGACGCCCACGGTAGGGAGGCAGGTGATGGCGCCGAGATGCAGGGCCAGGCCGGCACGGCGAGGATGGTCGCGCCCGGTGGCGTCGATGAGCAGTACGTCGGGCTCGACCGGCAGGGCACGCACCGCGGCCTCCAGGCACGGGCCCTCGCGCAAGGCGAGCAGTCCGGGCAGGTACGGACCGCCAGCCCTGCCGCTCACCGTCGCCTCGGCTACGACACGTCGTCGTAGTAGCACGGCAGCCGCGGCCCAGGCCGGATCGCCCGGGGCGCCGCGGCCGGTGAGGCCGCGGGGGAACACGATCGCGCAGGCGCCGATGGCGAGGTGAGGAGGGTCGAGGTGCTCCGGCGTATGACCGAGAGCCATGGGCGGACACCACGGCGTGCGGGCGAGGGTCGAGGGCGGGCGCCATGGCTCCGGTTCCGCGCCGGCGAGCGCTATCTGTGCCTCGATCAGCTGCTCGGGAGATGACGGCCACATGGTTCGCACCTGCATAGCACGACACTCGAGGCGCGATCATCTGGCCGTGACGAGTTAGGCATGCGGGAGCTGCGCGTGGTCAGGCCAGCGCCGCCACGGCGGGGGCCGCCACCGCGGGGGCCGCCACCGTGCGCGGTGGCGCCGTGGTGGAGCGCACGACCAGCGAGGGCTCGAGCAAGCGCATCTCGTTGGCGCGTCGGTTGTCGATCCGGTCGAGCAGGAGCTCGAGGGCGAGGCGGCCCATCTCGGTCCGCGGCTGGTCGATCGTCGTCAGCGACACATGCGCGAGGTGGGCGATCGAGATGTTGTCGTAGCCGACGATCGACACATCGCGGGGGACCTCGACGCCGGCGCGGTCAAGCCCGCCGAGGAGGCCGGCGGCGACCATGTCGTTGGCGGCGAAGATGGCGGTGGGGAGCTCGGGCCGACGCAGCAGCTCGCCGGCGGCAATGACCCCCGCCTCCTCGGTGAAGTCGCCGGGGATGACCAGCGCGTGGCGTCCGAGTCGGCGGGTGCGCATCTCGCGCAGGTAGGCCGACCGGCGCTGGGGGCCGCCGGCGCCGCTGCCGCCGTCGACGTGCGCGATCCGCTCGTGGCCCAGCCCGACCAGGTGGTCGAGCGCCAGGCCGGTGCCGTGCGCCTCGTTGATCAGCACGCTGTCGGCGTTGACGCCGCGCACCGCGCGCCCCACGATGACCATGGGCGCCTCGGACGCCGCGGCCGCGATCTCGCCGGCCGGCAGGCGGGGGCTGACCAGGATCATCCCGCCCACGCGGTGCTCGAGCAGCGCGGCCAACGCGGCGCGCTCCCGCCGGGCCTGCCGGCCGCCGGCCGCGAGCAGCAGCTGGTAGCCGACCTCGGAGGCGAGCTCCTCGACGCCGCCGGCGATCTCGGCGAAGAATGGGTTGCGCAGGTCGTCGAGGATCACACCGACCGTCTTGGTCCTCCGGCTGGCCAGGCTACGGGCCATGGCGTTGGGCCGGTAACCGAGCCGCGCGGCGGCGTCCAGCACCCGCCGACGCCGTTCGTCGCTGACGTTGGGGCGCTCGCGCATGACCAACGAGACGAGTGCGCGGGAGACGCCGGCTTCGCGGGCAACGTCCTCCATTGTGGGCGCGCGGCGCGAGAGGGGATCCGCCGCGAGGGGGGTGCGGGCGGCGCGGCGCGACACCGGACCGCCAGCGCGCGGACGGGAGGCGGGACTGCGCGGCGAGGCGGACATCGCGGGCGGACCTTACTTAGAGCGCGACAATATTGCAATTCTGTTAGCGCGCTCTACCGCGTTCGGGGTGCCGACGCGCGCAGGTGGGCGGTGGGCGCGAGGGTGTAGGTGCGCGTCGGGATCGGCGGTGGTGTTCGGCGCGTGCGGGGTGGGCGCGAGGGTGTCGGTGTGCGTGGCAGACGCGGTGGTGTCGGTGCGTGTGGGCACGCGGTGGTGTCGCCGCGTGTGGGGTGGCCGCGTGCCGGTCGGTGCGGGTGCGGAAACCAGGCGGTGTCGGCGCGTGTGCGGGGCCGCCAGCACGGCCACCTGCGCGGGTGGGCGGACCGCGCCAGCACCCTTGACTTCGCGGGAAGCCACTGGGTATAGTCACCCGACTCAGCCGTTAGAGCGCTCTAACAGCCACCGGGGATGGAGCGATCTAAACACCGAGGAGAGGATCCACACACGATGCAGGCGACGCACGCACGGGCGAGCCGTCGCACGGTCCCGCTCGCCGAGCGGGTGGCCGGAGCGCCGATCTCGTGGGGCGCGTGCGAGGTGCCCGGCTGGGGCGTGATGCCCGCGCCCGACACCGTGCTGCGCGAGATGGCCGAGCTCGGCATGCGCGGCACCGAGCTCGGGCCGCCGGGATTCCTCCCCGAGGACCCGAAGGCCCTGGTCGAGATGCTCGACCGGTACGGCTTGACCCTGGTCGGGGGGTTCGTTCCGCTCGTGCTGCACGAGCGCGAGGCCGATCAGGCGATCGCGGAGACGCGGCGGGCGGCAGGGGTGATGAGCCAGGCGGGAGGCCGGATGCTGGTCCTCGCTGCGGTGCAGGATGAGGACTGGGGCACTCCGCAGGCCCTGGACGACGACGGGTGGGCGCGGCTGGCCGAGCACCTGAGCGCGATCGAGTCGCTCGCCGCGGACGAGTTCCGGATGGACGTCGCGCTGCATCCACACGCCGGCACGTTGATCGAGAGCGCCGAGCAGGTGGAGCGCGCGCTCGAGGTGGTCGAGGTCGGCTGGTGCCTCGACACCGGGCACCTGCTGATCGGAGGGACGGATCCGGTGCGGTTCGCCCAAAAGTACGGAGAGCGCGTCGTGCACGCGCATCTGAAGGACGTCAAGGCGGGACTCGCAGCCGACGTCAGGGCGGGACGGCGCTCGCTGCTGAGCGCGACCAGAGAAGGCTTGTTCACGGCGCTGGGGAAGGGCGATGCCCGGATCGCCGAGGTCATGAAAGCCCTGCAGGGACACGGGTACGACGGATGGCTCGTGCTCGAGCAGGACACCGCCATCACCGGGGATGAGCCGACGGTGGCCGGCGGGCCGATGCGCGACGCTCGCGAGAGCATCGCCTTCCTTCACCACTCGGCTCGGACGACGGAGGAGATGAATCGATGAGACGACTGCACCGCTGTATCGGCATCGTCGTCGCTATGGGTGTCGCGGCCCTGCTGGTGGCGGCGTGCGGGAGCAGCTCGAGCAAGAGCTCGAGTGGTGGATCGACCACCAGCGCGGTGAACATCGCGGCCGGAACCGGCAACAAGGCGTGTTCCTACAAGTTTGCGCTGATCACCCACGGTGACAACGGCAGCTTCTGGAGCGTCGTGTACAAGGGTGCCAAGGACGCCGCCGCGGATCTTGGGTGCACGCTCACCGAGACGTACGGATCCCAGCAGCAGGGTCAGGCGCAGCCCGACGACAACGCCGAGAACGCTCAGATCCTGGACGCGATCAACGCGCATGTGGACGGGATTGCGGTGTCCGACCACGATCCCGCCCTGATGAACCCGACGCTGGCGAAGGCGGCGGCGGCCGGGATCCCGGTCGTGCTGCTGAACGCGGGCTGCGACGACACCGACATCGCGGCGAGCGGCGCCCTCACCTGCGTGGGTCAGCCCGAGCAGCTCGCCGGCCAGGCCTCGGGCGTCGCGTTCAAGAAGCTCGGCGCGACCAACGTCCTGTGCATCCTTCACCAGTCGGGACAGAACCTGCTCGACCGCTGCAACGGCATCGCGCAGGGGCTCGGGGTGGGCCAGCAGTGCAAGTCCGGGAATGCGCGGTCGAGCGGACCGGCCTGCACCGAGCTGACCCTCTCCACTCCCAACGCCCAATCGAACCCGGTGCAGGCGGACCAACAGGTCGTCTCCTACCTCCAGGCCCATCCCGGGATCAACGGGGTGATGGCGCTGAACAACGCGATCGGCACACAGCTGGTCACCGACAAGCCGACGAGCAAGCCGAAGGTCGCGACGTTCGACCTGAACACAGCCGTCCAGCAAGACATCACCAAAGGTGGGATGGCATTCGCGATCGATCAGCAGCAGTACCTCCAGGGCTACCTGCCGATCGTGTTCCTCGACCTGTACAAGCGGAAGAACGGCCAGACCGTGGGCGGCGGCACCACAGTCGCCAGCGGGCCGCTGGTCGTGACCAAATCGAACATCGGCAAGGTCTCGGCGGCGATCGCGGCCGGGCAGGACTGAGGCCGCGGCGTCGCAACACGGGAGACCGACCCGGATAAGCAGACACATACAAGGTCACCGGGCGGGAGCCACTCCCGCCCGGTGGCGACCCCGTAACCCAGGAACCCCCTCCCCCGACCCCGTAACCCAGGAACCCCTCCCCAGGACAATGAGTGCCACCTCACCGCCGATGACAACGCCGCCCGCAACCCCGGTGCAAGACGAACGACTGGTTCCGATCAGCCGGCTCACCCGCACGCTGAGGCGCCCGGAGCTCGGCTCGCTGCTGGCCGCATTGGCCGTGTTCGTG
The DNA here is from genome assembly GCA_963743345.1 of uncultured Solirubrobacterales bacterium. Lineage (GTDB taxonomy): Bacteria > Actinomycetota > Thermoleophilia > Solirubrobacterales > Solirubrobacteraceae > Palsa-465. The sequence goes on from CAVUPW010000005.1 coordinate 95,665, forward strand.
CTGTTCGCGATCACCGACGCGAGCGGGAACCATCTGTGGCTGAAGCAGACCGGTCTGGCGGCGTGGACCCAACAGGCGGCGTTCTTCGGGATCGTTGCGGTGCCGGTCGGGCTGCTCATGATCGGCGGGGAGTTCGACCTGTCGGCTGGCGTAATGACCGGCGTGACCGCGATCGTGATGGCGCTGCTGGTCGGCAAGTGGCACGTGAACACCTGGCTCGCCATCATCGTCACGCTGGCGTTCGCCACTGCGATCGGGCTGATCAACGGCTACATCGTTGTCCTGACGAAGCTTCCCAGCTTCATCGTCACGCTGGCCACGTTCTTCGTCCTGCGCGGCGCCAGCACGGGTGGGCTGCTGCTGCTCAACAGCGGCAGTACGCAGATCACCGTCACCCAGGCGCATCCCGCCGGCCTGCGCAGCGCGAAGTCGATCTTCGGCAGTTCGTTCTTCTCGAGCGGGGCGCTGCCGAGCGGCTACTCGACCGCGATTCTGTGGTTCATCGCGGTGACGATCGTCGGCACCTGGGTGCTCAGCCGGACGACGCTGGGAAACTGGATCTTCGCCTCGGGCGGGGATCAGAACGCGGCCCGCAACGTGGGCGTTCCGGTCAACCGGACCAAGGTCCTGCTGTTCGTGGCGACGGCGCTGGCGGCGGCGCTGGTCGGGATCATCTCCTTCACCCAGGCGTCCTCCGCCGTGTCCGAGCAGGGGGTCGGCTACGAGTTCTTCTACATCATCGCGGCGGTCGTGGGCGGCTGCCTGTTGACCGGCGGCTACGGCTCGGCGATCGGCGCGGCGCTCGGCGCCTGCATCATCGGGATGGCGTTCGAAGGGGTGATCTATGCCGGCTGGGACAGCTCCTGGGACTTCGCGTTCCTGGGCGTGATCCTGTTCCTGGCGGTGGCGGTCAACACCATGATCTATCGACGGGCAATGAAGGCGCGGCGATGAGCGAAGGAGCATCGGACATGAACGAGACAAGGGCGGCCTCCGCTGACGCGGAGGCGCAGGCGAAGGCGCCCAAAGTCGAACCCAAGACGAACGGCGCAGTGCCCGCGCTCGAGGTTCGGTCGGTCTCCAAGTACTTCGGGAGCGTCAATGCGCTCGAGGACGTCAGCCTGGCGGTGTACGGCGGCGAGGTCACGTGCGTGCTCGGAGACAACGGCGCCGGCAAGTCGACCCTGATCAAGATCCTGTCAGGCGTGCACACGCCCGACAAGGGCGAGGTGTTGTTCGACGGCGAGGCGGTGAGCTTCGCGGGCCCCCGCGACGCGCGGGCGCGCGGAATCGCGACCGTGTTCCAAGACCTTGCCACGGTGCCGCTGATGTCGGTATGGCGCAACTTCTTCCTGGGCAACGAGCCGACGCGCGGTTGGGGACCGCTCCAGCGCATGGACATCAAGGGAGCCCGCCGGATCATGCGCGAGGAAATGGCCAAGATGGGCATCGACGTGCGCGACCCGGATCAGACGGTGGGAACGTTGTCCGGCGGTGAGCGCCAGGCGATGGCGATCGCCCGCGCCGTGTACTTCGGGGCCAAGGTCCTGATCCTCGACGAGCCTACGTCGGCCCTCGGCGTGCGCCAGTCCGGGATCGTGCTCAAGTACGTGGTTCAGGCGCGGTCGATGGGTCGCGCCGTGATCTTCATCACCCACAATCCGCACCACGCCTTTCCGGTCGGCGACCGGTTCGTGCTGCTCAAGCGCGGCCGGATGCTCGGCTCCCATGCCAAGTCGCAGACCTCGCTCGAACAGCTGACCTCGCTGATGGCCGGCGGCGCCGAGCTCGAGCAGCTGAGCCACGAGCTCCAGCGGGCAAGCGACCCGGAGGTCAAAGAGGTCGCCAAGGAGCTGGCCGCCGAGGCCCGCTCGCCGGCTTGATCCGTCGATGGCTTCCGAGCTCGAGCTGCTGACGGTGGGCCGGATCAGCATCGACCTGTACTGCGACCAGCTCGGGGCCGATTGGGACGCGGCGCGGAGCTTCAGCAAGGCGGTCGGCGGCAGCCCCACCAACGTGGCGATCGCCGCCGCGCGACTGGGTCATCGCGCGGCCGTGTACACCAAGGTCGGGGCGGATCCGTTTGGGGTGCTCGCCACGAACGAGCTGCGCGCCTTCGGCGTGGACACTCGCTTCGTGTCGGTCGAGCCCGGCACGGTGACGCCGCTGGCCTTCGCCGTGCTCGACCCGCCCGAGGATCCACAGCTCCTGTTTCGGCGCGAGGCGCCCGTGCCCGACTTCCAGCTCCGCCCGGGTGAGGTCGACGCCGCCACCGTGACCGAGGTGCCGATCCTGTGGATCACCGGCAGCGCGCTCTCGCATGAGCCGAGCGCATCGACCGCGGAGGCCATGCTGAAAGCGCGCCGGCGCCGGCGCCACACGGTGCTCGACCTCGATTACCGGCCGACCTTCTGGTCCTCGCGCGCGGAGGCCTCGGCCCGGATCGGGGCGGCGCTGGACCATGCCACGATCGCCGTCGGCAACCGCGAGGAGTGCGCAGTCGCCGTGGGCAGCGACGACCCCCACGAGGCCGCGGCCCGGCTGAGAGCGCGTGGGATCGAGCTGGCCATCGTCAAACTGGGCGGCGACGGCGTGCTGCTCGCGAGCGCGGAGGGAGAGCGGCTGATCGAGCCGCCCCAGGTCCAGGTACTGTGCGGTCTGGGCGCCGGCGACGCGTTCGGCGGCGCGCTGGCTCATGGACTGCTAAGCGGATGGCCACACGAGCGCGCGGTCGCGTTCGCGAACGCGGCGGGCGGGATCGTCGCCTCGCGGTTGCTCTGCTCGCAGGCGATGCCCTACGAGCACGAGGTCGTCGAGCTTATGGGGAATAGTCGGCGGCGCCTGACGGCGGCGCCTTGGGAGGGGCCGGCGGTGTGAGCGGGGCCGCGGGATCGAAGGCGACGGAGAATGCCGTTCCCGCCGGGCGGGCGGGCGCCAAAGCCCGGCGGCGGATCGGCGTGGGCGTGATCGGCTTCGGGTGGCTCGGCCAAGCGCACACGCGCTCCCTGCTGCGGATCCCGACGCTGTTCGCGGGGCGCAGCTTCGACACCGAGCTCGTCGCCTGCAGCGACACACTGCCCGCGCGGCTGGAGCAGGCGGTCAGCTCGTTCGGCTTCAAGCGCGCCTCGGCGGCCTGGGAGTCGGTGATCGACGACCCCGGCGTCGACGCCGTGTTCATCGCGGCGCCGAACATGGTTCACGTCCAGCTGGTCGAAGCGGTGGCGCAGGCGGGAAAGGCCGTGTTCTGCGAGAAGCCGGTGGGCGGCACGCCCGACCAAGTCGCGCGGGCCGCGCGGGCCGCGCGGACGGCGGGCGTGATCAGCGGGGTCGGCTACAACTACCGCTGGGCTCCGCTCGTCCGCTACGCAGGTGAGCTGATTGCAAATGGCGAGCTCGGCGAGATCACCAACTACCGCGGCCGGTTCTTCTCCATGTATGGCGCCGACCCGCTGGGCGTGAACTCCTGGCGCTTCCAGCTCGACCAGGCAGGCTATGGCGTCACCAGCGACCTGATGAGCCATGCGGTCGACCTGGCCCACATGCTGGTCGGCCCGATCACAGCGGTGACCGGCACGCACGAGACGTTCGTCCCCGAGCGCCCCACGCCCGCCGACGGGGCAAGCCACTACGGAAGGGGCCGCCCCGATGACCCTCGCACGCCGGTGACCAACGAGGACTACGCGGCGATGCTGTGCACGTTCGCCTCGGGCGCGCGCGGGACGTTCGAGGTCAGCCGGACGATGATCGGTCCCGAGAGCGAGATGGCGTTCGACGTGTACGGGACCCGCGGCGCTGCGGGCTGGAGCCTCGAGCGGCTCAACGAGCTGCGGCTGTACCGCGCGACCGAGGATCGCGGCTCGGGTTACACCCGGGTGCTCGGCGGCGAGCGCTTTGGGCACCACGGCGCATTCGTGCCGGGGAGCGGCAACCCGATCGGGTTCGAGGACCTGGTCACGATCGAGGACTACGAGTTCTGCTCCGCGCTGGCCGACGGGCGGGCGTACGAACCGGGCTTCGAGCAGGCGCTGGCCTGGGCCGCGGTACAGGACGCGCTCCTGCGCTCGGCGCAGAGCGGCGGCTGGGAGGAGGTGCGCGCGTGACCGCCACCACCGCTGTGGCGCCGCTGCGCATCGGGGTGATCGGCGTCGGGCGGATCGGCCGCATGCACGCCGAGCTCATCGCCCACCAGGTTCCGGGCGCGGCGCTCGGCGCCGTGTACGACGCGCACGAGCCATCCGCCCGCGGCGTGGCGAGCGCGCTGGGCGTGCCGGCCGCCGCGCGCGTGGAGGAGATGTTCGACTCGGACCTCGAGGCGGTGGCGATCTGCTCGAGCTCCAACACCCATGTCGACCTGCTCGTATCCGCCGCCGAGGCGGGCAAGGCGGTGTTCTGCGAGAAACCCGTGTCGCTCGACCTGGCCGAGCTCGACCGGGCCCTGGACGCGGTCGAGGCCGCCGGCATTCCCTTCCAGATCGGCTTCAACCGCCGGTTCGATCCCGGGCACGCCTCGGTGCGCGAGGCGGTCAAGACCGGCGCGATCGGCGATCCGCACCTGGTGCGGATCTCCAGCCGCGATCCGGCGCCGCCCCCCCTCGAGTACGTCAAGTCCTCCGGCGGACTGTTCCTGGACATGATGATCCACGACTTCGATATGGCGCGGTACGTCACCGGCAGCGAGGTGGTCGAGGTGTTCGCTCGCGGAGCGGTGCGGGTGGAGCCGTCGTTCGCGCAGGCCGGCGACATCGATACCGCGCTGGTCACGCTCGTTCACTCAGACGGCTGCCTGACCGCGATCGACAACTCGCGCCGGGCCGCCTACGGCTACGACCAGCGCGTCGAGGTGTTCGGGTCCGCGGGAATGGCGGTGTCGGAGAACCCGCGCGCGCACGCCGGCGCGCTGGTGACCGCGGCCGGCGAGCGGCGGCCCGCGCTGCCTCACTTCTTCCTCGAGCGCTACCTGCCCAGCTACGTGCGCGAGTGGCAGGCGTTCGTCGAGGCGGTCAAGAGCGGGACAACGCCCCCGGCGTCGATCGGCGATGCGCGCGCCCCGCTGCTGATCGGGTTGGCCGCGCTACGGTCATCGCGCGAGGGGCGTCCGGTGCGATTGGAAGAGGTGCAGCCAGCATGAGGATCTATCTGACCGGGGCCACCGGGTTCGTCGGCTCGAATCTCGCGCACGTGTTCACCCGCGAGCGCGGCGCCGAAGTCGTGGCGCCCACCCACGTCGACGTCGACCTGACCGACGCGCCGATGGAGGAGGTGTCGGCATGACCCGGCTCACGGTGGCGCAAGCCCTGGTGCGCTTCCTGGCCGTGCAGGAGACCGAGCGCGACGGCCGGCGGAAGCGCCTGATCGCCGGCTGCTACGGGATCTTCGGACACGGCAACGTGGCCGGCCTCGGACAGGCGCTGCAGCAGTACCCGGAGCTGCTCCCGTTCCATCCAGCCCGCAACGAGCAGGGGATGGTGCACATCGCCGCCGGCTATGCCCGTCAGCGCAATCGCCTGAGCACGCTCGCCTGCACGAGTTCGGTGGGTCCCGGGGCGACGAACATGGTGACCGGTGCGGCGCTGGCGACGATCAACCGCCTGCCGGTGTTGCTGCTGCCGGGCGACACGTTCGCCACGCGCACGCCGCATCCCGTCCTGCAGATGCTCGAGGTGCCGCACGACGCGACGGTGTCGGTCAACGACTGCTTCCGGCCGGTCTCGCGCTTCTACGAGCGCGTCGAGCGTCCGGAGCAGCTGATCTCGGCCGCGCTCGAGGCGATGCGTGTGCTGAGCGACCCGGCCGACACCGGGGCGGTCACGCTGGCGCTGCCGGAGGACGTGCAGGCCGAAGCGTTCGAGGTGCCCGACGCATTCCTCGAGCCCCGCACCTGGACGATCTATCGCCAGCCCCCTGCGCCCGAGGCAGTGAACCGCGCCGCCGAGCTGATCCGGTCGGCCAGGCGGCCGCTGATCGTGGCCGGCGGCGGGCTGATCTACAGCGAGGCGACGGCCGCCCTGCGCGCGCTGGTGGACGCCACGGGCATTCCGGTGGGAGAGACGATGGCCGGGCGCGGCGCGCTCGTCTCGGAGCACGCGCTGAGCCTGGGGGCGATCGGCGCCACCGGCGGCAGCGCGGCCAACCGCCTGGCCCGCGAGGCGGACGTGGTGATCGGCATCGGCACGCGGTGGAGTGACTTCACCACCGCGTCGAAGTCGGCCTTCCAGGATCCACGCGTAAGGTTCGTCAACGTCAACGTGGCCGCCTCCGACGCCGGCAAGCACAGCGGGGTGCCGGTGGTGGGCGACGCGCGGGTGGCGCTCGAGGAGCTGCGCGAGGCGCTGGCGGGCCACCGGATCGATCCGGGCTGGGAGCAGCGAGCTCGTGATGAGGCCGGCGTCTGGAGCGAGGAGGTGGCGCGGCTGGTGGCGGCCGGCGAACCGGGCGACGGGCCACCCTCGCAGGCGGAGATCATCGGGGCGATCAACGACGCGGCCGGCGAGACAGGCATCGTTGTGAACGCAGCCGGCTCCGCGCCGGGCGACCTGCACAAGCTGTGGCGCGCGCGCGATCCGGCGGGCAAGGGCTTTCATGTCGAGTACGGATACTCGTGCATGGGCTATGAGATCCCCGGCGGGATGGGTGTCAAGCTGGCCGCGCCCGAGCGTGAGGTGTACGTGCTGATCGGCGACGGGTCCTACCTGATGCTCCCGGGCGAGCTGGTGACCGCGGTCGCTGAGCGAGTCCCGATCGTGATCGTGCTGGTCGACAACCACGGCTACGCGTCGATCGGGGCGCTGTCGCGCTCGGTCGGGTCGGCCGGCTTCGGGACGCTCTTCAGGTTCTCGGACAACGGCTCGGTGCCACTCGACCCGGCATCGACGGAGGTGCTCCCGCTCGATCTGGCCGCCAATGCGGAGAGCCTCGGTGCGCGGGTGATCCGGGCGAAGACGATCCCTGAGCTCCGGAACGCGCTTGCTGGCGCGCGCGGCGCGGACCGCCCGGTGGTGATCTACATCGAGGCCGACCGCTACCGGGGCGTGCCGAGCTACGAGGGCTGGTGGGACGTGCCGGTGGCCGAGGTCTCCGAGGAGGAGACGGTGCGCGCTGCGCGCGAGTCCTACGAGCGGGCCCTCAAAGGCCAACGCCGATATCTAAGCTCAACTCCATGAGCGACCTTCTCGTCTCGGGAGCCTCGACCCCCGCCGCCGACGGCGCCATCCTGACCGTGACCCCCGAGTCGGCCGGGTGGGAGCACGTGGGCTTCGAGGTGCTCCGCCTCCCGCCCGGCGGGACCGCCGAGAGAGCGTGCGGGCCGCGTGAGCTGTGCGCAGTGGTGATCGAGGGGGTCGTGCACGTCGCCTCCGAGCACGGCGAGTGGTTCGATCTGGGCGGCCGGGTCGACCCGTGGTCAGGGTTGCCCGACGCCGCCTATCTGCCGCCGCGGTCGCACGTGGGGCTGCGGGCGGCAGAGGACGGCGCCGAGGTGGCGCTGTGCTGGGCGCCCGCGCCGAAGGGCGGGGCTGATCCGCGCGTGCTGCCGGGCGCGGCGGTCGAGGTCGAGACGCGGGGCCACGGCGTCCACGAGCGCTTCATCCGCCCGATCCTGATGGAGGACCAGGGAGCCGAGTCGCTGCTGGTGGTCGAGGTGCTCACGCCGGCGGGGCACTGGTCGAGCTACCCGCCCCACAAGCACGACCACGACGATCCGCCCCGCCAGAGCCGGCTCGAGGAGACCTACTACCACCGGGTCAGGCCAGAGCGCGGGTTTGGGCTGCAGCGCGTCTACGCTCATGACACCGCGCTCGACGAGGCGCTGACCTTCCGGGACCGGGACTGCGTGCTGGTCCCGCGCGGTTACCACACGGTCTCGGCGCCGCCTGGTTACGAGGTGTATTACCTGAACGTGATGGCCGGCCCCGAGCGCTTCTGGGCCGTGGCCAACGACCCCGACCACGAATGGATCCTTGATGGCAGTCACCGCAACCCGACTCCTTGACAACTACATCGACGGCGAGTGGACCCCGGCGCGCGCCGCGACCGATGTGCTCGACGTGATCAAGCCGGCCACCGGGGAGGTGCTCGCGCGCGTGCCGCTGTCCGGCGCGGAGGACCTCGACGCCGCCGTGCAGTCGGCTCGGGACGCCCTGCCCGAGTGGCGGGCAATCTCGACGATCGCGCGGGCGCGCAAGCTGTTCGAGCTGCGCGAGCGCCTGGTCGCCCGCAGCGAGGAGCTGGCCCGGTCGGTGACCACCGAGATGGGAAAGACGCTGGTCGACGCGCGGGCCGAAGTGGCGCGGATGATCGAGATGGTGGAGGCCGCCACCGCCATCCCGACCACCATGCAGGGCCGCATCCTGGAGGACGTCTCGCGCAACATCGACGCCGAGACGATCCGACAGCCGGTCGGGGTGTGCGCGGCGATCGTGCCGTTCAACTTCCCGGCCATGGTGCCGTTCTGGTTCCTGCCCTTCGCGATCGCGTGCGGCAACACGTTCGTGCTGAAGCCGTCCGAGCAGGTTCCGCTCACCCAGCAGATCGCCTTCGAGGAGCTCGACGCGCTCGGGCTGCCGCCGGGTGTCGTGAATCTCGTGAATGGGGGCCGGGAGGTCGTCGAATCCATCCTCGACCATCCCGGAATCGACGCCGTGTCGTTCGTGGGGTCGGCTCCGGTGGCGCGGATCATCTACGAGCGCGCGGCCAAGGCCGGCAAGCGGGTACAGGCCCTGGGCGGCGCCAAGAACCACATGGTGGTCATGCCCGACGCGGTGATCGGCCAGACCGTGGAGGGAATCATCGGGTCCGCGTTCGGCGCCGCCGGCCAGCGCTGCATGGCCGGCTCGGTGGTGGTGACGGTGGGCGACGCGCACGAGCAGCTGATGGGGCCGCTGGTCGAGGCCACCCGGGCGCTCCGCGTGGGCGACGGCCTCGACGAGGAGAACGACGTAGGCCCGGTGATCTCGTCTGCGGCCCGCGACCGCATCCGCGACTGGATCGAGCGCGGCGTGGGCGACGGCGCCGAGCTGGCCCTGGACGGCCGCCGCACCGACGGCGCGGACTCGAACGGCTCCTACGTCGGCCCCACCATCCTCGACGACGTCACCCCCGAGATGGACGTCGCCCGGGAGGAGGTGTTCGGACCGGTCCTGTGCGTCATCCGGGCCGCCACGCTGGACCAGGCGATCGGCATCGTCAACTCCAGCCGGTTCGGCAACGGCACCTCGATCTTCACGGAGTCGGGGTCCTCGGTCCGCCGCTACCGCCACGAGGTCCAGGCCGGCATGGTCGGGGTGAACATCGGGGTGGCGGCGCCGGTGGCTTTCTTCCCGTTCAGCGGCTGGAAGGACTCGTTCCTGGGCGATCTGCATGCCCACGGCACCGACGCCGTCGACTTCTACACGCGCAAGAAGACCGTCACGAGCCGGTGGTTCTCGAGCGGGCAGGGGAGCGGCGCGTACTTCGTCGAGCGCTGAAGGTTCTCGGCGCCGGCACCGTCCGACCCCCGCCACGATCCGCCTGGTGGTGGCGCTCGGCGCGGTGCTCGCTGCGATGAACAGCTGCTTCTACGGGCGATCGCGCGTCTGCCGCTCGGCACGGTGTCGGCCATCGAGTTCCTCCCGGTGATCGCGCTGGCCGCGGGGAAGACACGGCTACAGCGGGCGCCGCACCCCGAGCTCGTCGATATGGGCGAGCAGGTCGTGCGGGTCTTCGTATACCTGATACGCCCCCGAGTAGATGAGCTCCTCGCGGCCGTAGCCGCCGGAGAGCACCCCGATCCCGAGCGCGCGGGCCCGGCGGGCGGCCAGCAAATCCCAGACGCTGTCGCCCACCACCATGCTGTCGCGGATGTCGGCCCCGATGCGCTCGGCCGCGGTGAGGAACAGGTCGGGGTCGGGCTTGGCGTACCGGACCTCGTCGCGGGTGATGAACGGCGTGTCCGGGGCGAGCTGCAGGAGATCGAACGCGAGGTGGGCGTAGCGCTTGGGGCCGCTGGTGGCGATCGCCCACGGGACCTCGTGCTCGGTCAGCGTGGCGAGCAGCTCGATCGCGCCCGGCAGCGGCTGGACGCTCCCGTACTGGCGGATGAAGGCTTCCTCGTGGAGCTTCGGCAGAGCTCGGAGGGTCTCCGGGTCCAGGTTGGTGTCGAGCTCGCGGGCCAGCGCGGTGACGAACAGCCCGCCGCTCATGCCGATCCGGCGATGGATCTTCCACACCGAGAGGTTGATGTCCACGCCGGCCAAGGCCTCGCGCCAGGCCACGACGTGCTGGTACACGGAGTCGATCAGCGTCCCGTCCAGGTCGAACAGGAAGGAAGGGCGGCTTCGGCTCTCGATCGCCATGTCCGGCATGATGACGCCATGATCACCGCGGAGGGTCTGGCGGCGCGGATGGACGCGCTGGGCGAGGTCGGCGTCGGTCCCGACGGCGTGCACCGCCTGGCCTGGACGGAGGAGGACGCGTCGACCCGGGCGTGGTTCGAGCGACAGGCCAGCGGACGGCGGGCTGGGCGTCGAGCGTGACCCCGCGGGCAACCTGTGGGCCTGCCCGGACGCCGAACCCCCGTGGTGGGCGGTCGGCTCGCATCTGGACAGCGTGCGCGGCGGCGGACGGTATGACGGGCCGCTCGGCGTCGCGTGCGGCTTCGAGGTTGCCGCCCGCGGCGCGCGGCCGATCGCCGTGCTGTCGTTCGCCGACGAGGAGGGCGCACGCTTCAACACGCCCACGTTCGGGAGCAAGGCGCTGGCCGGCCGGCTGGACCTCCCGGCCGTGCTGGAGCGCCGCGACGACGACGGCGTGTCGTTGCGCGACGCCATGCGCGCGGGCGGGGTGGATCCGGACGCGATCGACCAGGCGCCGGCTTGGCTGCGGGCGCGGCTGGCGGGCTTCATCGAGATTCACATCGATCAGACGACCGAGCTGGCCCGGGCGGGCGAGCCGGTCGGAGTGGTCAGCTCGCTCGCTGCGCGGACCCGCCTGGAAGTGCGTCTGTCCGGGCGGGCCGATCACGCCGGCACCACTCCGCGCTCGGAGCGGCGCGACGCGCTGTCCGCCGCGGCGCGGCTGATCGTCGGCGCCGAGGACCTGGCCGGCGCGGACAGCACGCTCGATGGCGACCACGGTCCGCTCACGGTCACTGCATCGAGAATCATCACAAGACCCAACGCACCGACCACGATCACCGCCGAGGTGCGGCTGTGGATCGACGCGCGCGCGCCGAACTTCGCCAGGATCGACGACTGGCGGACCCGGCTGGTCGAGCTGGCGGCAGAGCTGCAGCGGCGCTCGGGGGTCGGGATCGAGCTCGCCGTCGCCTCCCGCACCGACGCCCGGGAGTTCTCTCCCGAGTTGCGCGCGGCGCTCACGCGCGCCGCCGAGGACGTGCTGGGTCACGCCCCGCCCGAGCTGGTCTGCTTCGCCGGCCACGACGCCGGCGTGGTGGCCGAGCACGTGCCGGCCGCGATGCTGTTCGTGCGCAACCCGACCGGCGTCAGCCACTCCCCGGAGGAGGCGGTCGAGCTCGAGGACGCGGCGATTGCCGCCCGGGTGGTGGCGCGCGCCCTGGAGTCCCTGGCGTGAGTGCGCGCGCCTCGATCCCGGCCATGCCCAACGCGCACTCGCACGCTTTCCAGCGCGCTCTCCGGGGGCGGGGCGAGCGGCCGAGTCCGGGTCACGACGACGACTTCTGGACGTGGCGGACCGAGATGTTCCGCCTGGCCGAGGCGGTCGATCCGACCAGCATGCGCCAGCTCGCGCGGGAGGCCTACGACGAGATGGTGGGCGCCGGCTACGGGGTGGTCGGCGAGTTCCACTACGTCCACCACCAGCCGGACGGCACCCCCTACGCCGAGCCCAACGAGATGGCGCTCGCCGTCGCCGAGGCGGCGGCCGAGGCGGGCCTTCGGATCGTGCTGCTTCCGGCCGCCTACCACCGGGGCGGCTGGAACGGCGGCGACCTGCCGCCGGCGACCGGGCAGCGGCGCTTCTGCGATCCGGACGTCGACACGTTCCTGAGCCGGGTGGACGCGCTCCGGGCGTGGGCGGCCTCGGTGCCGGGCGTCGAGGTGGGGATCGCCGCGCACAGCGTGCGCGCGGTCCCGAGCAGCTGGCTCGAGGCGATCGCGTCGTACTCGGACCGCCACCGCGTAGTGCGTCACATCCACGCGCACGAGCAGCGCCGCGAGCTCGACGAGTGCCGGGCCGAGCACGGCTGCTCCCCGATCGAGCTGCTCGAGCGCACCGGGTTCCTGGGGGAGCGCGCCAGCGTGATCCACGGCATCCACGTGTCGGCGCAGGACGTCGAGATCGTGGCCCGCACAGGGACGACGATCGTGTCCTGCCCGACCACCGAGGGAAACCTGGGCGACGGCTACCTACCGGCGATGGCCTACGCCCGGGCCGGCGTCCCACTGGCCATCGGCAGCGACTCGCAGGTGCGGATCGACCCGTTCGAGGAGGCCCGGGAGCTCGAGACCGGCTCACGCCGCGAGCGTCAGCTCCGCACCGGCCTGCTGGCCACGGTGGGCGACCTGTGGGCGGCGCTGTGCCGTAACGGCTGCCGCAGCCTGGGTCTCGACGGGGAGCCGGCCGGGATCGAGATCGACTTGGAGCACCCGGACCTGCGCGGCGTCGACGCGGAGGACTTGCCGCTCGCCCTGGTCACCTGCGCCTCGGCCGGCGTGGTCCGGGCGGCGGGCCTTAAGTGAGTCGCGCCCCGGAGAGCCGGCGGAGTGGATGGGCCGGCAGCAGGGGCGCGCTCGAGGAGGAGGAGGCCACCATGATGACGCGCGACCACCTAGTTGTCCAAGACGGAGATCCGCTGACTACGATAAGCGGAGCTTATGAATCTGTGCTCAGCGTGAAGACGATCTTGCCGGCCGTCTCACTCTTGAACATCGTCTCGAAGCCCTGACGCGCCTCGCTCAGGGGCAGCGTGCTGTGGATCACCGGCCGCACGCCCTTGTCGACGCAGAGGCAGATCAGCCGCTCGAGCTCCTCACGTGTGCCCATCGTCGAGCCGACCACGGACAGCTGGAGGAAGAAGATGCGGGTCAGCTCGGCCGGCGGGGCGTCGCCCGTCGTGGCGCCGGAGATGACGAGCGTGCCGCCCGGCTTGAGCGACCGCACCGAGTGCGCCCAGGTGGCCTGGCCGGTCGTCTCCATCACCGCGTCGACGCGCTCGGGCAGGCGCGCGCCGGGCTCGAAGGCCCGATCGGCCCCCAGCTCGAGCGCGCGGGCACGCTTCTCCTCCGAGCGCCCGGTCACCCAGATCCGGATGCCGGCCGCGCTGCCCAGGACGGTCAGCGCGGTGGCCACGCCGCCGCTGGCGCCCTGGACGAGGACGGTTGACCCGGGTGTTACGCGCCCGCGGGTGAACAGCATCCGGTAGGCGGTGAGCCACGCCGTGGGCAGGCAGGCCGCCTCCTCGAAGGAAAGCTCGGCCGGCTTGGGGACCAGATTCCAGCGCGGGGCCGCCACGCGCTCGGCGAACGTGCCCGGATAGCGCTCGGACAACAGCGAGCGACGCGGGTCGAGCGTCCCGTCGCCGTGCCAGGACGGATCGTTGATGACCGAGTGGACGATGACCTCGTTGCCTTCCTCGTCCAGGCCGGCGGCGTCGCAGCCGAGGATCATCGGGAGGCGATCCTCGGGCAGCCCGACGCCGCGCAGCGACCACAGGTCGTGATGGTTGAGCGAGGCGGCTCGGACCGTCACGGTGGTCCACCCGTCCGGAGCCTCGGGGTCGGGACGGTCGTCGATGCGCAGGCCGCTCAGCGGGTCGTCACGGTCCTGGGCGGCGGCGAACACGGCGAGCATGGCCTGAATCATGCCTGAGGGAGCGCGGCGGACGCGGCGCGGCTGCCACAATCGCGCCTCATGGCCACCGTGACGGCGCGCGCCACCAGGTCGATCGACGCCTCAGCCGAGCGCGTGCTCGAGTTCCTGCGCGACTACCGCAAGTCGCGGCCGCGGATCCTCACCGGCAATTACAGCGCCTACCGGGTGGAGCTGGGCGGCCATGGGCAGGGCACGGTGATCGGCTATCACTTCGCGGCCGGCGGGCGCGAGCGCGACTACCGGCTTAGCGTCGAGGACGACGGCGGTGGGCTGTCCGAGCGCGACCAGCTGTCGTCGTTCGTCAGCCGCTGGACGGTCGCCCCGGAGGGTTCGGGCGCGCAGGTCACGCTCGAATCGTCCTGGCAGGGAGCAGGCGGGATCGGCGGGGTGTTCGAGCGGACGTTCGCGCCGCTGGGCCTGCGCCGGATCTACGGCGAGATGCTCGACAAGCTCGCCGGCGAGCTCTCGGGCTAGCCGGAGCGCGCGGTCGGCGGGGGCGTCAGCCTGACTCGATCGCCTTCTTGAGCTCGCCGGCGCGGGCGCTGACCAGCATGTCCCGGAGCAGATCGACCAGCGGACCGCGGATCACCAAACCGAGCATCCGGCCGAGCTCCACGTCGAGCTTGTAGGTGGCCCGGGTCCGTTCCCCGCCGAGGTCCTCGAGCTCCCAGCGGCCGTCGACCGATTTGAGCTCCCCCTTCTCCTGCGTCCAGCTCAGCGCGCCCGGACCGTCATAGGTGAAGCGCACCGTCGACTTGATCGTTCTCACCTTGGCATCGCTCTCGGTCTCGCAGCGGACCGCGCGGCCCTGATCGTCGCGGTCGACCGCGCGCATGGCCTTGAGCCCACCCTGCCACTCCGGAGCGCTCTCCACGTCCTCGACCAGCGCCCACACACGGTCCAGGGGCGCGTGGATCTCGGCCGTGGAGCTGCCGCTTATACCCGACATCTCGGCACTACGCCGCCACCGCCTCGTGCTCCATCTCGGGCGCGTAGGAACCGGTGCGGGCCGCGGCGTTCATCTTCGCCCGGTGATAATACGCGCGCTGGCCCGCCTCGACGTTCTCGTCCTTGCCGCCCCACGCCTTGAGCGACGGCGCCTGGAGGGCGCGGCCGTAGGAGAACGAGAGCTGCCAAGGGTGCGGGGCCTTGGCATTCATCGCGCTCAGGTTGGCGGTTGCGTCCTCGTCGGTCTGGCCGCCGGAGAGGAACACGATGCCCGGCACCGCGGCCGGCACGTGCTTGTACAGGCAGCGGAGCGTCCAGTCGGCGATCTCCTCGTGGCCGGCGCGGTTGGAGGCGTCATAGCCGGAAAGCACCATGTTCGGCTTGAGCAGGGTGCCGTAAACGTCGACGCGCTGGTCGAACAGCTCGGTGTAGACGGCGTCGAGCACCCGCGAGGTGACGTGGAAGCTCCGTTCGATCGTGTGCGTGCCGTCCTGGAGCACCTCGGGCTCGACGATCGGGACCAGCCCGGCCTCCTGGCAGAGCGCCGCGTAGCGAGCGAGCGCGTGGGCGTTGGCCCAGATGCAGTAGTCGCTCGGGAGCTCGTCGGTGATCGAGTAGGTGGCGCGCCACTTGGCGAAGCGGGCGCCAAGTTCCCGGTATTCGTTCAGGCGGTCGCGGAGCCCGTCCAATCCCTCGGTGACCGTCTCGCCCTCGGCCAGGGCCAGCGGCTTGGCCCCCTTGTCGACCTTGATGCCGGGGATGATGCCCCTGCCGGCCAGCAGCTCAGGGAACGGCGTGCCATCGGAGGACGACTGGCGGATGGTCTCGTCGAACAGGATCACGCCGCTGATGTAGTCCTCCACGCCGGGCGTGGTGAACAGCATCTCGCGGTAGGCCCGCCGGCGGTCCTCGGTCGACTCGAGCTTGATCGAGTCGAACCGCTTCTTGATCGTCCCGCCGCTCTCGTCGGCGGCGAGGATTCCCTTGCCCTCGGCGACCAGCGCGATGGCGGTCTCGTTCAGCTCGTTGTGGGACATCATGTACCTCCGGTTTTCGTCGGCTCCCTCTGATTATGGCCCGTGATGAGGGTCAGCAGGCGATAGTTTGAAGGCAGGCTTTCGCTTGGCGATCCCGCTCAGATAGTTCTGGTCGAGGTAGACGACGACGGTCATCGCGCGGTGTCGCGATACCGGTGCAGGGCAATCGCCGCCCAGATCGCCTCGACGACGCCGAACGGCCAGGTGCCGGCCAGGAAGCCATACGCGCTCGACAGCGCGCAGCCGCAGGCGAACGCGAGTACGAAGCCGCGATGCCGGTGCTCGAGCGCGTACATGACCATCATGAACGTCACCGCGGTGGCGCCGAATAAGGTGAGCATCGAGACGATGATGGCGCGCATGCACGTCATAGACCTCGACACGCCACACGGGCCGGCCCGGGTCCATGTGAGCAAGGTCCGCGGCGCCGCCGGGGCACTCGTGCTCGGCCACGGTGCCGGCGGCGGGGTGGCGGCGCGCGACCTGAAGGCGGCGGCTGAGGCGGCGGCCGCGGAGCGCTTCAGCGTGGCGCTGGTGGAGCAGCCCTACCGGGTGGCCGGCCGGCGCTCGCCGGCGCCGGCCCGCCAGCTTGACGTCGCATGGAGTGCCGTGGTGGCCGAGCTGCGGGCGCGATCCTTGAAGGGGGTGCCGATGGTGACCGGCGGGCGATCGTCCGGGGCCAGGGTGGCCTGCCGCACGTCGGCGGACACCGGCGCGGTAGGAGTGCTGTGCCTGGCCTTCCCACTCCACCCCCCGGGGCGCCCGGCGGCGAGCCGACTGGACGAGCTCGAGGCGGTCACGGTGCCGGTGCTCGTGGTCCAGGGGGAGCGCGATCCGTTCGGGATGCCCCCGGAGTCCCCGAACCGGACGGTGGTCACCGTGCCCGGCAATCACAGCCTGAGCGGCGACCTCGAGGCGGTGCAGAGGGCGGTGCGGGACTGGTTGCGCGGCCAGGTACGCTGAGCGGCGTGTGCCAACGGATCGGCCATGGCGGCGCCAGCGCCCTGGCGCCGGCCAACACGCTCGCCTCGTTCGACGCCGCGCGCGAGATCGGTATCGACATGGTCGAGTTCGACGTGCGAGCGTTGCACGGCGAGCTGGTTCTCGCCCACACCTTGCTGCACGCGCGCCGTGGGGGAAACGTCCGCCTGAGCGACGCACTGGCCCATCTGGCCGGCCGGCGCTTTAGCGACGTGGAGCTGAACGTGGACGTCAAGCACGTTGGGTGCGAGGCGGCGCTGCTGGAGCGGCTACGCGGCGCCTCGCTGCTCGAGCGAACCCTGATCTCCTCGCAGGTGCCCGGCGTCCTCGACCGGGTGCGCGCGCTCGAGCCGCGCGCGCGGGTGGGCATCTCGATCGGCGGGCGGCTGGCCCGCATGAGCTGCCGGTGGCGCGACTGGAGAGCCGGCGCTCTGGCCGGTCTGCACAGCGGACGGTGGGATGCGCTGATGGCCCAGCACCGGCTGGTCGACGACGGACTGCTGTCCGATGTGGTCGACCACGGTGGGCGGCTGTATGCCTGGACGGTCAATCAGCGGGCCGCGATCGCGTCGCTGCAGCGGCTCGGCGTGCACGGCATCGCCACCGCCGACCCGCGGCTGTTCGTGTAGAGACCGTGGCTGACCGACCGTGCCGTTGAGCGAGCTCGTCGCGGCGCCCGAACGGGGCCGCGTGTTCACCGAGCCGGTGCGTCCCGGGCTGGCCGACTGCGCACCGAGCGGGAGGATCAGGCTCGACTCGCTCGCGCGGTTCGCCCAGGACATCGCCTACGCCGACGCCGACGCCGTGGGGCTCTCTCAGACCGCGACCTGGGTGGTACGGCGCACCCGCATGCGGGTGGAGCGCTTCCCTCGGTTCGGGGAGAGCCTGGAGCTGGCCACCTTCTGCAGCGGATTGGGCCGAATGTGGGCCGAGCGACGGACCACGGTGTCGGGCCTGGGGGGCGGCGAGGTCGAGCTCGTCTCGCTGTGGGTGCATCTGGATACGGCAACCGGGAGGCCGACGCCGCTGAGCGACGAGGAGCTCACGGTGTGGGCCGAGTCGGCCGGGGGTCGAAAGGTGACTGCCCGGCTGCGGCACTCGTCGCCGGAGGGGACCGAAGAGCGCTTCCCCTGGCGGTTTCGCGCCACCGAGTGCGACGTGGCCGGTCATATCAACAACGCGGCCTACCTGCAGCCGGTGGAGGAGGAGCTGCTCGCCGGCGGCGACGGAGACATCGGCTCGATCGACGTCGAGATCGAGTACCGCTCGCCGGCGCAGCCGGGCGAGAAGCTGGTTCTGCGGGATGGCGCTCGCCGATGGATCGTCAGCCCGGAGGGCGAGGTCCACGCCTCGTTGATGGTCGTCAATTCATCACAGTCACTCTTCAATTCATCACAGTCACTCGCCAATTCATCACAGTCACAGGAGGTCTGAACGTTGCGAGCCGTCGTGATCACCCAGCCGGGCGGTGCGGA
>CAVUPW010000006.1:0-122591 GCA_963743345.1 uncultured Solirubrobacterales bacterium
CGAGCACGTCGGCCAAATCGAGCGTCTGCGCAGTTCGAGCGCGCGGTCGAGCGGCGCGAACGCCTCACGAACCCGGCCGGTATCGAGCAGCGCCACCCCCAGGGTCACGCTGCCGGGCCACGTCGGCGTCCTCCGTTGCGCCGCCGAGAACGGAGAGCGCGCGCTCAAGGCCGATGGCCCTCGCCTGCCTTCCCCCGCGGAACAGCCGCCCCGCCGATCCCGGTTCCAGGGGTGAACGGCGTCCCGCGGTGGCGGCCTGCGCGCCGCAGCCTTGTGGCGCTCCTCGAACAGCTCAGCGCCCTTGGTCGTAGCGGCCCGTCCACCAGCGCCATGTCCCCGGCCGCCCTCGAGGAAGTCGACCCGCTCGGCGTCGTCGTCGGCCAGCTCCAGCGCGCGGCGGTAGGCACGCTCGGAGGTCAGCGGCGCGCCGACCGCGGCGGCTCGCTGGGCACCGCGGCGCAGCGCCGCCACGGCCTCGGCCCGCAACGCCTCCTCCGTACCGCGCCGCCAGACGCGCAGCGGTACGCCTGGAGATAGTGCGCCGCCACCACCTTGGCCACGTCCTCTCCCTCGTCGGCGCGGCGAGGTACTCGCCGGCCGCCAGGCGCTCGGCCTTGCGCTCGCGCTTTGACAGCGTCGGTGACCGCGCGCAGGAGGTTCTGGGCGAAGCGGTACTGCCCTCGGTCGGGCGATTGCGGGTTGGCGCGGCACGTCGTCAGCACCTGCTTGCGCACCAGGCCGGCCAGCACCGCGTCGGCCGCGTGCCGGAACAGCAGCCCGGACAGGGCCTGGGCCGCGGCCAGCGGGAAGTTGCCCCCGAACACCGACATGGGCCTCGACCATCTCGCGCTCCTCGGGGGCGAGCGCGTCGTAGAGCTGCGCGCCGAGCAGCGAAATCAGCAGGGCGGGCGGGACGTCGAGCTCCCCGAGTTCGCCGGCGAGCACGAGGGCGCCGTCGCGCTCGACCAGCGCGCCGCGGTCGGCGAGAGCCCGCACGGTTTCGATCGCATACAGCGGGATCCCCTCGGCGTGGGCGATGATCCGCCGCTGGCGGTCACCGGCAGCGTCGCCACCGAGTCGAGCAGGTCGATCGCCTTGTCGCCGAGGTTCGAGGCGCACGTACTCGGCGACGCGCGACGTCCTGCGCGATCTTCTGGCCGCTGCTCGGACAGCTCCGGCCGGGCGAAGGCCTGAGGGACGAGAATGCGGCGCTGGGCGGACCAGTCGAGCAGGTGCTCGACGAAGTCGAGCAGGCCATCGTCGGCCCAGGCGCATGTCCTCGAAGGCCAGGACGACCTGCGGACCCGCTCGGCCAGCCGCTCGAAGAACAGCCGCCAGCCGGCGACAGTTCCCCCGCGTCCGAGCCGCCCGTAGCCCCTCCGGCCAGCTCGGCAGAACCGTCCGCCACCCCAGCAGGACGCCGAGCCGCAAAGAGATGAACTCTCGCTCGGCGTGTTCTACCCAGCGTTCCAGCCCGGCCGCCAGCTTGACCACCGCATCCGAACCTGGAGCGTCCTCGGCGATCCCCAGCCGGTGGCGACGATCTCGGCCAGCGCCCAGAGGCCACGCCGTCCCCGTAGGGCAGGCAGCGCCCGGGATGCCACAAGTAGGAGTCGGGCAGCTGCATCAGATACTCGAGGAACTCGGCGCGCAGTCGGCTCTTGCCGACGCCGGCTGGGCCGTACACGGCGACCAGCCGCGCCGCGCGCTGGCTCACCCCAGCGTGGAACAGCTCCTTGACCAGCCGCAGTTGGCTCCGCGTTCCGACGAACCGAGCCTGGCTGCTTGAGCTTGAACTTCGGCACCGCGACGACCTCGATCGCCCGCCACAGGTGGACCGGCTCGGCCTTCCCTTTGAAGCCGCTGGCCAGCGTCCTCGTACGCGATCGCGGTCGAGGTGACCTGGCGGGTTATATCGTCGACCAACACGGTGCCCTGCTCGGCCGCGGCCTGCACCCGCGCGGCGGCGTTGACGCGGTCGCCCACGACCACGCCCTCCTCCTGCGAGGCGAGCAGCGCGGCCTGTCCGGTCACCACGCCGGCGCGCGCCCGCCAGGTCCGGCGCGCTGACCTCGTGGCGCAGGGCGGCCACCGCGTCGACCAGCTCGACGCGGCGCGTACCGCGCCGCTCGACGTCGTCCTCGCGCGCCACCGGAGTTCCCCACACGGCCATCACCGCGTCCCCGATGAACTTCTCATCGTTCCGCCGTAGCGCTCGACGATCCGACGCGCCGCGGCAAAGTAGTGACCGAGCAGGTCGCGCACGTCCCCGGGATTCGAGCGCCTCGGACAGCGCCGGCCGACCAGGTCGACGAACAGCACCGGAACCGCGCAACTCCGCCGCGATGCGTCGCGGAGCCGGAACGCCACCGGAAGCCGCCCCGGGCGCCGGTGCCGAAGCGGGGCGACAGCGCCGCGCCGCACTGGAGCAGCTTCGTCGGCCGGCCGCGGTCGCGCCGCCACACTCCTCGGGCACGAGGTGGACAGCGCCGATCCGCATTCCATGCAGAACTTGGCGCCAGGCACGCTGCCTTGGTGCCACAGCGCGGACAAGCGGTGCCTGCTCCCCTCACTTCCGTCCAGCCGGTTACGCTCTGCGCGGTCACCTGCTCCTCGCCACCTACAACATCAAGGGCGGAGTGGGGGAGACCCTCGGCCGCGGTGGAACCGCTACCTGCTCGGCGTGAGGGCGCAAGCACCCTGCTCTGGGACCTCGATCCGCAGGGCGCGAGCACCTACCTGTTCGCGCGTCAAGCCCAGGATCAAGGGAGGGGGCCGGCGGCGAGCGCGCGGCAAGACCGACGCGGGCGCTCGACTGGAATAGCGGTAACGACTACGAGGGCCTCGACCTGTCCCGCCGACTTCTCCTACCGCCACATGGACCTGCACCTCGACGCCACCAGGTGGCCGACGCGCAGTCTCACCCGGGTCCTCGCGCCGTTGAAACCCGACTACGACTACGTATTCCGCTACCTCCTCTCCATCTCGCTGTTCTCCAGAGCGTGTTCGACGCGGCCGATGCCTCGGCCGATCCCGCTGCTGCCGGCCACTCTGTCGGCGGCACGCTCGATCACATCGACCAGGTGGCCGGCGACGCCGCCCAGCGGCTGGCCTTCTTCTCGATGGTGGACTCCCGCAAGCGCATGCACCGCGAAGGCGATGAAGATGTTCACGACCGAGGTCGAGGCAGGAGATGCTCCGCACCGTGGTGCCGCTCGCCGCCGACGTGGAGCGGATGGGCCAGGCGAGGGCGCTGCTCGAGCGAGCTTCGCACCTCGCGGGAGGGGCCGCTATGGCTTTCCGGAGCTCTGGAAGGAGATCCGCCAGCGGCTGGACGGCAGCTGACCGTTTTCACCAGGTTTCGCTCGCCGAGAAGCCAAGAAGCTGCTCGAACACGGCGTGGCTGCCGTGCGCCACGCGCTTGCCGGCTGACCCTTAGTGCGGATCGGGGTGCGCGGCGCGGATCGCCTTGAGCTGTTTTGCCGCGCTCGAGGAAGACTTCAGCAGCTCAGGATCGAACTGGCGCCCCACTCGGCGCGCAATCCGGTGCCGCGCCTCTCGGGAAGGACAGGGCGCGCCGATACACCCGGTCGCCGGCGCAGGTGGCGTTGAACACATCCCCGATGGCGGCGATGCGGCCGGCGATCGGGATGTCGTCGTGGGCCAGTCGGTTCGGGTACCCGGTGCCGTCCCAGCGCTCGTGGTGGGACAGCGCGCGTCCCTGCGCCCCGAGGACTAGCACCGGGCGAACGGCCGTCGGCCAGCATCCGGTTGCCCAGGTCCTCGAACGCGCTCGATGCGACCTCATGCTCCTGCGCGTTGAGCGGCCCCGGCTTCAGTAGGATCGAATCGGGGATTCCGATCTTGCCGACATCGTGCAGCATCGCGGCCAGGTAGATCTCGTCCTCGGTCCACAGCCCGACTCCGGCCAGGCGCGCCAGCACGGTGCAGAAGCGGCCGACTCTCCGGACGTGCCGGTCTCCTCGCTGCGGATGGTGCACGCGGGTGACCAGACGAACTTATAACGTCGGCGCGCATCCGCGTACTCGTTGCCTGCGTCGCCTTCGAGCTGGATCGAGCGCTTCGCGCACAGCGCTGCGGTGCGGCTGAAGATCTTGCGGCCCTCGAGCTCTTTGACGTACTGCCGGCGGGCCAGCTCGAGGCCTCACGGTGGCGCAGGCTCGTGGCGACGAGGATCCGCCGGCCTCGTTGCTCGGCGACCGACCGGCTTGACCATGAGCCTGTGCGCGCCGACGGCAAGCGCTTCGTCGGCCACCGCGGGCTCGCTTCGACCCCGGTGAGCATCACGATCGCGGTGCCGGGGTCTCGGCGACCACGGAGCGAGTCAGCTCGATGCCGAAGCCCGCCAGGCACGTCGACGTCGCACAGGACGAAGCCGATCGGCTGGGCGGCCAGCACCTCCCGGGCCGCCTCCACGCCTCCGGACGCCTCGAAGGCAGGGTGATGTCCGCGTGCTCCAGCGTCCGGCGTAGCGCGCTGGAAAGCTCTGCTTGTCATCGACGATCAGGAGCTGCGCCATGAAGCCGAAACCTGTGCTGTTCGAGGCTGAAGTGCCGAGCGCCGGGCGCACCTTGATCAGCAGGGTGCGCTCGGTGAACGGCTTCTCTATCAGGAGGGTGTCGGCCGGCAGGCCCTGGGTCTCGCGCCGACCAGCGGCTCGCTGGCGTAGCTGACATGCACCTGTTCCGGGTGGAGGGGCGGAACAGCGCGGCGATCTTGCCGGCGAAGCCGTGGCCCATCATCCGGGGCATGATCACGTCGGTGATGAACAGCTTGATCGGCCCGGCCTCGTGCTCATGGACCAGCGCGAGCGCCTCGGGACCACCCGGCGCGGTCAGCACCTCGTAGCCGCCGCGCACCAGCACGCGGCGCGCCACCTCGCGGATGCCGTCCTCGTCCTCTACGACCAGCACCACCTCGCCGCGGCCGGCCAGGTCGCCGTCGTCGTCGGGGGGCTCCACTCCGCCGAGCGCTCGGCGGCGGCCGGAGAATAGCATCACCGTGGATGCCGCGGGTGCTCGAGCCCGCGCTCGGAGAAGCCCCCCACGGAGCCGCCGGTCTGGCTGACGATGCCGTAGATGGTGGCCAGTCCGAGGCCCGTGCCTTCGCCCTCGGGCTTGGTTGTGTAGAACGGCTCGAAGGCGCGCTCAGTGATCCGGATCCATTCCCTCTCCGTTATCGCTCACCCGCAGCTGCAGGTTCCGGCTCCAGGCCGGGCCGGGAGCTCGCGTCGTTCTCGTCGACGTCCAGGTTGGTCGTACTCGATCAGCAGTCGGCCGCCGCTCGGCATCGCGTCGCGCGCGTCTTGACGGCCAGGTTGATCAGGATCTGCTCCATCTGGCCGGGATCGGCCAGCACCGACCACAGGTTGTCCTGGAGCGCGTAACTCAGCTCGATGTGCTCGCCGAGGCTGCGCTGGAGCAACTGCTCGGTGTCCTCGACCTCGACTCGTTGAGGTTGATCACCTCGGGGTGGATCACCTTACGCCGGGCGAACGCGAGCCGTGGCTGTTCGCCGCGCGCCGCCTGCTCGATCTGCTCGCATCTCCCCGTACCGCCGTCCAGCGCCGAGGCCCCTCACCGGCCGCGTAGTCCAGCTCCTCGCCGACGAACGCGGCGTAGTTGGAATCACCCCCAGGAGGTCGTCGAGCTCGTGGGCCACCCCGCCGGCCAGTTGGCCCAGGCTCTCGAGCCGCTGGACCTGGTCGAGTTGGCGCTGCAGCCGCTGGCGCTCCGTGACGTCGATGGCGACGACCACCCGGCCCCGTCGGCCCCGGAACACCACCTTGTGCGAGACGATCTCGACCTCGATCACCGTTTCGTCCTTCTTGATGTGCTGCCACGGCCCGGAGCCGTCGCGCGCGCCGGCGGTGGCGACGCTCTCCAGCAGCGCGGGCACGTCCTCCGGCGGACGGAGGTTCCTGATCGTCATGCTCAGGAACTCCTCGGACTAGCCGTAGTCCGCGACGGCGGACTCGTTGACCTCGAAGATCTCGAGCGTGTCCTCGTCGGAGATCCGATCGGCCGCGGTGGTCTGGAACAGGTCGCGGTACGCGTCAGCGGTCGAGGACGCCTGCTGCTCGGCGGCGCGCAGCGAGCTGACCAGCTCATCGAAGCTCTGGGCCAGGTCGACCACCTCGGCCGGTGCGCCGGCCACCGACGGGCCCTCGCCATGCCGCCACGTCTGACGGCGGTGCGCAACTGCTGGATGGGGCGCGCGATCTGGCGCTGGACGAGCGCGGTGGCGGCGAGCATCACGAGCAGCGCGGCCAGGATGACGAGCAGCTCACGGTCGTACAGGGTGCTGGCCGCGGTCAGGGCGACGCTGCGATCCAGGCCGGCGTACACCCTCCAGCCCAGGCCGGGCACGTCGGCCTCCGCGAACAGTCGCACGGTGCCGCCGAGATCCGGGCGCTCGGGCGCGTTGGCGCTGCGAAAGAATGCGGTCCGGACGATCGAGTCGCCCACGAACTGCGGCTCGGTCGTGCCGGCCAGCAGCAGCCTGCCGTTCGGGGAGGTGACGATGTAGATCAGGCCCTTGGTCCCGGTCAGCTGCAGGTTGAGGTTGGGCCCAACGAGATTCAGGTAGACAAACGCGGCGGCGATCGCGCCGTCCAGCGGGGCGGTGAATATCGCCACCCGCTGGCCGGTGACCGGATCGTGCTCCGGGGCCAGGACCTGCGGCGCCGAGCGAGCCGCCGCCAGCCAGGATTGCCTGGCGTACGAGCCGCCGCGCTCGCCCGCGGTAAGCAAAGTCGAGCAGACGACCGCGCCGTTCGGTCGTATGAGGTCGATGTGGCCCGCCGGGAACGTGCCCAGCGGGTCGAAGTTGAGCCGTGCATTGCTCGGGATGGGCGAGGATGGTCTGGACCTGGGAGTCCCTGGCCAGCCCGGTCAGCGCTCCCACGAGGGTGCCGGCACGTCCTCCGATCATGTTGGACGCGCTCCTGGCGGCGAACGCCGACTCCTCGAGTCCCGCTGCGGGCGCTCTGCTCGCTCTCGTCGCGGGCGTACACGACTCCGACGAGAGCCGACACGGCAAACACGACGATGAGCCCCGCGAAGTACGTCCTGAGCTTCACAAACCTACCAAACTGCTGCTAATCCCCACTTTTGTGCGTCCCCCGACGCTGACCCTACCAGCTACCGGTTATCGCCTCGGGTCGAGAAAGCGTAGATGCGGCGTACCGAGCGGGGCGCAGGTGTACGAATTGATCAGGTTCCCGCGTGCCGCCGGAAGATCGCCGGAAATCGCCGGAACATCGCCGGAAGATCGCCGGAACATCGCCGGAACATCGCCGGAAGATCGCCGGAGTCAGGCCGCCGCGGCAGGCGCGGGTGCGGGCTCGGGCGCGGGGCGCTCGAGTCGCGGCCAAATGAGCAACGCCTCCTCGACCAGTCGCTCCACCACGGTCTGCACGTCGACCCGTCGCTCGAGCTCGATCAGCGGCTCAGGGTCGGTCCAGGTAACCGCCCGGCGTGACGCAAACAGCGTGCAGCAGTCCTCGTCGGGGAGGATCGAGGTCTCGAACGTGCCGAGACGCTGGGCCTCCTCGATGATCTCGGACTTGTCGCGGTCGAGCAGGGGCCGGAGCATCAGCAGCGTCGAGGCGCCTTCGACCACTTCGAGGTTGCGCAGCGTCTGGCTGGCCACCTGCCCGAGCGAGTCACCGGTCACCAGTGCCTCGCACTCCTCGCGGCGGGCCAGCGCGTCGGCCACCCGCACCATCAGCCGGCGCTGGGCCAGGACCTGGAGCCGGCCGGCCCCTGATGAGGCGAGCAGCCGCTGAGCCAGCCCGAACGGCACCACGAACAGCCGCGAGCGGCCCTGGAAGCGGTTCAGCCGCCCGACCAGCGCGTAGGCCTTGTAGGCGGACTCGGGGCCGGTGAGCGGCTGGCCCGAGAAGTGCACGAAGTCGCAGCGCAGGCCGCGCTTCATCATGCGATACGCGGCCACCGGCGAGTCGATGCCCCCGGACAGCAACACCATGGCCCGGCCGCTGGTACCGACCGGCAGCCCGCCGGCGCCGCGCAGGCGGCCGACCGACACGAACAGCTCGCGCTGGTAGGCCTCGACGTAGAGCTCGACCTCCGGGTGGGTCAGGTCGACCCCCAGCCCGAGCTCGTCCTTGACCGCCGCGCCGACCAGGCGCGCCACCTCCATCGAGCCGACCGGGAAGCTCTTCTCGCGCCGGCGAGCGCGAATGGCAAACGACCGGGCGGGCCAGCCGCGCAGCAGCTCGACCGCGGCCCGGGCGGCGTGCTCGGGGGAGGGCTCGAGTCGCAGAGCCGGCTGCACGACGCTCAGGCCCGGGAGCTCGGTGGCCACCTGCAGCGCGCGCGCCAACGCCTCGGGCGGCGCCATGACCAGGAACGAGGAGCCGCGGCGGTGCAGCTCGACTCCGCCCGCGCTCTTCAGTGCCCGGCGGAGGTTGCGCTCGAGCACGGCGGCGAAGCTCGAGCGCTTGCGCCCCTTGAGGGCCAGCTCGCCGAACATGAGCAGGATGCAGGGCGCGCCGTTCGCCGGGCCGGCGGCGCGGATCAAGCGGTCGGCCGGTGTCTGTCCGACTGGGCTCGTCATGGCGCGCTGCCCGCTCAGGCTAGCGCGGGATTGGTCTGCGCGGAGGCGGTCGCGGGCGCCAGGCCGAGGCGGCGGGCCCGCTCCAGGGCGCGGGCCAGCACCTCCTCGGCACCCTCGATCTGCCCGTCGCGCATGAGCACCCGGCCGGCCACGACGGTGGACTGGACAACTGCCCCCGAGGCGGCGTAGACGACCGCGGCGGCTAGCTCGCCGAAGCTGAGCTCGGGCGCGCCGGCGCGCAGGAGCAGGAAGTCGGCCGGCTGGCCCACCTCGAGGCCGTGGGCGGCGCCGAGCAGCGGCGCGCGGCGGCCGGTGGCGAGCTCCCAGGTCTCCTCGGCGCCTACCGCGGCGCTGTCTCGCGCCTCGTGCTTCTGGAGCAGCGCGAACACCTTCATCTCGGCGAACAGGTCGAGCGAGTTGTTGGAGCCGGGGCCGTCGGTGCCGAGCCCGACTTGGATGCCGGCGGCCCGGGCGAGCAGGTAGGGGAAGATGCGGCCGACCGCGAGCTTGAGGTTGGCCACGGGGTTGGTGACGATCACCGCGCCGCGGGCTGCGATCAGTTCGAGCTCTGACGCATCCAGCCACACCCCGTGCGAAAGGACGGTGCGCGGGCTGAGCAGCCCGACCCGGTCGAGGTAATGCGTGGGACGCTCGCCCCGGGCGGCCAGGCAGTCGGCGACCTCCTGCTCGGTCTCGGAGAGATGGATCTGGATCGGCAGGCCGCGCTCAGAGGCAACCTCGGCGATCCAGCGCAGGCTGTCCTCGGTGACCGTGTAGATCGCGTGCGGGGCGAGGCCGGCGCTGACTCGATCGCCCGCCTCGGTCAGCTCGTCCAGGCTGCGCACCGCCGCCTCGCGCATCGCCTCGGTGCGGCCGTCGACGTCGATCAGCGGCGCCGCCACGGTGGCGTGCAGGCCGGCGTCGCGAACCGCGCGCGCCGCCGCCTCGGGATGCCAGTACATGTCCCAGAAGCGGACCGTGCCGGTGCGGATCATCTCCAGGCAGGCCAGGCGAGTCCCCCAGTACACGTCCTCGGCCTCGAGCTTTCGCTCGATCGGCCAGATCTTCTCCTGAAGCCAGCGCATCAGCGGCAGGTCGTCGCCGTAGCCGCGAAACAGCGTCATCGCCGCGTGGGTGTGGCCGTTGACGAGCGGGGGGACGAGGATGGCGCCGCCGGCGTCGAGCCGCTCGTCCTCGGGCCGGGGCTGCACATCGTCTCCGAACTCCACGATCACGCCCTCCTCGGCGCGCAGCCCGATTCGGTGGCCGGCGTGGAGCGCGCCGGTGACGACCAGGCTCATCGCTCGGGGGTGTTCAGCGGGTCGTCCGGGATGCCCAGCGCGTGTTCCTGGAGGTCGATCGCCACCTGCGTGAGCGCGGCCTCGCGGCCTCGGGGGACGATCAGCGAGACGCCCACCGACGCGGCCAGCTCGACGAGGCGGGCGCCCAGCCGCTCGCACTCGCGCATCGCCTGCTCGTATCGGCGGCCGACTTGGTCATCGATGTTGATCTTGTTTACACGATCGGTGAGCGCGACGGTGACGCCATCGAGCGGACGGGGACCGCTGCGGGCCGCGAGCGCGATCGGCCCCAGCGGGGTGGGCGGCGGAAGCAGCGGCGTGACCGCGGCGGTGCCCGCGGCCATCGCGTCGAGCAGCGCCGCGCAATCGCCGTTTCGCTCCTCGATGCGGCTCAGGCACGCCTCGGTCAGCTCGACCGCGGAGAGGCTGCCGGCACGCAGGAGGACGGCCGCTTCGACCACGCCCAGGTCGGCGGCGTCAGCGGTGGCGGCTGGCTGAGTGGTGGGGAGCGAGGTCACGTCTGACACGTGCGAAACCAAGGGTCACGTAGGAGAATTAGGCGGTGGAATTGGCGAGTGGCTGGGCGTGGCTGACGCCGCCCCCTCGCCACGATCGTACTGGTGGCACGTGACGGCGAGGGGGTGGCGTCAGGCGCGTCCAGACGCCGCTAAAACGCCGGATAATTCTTCTACGGGCCCTCACCTGGGCTGCGAAGCCGGCCAACACCTACCTGGGCTGCGAAGCCAGCCAGCGCGCGGTTTCGTCGGCCGGCGCAGGCGGGGCGAACAGGAATCCCTGCCCGGCGTCGAAGCCCAGCTCCTGCATCGCCCCGCGCTGCCCGACCGTCTCGATTCCCGCCGCGATCCCCTCCAGCTCCGCGGCATGCACCACGCCGAGCAGCGCGCCGAGCAGCCGGGCGGCTCTCGCGTCGGCGCCGGCCGACGCGGTGGCGGCGCGCGCGATCTTGACCGCGTGCCAGGGATGGCTGGAGAGCGCACGCAGCGACGTGCGCTGGCTGCCGAAGTCGTCGAGGCAGAGCCGGACGCCGAGCCGGCGCAGGTCGTCGAGCACGCTGGTCAGGCCGCGCGGATCGCGCTCCAGGCTGGTCTCGGTCAGCTCGAGCCACAGGCACTCGGGCGGGATGCCGGCGCCGGCGGTGGCGTGCTGGATCACGTCGATCAGCTCCGGCGAGCGCAGCGCGCGCGCGGACAGGTTCACCGACACCGGCACCCTCCGGTCGACCACTCCGGCGCGGCGCCAGCGCGCGAGCTGTCGACCGGCTTCCACCAGGACCCACTGGTCCACCTGCACGACCAGGCCGGTGTCCTCGGCCAGCGGGAGGAATTCCCTGGGCGCCTGCAGGCCGCGGTCGGGATGCTGCCAGCGCACCAGGGCCTCGAGCGAGTGCACGGCATCGTCGGCCAGCGCGAGGACCGGCTGGTAGTGGAGGCACAGCCCTGCGCGCTCGACCGCGTCACGCAGCCGCGCCTCGAGCTCCGACTCGCTGATCGCCAGAGCGCCGGTGGCCGATTCGTAGGACTCGATGCCGCCGCCTCGGCGCTTGGCCCGGTACATCGCGACGTCGGCCTCGCGCAGGAGGTCGTGGCCAAAGGTCGGAACCGGCCGGGCTCCGGCAACGCCGATGCTCGCCTGGATGTTCACCTCCCGTCCGTTTAGGTCGAAGGGCGCGGCAATCGCGGCGCGCGCGCGTTGGGCGACGCGGACGGCCTCACGCTGGCCGCGCAGGTCCTCGCACAGGATCACGAACTCGTCGCCGCCGTAGCGAGCCACCGTGTCGCCGGGACGCAGGACGCGCTGGAGCCGGCGGGCAACCTCGATCAGCAGCTCGTCGCCCACCTCATGACCGAAGCCATCATTGACGCTCTTGAAGCCATCGAGATCGAGGAACAGCAGGGCCAGCGACGTGGGCCGCCGGCGCGAGCGGGCGACCGCCACGTTCAGCCGGTCGAGCAGTAGCGCCCGATTGGGCAGGTCCGTGAGCGGATCGTGCAGCGCCTGCCGTGCCAGCCGGGCGTCGGTCCGCTTGCGGACGATCGCGTAGCGGACCGACCGTCCCACGGCGTCGACATCCGTCGCCCCTTCGAGCAGGTAGTCCTGAGCCCCCTCGTCGATCGCATGCAGCGCACTCTCCGGCTGCTGGACGCGGGCGACCACCACCACCGGCTCGTCCGAGACGCCCGACAGGACCGCGTCGAGTGTGTGCAGGGTGTCCTCCGGCCCGTCCGGATCCCCCAGCCCGAGCACGACGCAATCGATCTCGCGCTCGTGCAGGGCGCGCTGCAGGCGGTCGACGCCCGGGCAGACGTGGACGTCCGTGCCGGGTCCGAGGGACTGGTGAAGCAGTTCCCTCAGGC
Source organism: uncultured Solirubrobacterales bacterium (assembly GCA_963743345.1). Classification (GTDB taxonomy): domain Bacteria; phylum Actinomycetota; class Thermoleophilia; order Solirubrobacterales; family Solirubrobacteraceae; genus Palsa-465. Next base: position 12,278 of record CAVUPW010000006.1, read on the forward strand.
AAGCTGCCTGCTCGGCGTCCTCACTGACGACGACCAGTTGTATCGGCTGGCTGAAGTCCTTTTCGTCGGGTCGCCCCACCCCCACGAGATCCCATCGCTTTCCGTGGCTCTTTCCGTGGCTGTATGACGAGGCTAGCGCAGGGATCAAGGCATCGGGTAGGGTGAACGCTCACACCATGGCAAGCCGGGCGAAACAGCTCTTGGGGGGGCTTTTCGCAGTGGTATCGATCGCGTTGCTTGCCTTCCCGGGGGCGGCGGGCGCGACGCCCGCGTTGCTTGCCTTCCCGGGGACGGCGGGCGCGACTAGGCTCGCCGTGCACGGCAGCGTGCGGCAAGTGTGGGTCATCGGCGCACGGCCTGGCGAGCGGTTGACACTGCTCAACGGGCGCGGGCGGGCCGTGTCAGAGCGTGCTGCCGGGCCGCTGGGTGGCGTCGTCTTCCGCGGCGTCGCGCCGGGGAGCGGCTACCGGGTGCGCCCGTCGCAGGGCGGCCAGAGCGCGCCGGCAATCCCAACGATGACGGTTCTATCGGATCGCCCGGCGCCCACCAGCACTCGGATCTACCGGCAACACATCCCTCGCTCCGGCTACGGCTACCTGACCGTGCGGGACGGGATCAAGCTTGCCGTCGACGTGCGCCTGCCGGCGGGACCGGGGCCGTATCCGACGGTGGTCGAGTACTCGGGCTACGACTACGCCAATCCGGCCGGCTCGTCGGCCAGCATCAGCCAAATCGCCACCCTGTTGGGGTTCGCGGTGGTCGACGTGAACATGCGCGGCACGGGCTGCTCGGGTGGCGCGTTCAGCTTCTTCGAGAGGTTGCAGAGTCTCGACGGCTACGACGTGATCGAGACGGTCGCCCGGCAGCCGTGGGTTCTCGGCCATCGGGTGGGGATGATCGGCATCTCCTACGGCGGGATCAGCCAGTTGTTCGTGGCGGCCACCGAACCGCCGCATCTGGCCGCGATCGCGCCGCTGTCGGTGATCGACAACACCGCGACGACGCTGTACCCGGGCGGGATCCTCAACAACGGCTTCGCTTTGCCGTTCGCTCGCGCCCGTGATCACGACGCGCAGCCGGCCGCGCCGGGGCACGGCGAGCCGTACGCGCTGGCACGGATTCACGGTGGCGATCGCGTGTGCCGTTCCAATCAGGCGCTCCACCCGGAGGCGGCAGGCGAGGTGGCCCAGGTGTTCGCCAACCGCTACTACGTGCCGTCGGTGGCGAACCCGCTGAACCCAACCACCTTCGTTCACAAGATCCGCGTGCCGGTGTACCTGGCCTGCCAGTGGACCGACGAGCAGACCGGCGGTCACTGCCCCGATCTGGCCGAGCACTTCACCGGGACGAGGTTGAGGTGGTTCACGTTCACCGACGGCGTGCATGCGGATTCGCTCGATCCGGCCACCCTGGTGCGCTGGTACGACTTCCTGTCGCTGTTCGTGGCCCGCCGGTCGCCGGCGCTGTCCCCGAGCGTGCGCGCGCTGGCGCCCGAGCTCTACCAGGTGGTGCTGGGCGTGAGCGGGGTTTCCTTCCCGTCGGACGACCCGATCGAGGACGAACCTGACTTCGCCTCGGCGCTGGCCGCGTTCGAGCGGCTGCCGTCGGTCCGGGTCCTGTTCGACAACGGCGCCGGCGGGGCGGGACCGGGGTCGCCGGGCGCCGGGTTCGAGCAGTCGTTCCCGCGCTTCCCGGTGCCGGGGACGCGCGCGGTGTCGTGGTACCTCGCCTTCGGTGGCGCGCTCGTGCCGGGCGTGACCAGGCTGTCCGGCGTCGACGCGTTCACCTGGAGTCCGGGGGCGCGTCCGCGGACGGACTTCAGCGGGAACACCGGGGCCGGCGGGCTGTGGGGAGTGACGCCGGCGTATCGGTGGACGCCGAGTCCGCCGGGCACGGCGCTCTCGTACGTGAGCGCACCGCTGACCTCGGACGTCGTGGTGGTCGGGGCCGGGTCGCTGCGTTTCTGGATCGAGGCCTCGAAGCGCGATGTCGATCTCCAGGTGACGGTGTCCGAGGTGCGACCGGACGGAATCGAGACTTACGTCCAGAGCGGATGGCTGCGCGCCAGCGAGCGCAAGCTGGCGCCGGGCAGCTCGTTGCTCGAGCCGGTGCAGGGCTTGCGCCGGGCAGACGCCACGCCGCTGCCGCGCGGACGGTTCGCTCCGGTGACGGTGCCCCTGTACTACGAAGGGCACGTGTACCGGGCCGGGTCGCGGATCCGGATCACTATCTCCGCCCCCGGCGGGGATCAGCCGGAATGGGCGTTCACGGATCTGGTCCCGCGCGGCCGCGCGACGGTCCGCTTGGCCCATTCCGAGGCGATGCCGTCACGCCTGGTCCTGCCGGTGGTGCCCGGCGTAGCGGTGCCCACCGGTCTGCCGCCGTGCCCGGGGCTGCGCGGCGAGCCCTGCCGGCGGTACGTGCCATTCGCGAACGACCGCTCCGCGCGTCTTTGGCCGGCAGGAGGCGGCGTGCGGGGTGCATAAGTCCCAATAGCCGATTCGGCCCAGCGGCTTCGGGGACATAAGCGTCTGACCAGATGCCTATTTCCCGGATGCTCCTCAGCACCGTGAGGTTTCCGACGTATTGCACCCAGCTGAAGCACCTAACCGAACAGCCGCTCGAGCACGAGCGCCACCCCTGATTCGTCGTTGGAGGCGGTTACCTCGTCGGCCGCGGCTCGGACGTCCGGGTGCGCGTTCGCGACGGCCACCGAGTGGCCGGCCCAGGTCAGCATCGGCAGATCGTTGGGCATGTCGCCGAACGCGATCACGTCGCAGCGGTCGATGCCGCGCTGCCGGCACAGGCGAGCCAGTGCCGAGGCCTTGCTCACGCCGGCGGCGCTGATCTCGAGCAGCGTGTCGGCGACGCTCGAGTGGCTGAACTCGGCCAGGTGGCCGCAGGTGGCGCGCGCCCGCTCGAGGAGGACATCGGCTGTGAGGCTGCGGTGGCGGAGCATGAGCTTGACCGCCGGCTCGGCGATCAGTGCGTTCACCACGTCGACCGTGGTGTCCTCGGGCACAGGCCAGCGCGGCATGTACTCGGGCTCATGGCCGAACCCGCCGGTGCGCTCGACCGCCCACGCACCGCCCGGCACCTCTTGTTCGAGGAGCGCCACCAACTCCTGGGCGACCGCCGGCTCCAGCGGCGAGGCCTCGATCACTGTTTCCCTGTGGACGTCCCACAGTACGGCGCCGTTGGCACAGATCGCCACCCCGCGGTGCCCGGCCGCCTCGGCAAGCGGGCGCATCCAGCGCGGCGGCCGCGCGGTGCAGAACACCACGGTGGCGCCGGCCGCCTCGGCGGTGGCGATCGCGCGCTTGGTGCGCTCGTCGAAGGTCCCCTCGGAGGTGAGCAACGTGCCGTCGAGGTCGGAGGCGACGAGCTCGGGGGGCATGTCCTCGATGGTAGGGGTCGCCACCGCAGGTACGGCCGCGTCGAGGCTACCCATGCGCTCGCGGCGTATTCAGCCAACGTGTCGCCGCCCTGATGGTGTCGAAAAGCTTGCTGCCGGACGGAGAAAGTAGCCTGTCGCCTGATGCGCGCGCTCGTCTCCATGCAGTCCGAGCCGTTCGCCGAGCTGGCCGACGTGCCGGACCCGAAGCCGCGCCCGGATGAGGCGCTCGTCGAGGTCAAGGCGATCAGCTTGAACCGCGGCGAGACGAGGCGGCTCGCCCAGCTGGAACCGGGCACGGTGACTGGGTGGGACCTCGCGGGGACCGTGCGCGAGCCCGCCAGGGACGGCGGCCCGCCCGAGGGCACGCGTGTGGTGGGCCTCAAGAACGCGGGCGCGTGGGCGGAGCTCGCCGCGGTGAGGATCGAGCACCTGGCCGAGCTGCCCGAGGGAATCTCGTTCGAGCAGGCGGCGGCGCTGCCGGTGGCGGGGCTGACCGCGCTCCGCTCGCTCGAGGTCGCCGGTTTCGTGGTCGGCAAGCGCGTCCTGATCATCGGCGCGAGCGGTGGCGTGGGGCGGTTCGCGATCCAGCTGGCCAAGCTGGCCGGCGCTCATGTGACCGGGATCGCGCGCCGCACCCAGGGGCTCGAGGAGCTCGGTGCCGATGAGCTCGAGTCCGAGATCGATCCGGAGGGCCCGATCTACGACGCGATCATCGACGGGGTCGGCGGCCCGGTGCTGGGCACCGCGATCACCCGTGTCGCCCCGGGCGGGACGATCGTCAGCTTCGCCTCGACGGTGCCCGATCCGGTCTCCTATCCCTCCCGTGAGCTGTTCGCGCGGGCGCCGGGCGCGCGGCTGTACGGCTTCTATGTGTTTGCCGAGCTCGAGCACACCCGCAGCGGGAGCGCGGACCTCCGGCGCCTGGCCGACCTGGTGGCCGACGAAGCGGCTCGACCCCCAGATCGACCTCACGCTGCCTTGGACCGACGCCGGCCAGGCGATCGAGGCGCTGCTCGACCGCCGCGTGAACGGCAAGGCGGTCCTCACCGTCGGCTGATGGTTAGTCGGCTGGTCGCTCGCCGCTTGGCGCCGGGACCGCTCTCCCCTGATCGCTCGAGATCGACGCCGGCTGATCTCGGAGGCGCGAGCGATCCGATCGCGGCGCGAGCGATCCGGGCGCGCAGCCTTTCCTGGCTGGCGTGGCTGGCGCGGGGACTCCGCAAACGGGGACGCTGATCTCCTACACCACCCAGACCAACGTCGACAACGAGATCAGGCACGACATCTGGCCGACGATCTCGCTGGCCGTCGGCGCCGCCCTCGCGTGGATGTTCTTCGCGATCTGCCTCGGCATGTACTCGGCGCCGCGAGCCGGCAAGGTTTCGGACCGCTTGCTGACCGTGCTCGCGCTGATCGGGATCTCGATGCCGGTCTTCTGGGTCGGGGCGCTGCTGAGCTACTACCTCGGCTTCAAGGCGGGGATATTCTCCAACGGCGGCTATACGGCGCTCACCTCCAACCCGGTCCAGTGGGCGTACCACCTGATCCTGCCGTGGTTCGCGCTGTCGATCCTGTTCATCGGCGTCTACTCGCGCCTCGTGCGGTCGAGCATCCTCGACACGATCAACGAGGACTTCGTGCGCACCGCGCGCGCGAAGGGCCTGGGCAGCGCCCGGTGCTGATCAAGCACGTCCTGCGCAATTCGCTGATCCCGGTGATCTCGCTGTGGGGCCTCGACTTCGGGGCGATCATCGGCGGCGGCGCGATCGTCACCGAGTCGGTGTTCAACCTCGGCGGCGTCGGCCAGTACGCGGCCAACTCGATCCAGTCGCTCGACGTGCCGCCCGTGCTCGCACTCACGATCTTCATCGCGTTCTTCGTCGTGCTGTTCAACACGATCGTGGACATCACGTACGCCTGGCTCGACCCGAGGATCCGGCTGTCGTGAGCAGCACCCGTCCGCTCCTGTCGGTCAAGGACCTGGCCGTGTCGTTCGCGACCGAAGACGGAGTCGTCCGTGCCGTCGACGGGGTCTCGTACACGCTCGCGCCGAGGGAGATCCTCGCGATCGTCGGCGAGTCGGGCTCGGGTAAGTCCGTGACCGTCATGACCCTGATGGGCATCACGCGCGGCGTCAACGCTCGCTTCGATGGGTCCGCGGTGTTCGGCAGCACCGACCTGCTGACCGCGAGCGAGGAGGAGCTGCAGCGCGTGCGCGGTGCCGAGATCGCGATGATCTTCCAGGATCCGATGACCTCGCTCGATCCCGTCTACAAGATCGGCGACCAGATCCTCGAGCAGATCCTCGCCGCACGAGAAGGTCTCCAAGGCCGAGGCGCGCGACCGGACGATCAAGCTGCTCGACGAGGTCGGAATCCCCCGGGCGCGGGAGCGCGTCGACTCCTACCCGCACGAGCTCTCGGGTGGGATGCGCCAGCGCGTGATGATCGCGATGGCGCTCTCGTGCGACCCCAGCATCCTGATCGCCGACGAGCCGACCACCGCCCTGGACGTGACGATCCAGGCGCAGATCCTCGAGCGGATAAAGCAGTTGCGCGACGCCACCCACACCGCGGTGATCATCGTGACCCATGACCTCGGGGTGGTGGCCGACATCGCCGACCGCATCGTCGTCATGTACGCCGGGCGGATCGTCGAGCAGGGCACGGTCGACGAGATCTTCTACGACCCCCAGCATCCGTACACGTGGGGGCTGCTCGGGTCGATCACCCGCCTGGATCGTGAGCGCCCGCGGCGTCTGCCGTCGATCCCCGGCGCGCCGCCTTCGCTGTTCGACCCGCCGGCCGGCTGTCACTTCCGGCCCCGCTGCCCGCACCAGTTCGATCGCTGCTGGGAGGTGCCCGCGCTCGAGGCGCATCTGCCCGAGGTAGGAGGGCACCTGGATCGCTGCTGGCTCCCGCCCGACGACAAGCGCCGGCGCCGCGAGGTCGCCCCCGGCCAGATCGGCCTGCCGCAGCCCGAGGAGACACCGGCGTGAGCGGCGACGGCCAGTCGAACGGAACGCCGCCGAGCGCGACGCTCCTCACCGTCGATCATCTGAAGCTTTACTTCCCGGTCCGGGCGGGGATCGTGTTCCGCCACGAGGTCGGCCGCGTGCACGCCGTCGACGACGTCACGCTGCGGCTCCAGACCGGAAAAACGCTCGGGCTGGTGGGCGAGTCCGGCTGCGGCAAGACGACACTCGGGCGCTGTCTCGTGCGGTTGCTCGATCCCAGCGACGGCTCGATCAAGTTCGAGGACCGGGACATCACGCACGCGAGCACGCGCGACCTGCGCCCGCTGCGCGGCGAGATGCAGATCGTCTTCCAGGATCCCTACGCATCGCTGAATCCCCGCAAGCGCGTGGGTCAGATCATCGGCACGCCGCTGCGCCTGCACGGCACCTCCAGGGACAAGATCCAGGGCCGCGTGCGCGAGCTGCTCTCGCGGGTCGGGCTGTCCCCCGAGCACATCAACCGCTTCCCGCACGAGTTCTCCGGCGGCCAGCGCCAGCGCATCGGCATCGCCCGGGCGCTCGCGCTCGAGCCGCGCATGATCGTGCTCGACGAGCCGGTGTCGGCGCTCGACGTGTCGATCCAGGCCCAGATCGTCAACCTGCTCGACGACCTCCAGGACGACCTCGGCCTGACCTACCTGTTCGTCGCCCACGACCTGAGCGTCGTGCGCCACATCTCGGACTCGATTGCGGTCATGTACCTCGGCAAGATCGTGGAGGTGGCGCCCGCCGAGGAGCTCTACTCCAAGCCGATCCACCCCTACACGCAAGCGCTGCTCGGCGCGATCCCGATCCCCGATCCGGAGCTCAATCGCCGGCGCGCGCGGGCCGCGCTCGAGGGCGAGCCGCCGAGCGCGATCGCACCGCCCGCGGGGTGCCGGTTCCATCCGCGGTGTCAGCACGCGACCGAGATCTGCCGCACGGTCGAGCCGCCGCTCACCGAGTACGCCGGCGGCCATCTCGCGGCCTGTCACCATCCGGGCAACGTGACCTCCTCGGAGATCGCCGCCGCGACGCGCTCGGACATGAGTCCTCTCAGTGCCGGGCCGGACCTGCCCGGTTCCAACGGTGCGCGGCCGGCCGAGGCAGCGGAGGCACCGGAGCCGGAGCGCCCGATCCGGACGCGCCCGATCCGGCGCCCCCCGGGTAGCGCAGCCGTGACCGACCAGATCGAGCCGCTCGCAGTGCTCCTGCTCCCCCGCCGGCTCGAGGACTTCGAGCTCGCCGCCCACGCGCAGGACCTGCTCGCGATCCCGCGCGTCGTGGCGGTGGAGCCTCCTCGAAGGCGGGGGTCGCGGCCGGCGCGGGAGATGGTGGCCGCAATGCAGGCCAGGCGCTTGCAGTTCCCCGGCGAGCCGCGCGTGGTCGTCCTCTACGACCCCGAGCAATATCCGCTCGCGCGGGCGCTGCTCGGCGTGCACGCGCATGCGGAGCTGTGGTACGCGAGGCCCGCACCGGCTGAGCCCGCCGACGGCCCCGGGCGCGACGGCGAACAGCGCAGAGAGCTCGACTACCTTGCGCGCGCTCGCGCCGAGCATCTCACCGTTGCCACTGCCCACGGCGACCCGCGCGCCGAGAACCAGCCGCTGAGGGATCGGCTGGTCGAGCTCGGCGTGATCAGCCATCAGCCGTTCGTGCCCGGGGTGCACATCGGCCCGGCTCCGGCGAGCGCCGACGGCCACATCCCGCGTATGGGCTGGGGGAGGCGGACGGGCCCGGGACGGGGTCAGTTCGGGTAAACGGGTAAAGGTCGGCCCGGCGAAGGATCTTCGCCGGGTAAGGGGTCCGGCGCGCGAAGTAAGGGATCGCGCGTACAAACCGGCTGCGTTCGCCCGATGTCGCCTGCGCGGTCTTAGCTCACTCTTATCGCAGTGGACTCGGACAACAGGAGCGAGCAATGCACCCCACCATCTCCCAAGTTCTCGCAACCCAGCACATCGAGGACTTTCAGCGGGCCGCCCGCGAGCAGCGCGTGGCCGCCGAAGTCGAGCGTGACGCCCGCCGGGCAGGCCGTCGAGGCTTCTCGCGATACTTCCCCTATGCGCGCGAGGGTCACCTCAAGTCGCTTCGTCGGCCGCATCGGGGAGCTCGCGGAGCTGGAGCACGCCTTACGTGAAGCAGCCGAGCAGCACCCGGTCGTGGTGCTGCTCGGTGGCGACTCGGGCGTCGGCAAAACCCGGCTGGTCCGCGAGTTCGAGCAGCGCGCGTCCGAACGTGAGGACGTACTGATGCTGCGGGGCGAGGCGGTCGAGGAGGCCGACGGCGAGCTTCCGTACGCCCCGCTGATCGGGGCGCTGCGCCCGCTCGTGCGCGGCGCGCAACCCCGCATTCGACGCGCTCGCCCGCGGGAACACGCGCGCAGCTGGCGGCCCTCCTGCCCGGGATCGACGAAGAGCCGGCGCCGCCTGAGCGCAACGATCCCTCGGCCCAGCTGCGGCTGTTCGAGGGGCTGCTCGAGCTCATCGACCTGCTGAGCGAGGACCGCCTCCTGGTCCTCACGCTCGAGGACCTGCACTGGGCCGATCGCTCCACCCGGACGTTCGTGGACTTCCTGGTCCGCAGCATGCGACGCGAGCGGTTCATGCTTCTGCTCAGCTACCGGACCGACGAGATCCACCGCCGCCACCCGCTGCGCTCGCTGCTGGCCGAGCTCGAGCGCCTCGAGCAGGTGCGGCGGATCGAGCTGGCGCCATTCGATCGGATCGAGCTTGCCGAGGCGCTGGCCGACATCTTGGGTGAGCCGCCGAGCGAGCCGCTCGTCGAGCGGCTCTACGCGCGCAGCGAGGGCAACCCGCTCTACACCGAGGAGCTGCTCGCCGCTGGGCTCGACGGCCGGGGAGCCGCGCCGCAGTCGCTACGCGACGCCTTCATCCTGCGGATCGAGCGGTTGTCTGCCGACGCCCAGGCGGCGGCGCGGGCGATCGCCGCCGGCCGTGCACTCGACGAGGTCACGATCTCGGAGGTCACCGGAATCGCGCCCGACCCCCTGCACCAGGCGCTCCGCGAGGCGGTCGCCGAGCAGGTGCTGGTGGCCGGCGAGGACGGCCGGCTCGGTTTCCGCCATGCCCTGCTGCGCGAGGCCATGTACGACGACCTGCTCCCGGGGGAGCGCAGCGAGCTTCACCTGGCACTGGCCCGGGCGCTCGAGGACCGAGCCGAGGTTCAGGACGACCGCGGGCTCGAGCTCATCTCGGCCATCGCCCATCACTACGCGACCGCCGGAGACCAGCCGGCCGCTCTGCGCGCCACGGTGCAGGCCGCGCTGGCCGCGCGCGAGGTGCACGCCTACGGCGACGCGGCCGAGTTGGCCGAACGCGCGCTCGACCTGTGGCCGCGGGTGCCGGATGCTGCCGCGATGATCCCGCTCGACCACGTCGAGCTGCTCTGTCTCGCCGCGTCAGCGCACCGCGTGGCGGGCGATCAGACGCGGGCGGAGACCCTTCTCAAACGGGCGCTGGGCGAGCTGGACCCTGAGTTCGATCCCCGGCGCTACTCCGAGCTGCTCGACGATTTGTCGCGCATGGAGTGGAGGCTGAACCGAGGCCTCGACGCGGTGGAGACCGCCCAGCGCGCGCTGGCGCTTCTGCCGGCGGACGAGGTGAGTCCCGAGCGCTCGTCGCTGCTGGCCTGGCTGGCCAGGACGCGGCACCTCCGGGGGCGCTACCGCGAGGCGCTCGGGGAAGGCAGGATGGCGCTGGAGGCGGCGCGGGCCGCAGGCGACAGGGCGTCGGAGAGCGAGGTCTTCAACACCCTCGGGATGTCACAGATCGTGCTCGGCGACGTCGACGAGGGGGTCTCCTGCATGCGCCAGGCGATCGAAATCGCCCGCGAGGACGATGACATCGGTCGCATGGAGGGGGCGTACTCGAACCTGGCCGAGGCTCTGAGTCTCGCCGGCCGAACCCCGGAAGGGCTCGCCACCCTCGAGGAGGGCATTGCCGCCGTCAGCAGGCGGGGCGGTCGGGTGGCCGACTGGATGTTGATCACCGCCTCCGATCTGGCCTTTGAGACCGGTGACTGGAAGGCGGCGCGCGAGTACCTCGATCAGGCCGGAGCCCATCCGGTCGGGACGCAGCTCATCTTCCGGCTGCTCCGCGAAAGCGAGCTTGCGCTGGGCGTCGGCGACGACGAACCCGCGGCCGAGGCGCCTGCATGAGCTCGAGCCGCTCATCGCGCGCTCGTCCGAGCCGCAATGGATCGGGGCGTTCGGCACGCTGAAGGCAGAGTGCCTGCGGCGCCGGCGCGACCTGGCCGGCGCGCGCGCCGCGGTGGCCGGCGCGCTGGACCGGATCGAGCTGTGCACCGACGACGTGAGCCGGATCGCCCGCGTGACGGCGGCAGGGATGCGGGTGGAGGCGGACATCGCTCAGCGCGCGCGCGACCTGCGCGAGCGCGCCGAGGAGCGCGATGCCCTGACCCGCGCCCGGATCCACATGCAGCGACTCCGCGCGGCGGCCGAGGAGGGCGGGCCGGTGGAAAGCGCGTGGAAGGCTACGGGCGCCGCCGAGCTGGCCCGGGCGCGCGGGCGCAGCGACCCGAAGCTGTGGTTGGCGGCGGCTCGGGAATGGGAGGCCATCTCGCGCCCCTTCCAGCAGGCGATGGCGCTGTGGCGCGCCACCGAGGCGCACGTTGATGCCGGCGACCGCGCCGCGGCCGCCGAGAAGGCCCGCGAGGCGCTCGAGCTCGCTCGCCGACTCGGCGCCCGCTGGCTGGTCGCCGAGGTGAGCACCCTGGCCCAGCGGGCCCGGCTCGAGCTCGAGCCGGGGGCCCCGACCTCTGCGGTGGCGAGGACGGCGCCGCGGGGTCAAACGGCGCCGGCGAGGATCCGTTCGGCCTCACCTCGCGCGAGCGCCAGGTGCTCGCGCTGCTGGCTGAGGGGGCGACCAACCGTCAGATCGGCGCGGCGCTGTTCATGGCCGAGAAGACGGCCAGCGTCCACGTCTCGCGAATCCTCAGCAAGCTGGGCGTGCGTAGCCGTACCCAAGCTGCGGCTGTGGCGCACCGGCTGCATCTGGGCTGATGACCGGCTGCTGCTCAGGCGCCTCGCCGGCGACGATCTCGAGCAGAGCCTCCACGAGCGTCGGATCGAGCTGCGTCCCCGAGACAGAGCGCAGCTCCGCCGCCGCCACGTCGTAGGCGAGCGCCTTGCGGTACGGCCGATCGGTGCGCATCGCGTTCCAGGTGTCGCAGCAGGAGATGATCCGCGCCTCCAGCGGGATCTTCTCGCCCGCCAGACCATCCGGGTAGCCACCGCCATCCCAGCGCTCGTGATGAGAGCGGACGATGGATCCGACCTGCCGCATGAACCCGCCGACGCGGTCGAGCATCTTCTGGCCCTCGACCGTGTGGGTCTTGACGATCGTCCACTCGTGAGGGTCGAGCTTGCCGGGCTTGTTGATGATCTCCTTGGGGATGGCGATCTTGCCGACGTCGTGCAGGAGCGCGGCGAACTCGAGGTTGCGCCGGCGCTCGGCCGACAGGCTCAAGTGCTCGGCGAGCTCGAGCGTCAGCGCAACGACGCTCTTGCAGTGCTCGCCGGTGTAACCGTCGTCCGCCTCGATGACGTCGCCGAGGACCAGTGCGGTGCCGCGGTAGGCGCTGGAGAGCTCGAGCATGCTCTCCAGGCGGCGCCGGCGCTCGTGCGCGAACACGGCGAGCAGCCCGAGTAGCGGCACCATGGCCAGCGGCGGCGAGCGGCGTGTGGTGGATGCTCTCGGCGGCCAGGAGGCCGGGCGCGGCCAGCGCTGCGTCGATGCCGTAGATCCAGCTGGCGCGTAGGAGCGAGGTCAGCCCGCCGTCGCGGCGTGATCGCCACGTGCAACCACGCCGGCGGCGAAGTCGACCGCGAACTGGGCCGCGAGCGCGGCCAGCAGGAGCAGCGGGCCGGCGTCGCTGTGGCGACGGCGTGCGCGATGGCCAGCACGGCCACGGGGCCGATCGAGAACCAGGAGTTCGAGACCGCGAACAGGAGCCGGCTCGGCCGGACCTTGCCGGTCGCGATCTCGGGGGCCATCGCCACCGCGAACGCCACCGACGACCGCGATCGGGACGATCGCCAGGGGCGCTGCGAACACCAGCGGCACGAAGGCCAGCTGCGTCGGGACGGTGAAGCCGAGCGGCGTGTCGAAGCGCACGCGCATGGACAGGGCGAGGACCAGCAGGCAGACGACCGCCGGGGCGATCGAGAACGAATCGGGATCCTGGATCGCCCATACGCCGGCCACGGCGGCGAGGAATCCCGCCGCCGAGAGCACTACCGCGAGGATCTCTCGCCGCGACATCCCGGAGCCGGGACGACGCAGGGTCTCCTCGAGCAGCTCTTGCTCTTCCAGGCTCGGCTCGATCGACATGTCCAGCATGTGATCGGCCACGCGCGCGCGGGCCTTGACACGGTTGGGCGGGTGTGGACGGCGCTGGACGCAGATCGGGGTCGAACGCGCGTCCAGGCGTCGTCCGGCGGGCTCAAGCGTCCGGACAGGGCGGCCGATCATCTCCCTGTCAAATCAGCTGAAAAGGGCAAACCCGGCGCGAGCCGGGGACGCAAAGCCAGAGGTCTCGCGATCCGTCGCGAGATAGCTCGGCCGCCAGCACTCCACCACGGAAGGTGCGTGCTAGATGAAATATCGCAGTTCTCGCCCGTCGTGCCATCGGCATCGCGGCGGGCATCACGGCACTGGTCGCAGGGAGCGCCCAGGCCGCGACGACGACGGCTGCCGTCGACACGTCTGCGTGCAGCGGCTCACTCTGCTCTCCCAGCCGTTCGCCGTCCGCCAAGGACTACAACTGGTACACGCTGCTCCCGGGAGAGTCGCCCGAGCAGCTTCAACGGGACCGGTTGGCAGCTGAGCGGGGGCGCGCAGGATCGTGACCACAACGCTGGCCGACGGGTCGACCAGCACGGTCCTCGATCTGCCCAGCGGTGCGAAGGCGGTGAGCCCGACCGATGTGCGTCACCTCGGACTACCCGACCGCCCGCACGATGGTGAAGGACGTCGTGGGATCCGAAGGCGTGTTCTTCTATGTCTCCTACCAGGGGACGAACACGTGGGACCTCCCCAGGAACACCGGCCAGGTCCACGGCAACGGGACCGCCTGGACGCTATCGGGCAAAGTCAATGTCCAGCCGAGCAACGTGCCCGGTTGGCAGCCGGTTCGGTTCACGCTGATCGCGGGGGGAAAGACCAGCCGTTTCCAGATCTACAACTTCTACGTGGACCCGCACTGCTTCGGTAGTGGGCAGGGGCTGAGCGGCGCGCCACCGGGGGCGCGCCACTCAGCTTCGCTTGGCTGCGCGGGGCTAGGCCAGGCTGGCCCGGGCGAGCTTCTTGCCCGGGTTGAGCAGGCCCTTGGGATCGAAGGCCCGTTTGATCGCCTCGTGCATGGCGATGGCGGCGGGCTCCCACTGGCGCCCGAGCTGACCGCCCTTCACGAGGCCGACGCCGTGCTCGCCGGAGATCGAGCCGTTCAGCTCGGCGGCGAGCGCGAACAGATCCTGGGCCGCCTCCTCGGCCCGCTCGAGCTCGGCCGGCTCCTCCAGGTCGACCATGAACGTCGAGTGGAGATTGCCGTCGCCGGCATGGCCCCAGCTGCATGCCCCGAGGTCGTGGCGGCGCCCTATGGCCACGGTCTCTTCGATCGCCTCGGCTCAGGCGATCGATCGGGACCACGATGTCCTCGCTGACCTTGCCGCCGCGCTGGGCGGTCACCGCGTGCGCGGCGCCGTCGCGCCAGCGCCAGAGAGCGTTGATCTCCTTGGCCTCGGTGGGGGCGTGGACCGCGAGCGCGCCCTCGCTGAGGACCTCGTTCAGCTCGGCGTGGATCCGCGTCGCCTCCTCGGCGCTGCCGTCGGCGTCGGCGATCACCATGAATCTCGCTGCGTCCGGAAGCTCGATGGGGAACGCTCCGCGAGTGGCCTTCACGGCGCCGGCGTCGAGGTACTCGAGCGCGGCGGGGACGACGCCACTGGCCAGGGCGGATTCGATCGCAGCGCAGCCCGTCTGTGTGTCTTCGTACACGGCGGCCAACGGGAGCGTGGCCTCGGGGGCCGGGATCAGCTTGACCCACGCGGCGGTGACGATGCCGAGAGTGCCCTCGGAGCCGATCAGCAGCGACTTGAGGTCGTATCCGGCCACGTCCTTTCGGATCGGGCCACCGATCCTGACCAGCTCACCGGGCGCGAGCACCACCTCGAGCCCGCTGATCCACGCGCCGGTGACGCCGTACTTGAAGGCGTGCGGGCCGCCGGCGTTGGTGGCGATGTTGCCGCCCAGTTGCGACTGCTCGGCCGAGCCCGGATCGGGGGGATAGAACAGCCCGTTCTCGCGCGCGCGCCGGCGCAGATCCGAGGTGGTCGTGCCCGCCTCGACCGCGGCGCGCCAGTAGCCCGGATCGAGGTGCCTGACTTTCGTCAGGCGCTCGAGGCTCAGGACGACGCCGCCGTCGAGCGGCACCGCGCCACCGGTGAAGCCGGTGCCGCCGCCCCGCGGGACGATCGGGACGTCGTGCTCGTAGCACCAGGCCACGGTCTGGGCCACGTGGTTTCGCGTCGTCGGGGAGGGCGATCGCGTCGGCCCGCCCGCGGAGGTTGCGGCTCTCGGTGGCGTCGCTCAGGTAAGCACGGGTCGTGCCGGGCAGCACCGCGTTCGGGCCGAGGAGGGACCTCAGCTCGCGCTCGAGCGATGCCGATGCGGTGGCTCGCCACGCCTCGCATCCTAGTGGGCTAGTCGGCCCCGTAAGCTGTGATTGCGTGGGCAAGGTGTTCGACGGCATCGACGAGCGGCTCGAGCGCTGGATCGCGGCGCAGCAGGTCTTCTTCGTGGGGACCGCGCCACTCGATGCCGACGGTCACGTGAACGTGTCGCCCAAGGGGCCGATCGGGAGTCTTCGGGTACTCGGTCCTCTGCAGGTCGCGTACTTGGACGTCGTCGGGAGCGGGGCGGAAACGATCGCCCACCTGCGCGAGAACGGCCGGATCGTGATCATGCTGTGCGCGTTCCAGGGGCCGCCACGGATCGTGCGGCTGCACGGCCGGGGGGAGGTGGTGGCAGCCTCCGATCCTGGGTTCGACGAGGTCCTGTGCTCATGCGGCTTCGATGTGGGCGAGGTGCCGGAGGTGCGCCGCGCGATCGTGATCGTGGAGCTTGACCGAGTCGCCGATTCGTGCGGCTACGGGGTGCCGCTGATGAGCTACGAGGGCCGCCGTGAGCACCAGGACCTGTGGGCGGCCAAGAAGCTTCGGGTCGGAGGCCCGAACGCGCTGCTCGACTACCAGCGGGAGAAGAACGCGGTCAGCATCGACGGGCTGGCGGCGGTCGATCTTCCGTTGCCCGTGGCCGAGTAGGCCGTGCCGGCGGTATTCGACGGGCACAACGACGCCCTGATTGCGGATGACCACGCGCTGCTCGTGGGTGGTCGGCCGGGCGGGCACCTCGACCTCCCGCGGATGCGCGCGGGGGGGCTGCGGGGCGGCATCTTCGCGGTGTTCGTCCAGTCCGAGGACGACCGGGAGGGGCCGGTGGAGCACGAGGTCGCGGCGGCGCGGGCCGGCGCGATCGCCGGGCGCCTGCTCGCGCTCGAGCGCGCCGGTTCGGTTCGTCTCGCTCGCGGCGTGGACGATCTGGACGCCGCTTTCCGCGGGGACGGGCCGCCGGTGGCGGTGCTCCACCTCGAGGGGGCGGAGCCGATCGATCCGGGACTGGAGGCGCTCGAGCTGTGGTATTCGGCGGGGCTCCGCTCGCTGGGCCCCGTGTGGAGCCGGCCCAACGCGTTCGGTCACGGCGTCCCGTTCATCTCGCCCTCCTCCCCGGACACCGGGCCCGGTCTGACGGAGGCCGGGTTCGCGCTCGTGCGCCGCTGCGCCGAGCTGGGGATCATGGTCGACGTCAGTCATCTCAACGAAGCGGGCTTCTGGGATCTGGCCGGCCTCGAGCTCGGGCCGATCGTGGCCACGCACTCGGCCGTGCACGCGCTGTGCGCCACCTCCCGCAACCTCACCGATCGTCAGCTCGACGCGATCGGCGAGTCCGGCGGACTGGTCGGGATCGTGTTCGCGTGCTCGTTCCTGCGGCCCGATTTCGCCGATGACCCGGACACGCCGATCGAGCTGATCGCCCAGCACGCGCGCTACGTGGCCGAGCGGATCGGCGTGGAGCACGTGGCACTGGGGTCCGACTACGACGGCACGACGATTCCCGCCCCGCTCGGAGACGCCGCCGGCACGCCCAGGCTGCTGGAGGTGCTGCGGCGCGTCGGCGGGTTCGACGAGCGGGAGTCTGTCGCTGATCGCCTGGGAGAACTGGCGCCGGGTGCTGGGCGCCTGGTGGCGCGGGTCCTAGGACTCCGTCGCCGCCGCTGCCGATCGGGAACGCGTAGAAGATGGCCAGATCGCGCCGCAGATCGCGAGGGTCAGGTAGGACGAGACCACGGCCAGCACGGTGGCGATCGACGTACGGCAGGACGCCGGCGATGCTGCGGAGCAGGATCTGCCGCCGCGCTCGAGCGAAAGCGATCGGTGTGAGCTTGTGCGTGCTTGACGAGCAGGATGTGGGCGTTGAGGCCGCGAACAGCAGCGCCATGACCGGAACGCGCCGCTGTAGACGGCCATGGCCGCGTGCTGTCCGCTGCTCTGCTTCAGATACGCGGCCATCAGCCTGGTGGCGAACGGGAGCACGGCGATGCTCATCAGCAGCAGCAGGTTGAGGAACAGGATGGCCCGGTCGGCCTCGCGGAGACGGCCGATCATCACGTGGTGGTTGACCCAGATGATTCCGATGGTTAGGAACGACGTGATGTAGGCCGACGTACACCTGCCACTGGGCGATCAAACCGCCGGCCAGGCTCTGCCCAGGCTTCAGGTCGGGCAGGTCGATGTTCAGCACGAGCAGCGTGATCGCCACCGCGATCACACCGTCGGAAAAGGCCTCGAGCCGGGTCGTGCTCACGCAGGGGATTTCGCCGGACGTTGGCCGCCTCCTGTCGGGGCACGCGGACGCGGATTTGCCGCAAGGACCGGCCCAAACCTACCCAAAGCTTCTCAAGTTTTCCTACGGATGGCCGATGCAAGTATTTGATGGGATCCAGCTCATTGCTCCCCTTTGGCAGGGCGCGCCTGATCGCGTTCGCGGTCGTGGGCAACATCCTGCCGGTCATCATCGCCTGCGCGAGCGAGCGATGGACGCATCACACGGTGTTCTTCGTCGGGGCCGTGGTCGGCTGCATCGCGCCGCTGATCGTCGCGCTGGTGCCCCGGCGCCGGCGGCTGCTGTTCTGGGCCGCGGCGTTCGCCGAGATCCCCGCTCTCACCCTCATGCAGGCGTACAGCGGTGGCGCCGCCTCGGGCTACTCGGTGCTGGTCATCATGGCCATGGTGTGGTTCGGGATGGCCGCGACGGACCTCGAGCTGATGGCGGGGATGCTCGTGCTCGCGGCGTGCTGCGCCCTGCCGATGATCCTGATCGGCGCCCCGGCCTACCCGCTCAGCTGGGGTCACGCCACGTCTGCTGATGCTCGTCGGCGTGACGGTGGCGGGCTCGCTGCGAGGGGTCACGCGTGAGCTGGGGCGGCTCGCTCAGCGGTTCGCGCAGGAGGCGGTCGTCGACGACCTGACCGGTCTGCTGAACCGTCGAGGATGGCGCTACACGGCGCCGCGGGAGCTGGCCCGGGCGGCCCGGAGCGGCAACCCGATCACGCTCGTGACCCTCGACCTCGACAACTTCAAGGAGCTCAACGACGAGCTCGGCCACGAGCAGGGTGACCGTGCGCTCCGGGACACCGCCGACCGGATCCGCGCCACGCTGCGCGCCGGCGACGTTGTCGCCCGCCTGGGCGGCGACGAGTTCGTGGCCCTGCTGACCAACTCGACCTTGACCGGCGCCCTCGCCGCGATCGACCGACTGCGTGAGTCGACGCCGCCCCAGGAGTCGTTCTCCTCGGGCATCGCGGTGTGGGATCGCCGGGAGGACCTCGCGGAGGTGCTGCGCCGATCCGACCTCGCCCTGTACGCGGCCAAGGATGCCGGTGGCGGCCGCACCGAGGTGGCTCCGCCGCAGCTCGAGCCGCTGCCGCAGCCGCCGTTCGGCGTCCGGCGCGATCCCCGGGACCCGGAGGTCGAGGAGCGCGCCGCGGGCTAAGGGCCCGTAGGAGGATTATCTGGCGTCTTGGCGGCGTCTTGGCGGCGTCTTGGCGGCGTCTTGGCGGCGTCTGGCGGCGTCTGGACGCGCCTGACGCCGCTCCTCGCCCTCACGTATCACCGGTACGATCGTGGCGAGGGGGCGGCGTCAGCCGCGCCCAGACACTCGCCAATTCCACCACCTAATTCTCCTACGGACCCCAAGCGCCGCGCCCGCGGTCGGGGCGAAACTCCTTGCCCGCGCCGTGAGTTTGCCGGCGTTTCGACACTTAGACTCGCCCCAATGAGAAGCCAGAAGTCAGGGCGGGGCCGGCGCGTTCTCGGAGGGTTACTGCTGGTCGGCGCCATGATTGCGATGGCCGGCGCGGCCGTCTACTTTGCCGTCGTTGACCACGCCAACCGCAACTCGGCGCGGGAGTGGCGGGCACGCGCAACCGAACTTCGGCACGTGCTCGACGCGCGGGATACGCAGCTCCAGCAGCGGACGCGTGCGCTGACGGTCGCGAGCGGTCAGCTCACGTCGCTCGGCGGCCAGGTCGGGACGCTCGATCAGCGCACGCGCCAGCTCGCGGCACAGAAGGCGCAGGTCGAGGATCAGCGTGCGCTATTGCAGGCGCGCTCGGATGCGCTGACCAAGGTCGCTCGGGAGCAGGTCACCTGCTCAAACGATCTGAGCCAGGCGATTCCGCACATCACCGCGCAGGACAGCGCGTGGCTGAGTGCCAATGCCTCCACCATCGACCAGGACTGCCGCCAGGCGCAGAACGACCTCAACAAGTTCAACGCCACGTACGGATAGAGGATGAAACCGCGCGCCGTCCTGGCCGTTCTCGTCGCGCTCGCGCTTGTGGCCGTCGGCACGGCGGCGGTGGTCGAAGGCGTCGGTGCCGTACCGGCTCCGCCGGCGCCGGACTGGCCCATGGCACCGGCGGTCCCGGCGTCAGCGCGAGCGGCGCTTGCCACCGAACCGCAGCGGCTGGCGGCCGATACCGAGACGCGTCGGGTGGAAAAGCTCACCCTGCGCATCCGCAACATCTCGTGTGGCCAGGCGGCGATCGGATCCGGGTTTGCCTTCGACGCGCACACGCTGATCACCAACCGTCATGTGATCGCCGGCGCCGCCGCGCTGCAGGCCGACACCTGGGATGGCCAGACCATCGACCTCGACGTATCGCAGGCCGCCACCGGGCTGCTGGTGGACATCGGCGTCATCCACCTCGCGCAGTCACTGCCGGTCGTCGCGACGGCCGGTCCGGAGCCCGCTGTCGGCGCACCCGTCACCGCGGTCGGCTACCCGCTCGGCGGCGCGCTCACCATCACCCACGGCAGGGTGCTCGCCCATCTCGATGGCAACACCCTTCCGCCCGAGATCGCCTTCGACGGTCAGGTGATGGAGGTCTCCGCACCGGTCAAGCACGGCAACTCCGGGGGTCCACTGCTCGATTCCCGGGGGCGCCTGGTCGGCGTCGTGTTCGCCGCGCGACCCGGGGTCACCTACACCGCCTCATCGGGCATCACCTATGTGCTACCGCTGAGCTCCGTCAACGCGCTGCTGCAGCAGGGCGGTGGTGTGGCGGTGCAGCCCTGCGGATCCTGACCGCATGTGCGGGGCGCTTAACCAGCTCTTCGCAAGTCCATAGCGGCCTCTTCGTGAGGTCCGAAGAGACTCTTCGCCGGAGCCCTGACAGTGAGAGGCATGAATCGATCTCGCCTTTTTGCCATCCTCGCGGCCGCCACCACCGCCACCGTCATGGTGGCGCTGGCCGCCGCCACCGCCTCGGCCGACACCGTCGCCACGCAGGCGGCCGTCAGCCAGAACTGGGCCGGGTACGTTGCCGGCGGCACGCGGTTCTCGAGCCTTTCGGGCAGCTGGGTCCAGCCGGCGGCCAAGTGCGCCTCGGGCCAGACTTACTCGGCCTTCTGGGTGGGCCTCGGCGGCTCCGGGCAGTCGTCCTCGGTCAACCAGACCGACACCCAGTCGTCCACGCTCGAGCAGACCGGCACCCAGGCCGACTGCACGGCCGACGGCGCGACCGACTACTACGCGTGGTACGAGCTGGTACCGGCGGCGCCGGTCAAATTCGACCTGGCGATACACCCGGGCGACCACATCGGCGCCAAGGTGAGTGTCAGCGGGGCGAATGTGACCATGTCGCTGAGCAACCAGACGACCGGTCAGTCGGCGAGCAAGACGGCCCAGCTGGATAGCGCGGACACGTCGAGCGCCGAGTGGATCGCCGAGGCGCCGTCGGCCTGCGACGGCTCCGGCAGCTGCCAGACACTTCCCCTGGCCGACTTCGGCACCGTGCAGTTCACCGGCGCGAGCGCCACCGCCAACGGTCACACCGGGTCGATCTCCGACTCCAACTGGAGCGCCCAGCCTGTCGAGCTCGGCGGTTCCGGAGTCTCCGACGTGAGCTACGGATCCGATGTGTCGTCGGCCGGGGCGAGTCCCTCGTCGCTGTCATCCGACGGCTCGTCGTTCTCGGTTGCGTACCAGTCTGACTCAGGGGCGAGTGGAACGGCCGGCGGCTCGGGCGACAACGGCTACGGCGATGGCGGCTATGGCTATGGCGGCAATCCGGGCGGCGACGGCAGCTACGGCTACGGCGGCTATCCGGACGGATACGGCCAATATGGGTATGGAGGCTATGGCTATGGCTACGGAGCCTTCTGACCGTCATGCGGCGCCACGTTCGAGCCGCTGATCGACCCGGCCGTCCAGCGCGATGCGATAGGCGGTGGCGAGCCGGTCGAGCGCAGCTTCCCAGCTTCGCCCTCGCACCGCCGCCAGCGCGCCGCGACCGATGCGCTCGGCTAGAAGTCGGAGTGCTCGTCACTTCGACCACGGCGTCTGCGAGGGCATTGACCTCTCCGGTCGCGAGCAGCCCGGTCTCGCCATGTTCGATCAGGCAGGCCGGGCCGCCGCGGTCGACCGCGACCACCGGCAGGCCGCTCGCCTGCGCCTCGAGGATCACCTGCCCGAACGTCTCGGTGGTGCTGGCGAACAGGAACGCGTCGGCGCTGGCGTAGACCTGAGCCAGCGCGTCTCCGGTCACCCAGCCCGAGGAACGTGGCGCGGTCGCCCAGGCGCTCGCGGAGCAGCCCCTCCTCGGGACCGCCGCCGGCCAGGACCAGGTGCAGCCGCGGGTCGCGGCGGTGGGCCTCGAGGAAGGCGTCGGCCAGTAGGTCGACTCCCTTCTCCTTGCTGAGGCGTCCCGCGTACAGCACGTTCACCGCGCCGGGCAGGAGCCCGGTCCGGCGATGGGCGGGGTCGAAGCGGCGCAGGTCGACGCCGCGATCCCAGCGCGCGATCCGCCCGGAAGCGATTCCCAGCTCGGCCAGGCGCTGATCGCTGGCCGGGCTGGGCGAGAGCACCACGTCGCAGGCGCCGTAGAACCGGCCGAGGGCCCAGTTGGCCAGCGCCTCGACCTGGGGCTGTCCGGTGCGCAGCGCCGCGTAGGCGCCGAGTTCGGTGTGGTAGCTGCCGACGCGTGGCAGCTCCAGGACCCGCGCGAGCAGCCACGCGGCGATGCCCGGCCGGGCCGGGTGAGCAAACGTGCACGACGTCGTAGCGGCCCTCGGCCAGCGCCTCGACGATGGCCGGCACGGTGGGGACGCCGATCTCGAGCCCCGGATAGAACGGGATGTCGATCTCGGCCACCGCGCTCAGCCGGCGATCGACGTCCGCGTCGGTGCCGATCACCTCGACGTCGAAGCCGCGCACGCCGCGGGCGCGGATCTGCTGGATCGCGTGGGTAACGCCCGTGCATTCCGCCGATGCCGTCGACGACCAGCGCTACGCGAGGGCGGTCGCCGTCGCTGCGGGTCAGCTTGGCCTTCTCGCGCCCGAGGAACGCCGCCGAGGCGCGCGTAGGGGATCGCGGGCATGCAGGCGTCGAACAGGGCACAGGGCGCAACCGTCGATGCTCCGCCGTGCCGCGCTCCAGATCGGCCACGGTCGCGTGCACCGCGGCGGCCAGCTTGCGCTCGTGCACCCGGCGAGCCCGGCGATCAAGATCGGCGTGGCTCAGGTCGCCCTCCTGGAGCTGATGGAGCAGCTTGTGCTCGTCGACGTCGAGCTCCATCGAGTACAGCCAGGCGCGCAGCAGGGCGAGCGCGTCGCTCGCGCCTCTAGGTCGCGGTGGGTGGGGTGGGCGGGACTCAATTCCGTGCCGCGCGTCGCCCTCCCTCATCACCCGCTCGACGATTCGCAGCACGGTCGCGGGATTGAGGTCCTCGCCCACCCCGCCCGTCCGCGCCGGCTCCTCGCCGCCGCCGAGCGACCGGATGGCCAGCGCCATCGCGGCGTGCGCCCACTTGGCCGCGCTGCCCTGCTGCCCGTGGGCGGAGGCTCGGCCGGCCCGGATGTGGGCGAGGAACTCCGCCGGGGTGTGGGCGCGCGGCGTCTCGGTGAACGTGCGGCCGACGTCGATTCCGGCGTGGTCATCGGACCCCCCGATGGCGGTTCCCCCGTGGGTCTCGATGTACACGAACGCCGGCAGATTCAGCTCCTTGGCGCGCGAGCCGTTGCGGGTCTCCCAGATCGGGAACAGCTCGGCCAGGCGCCGCCGATGACGCGCGGTGAGCGGCGCCTCGACGGCGTAGAACGGGTGAGCGAGCGCCGCGGTGATGTCGTGCTCGCGCAGGTACGCCGCGCACGTCTCCACGTCGTCGCGGTGGGCCTGAAGCCACTCGTGGTGCTCCGGGGTGATGCCGAAGCAGAGCACGTGCACGGCCTGCGGCTCGCCCTTGAAGGAGGCGGTCAGCTCCTCGGAGATGAACGTGTCGGGCAGGTGATCGAGCGACAGCGCGCCGTCGATCGTGTCGTGGTCGGTGATCGTCACGAAGTCCATCCCGCGGGCCTTGGCCAGCTCATAGACCTCGAGCGGGTCCGTGGCGCACTCGGGGATCGTCAGCGAGCGCTGCACCCCGAGCTTGGACACGGCTGACGCTGACGAATGGACGTGCAGGTCGGCGCGGCTCGTTTCGTTCATGGCCTCAGGATCACCCTGCAAAGACAGCGGTTAGTGAAGAACGAGGTCACGTCCTGTGACGATTTGGTTACCGGCAGGATGGGATCGCGGCCAGTTGGGAGAACCTTCCGGTCATGTCTGTGCCGAGCGCACGGAGCGCGGATACGCTCGTCCTGCGACGCGGTGCCGCGGTGCGGGTCGAGATCGCCCTGCGGCCGCTCGAGCTGACCGTCCGCCGCGGCGAGCGGCGGCTCGTCCGCTCGCTCGGCGCCTGGGTGGCCGAGGGCACGGTGCACGACCACTTCATCCAGCTGACCGAGGGCGTGGTGGCGCGCGAGGAGCTCGCCCCGGTCGAGCGCGCGCTGTTCGCCGCGGTGCGCAGCCGGTCCGAGGCGCGGG
This sequence comes from uncultured Solirubrobacterales bacterium, assembly GCA_963743345.1. Taxonomy (GTDB): domain Bacteria; phylum Actinomycetota; class Thermoleophilia; order Solirubrobacterales; family Solirubrobacteraceae; genus Palsa-465. Next base: position 36,193 of record CAVUPW010000006.1, read on the forward strand.
CCACGCTGGCGCTCGAGCTGAGCGGGGGGCGGCGGGCGCGCCTGGAGGTGCGCATCCCGGCAGACAACCGGATCGAGCATCGAGCTACACCCCGACGGCGATCCCCTCCGCATGGCGCGGGCCACCTGGCGCTCGAGCTGAGCGGGGGGCGGCGGGCGCGCCTGGAGGTGCGCTCCCGGCAGACAACGGCGTCGGCGTCCACCCGCGCGTCCGCCGGTCCGCTGAGGGTGGAGCTCTTCTGCCAGCCCACGCCGGCGGCGCGGCTGCGCGCCTTCTGCCGGCTGACCGGCTTCCCGGCCGTCCTGCCGGAGTGGGGCTACGGGTTCTGGAAGAGCCGCGACGTCTACGAGCACGAGGACGACGTGCGCGAGGACTTCGAGGGCATGCGCCGGCATGACATACCGCTCGACGCGATCGTGATCGACTCGCCCTGGGCCACCCAGTACAACACGTGGGAGTTCAACCCGCATCAGTTTCCGGACGCGCCCGGACTGATCCGCCGGATGCGTGCCGACGGCGTGAGAACCGTGGTATGGGTGACTCCGTGGGTCAACCTCGACTCGCGCGACGGCCAGATCCCGCCCCAGCCCGAGTCAGAGCGGCTTCACCGCGAGCCCGCATCGAACTACGCTCCGGGCGCCGCGGGCGGGCATTTCGTGAAAGAACCAAACGGGGAGCCGTTCGTGACCCAGTGGTGGATGGGCACGGGCTCGCCGGTGGACTTCACGAGCCCGGCCGCCGAGGAGTGGTGGCGGGATCAGGTCCGCGGAGTCCTGACGCTCGGCGTCGAGGGGATCAAGGCCGACGACGGCGAGGGCTACTACCTGCCCGAACACGTCCGTTTCGCCGACGGGCGGTCCGGGGCGCAGGCCGCGTGGTCACTCGGCGGTCTGCATCGGCAGTGCCTGCAGCGAGCGCTCGACGAGGTTCATCCGGAGCGCGGCGTGGTGTTCGCGCGCAGCGGCTGGATGGGGCAGAACGCCATCGGCCACACCTGGGGCGGAGACCAGGCGTCTGACTTCTGGTCGCTGCGGGTGCTGGTGGTGGCCACGCTGTCGGCCGCCCTGAGCGGCATCTCGAACTGGTCGCACGACACCGGCGGGTACCTCGGGCATCGCCTGGTCGAGCGCTGTCCGCCCGAGCTGCTCGTGCGCTGGCTCCAGTTCGGCTGCTTCACGCCGCTCATGCACGCCCACGGCCGCATGCCCCAGGAGCCCTGGCACTACTCCGAGCGGGTGCTCGAGCTGTACCGGGCCTACGTGTTGCTGCACGAGCAGCTGGTGCCCTACGTGCGTGCCGCGGCGCTCACCGCCGCACGCACCGGCGTGCCGATCATCCGGGCCCTGTGTCTGACCGACCCGAGCGATCCGCACGGCTGGACGACCGGCGACGCCTACGGCTACGGCCCGGCGCTGTGGGTGGCGCCGGTCCTCGAAGACGAGGCGCGCGAGCGGGAGGTGGCGCTGCCCCGCGGGGACTGGATCGAGACCTGGTCGAGGCGGCGGGTGCGCGGTGGCGGCGAGCTCGTGGTGGAGGCGCCGCTCGAACGCATCCCGGTGTGGGTTCGCGCCGGCTCGATCGTGGTGACCTATCCGGCCGCGCACGTGGCCCGCGGTCTCGGTGACGTGCCGGAGGCGGAGCGGTCGCTCGTGGCGACGCTCTGGGGCGTGCCGCGGCTGGGGCGGACCGCGGTCGAGCTGGCCGACGGAACGCGGATCTCCTGGCGCCGAGGCCGGTGGTCCGCCACCCCGGAGCGGGACGTCACCTTCCGTGAGATCTGCGGCGAGAGGACATAGGAGTTGTCGCGCCATCAGGGCGCGCGGACCCGCGTCAGGGCGCGCGGACCCGCGTCAGGGCGCGCGGACCCGCGTCAGGGCGCGCGGACCCGCGTCAGGGCGCGCGGACCCGCGTCAGGGCGCGCGGACCCGCGTCAGGGCGCGCCGACCCGCGTCAGGGCGCGCGCACCACACTCGGCGCCCAAGGCAGCCGCCTGGTCGATCGAGTCGCCGCGGCCCAGCCCGAGTGTGAACGCGGCGGCAAACGAGTCGCCGCAGCCGTAGGCGTCGCGCGGGGGTCCGGGAAGCGGCGCCGCCGCCCAGCGGCCCTCCGACGGACCCCACCAGCGTCCGCCGCGCTCACCCTCGGTGGCGACCATCAGCCGGGCGTGCCGCGCGGCGCGCTCTGCCCACTCGCGCTCGTCGGGGTCGCTCTCGCTGAACACGAGCGCGTCGATCGTCGTGGTCTCCAGCACGCTCCTCGCGCGCGGCGAGGCGACCACGACGCGAGCCCGGCGCGCATGCTCCAGCGCGCCGGCGTCGCCGGCGGTGAAGTACACCGACTGCGCCTCGCGCAGGCGCTCCCACTCGTGCCGGTCGGCGCCTCGCGGCTCGAGCCGCTCGCCGATCGTGACGATCGTCCGCTCGCCGCCCGGCTCGAGCAGCGTCACGGCACGCCGAGTAGGCTCATCGCGCCAGGCGACGTGAACGCTTACGCCGCGCTCCTCGAGCTGGGCGAGCGCCGCGCGACCAGCCACGTCCTCGCCGAGCGCGCAGAAGAAGTCGACCTCCGCGCCGAGATCGGCCAACACGACCGCCGCCACCCCACCGCCGCCGCCGGTCCGCAGGAACCCGCCGTCGGCGTGGATGACCTCGCCGCGCCGCGGGAAGCGCGGCACCGGGAGGAAGTCCACCCATTCGACGTGGCCGACGACCGCGACTCGAGTCATTGGGCGGTAGTGTGCCGAGGCGTGGATGAGGGGTTGCCGATCGCCTACGAGGTGCTCGAACGTGGCGTGCCGGTGTACGCCTCCGGTGGCGAGCAGGTGGGCACCGTCGCGCACGTTATCGCCGCTCCCGAGGAGGACATCTTCCACGGGATCGTGCTCGATGGCGAGCGGGGAGAGCGCTTCGTGCCCGCCGACCAGGTCGCTTCCCTCCACGAGCGCGGGGTCGATCTGCGGATCGATCGCGGCGCGGTGGCCGCGCTGCCCGAGCCAGAGGGCGGCGCGCCCGCCTGGCGCGTGAACGAGCCGGGGGTGAAGCCGAGCCCCTGGCAGCGGTTCATCGATCTCGTCGTCGGCAAGGACCCGCGGGCGCGCGGCTGGGACGAGGAGGACTGAGGCCGGCGGGCGGGATGTCGGGGTTCGTCGCCGGCGGGGCGATGACGTGGCCCAGGTGGTTCATGCCGCGCGGCCGCCCAGCAGCCCGGCCTCCTCGAGCCAGTCGCGCAGCCGCGCCGGCGACTCGAACTCGATCGCCTGCATGCCGACGGCGCGAGCCGCCGCCACGTTCTTCGGCGAGTCGTCGATGAGGAGTGTGGTTTGCGGCGCGAGGTGGAAGCGGTCGAGCAGCAGCTCGAAGACCCGCGGGTCGGGCTTCGCCACGCCCTCGAAGCCGGACACGACGGTGCCGTCGAACCAGCGCAGGAACGGGTAACGATCACGTCGGCCCGGATACGTCCACGTCTCCATGTTGGTCAGGGCGTAGACCGGCACGCCGGCCTCCTTGAGCGCGCGGAGGATCTCGACGCTCCCCTCGATCGGACCGGCCAGCATCTCCTCGCTGCGTCGCGGCCAGGCCCGGATGTGCTCGGCGTACTCAGGATGGGCTTCTACCAGCGGAGGAATCGTCTGCTCGGGCGGAACGCCCGAGGTCGTGGGCGTGGTGCCACTCCATGGTGCACACCTCCGCCAGGAAGCGCTCCATCTCGGCGTCGTCGTCGAACAGCTTGCGGTAGAGGTAGCGCGGATTCCAGTCGAGCAGGACCCCGCCAAGGTCGAACACGACCGCACGAGGTCGTCCGTTGGAGCTCGCCGCCGACATGCGGCTAGTGAAGCACCGCTCAGCGGCCGGCCGCGAGCGCCGGCGGTCCCTCCTCCAGGCCGATCCGTTCGTGCAGGCGCCGCAGCGGGCGCGGCGCCCACCAGTTGAGCGGACCGAGCAGCTGCATCAGCGAGGGGACGAGCAGCGCCCGGATGATCGACGCGTCGATCAGCACGGCCAGCACGGCCCCAAGCCCGAGCTCCTTGACGAACACGATCTCGGAGGTCGAGAAGGCGCCCAGCGCCACCGCGAACAGCAGCGCGGCGGCCGTGACGACGCGGCCGGTGCGCTCGAGCCCGGTGGCGACCGACTCGGCGTCGGATGCGCCGCCGTCGTGGGCCTCCTTGATCCGGGAGAGCAGGAACACCCCGTAGTCGGTGGCCAGGCCGAAGCCGACCGCGAACAGCAGGATCGGCTGCGTCGCGTCGAGCGCCCCGAGGCTCCGGTAGGAGAGGAGACCCTGGAGGTTGCCGTCCTGGAAGATGAGGACCAGGATCCCGAACATCGCGCTGAGGCCGAGCGCGTTCATCACCACCGCCTTGATCGGCAGAATCACGGAGCCGGTCATCAGGAACAGGATGATCAGAGTGGTGGCGACGACGACGGCGAGCACCGCCGGCAGGTGCACGGCGAGGCTGTGCTCGAGATCCACGTACGCCGCGGTCTGGCCCGCCACGCCGAGGTAGTACGGGACGTGGAGCGCGCGGACATCGTGCACGAGCTGCTTGGTGGCGTCGGTCAGCGGTCCCCGGACGGGGGCGACGGCAATCAGCGACATGGTCCGGCCGGCGGGCTGGGGCGGACTCACCGCGGACACGTCAGGCAGGGAGGCCAGGCGGGTCGTCAGAGCATGGATTGATTGCGAGTTGGCCGGGAGCCCGACGACCAGGTCGAGCGGGGAAGTTCTGTTCGGCGGGAAGTCGCGGTCCAGGATGTCGTTGACCTGGCGGGCGGACACCGCGCTCGGGAGCACGCGCGCGTCGACCGAGATGAACTTGACCTGGGTGAAGAACGGAATGCCGAGCGCGATCAGGAAGGCGGCGCTGACGATCGCGATCGGCGCCGGCCGACGCATGACCAGGCGCGACAGGCGGTACCAGAAGCCGCTCTCGGCCGGCCGGGCGTCGCGCTCGGCGGCGCGGGCCAGCCGCTTGGGAGCGAGCGCGTTGACGCGCGGTCCGAGGACGGCGAGGAGCGCCGGCAGCACTGTCAGGGCGAGACCCGCTGCGAGCAGCGCCACCAGCGCGCCGGCGATGCCCATCGAGTACAGGAAGCGCTGCGGGAAGATGACCAGCGAGGCGACCGCGGCGGCGATGGTCAGCGAGCTGAAGGTGATCGTGCGTCCCGCGGTCTGCAGAGTGCGCCGGAGGGATTGGAGGCCGAAGCCGGAGTTGGCCGACTCCTCGCGGTAGCGGGAGACCATGAACAGGCTGTAGTCGATGGCCAGGCCGAGGCCGAGGCCGGTGGTCAGGTTCAGCGCGAACACCGAAAGGTCGACGAAGCTGGCGACGATCCGCAGCGCCAGGAAGGTGGCCACGATGGCCAGCCCGCCGAGCAGGGGTGGGAGCAGCGCGGCCACCAGCGAGCGGAAGAACAGCAGCGACAGCAGGAACACCAACGGGAAGGCGAGCAGTTCGGAGCGCTCGAGGTCGCGGCTGACCTGTGTGTTCACCTGTGCGTTGGCGATCTGTCCGCCGCCCAGCTTCACGTCGGTCATGCCGGCAAAGCGGTTCTCGATCCGCTGCGCATCATTCTTGAGCTGCGAGTCCGACAGCGGCTTGAAGTAGGCCAGCACATAGGTCGAGCGGCCGTCGCGGGAGACCATCGCCGGGTTGTGCGTCTGGTAGTAGGTGAGGACGCTCGCGACGTGCGGGCCTTGCCGGAGGAGTGCGGCGATGTGATTGATGCGTTGTCGTGCCGCGGGGGTGTCGACGTTCCCGGTTCGCACCAGCGCGACCACGCCGGGATCGAGCTGCCGGTGGGCGGCGGCCTGGAAGCGGTTGGAGGCCTGCACGCTCTGCGTGGCCGGGTCGTTGGCGCCGTAGGGGCTGAGGTGCTGCGCCACCGAGCCGCCGAACACGCCGGCAATCACCGCCCCGGCGATGGAGGCGTAGAGCACGCCTCGCCGGTGCGCGTACAGGAAGCCGGCCAGCCTACTCAGCATCGCCGCTGCCCTCCCGGATCAGGTGGCGCTCGACTTGCTCGCACCATTCGACGATCGTCGCGTGCAGCGCGATGCCCAGCTCGAGCGTGAGGTGCGGACCGGTGGGCATCTGGCTCGACCCGGCCTCGAGCGCCTGCAGCTGGGCCAGCGTGCGCCGGTGGGTGTCGCGCATCGCCCGCAGGACGCGGATCCGCAGCTCGGGCGGGGCGACGTCTGAGAAGAACAGCTTGAGCATGCCTTCGGCCCGGACCTCGAACGGGACGTCGTCGTCCGTTTGCAGCCAGTCGGCGAGCGCGGACTCGCCGGCGGCTGTCAGCGAGTAGACCGTGCGCGCCCGGCCCCCGGTCGGCTCCGATTGCCCGCGGACGAGTCCCTGCTCCTCGAGGCGCCGCAGCTCGGGATAGATCTGGCCATAGCTGGCCGCCCAGAAGTGCCGCGTCGACTTGTCGACGAGCTGCTTGATGTCGTAGCCGGTCTGCTTACCGAGCGCGATCATCCCGAGGATCACCCGAGCGGTGGGTGTCAGTGCCGGCGCCGGTTCGGGGTCGCCCGCCGGTGGCGCCGGCGAGGGCCGGTCTCTGTCCTGCCGCGCTGGCATTCGTCGAGGCAATATATCGCGGCACCATATACCGGCACGATATATCGAGGCGCGATATGTGTCAAGGTTCGGAGGCGAGGCGCAATCAAGCGATCCGCGCGGCGCTTTGCGGGGTGCCGACGGGGGGCGATCTGCCTCGGGCGCCGGCGTGGGGCTTTGCGGGGTGTCGGCGGGGGGCGATCTGCCTCGGGCGCCGGCGTGGGGCTTTGCGGGGTGTCGGCGGGGGGCGATCTGCCTCGGGCGCCGGCGTGGGGCTTTGCGGGTTGCCGGCGGGGGGCGATCTGCCTCGGGCGCCGGCGCGCGCCGTGTCTCGGCGAGCGCTGTGACCGTTTGCCGCAGCCTCCTCGAGGTCTCGTCCTCGTCCTCCCCGTCTCGCCGCACGGAATCTGGTGTGTGCGCAAACTATTTGCGTATGGACGTGCATAACATGACATTCCGTGCACGACAGGCCGACCGTGTCATGTTACGCATGCGGGACATGCACAAAGTGTCACGGTGAGTCCCGCGCGGTGTCAAATGTCATGTTCTGCAGGTAGTTCTGGTGTCCGTGTCGCTCGCTCCGGACCCGGCCGCCAGGGTCGGGGTGCTGAGGGGCCCGCGGCCGGCCGGGTTGGAGTGATACGGACGACGTTCCACGCGAGACCCAGACACTGGGGCATCGAGATGAACAGTCCCGAGAGGTCGATCTCCCACCAGCGCAGGCCGTGGTAGGCCGTGCGCGGGAACGCGTGGTGGTGAGGGCGCCGACGGTCGGGTGGAGCCGGCGAGGGTACAGCGGCCGATCGGGGTGCCCTGGCACCGGCGCGGCGGCCGATTTGCCGGCGGCTACCCGCGTGCGAGCCGGGCGGGCGCCTTGGCCTCCCACGCGTCGGCCAGCAGCTCGGCGAGCAGCGTGGGCTCGACGGCCGGCAGGGTGACCCTGACGGCGGCCAGCCGCTTGCCCCACATCACCTCGGCGCACGTGTCGGGATTCGCCTGCACCGCGGTGAGGATGCCCGGCTCGTCGAGCATCACGTTCATGTGCTCCGGGTCCCACAGGGTGGCGAAGATGCGGCCGGCGACGCGGAAGGACGGGCGCCCGTGATGGTCCTGCTCGACCGTCTCGGGTAGCGAGAGGGCGAGGCGGCGCGCTTCGTCGGTGCCCACCGGCGAGAGCTCAGACCGGCCGGAGGCGGAGCGCGGACCAGACCTCGTCCAGCGCCACCTGGCGCACCGGTTGGACGCCTTGGCCCGGACCAGCTCGGCCAGCACGTCGCGGGTCAGGTCGGTCCAAGCTGGCCACCCTTGGGTAGGCGACCCAGGTGAGCGCATCGCGGGTGGCGGATGGCACGAACTCGTCGCCGAGGTCTCGAGCTCGGCCTGGTTCGTGCAGTAGACGATCACCGCGTCGGCGTCGCCGGACCGCTCTGCGATCGGATGGTCGCTCGCTCGAGCGCGGCGTCCTCGGGCCGGTTGACGATCGCGACCGATTGGCCGGGCTTGAGCTGGAGCTTGCCGGCCATGGCCACGTCAGTGGCTCACGACAAGCTCGCAGGCCGCCCGCGCGCCGACCGGGTTATGCTCGCGGCGATGCACCTCGCCGAGCTTACGCCCCCTGAGCAGCGGGTGTTGGGCTGTCTGATCGAGAAGCGCTGGACCACGCCGGATCAGTACCCGCTGTCGCTGAACGGCCTGCGGCTGGCCTGCAACCAGTCGACCAATCGCGATCCGGTCACCAGCTACGACGAGGCGACGGTGCGGGAGGCTGCCCAGCGCCTGTGCCTGTACGGATTGGCGCGGTTGGCCAGCGGCCACGGCAGTCGCGCCACCAAGTACCGCCACCTGGCCGAGGAGGCGCTGGGCCTCGGACGCGAGGAGCTGGCGGTCCTCGGCGTGCTCCTCCTCCGCGGCTCCCAGACGCCCGGCGAGCTGAAGGCCCGGACCGAGCGGATGGCGTCCCTCGTCTCGCTGGCCGACGTCGAGCGCGTGCTCGGTGTGCTGACCGAGCGCGAGTACGTCAGGCGCATCGGCCGCCGGCCCGGGCAGAAGGAGGATCGCTTCGAGCAGCTGCTGGGGGGCGCGGGAGGTGGCGAAGGCGCTACGCCGGCGCCCGCCTACGCGACCACGCCAGCCGCGCCAGCCGCGCCGTCGCCGACCCAGGCCACGTCCGCACCGGCACCAGCGGCGCCGTCGCCGACCCAGGCCACGTCCGCCCCGGCACCAGCGGCGCCGTCGCCGATCCAGTCCACGTCCGCCCCGGCACCGGCGCCAATCCAGGCCGTGGCCTACGACCGGAACGGAGACCTGGCCGACCGGGTCGCAGCGCTGGAGGCCGAGGTGGCTTCGCTGCGCGCCGAGCTCGACGAGCTGCGCGAGCTCTACGGGTAGAGCAGCCCGCTCTCGCGCCGCACCGCGAACTCCTCGCGATGCTCGAGGAAATCGGCCGCGGTGGCCCGGTCGGCGAACGCCTAACGCGGCCTGGTGCGCCATCCGACCGCGTGGGCGCTCGCGTCGGTCCCGGACGAGGTCACGAGGGCGTGGCAGCGGAGCTCCCGCTGCTCGAGGAGCTGACGGCCGCGGGTTAGAGGGCCCGTAGACGAATTATCTGGCGCTTTGGCGGCGTCTGGACGCGCCTGACAGCCACCCACTCGCCCTCACGTACCACCAGTACGATCGTGGCGAGGGGGCGGCGTCAGTCACGCCTAGCCACTCGCCAATTCCACCACCTAATTCTCCTACGCACCCTTAGGGGATCCCGATCTCGGAGTTGTCTCCGACCATGAATCGGAAGGCACGGGGCTGGCGGCGGTCCCGCCCCACCTTGACGCTGTGGCCGAGCAGCGAGGACTCCATCCGACCGTCGAGATCCCGGACCACCGAGTGGGCGAGCAGGATCGAGTGCTCGACCTCGGCATGCGAGATCTCGCAACCCTCGCCGATCGCCGTGTACGGCCCGACGTAGCAGTCGGTCAGCCGGGCGCCGGGGCCGATGATGGCCGGCCCGCGCACGGATGAGCGCTCCAGCCGGGCGCCGGCCTCGATCACCACCCGTCCGTCGACCTGCGAGTCGACCAGCTCCCCCTCCAGGCGGGTATGGATCGTGTCCAGCACCAGCCGGTTGGCGGCCAGCATGTCCTCCAGGCGGCCGGTGTCCTTCCACCATCCCTTGACGATGTGCGGCTCGACTCGCCGGCCCTCGTCGACCAGGTGCTGGATGGCGTCGGTGATCTCCAGCTCGCCGCGCGCCGAGGGCTCGATCGCCTTTGCCGCATCGTGCACGCACGAGGTGAACATGTACACGCCGACCAGTGCCAGGTCGGTGCGGGGCTCGGCCGGCTTCTCGACCAGCCGGACCACCGCGCCGTCGTTCAGCTCGGCGACGCCGTAGTGCTCGGGATCGGGCACCGGGGTGAGCAGGATCAGCGCATCCGGCTCGTGCTCGGTGAACGCCGCCACCAGATCGCCGATTCCACCCTGGAGCAGGTTGTCGCCCAGGTACATGACGAACGGCGAGTCGCCCAGGAAGGGCTCGGCGGTGAGCACGGCATGAGCCAGCCCGGCCGGTTCGTCCTGCAGGATGTAGGTCAGCTGGAGCCCGAAGCGCGACCCGTCGCCGGCGGCCTGGCGCACCTCGTTGCCCGTCTCGGGCGCGATGATGATCCCGACCTCCTCGATTCCGGCCGCGGCCATCGCCTCGATCGCGTAGAACAGCACCGGCTTGTTGGCCACCGGCACCAGCTGCTTGGCGCTCGTGTAGGTGATCGGGCGCAGGCGCGTGCCCTTGCCGCCGGACAGGATCAGGCCCTTGAGGGGCTGCATCGGCGCGCAGCTTAACGGCGGAGTGCTCAGCCCGCGGGGACCGGGGCGGCGGTTCGGATCGCCAGGGCCGCCTCATGGACCGCGGCGCGCGCGTCCTCGGGCTCGAGGACGACCGCGTCACCCGCCTCCTTGAGCACGTCGCGCACCAGGTAGCGCAGGCTGGCGAAGCCGCGCTCGACGATCACCGCTCCGTCCTCCAGCTCGGCGGTGACCGTCCGCTCCTCCCGTGCCCACCGGGCCCGCTCGGGGGAGATCCACACCCGCGCGCGACGCGAGGCGGGGACCTCGCCGGTGCGCGGCCAGCCGTCGACGTCCGCCGCCGGATCGACGTCGGGACGGGGCACGAACGACTGGTCGGTGACCGCGGCCGACTTGAAGCGGTCGAGGCGGAAGTGGCGGACGTCCGCGCGCGAGGGATCGAACGTGGCCACGTACCACCCCTCGCGGCCATTGATCAGCGCATACGGCTCGACCCTCCGGCTGGAGAACTCGTCCTCGTTCTCCTTGTAGTACTCGAACGAGAGCATGCGGCGCTGAGCGATCGCGCTCGACACCACGGCCGCGATCTCGGCGTCGTCTCCTCCGGGGGCGGCGATCTGCAGGCCCTCGTGGACCGGGTCCTCGCCCAGCGCGGCCACCACCTTTCCGCGGACCGAGGTGAGCGATCCCTCCGGGATGTGCTCGCCGATCAGGTCGATGGCCGCCACCAGCGCCTTGGCCTCCACGGGCAGCAGGCGGGCCGGCCGGGCGAACGAGTCGCCGTAGGGCTCGGGCTCGACCTCGATCATGCCGTCCGGCCCAAGCTCGGCGTACAGCACGTAGGTGCCGGCGCCGAAGTTGACCAGGTTGAGCACCGAGATGTCCTCGCGCAGCTCCTGCTCGGAGACCTTCAGGCGCTGGCCGAGCTCGCTGGCATCGACCGTGTGCCCGGCCCTGCCGGCCTGGATCAGGATGCTGGCCAGGGTGACCAGCCGGGCGAAGCGCTCGGGCCGGATCGCGCTTTCGGGATGATGTCCGTTGCCGGTGTCGGCGGACCCGGCGCCATCGGGCTCGGCGGCCGGGCCGGACGCCACCGGGGCGATCTGGGGCTCGCCGGCGTGGCGCTCGACCAACAGCTCGACCCTCTCGCGCAGCTCGTCGGCCAGCTCGGGCGGCCCGAGGATCCGGGCGTGCTCGCCCAGCCCGAGCACCCAGGCGATCAGCTGGCGGGCGTTGGCGTACGGTGTCAAGAACACGCGGTCGCCGTCCGCCTCGCCCGGGCGCATCTCGCCGTAGCGGCCGAAGTGGCGCTCGATCTGCCAGGCGATCCGCCGTCCGATCCACACCTCGGCGGTGCCCAGAGGCTCCCCGAACTGCCAGTCGATCCGGTTGGCATACGCGCGCGGGTCGAACTCGGCGGGGCGCTGGAAGTCGTGCTCGGCCTTGGTCGCGTAGCCCACCTTGCCCTGGATCCGCGACAGGCGAAACACCCGGATCGCCTTGCGCTCGTGCGAGTGGCCGACCAGGTAGAACTGGCCGCCCTGGAAGAGCAGCTGATAGGGGTCGACCCGGCGGGTGCCGAGCTCGCCTCGCTCCATCGTGAAGTAGTCGAACACGATCGTCTTGCGACGGAAGATCGCGGTCTCGATCTTGGCCAGCCGTTGGGAGAGCTCGTGGCCGCCGGCCGAGCCGGTGATCCCGAGGGCAACCGTGTGCTGCTCGGGTGAGCTCAGCGGGCTGGGGCGACCCCAGGAGATCTGCTGCAGGGCCAGGCGCAGCGGCTCGGCGTAGGCGAACTCGCCGTCGAGCAGCTGGAGCGCGGTGTGCAGCGCGGCCAGCTCCTGGTCGGTGAACTCGATCGGCGGCAGGTGGAAGTTCTCTGGCGCGAGCGAGTAGGTCTCCTGCTCGACCAGCCCGTCGACCGGCTTCTCGACCGACAGGAAGATGCGCAGCGCCTCGAGCTCCGAGCGGTCGGCGTAGAAGCGGCGGGCGAACGCGTCCTCGTTCATGGCGCTGTAGCCCTCGACGTCGCGCCGGATCTCCTGGGCCGTGACCGGACGCCGTTCCGCCATCAGATACGAGATCAGCGACAGCTGGCGGATCAGCTTTTCCGTGTCCTTGGCCATCCCTGTTGCAACTGTAGTTGGGCCGGCCGGGAGGCGACCCCGGGCGCAGGTGGCGAGGGCGGGGTGGTGACCCCATTAGAACGCTATTTGCGGCCTTTTGCGGCCGAGCTGTAGCGTGGCGTTGCCGTGCCTTGTCAGGCCGCTTCGCGCTCCGCTTCGGCGCGCGGCGCGAAGTAGGCGCCGCCCCCGAGGGCCTTGTCGTAGCCCGACCACTGCTGGCCGGCCGGCAGCTCCTTCTCCAGGCGGTCGAAGCTGCCCAACCGGCTGCCGAGGTTGTCGATCATGTGCACGAGCGTCGCCTCGCGCGTGCACGGCACCACCGGGCTCCCGTGCTCGAGCGAGCCGTGGTGGCTGAGGATGATGTGCAGCACGGCCTGGGCCAGCTGAGGCGGGAAGCCATCGAGCCGCTCGATCGTCCGCCGCACCCGGTAGTAGCCGAGCGGAATCTCTCCGTGCAGACGGCCATGGTCGGACATCGAGATCCCGCCGGCCTCGAGCTGGTAGGCGTCGAGCTTGCCGATGTCGTGCAACAGCGCGCCGGTCACCGCCACGTCGCGGTCGATGCCCGGGAAGGTGGCGGAGATCGCCCCGACCGCCTGGGCCACGGTCAGTGAGTGCTCGAGCAGGCCGTGCCGGTAGGCCTGGTGGTAGCGCTTGGCCGCCGGCGCGTCTCGGTAGCCGGGCCAGGCGTCGGCGAACACAGCGTTCAAGAGCAGCCGCAGATGGGGGTTCTGGACGGTCGCGAGCAGCTCGCGCAGGTCTGACTCCATCTGGCCCGGGTCGCGCGACGGGCCGTCGAGCAGGTCCTCGGGCGTGTACTCGTCCGGGTGGGCCGTACGGAGGCTGTGGACCACGAGGCGGGCTCCCGACAGGATGCCCGTGACGAACACCACCGCGCCGGCGCGGCACGGCTCGCCGGCGGCGCGCGGCGCCAGCGCCGGCACGCTCCCGGTCCGGTCGCCGAGACGCAGCTCCAGGTGCTCGCCACCGCGATTGCGCTCGACCGCGCGCACCAGGAGCGCCTGCGCGACCTCGCATCCGTCAGCAAATTCCCGCACTTTCATGGGAGAGACGAAGATAAAGTGGACCGCGGACAGCAATATGGGACAGAGCGCGATCGTCACCGGCGGAACGGGCGGACTGGGCTCCGCGGTGGTCGCGCGCCTGCTCGACGACGGCTGGCGCGTGGTGGTGCCCTGGATCGTCGAGCGCGAGCTCGAGCGGGTGCAGGAGCGCGAGGGGCTCGAGCTCGTGCAGGCGGACCTGTTCGAGCCCGAGGCTGTCGCCTCGGTGGTTTCCGTCGCGGCGGACTCGTCGCCGGAGGCTCCGTTGCGGGGCGTGGTCAACCTGGTCGGCGGATTCGCCATGGGCGGCCGTGTGCACGAGACGCCGATCGAGGAATTCGAGGAGCAATTCCGGCTCAACCTGCGGCCGGCCTATCTGGTCGTGGCGGCCGCGGTGCCGCATCTGCTGGCGGCCGGCGGAGGTTCGATCGTGTGCGTGGGCACTCGCGCAGCGGTGCAGCCGTTCAGTGGCGCCGCCGGCTACATCTCCTCCAAGGCGGCGGTGATCGCCTTCGCCCAGGCGGTGGCGGCCGAGTACAAGAACGACGGGATCCGCTGCAACGCGATCCTGCCCAGCGTGATCGACACGCCGGCCAACCGGGCCTCGATGCCCAAGGCCGACTTCGACAAGTGGGTCAAGCCGGCGGAGATCGCCGGCGTGATCGCCCACCTGCTGAGCGACGACTCACGCCCCACCAGCGGCGCCGCCGTTCCGGTCTACGGCCGCGCGTAGCGCTCGCCCCGTCCTTCCGGGGGCGGCCGCCGCGCTGAAAGTCTCATTGCACAGGAAGGAGTCGCCGACGCCGCTTGGTAGCTTCGCCGCCTGCTCGGGGCGAGTTCGGGTCTCCCGCCGCCCGGCACGAACTACAGCGTCGGCGCGGAGCCGGTCATCGCGGCGCGTCTGGATCTGCTGGGAAGGGTGCTTCAGCTCCATCTGGTCGGGGTCTCGGGCTACCGCACACCGCAGCACTCGGTCGAGGTGGGAGGCTTCGCCGACGATCCGCACACGCTCGGCGAGGCATCCGACACGCCGGGTGTGGAGGGCGTGCCGGAGGCGACGCTCGGGCGGTTCTGCCTCACGCGGCCATTTGGTGGCGCGCGCGAGGCAGACCACATCCAGGAGCTGTAGCGCTCAGTCGCCGAACTGCCCGGCGAACAGGGCGAACACGGCGCCCTGAGGGTCCTGGACGACGCCGATCTTGCCCATGCCGATGTCCATCTCGCCGACCAGGACGGTCCCGCCGAGTTCGCCTGCCTTGCCGAGGCTGGCGCCGACGTCAGCGGAGCCGAAGTACACCAGCCAGTAGGTCGGCTCGTTTTCCTGAGCGGGGCGGATCCCGCCGTTGCTTTGGCCTCCGTTCTGGATGAGCAGGTACGGCATCCCGCCGCCCTCCATCGGCTCGATCTGCCAGCCGAACAGCTCGCGGTAGAAATCGGCGGAGGCGTCCATATCCGGGGTGGCTAGCTCGTTCCAGGCCAGCGCGCCGGGCGCGTTGACCAGCGAAGCGCCGATGTGCCGCTTGGGCTCCCACACCATGAAGAAGGCGCCCTGCGGGTCTCCGATCACGGCCATGCGCCCTACGTCCATGACGTCGAAGGCCGGGGCGTGCACGGTGGCGCCCAGCTTCTGGGCGCTGTCGGCGGCTGCGTCGGCGCTGTCGACCGTGACATAGGAGTTCCACAGCGGCGGCACCCCGGCCTCGCGCTGCTGATCGGGTTGCGTGGAGATCGCCGCCGTGTCCTTGCCGCCGATCTGCATCATCGAGTAGACCATGCCGTCGCCGACGGGGTTATCAACGGCTTCCCAGCCGAACAGCTGGCTGTAGAACTGCTTGGCGCCATCCTGGTCGGTGGTCGCCAGGTCGGTCCAGGAGAAGGTTCCCGGTGCGTATTTGGTTCGTTCACCCATGGCCGGCGACCCTATCCGGTCGCGTCGCGGAGTGTGTGAGGAAACTGCGAACCGAGGACAGGATCTGTCCGCATGACGCGCCGGCTATCGCGCGTCGAACGGCGCCAGCGCGGTCTCCATGCCGGCACGGTCGAGGCCGGCTCCGAGCGCGCACAGCAACGCAATGCGGGCCGCCGCCGGCGAGAGGAACGGCACGCAGATCGCCCCGCTGGCGCGCAGGTCGCGCTCGGCGCCCTCGAACCCGTAGGTCGAGAACAGCATCGAAGAGCGATCGGGGCGGCAGGTGATGAGCACGGGCATGCGCTCGGTGGCGGCGCGCAGCTCGCGGAGAACCACCGGCGAGAGGTGGCCGGCGCCGAGGGCGACCAGCACCACGCCGTCGCAGGTCCTCGCCGCGTGCGCGAGGATCGCGCCGTCGTCGCCCAGGCCGGTGGTCACGGTGGCGACCCGGTGGTCGAGGCGCTGTACCGGCATCGGAGCAGGCCGGCGCGGTGTGGCGTGCAGCCACACCCGTCCCTCGACGATCCGCCCGAGCGGCCCGGCCGCAGGCGATCCGAACGCTGTCGGACCCGTGCTGTCGATCTTGCGCACGGTGGTGGCGGCGTGTACCTCGCCGCCGAAGGCGATCACCACCCCCAGGCCGGCGGCGGCCGGGGAACGGGCCAGGATGATCGCGTCGAGCAGATTGGCCGGACCGTCGGCGCCGGGCGCGCTGCCCGGCCGGTTGGCGCCCGTGATCACGATCGGCGCCTCGCCGCCGCAGGTCAGCGCGCACACCATTGCCACCTCTTCCATGGTGTCGGTGCCGGTCGTGAGTACGACCCCCTCGCCCGCTGCGGCGGCCCGGCCGGCGCGACGGGCGAGATCGAGCGCGTCCGGCAGCGTCAGGTGTGTGCTCGGCAGCGAGAGCATGGTCTCGGCCTCGAGGTGAAAGTCCGCCAACTGGGGCAGCTGCTCGACGAGCTCGGAGGCATCCAGCGCGGGAACGGCCTGCTCGCCGCGCATGGCGATCGTGCCGCCGGCGGCCAGCACTCGCACCGGCCGCGTCGTCCCGGGGGAGGTCGAGGTCACGGCGGCATCATGGCGCATGGCTCTGAGCGCGGCAGGGTCGACCGCCGGTGTCCGCGCTCGTCACGCCGGTGTTCGCGCTCGTCACGCCGGTGTCCGCGCTCGTCACGCCGGTGTCCGCGCTCGTCACGCCGGTGTCCGCGCTCGTCACGCCGGCGGCAGGCGAACGTCCGGCTCGACGATCGTGATGACCGCTCGCCGATGGAGGATGAGGATGCTCATCGCGGCGTTGGCCAGGCAGTAGTAGGTCGGGTAGAGGAGCAGCGATGAGTCGAGCATGCCGACCGCCCCGGCGGCGAGCGCACCTCCGAGGCTGGCCAGCGCGTACGTGGAGAGGGTCTCGGAGTGAGGATCGCGGAGAACCTTCGGGGTCATCATCGCGAACGCGGCCAGGTCGGCGGCGATCACGCAGGCCACCGCGAGGACTGGTTCGCGGGC
Organism: uncultured Solirubrobacterales bacterium; assembly: GCA_963743345.1. Classification (GTDB taxonomy): domain Bacteria; phylum Actinomycetota; class Thermoleophilia; order Solirubrobacterales; family Solirubrobacteraceae; genus Palsa-465. Next base: position 53,158 of record CAVUPW010000006.1, read on the forward strand.
CAGGATCCAGCCGATGACGCCGCCAGCGGCGACGCCGATCAGCGACACCTCGCCCCGGCTCATACTGCCCTCGCCGTAGCGAATGGCCAGGAGGAAGACCAGGCCGGTCAGGATCGCCTGCGTGGCGGTCATGAGCACGCTCCACGATGCGCCGTCGGCTCGCTGGGACAGGGCCGCGATGATCGCCAGCACGCTCCAGATCAGCCAGCTGCCTCGGTGGGGGCGGGTGCTCCCGCGCATGGTGTCGCGAACGTACGGGACGGTGTCGGCGATCCCGGCCACGCCGCCGAGCACTCCCAAGATCGGTGTCAGGACGTCCATCAGTTCGTGGACGGAGCGTCTGACGGCCGGGGGCCGCAGTCGGTGCAGAGCGCGATGTCCGGGTGCTTGGTGTCCCATCCGCGACTGACCAGCACGCCGTGGATCTTGCATCCCAGGCACAGGCCGAGCGCGGACTCCATCCACATCAGCGTCAGGCAGATGAGGCAAATGGTTCGCGGCAGATAACCGCGGATGCCGCTGTTGGTGATCACGGTCATGGCAAGGGCCATCGTGAGGCCGAGTGACCAGGCGAACCGCTTGGGTCGGGCGGACGTCCACTCCGGAGGTCGACCGCGTGTCATCGCACGCGCCACCACCCCGAATGGGCTGTACCGCAATCCCACGGTGACCCGGATCAGGAACTCGACGGCAAAGAGGGTGGCGACAGCCTGGAGCGGCACGTACTGCTTGTCGAAATAGGCATAGCTGAACGCCACCGCGCCGGTCACCATGGTGAGGCCGGCGGCAGCGCGCACCTCGTTCTCGTTGAAGACAGTGTCACGGTGACGGATCATGTTTCAGTCTTTCGGGGTCGTGTGTCGCCGGGAAGCGCGAACCAGCGGATGCGCTCGAGCTCTTCGCTCAACACCTGATCGGGGGGCGGATCGGTTGGTGGATCGGCCTCGACGGCGGCGATGATCCGTTGTGCCGCATCGAGCTGGTCGGCGAGGACGTCGTTCAGGCGCGGTGGGCAGCGGAGCGGGGACGGTCGCGAGCGCGTCGCGCAGGCCGGCCGGCGCGTCGACGGCGGGCGCGCGACGGTGACGCCAGAGGCCGGTGATCGAGTCGAAGCGGTAGAGCGGCATGAGCTTCCACCCTTCGCGGGCGACCAGGTGGACCGCATCGAGGATGTAGTCGAACACTCGTTCGCTTATGAAGTAGTTGAAGCTGACCCGTGTGAACGACGAGCATCGCGCCCATCTGACCCTGTGCCGCCTGGGCTTGCATCCGTCGCCGACGAGAGCTCGTCGATCGCGGTACAGCCGGTGGAGGTAGGGGCCGGCGCAGAAGCAGCCGCTGCGGGCCTGGATCCCGAACAGGTCGCTCAGCAGGGCGGTGACGAAGTTCGCGTGCAGCTGACGGCCGCCGTGGCGCACGCCGAACGAGACGATCGCGAGGCGTTCGAGCTTGGTGGCGCCGAGGATCTCGATGTGTGGATTGGCGCGCCATGAGGCCAGGGCGCGGCGGGCGAGCTCGTGCTCCCGGTGGCGGATCTCGTCGCTGCCGACCTGCTCCTTCAGCGCGAACACGAGTCCCGGCACGGATCGACTCGACGATGCCGGGCGTGCCCCCCTCCTCGCGCACGGCGGGGTCGGGGTGGTAGGCGTGCTCGGAGGGGCTGACGTACAGGATCGTTCCGCCGCCGGGCACCGACGGGACCTGGTTTCGGAACAACGATCGCTTGGCGAGCAGGACACCCGGGGTACCGGGGCCGCCGATGAACTTGTGCGGCGAGACGAACACAGCGTCCTTGTAGGCGAGGTGCCCATCCGGGATCGGCGGCGTCGCGTTCATGTCGATCGGGAGGTACGGTCCCGCGGCCGCGTAGTCGAAGCAGGCGAAGGCGCCATGCCGGTGAAGCGTGATGGCGATCCGGTCGACGTCGCTCACGATGCCGGTCACGTTCGACGCGGCGGAGAAGCTGCCGAGCTTGACCGCGCGGTCGGAGTGGCGGCGCAGTTCGTACTCGAGGTGGGCGAGATCGACTCGCGCCGGCGGCGTCCTGGCGGATCGTCACGAGATCCGCGGCCGACTCGCGCCACGGAAGCTCGTTGGAGTGGTGTTCGTAGGGACCGATGAACACCACCGGCCGGTCCCATGGATCCAAGGCCAGCAGGCGGCCGAGCTTGTCGATCGCGCCGGTCGCGCCGGTGCCGCAGAAGATCACGACGTCATCCTCGCCGCCGTTCACGGCCTGGTGGATGATGCGGCGGGCCTCCTCGCGGAGCGCGGTGGTGCGGCGGCCGGCGGCCGATGCCTCGGTGTGTGTGTTGCCGTACGTCGGCAGCACCTGATCGCGGATGACGTCTTCGATGAACGCCAGCGACCGGCCGGACGCGGTCGCGTCGGCATAGACGATGCGGCGCGGACCGAACGGGCCGTCAAGGACGACGTCGTCGCCGATCACGGAAGCGCGGATGCGCTCGATCAGGATCTCGGGCTCGGAACGTCGCCGGGGCCTGCGCCGGGCGCGGCAAGTCGGTCCCGCGCAACGTCGAGAGAGCGAGTCTCATCGCTGGTCCTCCTCGGTCTGGTCGCCGTGTGGCTAGCCGGCGGCGGCGAGGACAGGCGCGGCGAGATCGCGAGGCGTGCGCCCGAGCGGCACGAAGCGGCGGAGCTTGGCGGGCCCGGGGTCGCGCTCCAGCCGCTCCACGGCGGAGACCTCGATCGACCGGCCGAACCAGGCCGAGGGCGCCGAGCCCGTGCGCGATGTCCAGCCCTGACGCGATCGAGATCCACCGGCGCACCGCAACGCACCGCCACGCTGCGCGCCGTCCGCGGTCTGGCGCACCCGATACTCGACGACGCCCGGGTGGCGACCGAGGGCGGAGCGGAACACGTGCGGGTGGACACGGAGACCGTCGTAGACGAACACGTCGTCGAGCCTCCCCTGGATGTCAGCCACGCTTCGGTGAGCCGACCCGCACGGGCATGGCTCGGTGAGGATCGTCACCTCGTCGGTGATCTCGTAGCGGATCAGCGGAAGCACCCGGTTGAACAGATTCGTCAGATAGACCTTGGCCGAGCGCTCCCCGGGAGCGACCGGCCGGCCGTCCTCGTCGACCGGCTCGACGATCACCAGGTCCTCGTTGAGATGCATTCGCGAGTGTTCGCAGGGAACAGCGACGACGCCGCCTTCCGATGCCCCCCACATGTTGCCGACGCCCGCCCCCCAGGCCTCTTCGGCCACGGCGCGGATCTCCGGGAGGAGCGGCTCAGCGCAGCTCATGATCCGCCGCGGGGCGATCCGCAGGCGTCCGGCTCGGGCCTCGAAGGCGAGCACGTGCAGCGCCGAGGGATACGCGAAGAGGAAATCCGGCTGGGCGTCATTCAGCCCGGCCACGATTTGCTCGGTGGCGAGCGTGACCGGGAAGCGGACGTTGACGAACTCCGGGCTGGCGAAGGTTCGCGCGAGCGCCGCCGTCGCGTGCGTGAAATGCCCCGCCGCCACCCAGCCCATCACGACCGGCCGCGATGCAAGCGCGGGATCTGCGGCCTTCGCGCGCAGCAGGTAGCGGCACGCGCCGACCCAGAACGTTGCCCAGCCCTCCCAGTCGTAGACGAACACGCCGCGCTCGCCGGTGGAGCCGCCCGAGGTGACCGCGGAATAACGATCGAACAGGTAGCTGCCGGTCGTGACCGTCTCGCAGGTGATCGTTCGACGCCCGCGAGCGACAGACCGCTCGTCGGTGACGATCCGATCGAAGTTCTCCATCAGATCGGTCTTGGTCATCGGCGGGAGCTCGGCAGGCTGCGCCTCGTCGAGCCGGTCGGGATCCACTCCGTTCGAGCCGCGACCCGATGCCAGGCTCGGAACCCTCGACGGCGGTGCGGACCAGTGCTCGCAATGCGCTCGACGCGGTGGCGTGCCAGCCGATCCGCAGGCCACTGCAGCCGCTCGATGAGCCGCGGCGCCAGCCCCACCGCATGCGCCAGGTGTAGTTGCCGAAGCGTTTCGTACTCGCGCATATCCAAGGCCCCCTTCAGGTCGCTGCGCCGGTCGGACATTGACCCGGCGAGCGTATGTCCGCGTGGTCGCGGCTGTCTTCGGTAGGGGTACGGATATGTCTACGGATTCGGTTCACGCCAGGCCCAGCTCGGCGGCGCGCTTGACCAGCTGCAGCTTGGAATCGATGCCGAGCTTCGCGTAGACGCTGGCCAGGTGGCTCTCGACCGTTCGCTTCCCGACGAACAGTGTCTGGGCGATCTCCTTCGCGCTCATCCCGGTTGCGGCCAGCCGGGCGACCTCGCGCTCGCGCCGGGTCAGCGACCCTGGACCGAGCGCGGCCGCCGCCGCGCGGCGCCCGGCAGTGCCGAGACGACGCAGCGCGTCGAGAGCGCGGTCTCTTCGCCAGGTGCTCCCGCACTTCTCGAGGATCTCCGCGGCCTGCTCGAACGCGGCGACGGCCTCAGCCCGCTCGGCGGCGGGGAGCGATCGTCCGAGCGCGTAGTGAGCGCGGGCGACGTGAGCCGTCCAACCGCTGTCTGACAGCAGCTCGATCGCGCTCCGCGCAGAGCGGGCCGCTCGATCGGTCTCGCCGCTCGTCATGCTCGCCCATGCCGATGCCGCGGCGGCCAGGCCCTGGTATAGCGGGAGCGCTATGGACCGGGCGATATCACTCAGGTCGACAGCAGCCGCCTGGGCGGCCGCTGCGTCACCGGCGTCAGCGGCGGCCTCGGCGAGCTCGAACAGCAGGAGAGCCGCCAGCGGCGCCGCCTGACTTTCCAGGAGCCTGGCCACCGCGGCTCTGTAGCAGCACCACGCAATCGGTGGGACGGCCGGCATGCCAGGCCAGGACGGCTTCTGCCGCGCGCGTCGTCGGAAGGTGGAACGACCAATCCCGGTCGCCGAGAGCCGCTCGCGCCCGAGCGTGCAGACGCTCGGCTTCGGGGATGTCGCCCAGCTCGATCGCCGACAACGCGCCGAACACGATCCCCGGCACGCGCCGTCTCGCGGTGCCGCTCGGCAGCCAGGCGACTACTTCGCGAGCCGCTGCCAGCGATGCGGGGAAGTCGCCGGCGATCCAATGGACGAGCGCCTCGAGTTCGACGAGGATGCTGTCGCGGTAGTCCGGGTTCGTCGCCTTCGCCTCCTCGAACATCGGGCCGGTCTCGGCGACACGGCCCTGAAGCGCGAGGCCGAGGGCCAGTCCGCCGAGCACCACCGTGAGGCGGTAGGCCTTGTCGTCCTCGCGTGCGATTGCCGCCGCGCGCCGGAGTGCCGCCTCACCTTCGCCGAACATGCCGCGGAAGTTCGTGCTGTAGCTGATCGCGGAGAGCCCTTGCATCGCCACGAATCGATCGTCGCTTGCGTCCGCCGCTTCCACGACCGCCCTGGCGTCGGCCCCCATTCCGACAAGGTCTCCGCGCAAGCCCTTTAGCCATGCGAGCTCGCGGGCGGCCAGCAGCGTCTGCCGCCGGTCGGCGGAGCGGTCGAAAAGCTCGTACGCCTGCCGGCAGGCGTCATCTGCGGGCTCGAGCTCGCCCATCCCCCAGGCGAGAAAATTGGCGAGACGGAACTTGACGATCGCTCGGTTGGCGTGGTCGGAGGAGCCGTCGAGCAGCTTGTCGATGGCGCGAAGCGCCCTGACGGCAACGGTGGGATTCGTCTCGGCGCGGTGGTCGATCAACCACTCCGCCCGGGCGTACATCGCCTCGAGGACTTCGAGCCAGCGCTGGTCTTCCTCGGGCAGGAGATCGACGAGCTCAGCCTGCAGCTCGAGCGCCTCACGGTACGCCTCGCGCCGCTCGGCCTGGCGCATGGCGTCCAACAGCACGTCGACCGCCTCCGAATCGCCCCGCTCGGCCGAGCGGGCGAAATGCAGCGCCGCCTCCGCCAGGTGCCCGGTTCTGAGCAGCGAGCGAGCCACCTGCCGGTGGAGCAGTCGCCGCCTGGCCGCGCCGGTGGCCAGGTAGATGACGTCGCGCACCAGCGGATGCTGGAGCACGTAACCGAGCTCGCCGCCCCGCTCCTCCTCCACCACGATCCGCGCGCCGACCAACTCGGCCAGATGCGGGCCCACCTCCTCGAGCGTGTCGCCCGTAGTGCGGTGAGATCCCCCAGCGAAACCGGGCGCCCCACGACCGCGAGCAGCTCGAGCAGCGCGCGTGGGCCCTCGTCGAACCGGCGCAGCTCCGATGTGACGCGGTCGGTCAGAGCCCTCCGGGAGCCGCTCGAGCTGGGGCGCGGAAAGATCGCCGCGCTCGTCCAGGAGCGCCCGCAGCAGGCCGATCGCGAACAGGGGGTTGCCTTGCGAGCGCTCGCAGATCCAGTCCACGAGCGCGCGGGGCGCCGGGCGCTGGATCACCGCCTCGGCCAGCTCCCTGATCGCGGGGCGCGGCAAGGGCCGGATCTCCATGCGAGACAGGAGGGCATCCTGCTCGAGCTCGAACAGCACGGGCGCGGCGGCGGCGTGCTTGGCCAACTCCGCGGGACGGCTCGTCGCAACGACCAGCAGCCGGGCGTCATCGAGGTGCCGAGCGAAGAAACGCAGCGCCTCCCACGACGACGGGTCCGCGAAATGGACGTCGTCGAGCAGCACGACGAGCGGAGTCCGCCGCGAGAGATTGCCAAGCAGCCCGACGAGGCCTTGCAGCAACCGGGGAACCGGCGGATCTCGCTCAGGAACAGACCCGCGCACGAGCGCGACGCGGTGGAACAGGCTGGCCAGGTCGTCGAGGAGTCCACCGCACAGCTGGACCACCTCGTCATCGGGCAGCGTCTGGAGGAACGGGTCGATCGCCTCCGTCCAGAGACCGAAGGCGGCGCTCGCGGCCAACCGATAGCCCTGTGCCACCAGACCGGTCGCCTCGCGATGGCGCGCCAGCAGTTCCCGTCCAAGCCGGCTCTTGCCGACTCCAGCGTCGCCGAGCAGAAGAACAACGCGGAAGTTGCCCTCCTCCGCGCGGTTCAGCTCGTCCTCCAGCGCCTCGAGCTCAGCGCGACGGCCGGCAAGCTCGGGCGTCGATCGCGGCACCACCCACCGCGGACGTGCCCGGCTGTGGATCGCGCCCATCACAGTGTCTCGGATCGATGCTTGCGGTAGGTACCGAACCTACCAGACCGGGCCGGCGGCGGGCCGAAGAATCTTCATCGGCCACGAAGAGTCTTCATCGAGCCACGAAGAGTCTTCATGGGCCACGAAGAGTCTTCATGGCCACGAAGAGTCTTCATGAGCCACGAAGAGTCTTCATGGGCCACGAAGAGTCTTCATGGCCCCCTAGCAGGCTGGCCGGTGCGGATCCCTCTAGCCTTGTCTCCGATGCGACTCGCGATCACCGGCGCGGCCGGGATGCTCGGGCAGGACCTCGTCGCCGCGGCTCGTGGCGCGGGGCACGAGGCGCTGGCATTCCCGCGCGCGGAGTTGGACATCGCCGACCGGGCGGCGGTGGCGGCAGCGTTCGGGGAGATCCAGCCGGACGTGGTGGTCAACTGCGCGGCATGGACCGATGTCGACGGCGCCGAGCGCGACGAGGCGGGCGCGCTGGCCGTCAATGCCGCCGGCGCCGGCAACGTTGCGCGGGCCGCCGGCGAATGCGGAGCGTGGACGATCCACGTCTCGAGCGACTACGTGTTCGACGGGTTCAAGCGCACGCCCTACTTGGAATCCGATCCGGTTGGACCGCTGTCGGCGTACGGCCGCTCGAAGCTGGAGGGCGAGCGCGCGGTGATCCAGGAGGCGCCGGCGAAGCACACGATCGTCCGTTCCTCATGGCTGTTCGGTGTCCACGGTGGTTGCTTTCCGGCCACGATCGTGCGGTTGGCGGCCGAACGAGACGAGCTCAAGGTGGTAGATGACCAGATCGGCTGCCCGACGTTCGCCGGGCACCTGGCCGACGCGCTGGTCGATCTGAGCGCACGCGATGATCGGCTCGCCGGGATCGTGCACGTCGCCGGTGGTGGAAGCTGCTCCTGGTTCGAGTTTGCGTGTGAAATCGTGACCCGTGCCGGCGTGACGTGTGAGGTGAAGCCATGCAGCACAGACGAGATGCCTCGGCCGGCCACGCGCCCGGCCTACAGCGTGCTGCGCTCGGAGCGCGGTGACGAGGCGCCGGTCCTGCCCGAGTGGCAAGAGGGGTTAGCGCGCTACATGGCGCTGCGGGTGGCGGCGCAGGAGGTACAGACGGTATGAGACTTCTGGTGTGCGGTGGGGCCGGCTTCATCGGCTCGACGTTCGTGCGGCTGCGCGTGCGCGATCACGGCGACGAGGTGACGGTGCTCGACAAGCTGACCTATGCGGGTCGCCGCGAGAACCTTCAGGAGGTCGAGCCCGATATCACGTTCATCCATGGCGCGATCGAGGATCCGCTGGCGGTGGCCGATGCAATCAGCGGATGCGACGCGATCGTGAACTTCGCCGCCGAGACGCACGTGGATCGCTCGATCGCCGACCCCGAGGGGTTCATCACGACCAACATGCAGGGCACCCATGTGCTGCTGGAGGCGGCGCGTGAGCGCGGGCTGCGCTATCTGCAGGTGTCGACCGACGAGGTGTACGGCTCGATCGACCAGGGCTCCTTCACGGAAAAGTCGCCGCTCCAGCCGTCCAGCCCGTACAGCGCGACCAAGACGGGCGCCGACCTGCTCGTGTCGAGCTACTTCCACACCTACGGGCTGGAGACCGTGATCTGCCGGGGGTCGAACAACTACGGCCCTCATCAGTATCCGGAGAAACTGATCCCGCTGATGATCCTCAATGCGCTGGCCGGCGATCCGCTGCCGGTGTACGGGGACGGGCGCAACGTGCGCAACTGGCTGTTCGTGGACGACTTTGCGCGGGGGATCGGTCACGCGCTGCTCCACGGCGCCGCCGGCGAGGTCTACAACTGCGGCGGCCCGGACGAGTGCGACAACCTGACAGTGGTCAACCGGATAATCGAGCTGAGCGGCGCGGATCCGGGGTTGATCGAGTTCGTCACGGACCGGCCCGGGCACGACCGGCGCTATTCGCTCTCGAGCGCCAAGCTGCAAGGCCTCGGGTGGCGGGCGCAGGTGCGCTTCGAGGACGGGCTGGCGCGGACCGTGCAGTGGTACCGCGAGAACGAATGGTGGTGGGGGCCGATTCGCAGCGGCGCCTACCGTGAGTACTACGAACGTCACTACGGTCGCGCCCTGAAGGCGTGAGCGCCGAGGGCGCGCGGCCGGCCGCGCGATGAGCGCTGCGGACCTGCGGGAGCTCGAGCGCGAGGTCATCTCCTGCCGGCGTTGTCCGCGCCTGGTCGCCTGGCGCGAGGAGGTGGCACGAGTCAAGCGGGCGGCGTTCGCCACCGAGGAGTACTGGGGACGGCCGCTGCCCGGATTCGGCGATCCGCAGGCGCGTGTGCTGCTGGTCGGCCTGGCGCCGGCCGCGCACGGTGGCAACCGCACCGGGCGGATCTTCACCGGCGACAGATCGGGGGATTGGCTGTTCGCGGCATTGTTTCGCTGCGGTTTCGCGAACCAACCCACGTCGGTGGCGCGCGACGACGGGCTTCGGCTCGAGGACGTCTACGTGGCCGCGGCCGTACGTTGTGCGCCGCCCGCCAACCGGCCGCTGCCGTCCGAGCGGGACAACTGCCTGCCGTATCTCGTCCGCGAGCTCGCGCTGCTGGAGTCGGTCCGCGTGATCGTCGCGCTCGGATCGTTCGCGTGGGATGTGGTGTTGCGGGCGCTGGCCGCGCTCGGGGAGCCGCGTTCGAGGCCGCGGCCGAAGTTCGGGCACGGGGCGAACGCTGCGGCCGGCCGGTTCACGCTGCTCGGCTGCTTCCACCCCAGCCAGCAGAACACGTTCACCGGGAAGCTGACCGAACCGATGATGGACGAGGTTCTCGGGAGGGCGCGAACGCTCGCCGGCTGACGGACTTTGGCGATCGCGTCGTATATGTCAACGCGATCGCCAAAGTCCGTGATGCGGTCAGGAACGGACCTCGATCGCTCGGACGCCGGGTCCCGGATCGCTACGCTCGGCTGAGCGTGTCGCTCGAGCAGTTCAGTCCCCGTACCCGCGAGTGGTTCGCCGGCGCGTTCACCGCGCCCACGCCGGCGCAGGCCCAGGCCTGGCCGGCGATCGCCTCGGGCGAGCACGTGCTGATCTCGGCGCCGACCGGGTCGGGCAAGACGCTGGCCGCGTTCCTGTGGGCGATCGACCGGCTGGCCAGCCAGCCAGGCTCAAATGGGGTCCCCGCCCGCCCCCGGAGTGATCACATCGGGCTCGTCTACGTCTCACCGCTGAAGGCTCTGTCCTACGACATCGACCGCAACCTGCGCGTTCCGCTGCGCGGGATCGGCGCCGACCTGAAGGTGGCGGTGCGCACGGGCGACACGCCACAGCGCGAGCGCCAGGCGATGCTGCGCCAGCCGCCCGACATCCTGATCACCACGCCCGAGTCGCTCTACCTGATGCTGACCGGCCGCGCTCAGGAGCTGTTCGCCGGCGCCGAGTCGTGCATCGTGGACGAGATCCACGCGGTGGCGTCGACCAAGCGCGGCGCTCATCTGGCGCTGACGCTGGAGCGGCTGACCGCGGCGGCGGAGTGCGAGGTGCAGCGGATCGGGCTGTCGGCCACCCAGAAGCCGCTCGAGGAGATCGGACGCTTCCTGGTCGGTCCGCAGCGGAGTTGCCGGATCGTCGACACGGGCGTGCGCAAGGAGCTCGACCTGGAGATTCGCGTTCCGGTCGATTCGATGGTCGAACCGGAGCAAACGGCGGCGCCGGACCTGGATCCCCTCGTCGGCGGGACCGAGGCCACCCGCCGCTCGATCTGGCCCGCGATCTACCCCGAGCTGCTCGAGTTGATCAACGCCCATCGTTCGACGATCCTGTTCGTCAACAACCGTCGGGCGGCCGAGCGGCTGGCCCTGCGGCTGAACGAGCTCTCCGAGCACGAGATCGCCCGCGCCCATCACGGGTCGCTGGCCCGCGAGGAGCGGATGGTGGTCGAGGAGATGCTCAAGGCGGGCGAGCTGCCCTGCCTGGTGGCCACGTCATCCCTGGAACTGGGGATCGACATGGGCGCGGTGGACCTGGTCATCCAGGTCGAATCGCCCAAGTCGGTGGCGCGGGGGCTGCAGCGGATCGGCCGCGCCGGCCATTCGGTCGGCGACGTCAGCCGGGGGCGGATCTTCCCCAAGTTCCGGGCCGACCTGCTCGAGTGCGCGGTGGTGGCGCGGCGGATGCGCGAGGGCGAGATCGAGACCACGGTGGTACCGCGCAACGCGCTCGACGTGCTGGCCCAGCAGATCGTGGCGATCAGCGCGGCCGCCCCCGACGACCGGCCGGTCGCGGTCGACGAGCTGCACGCGCTCGTCACCCGCACGCACTCCTACACCGAGATCAGCCGCAAGCAGCTCGAGAACGTGCTCGACATGCTCGACGGGCGCTATCCGAGCTCCGAGTTCGCCGAGCTGCGGCCCCGGATCGTATGGGACCGGGTGCACGGAACGATCCGGGCCCGGCCGGGCGCGCGCCAGCTGGCGGTGACCAACGCCGGCACGATCCCCGACCGGGGGCTCTATTCGGTCACGCTGCCCGACGGCCGGCGCGTGGGCGAGCTCGACGAGGAAATGGTTTACGAGGCACGTCCGGGCCAGACCTTCCTGCTCGGGGCGAGCACCTGGCGGATCGAGGAGATCGGGCGTGACCGGGTGATCGTCACACCCGCACCCGGCCTGCCTGGCGCGGTGCCGTTCTGGAAGGGCGACGGCGTGGGGCGGCCCAAGGAGCTCGGCGAGGCGATCGGCGCGTTCTCGCGCTGGGCGGTGGAGCAGACGGTGCCGGCCCTGGAGGAGTCTTATGACCTCGACGCGCGTGCCGCCGGGAACCTGGTCGAGTTCCTGCGCGAGCAGCAGGCGGCCACGCGCGTGGTACCGTCCGATCGGGCCGTGGTCGTCGAGCGCTTCCGCGACGAGATCGGCGACTGGCGGTTGTGCGTGCTGTCGCCGTTCGGTGGGCGGGTGCATGCGGCGTGGGGGCTGGCCCTGAGCGCACGGATCCGCGACCGGCTCGGCCTGGAGTCCGACGCGATCTGGTCGGACGACGGGATCATCGTCCACCTGCCCGATGCCGAGGAGCCGCCGGGGGCGGACCTGGTCATGATCGAGCCCGACGAGGTGGAGGACGCCGTCGTGGCCGAGCTGTCGGCGAGCGCGCTGTTCGGCGCCCGGTTCCGGGAGAACGCCGCGCGGTCGCTGTTGATCCCGCGCGCGCGTCCGGGCCGTAGGACGCCACTGTGGCAGCAGCGGCTGAAGGCGCAATCACTCCTCGAGGTGGCCAAGAAGTACGGCGAGTTCCCGGTCATCCTCGAGACCTACCGCGAGTGCTTGCGCGACGTGCTCGACGTCCCCGGCCTGGTCGAGCTGCTGACCGCGCTGCATCGCCGCGAGATCTCGCTGATCGAGGTCGAGACGCCCACCGCCTCGCCGTTCGCCTCCTCGCTGCTGTTCGACTACGTCGCCACGTACATGTACGAGGGCGACACACCGAACGCCGAGCGGCGCGCGGCGGCGCTGTCGCTCGATCGCGAGCTGCTGCGCGAGCTGCTCGGGCAGGAGGAGCTGCGCGACCTGATCGACCCGGGCGCGCTGGCCCAGGTCGAGGACGACCTCCAGTTCCTGTCCTCGATCCGCCGTGCGACGAGTCGCGACGGGCTGCACGATGTGCTGCGGGGGGTGGGCGATCTGACCGTGGCCGAGGCGGGTCTTCGAGTCGTGGAAGGGCTCGATGCCGCCCGGATGCTCGACGAGTTGCTGCGCGAGCGGCGGGCGATCAAGATCAGGCTGTTTGGCGAGGAGCGCTGGATTGACGCGGCGGACGCGGGGCTGTACCGCGACGCCCTCGGCGCGGCACCGCCGGGCGGGCTGCCGGCCGCCTTCCTGGAGGACGTACCGGATGGGCTCACACGTCTCGTGCGGCGACATGCCGCCACCCACGGGCCGTTCACGGCGGACGATCTGCGAGCCAGATACGGCGTGGACGTGTCGGCGGTGCTGGCCGGTTTGGAGCGCGCCGGCGAGCTGGTCCGAGGGGAGCTGAGGCCCGGCGGGAGCGAGCGCGAGTGGTGCGACCCGGAGGTGCTCCGGCGACTGCGCCGCGCCTCGCTGGCCGTACTGCGTCGCGAGGTCGAGCCGGTGGACGCGCGCGCACTGGCCCGCTTCCTGCCCGCCTGGCAGGGCGTCGACCGGCACCCCGCGACCGGCGCCGGCATCGACCGGCTGCGCGAGGTGCTGGTCCCGCTGCAGGGACTGCCCCTTCCGGCCGAGCTGTGGGAGCGCGACGTGCTGCCGCGGCGCACCGGCGCGTATTCGCCGGCCTGGATGGACCAGCTGTGCGCGGCGGGCGAGATCATGTGGATCGGAGCGGGGGCGCTCGGACGCTCATCCGGACGGGTCGTCCTGTACTTCCGGGAGGACCTGCCCCTGCTCGGTCCGCCTGCTTCACGTGGGGCCGTCGTCCTGGACTCGCCGGCGCACGAGGCCGTACGGGCGCGCCTGGCCGTCGGACCGTGCTTCTTCACCGACCTGCTGGTCGACGTCGAGGCCTCACCCGAGGAGATCCAGGAGGCGCTGTGGGATCTCGCCTGGTCGGGCGAGGCGACCAACGATGCCTTCGCTCCGCTGCGAGCGCCGCGGCTGACCCTGGCCCGAGCGCAGCGCGAGCGGGTGCGCGGTGCCGGTCGCCCGGGAAGGTTCGCCGCCCGCCGGCGCGGCGCCGGCGCATCGGCGCAGGTGCAAGGTCGCTGGTCGCTGACCGAGCCGCTGTTCCGCGCGGCGGTCGATCCAGGCGCGCGGAGGCGAGCCGTTGCCGAGCTGCTGCTCGAGCGCTACGGGATCCTGACGCGAGAGCAGGTGCGGGCCGAGGGCGTCGCCGGCGGCTTCTCGGGCGTGTACCCGGAGCTGTCGCAGCTCGAGACGCTGGGCGTGGCCCGGCGCGGATACTTCGTCGAGGGGCTGGGCGGCGCGCAGTTCGCGCTGCCCGGGGCGGTCGAGCGGCTGCGCGCAGCGGGCGGAGGCGAGGCGCCGCCGCTCGTGCTCGCGGCGGTCGATCCGGCCCAGCCATATGGCGCGGCCCTGGCCTGGCCGGCGCGGGCAGACAGCCGCCGTCCGGCGCGGGTGCCGGGCGCCTACGTGGTCCTGACCGAAGGCGAGCCGATTCTCTACCTGGAACGCGGTGGGCGGGCGCTGCAGACGCTCGTGCCCTGTGACGATCCGCGCGTCGAGCCGGCGCTGATGGCGCTGATCGAGCAGGTCCGCGCCGGGCGGATGCGGCGGATCGCGCTCGAGAAGGTGGATGGCGAGTCGGCGCTGGTTTCGTCCCTCGGGACGGCGCTGGTGGCGCTCGGGTTCCAGCAGGGGCCGCGCCGGCTGATCTTGAGCGCCTGAGGCTGTGCCCGAAGGCGACACGATTGCCTACGCGGCCCACCGGATCCGTCCGGTGCTGGAGGGTCGGGTGCCCGACGCGATCCAGACGCCGCAGCCCCGGCACGCGCCCGATCGCTGGCCCGACCGGCTTCGGGGGCGAGCGGTGGTGGGCGTGGACACGTACGGCAAGCATCTGTTCCTGCGCTTCGAGGGCGACCTGGCGCTGCATTCGCACCTCGGGATGAAGGGGATGTGGGGGGTCTACGGGCCGGGTCGATCTGGATCCCGCCCACCCCGCTCCGCGAGGCGGGCCTGGATCGTGCTTCGGTCGGCTGAGCACGAGGTGGTGGAGTTCGACGGGCCGGTGCTCGAGCTGATGACCGACGGCCGAACCCGATTCGATCAGCGGCTGGCCGCGCTCGGCCCCGACGTGCTGGCCGCGGAGTTCGACTCTGACCGCTTCCTGGGCCGACTGCGCTCGGATGACCAGACGCGCTTCATCGGCGACGCGCTGCTCGACCAGCGAAACGTGGCGGGCATCGGGAACATCTGGAAGGCCGAGGGGTGCTGGGAGGCGGGGATCGATCCGTGGCGGCGGGTGAGCGCGGTGAGCGACGAGGAGGCGGTGGCGATCGTCGCCGCGGCGCGGCCGCGGATGAGGCGCTCAGCCCAGTTCGGGCATCGGGAGATTCGGCCCCGCGTGTATGGGCACGCCGGTCGGCCCTGCCCGCGCTGCGGAACCGCGATCGAGGCGCGCGGGCAGGGCGATGCCAACCGGACGACGTACTGGTGCCCGGGATGCCAGAAATGAGCGGGATAGGCGCTCGGCTGCGGCGCGTTGGGCACAAGGGGGCGGACCTGATCGCGCCGGGCAACACGTTCGCGAGCTTCGACGCCGCGGTGGCGGCCGGAGTCGACATGATCGAGTTCGACGTGCTGCGGGAGGAGAGGGGCGAGGGCTTGATCCTGGCCCACGACTGGGTCGATGCGGCATCGCGCACGCCACATTTCCTGGAGGAGGCGCTCGCGTACTTCGACTCCGAGTCGTTCGCGGGGATTGAGCTGGATCTGGATTTGAAGCTCCCCGGCTATGAGCTGCGCGTGCTCGATGCCCTTCGCGACCACGGCCTGCTCGACCGAGCGCTGATCTCCACCCAGTATGAGGACAGCTTGGCGCTGTTGCGCGCGGCCGAGCCGAGCGTGAGGCTCGGCTGGTCGGTGCCCAAGCTTCGCCGTGATCCGTTCCGCTCGCGCGCCACGCGGCTTCCAGCACTCCTCGCATTACAGGTGTTCCGGGCGCTGCTGCCGGGGCGGGCGGCACGGGCTGTGTGTGCGGGCCGGTGCGACGCGGTCATGGCCCACTGGCGGCTGGTCACCCCGCGGCTGGTGCGACAAGTGCGGGCGGCCGGCGGGGAGCTCTATGTGTGGACGGTCGACGACCTGGCGCGACTGCGGGCGCTCGAGGCGCTCGGGGTGACCGGCGTGATCACAAACGACCCCGCTTCGCCTGGCTTTGCGCAACTCGTGACGTGATGGATCATGCCCTCGTGCGTAGTGAGGGTGTGACCGAAACCTTGACCGCGCCGGCCTCAGCTCCAGGTTCCTGGGAGCGGTTCGAGTCGCTGTACCGCTCCAGCCGCGACGACGTCTATGCGTATGTGATGACCCTGCTGCGTGATCCGGGCGCGGCTGAGGACGTCACCGCGCTCGCTTTCGAGCGCGCCTACCGCCGCCGGCGCACATTCGACCGCCGGCGGGGCGAGGAGCGCGCCTGGCTGTTCGGCATCGCGCGTAACGCGGCGCTGGACGAGCTGCGCCGTCGCGGGCGGGTGGCGGCGCTGGTGACCGATCCCTCCGACGACGCCGTTGACGCCGACAAAGGCGGCGAAGGCGACGAAGGCGGCGAAGGCGACGAAGGCGAGGTAAGCCTTCGCCGCACCGCAGTCCAGGCTGCGCTGGCCCAGCTCTCCGGCCGGGAGCGGGAGATCGTCGCGCTCAAGTTCCACGCCGGCCTGACCAATGCCGAGCTGGCTCGAGTGCTCGGAGTCAGCGAATCGAACGCCGGCACGCTGCTGTACCGCACGATGGAGAAGCTCAGGAAGGCCTGCAATGCGACTTGACCACGAACCGATCGATCCGGAGATCGCGGCGTCCTTGGATGCGATTGACGCCGTGCTGGCCGGAGAGCCCGTCGATGCCCGGTACGTCGACCTGGCCGAGATCGCGCTGCTGGTGACCGCGGAGCGACCGCAGGTGCGGCCGTCGTTTGCCCAGTCGATGGACCAGCGGGTGGCGCGCCGGTTCGCTGCGGTGCCGTCGGAACGGCCCCGGCGCCGGCGGCTTTCCCCGGGGTTCTGGGAGGCGTCAGGCGCGCTGGCGGCTGGCTTGGCGCTGATCGTAGGCCTGGTGGTCCTGGTCGGCGGGCACCACGGCGCGTCGTCGGCGTCTTCCTCGAGCTCGGCTGCCGCGTCGAGCGCCGCCGCTACCACGGCGAGCTCCGGCAGCGCGGGTTCGAGCGCCCGCCCCGCGAGCGGGGCCAAGAGTCCGGCGCAGGCTCCCGCCGCTGCCGGTACGCGGGCTCCCGCCGCTGCCGGTACGCGGGCTCCCGCCGCTGCCGGTACGCGGGCTCCCGCCGCTGCCGGTACGCGGGCTCCCGCCGCTGCCGGTACGCGGGCTCCCGCCGCTGCCGGTACGCGGGCTCCCGCCGCTGCCGGTACGCGGGCTCCCGCCGCTGCCGGTACGCCGGCTCCCCCGACGGTGCAGCCGCCGACGTCCGGCCGCAAGGTTGTGCAGTCGGCGGAGCTCAATCTGGCCGCCGCCCCGAACCGGATCGACGACGTGGCCCAGCAGGTATACGACGTGATCGGCGGACTGGGCGGCATCGTCGACAGCTCGACGGTGACCCAGACCGGCGGTCCGGGCGGTTACGCGCAGTTCCAGCTGAGCATCCCGAGCGCCTCGCTCGGTCAGGCCATGAGCCGCCTGTCGTCGCTCAACTACGCGACGGTGCTCTCGCGCACCGACTCGAGCCAGGACGTCACCGATCAGTACGGCGCGGCACAGCGAGCCCTGGCCGACGCCCGGGCGCTACGGACCTCGCTGCTCAAACACTTGGCCGACGCGACCACCACCGAGCAGGTGAACAGCCTGAAGGCGCAAATCCGCGACGCCGAGGCGTCGATCTCGAGCGACCAGGCCACGCTGAATCGCCTGAACCACGCCGTCGGCTTCAGCCGGCTCGCGCTCGAGGTCAGCGCCCGCTCGGTCCCGGCGCCCGTCTCGCACGGCGGCGGCGGTGGATTTGGCATCGGACGGGCCGCCCACGACGCAGGGCGCGTGCTGACGGTGGCGGCCGGCGTGGCGCTGATCGCGCTCGCCGCGCTCACCCCGGTGGCGCTGGTGGCGGCGCTGGCCTGGTGGGTGGGGGCGGCGTTCCGGCGCCGGCACCGCGAGCAGGCGCTCGATTCAACCTGACTCCGGGCGCCTCGGCGCGTGTCGTGTGGTATGCATCGACACGATGTCCGAGGGCAGCGAGGACATGATCGCGCTGCTGAGGCGCGTTCCGGTCTTCTCCGCGCTCTCGCGCGAGGAGCTGACGCAGGTGGCGCGGGTGGCGTTGGCCCGGCGCTACGAGGCGGGCACGGCCGTGTTCAAGGAAGGCGACGAGGGCAGCACCTGCTACATCGTTCGCTCGGGGCGGGCGCGCGCGATTCGCGAGCATCCCGACGGTCGCTCGATCACGCTGGCGCACTTTGGCCCTGGGGACATCTTCGGCGAGATGGCGATGCTGGACGGTGAGCGTCGATCGGCGACGGTGGAGGCGACCGAAGACACCGAGGCGATCGCCATCCTCAGCGCCGACATGCATCGGCTGCTGCGCGAGCATCCCGACATCTCGGTCAAGCTGGTCGCCTCCCTGGGCAGCCGGCTGCGCCACACCAACGAGCGCCTGGCCCGCCAGTCCTTCCAGACCGTCCAGAGCCGGGTGGCGGCCGCGCTCGCGCAGCTGGTGGCGACCGCCCGCGAGGCCGAAGGCGCGTCCGAACGGGACGTGCTGATCACCACCACCCAGGCTGAGCTGGCACAGTTGGCCGGGTCCTCGCGCGAGTCGGCCAGCCGCTTCCTGGCCGTGCTCGAGCGGGCAGGAATAATTACCCAGGGACGGGGAAGGCTGACCGTTCATGACCCAGAAGCACTCGGGCGTTACGTCTACTGATGAACCCGAGGGTGCTATCGAGCTCTCGGCGGGTGGTGCCGTCGTGCACGAGGGCGACGTGATCGTTGTCGTGCCG
Organism: uncultured Solirubrobacterales bacterium; assembly: GCA_963743345.1. Classification (GTDB taxonomy): domain Bacteria; phylum Actinomycetota; class Thermoleophilia; order Solirubrobacterales; family Solirubrobacteraceae; genus Palsa-465. The sequence goes on from CAVUPW010000006.1 coordinate 71,827, forward strand.
GTCAAGCGGGACGCCCAGCGCCGGCGGGTGTTGGTCCTCCCCAAAGGGCACCTCGACCAGGGCGAGAACGACGAGGCCGCCGCGATCCGCGAGGTGGCAGAGGAGACCGGCGTGGTCGCGCAGCTGATCGACAAGCTGGGCGATGTTGAGTACAGCTACGAGCGGCGCGGCCGGCGGCGGAACAAGCGGGTGGCCTTCTACCTGTTCGAGTACCGCTCCGGCAGCCTCGATGAGCACGATCACGAGATCGAGGACGCTCGCTGGATGCCGCTCGAGGAGGCCGCTCGGGAGCTCACCTACGCGGGCGAGCGGGAAATCGTTCGCCGCGCGCTGTCGCGTTTGTCGCCAGATCGGTAGGCTCACGCCGTGCGAGTCCTCAACTTCTACTCGTCGGTGTTCGCCGATCAGCTCCGCCGGGGCCGCAAGACGGCCACCATCCGCCTCGGCGACAAGTCACACAAGTACCGCAAGAACGACTGCGTGCTGGTGACGATCGGCTATCAGCACTCCCCCCGCGAAAAGATCTTCAACGCGGTCATCGACCAGGTCGAGGTCAAGCGAGTGCGCGACCTCTCGCCGCGCGACATCGAGCACGACAACCCCGAGTTCCGGCGCGTCGACGAGATGATCCACTTCCTGGAGCAGATCTACGGGCGCACGGTGTCGACGGAGGACACGGTGACCGTCGTGCGCTTCTCCCAGATCATCGAGAACCCGCCCGAGCTGCGCGACCGGATGCACGGGTTGGGCGCGGCCCGCAACTAGGCTCGGACGGCGGCGCCGGCGCCGCGTCACGCGGTTAACGCGGGATCCAGCGTCGAACTCAGTGCTTGCGGTGCCGGGCGCGGCGGTGGCTGAGCGTCTTGGTCCCGCTGGCCACCGCGCCGGCGCTGCTCAACGACTGGCGAGCCGGTGGCGGAGCGACGTAGCGCGGTGCCGGCGCTCGCGCGAGGGTCGCGCCGGCGCTGCTCAACGACTGGCGAGCCGGTGGCGGAGCGACTAGCGCGGTGCCGGCGCTCGCGCGAGGGCCCCGGCTGCGGGGGCCGCGCGCTGCGGTGGACGCGCCGGATCGTGCAAAACCTGCCAATGGAGCCAAAACGGGGCGAGCGTGGCACCGCTCGCATGTGGGAGCTGCAGAACCTGCCAAGGTCCTAGGAAAAGGCGCACGGGTGGCAGGTTCTGCAGGTCGGCCGGGCGGTCGGTCCGGCGCCGCAGGACCTTGGCTGACGCGCTGGCGCGGACGCGCGATTCGATTGCGCCCACGGCCGGTCAGCGGCTTGCGATCAGGATGAGGATGCCGATCGCTGCCATGGCGCCGCCGAACAGGATGAACGCGACGTCGAGGCAGGTGCCCGGGCGGGTGGCGGTGTCGACCCGGACCCGCTGAGGGTTGCCCGGGTCGTGGCGCACGGCGCCGCTGAACAGCATGAACGCGACGTCGAGGCAGGTGCCCCGGCGGTGGCGGTGTCGACCCGGTCCCGCTGAGGGTTGCCGGGTCGTAGAGCACGGACGCTTTCGCCCACGTGCCCCTGGCGCGGGTTGCTCCCCGAACGGCGAGGCGACCCGCACGTGAGTGCCGTCGGTGGTCGTGAACTCGATCACTGGCCGGACGAGAGCACGTCGGTGACGCCGAATCCAGCCCAGCCGGCAAGGCCCATTGGCACTCTCGACAGCCGAGTGCCACGAAAAACCTTGAAAGCGCTTCGATACGAGCTATATTTGCCGTTGGCACTCTCGTAGGACGAGTGCCAAGCTCACATCGGCATCATCCACTTCCAACCGGAGGTTGCATCACATGAAGCTCAAGCCCCTTGGCGATCGGTTGATCGTGCGGGCGATCGAAGAGGAGGAGACGACCGCCAGCGGCATCGTCCTGCCTGACACGGCCAAGGAGAAGCCCCAGAAGGGCAAGGTCCTCGCGGTCGGCGACGGCAAGGTCAACGAGGACACTGGCAAGCGGACTCCGCTCGACGTCTCAGAGGGCGACGAGGTCCTCTACAGCAAGTACGGCGGCACCGAGATCAAGGTCGACGGCGAGGAGCTCCTCGTCCTGCGCGAGTCCGACGTGCTGGCCAAGGTCCAGTCGTAACCCCGTTCCCCCAGGAGAACTGAAACAGATATGGCACACAAGGAACTGAAGTACGAGGCGGAGGCCCGGAAGGCGCTGGAGCAGGGCGTCGATGCGGTAGCCAACGCCGTCAAGGTGACGCTCGGCCCCAAGGGCCGCTACGTCGTCCTCGACAAGAAGTTCGGCGCGCCGACCATCACCAACGACGGTGTCACGATCGCGCGCGAGATCGAGGTAGAGGACGTCTTCCAGAACCAGGGCGCCCAGTTGGTGCGCGAGGTGGCGACCGCCACCAACGACGTGGCCGGCGACGGGACGACGACCGCGACCGTGCTGGCGCAGTCGATCGTGCGCGAGGGCCTGAAGAACGTGGCCGCCGGCGCCAACCCACTTGGCCTCAAGCGCGGCATCGAGAAGGCCGTTGACGAGGTCGTCAAGCACATCGAGTCGCAGTCGACGGAGATCTCGGGCAAGGACCAGATCGCCCGCGTGGCGACGATTTCAGCCGGCGACGACGAGATCGGCGATGTGATCGCCGACGCTATCGAGAAGGTCGGCAAGGACGGCGTGGTCAACGTCGAGGAGGGCCAGACGTTCGGCATGGATCTCGAGTTCACCGAGGGCATGCAGTTCGACAAGGGCTACATCTCGCCCTACATGGTCACTGACCAGGAGCGGATGGAGGCGGTGCTGGAGGACCCCTACATCCTGATCGCCAACCAGAAGATCGGCTCGGTCCGTGATCTGCTGCCGGTGCTCGAGCAGACGATCCAGTCGGGCAAGCCGCTGCTGATCATCGCCGAGGACGTCGAGGGCGAGTCGCTCGCGACGCTGGTGGTCAACAAGCTGCGCGGCACCTTCACCGGCGTCTCGGTCAAGGCCCCGGGCTTCGGCGATCGCCGCAAGCGCATGCTGGAGGACATCGCGATCCTCACCGGCGGCGAGGTGATCACCGAGGAGATGGGCCTCAAGCTCGAGAACACGCAGATCTCGCAGCTCGGCCGCGCTCGTCGCGTGGTCGTGGCCAAGGACACCACGACGATCGTCGACGGCGCCGGCGAGAGCGACGCGATCAAGGGCCGCATCAACCAGATCAAGACCGAGATCGAGAACACCGATTCGGACTTCGACAAGGAGAAGCTCCAGGAGCGTCTCGCCAAGCTGTCGGGCGGGGTTGCCGTGGTCAAGGTCGGCGCGGCCACCGAGACCGAGATGAAGGAGAAGAAGCACCGCGTCGAGGACGCGCTGCAGGCGACCCGCGCTGCGCTGGAGGAGGGCATCGTCCCCGGTGGTGGTGTCGCTCTGCTGAACGCTCAGGAGGCGCTCAACCTCGAGCTGATCGAGGAGGCCGACGAGCGGACCGGTGCACGGATCGTGCGTCGCGCGCTCGAGGAGCCGATGCGTCAGATCGCCGAGAACGCCGGCCTCGAGGGCTCGGTCGTGGTCAACGACGTGCGCAAAGCGGAGAAGGGCGAGGGCCTGAACGCAGCGACCGGCGAGATCGTCGACCTGGTCAAGGAGGGCATCATCGACCCGGCCATGGTGACGCGCTCGGCGCTCCAGAACGCCGCGTCGATCGCCAAGAACATCCTCACCACGGAGGCCATCGTGGCCGAGGTCCCGGAGCGGGAGTCCGGTGGTGGCGGTGGCGGCATGCCCGACATGTCGGGGATGATGTAGGGGCGAAGCCTCGCTCAAGGGCGACTGGACGTCGGATGATGTAGGTGCGAAGCTCGGTCAAGGGCGACTGGACGTCGCCCGAGGGCCTCATACCGCGGGCCTGGATGGCCCGCGGAGGTACCCTTGTCGCGACAAGCAGACGCTTAGTTGTTCGGAGGGCCCGGCGGCAACGCCGGGCCCTCGTCGTGTTGTTGGACGAGTTCGCGGAGCGACCGCTGCGTCGTTCCGCAGCAACGCTGTGGGCATCGGGTGGGGAACGTCCGATCAGGTGCACGAGCGCCGCTTCAGCGCGATGCCCGATCAGACCCACAGGTGAGCGGCTCCCGACCGTCTCCGTGCGAGCGGGGCGGCTGCCGGAGCGGAGCTTGCGGTGCTCGAAGTGGGGATCACCGATGCGCGGCGGAACGGCTAGCAGCAACGCGGCACGCCCGCCGGTGCGATCACCGGGCCGGCGTCGATCGCTCCGGCTGCCAGTGCGGCGTAGATCTCGGCCGTGCGGCGCGCCACCTCGGTCCAGTCGAAGCGCAGGACGTGCTCGCGGGCTTCGGCGACCAGCTGCGCACGGGCCGCGTCGTCGGCGAGGACCCGCTCGAGCACGGCCCGCAGCGCGGTGGCGTCCTGCGAGGGGAAGCGCAGGCCGACGGTGCCCTCCACCGGCACCACCTCGCGCAGGCCGCCGGTGTCGGCGACCACGCACAGGCAGCCCGAGGCCATCGCCTCGAGTGCGACGAGCCCGAACGGCTCGTAGATCGAGGGCACGATGCACAGGTCGGAGACCCGGTAGAGCGAGTGCAGCATGTCGTCGCCCACCCAGCCGAGGAACCGGCCGTGGCCGGACAGGCCGAGGCGGCGGGCCTGGCGCTTGAGCTCGCGCTCTGCGGTGCCGGTGCCGGCGACCACGAAGCGCACGCCGCCCAGCCGGCGCACCACCGGCGCCAGCGCGTCCAGTGCCAGGTGAAAGCCCTTCTCGTAGACCAGACGCCCGACCAGCAGCACCAGCAGTTCGTCGGGCGCGGCGTACCTGGCCCGGAGGGCCTCGAGATCAGGCTCGACCGGCTGGAGGTCGCGCGGGTCGATCCCGTTGGGGATCGCCGTGACCTTGGCGGGCCGGACGCCGAACACGTTGGCAACGTGCACGCGCATGTAGCGCGAGCAGGTGATCACGTGATCGGCGCGGCGCACCATCGCGCGCTCGGCGGCGTGGATGTGGGATTGAGGATGGTTCTGGACCCAGCCCTGGTGGCGGCCGAACTCGGTGGCGTGCACGGTGACCAGCCAGGGCCGCTCGATCTCGCGTGCGGTCCGGTGAGCCGCGCCGGCCACTAGCCAGTCGTGGGAGTGCACGAGGTCGAACTCCAGCCGCTCGCACAGCTCAGCGGCCAGGGCGTGCATGTCGGCGTTCATCGCGTCGACCCAACGCACGAACGCGCTGAGGTCCTTGGGGAACTGTGGCTCCGGGACTCGATGCACGAGCACGCCGTGCTGGTCGGCCTCGGCCGGCAGGCGGCCCCCGCCGCGGGTCAACACGTGCACCTCGACGCCGTCGCGGACGAGGCTCTCCGACAGCTTGCGCACATGGCGGCCCAGGCCACCCTCGATCACGGGCGGATACTCCCAGGAGATGATCAGGACACGCATCGCCCGGCGGCCACCCTATCGATTCAGGGCGGTTCGTGACACCATTGCGTGTCGTGATGGGACCACAGGGCAGCATCACGCCAATCGCCAGGGCCCCCGACCCGATCGACCCGGGAGTCCGGATCGGCCACACGCATCTGCGGACGGCCGACATCGATCGGATCCGCGACTTCTACGTCGGCGTGCTCGGATTCGACGTGATCGCCGAGGCACGCGATGTCCCCGGCTGGGGCACTACCGGCGACATCCTGTTCGTGTCGGCCGGCGGCTACCACCACCACCTCGGCTTCAACACCTGGAAGTCCAAGGGTGGGCCGCCCACGCCGGACGGCGTCGCGGGTCTTCACCACGTGGCGATCGCCTATCCGACGCGCAGGGCACTCGCCGACGCCTACCGCCGGCTCAGGGACGTCGACTGGCCGATCCGGCAAGTCACCGACCACGGCACACACGAGGCGATCTACATCGTCGATCCCGACGGCAACACGCTCGAGCTGATGTGGGATCGCCCGCCCGAGGAGTGGCCGCGCGACGAGGAGGGGCACGCCACCGGCGGCTTCGGGCCCGATCTCGATCTCGACGGCCTGCTGCGCGAGCTGAACTGATTCGCACCCACGGTCCGACCGGCCTGTCAGAGGCGCTCGAACACGGCCACGCCGTGCTCGCCCACCACTCGCGCGACCGATTCGCGGCTGTCGAACAACCGCTCCTCGCCGCGCAACACGTCGCGCCAGGTTCCGCCCGGCAGTCCAGCGAGGCTGCCCTCGAACGGCGTGCCCCGCACGGCCACCACCACCAGCACGTCGCCGCCGCGCAGAAAGGCGCAGGCACCCGCTCCGGCCTGCAGCGGCACGTAGTCACCCGCGAACGGCGCGGGCCGGCGCCCCCGCAGCCCCAGCAGCCGCAGCGTCACGAACATCTTGCGCGTCTCGGTCACGGGCGGCGAGCCACCCATCAGCCGGCGCAGCATGGCCTGGCGGTAGTCGAAGTCGACCGGCCGGCGGTTGTCGGGGTCGACCAGCGCGCGGAAGGGCAACTCGTCGCCCTGGTAGATGTCGGGCACGCCCGGGACGGTCAGCTTGAGCACGAGCTGCCCGAGCGCGGCCCGGTCGCCTGCCTCGGCCACCCGAACGGCAAACGGCTCGAAGTCGGCGATGAACGTCCTGGTTGGTGTACAGCGCGTTGCCGAAGCGCTTCACCGCCTCCTCCCACTCGTGGTTCTGCTCGACCCAGTTCGTGTTGCGCTTGGCCTCGCGCAGCGCCTTCTCCATGTACGCCTCGATCCGCTCGGGCGCGATCACCCACGATCCCACCAGGGTCTGGAACAGGAAGTAACGCTCGACGTCGTCCGGGGCTCCGTCCGCGGAACGCAGGTGCTCGGTGATGGCGAACCATCGCTCGACATGGGCCTGCCATTCCGACGGCATCGAGGCCAGCGCTCCGATGCGTGCCCGCACGTCGGCCGAGCGCTTGGCGTCGTGGGTCATGGTGGTCAGCAGGTTGAGGGGGAAGCGCTCCGCGCGCTCGGCGTTGCCCGCGTGGAAGCGCTCGACGTCGATCCCGAAGCGCGACGGATCGCCGCCCACGTCGTTCAGGGCGATCAGCCGGTTGTAGCGATAGAAGGCGGTGTCCTCGACGCCCTTGGCCATGATCGCCGGCGTGGTCTGCTGGAAGCGGGTGACGAAGCCCGGCGGCGCCGGCTGCCCGAGCAGGAGGGTCGTGGCAAGCGCGGCGTCCATGCCGGACTCGGCGATCGCGCGGCGGTCCTCGTCGGCCACGCGCCCGGCCACTGGATCGATATACGTTCGGTACACCGGCATGGACGCCAACGCGCGCTCGACCTCGGTCTTTGGCGATGGCGGCTGCGTATGCGTCGGCCGCAGCGCCAAAGTCCTCGCGCAGCAGACGGTCGACGTCCTGCGCGAACGGTCCGCGGACCTGCTGGAGCTTCGCCTCGTGCGCCACCTCGCCGAACGGACGCGCATCGCCCGGAGACCTGCTGCCAGAGCGAGGTCAAGGCGCGCCTCGCCGGCGGGGTCCACGAACAGCGCGCACGCGTCGTTGAGGAACTCGTAGCCGACGGTCCCGGACACCGGCCAGTCGCGCAGCCGCTCGCCGGGGTCGAGGATCTTCTCGACCCAGACGCGCTCGACACCGCCGATCCCGGAGACGCAGCAAGTACCCCGCCGGGTCGGCCAGCCCGTCGGGGTGATCGATCCGCACCCCGTCGATCACGCCGTCGTGGACCAATGAGATCACGCGCGAATGCGTCTCCTCGAACACGTCGGCATCCTCCTGGCGCAGCCCGGCCAGATCCCCGATGTCGAAGAAGCGCCGGTAGATCCCGGTGGACGGCTCGACGTCGAAGAACTTCTCGACGAAGCTTCGGGTCGGCCCAGTAAGGGTTGACGTCGTCCGCCGCCATGTGGTTGGGCACCACGTCGAGGATCAGTCCCAAGCCGGCGTCGCGCGCGGCTCCCGACAGCGCGCGCAGTCCCTCCTCGCCGCCCAGGTCGTCCGACACCCGCTTGGGATCGATCACGTCGTAGCCGTGGGTGGAGCCGGGGCGGGCCTGAAAGGACGGCGACAGGTACAGGTGCGAGATCCCGAGGTCGCGCAGATACGGCACGAGTGCACGGGCCGCGGCGAAGCCGAAGTGCGCGGTCAGCTGGAGACGGTAGGTGGCGCGCAGCTCGGCGCCGCGACCCGCTCACGCGACCCGCTTCAGGACCAGGATCGAGCGGGAGGTGACCGCGAGGTCGGTGCGCGCGCCGTGGCGGCTGCTGCCGGGCTCCGCCTCAGGGTCAACCGTCGAGAGCTCGAGTGCCCACTGCGCGCCGAAGCGCCGGCGGGGAAGCGTGAACACGCAGTCCTCCGGCATCGCGTTGAACAGCAGGATGAACGCGTCATCCTCGATGTCCTCGCCGTGCGGCCCGGGGGTGTTTATCTCCTTGCCGTTGAGGAACATGCCCAGGACATGCCTGCCCTCCTGCCAGTCGCGGCGGGTCATCTTCAGTCCGTCGGGGCGGAACCACCACACATCGGGCAAACCCGAGTCCTTGACCTCCATGCCGCGCAGGAAATTGTCGCGGCGGAACACCTTGTGCTCGCGGCGCAGGCGGATGAGCCGGCGGGTGAACCGGCGCAGCTGCGCCTTCTCGGTGCTCTCGGTCCAGTCGTACCAGGAGACCTCTGAGTCCTGGCACCAGGCGTTGTTGTTGCCGTGCTGGGTGCGGCCCATCTCATCACCGCCCAACAGCATCGGCGTGCCCTGGGAGAGGAGCAGGGTGGTCAGGTAGTTGCGCTGCTGACGGGTGCGCAGCTCGCCTATCTCCGGGTCGTCGGTCTCGCCCTCGACGCCGTGGTTCCACGAGCGGTTGTCGTCGGTGCCGTCGTGGTTGCCCTCGCCGTTGGCCTCGTTGTGCTTGTGGTCGTAGGAGACCAGGTCGCGCAGCGTGAAGCCGTCGTGGGCGGTGATGAAGTTGATCGAGGCGAACGGGTCGCGGCCATCGGCCTCGTAGAGATCGGAGGACCCGGTCAGCCGCGAGGCAAACTCGCCGCAGTTGGCGTAGCCGCGCCAGTAGTCGCGCATGACGTCGCGGTACACCCCGTTCCACTCCGACCACAGCACCGGGAAGTTGCCCACCTGGTAGCCCCCCGGTCCCACGTCCCACGGCTCGGCGATCAGCTTGACCTGGGAGAGAACCGGGTCCTGGTGGATCACGTCGAAGAACGCGGACAGGCGGTCGACGTCGTAGAGCTCGCGGGCCAGGGCGGAGGCGAGATCGAAGCGGAACCCGTCCACGTGGCATTCGCTCACCCAGTAGCGCAGCGAGTCCATGATCAGCCGAAGGACGCTTGGGTGGACGGGATTCAAAGAATTCCCGGTCCCGGTGAAGTCCATGTAGAAGCGCGGGTCGTCCGGCACCAGCCGGTAGTACGAGGCGTTATCGACGCCTTTGAACGACAGCATCGGGCCGAGGTGGTTGCCCTCCGAAGTGTGGTTGTAGACCACGTCGAGGATCACCTCGATGCCGGCGCGGTGCAGCGCCTTGACCATCCCCTTGAACTCGCGCACCTGCTCGCCGCGGCGTCCGGTGGCGGCGTACTCGGAGTGCGGCGCGAGATACCCGATGGTGCTGTAGCCCCAGTAGTTGCAAAGCCCCCTATCGGTCAGGAACGACTCGTCGGAGATGTGGTGGACGGGCAGCAGCTCGACCGCGGTGACGCCCAGATGGTGCAGATAGGCGATGGCCGGCTCGGAGGCCAGGCCGGCGTAGGTGCCGCGCAGGTCCTCGCGCACCTCGGGGTGGAGCATCGTGAAGCCCTTGACGTGCGTCTCGTAGATCACGGTGTCGGCGAACGGCACCCGCGGGGGGCGGTCGCCTTCCCAGAAGAACGCGTCGTCGATCACCACCGACCTGGGCATGGCCGCCGCGTCGTCCTCGTCGTCGGGCTCCAGGTCGGCGTCATTGTCGCCCGTGGGCACGTAGGGCAGGACGTTGGCGTCGTGGGCCCAGTCGACCACCCCGTCGATCGACTTGGCGTAGGGGTCGAGGAGCAGCTTGGCCGGGTTGAACCGATGTCCCTCGGTCGGGGCGTAGGGGCCGTGCACGCGGTAGCCGTAGCGCTGGCCCGGTCCCACCTCGGGCAGGTAGCAGTGCCAGTTGAACGCGGTGCGCTTGGTCACCTCGATCCGTGTCTCGTTGTCCTCGTCGTCGAACAGACACAGCCAGACCTTCTCGGCGGCCTCCGAGAACAGCGAGAAGTTGGTGCCGCCCCCGTCCCAGGTCGCGCCGAGCGGAAACGGCCGCCCCGGCCAGACCGCGTGCTCGCTCAAGCGACCAGCGCCCCGGACATCGGCTCCGTGTGCTCGCTCAAGCGACCAGCGCCCCGGACATGCGGCTCGCAGTTCGACCGCCCCGTCGATGACCGACGGCTCGCCGCGCGTCCACAGCTCGACGGTCCTTCCCACACAGTCGACCCGCCGCGGCTCGGAGCTGAAGTTGGCGATGACCTCGAACGTGCCCCGGCGCACCCGCAGCCAGCGCGCGTCCTCGTCGAAGTCGATGGCGTCCGCATCGGCCGGCGGCAGCCGACGGCGCACGCTCAGCAGCTTGGCGTACAGCGAAGCGAGCTCAGGGTCGCGGGTGCGGGTCAGCTTCGAGCGCTCAAACGTCGCCCGGTCCTGGGGATCGGGGATCCCCTCGCCGAAGGAGGCGAAGGCGGCGAATTCCTCGCGGCGGCCCTGGCGGGTGGCGTCGGCGATCAGGGGGTCGGGGTGATCGGTGAAGAACTGGAACGGCGCGTCCTCGCCGTATTCCTCGCCCATGAACAGGAGCGGGACGAACGGCGAGAGCAGCGTGCAGAACGCGGCCAGCGGGCGGGCCGGCGCCGGAAGCCGGTCGCCGAACGCACGGTTGCCGACCTGGTCGTGGTTCTGCGAGAAGACCACGAAGCGCTGGGGCGGCACGTCGTCGGCCGGCGCGCCGAACCGGCGCCGGCGGAAGCTCGAGTACGTGCCGTCGTGGACGTGCGGGCGGTGCCACGCCTTGGCCAGCTGCGCCACCGCGCCGAACTCCTCGAAGTAGCCCTCGCGCTCGTCGGTGACCAGCGCCCGCAGCGAGTGATGGAAGTCATCGGCCCAGGCGGCGTCGCAGCCCCAGCCGCCGACCGCCACCTCGCGCATGACCCGAGGATCGTTCATGCCGCTCTCGGCGATCACCACGGCATCGTCGCGCGTCTGGTGGACGCGACGGGCCACGGCCTCCACCAGGTGCTCGGCGCTCGAGTCGACGATGGCGTGGATGGCGTCCAGGCGCAGGCCGTCGATCCCGAAGTCGCGGACCCAGCCGACCGCGCTCTGGAGCACCCATTCGCGGACCGGGTCGCAGTCGGCGTCGTCGTAGTTGATGGCGCTGCCCCACGGCGTCTCGTACTTGTCGGTGAAGTACGGCCCGAATGCCTCGAGGGCCGGCGTGCCCGACGCTCCCAGGTGGTTGTAGACGACGTCGAGGATCACGGCCAAGCCGGCCTCGTGCGCGGCCTCCACGAGTCGCCCGAACGCGTGCGGGCCGCCGTAGGCCGAATGTGCGGCCGAGATGTAGACGCCGTCGTAGCCCCAGCCGTGATGGCCGGGGAACTCGGCCACCGGCATGATCTCGATCGCGCTCAGGCCGAGCTCCGCCAACCGGGGCAGATGCTCGATGGCGGCATCGAAGGTCCCTTGCGGCGTGAAAGTCCCAATATGCAATTCGTAGATGACCAGCTCGCGCATGCGCGGGGTCTGGATCCGCGTCGTCTGCGCCGGCGGCGCGATGATCCGCGACGGCCCCCGGATCCCGTCGGGCTGCCAGCGCGAGCACGGGTCGGGAAGCGTCTGCCCGTTCACGCAGTACCAGTAGTCGTCCCCGGGCTCGGCCGGGGTGACCGCCTCGTAGACCCCGTAGCCCGCGTGCTCGAGCGGGACGTCGCGGCCCGCGACGCGCAGCGAGATCGATTCCGCGCGCGGCGCCCACACGCGGAACTCGGTGGTGCCGTCGTCGCGCGGCCGAGCGCCGAGCGGGCGCTCCCAGGGGTATTCGGCGACGCCGAACTCGACAGGCGCAGGCAAGGTGGAGCTCACTGGGACTCTGGAATGAACCACACCGCCGCGAGCGGCGGCAGCGTCACCAGCGCCGAGACCGACTGGTTGTGCCACGGGATCGGCTCGGGATCGAGCCCGCCGAGGTTGCCCGCGTCGCTGCCCTCCGTAGTAGGTGGAGTCGGTGTTCAGCGCCTCCTTCCAGCGGCAGGCGCGCGGTAGCCCGAGCCGGTAGCCCGAGCGCACCACCGGCGAGAGGTTGGCGGCGAACACCACGATGCGCCGCTCGCCGTTCTAGTCCGGGCGCGAGGCGCGGGCGAAGGCCAGGACGTTCGAGTCGGCGTCGTTGGGCTCGAGCCACCAGAACCCGGACGGGTCGGAGTCGATCTCCCACAGCGCCGGCTCCTCGCGGTAGATCCGGTTCAGGTCGCGCACCAGCTTCTGGATGCCGGCGTGGTCGGGACGCTCGAGCAGATGCCAGTCGAGCGAGCGCTCGTAGCTCCACTCGGCCTCCTGGGCCAACTCGGAGCCCATGAACAGGAGCTTCTTGCCCGGGTGCGCCCACATGTAGGCGTACAGCGTGCGCAGGTTGGCCAGCTTCTGCCACTTGTCCGAACCGGCCATCTTTCCGTACAGCGAGCCCTTGCCGTGCACGACCTCGTCGTGCGAGAGCGGGAGGATGTAGTTCTCGCTGAACGCGTACAGCAGGCTGAAGGTCAGCTCGTGGTGGTGGTAGCGGCGGTAGATCGGGTCCTGCTGGAAGTAGCCGAGCGTGTCGTGCATCCAGCCCATGTTCCACTTGAAGCCGAAGCCGAGGCCGCCCAGATACGTGGGCCTCGATACCCCGGGCCAGGCGGTTGACTCCTCGGCGGCGGTCAGGGCGCCCGGCTCGCGTCCGTAGACGACCTCGTTGAACTCCTTGAGGAAGGAGACCGCGTCGAGGTCCTCGCGCCCGCCGAACTGGTTGGGCACCCATTCGCCCTCCCGGCGGGAGTAGTCGAGGTAGAGCATGGAGGCCACGGCGTCGACCCGGATGCCGTCCACGTGATACTCGCGCAGCCAGAACAGCGCGTTGGAGATCAGGAAGTTGCGCACCTCGTGGCGTCCGTAGTTGAACACCAGCGTGCCCCAGTCGGGGTGCTCCCCGCGGCGCGGGTCGGAGTGCTCGTACAGCGCGGTGCCGTCGAAGCGGGCCAGCGCGAACTCGTCGCGCGGGAAGTGGGCGGGCACCCAGTCCAGGATCACGCCGACGTCGTTCTGGTGCATGCGGTCGACGAACTCTCGGAAGTCGTCGGGTGAGCCGTAGAACGGGGTGGGGGCGAAGTAGCCGGTGACCTGGTAGCCCCACGAGCCGAGGAACGGGTGGGCCATGACCGGCAACAGCTCGATGTGGGTGAAGCCCAGGTCCTTGACGTAGGTGCTCAGCTCGTCGGCCAGCTCACGGTAGGTGAGCGGCCGGTTGCGCTCGAACGTGTTCAGCCGCCAGGACCCCAGGTGGACCTCGTAGATCGACATCGGCCTGGTCAGCAGTTGCTGCTCCTGGCGCGTCCGCAGCCACTCCGCGTCCTTCTCGCTCCAGACGTGATCGGGCTTGAACACCACCGAGGCGGTCTTGGGCGGCACCTCGGTGGCCAGGGCGTACGGATCCGCCTTGAGCAGGATCTGGTGGTCCTGGGTGAGGATCTCGTACTTGTAGCGGGTGCCCTCGCCGACGCCGGGCAGGAACAGCTCCCACACGCCGGTCGAGCCGAGCGAGCGCATGGCGTGCAGCCGGCCGTCCCAGGAGTTGAAGTCGCCCACCACGCTGACGGCGCGAGCCGCCGGGGCCCAGACGGCGAACGCGGTGCCGGTCACGCTGCGGGGGTGGGGGGTGGGGATCTGAATCTCCCGCACGTGCGCGCCCAGGCGGTTGTAGAGCTCCTCGTGCCGCCCCTCGGCGATCAGGTGCTGGTCGAGCTCGCCGATCGTGGGGAGGAATGCGTAGGGATCCTCGATCGTGTACTTGCCGGCATCGCCGTAGTCGACTTCGAGCTGGTAGTCGATCGGCAGCTCGGCGTCCTCGAGCGTGCCCTCGAACACGCCGCCGGGGTGGATCTGCTGCAGCTCCACGCCCGGGTGGCCGTCGGTGATGGCGGTGACAGCGCACGCGGCCGGGCGCAGTGCGCGCACGACCACGCCGCCGTTCTGCGGATGGGCGCCGAGAACGGCGTGAGGGTTGGAATGCTCGCGGCGGGTCAGGGCCTCGAGCTCTGAAGTGGCGACGGTGGTCATGACCTCCTGGGCCTTCCCGCGTTCACGCGCTCTCAAGCAGGCGGACGATGCCGGCGACCGGAATCGGCGTCCAATCCGGCCGGTGGTTGAGCTCGTAGCGCAGCTCGTAGATCGCCTTTTCGAGCTCGTAGATCGAGAGCAGGTTGGCGATCGCCGCCTCGCCGGCCGGCACCAGCGTGGGGTCGACGGACGCGAAGTAGCAGTTCAGGAAGGTTGCTCGCGCGCGCTGCTCGAAGTCCTCCGGCGCCTTCTGGCCGCGCTGGAGCTCGACCGCCGAGGTCACGTACGCGAACGAGCGCAGCATACCGGCGACGTCGCGCAGCGGCGAGCGCTTCTGGCGGCGCTCGGGCAGCGGGCGGGCCGGCTCGCCCTCGAAGTCGATGATCACCCAGCCGCGCGGCGTGTACAGGGTCTGCCCCATGTGGTAGTCGCCGTGGGTGCGGATGACCCGGCCCGTCACGCCGATCTGGGCCCGGGCGGCCAGCCGCTCGCGCACGTCCTGGCCGCGCCCGGCGATCGGGGCCAGCCGCGGATCGTTGGGCAGGCGCAGGAAGATCCGCTCTATGTCCTCGTCCACTGTCGCGGTGAGCAGCGAAAGTGCCTCCTGGCTGGGCTCCTCGGGCGAGAAGGCCGGATCGCTGGCATCGGAGGCCAGCGCGTTGTGGAGCTGAGCGGTCGCTGTGCCCAGGCTGCCGAGGCGCTCGAGGAAGGTGTCGGGCATGGTGACGATCTCGTCCAGGGCAAGCTCCCAGCCTCCGACCGCGTCGCCCAGGAAGGACTGGGCCACGCCGAGAGTGGCCTGGAATGCCTGCCCCTCGTAGTCGTACCAGCCGTGCAGCGGCGCGATGTTCGGGAAGCCGCGGTAGGTGAGGAAGCGCAGGATCTCGAGCTCCGGGTTGAGACCGGGCTCGAGCTTGCGGAACACCTTGAGCACGATCCGGTTGTCGAACACGATCGAGGAGTTGGATTGCTCGACGCCCATGAGGCGTACGTTGGTGGCGTCCGCGATGTCCTCGTGTCAACGAAGGGGTGGAAGCTGAAGCGCCCGTCGTCGGTTTCGATCTCGTCGGTGGCCGCGATCCGGCGCATCAGCTCGAGCGCCTGCGCGGGCTCGGCCAGCGCGTCGTACACCGCCCAGCCGTCGGTGTGGGCGATCGAGTCTCCGCGGCGGACCTCGCTGGGGGGACGGATGGCCAGCGGCAGCTGGTAGAGCTCGTGCGTGCCGGTGCCGAACCGCGTCTCCACGAGGGCCAGCACCAGGGGTGGCTCCTCGCGCAGCGTGACGCTCTCGACGATGTCGATCCCGGCCACCGTGCGGGCCTTGGAGGCGTACCAGCGCTGCTGCTGGACCCAGTCGCGCAGGTCCTCCTCGTTGACGCAGCGGCGGATCTCGTCCGCGGTGATGCCCTGCAGGCGCTCACTCATGTTCGGCTTGCTTCTCGTCGACCAGCTGGAACCAGAAGAACCCGCGGGGGCCGAGCGTCAGCAGGTAGGGCAGCTCGCCGATCCGCGGGAAGCGCGAATGGCCGAACAGCTCGACCGGATAGCGCCCCTCGTACGCGCTCAGGTCGAGTTCGACGGCCTGGGCGGTACGGGCCACGTTGTGCACGCACAGGACGATGTCGTCCTCGAAGGTGCGGATGTGGGCGAAGATCCGCGGGTTGGACGGCACGATCGGCTCGTAGGTGCCGAACCCGAACACCGGGTGTTCCTTGCGCAGCGCGATGAAGCGATGCAGCCAGCGGAGCAGCGACGTGGCGGTGCGCAGCTGGGCCTCGATGTTGACCGCCTGGAAGCCGTACACGGGATCCATCAGCGGCGGGGCGTAGAGCTGCGCGAAGTCCGCTCTGCTGAAGCCACCGTTACGGTCACCCGTCCACTGCATCGGGGTGCGCACCCCGTCCCGATCGCCCAGGAACACGTTGTCGCCCATCGCGATCTCGTCACCGTAGTACAGGACGGGTGAACCCGGCAGTGAGAACAGGATCGCGTGCATCAGTTCGATCTCGTCGCGGCCGTTGTCGAGCAGCGGGGCCAGGCGCCGGCGGATGCCCAGGTTCAGCTTCATCCGCGGGTCCTTGGCGTACTCGGTGTACATGTAGTCACGCTCCTCGTCGGTCACCATCTCGAGCGTCAGCTCGTCGTGGTTGCGCAGGAACAGGCCCCACTGGCAGCTGTCGGGGATGTGCGGGCGTCCGCTCGAGGATCTCGTAGATCGGCACGGCCTCCTCGCGCCGGATGGCCATGAACATGCGCGGCATGACCGGGAAGTGGAACGCCATGTGGCACTCGTCGCCGTCGCCGAAGTACTCGACGACATCGGCAGGCCACTGGTTCGCCTCGGCCAGCAGCACCCGGTCCGGATAGCGCTCGTCGACTTCCTTGCGCACGCGCTTCAGGTAGGCGTGGGTCTCGGACAGGTTCTCGCAGATCGTCCCCTCGCGCTCGTACAGGTAGGGCACCGCGTCGAGGCGGAAGCCGTCGAGCCCGAGCTCGAGCCAGAAGTGCAGCACCTCGAGCATCGCCTCCTGGACCTCGGGGTTGTCGTAGTTGAGGTCGGGCTGGTGGGAGAAGAAGCGGTGCCAGTAGTACGCGCCGGCCACCGGGTCCCACGTCCAGTTCGAGGCCTCGGTGTCGATGAAGATGATCCGCGCGTCCCGGTAGCGCTCGACGGTGTCCGACCACACGTACCAGTCGCGCTTGGGGCTGTCCGGGCTGGACCGCGACTCCTGGAACCACGGGTGGTCGCTCGAGGTGTGGTTCATGACCAGGTCCGCGATCACCCGGATGCGGCGGGCGTGAGCGGCGTCGATCAGCTCGTGCACGTCGTCCACGTTGCCGTAGTCGGGATGGACCAAGGTGAAGTCCGCGATGTCATAGCCGCCGTCTCTCAGCGGCGAGCGGTAGAAGGGGAGCAGCCAGATGCAGTCGATTCCGAGCCACTGCAGGTAGTCGAGCTTCTCGGTCAGGCCGCGGAAGTCGCCCGAGCCGTCGCCGTTGGCGTCGAAGAAGCCGCGGATGTGGATCTCGTAGAACACCGCGCGTTTGAACCACAGCGGCTCGTGCTCGAACCACTGCCGGGCCTGGTCGTGTGCCTGTGGAATGCCGTCATGGTGCGGCGGCGTGACCGGCGTCTTGCGCGTTTCGGCCGCGATCAGGTGCGTGAGGGTCGGCGGGCCGACGCCCATCACTAGATTTCGACGCGGATGACGTGGGCCTGACGGACGCCCGGCTCGAACCGGATGTAGTTCGCCCCGATGCGCCACAGGTAGCGCTCATCGGTGAGCAGGTCGTGCGCGGTGAAGCTGGGGGGCAGGCCAAGGTTGGCGGGGATGATCGCGATGCCCTCTTGCGGTTGATGGGGATCGATGTTCACCACGGTGATGATCGTGTTGCCCGGCGAGTGCTTGGCGTAGCCGATCAACGCGTCATTGGCCGTGTCGAGGAAGGTTACGTTGGATAGGTCGTGGAGCGCTTCGTTCCCGCGCCGGATCTGGTTGATGCGCCGCACGAGCGGGAGCAGCGGACCGTCCAGCGCGCGCTGCTTGATCTCGTACTTCTCGGAACCCAGGTACTCCTCGGAGCCTTCGCGCACCGGGACATTCTCGAAGTGCTCGTAGCCCGAGTAGATGCCGTAGCTCGGGCTGAGCGTGGCGGCCAGGACGAGCCTCGCTTCGAAGGCCGGCCGACCGCCGTGCTGGAGGTACTCGTGCAGGATGTCCGGCGTGTTGGCGAAGAAGTTCGGCCGGAAGTACTCCTGCTCGCCCGAGTAGGCCAGCTCCGAGACGTACTCGGTCAGCTCCCAGCGCGAGTTCTTCCACGTGAAGTACGTGTAGGACTGGCTGAAGCCGATCTTGGCCAGGTGGCGCATGACCGATCGTCTCGTGAATGCCTCCGCGAGGAAGACCACGTCGCGGTTGTGCTGGTGGACGTTCCCGATTAGCCAGCGCCAGAACTCGAACGGCTTGGTGTGCGGGTTGTCGACCCGGAAGACGGTGATCCCCGCGTCGACCCACTGCAGGACGATCTTCTGGAGCGCGTCCCAGAGACCCTTCCAGTCCGGGGATTCCCAGTTGACGTTGTAGATGTCCTGGTAGCGCTTGGGCGGGTTCTCGGCGTACTTGAGCGTGCCGTCGGGCCGGCGGTGGAACCACTCCGGATGCTCATGCAGCCAGGGATGGTCGGCCGAGCACTGGATCGCGAAGTCGAGCGCGATCTCGAGGCCGTGCTGCCTGGCCGCCTCGGCGAGCTCCTTGACCTCCTCGATCGTTCCGAGATCAGGGTGGACCGCGTCGTGGCCGCCGGTCTGGTCGCCGATCGCCCAGGGAGAGCCGGGGTCGTCCGGTCCGGCTGTCAGCGCATTGTTGCGACCTTTGCGGTTGGTGTGGCCGATCGGATGGATCGGGGGGAGATAAACGACGTCGAACCCGAGCTCGGCAAGTTCGGGGAGTTGGCCTTGTACGCCCTTGAGGCCGCCCCAAGATCTCGGGAAGAGCTCGTACCACGCGCCGAACTTGGCCAGCTTTCTGTCGACATCGACCGGCAGCGGTCGCTCGAGGCTCGCCGCGCCGTGGCGCGGCTGGATCCGCTCCACGGTTCGGAACAGCTCGGGGCCGAGCGCCACGTCGTGCTTGGCCGCCTCCGGGACGGCCTCGTCGCTCAGGGTGGACATGGCGTGCTCGATCAGCGCTCGGTCGGCCCTCGTCTCGGCCTGGCTTGCCGCAGTCCTGAGAAGTTGGACGCCCTCGGAGAGCTCGCCGGCCAAGTCGTGCTGCTGCGCCGCCACCTTGCGGGAGAGCTCGTCCCGCCAGGTTCCGAAGACGTCCGTCCACGCCTCCACCGTGTACTCCCACCGGCCCGGGCAGTCGAGCTCGAAGCCGCCTGCCCAGCGGACGCCGCCGAGGTGGGCGTCGATGGGGGCCATCTCGATCTCGCACCAGCTGCGCGCCTGCGGCGGCTTGTAGCGGACGACCGCGCGGAGGATCTCGTGGCCGTCGCGGAAGATGTCGGCCTCGACCCTGACCGTGTCGCCGACGACCCGCTTGGCGGGGTACCGGCCGTCGTCGACCGAGGGCGTCGGATACTGGATGACGATCCGCTCGGAGGTTGGCCTGGCCGCGCCGGGGCGGCGCTGCCTGACAGGGGTCGGCTGGACCCGTGTGCTCACGCGCGTGGGTGTCTGGCGCCGGGGCGAGACATGCTCTGACGCGCGGTAGCGCCGGGGCGAGACATGCTCTGACGCGCGGTAGCGCCGGGGCGAGACATGCTCTGACGCGCGGTCGGTGTGCGACGCGATGGCGGCTGGGGACCGGTGGACGGCGTCCTCACGACTCGAAAAATATCCTTCCTAGCGATGGGTAAACCCCTTCGCATGATTCGGCCGGTGGGTTCGGAGTGATCGAGCTTCCGCGCTCGAGCGGCGTGCAGCTGCATATCACCTCGTTGCCGGGCGGCCGGTTGGGGCGCGAGGCGTACCGATTCGTCGACTGGCTGGCCGCCGCCGGTCAGACCTGGTGGCAGGTGCTGCCGCTCGGGCCGCCCGATCGCTACCGCTCACCGTACAAGGCGCGCTCGGCCTTTGCCGCCTGGCCAGGGTTGCTGGCCGACCCGCGCGCGCCGGTGTCCTCGTCTGAGGTGGCGGACCTTCGTGAACGTGAGGCGTTCTGGGCGGTCGACTGGGAGCGCTTCTCTGCTCGTGGGGCGTTGGCCGACCAGGTGCGGTTCTCGCGCGAGTGGGGGGCTCTGCGATCGTACGCGGCTTCGGCCGGGGTTCGGCTGTTCGGAGACGTGGCGATCTACGTGGCGCCGGGAAGCGCCGACCACCATTTTCATCCTGAGGTGTTCCGCTCGGGCTTCGTGGCCGGCGCCCCTCCGGACGACTATTCGGCCACCGGGCAGCTGTGGGGCAACCCGCTCTACGACTGGCCCGCGCTCCGCCGACGAGGCTACCGCTGGTGGATCGAGCGGCTGCGGCGCACGACGTCGCTGTTCGATCTCGCCCGGATCGACCATTTCCGGGGATTTGTGGCTTACTGGGCGGTGCCTTCCGGGGCCCGGACGGCGGCGTCCGGGCGCTGGCAGCGAGGCCCGGGGCGGGCGGTGTTCGACGCCGCCGTGCGTGAGCTGGGTCCGCTGGGTCTGGTTGCCGAGGATCTCGGGGTGATCACGCCCGCGATCGGGCGCCTGCGGGACGCGCTCGGCTTTCCGGGGATGGTGGTCCTGCAGTTCGGCTTCGATCCCGAGCATCCCGAGAGCGTGCACCGGTTCGAGAATCACGCGGTCGAGCGGATCGTCTACACCGGCACGCACGATCACGACACCGCGCGGGGGTGGTACTCGTCGCTGGATGATTCGGTGCGTGGTCTGGTCGATGCCACGATGGATTCGGTCGGCGTGCGCTGGCGTCGCGAGCCATGGTGGGGATTGATCCGGCTCGCCCTCGCCTCGCCGTCCCGGGTGGCGATGATGCAGGCGCAGGACATCCTGGGGCTGGGCAGCGAAGCGCGTATGAATGCGCCCGGGCGGGCGGGGGGCGCCTGGCGATGGCAGATGAAGGCCGGCGCGCTCACGCCGGCGCTGGCGCGGCGGCTGCGTGAGGCGACGGAGGCGGCGGGGCGGCTGGTGGTAGGCGCGTGGCGGGGGCCGGTGGGCTTGGGGGCGGGGCGGTGGCGGTCGCTCGGGAGCGGCCACCGCCGTTCAGCCTCAATGATTGCCGGGTTTCTCGACACTCGGCACGCCCCGGGCGCCGAGTGTCGAGAAACCCGTGCTGGAGCCGGGTGAATCCGCATTCAGCTCGGGCTGGCGCTCGAGTGTCGACTTTTCCGGGGGCACGCCACCGCGCCGGGCCCAGCAGTGCTCAAGTTGCCGGCGCCACCGCCGATCCCATAGGAGATGAGTATCGACGCTGTGGTCGGCCGCATCGACCAGATCGTGGCGATGCAGCAACAGCTCGCCGATCCCGCCGCCGCGGCCCAAGCGAATTCGGGTGCGGCGGGCACAGTGGGCACCGGTAGTGCTGCCACCGGCACGTCGGCCAGTTTCAGCGACGCGCTGAACTCGGCGCTGGGCGCGTCGGCTCTCGGCACCGACGCCACGACCGCGTCTCTCGGCACCGACGCCACGACCGCCGCTCTCGGCACCGACCCGACGGCCACCGCCGGCGCCCTCACCCCGGCGCTTGCCACCGCCACCCAAGGGCTGACGTCCACCATCCCCGGCCTCGCCACCGCCACCCAGGGCTGACGTCCACCATCCCCGGCCTCGCCACCGCCACTCCGGGCCTCGCCACCACCACCAGTGGGCTGACCTCCACCCTCCCCGGCCTCGCCGGCATCCTACCGACGAGCACGGCCGCGACCGGCTCCTCCACCGGCGCGGGCGGGAGCCAGCTTCAGGCCATGATCGACATGGCCAACTCCCTGGTCGGCAAGCCGTACATCGTCGGCGGCGGCCACGGTGGGTGGGGGCCGCAGTCGGGCTACGACTGCTCGGGCTTCGTTTCGGCCGTGCTGCACGCCGGCGGCTTCCTGACCCAGCCGGTCGACACCACCGCGCTGCCCAACCAGCCCGGGATGGAGCCCGGACCGGGCCAGTACGTCACGGTCTACGACCGCGCCCTGCCGGGGCAGAGCGGGCACGTGATCATCGAGATCAACGGCCAGTTCTACGAGTCCGGCGGCTCGCTCGGCGCATGGGGCGGTGGCGGCGGCGTCGAGCGGATCGGCACGCCCTCGGCCGGCTATCTGGCCACGTTCCCGACCGTCCTGCATCCCGCCGGGCTCTGATCAACGGGGCGGTGGAGCCGGGGCGAGCCGGGCTCTGGAGGGGTGGGGCGGTGAAGCCGGGGCGAGCCGGGCTCTGGAGGGGTGGGGCGGTGAAGGCGGGGCGAGCCGGGCTCTGAGCAGCGAGGAGGACAAGCCGAGGTGGGGACAGCCCGGAGCCGGCGCCGTCAAAGCGAACCCCGCACGGCCACCCGCGCGCGGATCAGCCCCGACCGAAGGCTCACCTTCGCGTGGCGATACACGTACGTGAGGTCGAAGAGGAGCCGCTGCCGGCGCGACGGCGAATACGCGATCAACGACGACGGTCTCACGGAAGCCCGCATGCCGTC
The DNA here is from genome assembly GCA_963743345.1 of uncultured Solirubrobacterales bacterium. Classification (GTDB taxonomy): domain Bacteria; phylum Actinomycetota; class Thermoleophilia; order Solirubrobacterales; family Solirubrobacteraceae; genus Palsa-465. The sequence continues at coordinate 94,177 of CAVUPW010000006.1, forward strand.
GCGGGCCACGACGTCCAGCGCCCGCTCGGCGATGTCGATCTGCCCGAACGCGGTGGGATGCACGTGGTCGGTCATCACGAGATTGCGGGCTCCCCAACCCCGCAGGTCGACCACGAGCGCCCTCACCTCGCCCGCGACGCGCTCGATCAGCCCGTTCAGCTCCTCCACCTTGGCCCCGGCACGCGGGCGCCCGAGGTCGAGCGGCGCGGTCATCGTGAGAACCCGATCGCAGCGCTCGGACAAGAAACGCAGCGTGTCGCGGAACGGACGCTCGAAAGCCGCCGCATCCCAGTCCACCGAGCGCACGTCGTTGACCCCGATGTACAGGCATCCGAGGTCATACCGCGCTCCCACTCCCGACCGCCGCACGAACGCCGGGAGCTGCTCGCGAACCACGTCGGCCACGCACGCTCCGTCCACCGCGAAGCCGCTGAACGGCAGCCCGAGCCCGCGTGCCACCCACAGCGCCCACGACTGCAGGGCGACGCCCCATTGCAGCTCGCCGCCGCCGTTGGTGATCGAGTCGCCGAAGGCGAGCACGCCCAGACGGCAGTCGCTCCCCTGAACATCCGAGCCGGTCAAGACGCGCGAGAGTATCCGCTAAGGCGCCGCCGTCAGGCGCCGCCGACGAGCCGACTTCTCGATAATCCCCCGCCGTCAGGCGCCGCCGACGAGCCGACTTCTCCATAATCCCCCGCCGTGAGCTACGGCCGGGTGACGATGAACGACGGCCGCGAAGATCTGCGGCGCGCGGCCGAGGATCTCGCCGGGCGGCTGCCGGACGCGCTGGCCCCGCTCGCGCAGCTGGCGTTCAACTATCGCTGGTCCTGGCTGCCCGGTGGTCCGGAGGTGTTCTCCGCGATCGATCCCGTCCGCTTCGAGCTGACCGGCCAGAACCCGGTGCGCCTCCTGCAGGAGGTCTCGTCCGCCACGCTGCGCCGGGTCGCCGACGACGGCGCCCTGCTGGAGCAAATCGCGGCGGTCGAGGCGCAGATCACGGCCGATCTGGAACGACCCCCCTACCCGTCGATCGATCCAGCCCGACCGGTGGCGTTCTTCTGCGCCGAGTACGGCGTGCACGTCTCGCTGCCGGTCTACTCGGGCGGGCTCGGCGCGCTGGCCGGGGACCTGCTCAAGGAGGCCTCCGACTGCGCGGTCCCCCTGGTCGCGGTCGGCCTCATGTACCGCAAGGGCTACTTCCGCCAGCGAATCGACGCCGTCGGCTGGCAGCACGAGTACTGGATCGACACCGACCCGCAGCGCCTGCCGGCGGCGCTCGTGACCGGCCCGGGTGAGATCCCGCTGAAGATCGAGGTGCCGATCTACGACGCCGAGGTGACCGCGCAGATCTGGCGGGTCGACGTCGGGCGGGTGCCGCTGTTCCTGCTCGACACCTATATCCCGGAGAACGGCCCGGTGCAGCGCTGGATCACCGCCCGCCTGTACGAGTCCGACCAGCGCATCCGCCTGGCCCAGTATGTCCTTCTCGGCGCCGGCGGGGTGCGCGCGCTGACCGCGCTCGGCTTCGAGCCGGGCGTCCTCCATCTCAACGAGGGGCACCCCGTGTTCGCGCCGGTCCAGATCGCGGCCCAGGCGATGCACTCGGGGGAGCAGCTCGCCACCGGGATCGCGGCGGCCCGCGAGCGAACCGTGTTCACCACCCATACCCCGGTGCCGGCCGGCAACGACACCTACACGGCCAAGCAGGTGCAGGAGGCGATCGGAAACCTTACGGACGAGCTGGGATTGAAGACCAACGAGGTGATCGCGCTCGGCCGGACGCATCCCCGCCGGGCGCGAGAGCCGTTCGGTGTCACCCAGGCCGCGCTGCGCCTGAGCCGCGCCGCGAACGGGGTGAGCCGCCGCCACGGCCAGGTCGCGCGCCACATGTGGAACGAGCTGTGGCCCGAGCTGCCGGTGGACGAAGTCCCGGTCGGCTTCGTTACCAACGGCGTGCACGTCCCGACTTGGATCGGCACGCCCATGCGCGAGCTGCTCGACCGCCACCTCGGCGAGGGATGGATGGCGCACGCGGCCGAGCCGGAAACGTGGGCCGGGGTGGACCAAATCCCCGACGAAGAGCTCTGGGAGGCGCGCGAGCGTCAGCGCGCCCAGCTCGTCAGCCAACTCGCCCCGCGGAGCACCGGCGAGCGCCTGCAGCGAGGGGATCGACCCGACTACGTCGAGCAGGCGGCCAAGACGTTCGATCCCACCGTCCTCACTATCGGCTTCGCCCGCCGCGTCGCCACCTACAAGCGAATCGACCTGCTCACGCGCGATCCCGAGTGGACGCTGTCGCTCCTCGGCGGCGACCATCCGGTGCAGGTGGTCCTGGCCGGCAAGGCGCATCCGCGCGACGAGCCGGCCAAGCGCGTGCTCAAGCGCCTTTTCGGCATGAAGAAGGCCAAGGTCGTCGGCGAGCGGGTGATGTTCCTCGACGACTATGACCTGGCCACCGCAGCGTGGCTGGTGCGTGGCTGCGATGTGTGGCTGAACGTTCCGCGGCCGCCGCTCGAGGCGAGCGGGACGAGCGGCATGAAGTCGGTGATCAACGGCGGGCTTCAGCTGAGCGTGCTCGACGGATGGTGGGCCGAGGGATACGACGGCAAGAACGGGTGGGCGCTGGCCGGCGGCGTCGACGACGATCACCGGGCGCAGGACGATCGCGATGTCAAAGCGCTGCATCAGCTGCTCGACGACGAGGTCGTCCCCATGTTCTACGACCGGGACGAGCGCGGCCTGCCCGGCGCGTGGCTCATCCGGATCCGCGAATCGCTGAAGACGCTCGGGCCGCGCTTCAGCGCCACGCGCATGCTGTCGGAGTACCTCTCCGGCCCGTATCGCGGCGCCTGAGCGGCGGAAAGATCCCCTGCCCGTTCGGCGCCTGAGCGGTGGGAAGATCCCCTGCCCGTTCGGCGCCTGAGCGGTGGGAAGATCCCCTGCCCGTTCGGCGCCTGAGCGGTGGGAAGATCGCCTGCCCGTTCGGCGCCTGCGCGGTGGGAAGATCGCGTGCCCGTTCGGCGTCATTAAGCTGATGGCAGGCGAACGATCGCGCAGCAGCTAGACATGGGCTCCCGCGCCGACCATACGAAGCCGACGGCGTCCGAGCTGGCCGACCTCTCGGCGCTCGCCGACGGCACGCTCGACCCGGGCCGCCGGCCGGAGGTCGAGGCCCGGATCGCCGCCTCGCCCGAGCTCAGCGCGCTGTACGAGCGCGAGCGGCGGGTGGTCGCAGCGATACATCAGGCGCGGGCGTCGGACCGTGCGCCGGACCGCCTGCGCGCCCGGATCGAGGCGGCGCGTCCGCGACGGACCGTAGTGGCCCGCCGGCGCCTCGGCTACGCCGGAGGCCTGGCCGGGGTGCTGGCGGCAGCGGCGCTGGCCCTGGTGCTCGCGCTGCCCTCGGGCGCGCCCGGCGCCCCATCGGTGTCGGACGCGGCGGCGCTGGCCGCCCGTGGCCCCGAGCAGGCGGCGCCGGCGCCCAACCCGGCCAGTCCACGGAGCCTGCTGGTCCAGAACGTGGGCGAGGTCTACTTCCCGAACTGGGCGACCCACTTCGGCTGGCGTGCCGTGGGCGCTCGGACCGACACCCTGGGCGGACGCCGGGCGGTCACCGTCTACTACCAGTGGAAGAATCGGCGAGTCGCCTACACGATCGTGGCCGCGCCCGCCCTGGCCCAGCCGGCGGCTCACCGCACCTGGCTGAACGGAACCGAGCTGCGCACGTTGGTGCTGGATGGCCGCCTGGTCGTGACCTGGCAGGAGTCCGGCGACACCTGCGTGCTGTCCGGGAGCGGCGTCAGCGCGTCCCAGCTGCAGAAGCTGGCGGCGTGGTCGGGCCCGACGGCGGATCGCTGAGCAGATCGCGCGCCACCCGCTGGCGCGCCCGGTGAAGTCGCGTCGTGATCGTCGCCTCCCGCACGCGCAGCGCTCGCGCCGCCTCGCGGTAGGACAGCCCGATCACGTCGATCGCGACCAGCGCATCGCGGAAGTCATCCGGCAGGCGCTCGATCGCCGCGTACAGCTCGGCCGACTCCAGGCGCGAGTCCGCCGCCGGCGCGGTACGGTCCTCGATCAGGTCGATGTCGTCGGGCAGCGGCGTGGTCTGAGGACGCCGGCCGGCGGACCGCCGCTGGCTGAAGAACGTGTTGCGCAGTACGCGCAGCAGGTAGCCGAGGTCGTCATCAGAGTGCAAGAAGCGCGGCCGGCGCAGCACTCGCTCGAACGTCTCCTGGACGAGGTCCTCGGCCTCCTCGCGTGAGCCGCATAGGCTCCATGCCGCCCGGTAGAGCCGGTCGATGTGATCGCCCAGCGCCTTGGGATCGAGCTGACGTTGGTCGTTCATTCGATGGCGGGGCCTAGGATACGGTCCCCGCCCACCCCGGCCTTGGCGGTGGGTTAGATTAGCCTTGCAGGTCCGAGAGCGGCCGCGCCGCGGGTCCTATGTACTTGGCGGTGGGGCGGATCAGGCGGCCCTCGCGCTTTTGCTCGAGGATGTGCGCCGACCAGCCGGCGGTGCGCGCACACGTGAACAGCGGCGTGAACAGCTCCGCGGGAACGTCGGCGAAGTCGAGGACCACGGCCGACCAGAATTCCACGTTGGTGGCCAGGACGCGGTCGGGCCGCCGGGCCTGGAGCTCGGCCAGGGCGGCCTCCTCGAGCGCCTCGGCGACCGCGACGCGCGGCGCCCCCAGCCGGCGGGCGGTTGAGCGAAGCACGCGCGCGCGGGGATCCTCGGCCCGATAGACGCGATGGCCGAAGCCCATCAGCCGCTCGCCCCGGTCGAGCACTTCCTTGACATAGCGCTCGGCATTGCCCGTTTCCGCCACGTCGTCGAGCATCTTCAGCACACGCGAAGGAGCGCCCCCGTGCAGCGGACCCGACAGCGCCCCCACTCCGGCCGACAGGGCGGCGGCCACGTCGGCACCCGTCGAGGCGACCACCCGGACCGTGAAGGTCGAGGCGTTCATGCCGTGCTCCGCGGCCGAATTCCAGTACGCGTCGATCGCCTCCACGTGGCGCGGATCGGCCTCGCCGCGCCAGCGGATCAGGAAGCGCTCGGGGATCGACTTGGCCTTGTCCACCTCACGCTGGGGCACCGGCGGCTGGCCGATCCCGCGCGCCGACTGGGCCACGAACGACAGCGCCATCACCGAGGCGCGGGCCAGGTTGTCGCGCGCCTCCTCGTCGGAGATGTCGATCAGCTGCCTGAAGCCCCATTGCGGTCCCAGCATGGCCAGCGCCGACTGCACGTCGACTCGCGGGTCACCCGAGCGCACGCTCAGCGAATGGGGCTCGGCCGGCGGCAGGCCGGGCAGCAGATGACCGTCGACCAGCAGCCCCCACACCTGTTCGAATGGCACGTTGCCGACCAGTTCCTCGATGTCGACGCCGCGGTAGCGCAGCGCTCCTCCGGCGCGATCGGGCTCGGCGATCTCGGTGGCGAAGGCGACTACGCCCTCGAGGCCTGACTGGATTTCGGCGGTGGCGGTCATGGCCACAGCGTAGTGGGGCACGTCGCCATATAGCCTTCGCCTCCCGTGTCCGAGCTACTGCTCCGCTCCGCCACCGAGCTGGCCGCGCTCGTCCGCGCCCGCGAGCTGTCTCCGCGCGAGCTGGTGGAGGCCTCGCTGCGCCGGATCGACGAGCTCCAACCGGGCATCAACGCGTTCACCCACGTGGCCCACGAGAGCGCGCTGGCCGACGCCGACGCGATCGAAGCGGGCGACCCGCGGCCGTTCGCCGGCGTGCCGATCGCGGTCAAAGACAACCGACCCGTGACCGGGATGCCGTTGACCATGGGCAGCGACCTGTTCCGCGACTTCGTGCCCGGGCACGACGCGTTCCTGGTCAGGCGCCTGCGCGAGGCAGGCTTCGTGATCGTCGGCAAGACCTCGATGCCCGAGATGGGCATCCTGCCCACCACCGAGCCACGCCGGTTCGGCCCCACCCGCAACCCGTGGAACACCGACCGCACGCCCGGTGGATCGAGCGGCGGCGCGGCGGCGGCGGTGGCGGCGGGCATGGTACCGGTGGCGCACGGCAACGACGGCGGCGGGTCGATCCGGATCCCCGCGGCCTGCTGCGGGCTGGTCGGCCTGAAGCCGGCGCGCGGCCGGGTATCGGTCGGCCCGGACGGCGGGCACAGCTTCCTGGTCTGCGACGGGGTGCTCAGCCGCTCGGTCCGCGACAGCGCCCGGGTGCTCGACGTCCTGGCCGGTCCGGAGCTGGGCGACGCGACCTGGGCCCCGCCCCCGCCGGCGGCGGGGTACACGGCGCTGGCCGAGGTCGATCCGGGGCACCTGCGGATCGCCCTGACCCTGGAGTCGCCGCTGGAGGACGCCACCGTCGATCCGGTCTGCGAGCGGGCGGCGCGCGACGCGGCGTCGATGCTCGAGTCACTCGGGCATCACGTGGAGGAGATCACCGCGCCGTGGGCGGGGCTCAACCTGCTCCCCGAGTTCACGCGTACGTTCGGGCCGCTGATCTCGCTCACCACGTGGCTGGGCGGCCGGATCGCGGGGCGCGAGCCCACCGCCGAGGACGTCGAGCCGCTCACGTGGATGGTGTACGAGCACGCGCGCAGCCAGGACACGCTCAGCTACGTCATCGGTGAGAACCGGCTCGAGTCGGCGGCGCGCTCGATCGTTCAGGCGCTCTCGCCCTACGACGTCGTGCTCACCCCGGCGCTGGCCGGGCGGCCGGCGCCGATCGGGGAGATCCATGGCCTGGGACCGGACCCGATGGGCAGGTTCCGCAAGTCCGGCTACTTCACGCCGTTCACCGCGGTCGTCAACGTGACCGGTCAGCCCGCCATCGCGCTGCCGCTCTACCACGGCGAAGACGGTCTGCCGACCGCCGTGCAGCTGATCGGGCCGCCGGCGCGCGAAGAGGTGCTACTCAGCCTGGCCGCCCAGCTCGAGGACGTGCTGCCCTGGGCCGATCGGGTGCCGGCGCTCTAGCGCGCGAGTACCGGCCTGCCTTGGCCGTTTATCCGGTGCGGGCAGCCGGGTGCCCATCGCGTCCTCCGTGTTATCGTGAGCGCCGCCACTGCGCCGGGCACCGGCTGCACGTCCAAACGCGTGCCTCAGGGCATTGCCGCCGTCGCTCTATTGCTCAGGCCCGCAATTGTCTGACGGAGGCTACCGCGCCCGGACACGTAGAATCGGTCCGCGACTGTCCCCGAATCTCAAGAGGAACGCGAGATCCCATGGCCTACGTCATCGCCGAGCCCTGCATCGGCACGAAGGACAATTCGTGCGTTGAGGTCTGCCCGGTCGACTGCATCCATCCGACTCCCGATGAGTCGGACTACGACGATGTCCCGATGCTGTACATCGATCCGGAGGAGTGCATCGACTGCGACGCCTGCGTCGAGGCCTGCCCGGTGGATGCCTGCTTCGCGGAGGACCAGCTGCCCGACGAGTGGCAGCAGTACACGAAGCTGAACGTCGATTACTACGCGAACCGCGGCTGACGCGCGAGCGTTGGCCCGCTGGGCACGGATGCTGGGGAATTCGGCTCCGCAATGCCCAGGGAGATCCGGCGACTGAGCCGAATTCCCTTGGCGGAACGGCCCCAGGGACGCCGGCGAAGCGGGCCCATAAAGCTCAGGCCATTGGCAGGGACATCCCCACCGGCTTGGGCGCGGCCGCCGGCGCCGGCATCTGCATGACCGGCAGCTCGACCGGGGAGAGCGCGATCAGACCGCGCGCCGCGTGGTGAAGGGCCTGGGCGGCGGGATCGTCGGGATCTGAGAAGACGAGGGGGATGCCGGCGTCGGACTGCTCGCGCAGGCCCATGGTGAGCGGCACCTTGCCGAGCAGCGGCACCTCGAGCTCCTCGGCCAGGAGCTGGCCACCGCCCTCGCCGAACAGCTGGTAGCGCTCGCCGGTGGGGGTGACGAAGCCCGACATGTTCTCGATCACGCCGGCGATCTCGAGCTTCAACTTGATGGCCATCTCGGCCGAGCGCCGGGCCACCTTCTGGGCCACCGGCTGCGGGGTGGTGACGATCACGAACTTCGCCTGGGGGAGCAGCTGGGCCAGCGTCATCGACACGTCGCCGGTGCCCGGGGGGAGGTCGATCAGCAGGTAGTCGAGCTCGCCCCAGTCGACGTCCTCGAGGAACTGCTGGAGCGCCTTGTGGAGCATCGGGCCCCGCCACACCACGGCAGCGTCCTGCTCGACGAAGAACCCGATCGACATCACGCTGATGCCGTCGAAGGCCCTCAGTGGGACGATCTTGCGCTCGGCGTTGACCTCCGGGCGTTCGCCGCCCAGCCCGAGCATGCGGGGCTGTGAGTAGCCCCACACATCGGCGTCGAGCACGCCGACCTGCTTGCCGTCGGCGGTCAGCGCGGCGGCCAGGTTGGCGGTCACGCTCGACTTGCCCACGCCGCCCTTGCCCGAGCCCACACAGATCACGTTCTTGACCTGGGCCAGCGCGCCCTCCGGCAGCGAGCCGCGGCCGAGCTTGTGCCCGAGCGCCGCCTTCTCCGAGTCGGACAGCACGTCGAAGCTGACGTTGACTCCGCTCACGCCCTCGAGCTTGCGGACCGCCTCGGCCACGCCGGTCTGGAAGTGGCTGCGGATCGGGCAGCCGGGCGTCGTCAGCGAGACCATCACGTCGACCACGCCGGTCTCGTGCACGTCGACCGAGCGGACCATCTCGAGCTCGACGATGTCGCGCCGGAGCTCGGGGTCGATGACGGAACGAAGCGAATCGATTACTTGGTCTCTGGTGGGCATGGGTTTGATTGTAGGCGGCGCCATGCCGCGTCCAGCTGAGTGACGTACGTCACACTCGGAGCTGTCCGCTTAAAGACCGACGGGGCGCCACTTCCGTGACGCCCCGGCGGTTGAGGGAGGAGAGGGTGCTGCATTCGCCGGCGAGGTTATGAGGCCGGCGAACCTATCCCGCCTACGGCGCTCTCCTGGGGCGCCAGGCGGGGGAAGCTTCGTGCTTACGAGCCGATCAGATCCTGCGCGTTGGACACGAGCCGCTCTACTCGAGCGCTCACCGCGCCGGACTGCTTCTCGAAATCCCTCCGCACTGAGCTTATCTCACGGTTCAAGCGCCGCTGGTTCTGGCGCATCGTCCGCTCGACCGAGCTGCGCCGGTGCCGCAGCTCGCGCTCGAAGCGCGTACGTGCCCGGCGGACCTGCCGTTCAAACCGGTTGCGCGCGGTGGCGCCGCGGCGCTCGTAGCGCTTGAGCTCTCGCTCCAGGGTGGACCGGGTGGTGTACTTGGCGGCGAGGCCTCGGACCGTCGAGACCAGGTTGTCGCGGGCCACGAGGCCGGCGCCGACGGGGACGAGGACGGCTCGCTCGGCGAGGGTGGTGGATGTCCGGGAGGGCCTACGCGAAGTGCTGCTGGCCGTCGTGGCCGGCTTGCGTCGCGCGGTGCTCCGCCTGGTGGTGGTGGCGCGCTTCTGCGTGCCCGGAGTGGTGGTAGACGTGCCCGGAGTGGTGGTAGACATAGCTCTGCTCTGCTCCCGATTAGATCTCGTCTTCTGATCGATCGAACATGTGTTTGTACACAACAGGCTAGCGCCCGTTACAGCAAACGGCATGAAAAGTTCGTGAACGTGTGACCTAGCTCACGCAGCGGCGTCCGGCGTCGAGCGCGCCGAGCGCTCAATCGCCCGGGGCATGGTGCGGGCCAGCCAGGCCGGCGGATCGCGCAGTTCGGCAATCGTCGGCAGGGCCTCCGGGCTCGACCAGAGGTGGTGAAGCGCGCCTGGGCCGCGCTCGCGCACGATCTCGTCGCAGAAGAACTTGCCCTGCTCGTACTGGCGGAGCTTCAGCTCCAGGCCGAGCAGCTTCGCCACCAGCCGCGAGAGGCCCGTCTGCGATTGCCGTCGGCGATCCAGCGCGGCCCGTAGCTTGGGCAGCGAGGGGAGCAGGTCGGGGGCCACCGCGTCCATCACGTGCTCGGCATGGCCCTCGATCACCGCCATCACCGCCTGCACGCGGTCGAGCGTCTCGCGCTCGGGGGTGGTGGTGACGATCGAGATCAGGTCGCCGTTGCGCAGGTGGCCGAGCACCCGCTTGACTTCGTCGGTGCTGGGGACGCGGAGCTTGCGCGGCGTCTCGAGGCGGACCTCGGCACTCTTCAGCAGCTCGCGCACCAGACCCGCGACGTGGGGGTGCAGCCACGGGACGCCCGCGAACTGGACCGCGTGGGTGACCTCGTGGAGGGTCACCCAGGTCATGAACTGCTGCTCCTCGGCCCCGAACGCGTGCACCGCGTGGCCGAGGTTGGGCAGTACGAACAGCAGGCGCGGCGGCCGGTCCTCGACCGCCTCGTCGAGCAGCACCAGCTCGTACTGGCCCAGTACGCGTTGGCCCAGATAGCCCACGACGACTCCGACCTCGGTGCTGAGGATGATCCCCATCCCGATCTCCACCGCCGGCTTGAGCGGGCCGAGGTTCTCGCCCGCCCGCTTGAGCACCGGATCGAGCAGCAGCCGCATCGAGTCGATGTTGGCCGCCACCCACTCCTGGCGGGTGATTCCCTCGGGGGGCGGCAGCGGCTTGGCCGGCTCGAGTCCGGTGTAGGCGACGACGCGCTTCTCGGCCTCGGCGGCCAGGGCGGCCAGATCGGCGCTCGGAACGCGAGGCTCGCCGGTGCCGGCGACGAAGGTGGCGATCCGCTTGGCGATGATCCAGTCGATCACGCAGGGATCCTCTCGAGCATGGCGAGCGTCTCGGCCGACCGGGCGGCGATGACGGGCGAGGCGGGGTCCGGGGTGAGGGGCGCCCCGAGCGGCTGGTTGCACCACGGGAAGCTGACGTGTCCCCCGGCCTCGCGGACGATCAGCTGGCCGGCGGCCGCGTCCACCCCGCGCGAGCGGCGCAGCGAGACCATCCCGTCGAAGCGGGCGGCCGCCACCTGGCAGAGCGACGAGGCGATCGTCCCCAGCGCGCGCAGGCGGTAGGCGCTGTCGACCAGCGCGTCGATCGAGGCCTGGATCCAGCGCGGGTCGGCAGACTCAATCCCCAGCACTTCGAGCCGCCCGTCGCGTCCGCGGCGCTCCGGGAGGGTTGGGTCGAGGCGCGCGCCGTCGAGCCAGGCGCCGCGGCCCCGCCAGGCCCACCACTGCTCGCTCGGCCCGAAGTCGTGCACGAAGGCGAATGCCACGTCGGCCATCGTCTCGCCGTCGGCCACCGCGATCGAAAGCGCATAGCTCGGGACGCGGCGCTTGGCATTGAGCGACCCGTCGATCGGGTCGATGATCACGCGCACACCTGGGTCGCCGAAGTCGATCTCGCCGCGTTCCTCGGACACGGCGAGGAAGCAGTAGCCCTCCTCGCGCAGGGCGTCGAGCTGGTCGAACACGAGCTGCTCGGCGCTCTGGTCGATCTCCAGCGTCCGGTCGCCGCCGCTGCCGCGGGTGCCCGTCTCGAGGGCCCTCTCCTTCGTTGTAGGGACGTCCGCGAGCATGCGCTCAAGTCCCGTCACCGCCCGCCGGCAGACGGCGAGCCAGTCTGCGTCCAGTGCCGAGCGGGTGGAGGTCATGGCCGACTTATGCTGTCAGACGTGGCGCTCACGCTAGACCCCCTCCTTCCCATTCAACGGGAGGCCGTCACCTGTGAGCACGAACCGCTGCTGGTGTTGGGGGCGGCGGGAACCGGCAAGACCCGGACGATCGAGGCCCGGTTTCTGGCCCTGGTCGAGCAGGGTTGCCGCCCCGAACGGATACTGCTGCTGACCGCCTCGGCCGCCCGCGCCGATGCCTCGCGGGTCCGCTTGGAGCGCGGGCTCAGGGACGGCTACGACGAGCTGTTCGTGCTGACCGCGGTCGACCTGGCCCGGCTGATCCTGGGCGTGGCGGGGGCCGGCCTGGAATCGCTCGAGCCGGTGCTCGACCCAGCCGAGCGGTTCGCGATGATGCTCGAGGGGATCGATCGCCTCTCGCTCGAGCGCCACGACTTCGGCGGCAGCGCCAAGGCGCTGCTGGCCGGGTTCATCCGGCGGATCGATCGTTTGAAGGCCCACCTGGTGGGGGTCGAGGACTACGCGCGCTGGGCGGCGAGGCTGGATCAGACGTCGGCGGCCGATCTCGGGGAAGCCGGGATCGAGCAGGAGTTCGCCGAGGTGTATCGGGTCCACGAGCAGCTGTTGGCCGAGGCGGGGGCGCGGGACGCCGGGGACCTGATCCGCGACGCCGTGCGGGTGGTGCACGACCGACCGAGCGCCGCGCAGCGCTTCGAGCATGTCCTGGTGGATGATGCCCACGACCTCGACCTGGCCTCGGCGACGCTGGCGCGCGCGGTGGCCGGCGCACGCCTGACGATGTCGGCCGATCCGGTTCGGCCGTTTCGTGGTTCTCCACTGCGGTCATCCGGCGCCGGCCAGGCGCGGGCTCTCGTGCTGGAGGCCAGCCTGCGGGTGCCGCATCGTGTGATGCGGGCGGCCGGGGCAATCGTCTCGATCGATTGTGAGCCGACGGGGGCGGAGGGTGAGATCGCCTTCTGGCGCTGTGCCAACGAGCGGGCCCAGGCCCAGGCGGTAGCGGCCGACGTCGAGCGGCTGATCGCGGCCGAACGGACGGCACCCGGCCAGATCGCTGTGTTCGTGCCGAGCATCCCGCGCGAGGGGCAGGCGGTGGCGGTGGCGCTCGAGGAGCGTGCCGTGCCCCATCGCACGGTGGGCGAGACGGCGTTCTTCCGGCGGGCCGAGATCCGGGACGTGCTCGCCTGGCTGCGCCTGTTGGCCGATCCCACCGACGCTCCGGCCGTGGTGCGTGCCCTGGCCCGCCCGCCGGTCGAGCTGCGCTCGGTGGACATCGCCCGCTGCACCCAGATCGCGCGCCGGCGCAAGCTCGACATGGTGGGTGCGCTCGAGGCGGCGATCGAGTCGCCGCAGGTCCCGCCCGAGGCGCGGGAGCGGATCCACGCCTTCTTGAAGCTGTATCGGGCGGGAATGTCCGAGATCGACAGCACCCGGCCCGATCTGTACGTGCACCGGCTGATCGACCGACTGGGGCTGCGTCGCCAGCAGCTGTTCGCCGCGCAGTCGAACGTGGTCGAGCGGTTGCGGGCGCTCGCTCGGTTCGGCGAGCTCGCCTCGGGTTTTGCCCGCCGCTCGCCGCACGCCACCCCGCGCGAGTTCGCCCGTCACATCGCGGGGGTGGCAGACTTCGGGCTGCGCGAGCACGAGGAGCCGGACCTGTTGGGGCCCCAGGTGGTGCAGGTGGTGGCCCTGGACGGCGCCGCCGCGCTCGAGGCCGAGCACGTGTACCTGCTGGGGCTGCACGCGGGGCTGTCGGCGCCGGCGCCCGAGCCGGCGCTCGAGGATCATTTGGGCGAGACTCCGGGCGACGCGCTGGGTCCGGCCCCGGTTGTCCGCCAGGCCCTCTACGTGGCGGTCACGCGCGCGCGGCGGCGCGTGGTTCTGACCTTTCCGTCCGTCGGCGAGCGAGGATCGGCGCTCATGCCGGCGCCGGCGGTGGAGGCCATGCGCTCGGCGGTGGGCGGGCTGTGGGAGGACCGCGAGGAGGAGATGTTCGGGCCGGCCGAGACGCTGCACTCGACCTACCGGCTCCTGCGGGACGAGGTGCTCGAGGGGACCATGCGCGCCGGCGGGCGGCTGGCCGAGCTCCGGCTCGACACCGACCTCGACGTCTCGCACGCGGTGGTTCGCTACCTCGAGTTGCTCAAGCTGGCGGCGCTGATCGAACGGCCCGAGGGGCAGTCGCTGGCCGAGGCGGTGCGCGACGTCAACTCACGGATCCTCCAGGCGGTGACCGCTGAGCAGCGGGAGATCTTCACGTCGTCGGTCTTGGATGATTACCTGTTGGACGCGGAACGGGACGCCCGCCGACGGGCCGCGGCGGTGGCGGCGCGCGACGACCCCTCGGTGGAGTCGTTCCTGCCGTTGCGCGGCGGTGGGATCGTTCTGTCTGCCTCCGACATCGACACGTACCGGACGTGCCCGTTGAAGTACAAGTTCGCGCGGGTGTTCCGGATCCCGCAGGAGCCGACGATCCACCAGCGGTTCGGGATCGTGGTGCACCAGGTGCTCGAGCGCTTCCATGGGGGTGCGAGCTCGGGTGGTGGGGCCGCGGTCTCCGGATCGCTCTCGGAGCTGCTCGGGTTGCTCGACGCGAGCTGGCGGCGGGGCGGATTCGGCGACTCCGAGGAGGAGCGCCAGCTACGCGGGAAGGCGGCGGTGGCCCTGACGCAGTACCACGCCCGCTTTCAGTCCTCGGAAGCCGAGCCGATGTGGTTCGAGCGGGCGTTCTCGTTCAAGCTGGGGCCGCACCTGTTGAGGGGGAGGGTGGACCGGGTCGACCGTCTGCCGGGGGGCGAGTACGAGCTGATCGACTACAAGACCGGACGTCCGAAGTCGCCGACGCAGCTGGTGGATGACGTCCAGCTGTCGCTGTACGCGGTGGGGGCGCGCGAGGCCTGGCGGTTGGACTCCTCGCAGCAGGCGTACTACTACGTGCTCGACGATCAGAAGGTTGCCGTTCCCGACGAGCGGGCGGACCGGTACGAGTGGATCCAGGAGGTGGCGATGGAGGTGGCCGACGGGATCCTCTCGCAGGGGTTCGAGCCGACCCCGTCGTATGCGGCCTGCTCGGTGTGCGACTACCGCCTGGTGTGCCCGGCCGCTGAGGGGTAGTGGCTTGCGTCCGTTTAGCGGCTCGGGTCCGTTTTAGCGGCTCGGGTCCGTTTTAGCGGCTCGGGTCCGTTTTAGCGGCTCGGGTCCGTTTTAGCGGCTCGGGTCCGTGTTAGCGGCTCGGGTCCGTTTTAGCCGCGGGCCGTGTCGGGGTCGTCGTCGCCGCGCTGGCGCAGGAACCGCTGGAGCTCGCGGGCGATCGTGTCGCCGGAGGGAAGCGGACCCTGCTCGTCGGTTAGCTCTGGCTCGGCGGCCTGCTCGAGGCGCTCGACGAACGCTTGCACGTCGGGGTCGCTCTGTACGGCCAGGTTGACCTGGCGGTCGTAGTCGGCGGTGGCCGACTCGAGGTCGGTGGCGTCGACCGCGACCTGGACCAGGCCCTCGAGCTTGCGCACCAGGGCCAACGCGGCCTTGGGGTTGGGCGCGGCGGCAATGTAGTGGGGCACGGCCGCCCACAGGCTCGCCGAGGGAAGGCCTGATTCCTGGCACGCCGCGTGGAGGACGCCGACGATGCCGGTGGGGCCCTCGTAGGAGGATCGGGTGAGGCCCAGGCGGACGACCAGGTCGCTGTCGGTGGCCATGCCGGTGACCGAGATCGGGCGGGTGTGGGGGACGTCCGCCAGCAGCGCGCCCAGCGTCACCACCAGCTGGGTGCCGAGCGCCTCGGCCAGCTCCGCGATGACGCGGCTGAATGTGCGCCACCGGAAGGACGGCTCGTGGCCGACCAGCAGCACGAGGTCACGCGGCGCGCGGGGTACGCGGGCCTCGTAGAGCTCGACCTCGGGCCACACGATCCGGCGCGCCTGGCCGTCGACCAGCTTGACCTGCGGCCGCGTGCTCTGGAAGTCGTAGAACTCCTCCGGATCGATCGTCGCGAACCGGCGCGCGCCGAGGGCGCCGGCCACGAACGTGATCGCGCTGGAGGCGGCGTCCGCCGCGTCGTTCCAGCCCTTGAACGCGCAGATGAGGGCCGGGGCCCGCAGTCCGTCGGGGCGATATTCCCATTGGAGCGGCTGCATCCGACTCAGCGTAGATCATGGGCGCATGGATTCCGGCGATACGACCGCGGTTTTGATCAGCGGACTGCGTCCCGGCCAGGAGGTCGACGGGGTATTCGCCTGCTCGCGCAAGGACCGCTTGTTCACCCGGACCGGCTCGCCGTACCTGGCATTGGAGCTGCGGGACCGCACCGGGACGATCGCCGGTCGGGCGTTCCAGCGTGCCGACGAGCTGTCGGGCCGGTTCGAGCGCGGCGAGCTGGTGCGGGTGTCCGGCCGGGTAGAGCGCTTCCGCGACCAGCCGGTGCTGGAAGTGGTCGACATCTCGCGGGTCTCGCCGGGCGATCCCGGGTCTGGGGGCGGCGATCCGACCCGGTTCCTGCCCACGGCCTACCGGGATCTCGACGAGCTCGATGGGTTCTTGGAGCACCTGGCTCGCGAGGTCACCGATCGTGGATTCCGGGCGTTGTTGGACGCGCTGCTTGGCGACGGCGCGATGCGCGCCGAGTGGCGGCGGGCGCCCTGTACCCGCGCCGGCCACCATGCCTACCTCGGCGGGCTGCTCGAGCACACGGTGGCGGTGGCCACGCTGGCCGTGGAGATCTGCCAGGTCCATCCGCGCCTGAACCAGGACCTGCTGTTGACCGCCGCCATCGTCCACGACCTTGGCCGCACCCGGGAGTTCGTATATGGCGCCGAGATCGGCGTGTCTGAGGAGGGACGTCTCCTTGGCCACCTGGTCATCGGCGAACGGATCGTGTCGGAACGCGCCGGCATGCTCGACGATGTGCGGCGATTCGCGCTTCTGCACTGTCTGCTCTGCCACCACGGGGCGGCCGCGGCGCCCGGCGGCCGCTTCGCCTCGGCTGAGGCGCTCGCGCTCTATCGGCTCAATGCGCTGGACGCGAGCGTCAAAGGCGCCTTCGAGCACGGGCTCGAGGCGAGCTCGCGGGCGGCGGTTTAGGGGCTGCCGTTTGGCATGCGCGCGGGCTCGGGAGCCGGGGCCTGGTCGAGAAGCGCCCTTATGTGTCGCTGCGTCGGCCGGCCTCCCGAGACTCGTCGATCTCCTGACCCGGCGCGCTACCCCGGCTTACCGGCTCGCATCCGCCGCCGGCGCCGCGGGGCGCCCGCCCGGCATCCCGCGCACCGTAACCTGATTGCCGGCGCGGCACGGGCCTGGTGGCCCATCCAGTCTTCAAAACTGGCAGGGCCGGGCAGCCCCCGGCTTGGAAGGTTCGATTCCTTCGCCGCGTCGCTGACTCAGGCCGCGGACAGGCGACCCCTGAACCGTGCCAGCCCGGATGCCCGCCAGGAGCTTGGCCGACGGGCCGGATTCGGCCTGGAGGTCAGGCACCATGCCCCAGCCGAGACCGGGGACAGCCGCGGCCGTGACTGTGGCGCCGCCGGGGGGCTCGACGTACACGTTGATGCAGATGAACCTGGGTGACGACACGCCCACGAGGCAGGGCCTCGCGCGTCGGACTACGGGCGCTCGAGCGCGGCGGGTCAGGCGGCGCTTCCGGCTCCGACGCCGAGGTGTTCGAGCAGCGTTCCGACCGAGCCGATCCGAGGGACGAACAAGAATGAGAACTTCGCGTCCGAGGACTCGACGGTGAGCTGGGAGCGCATCAGGACGGTGGGGTCGTCGGGGTTCCCGCCGCTTGAAGCGCTGCGAGAGAGAAGCTCGCCGAGCAGGTCCAGTTCGACGGTGGGTGGTTCGGGCTCGAGCTCCATCCCGGTCATCTCGACGATCGCGTTCAGATACGAGGTCGCGAGGATGTTGCCGATCTCCTGAAGGGCGGTGAGGCCGATTTCATCCGACATGGTTGTGCCGAGCAGCTGGCAGAGCTGCTCGCCGGTGTCGTCCGGAAAGACGAGCAGCACTGAGCCTGCGCCGGCCTTCACAGGAGCATCAACCACGGCGGAGCGCTCCATCGGCGCGCCGATTCGGTCGATCGCCTCCGCGAGCACCGTCAGCAGCGCTTCGGAATACTTGATCTCGACTGGCCGGCCGATGAGCTGCGAGAGAGCGGTCGCCGCGTGGCCGGACCCGATGTTTGCGATCTCGCGAAGTGCGCTCTGCTGCATCTCGGTGAAGCCCATTGGCGTGGCCCCGCCCACCGACCATGCGCCTGTGACCGCACCGGGCTCCAGGATTGGGACTACCTCCCCATCGCGGATGAACACACCGCTGGTGAACCTTCCGGTTGCCAGGCCGGGGACCTTGAGCCGCTCGACCATCAGTTGGCCTACGAGTTCCTCGACCGCGAACGCCCGTCGGCGGCCGGCAGCCCACACGAGCACGGCGGCGGTGCACCTCTGCCCCTCGACGCCAAGACGCTCGGCTAGGTTGACCAGCTCGAGAACCTGATCGCGGAAACACACAACCCGGGCTTCTCCCACGCCGCGCGTGACCTGGGCCTTTAGATCGAAGGTCTGCTCCACGGCAGCCATGGGAAGCGCCCAGGGCACACCGCCTGAACGCACGACGAGAACATGGACCTCTTCCGGCATCGTTGACTCCAATCGGGACTGTCCTCGAGGTATCGGCATATTGGGGTCTGCCCACGACTTTTTGTCGGCGGCCACAACGAACTGCCGAGGGCGCGGCCTATCGAGCAGCAGATCGCCCACTGCGACTACTGAGTCCTAGACAGCGTCCGCGTGAGCGCTCAGGTGTCGGCGGCGCTCGGTGTCGACCAGCAACTCGGCCGCGGGGGCGGGCATGGGACGGGCGAACAGGAAGCCTTGGCCAACACCGCAACCGAGCTCGCGCGGGGCGTGGAGCTGCACGCGTCCCTCGATCCCCTCGGCGACGACCGACACGCCCAGTGCCTGGCCGAGCTCGATCGCCGCGCGCACGACAGCGCTGCCGCTGCTATCGGCGATGGAGCTGATCAGAGCCCGGTCCAACTTCAGGACGTCGAGCGGGAAGCGCTGGAGACCGCCCAGAGACGAGTAGCCGGTGCCGAAGTCGTCCAGCGCGAGCTGAACACCCAACTCGCGGAGCCTGGTCACGACGGGTTTGGTGTGAGGATCCAGGACGAGGCTCTCGGTGATCTCGAGCACGAGCCGGCTCGGGGAGATGTCGTGCCGGGCGATCAAAGCCTCGACCTCGTCGACGAGCTGCGGCTTGATCTGCATCGGGGACACGTTCGCCGAGACATGGATCGATTCGGGCCACTCCGCGAGCTGTGGCAAACGGTGCTCAGCACCCAGCTGCCGAGCGGCACGATCAGGCCTGTCTCCTCGGCGATCGGTATGAACTGATCGGGCTGCACCGTCCCCCGCTCCGGATGCTCCCAACGGAGGAGTGCCTCGAAGCCGATCAGCCGCTCGTCATCGAGGGCGATCAGCGGCTGGTAGTGCAGGACGAGCTGATCGCGTTCCAGCGCGTGGCGCAGATCGGCCTCGATCTCCATCCTCTCCATCAGCCGGTCGCGGAGGGCCGCATCGAACAGCTCGTAGCACGCTCCGCCGAGCTCCTTCGCGCGGTACATGGCGGCGTCGGCGTCGCGCAGCAGCTCCTCGGGCGTCTCGACACCCTGCTCGCTCACGGCGACGCCGACGCTACCGCTGACGAACACCTCGTGACCTTCGAGGTCGAACGGCTCTGACAGCGAATCGACGAGACGCCTACAACACCGGGGAGCTGTGCTCTAATACCGCGGAGCTGATCTGGGCCGGATCGTGCGTTGCTGACGAACGCGCGGAGGACGGGGTATGCGAGCGCGAGGATCACGACTCGGAGCGTGGTCCTTCGAAATTCCTTCGAGTATTCATCGCGTCCCGCTACGTGGCGCGAGTAGGTTCCGTCGCAACCACGCAGCAGTGGCATCATTCGGTTCGAATAGGCGGGGTGGCAGGCAAACCCCGAGTGGAGGAGCGTCACGGCGCGAACTCGCCCCGCCTGCGCAATCCCGTGCGCGTGGGCAGCCCGCGGGGGTCGCCGCTTCTGTGTGTTCGGGTCTCCGGGCGGTGACCGGCGCGCGGGGGTGAGGGACGCCTCCTCGGCCTCGCGGCGTCATAGAATCGCGCGGCTCGGCGCGTGGACCGCGCGACGCGCTGCTGTTCCGAGGCCATGACCACCCCAGCCACGCCGCTCCCGCCAGCTCCGACGGACGCGCAGATGGACCGGGTGGCGTCGGTCCTTGCACCACTGGAGCGCATCACCGAGCCGAAGGTCTACGGAGTCGAGCGGGTGCCGGCGCGCGGAGCGCTGTTCGTCGGCAACCACACGCTGTTTGGGCTGGTCGACGTCCCGTTCATGGCGACTCAGCTGTGGAAACGGCGGGGCATTCGCCTGCGGGGGCTCGGCGAACACGCCCATTACAGGGTCGCCGTGTGGCGCAATTTGCTCGAGCGCTCCGGAATGGTGCGGGGGACCCGCGAGAACACCCGCGCGCTGATGCGCGACGGCCAGCACATCCTCGTCTTCCCGGGCGGGACGGGCGAGGTGTTTCACGGGCGCGGTCAGGAGTATCGGTTGCTCTGGAAGGAGCGCGTGGGCTTCGCGCGGCTGGCGATTGAGTTTGGCTATCCGGTCGTCCCTTTCGCCGCGGTTGGCGTCGAGGAGATGTTCGACGTCGTCGCCGACCAGAGGACTCCCGGACTGGCGCAGGTGTATGCGATCATCAGTCGGCTTGTCGGATTGCCGCTGCCGCCAATTGTCCACGGCATTGGGCCGACGCTGATCCCACGCCCGGAACGGCTGTACTTCTGGTTCGGGGACCCGATCGACACCGTGCGTTTCGAGGGCCGTGCCGAGGACGACGACGCGGCGCGTCGGCTCCGCGACGAGGTCCGGCGAGCGGTACAGAGCGGTATCGAGTTTCTCCTCTCAGAGCGTGAGGCCGACCCGGACGCGGCGTGATACGCCGGGCACTGCGCATGCCGACACGGCCGGTCGCAGACCCGGAGGCGCATTTCGTGGCCCGTGCCTTCGACGCCATGAACGAGGCGGGCGCCGAGACCGCGGCCGCATGGATGTCGCGGTGGGTTCAGCTCGAGGATCCACCAGGCTGGCCAGGCGAGCGGGTCTGGCGGGGGCGGGCCGCGGCCATCGCCCGAATGGACGAGGTGATAGCCGGGCTTGGCGCCTTGCGCGTCGATGTCGAGGACGCGCGCAGCGTCGGCGAGGGAGTCCTAGTCCGTCTCGGGGTCGTGACGAGAGATCCCGAGCCACGGCGGTTCTACGCCGCGATCGAGATCGACGGCGACGAGATCATCCGAATCCGGGTCTTCCTGGACGAGCGAAGGGCGCGGGTCGCGCTCACGGATCCGGCGCTGGCGTGACACTGGCATGCGGGTCGGGCGAAGCGCCAGGGCCCGTGCGCGAGACAGGTATCTGGTGTGGAAGACCCGGGTTGGCGTGGTTACGCCAACCCGGTGCTCCGGGCGCTCCGTCGTACTGCCAGTTGGAGGGACTGGTGTAGTGCGACGCTGGGTCCGATCGGCGGGCGGTTGTTGCCGGCGTGGGTGAGCTCTTGGACTCTTCGGTGGGCAGCGGAGCCGAGGGTGAGGTGTCCGTTGGGTTGGCGTTGGACGTACCCAGCGGTTTCAAGCTTGCTGAGCGCGAGCGTGACGGTCGGTCGACGGGCGGCGGCCAGGCGACCCAGGGCTTCGTGGGGTAGAGATAGGGGTAGGACGGTTCCCTCGGGTGTTACGCGGCCGCAGCTATCGGCCAGTATCCACAGGGTCAGCAGCAGGCGGTCCTCGGCTCGGGGCAGATGAGCGGCGAGACTTTGGATCGCGAGGCGCCGTCGCTGGTCTTCCAGGCGCCGATGCAGATTGGTCAAGAGCGATGGCCAGCGCGCGGCGGCGTGAATGAACGGCTTGCCCAGCACGACCAGTTCGACCGCGTCCAGAGCGGTCAGGGTGACGCGGCCTCCCAGGTCGAGATCGTCAGGCCCGGCCACGGGGAGCAGCAGCACGTCGCCGGGCGTGAGCAGTTCGAACGCGACGTGCGCGCCGAGGGCGATCTCGCGGCTGATCATGCCCTCGCTCACGATCAGCGCGATGATGCTGCTGGTGTCGCAAGCGGCCGACGGCCACGTACATTCGCGACGATCGATTCGTGTCAGGGTGGCGCGGGTGGCTTGGCGGGCGAGCTCCCAGTCTTGCGAGTCGATGCCGCGGCCGAAGTCCGGCTCGACGTCCAGCAGCGAGACGGTATTGGACATGTCGCCGACCCAGCTCGGCAAGCCAGTGCGCGATGGGGCTGGGGCGTCCCGAGGCGGGCGCCGGACTCCTCCGAGCGCCGGCGGCCGACCGTCAGTGGTTGGCGGCCGGGCGGCTGCGGCGGCTGCTCCGGGTGGTGATGCGGCTCGTGGGTCGAAGTCGTGGCCGGCGGAGCGCGTCAGTCCGGTCGTCGAACGTGCAACGCTTTCTCGTGGTCCGTTCAGGTCCTGGTTGGATCTGGTGATGGAGATCTTGCGCCCCCAGCGCGATCGGTGACCGTCGATCCGGAACCGTGGACCATAGGATACCCGCTGCTCGGGGCCGGCAAGCAAGCCCAGAGACTGAAGCTTTGCCTTGGGATAGCCTTCAGCTTGCGCTTTCGCTCGGGTGCTCTTCCGTCTCTCTGCCCTTGTGGATCTTCCGCCGCAGAGACGGAGACGGGACCGAGATGCCCCCATCTGAGCCATCGGGCGGCGCCCTAAACGCCGCGCTGGCCAACGAACTTGGCAAACTGATCGCCGATTTCACCGGACGCGGGGCCGGCCGCCACGCCCGCCACCCAGTCCACAGATCGACCCCTCGCGCCCACCAGGAGCGCTAGCCTTTCTTCCAGGACATGGCCCGGTGGGCCACAGGTGCCCCGGGCCAGGTTCAGAATCCGATACGGCGGACGGCGGATGGCCTCTCAGGCCGCGCCGGACAAGGAGCAACGGTGGACGAACCCGCGATGGAAGCCGCGCCAGTACGCCTGGCCGGCGGGAACCTGTTGGCCGCGATCTCCACCAGCATCGTGGGGATCCTGCGAGAGCACTACGGCCGCGGACCGATGAGAGCGAAGACCTACGCGCTGGACGACATCATCGTCGTCGTGATGCGCGGCAGCGGCTTCACGCCGCTCGAGCAGACCATCATGGACAGCGGCCAGCCGGATCGCGTCGTGGCAATGCGAGAGGACTTCCAGCGAGTCATGCAGGACCGCTACAAGCAGACAATCAAACAGCTCACCGGCCGAAACGTCGCCGCCTTCCTCTCCCAAGCCCACGTCGATCCCGACATCACCGTCGAGATGTTCTTCGTCGACGGCCCCCTACCAGGATTCGGCGCGGTGGAGATCACCGAACCAGAACTCCTCGATCCCGCATAGCCAGAACCAGCACGCAGACATCCGTTATCTGGTGAAGCCCATGCGATTCGCGATCTCGATCCCGCAGTACGCTCGCGATAGCCGCTTCGACGATGATGGTTTCCGGGCGCATCTGCGCCGCATCGAGGAGCTCGGGCGGTTCGAGAGTGCCTGGGCGCAGGAGCAGGTGATCGGCGCGGCCGGCAGCCTCGCGCCGCTCCAGACGCTGGCCTACGCCGCGGCGTGCACGGAGCGGCTGCGGTTGGGTTGCGCCGTGTTCGTCCTCCCGCTGCACAACCCCCTTCATCTGGCCAAGGCGATCAGCTCGCTGGACTGCCTCAGTCATGGCCGGGTTGAAGTGGGGGTCGCGAGCGGCGGCCGGGGACGCCCGTTCGGCGCTTTTGGCGTTGACGCCGACCGGCCGGTTGCCCGCTTCAACGAGGCGCTGGCGCTGATGAAGGCGTGCTGGACGGAGCGTGAGATCAACTTTGACGGGCGGTTGTGGAAGCTCCAGGGCGCCTCGATGGAGCCCAAGCCGGTGCAGAAGCCGTACCCGCCAGTGTGGTTCGGTGGCAGCGCGCCGGCGGGGATGCGGCGTGCGGTCCGGCACGGAGACGGGTTCATGGGGGCCGGCTCCCAGACGACGGCTCAGTTCGCCGAACAGGTCAGGGTGGTGAGGGAGGAGTTGAGCGCGCAGGAGCGCGAGCCCGACACGTTCCGGATCGGCAAGCGCGTCTACGTCCACGCCGAGGACGATGCGGCGCGGGGGCGCCAGCGACTCGAGGACGCACTCACGCGACACTACGGTCGTGGCGAGTGGTCAGAACACATCCTCGCGGGCCCGGCCGAGGCGTGCGCCGCTGGCATCCGTGCGGTGGCGGACGCCGGTGCGGCGCTGATTCTGCTCAACCCGCTCGTCGATGACCCGCAACAGCTCGAGCGGCTCGCGGCCGAGGTGATCCCGGCGCTCAGCTGAACTCGGTGTCGCGCGGCTGAGCAGTTCCGCCAGGGTCGCTGTATCGCCCTGGCTCGGGATGCCGCGAGCGGCGCCGAGCTCAGCTAGACGGCGTAGCCTCGGCGAGCAGCACGCCGGCGAGGCGCTGACGTCCGCGGTGAAGGCGCGTGGTGAGGGTGGCCTCGCGCGTGCGTAGCGAGCGAGCCGCCTCGCGGTAGGAGAGGCCGAGCAGGTCGACCGCGATCACCGCGTCGCGATACGGCTCGGGCATGGACGCGATCGCCTCCATGAGCTCGCGCGAAGTGAGGTGATCCTCGGGCTGGGTGGGGGATTCGTGCTCGAACAGCTGGACCATCAGCGGTCGGCGCGCGGCATCGCGCATCCGGGTTGCGTAGTTGTGTCTCAGTGCCCGCAACAGATAGCCGAGCTCATTGCTTCGAATCCAGCGGGGGCGTCTCAACACCATTTCCAGTGTCTCCTGCACGAGATCTTCGGCGTCGTAGCGTGAGCCGCACATTGCCCGGGCCGCGCAATACAGCGCGTCGATGTGATCGGGCAGGCGTTCGGGGTCGAGCAGCTGCGGGGCCGGCTCGGGGCAGATTTGGAGTGCCTCAGCAGGCATCTGCCAGCACCTCCCGCGCGACTCGCTGCAGGTCGCGCAGATAGTCGAGATGCGCCGCCCAGGAGAGATCCTGCTCGTAATGCCTGGCGAGCATTTCGGTGTCGGCATGGGCATCGAGCAGCTCGTGCACCAGTCCCACGAGCTGCTCGAAGCGAAGGGCGACAGGAGACGAGATCGCCGATTTCCAAGGAGCCATTGATCCGATCTCCTGCCGCGTCGTCCGCATCGGTCCGTTAGGAGGCCCTCATCGAGGGCTCGATGTTCTGGTTCAGCCGGAACAGGTTGGTGGGGTCGTACTTGTCCTTCAGCGCGACCAGGCGCGTGTACGTCTTCTCGCTGTAGGAGGAGCGTGCGGCGTCCGCGTCGCCCAGGAAGTTGACGTAGGCTCGTCCCGTCGACGCCTCCGAGGCGGCCCGGATCACCGTCCGTGCCCAGTCGGTATGCGCTGGGCCGGCGGCTTGGTCGTGCCAGCCGGTGACCGCGTTCAGCACGAACGGCATCGAGCGCTCCGGGAACGCGCTCGCGCCATCCGCGAGCCGGGCGATCGCGCCGCCCATCTGATGCACGTGGATCTCGCACTGCGGGCCGGGTGCCGCCAGGTGGACCTTGCACAGGCGATCGATCAGCTCGTCGTCGAGTCGCGCCAGGTTGGTCGCCTTGAAGTAGGATTGGATGCCCTTCGGCCAGAGCGGATCGAGGAGCGTCTGAAGGACGCGGTAGGGCATCGGGCCAAGCAGGTCGGCGATGGGTTCTGCGCCGGCGCGCAGGGCCCGGACCAGTTCCGCGCCCTCCTCGGCGGGACCGGTAGAGGCGGCGACGAGCGCCACCACCTTCCGCCCATGCCACTCAGCGGGAATCACCGGCAGTGGCGGCGCGGAGGTCAGGTTGACGAGCGCGGTGATGTCGTCGGAGGCGTGCGCGGCCCACTCGCGGAACGTCCGCAGTAGGTCGTATGCGTGCTCGGCCGGGTAGAACACCGGTCCGCCATAGATCACCGGGCCAAGCGGGTGGAGGTCGAACTCGAATCGGGTCACGATCCCGAAGTTGCCGCCACCACCACGCAGGCCCCACAGCAGGTCCGCGTGCTCGGTCTCGCTCGCGCGAATGAGCCGCCCGTCGGCGGTGACGACGTCGGCGGCGAGGAGGTTGTCGCAGGCGAGCCCGAACTTGCGCATCGTCCAACCGATGCCTCCGCCGAGCGTGAACCCGGCCACGCCGGTGCTCGACACGAGGCCACCCGTCGTGGCCAGGCCGTGCGCCTGCGTCTCGTGGTCCACGTCGGCCCAAACCGCGCCTCCACCAACTTCGGCGCGCCGGGCCACCGGATCGACGTGGACTTCGCGCATGTTCGAGAGGTCGATCACGATCCCGTCGTCACAGGTCGAGAAGCCCGCGATGCTGTGACCGCCGCCGCGCACCGCCAGGGGCAGCCCATTGCTGCGTGCGAAGCCGACGGCGGTGATCACGTCCGCCGCGCCCGCGCACTGCACGATGACGGCGGGGCGGCGGTACTGATAGGTGCCGTTCCAGACCTGACATGCCTCTGCGTAACCATCGTCGCCCGGTGTGATGAGGAGACCGTGGACCGATTCCCGCAGTTCCTGCACTGTCGCTTCCCCGAGGGTCGGGGCAATGGTGTGACTCATCTGCACTTTCCTTTCGTTTTCACGACGTGCGGAGAGTTGTACGCGGGAGCTCTTTGCCCCCACTTAGCAGGTCGTTAGCAAGCTCACGGAGTCGCCGCCGAGTGGCAGCGACGCCGAGCTCATCGTCCGCCAGCGCGTAGCGCCGGCATGCGTCATCGAGCAGTGCCATGGCCTTGTCCAAGTGTCCTTGGAGGGTCGCGATCTGCGCGAGTGCCGCCACCGTGTTCGCAAGCCAGCGCTCCCGTCGGGTCACTTCGAGCACCGCCCGGGCCTTCAGCATGGCAGCTTCCGCATCGTGGAAGCTCCCGCGCGCGAACGCGAGGTCGGCTGTCGCCCACAGGCTTGAGGCGAAGGCCCAGCGGTCGCCGGCACCGCGGAAGATGTTGCGGGCTTCGCGCAGGTGGTCGTCGGCCTTGCCGTACGCGCCGGCAGCCGTCTCGATCAGCCCGAGCCCGACGAGCACGAGACCCAGGCCGCGTCTGTCCCCGTGGGCCCGACGCAACTCGAGCGCCCGCTGAAGCTCGAGCCGGGCCGTGTCAAGCTCGTCATCGGCGAGGTCGAGGTAGGCGCGGCGGACCAGCACGGTCGCCGTGCCCTGCTCGTGGCCGGCATGCTCGAACCGAGCCGCGCTCTCGTCGAGCAGTGCGCGCGCTCGCCCGAGCTCACCGCGAGCGCGCGCGATCCCGGCCTGGTTGGCGAGGAGGTAGCCAACCGCCTCCTCGCAGGAGACCTCGACGAACGGCTGCAGGGTGTCCTGAAACTCGATCCGCAGGCCGGGCACGCCGGCCGGGCGGCGAGTGCGGATCTCGGCGATGTTGACCGGGGACATCAGTCGCTGGGAGGACGGCGCGAGTGGCTGGAGAAGGTCGATGCCTGCGCTCACCAGCTCCTCCGCCCGCGCCAGCTCGCCGCCGATCCAGTGGGCGACGCCGAGCGAGTAGACGCCGATCGCCTCCTCGGCGGCGAACCCGTGGTATCGCGCGAGGTCGAGTGCGCGCTCCAACCGGGGTTTCGCGCTCTCGGCGTCGTCCCGTGCGAGCGCGCATTCAGCCAGGAACTGCAGCGCCAGCCACTCGGCGTGCGGGTCAGCGACCTCGACCGCGATCTCGTGGCTCTGCGAGGCAAGGGCAACGGCGCGGGCGAGCTCGCCGCTGCGGTAGTCGATCGCCGCCGCCGCCAGCGTGGCCTTCGCTCGCAACGCCGTCCGCTTCGGTGCGGCGGCCAGAGTTTGGTTGAGCCGTCGCTTCGCTTCGTGCAGATCGATCCGGCGCATCCACATCGGCCACAGCGCGACGCAGAAGCGGAGCGCTGCTCCAGGATCATGCTCAATGAGAGTGTCCAGTCCCGCACGTAGGTTCGCCGCGTCGCGATCGAGCCGCGGGGAGCCGCGCTCAGCTTCCGCCAGGGCGAGCGCCCAGCGTGCATGCAGCTCGACCCGTGCCGAGCTCTCGCTCGTCTCTTCCAGCCGCCCACGCGCGTACATGCGCACCGTTTCGAGCAGGCGGTAGCGCCGCCGGTCCGAAGAACTCTGCTCGGCGATCACCAGCGACTTGTCGACGAGGCGCGCGAGCACGTCCGCGATCTCCATACGGTCGAGTCCGTCTGCTCCGCAGACGCGCTCCACGGCCTCGAGGTCGAAGTCGCCGGCGAACACGCTGAGGCGCCGGAGGAGGATCCGCTCATCCGGCGCCAGCAGGTCGTGGCTCCATTGCAGCGCGGCGGTCAGCGTCTGCTGGCGCGTAGGCGCCGCATGGCTGCCGCTGCGCAGCATGCGGAATCGATCGTCGAGCCGATCCGCGATGGCGGCAGCCCCGAGTGCGGCCAACCGGCCCGCGGCCAGCTCGAGCGCGAGCGGCAGGCCGTCCAGCCGGAAGCAGATCCGCGCGATATCAGGCGCGTTCTCCTCGTCGAGCGCGAAGCCCGGGGCGGCAGCCGCCGCACGCTCGACGAACAGCCGTATCGCCTCGTACTCGAGCAGCTCGCTCGCGGGCAATCCGTGATGAGGATCGGGGATGCACAGGGACGGAACCCGGAAGACGACCTCTCCCGGCACGTGCAGCGGCTCGCGGCTGGTCGCGAGGATCGTCAACCCGGGAGCAGAGCGCAGGAGGGTCTCGGCGAGCCGCGCGATCGTTCCCAGCAGGTGCTCGCAGTTGTCCAGCACGAGCAGGAGCGAGGACGGCGCGAGGCGGTCGACCACGGCGTCGATCGGAGTCTGTCCCGACAACGCGCGAACGTCGAGCGCGGCAGCGATCGCGTC
>CAVUPW010000007.1:0-24226 GCA_963743345.1 uncultured Solirubrobacterales bacterium
GTAGCTTGTGGGAGCCGAAAACCCCGTCGCCTCATGCGACCTGGGCATATATTCGTGGATCAGGCCGCCAAGCCGATCTCGCCGCAGAACCCGGACATCAACGCCTGGGGATGGTGCATGCGTAGGTCCGGCGGGCGGATTCTGGTGGAGTGTCCGGTGCGGCCGGCCGGTGTTGTAATGGTCGAGGTACTCGCTCAGGACCAGCCGTAGGTGCCGTTCGCCGGTGATCAGCATCCGGTCCAGGC
Source organism: uncultured Solirubrobacterales bacterium (assembly GCA_963743345.1). Lineage (GTDB taxonomy): Bacteria > Actinomycetota > Thermoleophilia > Solirubrobacterales > Solirubrobacteraceae > Palsa-465. The sequence continues at coordinate 246 of CAVUPW010000007.1, forward strand.
ACTCGCGACGCGTGCTGCCCACCCAGCGTTCCGCAATCGCGTTCGCACGAGGCGCCTGGACAGGTGTCGTGATGATCCGCACGCCGATCGCGGTGAACAAGGCGTCGAATGCCGCGGTGAACTTGGCGTCCCGGTCCCGGATCAGGAACTTCAGGCCATCAGCCGCTCGTCGAGGTTCATCAGCAGGTTGCGTGCCTGGTCACCCACTCCCCCGTCGGGCGAGCGGCGGGTGCAGTGCTCGATGAAAAACAGCACGTACAGGCAGCGCAAGAATACGGTATCGACGTGGAAGAAGTCTGCGGCGAAGATCGTCTTGGCCTGCCCGGCCAGGAAAACCCCGCCCGAGCGAGGGCTACTCTGGCGGCCGGACGGCTAACTCGATCTCCCCGAGGAGACCAGGTCAGCGACAATGACAGGGTTCTCGCCACACACAGGCACCTGACGCAACATCCTGACGGCAGCGAGCCGGTACCAAAGAATGTGACCAGCACCGACCGCTACCGCCGGGCTGGCGACGCGACCTGGGGAGACGGCGCCACCCGGGGGCGGCCCGCGAGGCTCGGCCGGGCCTCTGGAATGCCTAGGCCTGCAGAACAATCGTCGGGCAGCGTCACGCCGAGTTCCCGGTACATCAGATCGTGATACGCACGGTAGCTACGGCGGGCTTCGGTCACATTGCCTTCGGCAATGTGCGCTTTGATGAGCGTTCGCTGTGCGCTTTCCCGGAGCGGCTCTGCGCTGGTGGCCAGCATCGCTGCCTCGACGGCGTCAGCAAAGCGCCCCGCGGCGGCCAGCCTTTCGCTGAGCGCTTCCAGCGCGTGCAGGATTCGCTGCCGGATGCGCTCGCGTTCCATCAGCGCCCAGTCGTCATAAAACCCCGGCAGCAGATCCAGAGCATCAGTCACCCACGGTGAGACGGTCAGGTCGCGCCCGGCGGGCCGCCCTTCGATCAGCCGCGCGGCCCACTGCTCCATGAGGTGCAGGTCCACAAGCACGTCAGTGTTCAGCGCCAGCGACCACTTGTCCGCAAGCAGGACGTTAATGCCCGCCCGGCGGAGCCGCCACAGCGCGGATCGCAAGTTGCCGGCGGCCCGCTCTTCGTCACCTAACGGCCACAAAGTTCCGGCCGCCTGGCGGCGCTCAACCCGCCTTCGACGCAACGAGACGAACGCCAGCAGCTGCTTGCTTCCTTCGGGCACCTCCCGGCGCTCTGTGCCCATTGTTACGTAGGGGCCAGCGAACAGGTGCACGACCACGGCGTCGAGTTGCTTGAGGTCATGAACCGGCCTGTCAACCTGATGTCCATCCATGGCTCTCCCGTCGGGGCGCCCGTTCGTCGCAAACGTACGCACCGCAACGTCACCCCCCTGTCACCATTAGGGAGACAATGGGCCCCGAGCAGATACATGTCAAGGCTGCTTTCCGCGGATAATGTCTCCAGGACGTGAAGACAGTCGCATGCATGCATGGTCCGCGAGCTGCGGTGCCAGCACGGGGACAGCGGAAGAACGCTCGGCGCCAGGCCATTGAACCGAACTGCACTAGCGTTGAACACGGATTTGGCGAGCCATATCGGCCGGGGGTACCCGTGGGCTGTTAGCAGAATATGTAGTTTCGATGAACACGGAGTGGCGAGCCGGATAATGAGGTTTTCTCGCCAAAGGTGACTCAGTCACGCGGGGACAAATCGGGTATCCGGGCAGACACGCGGACATATGCGGAGATGACCAGAGAGACGCGAAGCCCCCGGTAGAAGAGGTCTCGCTGAAGATCATCCGCTACCGGGAGAGGCTCCGCGTGATCTCCTTTCGTGTCATGCTCGACGTCCCCGCGGACCAGGTTCGGTTCGTTGCAGGTCCCGGTAGTCAAGGTTGAACGTCGGCTGGGGAGGACTGATCGGGATCAGGTACGCGAGCGACTCAATGTTTCCGTGCAGAGATGGCCTGCCCGGGAGGCTTCGCGACACCGTTGACAACTCCCCAGCCGGCCTTTGCCCTATCGACGTTCCCGGAAGTCCGGCGGCTCAGCAGTGATAGGAGTAATAGCAGCTCCACCGCGTTGCTGATGTCCGATCCACCGCCTCCGGTCATCATTGGGGGCTGAGGCACTCCTGTCGTCTGGGCCTGCCACGGGACGCTCATGTTGGTGAGGAGCAGGAGGGAGAGAACATCGGGAAAGTCGCCGTCGTCGGTCCTGCTTCCGCGGCGATCGTCCAGTAGCTTCTCCAGGAATATGAAGGTGAGAAGCTGATTCATCATCGATTGCTGGCCGCCCATCTCTTGACCTCCCATCAGCTCAGCTCCGCCCGCGGCGGAAATCCGCTCCTTGATCTGCCGTTGCATCGCCTGCGGTTGCATCGCCTGCAGCAGCGACGACCCGCCAGGCGAGCCCCATCCGGTGCATGCGTCCCACCCGGGAGTGGCCTGGTACCCGCCGTTGTCGCCGCTCGTGATGTCTCGGAGCGCGCCCGAGAGGTGGCTGTAGAGCAACGGGTTCAGGTATCCCACTCGGGCGCCGAGAGCCTGGTTGAGCCGGCTGATCAAGGCCGCCCAGAGCGGTGCCGCCGCGCTCGTGCCGCCGCCCGCTTGCAGCGTTCCGCCTGGGCCGGCCACCACGAATGGCGTCTCGGGGTCGGCTAGCGAAGCGACGTCCGGGAGGCCACGGCCGTCCGGTGGCGGTATCGTGCCGGCCAGCGGCACCGCCTGCATGCCAGACTGCCAGCTCGGCCGCGGGAAGACGGCCGAGACGCCTCCGCCGGTGGCGCCGTTGCCGTCGGCGAGGTGGTTCCAGACGACTTCGTTGGAGATCGCGCCCCCGGCGGACTCGAGGCGCGTGCCGCCGCAGGCGAGCACCCACGGGCTGGCAGCGGGGAAGTCGGCGTGCACCGTGGTCGTACCCGGCTCGTCCGCGGCTCCGCTGTCCCCCGCCGCGCAGCAGATGGTCAGCCCTGCCGCCGCGGCCGCCTTGAATGCGTCGTTCAGCTGATTGATCGCCATTTTCGTCCAGGTGCCTGGATCGTCCTCCGGGCCGCCGTAGCTGATCGAGATGACCGACGGTTGGTTCACCGTGTCGGTGACCGCGTGCCTGATCGCCTCGACCCAACCCTGCTCGGTGAGCTGGGTGAAGTAGACCGCGATATTCGCGCCGGGAGCGAGTGAGCCTGCGATGCAGAGGTCGAGGTATACCTCGCCGGACACATCGTAGGGGTTTGTCCCGTCACCGGGTTGGTTGCCTGGGCCCTGAACGACGACGTTGGTCAGGGACGGGGCCTTCGTGCCGAGCACCTGCGTGAAGTACCTGCTCGCCGTCGGCAGGTCGTAACCACCCGGTGCGCTCACGCCAGAGCCGATGTCGCCGTTGAACACGAGGACCGCCACGGTCTCGCCGGTGCCATCGTAGTGGGCCGGGAAGTGGTACAGCTCGGCCACCTGGGGCGGCAGGTACGTGTCGGGCAGCAGCCCTTCGGCGGCGGCGTCGAGACAGACACGACCAGTCCCTGCCTTCGGGGTGCGCAGGTAACTCCGCCCGACCGGCCGGTTGTCAAATCCGAGGACGGCCTCGACGACGCCTGACAGCGAGGCCGGGACCTTCACCGGGCCGACCCGGCCACGATAGGTGACGTCACCATACCGGAGGTAACCAAGCTCGACACCGAAAGCGGCACCCAGCGCTCCGGCCTGCCCGGTGATCCGGACGCTGCGTGTTGCCGTCGAGACGGCGCCCGGCCGCAGCCCCCTGGACTCGGCGTAGTCCACCACCGCCTGCAGGTCCGCTGGCGCCGCCCCGAAGCTCGCCTCCACCTCCGACGGCGAGAGATAGAGACGATCCCGTGGATGCTTGCGCGCCTCCGCGGCGGGGTCGGCGACCGGGCGAGCGTCCGGGTTGCGGCGCACGAAGACGGTAACGGTCATCTCCTCCCCGGGAGCAACGCTGCACACGCGCTCGGCCCCCGCGACGGGGTGGCGATGACTTCCTTCCAGCTCCACCAGTTCATCGGACATGGGCAAGCTCCCTCGCGATCCGAACGCCGCGTTGTTCCCGACGGCCGTATGGACGATTTCGCGGGCAACGCTCATCGGGGCATCCCATCGGCACTAACCGCATATCTGCAGCCGCGTGGATCAAGTGCCACGGTCCCACCCCGCGCGTCACCGCAGCGTCACGATCGGCCGTCCGCGTGTGGCGTCGGTGACGCTTGGGTGACGCGAGATCCCAAGGATCGTCGCATGGCAGGTTTCCGCAGCGTCGGCGCGGTGGGCAAGAGCATCGAGGCCGCCCTCAACGTCGCCTTCGCCGACGACCCGCCCGTGGCGAGCCATGCGACCCACGCGGTGCTCATTCGCACCGACGACCTCGACCTGTCGGCCGGCTCGCTCATCTCGCCGACGCCCGCGCTGTCGATCCTGCTGTACCGGGTGGACTTCAATAAGACCATGCGCCCGGCCTGGTCCTCGATCGGCAGCGTGGACGGCCACTCCTACCTGCCGCTCGACCTCCATTACCTCCTCACGCCGTGGGCCGACAACGCCGAGGACGAGCACCAGATCATCGGCAAGGCCTTGCAGACGCTGGAAACGCTCGGCGCGCTGTCGGGCCCGCTGCTGTATCCCAGCGGGGACTGGGAACCCGGCGAGGCGGTGCAGCTTTACCTCGAGGACATGGCCACCGACGACCTCATGCGCACATTCGACTCACTCCAGTGCGACTTCCGGATGAGCGTTCCCTACATCGCCCGCATGGTCATGATCAGCGGCTCGATCCTCCCCCGTGATCCGGCCGCGGCGGAGCCGGTCGACGTGCCATCGCCGGACGCGACCAGGATCATCGCGGGGGTCAGTCCCCGATGAGCGTCAATCAGTACCTTCCCGCCGCCTATGCCGAAACCGTCTGGCGTCTCGCGGCCGGGATCGACCCGGTCTGCGCCCTCGGCGGCGCCGCGCCGCTGCCCGGCGTCCGGCTCGCGCTCGAGCGGGTCCCGAGGCCGCATCCGGTGCCGGCCGGCGCCGGGGCGATCGGCAACTACGAGGTCGGCATCGGCCTGCCGGCGGTGCGGCGCAACGGCACCGGCCGTTTCGCGATCACCTATTCGGTTCGCGGGCTCACCTCGCCGCTCGCGGTGCGCCTGTACGACACCGGGCGCCGCTACGTCCCGCGTCGCTTCCGCCTTCCGGTGCCCGATCAGGCGGCGGTCGTGGCCGCCGAGCAGGCGGCGGAGTCCGCCCCGTGGCCGCCGATCCCGAGCCGGGTCTTCCGCCCGGTGCTGTATCCGGGCGCGAACCGGGGCCCGCAGGCCGGCGCCACCGTAGTGCGCGGCAGGGTGCTCCGCGGCGACGGCAGCATCGCCCGCTGGGCGCGCGTCTCGGCCGTCGACGCCGATCACGGCTACCCGCTCGGCTGGGCCCACGGCGACGACCGGGGCGAGTTCTATCTCGTCGTGGAGTCGAGCGACGCCGGGCTGTTCACCCCCGGCTCGGCGCTGGCGCGCGTCACGCTCACGATCTCGGTCCGCCCGGCCCCGGCCGCCATCGACAGCCCGGCCGAGTCGCAGGCGGACCCGCTCTGGGACCTCGAACCCGAGGTCCTCCCGGCGCCCGGCTCGGCCGACACGGTGTCCGGCGGCCGCACGCCCCCGCCGGACTTCAGCAGGGCGGTCACCGCCACGCTCAGCTTTGTGAAGGGCACCGTTTCCCATCCGCGCCAGCCGTTCGTCATCCCCTAGCCGCGGTCCCGGTAAGGAGTCCCATGCCCGAGTACCTAGCTCCCGGGGTCTACGTCGAAGAGGTCAGCTACCGCGCGAGCACCATCGAAGGGGTGCCCACCAGCACGACCGGCTTCGCCGGGCTCGCCCCGTTCGGCCCCGTCTACTACCCGGGCGGCCCGTCGACCTGCCAGCCGCTCCTGGTCACGAGCTTCCCCGAGTTCGAGCTCGCCTACGGCAAGCTCGACCAGATCTTCGTGGGCGGCGAGTGGCGCCTTCCCTACCTGGCCCACGCGGCGCGGGCGTTCTTCCTGAACGGCGGCCAGATCCTGTACATCTCCCGGGTCTTCAAGCCGAAGCCGGGCGATACGTCCCTCGGGGTCGCCTTCGCCACCTTCCAGGTCCCGACACCGACCCCGTCCACCGCGACCTGGAGGGCGCGCTGGCCCGGCAGCATGGGCAACGTCGCCATCACGACCACCGTCACGCGCAGCCGCGACGTCGGCGTCCACGCCGCGGGCGGCCAGCCGTTCGCGACCACGGCCAAGACCGGGACGATCGTCGAGGTGGTGCCCGGCCCCGGCCCGCTGCCCCCGGCGAAGGCCGCGTTCAACCAGGACACGCTCCGGATCGTCACAGTGAACCCGGACAGGACGCAGAGTTTCTCGAGGGCCGACGGCAGCCCGGGCCAGCCGGGCGTGACCGACCTGCTCTCCATCGTCCAGCTCAACGTATCCGGTCTCCGTCGACCCGGAACGGACCGACTCCTACACCCGGCTGGGGCTGGACCCGAACGACCCCCAGTTCATCGGCAAGATCCTGGACAAGCACCATCCGGTGGACGAGAACGCCGTCGTCTGGCTCGACTACGACTTCGGCTCCGTCGCGGGCGCGAACGCGATCTCGCTCCTGCTCGGACTGGTGGGCACCGCCTCGCCGCCTTCGACGACCGTCCGGCTCGCCGGCGGCAACGACGGCGAGCTGCCGCTGTCGTCCGACTTCTACGGCCAGCCGGCCGACCTCGACGACGCCACCATCAAGGCGACCGGCCTGAACGCGCTGGGCGAGATCGACGACATCGCCATCGAGGCGGTCCCCGACGCGGGGGCACTCGACAGCCCGGACGAGCGGATGGCGACCGCGGACCTCCTCATCCAGCACTGCGAGTCGCTCCAGTACCGCTTCGCGATCGTGGACGGCCCGCAAGGGTCCTCGATCAACGACATCCGCGAGTTCCGCGGCAACTTCGACTCCGACCTACGCGGCCCTGTACCACCCGTGGATCGAGATCATCGACCCGGACCAGCAGATCGTGCCGGGGGCGCCGCCGCAGAAGCTGCTCCTCCCGCCGTCCGGCTTCATGGCCGGCATCTACGGGCGCGTCGACGTCGCCCGCGGCGTCTTCAAGGCGCCGGCCAACGAGGTGGTCCACGGCCTCGACCGGTTCGAGTCGAACATCGACAAGGGCCGGGACGAGGTGCTGAACCCCGAGGGGATCAACGCGCTGCGTTTCTTCCCCGATCGCGGGAACCGCGTGTGGGGCGCCCGGACGCTGAGCTCGGACCCGCTCTGGAAGTACATCAACGTGCGGCGCCTGTTCATCTACCTCGAGCACTCGATCGACAAGGCCACCCAGTGGGCGGTCTTCGAGCCGAACAACGAGACGCTGTGGCAGCAGGTCGCCCAGGCGGTGAAGGACTTCCTCCGAGGTCCAGTGGCTGTCCGGCGCCCTGCTCGGGGCGACCGCGGACCAGGCGTACTTCGTCCGCTGCGACCGATCGACCATGACGCAGAACGACCTCGACAACGGCCGGATGATCTGCCTCGTCGGCGTCGCCCCGACCAGGCCGGCCGAGTTCGTCATCTTCCGGATCGGCCAGTGGACCGCCGACGCGACCTCGTCCTAGCGCCGGGCGGCGACAGTATCGATGAAGGGACAACCAGGTGGCCACGAAGCGTGAGACCCCCAAGGGCCCCTACGGGGCATTCAACTTCAGAGTCCAGTTCGAGACATGCCCGACGGGACCGATCGACGCCGGGTTCTCCGACGTCTCGGGGCTCGGCAACGAGATCAACTACTCCGAGTACCGCGCGGGCAACTACGGCTCCAACACGACGATGAAGATTCCGAACACGCACAAGCTCGACGAGGTCACGCTGAAGCGCGGCCTCATCGGCTCGACCGACATCTTCAAGTGGCTGGCGGCCGTGCGCGACGGCGCCTACCAGCCCCGCACCGTCACGATCGACATCCTCGACGAGTCACGCCAGAGGGTCCTGAGCCTGGTACTGACGAACGCGCAACCGAAGAAGTGGGTCGGCCCGACGCTCGCGGCCAAGGGCGGCGGCGAGGTCGCGATGGAGGAACTCCACCTCGTCCACGAAGGGATCGAATACCAGTGAGCTCGCCAGGGGCGGAGGTGGCGTCGTGACGGTCACGCTCGGCGCGCCGGGCGTGATCTATGTCCCGCAGATCGCGCCCCGCGTGCTGGTCGGGGTGCGGATGGACGTGGCCGCGTTCGCCGGGGTCGCGCCGAGGGGACCGGCCTTCGAGCTCGCCGATCCGCATGCCTGGCCCTTCCCCGACGGAGTCGTCCGGACCCGGTCGCTGCCCGTGGCCGTGCAGAGCTGGGACGATTACGTGGAGCGCTTCGGCTCCTTCGAGGGCCCGGGCCTGCTGCCCTACGCGGTCGCCGCCTTCTTCCAGCAGGGCGGCCGGCGTGCGCACATCGTCCGGATCGTGCCCGACCTCGTCGGGGTCAGCGACGGGAGCGTGGCGGTGCCCGGCCGCTCCCGCTACGACTTCGGCGCGCCGCTGGCCGCCGTGGGCGGGGGCACCGTTTCCCTCACCGCGAGGAACGAGGGCTCGTGGGGCAACCGCCTCACCCTCACCCTGTCCTATGCCACCTCCGCGGTCGCCTGCCTCGGCGCGGAGCCCTCGGCGCTCATCCTCGACCCGCAGGCCGAGGTCACGGCCGGCGCATGGCTCCGCCTCGTGCTGCCGGACGGGAGCCGGGTGGTCCGTTCGGTGAACTCGGTCCAGACCCGGGGGAAGGCGGGTGACGCCGGGCAGGAGCGGGTGGCGCTGCTCGACGGGCCGGCCGGCACGCCCGTGTACGTCGAGCGCGTCGACGCCACGCTGGACGTCGTCGATCGCGACCCGTTGCGGGCGAGGAGCGAGCACTTCGAGGGCCTGGGCCTGCTGCCCGCGCACCCGAACTGGATCGGGCAGGCCCTGCTGGCCGGCTCGAACCTCGTCGAGCTGGCCGGATCGGGTGACGGCATCGTCCCGGCGGACGTGACGCTCGCGCCGGTCACCGCCTCGCTGGGGGCGCCGGGTGAGGACCGCTACGCCGCGGTGTCCCCCGGCGACTTCTTCGGCACCCTGCTCGAGGGCGACGATGCCGCCACCGACGGCCTGGACGTGCTGCTGAGGGTTCCGGAGGTGGCGAGCGTCGTCGTGCCGGACCTGTACTCGCCCGCGCCGCTTCCCGTCACCGCTCCCGTGGCCGACCCGCCCACCGTCGCGGGCGCCACCTTCGGCCCGTGCGTGCGGAGCCCGGGCAGCGCCACGCTGACGCCGCGGCCGCCCGGCCTCGACGGCCTCCGCATCGACCCGCTGGATGCGGCCGGGCTCGCCACCATCGTCACCCTCCAGAACCAGCTGGTGTCCTGCGCCGAACTCCTCGGCGCGGTCGCCCTCCTGGACGTACCGCCTGGCCTCACCCAGCGGGCGGTCCTGCAGTGGCGGGCGGGCTTCGACTCCTCGTACGCGGCGGCGTACCACCCGTGGCTGCGGGTGCCGCTGGGGCCCGCGGGCTCGCCGCTCGTCACCGTGAACGCGTCCGCGTTCGCCGCGGGGATCATCGCCCGTACCGAGGTCCTGTACGGGGTCCCGCACGGCCCGGCGAACGAGCTCATCGCCGGCGCGGTCGACGTCACCGACCGGGTCGGTCCGGCCCGCCACGCGGCGCTGCACCAGAGCGGCATCGACGTCTACCTGGTCCGCACCGACGGCATCTGGCTGACGGGGGCGCGCACGCTGTCCCGCGACCCCGCCTGGCGTCAGCTGAACGTGCGCCGCGTGGTGTCCCTCGTCGAGCGGACGGTGCTGTCGGAGCTGGCCTGGACGGTCTTCGAGCCGAACGACCGGGTGCTCCGCGGCACGCTCGAACTGCTCCTCGGAGGGCTGCTGCGCCAGCTGTTCGCGGCCGGGGCGTTCGCGGGCGCGACCCCGGCCGAGTCGTACTTCGTCCGGACGGCCTCGGATGCCGTCCTGCCCCTGGAGGCCGACGCCGGCCAGCTCGTGTGCGAGATCGGGCTCGCCGTCGCCGAGCCACTGGAATTCATCATCGTCAGCATCTCCCGCGACGCCGACGGCGCTCTCACGACGGAGACCTTCGGTGGCTGACACCCTGCTCGCGACGACCTTCCGCTTCCGGGTCTCGCTCACCGGGAGCGCCGGCAGCCGCGCCCCGGGAGCGCTCGGCTCGGGCGGGTTCCAGGAGTGCACGGGGCTCGAGGTCGAGATGGACGTGAGTGAGTTTCCCGAGGGCGGGAGCAACAACGCGGTCGTGCAGCGAGCCGGCCGGGCCAAGTACACCAAGCTCGTGCTGAAGCGGGGGATGTTCGCCCCGCCAGGCGGCCAGGTGGACTCGCAGCTCTGGCAGTGGCTCCAGGACGTGGTGGACGGTGTCCGGCCGATCCGCCGCTACGACGGCACCATCCAGGTGCTCGGCGCGGCCAATGCGGTCGTCGCCACCTGGAGCTTCTCCCGCGGGCTGCCGGCGAAGCTCGTCGGCCCGCAGCTCAACGCGAAGACGGGCGACGTGGCGATCGAAGAGCTTCACATCGCCCACGAGGGACTCCGGCTGGGTAGGTCATGACGCTGAAGAAGGCGACGCTGCAGGAGATCGACACGAAGCCGACCGCGCACCCCCAGCCGATCCCCGGCTCAAAGCCCATCCCGGTGCAGGTGAACCCGACGTCGCTGCACCTCGCACTCACGAACAACACCGACGTCGGCAAGTCCGTTGGCCGCCCCAACACCACGTTCCAGGGATCGTCGTCCTCGACGCTCACCTTCGACCTGATGATGGACACGGCCGATCAGGGCACCACCACTCATCCGACCGATGTCCAGACACTGACCGCGCAGCTCCAGTACTTCCTGCTCCCGAAGACAAAGGGACCGAAGGCGGTCCCGCCGCGGGTCCTGTTCATCTTCGGGACCCTCCAGGTCGCCGGGGTCATGTCGGGGCTCAACCTCGAGTACAACCTCTTCTCCGACGGCGGCGTGCCGCTCAGGGCCAAGGCGTCGGTGACGATCAAGGAGCAGATGCCGCAGTTCGATGCCAACCTTCTCGGCGCGGGAGCGAACAAGGGCAGCGCCGCGACGGACCCCGTCCCGCCGGGAAGCGCCGGCCAGGGCACCGGCGCTCCGGGCCCGGGCGGGCCCGCCGACCGCACGGGCACGGCGCTGGGCGGCGAGTCCGCCGCCGACTTCGCCACCCGGATGGGGCTCGACCCCTCGACGTGGAAGAGCCTCGCGGCCGGGATCGCGGACCCGCTGCACCTCGACGCCGGCCTGCAGATCGACTTCTCCTCGTCGGCGAGCGTGTCGGCTGGCATCGGCGTCGACGCCGGAGCCACGTCGCCCGCCGCCGGCAACGACCCGGGCGTGACCTCGGCCGGCGGCGCCATGACGCCGGCCGGGTCGCTGAGCCCGGCCGCGCTCACCGCCGCCGGCGGCGTCAGCCAGGCCATCGCCCAGCAGGCGCTCAGCCAGTCCGCCGCCGCCGCGGCGGCCACGCGGGCGGCCTTCGCGCCCGGCCCGTCCGCGCCGGCGAGGCCCCGCGGCGCCGGCCTCGGGAACGGCCGGGGCGGGCGGACCGAGCGGAATGGCGGGGACGCGGCATGACTGCCGGGACGAGCGGCACGGGCGCCGGCGGCCCGGTCCCGCAGTTCCCCCCCGACCCGAGGGCGACGAGCTTCGGTTTCGGAGTGCCGCTCCGGCCGCTGATCGCCATCCCGAGCCGGGCGGCCGTCGCCCTCGTGCACGACGTCGCCCGCGGGCAGACCTGGCCGCCGGCCGGGACCCTCGGCACGTCCGCCGGGCGGGCCTGCCGGGCCGACCGGCCGGACACCAGCGCATGCGGATGCGGCTGCGGGGGGCCGTCATGAGCGTCCACGTCGGCGAGGTGAGCTCCACGGTGGACATGGCACCCGCGGGCCCGGCTCCGGGCGGCGCGAAGGGCCCGGGCGACGGCCCGCTCGCGCCGACCTGGAAGGACCTGGAGCGGTACCGCACCATGTGCTCCATGGAGGCCGAGTCGCAGGCCCGCACGGCGGGAGCCGGTTACGATGCCTGAGGCCCCGCTCTACTCGAGCTCCGCACCGGTCGTGAAGACCGGCGGCACGCTGCAGCCCGATCTCGGGCGCGACCTGCTGCGCGTCGAGATCGACGAGGGCATCGAGGGCCTGCGCCGCCTCGTTCTGCACGTCGTCGCGAGCGCCACCCGGCAGCCGTCGAGCGGCGACCTCGTCGAGTACCTCGACGGCTCGGTGTTCGACTACGGCCGCTCGATCGAGGTGTCCCTCGGCCCGTCGGGCAACGAGAAGATCGTCTTCAAGGGAACGGTCTCCGCGATCGAGGTCTCCTTCGAGCAAGGTGACGTGCCCCACATCACGGTCCTGGCCGAGGACGAGCTGATGGGACTGCGGATGACGCAGACATCGGCCACCTACACCCAGGTGTCCGACGCCGACCTCGCCCGCACGATCGCGTCGCGCCACGGCCTGACTCCCGACGTGCGGGTGGACGGCCCCACCTACGACGTCGTACAGCAGTTCAACCAGAGCGACCTGGACTTCCTCCGCTGCCGGGCGCGCCTGCTCGCGGCGGAGGTGTGGGCGTGGGATGGCACGCTGCACGTCTGCTCGCGCGCGAACCGGCCCGGCACGACGCTCACCCTCACGCAGGGCAACGAGCTGCTGTCGGTCTCGGTGCGCGGCGACCTCGCGCACCAGGCGGCGACGGTCCGGGTGTCCGGCTTCGACGCGCGCCAGCGGGACACGATCGACGAGACCGCCCCGCCGTCGACGATCCAGGCCGAGGTGACCGGCGGGCGCACCGGACCGCAGGTGCTCGCCCAGGCGATCAGCCCGCTGCGCGCGCACCGGGTGACGAAGGTCCCGCTGGTGCAAGGCGGAGGCGCAGGCGTTCGCGACGGCGGAGATGCTGCGCCGGGCCCGGCGCTTCGTCACCGTCCGCGGCGTCACGGCCGGGTCGCCCGAGATGGTCGTCGGCAGCCGCCTCACCCTCGATCGCGTCGGGAAGCCGTTCGACGGCGACGGCTACTACGCCACACGCGTGCGGCACACCTATGACCTGCACCTGGGTCACCGTACCTACTTCGACGCCGAGCGCCCGACGGTGAACGCATCATGACCGGCAGCCTCGCGTCCGCCGCGTCGCCCGTCGCCGATCCCGGGGCGGGCCGGTACTTCGGGCTCTACCCGGCGATCGTGACCAACATCGTCGACACCGACCGGCTGAGCCGCATCGAGGTGCAAGTTCCCCTGGCTCGGGTCCGACGGGGACTCGGTCCGGGCGAAGGCCACCCTGCTGTCGCCCTACGCGGACGACGACCAGGGCTTCGTGGCCCTCCCCGCCGTCGGCACCGAGGTGGTCGTCGCGTTCGAGGCCGGGGACCTGCGCCGTCCCTACATCGTCGGCTCGGCCTGGAACGGCCAGGAGATGATGCCGGTCACCCCCACCCGGCCGAACAACAAGCGCCTCATCAAGTCGCGGGCGGGCAGCCTGCTGGAGTTCGACGACACCGACGGCGCGGCGAAGGTGACGATCTCGATGAAGAGCGGGCACACGATCGTGCTCGACGATGCCGCCCAGCAGGTCGAGATCCAGCACGCCAACGGCTCGGTGATCACCTTCGACATCGCCGGGCGCATCGCGATCCAGGCGAACGCCACGGTCGACGTCACCGCGGCCGCCCTCAACGTGCACGCGCCGGTCGCCACCTACGACGGGATCATCAACTGCACCACGATGGTCGCCTCGGTCGGCGTGGTCTCGCCCAGCTACACCCCGGGCGCGGGGAACGTCTGGTGACCAGCATCGCAGCACAGGCTGGCGCCGCCGCTCCCGCGGCGGGGAGTCAGGAGCACCCCTGGATGCTCGTCGCGCCGTGGTGGCACTGGCCGTCCCAGACCGGGCACGGGCGCACGAGCCACCCGGCGCTGCAGAAGTACGAGACATCCGATCTGGTCAACACGTTCCTGGCCGATCCGCAGCTCCGCCTCAAGTTCCTCCACCGAGATCGACGAGGTCGTGGCCATCACGCCGGCGTCCTCGCCGCTGGGCTACCCCATCCGGAAACCGACCGGAGTGCGCAAGCTCTACCTCGACACCCACCACCGGCACTACCTGGTCACCTGCGAGCTCCACTGCGACGCAACCGGCTTCCCGCCGGTCACCAGGGACCAGGTGTGCCAGGCCGGCTTCGTCATCCGGCGGCGTCTGTTCGACGTGCCGATCGAGGAGCGGGCCGCCTCCCGGACGATGCTGCGGCGCCTGGCGAGCGCCAAGCAGCGCCTGGCCTCGGCCGAGGCCGAGCTCGCGACGGCACGGCTCCGCCAGACCGCCACCGTGCATGTCCGCAAGCTCGAGGCCCGCCGGGAGGCCGCGGCCAGCCTCGTCGCGCAGCACCAGGCGGCGGTGCGTGACTGGGCCTCGGGTATCGGCCTCCGGCGCCGGCTCGAGGGCTGGATTCCCCAGGCCGTTGACCCGACGACCCACACTCATGTCGATATGCCGGCTTGCCCGGCGGGGACCGCCCAGGGCGGGGCCAGCCCGCCCGCGCCGCTGGCGGGCGTCGGCCGCTGGAAAGCCGTCGAGGAGCTGCCAACCGAGCTCGCGGAGGGCTGGTTCCCGTTGCGGCCGCTCATCGCCGACCCGGCTAACCCCGGCAGCGACGCCGCCGGCGCCACGATCTACTACGGCCTGGTCCCGACCGGGTCGGCCGACGTCGACAAGAACGGGACGGCGCGCTTCGACGACGACAGCACCTACGAGATCCGCTGCTTCGTCCGCCGCCACAAGGCCGCCTGCCCGCGGACCGGGCCGCAATGCCACTGCCCGATCACCTGGAGCGACCCGGCCGAGAGCTACCGCCTAGCCCCGCACTTCGACCTGCAGGGCACCGCGAACCGGCCGGTCACGGTGCAGCTGCCCGACCTCAACAAGCTTCAGTCCGACGCCCTCACCCTGCCGCCCGGCTCGACCGGGGGCGTCATCATGAAGAGGCCGCAGAGCCTCATGCCCAAGGCCGGCTTCCCGCCCGGTGGAGAGGTCGGCGGCCCCGAGATCTGCACGTTCGCCATACCGCTCATCACCATCGTGGCCACGTTCGTGTTCATGCTGTTCCTGCCGATCGTGATCCTCATCTTCCAGCTGTGGTTCATGCTGCTCCTCAAGTTCTGCATCCCGCCCGAGGTGAAGCCCGACGCCGGCCTCGAGGCCGCGCTCGCGGCCGTGCCGCCGAGCGGGGTGGTGGACGCCACGTTCGGACGCCCGAGATCGACTCCGGCATCGACCGAGATGATGAGCGATGCGGACCTGCCGATCCGGTCACGGCGAGCCAGGTCCTCAAGGCCCACGCCGCCGCTGCCCGACCGCATCCGGCTGGCGAAGATGCTCCTGTCCGGTTCCGTGAACCCGGTCCCGCCGCCGGACCTCATCTTCGCGCCGCACGTCGACCGGTCGCAGGCGGTCCCATGAGCATCAGCACCGGCCCGACAAGCGTGCTCGCCGCAGCGGGCAGCGCGAGCGCGAGCACCGACCGCCTGGGCACCGGGGTCGCGTTCCCGTTCGTTCCCGATCCTGCCACCGGCTCGCTCGACTGGTCCGTCCGGCGCGGCCCTCGTCCGGCAGTCGATCCGGCTCATCCTCCAGACCGAGCCGGGCGAGCGGGTCATGCGCCCGACGTTCGGAGCCGGCCTGCGGCGTTACCTCATGGACCCGAACACCCCCTCCACCCGGGCCCAGATCGCGCTCGACGTGCAGGCGGCCCTGCAGACCTGGGAGCCCCGGATCACGGTCACCTCGGTGCAGGTCGTGCCCGGCGACGACCCCGCCGAGGCGCTGGTGACCGTCACCTACGTGCACGTGCGCGACCAGGCACCCGGCTCGATCGGCGTGACCGTGCCGACGGCCGGGACCGGGGGGGCGACGTGACCCTGCCCGTGCCGGTCCTGGACGACCGCACCTACGACCAGCTCGTCGCCGAACTGCTCGGCCGCATCCCCGCCTACACGCCCGAGTGGACGAACCAGCAGGCCAGCGATCCGGGCGTCACCCTGCTCGAGCTGTTCGCCTTCCTGGGCGAGAACCTGCTCTACCGGTTCAACCAGATCCCGGACGCGACCCGCCTGTGGCTGCTGCGCATGCTCCAGGTGCCGCCGCTCCCGGCGCGGCCGTCCGGCGGCCTGGTCACCCTGAGCCAGCAGAGCCCCTCGCTCGGCCCGGCGCCGCAGGTGGACAAGGGCAGCACCGTGCGAGCCGGGCAGCGTACCCTTCGAGACGCTCGAGGACGCTGTCTCGCTGCCGGTCACGGCGCGGGCGCTGGTGAAGATGCGCGCTCCGGCCCCGACCACGCCGGAACTCGTCGCCGCGGTCCAGCGGGCCATCGACGCCAGGGGCGGGCTCGCGCCGGGCGAGGCGCCGGTGTTCTACGCGCCGCAGACGCTGAAGACGTCGCCCGGCGCGGCCGGCGTGGACTCGCTCCAGGTCTCGCAGAGCGTGAACGGCACGCTGTGGGTCGCCGTCATCGCGGGCGACGGCGTGAGCCCAGCCGATCTGCTGAGGCCGGGCAGCCCGCTCGACGGGCAGGCGCTGAGCATCGGCATCTGGCTCACCGGCCAGTATCCCACGATGGCCGAGGTGGATCCGTGCGCCGGGCTCGACCCCCCGCCGCCTCCCGGCCAGGCGACTCCCCCGCCGACGGTCAACTGGCAGATCTCGGTCGCCCACACCGGCGATCACGGGGACCCCGTGTACGTCCCGGCGAAACTGGACGGCGACAGCACCGCGGGGCTCACCAGGGGCGGCGTGGCCACGATCCGGCTGCCGGCCGGGCTGACCTCGGCCGGCTGGCCGGTCGGCACGGTGACCCCGCCGAGCCCGGACCTGGCCGGCACCGGCGACTGGCCCCCGGTGCTCGACGACAACCCGCCCGTGGTGTTCTGGCTGCGCGCCTACCCGGCCAGTCCGGCGACGACCATCCCGGACCTGTCCTACGTCGGCGTGAACGCGACCACGGTCGACCAGATGCAAACGGCAGGCCCGGAGTTCGTCGGCACCGGGAACGGCATGGCCAGCCAGCAGCTCGCCCTGGTCAACCGCTCCGTCGACGCGGCCAGCCTGGTGCTCCAGGTCGAGGAGCAGCAGGTCTGGGTCACCTGGAGGCGGGTCGACACCTTCGCCGGCGCGGGGCCGGACGACCGGGTGTACCTGCTCGACGCCGCGAGCGGCACGGTCACCTGCGGCGACACCCTCCGCGGGCGGGCGTTCCAGATCAACGAGCGCATCCGGGCGCTGTCGTACCGTTACGGCGGCGGGAGCGCGGGAAACGTGGCGCCCGGGGCCGTGTCCACCATCGACAGCGGCGCCGCGGTGACGGTCGCCAACCCGGTCGCCCTGTCCGGCGGCGCGGACGCCGAGACGATCGAAGACGCGATGACCCGGATCCCGGCCGAGCTGTCGAACCACGACCGCGCGGTCACCGCGGGCGACTTCGCCGAGCTCGCCTCGATCCAGGGCGTGGGCCGGGCCGAGTGCCTGCCGCACTTCTACCCGCCGACCCTCGACCAGCAGGCGGCCGGAGTCGTCACCGTCGTGGTCTGGCCGAGCGCCGACCCGCGTGCACCCCGACGCGCCGACGCCCGACCGGTCGCTGCTGTCCGCGGTCTGCGCCCGGCTCGATCCCCGCAGGCTGGTCACCACCGAGCTGTACGTGGTGCCGCCGACCTACCACCAGATCGCCGTGTCGGTGGGAGTCCACGCGCAGCCGGGCTACAGCGGCAATGCCGTGTGCAACTGGGTGGAGACCATCCTTCGCCAGTACCTGTCTCCCCTGCCGCCATACGGCCCCGCGGGCGGCGGCTGGCCGCTTGGCCGGCAGGTGTTCGGGCCCGAGCTGATGGCCGCCGCGCTCCAGGTCGAGGGCATCGACTACCTGGAGCCGGTGCAGCTCGGCGAGCTCGACGGCAGCGGCCAGTGGCAGGCCGTCGACCCGGCGCAGCCCGTGATCCTCCAGCCGTGGGAGGTCGTCCAGCTCTCCTCGATCACGGTCGTCGCCGGCACGCCGCTCGCCCCCGGCCAGGCCGTCCCCGCGCCGCCGCCGCCGAGCACCCTCCTGCCGATCCCCGTCCCGATGGACCAGTGCTGACATGGCCCCGGTGCGCTCGCTCTCGACGGTCTGCACGACCGATCAGTGGCTGCGCTGCGGCCATCAGGACACCGCCGTCGACCTCAGCGCGGCGACCGGTCTCGCTCGCCTGGCAGCAGCCGGCCCCGGCCGCATGGCAGGGCTCGGGCGCCGCCGGCCCAGCGGGCCTGGCCTTCGATCCCGGCGGCTGCCTCTACCACGGCGACCTGGCCACCGGCCAGGTGCAGTGGATCGCCTGGCGGCCCGGCGACCCGCTCGTGCTGCGCGGTGACCAGCCGAGCGCGGTCGACCTGCTCGCCGACCGCGCAGCCACCGCCGTTCGGCCAATTCCAGGCGGCCTCGGGCCCGCCGCGTCCGGCGCTGACCCCGGCGTCGATCGCGGTCGACCTCGACCAGCACCTGTACGTCCTCGACGGCGCGACCGGCACGATCTGGGTCTTCGACCTCGGCAGCCGGGTGGCGTTCCGGCATGTCTCGCTGGCCGCGGCGGCGACCGGCCTGGCGGGCGCGGGCCCGGCCGTGCTCGTGGCGGTCGCGGACCGCGGCGTGCCGCTGCTGCGGCTCGCAGCCCGCCGCGCGCCGGTCCCCGTCCCGGTCCCCCCCGCCGCGCTCGGCGCCGTCGGCCCCGACGCACTCCCGATCGCCGTCGCGTGCGGGGGCGCCGACCGGATCTGGATGCTGTGGCGGTCGCCGTCCGGCGACAGCTGGGCCGTCCCGGTGGCCGACGATCGCACCTCCGCGGCGCTCGGCCCGTTCCCGTGGGCCAGCGGCATCGCCCTGGACGGCGACGGCAACGTGGTGATCGCCGGCCCCGCCGGTGACGACTTCCGCTCCTTCGCACCCGCCGGCGGCGTCAGCGCGGAGAACCCTCCGCTCGACGCGCGCGGCTACGACGGCCGGGGCATCGCGCGGACGCCCGACGGCCTCATCGGCTACTGGACGGACGGGGGCTTCCGCCTCGCCGTCGCCGCCCGCCTGGTGTACGCCTCCTGCGGGCAGGTGGACGTGTTCGAGCTCGACGCCGGCGACTACCAGCAGCGCTGGGGCAGGGTCTTCGTCGACGCCTGCATCCCGGACGGCACGTCCGTGCGAGATCGCGTGCGTCACCGCCGACGACGAGCCGGGGATCTACGCCGCGAACGGCGACAGCATCCCCCGGGTCGTCCCGGCCAACGTCGATCCGGCGAACCCGGACGTGCCGCTCGCGACCCCGCCTCTGGTAGCGGCCGACCTCGCGCCGGCGCTCGCGACGACCCATCCCCTCCGCTACCGCGAGGTCGGCCGTGAGGTCCCGTGGCTGCGAAGGAGCCCGGGTGATGCCTTCGAGACCTACGAGGGCATCGTGAACGCCGAGCCGGGCCGCTACCTCTGGGTCCGCCTGGTTTTGCGGGGCAACACGGCGCTCAGCCCGCAGATCCGCGCGGTGCGGATCGAGCACCCCGGCACCGACTGGATGGGCCGCCTGCCCGGGGTGTTCTCCGAGGACCCCGCCGGTGCTGACTTCCTGTTCCGCTACCTGTCGCTGCCGGACGGCGAGCTGGCGGACATGGACGCCCGCGCGGCCTCGCGGGACCTGCTGCTCGAGCCGTTCGGCGCCCCGGCCGAGGCGCTGAGCTGGGTGGCGTCGCTGTTCGGTCTCGCGCTGGACGAGCGGTGGAGCGAAGCCTCGCGGCGCCAGCTGCTGGCGGAGGTCACGTGCCTGTGGCGGCGCCGCGGGACGCTGGGGGCGCTCACCCGGATGCTCGAGATCTTCCTCGGCGTGCGGCCGGTGATCGTCGAGTCCTGGCGGCTGCGGGCGCTGGGCGGCGGCGCCGTGGGAGCGGGGCTGGCCCAGGACCCGTTCCGGCGGCATGCGCATCGCTTCTCCGTGATCATCCCGCGGCTGCTCGACGAGGACCAGCTGCAGTGCGTGGCAGACCTCCTCGACCGCTACCGTCCGGCGCACACCCTCTACGACCTGTGCACGGTCGGGGCGGGGATGCGCGTGGGGCTGGGACTGCACGTCGAGCTGACGTCCATGGTGGGGCCGAGCGCGGGATGGCGCCAGCTCGAAGTCGGCGGGGGCGGCCTGGGCACCGATGCCGTCATCGGCCGCCCGCACCAGGGGATCAGGCCGGGTGGTTCCCGGCTCGGCGTCGACACGAGGACGGACACGTGAGCGCGACCACCGTCATCGACCACCTCGCCGTCTGGTGGCGCCCGCTCGCGGCCGGTCTTTCCGACCCGGGACGCTTCGAGCGGCTCAGCCGGGCGCTCGCCCGCGGGCCGCTCGACGCGGCCATGGACGTCGAGGCCGGGGACGGTGAGGTGGTATGCGTCCGGGCCGTCGAGGTCCCGCCGGTATGCGTGGCCGCTGACGTGCCCGACGACGAGCTGCTGGAGACGCTCGCCGCGGCGATCGCCGCGTCGGTCAAGACGGCGGTGTCGGATGCCCGCGGCCAGGAGGCGGCCGTCGTCCGCTACCGCTCTCGCGCCCACGCGGCGCTCGACGTGGCCGTGTCACTGTCGCGCGGTGATCACAGCCGCGAGTGGGCGTGGTGCCAGCTCGGTCTCTGGCCCGCCACCGGTGAGCCGCCGGCGGCGGGCGGGCACCTGGCCACCGCCCTGGCCGAGGCGGCCGGCACTCTTCCCGGCCTGCTGTCGGCGGCCGCCGAGGCGGGCGCGCTGGGCTCACTCGCCGGACTGGTCGGCCCGGCCGGCCTCGACGGCCTGGTGCGGGCGGCGTGGAGCGCCATGGGCCGCCCCCTTCCCGACTGGGCGGACGTGCTCGGGCGCGGCGTGTCCGCACCCGGCGATGCCGATTTCGCGCAGGCCATGGCCCTGCTGGCGCGGGGCGCGCTGGGCAGAATGCTGCTGGCCGGCGCCGAACTGCCGCCGCAGTCGATCGCGGCGGCGAGCGCGGCGGCGCTCCTGGACGGCGAGCCGTCGCTCGCGCTCGGGCCGGCGGCACGCGTGATGCGCCTGGTCACCGCGGCGGCGCTGGTATCGCTCGGCCGCAGCCGCCGCGTGCCGACGGCGCGGGAACGCAGGGCGCTCAGCGGGCTGCTGGCCGGGAACGACGCCGCAGCCGCTCAGCGGGCTCCCGGCGGGAACGACGCCGCGCCGCTCAGCGCCTCCGGCGGGCACGGGCCCGATCCGGCCGCCGGTCGCGCAGGGAGCGCCGGCCGCGGACGCGACGCTGAACTCCGAGGCCGGCGCCGCTGTTTCGGGCGCTGGCGCCTCGGCCTCCGAGGCCGGCGCCGCCGCTTCCGGTGCGGACGCCTTCGTTCCCGGCGCCGGGCCCCCGGTCTACGCCGAGCGGTCCGGCGTGGCGACCGAGTTCGGCGGCCTGCCCTTCCTGCTGCACCTCGTCGAGCGCTGCGGCCTGCCCGAGCGCGCCGCGAGCGGCGAGCTGGCAGACGCCGGGCTCGTCCGGGTCCTCTACGAGGTCGGCACGCGCATCCTCGAACGGCTGCTCGGCCCTGGCAGCGGCGCCCGACCCCGAGGATGCGGCGCTGGCGTGCCTGTGCGGGCGGGCTCCGATCGCCGGCTGGCGTTCCGGCCTTGACCGCGGCGAGCTTCCGCCCGCGGCCGGCCGGCTGGCCGACGGAGAGGCCGAGCGGCTGATCGCCGCGCTCCGGGCGGCGCTCGAGCCGTCCGAGCTCGCGGCCGCCCCGGAGGAGGAGCTTCTCGCCGCGGTGTGCCGCCGGCGGGGCCGCGTCGTGGCCGATCCGGGATGGATCGACGTCCGCCTGGATCTGGTGGAGGTATCGACCGATGTGCGCCGCGCCGGCCTCGACCTCGACCTCGGGTACCTCCCGTGGCTCGGCTGCGTTGTGAGGTTCGTCTATGGCTGAGACCTTTGTGCCCGACGCCGGCGCGCCAGGCGCGGCGCCGCCCACCTGCGCCGCCGCTCCGGCGCCCGCGTCCCCCACCGCCGGGCAGCGGCTGCATCTGGCCGGGCTGCGCATGGCCGGGCGGCTGGCCGCGCTGCTCGAAGAACTGGAACCAGCGTCGCAGAAGGCGACGTTCCTCAGGCTGCTGGCCGGGGAAGCGGGCCCGGACGCGGCGGACGGATCGGTGCTCTCGCTGCCCGCCGCGACCGAGGTCCAGCCCGTCGACCGGGTGGCCGCCCGCCTTGGCCTCGACGCGCTCGACCTCGATCTGCTCGTGCTCGCCGGCCTGCCGGGCGAACGGGAAGGTCTCGCGTCGGTCCTCCGCGACCTTCACCCCGAGCACCGGCCGGTCGCGACCGGCGGGCTGGCCGCCGCGCTCGCCGAGGCCGGACTCATCGGCGGTGGCCTCGCAGCCGGCCCGCCGGTGGTCCGCCGGGAGACGGTCCGCGAGCGCCTCGCAGCCGGCGTACTCGGGCGCAGCGGCGTCGTGCGCCTCGACCGGGCCGCCCCGTTCTCGGAGGCGGCGATCGTTCCCGGGCCGGCCGTCTGGGAGGCGCTGAGGGGCGAGGACCTGTGGCCTCCCGCGTGCAGGCCATGGGCGGCGCCCGGCTGTCGCCGGCGGCCTCGGCGGGTGGTCGGACACCGGGACCGCGCGCGCCGTGACGGAGGCGTTCCGCCGCCTCGATCCCGTCGTCGCCGTCACCGCCTGCGAGCGGCCGTTCGCGGCGGCAGCCCGCCTGGCCGCGCTCGCCGAGCTGGCCGGGAGGACCGCGCGCATCATCAGGCATGCGCCGCCATCCCCGGGCGGTATCGCCCTGATCGCGCTGCACGCGCTGGCCCGGGGCGTGGTCCCGGTCGTGGTGGCGGACGGTGCCGATCACCTCGACGCCGAACTCGGACGCCGTGTCCTGGCCGGTCGCCGTCTGCCTCAGTCAGGGCGCCACGATCCGGTCGTGGCCTCGCCCGCTGATCGAGATCCCCTTCGCGCCGCTCGGGCGCGAGGACCGCCGCGTCGCCCTCCAGGCCGCCTTCCCGGAACTCGAGCCGCCGTCACACCCGGTCGGTCCCGCGACCGCCGAGCCGGCGGACCTCGCCGAGGCGGCCACCAACCTCCGGGCGACGAGCCGCCTCACCGGGACTCGCTGTCCGCGCCCGTGACGTCGCGCGCGCGCTCGACCGCCTCGACGCTCGGCGCCGCCCACCGGCGCGGTCGTCGTCCACCCGGTGGCCACCTTCGACGACCTGGTCGTCTCCGGGGACGTCATGTCCCAGCTCCTGGAGGCGGCAGCCCGGCTCGCGCACCGGGAAACGGTGCTGGAGCGGTGGGGGTTCCTCGCCGGCCGCCCGGGCCGGGAAGGCCTGCGGCTGCTCTTCCACGGCCCGCCGGGGACCGGGAAGACGCTGGCCGGCGAGGTGCTCGCCGGCGCGCTCGGCCGCGACCTCCTCGTCGTCGACCTGTCCCGGATGGTCTCGAAGTGGGTGGGCGAGACCGAGAAGAACCTGGCCGCGACCTTCGAGTCCGCCGAGCGTACCGGGTCGGCGCTGCTGTTCGACGAGGCCGACGCCTTGTTCGGCCGGCGCACCGAGGTGGGCGACGCGAGGGACCGCTACGCCAACCTCGAGACGGCCTACCTGCTCTCGCGGATCGAGCGCTTCGAGGGCCTCGTCGTCCTGGCCACCAACCTCCGCCAGAACCTGGACGGCGCGTTCGCGCGGCGCCTGCGACTTCATCGTCGGGTTCGATCCGCCGGACGCGAGGCAGCGGGCGCAGCTGTGGCGCCGGCTCCTGCCGCCGGACGCGCCGCTCGACCCGGCGGGTCCGAGCCAGGTCACCGCCGTCGCGGGTCATGATCACGCTCACCGTCGCGACCCAGGTAATCGACTTGAACGGCTGCCTTGCCGTCTCGAGGGCAGCCGGCCAGACGCATTCGAGCAGATCCA